>CAVOVJ010000018.1:0-37829 GCA_963699835.1 uncultured Gammaproteobacteria bacterium | reverse complement strand
CCACCTTCCCCACCTATTACAACCCCACCTGTATAGTGAGAGTCATATTCCCCTGATGGGCCCCTCAGAGAGACCCCAACACCGCGAAGCTCTCCGCAAGCTTCAAAGCATCGTGATGGGGCGAAGGTCTATGGACACATTACATCCGCAAACGAACTATGCGCTGCCTCGACAAGACGCCGATAACGAAGTTTTGCCGAGGGACAAAAACGGCAAAATTCTCACTCCAAATACTTAATCTGAAGAAAGAAAAGTCATACCTGGACGCAGAGCCGACGATGGGCGCAACATTACAAGAATAGTCGCATTTCGAATCGTACGCCGTCCGAATTCAAACTCATCAGAGAATATCCGGGATGGGATCAACGGGCCGAATATTCAGTTCAGAACGGCCCAGTTTTTAGGGAGACCTTCAATACCACCAGGACGCAATGCACGGCTTGCCGAAGACCACGGTGTGGTCAACGGCCAACGTGATGGAAACATTCGACACATTGCCCGCGTCGGCCGGCGTCAATGGCAGAAAGAAACCAAATACAATAAGCGAAGTTTGGTCGAGACTGTCATGTCCAGGTTCAAGAACGAGTTCACCGATAGCCTTCGAAGTCGTACCATGCGGCACAGACCACTGAGGCCCGCATCGCTTGCTCGATCCTAAACACGATGACAAGGCTCGGAGTGCCGGACGGTCACTGCGTTGCCTGAAAAAGTGCAGAACCAGCCCGCTCGTCTCAAAATCTGGTCATGCACCCGTACCAGCGACAGGCGCGGTTCCGCGACCGCCGGGCGCCTGATGTAACGGCACAGCCGTTCCAGCTTGTGGCGTTGATGGGCTTTGGCCGCGACGCCGGCATGCAGCGAAAACCCGGCAACCTGACCCACCGGGTCGTCGAACGGCTATTCGCTGGCCGACTATCAAAAAAGGTGGTTTATGCTGCCCATCCGCGAAAAGATGTTCAAGTATTGCTCTTCATAAGGCTTTCCCCGCAGCTTCGCCGGCAGCCATCAGAGAAGATCTGCCGTACCCCTTTCATTCAAGTAGAGGTCGTGTAGGAATTCAAGGCGACGGAGCAATCGGTCAGGGAAGCGCCGACCCATCGCCCCGCGAGCCGTATGCTGTATTGCGTTTTGACACGGGCTGGATGCACGCGTCGGACTGAATACAGTGACGACTGCGGGGCGAACGATTCACCGAGATCTACTCGGACTTTTGCAGGGCGGGAAAGGTCCAGGATCCGTCAATGACCGATTTGTCCGGACGATACATGCGAACCACGTAATTCCATCCATCTGTCACCGGTATGCAATTCACCCGAGAAGCATCGTCACAACCGCCAAAATTGACGGTCATCGACCCGTCGGGATTGGCTTTCCCCGATTGGCTGTTGATGTTGTATACGCCTTTGTCATTCTTCTGGAAATACCCATCCTTGTTGTAGACGCTCACCGACCAGAACGCCTTGACGGGCACGTCCCTTGGTACATCGATGTGGTAGCTGCCCACCGGCAGTTTCGGATTGACGTTCAGGTAGAACGCATCCGCGGAGGGAAGCCCGCCCCATCCGAATGCCGCCCCCAGGAGATGGGGCACCTGCTGCGTGCTTTCCTTGCTTCCGAAGGCGCCGGCCGAGTCCGGCAAGAACTTAGCCACCCCCAACAGTAAATCACGCAATTCCTTGTACGACTTTTGATCGTAATTGGGGTGCGAGTAAGGAACCGATGATTCCGCTTCGATGCTGAATTTGTCCTGCAGGTCGTTGGCTTTCTTAATGTCCGCCGGGTCGCTGGAATCCACAAGCGTTCTGAACGCAACAAGCACATAGTCAGTATCGAAATCGCCTTTGGTCAATTTGTGAGTGCCGGGTTCGTAGAACACCTTGTTGATGTATTCATTCTCATTGACGATCATCGCCGAGTTGTACCGCCCATTGGTTTCGGGCATGGTCAGTGTTGCGCCCTCGCTGATGTCAACAATCGCGAAACTGTAGAGCGTATCCCTGTTCATTCGTATGACGGACTGCTTGTCGAGCGGTGTCGGGCCTCGAAAGCTCTTCAGCCTATTGATACCGCCGGTCATTGTGAGGATGCGATCGAACTGTCCGGCAGTCTCTACCATGACGTAATTGTTGACGTTCACTGGCACGGACGTGTTCTGGAGATGCTTGGCAATACTATCCGTCGGATCAACTGCCAAAGCCATTAGCGGCAGTAGGATTGTGGCTGCAGCAACTGCGGCTATGTATGTGGGTTTTTTTGACATCGGGCGTACTCCTGAAATAAGACTTCTAATATTTCGATCGACGCGTTTGCCGATCACTCTTTAGTTCCAGCGTCGAACCTGGATGATCGCGGCGTAATTGCATTGATGGGCGTCAGTCGAAATTGACTTCGAGGAGCCGTCACTGGCCTGCTTTTTCCGGGCCATTTCCAGCGTGATTTTTTCAGCCGCTTCATTCTGATTTTATTGAAAAAGTCGGCTTGATCGAGTCTTTGCTAGAAAGCTTATCGCAACTCCCGTAGCCATTGTGCGGTTGCTGCAGCGTCGCGGCGTGCTGATTGCCCATCCCGAGTGCCCGGAATTGGACTTTGAGGCTGAATCAAGCCTCGAGCATCTACAGGCTGCCTCGATCCAATATCGAATCCCCATCGACCCGCAAGCTAGAGGGCACGCAGACCCACCCGAAGCCGTGTCGTCAGCACTGGAAACGGTCGACCCTGGTGACGTACCGACTGCTACGAGGTAATAATCCGCAGGTATCGCACCGGACGCATTGAAGGACAAGATCGAGCCGCAAATTGCCAAGCCAGTAGTCAGGAAACTCTTAATGCGAGCATTCGAGCGCATGGCAAGCCCTCCGTTATTTTGATTATCAGGCAACCAAGACCCGGCTCGGCTAAACAAAGAATCAGGGATTCGCAACGCCCCCTACGCCCGGCTCTCCGCGAACGGGGTAGCGGTTGCTGTCTGCCATTCTCTTGGTGGCGAGTTTCCTGTCCATTCTGGAAACTACTTAGGTCAATAACAGACAGCGATGTCTTTGCTCGCTTTATGGGGTATTTTTCAGGCGTTTGGGCAATCAACCTGTCGGATGTTCGTTCCGGAGCGACCCGCTCATCGCCTTGGACAGGCGCTGATCGCGCTCGTCTATGTCGTTGTAGAAATGAACGATTGGTACTGGGAAGATCGAAAGCGCCGGGATTCGCGAAGAGCATCGAGCAGGAAAATAATGCTTCCATAATGCCAGCGCCATGGAGTGGCTCGATAAATATTCACAGGCTGGCCGGCGGTTTCAGTTATGGGATGCCACAGATCCCGCGCTCGTCAACCCGCACGGCGATCATCGCTTCAATCGCTTGATTGCCGTGGCACATAACTCGCGACGCTGAGTCCATATAAGCTTGCAGAACCGATGCGAAACTTCGAGCCGGCGATTCGAGAAACACCGACTACTCCAGAGATCAATACCCTGCTCAAGAATCCGGACGGGTTTAACCCCGTCACCATGGACGGTTGCGTTGAGTATTGACGATGCGTAATGGACGGTATCCGATCAGGCCACTCGCCTGGCCTTCGCCGCTTTATCCAGATCGAAAGTAGCCTGAAGGTTCATCCACAATTTCGGCGATGTACCCAAGGCGTCAGCCAGGTCTAATGCCGCTGACGCAGTGATACCTCGCTTCCCCTTGATGAGTTCGTTTAAGCGAGTTTTCGTCCAGCCAATTCTCTCGGCAAAAGCCGCCTGCGTAACACCCTGCGGCTTTAGAAACTCCTCAAGCAATATCTCACCGGGGTGGAACGGATTTTTAGGTTGTCTTGCCATTACGCCTCTTCCGTCAATGGTAATCAACAATTTGTACATCGAAGGCATTTCCACCTTCCCAACGGAAAACCACTCTCCATTGATCATTAATCCGGATTGAGTGGAATCCCTTCCAGTTTCCTTTGAGGCCCTCCAAACGATTACCGGGAGGCACCCTCAAATCTCTTAGCTCGGCAGCATCATGCAAGTAAAGCAGTTTTCGCCTCCCTGCCCGACGAAGCTCCGGAGGAAATGCCCTTGTGGCCTTCGTTCGCCTGTCATCGAACAAATCCTCCGCTAAAGCGTTTCCGAAGGTCTCAATCACATTACTATATTATCGGTACTCGATAATCTGTCAAGCGAGTATTGCCTATTCGATAAAAAACCAGTGTTATTGGCACTGTGTGAAAATCGGCCGTGGTGCGTCGCTCTGCTGGCCGTTGATCTGACAACCGCAGAAATCCTCTCATCGAAAATCACGACACATCGTACGCGCGACTCGACGCCGCTCCCTGATCTACTCACGCCAATACCCCGCGGGTTCCGCCCGGTGACGGCGGACGATGCTTAGGACCGGGCCTCCGTCTATCGTGCCATTGAAGAGCGCCCGTCACACGACCCTCCTCCGACCCGAGCCCTGATTCCACCGGGGCGCAATGCGAAGACCAGCGACGACCTCGGCGTCGACAGCGAACAGCGCAATGTCAACATCAAGCATATTGCTCGCCACGGCCGACGCCATTGGCAGAGAGCATCCGGATACACACTTCACAGTCTGGTCGAGACCGCGATGTCGCGCGTCAAGAATCAATTCGGCCGTGCCCTTGGAAGCCGATCTATGCCCGCACAGGACACGGACGTCCGCATCGCTTGTTCAATTCTGAGCACGATGACCAGGCTCGGCATGCCCCATGGGCACTGCGTCTTCTGAACCGCATAAGCGCCACGAAAACCCTCGCCCACATTTGAGTCATGCAACAAGGCCGAAAAAGGGCTGCTTTCACCGAAAGCAAGCGGCCTTTTTTTGTTGACGGGTCGGGTACGATGGAACCGAATCCAAGGTTCACAAAATCGCAAGGCGATTTTGGACGCCCGAAGGGCGGTCCGCAGGACCGAGGGCAGCATGCCCGAGTCAAATCCTCTCAACACGACCGGTTTTCCTTTCCACCGCATTGCCCTCCGCCGCAACGGCGGCATGCCGCTCAAGATGCGACGGCTTCGACAACGGGGTAGCTGCGTCGGTTTCATGCCCGAGTCGCGGGCGCCCCGGGCGTCGACAGGCGCTTGTGAATTAGGGACTTGTCCGCCCTACGAAAACGCCCGGTTGCGCCCGCTTCGTTTTGCTTTGTAGAGGGCCTGATCGGCGGCTTCGATGAGGTCGCGGGGCGACGGGTCCGGTTGGGTGTCCGGGCGCAGAGTGGCGACGCCGACGCTGACGGTGACGCACCCGGCGGGGGTGGCATGTTCGTGGGCGATGTTCAGCTCCTGGACGCCGGCGCGGAGCTCCTCGGCCAAAGTGCAGGCGGCCTGTTCGTCGGTGTTGCCGAGGATCAGCGCGAACTCCTCGCCGCCGTATCGGGCCACCAGGTCGCCCGGGCGGCGGGAGAACGGCTTCAATGCATCGCTGACCCGGCGCAGGCATTTGTCACCGGCCATGTGGCCGTAATTGTCGTTGTAGGCCTTGAAGAAATCGATGTCGCACAGGGCCAGGGACACCGGCTGGCCGAGACGCCGGGCGCGCCGCCATTCGTCTTCGAGGAAGTCGTCGAACCGGTGGCGGTTGGCGATGCCGGTCAGGCCGTCGAGAACGGCGAGCTCCTCGACCCGGATCTCCACCAGCTTGCGTTCGGTGATGTCTTCGTGGGTGACGACGAAATACTCTGGCTTGTTCCAATCGAGCGGGTGAATCCGCATCATGAACCATCGCTGCTCGGTCGGCGAGTGGCAGGGGTATTCCATGTAGAAGGTCGGATGTTCGCCCTCGATAACCTGCCTGATGCCGGTCAAGGCGTCGCCGCCGTCCCATTCGCCGCTCTCCCCGGCGCTGCCGCAGACGTTCAGGTAGTTGATTCCGCGCCAGGACTTGTCGGGCTCGCCGCCGTTTTCCTCGGAGAAGGTCTTCCACGAGCGGTTGACCCATTGAATGAGCCCCTGGGCATCGATCACGGCGATCTGCTGGCTTAGGGAGTCCAGAACCGAAACATAGAAATCCGCAGCCTCGGCACACACTCATCGACACCACCGTATCCACCAGAAATAGGAAAAATAAACCACCTGCCCAAATTATGCCAAGTGCCCCAGACAAGACAAGCCGAAGCACAATCACAGCAGATACGGTCGCCAAACGGCTCGAGGAGCCACGGTAGCAGTTCCATCAGCCTCTCAAAAGTGCCAACAACACCCGGTTTTGCACCCAGCAACAAACCCGGGACGAGGGCGTGAGCGCCGTGGCCAGCAATGACTCAACCACAGCGTCAATCAGATGGGTCAATCAATGAAGGCAGGTTTATGCCAGCCGGCGCTCGCGGCGCCTGCGGGTGATGCTCTCGACCACGCTGACCCGTGCATTGAAGATGCCGAAGGATCCGCTCGATCACCTCGGGCTGTTCGATGCCGGCAATGATCCTCATTGCACCACCACAGCGCTAGCACTTTTCTACGTCGATCCGGAACACTCGTTTGCGACGTCGAGCCCAGGTCATCGCGCGATGCGCTTCGCTGCCAGGCGCAGACGCATCACCGGCCGTCCGCTTGCCGCGCCCGGCCGGTGTCACTTGGGCACGCAGGCAGCTGTTGGGCGCGACCCCCCGTGGTAACGCGTGAGGTTAACGCCGGGCCTTGGGGTCCGCGCGGCCGGGCCCAGACTGATCCGCACGGCTGCAGCTGCAGTTTCTGTTCCCGAAGAAGCCTTTCCGCATCGACTTGAAGAGACTGATCAGCAGACCAATCAGTCCTGGAGGCCGTCTCTCAAACGCTGCAAACCGTTCGCGCCAAGCGCACGCAGGGTCTCGGTTGCTGCAATCAATGGGATGATGATCAGCAGCATGATCAGTACATGGGCAACAAAAGTCATACGGTTCTTATCCATCAGCTGGTTGATGAGTTGCCCTCCGCGCGCACCATGCGCCCAGCCGATAATCAGATCTTCCAGCAGCGTCAACACAACGAGTACAACAGCCATACCGAGTGTCCGCCATGCCACCCGACGCACCAGCGTTGGCGCGCGCATTTTAGCCCCGACGCCCAGCGCATCCCCGATCAGGATAAACTTCCCGATCACAAGAGCCTTACCCAGAATCATGCCCAGCGATGCCAACAGCTGCTCTCGAGGGTTCTGAGAAAATGAAGCTTCATAGGTCATCAGCACAAAAAAGCAGATAAACAGGTAAGTGCTGATCGAGAAGTAGTGTTTTAGCTCAATTCGCACCCGGGTTTTGATTGACTCACTGGCTTTCGCATCATCAGACATAGGGAGACTCTTATCAGGATCGTGTTCCATACCGAATCGTAGTTTCGTCTTTCTGTATGGATAACGTCAATTATCCCGGATTTCTCTTTATCGCCTGATCGAATATTTACGGGACAACATCAAATCTGTTTAGAGGCAGGATCAACTTTTCATCTTTAGACCCGACCTGCAGGTTCTGACAACTTAATGCTTCCGGCCGACCGATTTTTGCTGTCCGGTTTCACGGCGCAGCGGATGACCAATTGCACAACGCAGCTTCCCTGAACCCGCGGTAATGTGCGGATTTGATCAAATGACGAGCCAACTTGAACAAGTTGTAAACGGCCGCATGGACACTCAAGAATTTGCCGGCCTGTTTTGCCGACTTGAATCTCCGCATCCCGCGCTCCCGCAGCCTGGTGTGTTCGTGCGATTGCTCTACCCGATTGTTGGCATATTGGGTCGTATCGTGACTGGCCTCGGGGATCAATTAACGATGTGCGACGCCGTAACTCCGCTATCTGTCTGTCACGATTCGCCCGGGTTTACCGCCATGGCTTCGCAGCAACCGCTTGAAAAATCGCTTTGCAGCGGCGCCATCTCGGCGGCTTTGAAGAAACACGTCCACGGCGTCGCCGTCCTGATCGACCGCGCGCCATAAATAATGCTGCTCGCCGTTGATCCTGACGAAGACTTCATCGATAAAGAACGTATCGCCATAGCGTTGATGCTAACGCTTCAGTCGCCTGGCGAATTCGGAACCGAACCTGAGACACCAGAGCCGAATCGTCTCGTAGGACACGACGATCCCTCGCTGCGCAAGTAGATCTTCGATGTCCCGGTGGCTTGGATTGAACCGGAAATACAGCCAAACTGTATAGCCGATGATCTCAGCCGGAAAGCGGTGTCTTTCATACGAGTTCATCCCTGAAGTATCCACCCTATCCACTTAAGTTGTCAGTACCTCTCAGGAGCCAACCCGGCATTGAATGGCCCTGCCAACGCCTTCATCAAGGAGCGCGCGCTTTTGCCGAATGCTGGCTGGGCATTTGTCGCTGGTGTCTACGACTATCCCAACGACGTGACTACGATCTATTGGGGAAGTCGCAGCGCGAGTCGCGTCATCGGCACCAACAGCACGGAACCGGACCAGGCGCTGTGGGTCGGCGCGTACAACGACACGCTAATCCAATGCCGCCACGGGAATCGCCATCGACGAGATCCGCGTTAACGGCGAAGCACTCGACAAGGAGCAGGTGGTCGCGCTGCAACGCGGCGGAATCGAATGAACAAACACGGTCAATCCGCGGCAAGAGTCTCTGTTGCACTACCTGTCATCGCGTGAGCGCAACCCCGCATGATTCGTACTTGTCCGTAAGGACACCATGCGACTGTTGTCTCCCTGACCGGACAGCCCTGGCACCGGAATTGGCGCTCTAGCGCTTTCGGAAAACGCACCTTAATCAGTCGAGGATCGACTGGTCGACGCCAGCGCCCGTGCCTGTTGAACCGGGGTCTACCGATTCAAGGTACCTCAACCGCACCCACGTCGCAGGCACGTATCGGCCGGCGCGAACCATTTTGGTCTGTCGGCTGACATGACGAACCGGAATCGATAGCGTCGCTGTATGGTGCCGGCACCATTGTCGGAGTCGTTCCGCCGCCATTTAGCTGAAGGGGGCCGAGACTGGCCGATCCGGTTGTGAGTCCCGAGCACGTTGAGTCGCTGTCGAGACCCGTGGCGCGGCTGAAACCACCACTCGGCGTAAACAGACAGTCGGCACCAGGACCGGCATTGCTGACAATTGTATTTTCTACGCTTATCGACAATCCACTCCCGGTAAATCGTGCGTTGATTCCTGCGGCGCGCAAAACGTCTGGCGAGGTCCAGGAAGGCGTCAAAATCGCATTCGCTGCGATCGTCACGTCGGTCAGCCTGATTAGGCCACTGCCCTGAAAATACGCTGCGCCACCAAATACTGCAGCGTTTGCCGCAATGGTCGAACTGACAATGGAAACAAGCGGCACACGCGAAGTGAGAGCGCCGCTATATTCCAAGGCGCCGCCGCTTTCTTCAGCGCGATTGTTGGAAATCGCAGACCGGTAGATCTCAGTCTGTCCCCCATCTAGATAAATTCCGCCGCCACGTTGGGCCCTATTACCGTCCACAAGACTGTTTGAAATACGGGCATACCCTTCCGTATACAGCGCTCCACCTTGTTCATCAGCCTGATTCAACCGGAATTGCACTGCCTGCGCCGTCAGTGTCCCGACGTTCATCACGGCACCACCAATCGCTCCCCGGTTATTCGTCAAAGACACGGTGTCAAGAGACAGTTGGCCCTCGTTGAGGATCGCCCCTCCGGCATCGAATTGATTTCCGTTGGACAATGTGAGGTTTCGAAGCGTGAGAATTCCCGTGTTCGCCACATGAAGCAGGCGAAACCCGTCCCGCGATCGTCGTTCTATCGTTGCCCCATTGCCCAAAATTGTCAGCGTTCCCTCTACTGTTGGCAGCCCGGTATATAACCAGTCCCCGGTCGAGCGGGGATCACTGTATTCGACGTTATAGGTAGCTGCGACGGCGAGGTGCAATGTCTGCTCGACGGTGCAGAGATTGGCACTGCGAATAGCATCCCGTAGCCTGCACTCAGCAACATCCCGGTCCCAACACAGCCTCGCGGTCGCTGGACCGTCACCGGTGTATACGACATCATGACCGGTACGTTGCCCCGTTTCGCACCATGTATTGCCGGCAAAGACACCCCGCGTCGTTTCGCAGGCGACCAGAAACGTCAGGCTGGTGACAAGCGGGAGAAAAAGCCCGATCCTGCATAAACCGAATCCAGTCACGATAAACGACTCCCTCAATACGGACTCCTGCAAAAGATCATGCGTTCGTGCCCGGTACTGGCGGCGAAACATCGATCCAAATGATGTCTGGGTATCGTCTTTACAGTATAGACAACGGCAATACGCGTGCTTGGAAGAAGATCCATGGAGACACCCGGTGTCGACACCTTTGATCACCGACCCGGCAACCAGGCGATGACGACCGTTACCCGCGACGACGATGTTGACGAGGGCGCCAGCATCAAGAACATACAAAGTGTCATCCATGCCGGCGGCAAAGACGCTTTTCGATTTTCACGCTGCGCCAGTGTGCTCGGGTGTTTCAACGGCGGCGGCAATCAGCCGATCATTGCTTGACTCTAACGACTACCTTGATCCTGCCGGTAACTACGCGGTGACCGACCATGGCGCTGGCTGAAAGCACGGCTAAACGCACACACATTGGTGTAGCCGACCGCACCCGCGATCATCGTGACACTGGCATCGCTGTTGCGCAGCAGGCGAGCGGCACTGGCGCAGCGTGAGTCGCCCAGTAAAGACCGAAAATCCAGTCCCTGCCCGGTCAGCCGGCGTTGCAGCGTTCGCACACTGAGATGGAGCATGCCTGCCGCGTCGTCGATGGTAAGACCGGGGCTCGCCTGAATCTGCAAGAGCAGCCAGCGCAGGCGCCGGATCGGGTCGCGTCCCTGGGCCGCCAGGTGCTCGCGAAGCTGCCGCTCGATGCTGTCTCGCGAAGCGTCATCAAGCGGGCGCAATGGTAAACCGAGCAGGCACCGTGGGTAGACTAACTGATCAAATTCACGATTGAATCTCGGCCGTACATGCAGGTGGCGGCGATAGACGTCGGCGCTGCTTTGCGCTGCATGAGTAAATGACGCACTTTGTGGCAGCGCCCGACCACCGCCCAAAGCGAGGATCACGGTCTTGGCAGCGGCAAGGCTCAGTTCACGAGTCTGGCGATCATCGTCAATGTAGCTTTGGTACTGGTAGCGCCGCAGTGCCACGTTCCGGTCTCCGAGAACCAGACGCCAGTATTCGTCTACGGCATGCAGACTCATGAAACGCTGACCGATCACCAGCGCCTCATGCATGCTTGTGCAGCGGGCCATCAACAGTCCCACCGGCCCCAGCATGCTGACATCCTGGACACAGCCGAGCCGCATGCCGAAATCCGTGCAGCCAAGGTAGGCGGCGGACCCGGCGAGAAAGCGCTCGAACTGCGAATAGGGTATCAGCAGATCCGGGTCACTCAACAAAGCGAGAGGCAGCCGCTGCTTTCGTGCGAGAGCTGCCGGGTCGCCTCCGAGATCCTCAACCAACCCGGCCCAACCCGCGAGCGCGCCGGCACGGATGGCATTTTCCCCCGGAAGCGTATCCGGGATGGGCTCAAGTGCTGCTTTTTTATCCAAAATTGGCGCAATCTGCAAAGTTTACGGCTGGGAGCTTACTAAACTGAGTCTCGTTCTCAAACCCCATGAATCCAGCGAGGCAGTGCATGAGCTACGACCTTCTCATAACCAACGGGCGTTACTTCGATGGCACCGGCGGGCCCAGTCGCGTCTGCAGCGTCGCGGTCAGCAATGGGCGCATCGCCAAAGTTGGCGATATTGACCCGGCGGCAGTGGCAGCAAATCGTGTAATTGACGCCGACGGCAAATGGATCACGCCCGGCTTCATCGATTCACACACCCATTACGATGCCGAACTGATTGTGGCTCCCAGCCTCTCCGAGTCAGTGCGCCACGGCGTCACGACCGCACTCGTGGGTTCCTGCTCTTTGAGCATGATCTGCAGCGAGTACGAGGATGCGTCGGATATCTTCACCCGGGTTGAGACGGTTCCGCGTGAAAACGTGTTGCCCATCCTGCGTGACAACAAGACCTGGAAAACGCCGGGCGAGTGGGTCGAGTTTGTCACGGGTCAGCCTCTAGGCGCCAACCTGATTTCGTTCCTTGGCCACAGCGATCTGCGCGTTGCCGTGATGGGACTCGACCGAGCCACGGATCGAAGCGTGACACCCAGCGAACAGGAGATGCAGCAAATGGAAGCGCTGCTGCAGGACGCCATTGATTCTGGCTTCCTCGGCCTCTCAACGATGTGTCTCAAATGGGACAAGATCGACGGTGACCGGGCATGGTCGAAGAGCTTACCCAGCACTTACGCGCGTTGGCGCGAGCTACGTCGCCTGAACAAACTGTCTGCGCAAAGCGAACCGTGTGCACCAGGGTGCGCCAAATGCCGCGTCGCCGTTTCAGGTGTTGCAATATCTTTGGGAAACCATGGGCGTGCTGCGGCGGCCGCTGAAAACCACTTTGATCTCGTTGATGGACCTGCGTGGTAACCGCACGCTACGCCCGTTGGCCCAGCTTGCCTCCACGATGGTCAACTGGTTTCGTGGCGATTTTCGCTGGCAGTTGCTGCCGACACCGTTCACGGTTTATGCCGATGGCATCGATGTGGTGTTCTTCGAGGAGTTCGGCGCCGGCGAGATGGCGCTGGATTTGAAGGACCAGGTGGAACGCAACGAGCTCCTGAAGGATGAAGAGTACCGCCGCGACTTCAGGAAGTTTTACGGTGAGAAGCTGAGCCCACGGGTCTGGCAACGCGATTTTGGCGACGCGATAATTCTCGAGTGCCCGGACCCGAGCGTCGTGGGCAAGGACTTCGCCACCGTCGCCGCCGAACGCGGAATCCACGAGGTCGATCTGTTCCTGGACCTCGTCGTCGAGTACGGCAGGTCCCTGCGCTGGTACACAACGGTCGCCAACCACAGGCAGGATGTTCTGAACCGTATGGTCCAGGACGACAATACCCTGATTACATTCTCTGACGCCGGCGCACATATCCGCAACATGGCCTTCTATAACCTGCCGCTGCGTTTCCTCAAGCTCGTGAAGCAGTCCCACGACCGCGGCGCACCGGTCATGTCTCTCGAAAAGGCGGTCTGGCGTATGACCGGTGAGCAGGCAGAATGGCTGGGGGTGCCGCTGGGCAGAATTCGCGAGGGCGACCGCGCGGATCTGGTGCTCATTGACCCCGCGCACTTCGACCAGGATCTCGACACGGTGGGATGGGCGGACATGGAGAACTTTGGCCTTGAGCGCCTCGTCAATCGCAATCCGGGGCTGGTGCCGCTGGTGCTTGTGAACGGCAAGGTTGCGTCCGAGGACGGCGAGGTCGTCGACGCTCTCGGCCGGGACATGGGTTACGGAGAATTTGTGGCGGCGGGTCAGGCGACCAGACACTGATTTGGCAGGCGATGCACGGCAACGGCCATTGAGTCTCTCTGAACGATAGCGGCCGCCGGTGCGCAGGGTGGCCCACCACGGCGACGAATGTTCAGATTTCGAGACTGGAAACAAAATAAAGGCCGCTTTCTGCATAAGGAAGCGGCCTTCTCTATTGATACCCGGGAATGATCCCAACCAGAGCTGCTGCTCTCGAGAGTTCTTTAACACCCCCGGAACAACTGCGCCAGACGCAATTGCCCGACGATCCTGCAGGTCAGTTGATCATTCCGACTACCGAACCAACGCTCGCGCCGATTGCGGCACCCTTGCCGGTATCGCCAGCCAACGCGCCGATGCCCGCACCAACCGCGGCACCTTTGGTAGCCGCGCAACCGACCAGACCGGCCAGCAACAGCCCGAGAAAAATTTTTGTCATACGATTCATTTTGGCCACCTCCCTGTGATCAACGGCCTTTCACCAATCGTTGCCAGATAACCCCAAGCACCGGATCACCCTTGCGTCCCGGATTATCGGCATACCACTCGTCAATCCTGTCGATCGCGCGATCAATGGTGTCGGCACCGAGCGCCCTGTCGAACCGGTTGTTCGGCGCGTTCGGATCCAGCTTGCCACGCTTGGCCTGCAATGCCCGGTTCACCGCCACCGTATTGGCAACGCCAATAAGATAAGCGCGCTTTTCAGCAACCGATGACGCTGCCCAAAGATTACCGTCTACGACAGGCAACTCCGCCCGCACCGGCGCGGCGAAGCCGAGGCCCGCCATAACAAGCACTACTGCGACCAGCGCCGCGACTATGCTCGTGTGTTTCATTTGTCTCCTCCCTGTCGTTTTTTTTACTTTGCTTCCCTTGTATGCGCCGCACATTGGGTCCGGCCGGAAAACCATACACCTTCCGTGCCGAGCAAGTCATGCTGCAGCGCGCGCCGGCTTGAAAGTGACTCTCATCGCGCCTCTCGAGAGCATCGAATACAACAACATCGACATGCCCGGAGTAAATGTCGGCAACGGTATTCAGCCACGCCACAGTGAAGCGAAAACTGAGTAGCAAATGAAACGGACCAGGACAATGAAACAGCGGCCGGAGTCACTGCTTCGGGGCTATGCCCCGGTCTATCAGTAGCAACCCCGATTGACCGGAGGCGCTATCGGCACTAGCGTCTTGCCATGCCCAGATACCGAACGACGCCAATGCGCGTCCGCGCTCCCGGCCATACGGGTTGTCTTGCCATCCTCACCTGTCTGCTGCTGTCGGCCTGTGCCGCACCGCGGGTCGAGATCATTGCATCGGTCCATGTGCCAGAAGGTACGGTCGATACGACAGACCGCGAAATTACGCTGCAGCAGCATCAGGAGTTTTATCTCCCGGAACTCGGCCTCTGGGTCAGCAACCGTTTCGCGGGAGCGCGGATGAGCGGCGCCGCACCCGGGCCCGGTGGCGCACTGGTGATCGATATCCGGCCCGAGAACACCCCGATCAACGATTCGCCATGGTATGGATTCAGACTGTGGCGCGACAGCGACGAGCGGCCGCTCGATATCGTGCTGCGCTATACCAGCGGCAAGCATCGTTACCCGCCGAAAATCAGCAGCGACGGCAAAACCTGGCGCAACGTCGACCCCGCCTCCATCACGGTAAACGCCGCCGGCGAGGCGCGATTTCACGCTCGATGTCGGCACCGCGCCGCTGTGGGTTGCGGCACAGGAAGTGGTGACCGGAGAGACCATGGACACCTGGCTGCATGGACTTGCCCGGCAAGGGTGCGCACGGCTCTCGCGCGGCGGGTTTTCCGCGCAGGGCGCGCCAATTCCGAAAGCCGTGCTCGGCACAACGGGACGACCGGCGGTGGTCATACTTGGGCGCCAGCATCCGCCCGAGGTCACCGGCGTGCTCGCGCTGTTTTCGTTCATCGAGACCCTCTGCGACGACAGCGACCTGGCGAAACGTTTCCGCGACAACTTTACGGTCGTCGTCTACCCGTTGATGAACCCGGACGGCGTTCGCGAGGGACACTGGCGCCACAATATCCATGGCGTCGATACCAACCGCGACTGGCAGCATTTCCGCCAGCCCGAGCCGCGCGCAATCCGCGACGATCTGCTCGCCGCGGATTTCACCGACGTGGTATTTGCCCTCGACTTTCACTCAACCCAGAAAGACATCTTCTACGTGCTCGAGGAAAGCGAAGGCCCTGAAGACTACCGGCTGATGATCGAATGGATTACCGCGATTGCCGATCGCGTCGACGGCTACCGCTGCCTGGTACAACCGGTGTCGAGCAAAGTGCCGGGCTCCAGTGTCTGGATGGGCCAGGCACTGGATACGCCGTCTGCCACCTATGAGGTCGGCGACGATACGCCGCGCGAGCGGATCGATGCGGTCGCCACGGCCGCCGCACAGGCAATGATGGAACTGTTGCTGCGCGAAGGCCGCGAATAACTCGTTGCACCGGGAGGCGTCACCTCTGACCGCACCGCAAGTCGCAGTTGCCGCAATACCAAACTGATTCCATGCAAAGAAACGTTGTATCGGCAGGCCAACCTGACCATGCCATACCTTGCGTGGTGTTCACGGAAAAAATGCGGGCACCACCGTGCCGGGTCATGGTCAATCAGCGTGAAACGGCACCGGTTCGCCACGAAGCGTCGCGATGTGGCTCGCCAGATCCGATGCAATCGCGATGAGCGTGATATAGCTCAGTAAAACCACCAACGCCCTGATGCCAGCAACCCGCCGATCCACCCGATAGACTCGGCGGACCGAAATCACAAAATTCGACAACAGCAGTGCAAGCAACAGCAACTGCACGGTCAACGGCAGCCAGTGTTGGTCAGCGGCCTGCTCCAGCGGCAACAACAATGCCAGCATCAGGTACGCCGCGCTGTGCAGGTGCAATGAGTGAATCAGGTGATCGAAATACAACCTTTGTCGAAACGCGGCTTTCAACAACAGCGCAAAGACCGGCAGCAGCACGAACATCAGCCGGGGAAGATCGTCGGCCACGAAACGGGCCTGACCGGCGGCATCCGCCTCCGAGGGTCTGGCCCTTCGCGAGCAGCGCCCCCTGCCCCACCACCCAGCCGGCGACGACAAAAAACAACACGCTGATAACGAGGTACAAACGGAACGGCGGTGTATACAGTTTGCGCTTTCCAGCCAGGAATTCGCTGGTCGGCACACCGGGCCTGCGAAACAGCGTCCAAACGGTGCGAAACGCACGCCCGTCGACATCGAAGGTCTCACGCAGTACTTCTCCGAGCAAGTCGGGGAGCGGCCGTTCCAGATCGAGGTCTTTCTGACCACAGTTCGGACAGAAGCTGGCCTCGAGCGGCGTGTCGCAGTTTCTACAGTTTGTCATCCGAGCGAAGTATAGCCGCCGGAGGTCGGCCGCGAGCGGCAAATCCGCACCGTAGAACTAGGTGATACGAAAATTCGGCCAGTACCCGCCGCGGCTGCATGTCACGAATACGGGTTCGCCCGGACCCGAGGAGACGTGCAGCTCAAACCGCAACTGACGCCGACCCTGGCAAGCGAAAGATTGATTCGGCTCGAGAGGTAAACTCACCGTCACACGGAGCCATATGCCAGTGGGGAGCAATATTTCGATCGGTCCGTCTGCCCCAAAGATACGACACTGCCCCATGCAAGGGAGAATCCGATGGCTAAACTCAAGTCTCCGCACAGACCCGCGACACCCGAAGATGCCCATGCACTGGCCGAGTTGCTAAACATGGCCGGCGACGGCATGCCCGAGTACCTGTGGGAGGGCATGGCCGAACCCGGTCAAACTGCCTGGGATGTCGGTCGTTATCGGGCCAGTAACAAGGAAAAAGGCTTCTATCGCAATGCGACCGTCCGCGAAGAGGATGGCCGCGTTGTCGCCGCCCTGATCGGATACCCGTTGGCACGCGATCCCGAACCCGTCGACTACGTCAGCATGCCTTCGATGTTCGTGCCGCTGCAGCAACTCGAGGGTCTGGTCCCCGGCACCTGGTATGTAAACGTGCTCGCCACCTACCCGGAACACCGCGGCAAGGGATACGGCCAGACCCTGCTCGACATCGCCACGGACAAAGCCCGCGACACCGGCAGAACTGGACTCAGCCTGATCGTCTCGGACATCAACACCGGCGCGCGCCGACTGTACGAACGGTATGGATTCAACGAAATTGCCACCAGGCCGATGGTCAAGGAAAACTGGCACAACGCCGGGCAGAACTGGGTGTTGCTGGCCATGGATATCTGACGGCTTACCAGTTTGCTGTTGCCGGGCACGGGCGCATTACGATGTGAGATCTTGGTCCCGCCGTAGCTTGCAGTGACGCTTCACCTCGGCAATCTCGGCTTGAATGTCGCAACCGATGTTTGGAGAAAGACGAGCATCTGCCGCCATCGTTCGTTCTGCGGAAATACCCGATGAAATAACTGAGAGAAAAGCCTGCCGTCAGAATCGCCCGGCGGATGCAATCCGGATTGCGCCGGTTTCGGGTGGCAATGACTATCGGTCGGAGCGCGGCCGCAGCAGCAAAACCTGCCCCGGATAAATCAGGTCCGGATCCGCAATCGTCGCGCGGTTATCCGCGTAAATCTGGTTCCACAGCAGGGGATCGCCGTAAATCCGCTCGGCAATCCGCCACAGCGATTCTCCGCGCGATACGTGGTACTCGATGACGGAGCCGCCCGCGCCACCGCTGATCGGTGCATAAATTCTCTGACCGGGGAAGATCAGGCCAGGGTCGGCGATATAGGTCTCACCAATGCCGGCTTTATAAGCGGCGTTATTGCGCTCCCACAATTCCGGCCAGTTTTCCGGGTCGCCGGTAAGACGTCGCGCGATGCCCCACAGCGTGTCGCCCTGGCTGACCGTGTACATCATTGGCAGTTGTTCCGGCTTGGCCGCCAACCCCTCATCCGGACCCGCGGAAGTCGGCGCGCCGGTTTCGAGAAATGGTGCCAGTCGGCCGAAGATCAGCGCTTCCATTTCGGGGTCGAATGGAGCCATCTGGTTCAACAGTCCAAACGCCTCCATTCCGGTAGTGTAATCACCCATTACAAACGCCTGCTCGGCGGCCACAACCAGTGCGCCTGCCAGAGCATCGTGGCGCGGGCCCAGGCTCTGTGCCGACAAGGCCATCGAATCCGATGCCAGCAACTCGTAGAGCCCCGGCACGACGCGCTGCACATCGCCTTGTTCCAACCCGACAATAGCGGCATCGACGTCATCTCCTGGCGCCACCGGCCGAACCGGAGAGGGCAATTGGCCCTGATCTATCACGTGAACAGGTACCTGCAAATCTTCTTCGGGCTCAATCTCCGGACGCGGGACCACGATGACGGGTGTCTCGACTTCGGGCTCAACGTCCGGAACGGGGCTCACAATAACAGGTGCCTCGACTGCGTCCCGCGCCCCGCGCAAAAATTGCGTGAGGCCGACCGCCACTGCAATCAGGACAGCGACCGCCATCCCTATCCACAGGCCGCGTCGGCCTGGACCCTTCGCCGCCGTCGCCGAACCGGTGGCGGTTTCGGCCGATGGTGACGCGCCGGGCACTTTTGCCTCGGCCGAGACCATTATCGCATCGCCTCGTCGTCAGCGGGCCGTCGCCACGCCGGTGGCGGTTGCGGCTTCGCGGGCTTCGCAATGGGCGCCGGCCCGATCTCCTCCGATTCCCCGGCAATCGAGTGCCAGATCGAACAAGACGGCCGTCGGGTGTCCGCATATGCAGCGCCGGCGCGCCCCACTCCACCTCGTAACCGCGCGCATACAGAAATGCCCGCGCCGAGTTCAGCGCGGCGTCGACCGGCTGACCTGCCGCGAGATAGCGATAGAAATGCCGCGACAACGCAACCGCCGCTTTGTCCGGTATCGGAAACTGCATCGCCACGACTGCCGGAATACCGCGCCGGATCAGGCTCTGGGCCACGCCGCCGAACGGGTCGCTGCGCGACGCCATCGCGCCCATGCAACTGTTCAGGAAAACCAGCCGCAACGAGGTCAGGTGATTCCGCAACAGCATTGCGAGCTGGCGTCCGCCAATCACATCGGACGTACCCGGCACTGCATCCGACTCGAGCACCAGCACGCCCTGGTCGCCGGAGAAATCCCCATGACCGATGAAGTGCAACACATGGGGCCGGTTTTGCAGCAACGCGTTGTCGAGACTCTCGAGCGTTGCGTGGTCCAGTCGCACGATCCGCACTGCGCCGATGGCGGTGAGTTCGTCGAGTGCGCTGGTCCAGATGGGCGATCTCCTCACCGACCTCCAGACCGGGACGGTCGCCCGGTGCCGCCACCGCGATCAGCAACCGCAACGGTGGCTCCGCGGCCAGGCTCGGCAACGGTTCGTCAACGTCGAGCCACCGGACCACCGGTTTCATCCGATCGGAAAACAGGAAGTCGTCCCTGGCGGGGCTATACAAAAACTCCCACGGTAACCGCGCGAGCTCGGGGGCATCGGTCGTGTTGATGACGAACCGCACGCCCTCGCCGCGTTGCGGATCGATCGTGCGCAGACTTTCCGCCAGGCGCGCGCCCAGCGCCGAGTCAAACAGTGCCGCATACAGGGCTTTGCCTGCCTCTCGCGCATCCTCGGCGCGCGGTAGCAGCGCCTCGACATCAATGCCGCTTGTCGCGCGCCGCGCCGATCCCTCGATCTGTCGCGCATTTGCCCACAGCGCTTTCTCGATGCCGGACGCATCCAGCGACCAGGCGCCGGGGTCGCCGGCTCCCGCGGGCGACTCGGGGACAGACAGGGAATACCCCGCTACCGCGCTCCCATCGAATCGCAATTGCACCGAGCGGTATCTGACACCGCTCGGTTGCGCGGGCGCGCGCTCGACGGCCGGCACCGTGGCTGGCTGTCCCTGCGCCCGGACCCGGTCCTCGACCTCTATGACAACCTCGGCAACGAGATTGCCCTCGGCCTGCATCACGGTCAGCGAACGCAGATAGGCGGGCACCTCCTCGATGGGTGTGGCGACGAGTTCGACCGGCAGCACATGCCATCCGGGCGTTGGCCACTTTCGGCTCGCGAGTTTCAGTTCGGTGCGGGTGTAACGTCCGTCTTCGACGGATTCCGGCGAAATCAGAAAAACGAAGAGATCGGATTCTTCGATCGCGTTACGAATGTAATCGTCGAAACTGCGCCCGGCCGGCAGGTCCTCCCTGTCGAAAAACACCTCATGCCCAAGGGCCTGTAGACGACAGCAAAGATCTTCAGCGGTCGGCCGGTGGTCAGAGGCGTAGGACAGGAATATCTTCAAACCGGGCCTCGCAGTTCGCGGCCATGCGGCCCGCAACGTCCAGAGTATAGCCAACATGCTGCGTCCCACGCGGAAATTCCGGGCGTTCTGCCTTCGTGTGTGCCGGCAGTGCGCTGCAAACGGAACGGCGGCATCCCTGCCGACGACATCGCAAAGCAAACCGCTGGCCCGGCAAACCAGACGCCGTACGCACTCGATCAGACACGAAAGTGGGCAAACCGTGCCGGCGAATACTCTCCGATATCAAACGCAGACGGTTGACCCATGATCTGGTCCGCAAGCCCTTTCGCCGACCCTGCCGCGTGCGTCCAGCCGAGGTGTCCGTGGCCGGTGTTGAGATAAAGATTCCCGATTGACGTCGCCCCGATCAGCGGCACACCGTCGGCCGACATCGGGCGCAGCCCTGTCCAGGCCTGGATCTGTGTTGGATCGAGCGATGCTGAGAACCGCGGATAGGTTTGCCGCAGCAGATAGCGCAGGTTGTCGATACGGCGTGGCCGCAGTTGCCGATCGAAACCGGCGAATTCGGCCGTACCCGCCACCCGTATCCGGTCGCCCAGTGGCACAACCACCGCGTGCAGCGCATCGTCAACGACCGGCAGGCACGGCGGCTGGCGCCAGCTCTCTGCCGGCACCGTTATCGAGTAACCCTTGGCCGGTCGTACCGGAAGGCGCAGACCGAGCGGCCGTAGCAGCGGCATGCTGTAACTTCCCGCGGCCACGACATAAACATCGGACTCGAGCACGCCTTCTGACGTCACGACGCCAGTCAGGCGAGCGCCAGCGCGACGCAGCGACTGGACCTCAAGGCCGAAGCGCAGGCTGACGCCGAGGCCTCGAAGCAGCGCCGCTATCGCACGGCAGAACTTGTGCGCGTCGCCGCGTTCGTCGTCCGGAAAAAACAGGCTGCCTGCGATGTCATCCGCGATCGGTGCCAGCGCCGGTTCATGCGCCACCGTGCGCGTTCGATCGAGAGCTTCAAACCGGACACCATGCGATGCCAGCGATTCGGCCATGTCGATCGCCTGTTCCAGCGAAGCCTCATCGCGCAGCAGTTTTAGCGACCCCGAACACGCGCCGTCATAGGCGAGATCGTATTCATCGCGCAAGCCGGCCATGACAGACAAGGTGTAGTTTGCGAGCCGCACATTGCGCAGCAGATTCTCGCGGAAGCGTTCCGGTTTCGACTGGCGCAGGAACGTAACACCCCAGGCGCCCAGCGCCGGCAACGCCTGCGGCCGCAACAGCACTGGTGCCGATTCATCGCCGATCCAGCGCATCATCTGGCCGAGGATACCGGGCGCATTCCACGGGTCGGCCATGCTGGGCGTCAGCAACCCGCCGTTGGCAAAGCTGGTCTCGGCACCGGGTCCCTCGGCCCGGTCGACAACGACAACATCGGCGCCATGGCGTTTGAGAAACAGTGCCGTTGTCAGACCGAGCAGTCCTGCCCCGACAACTACCACCCGCATCTCTCAGCCTCCTCCCATAATAGGAACCGCTACGGCCAGCAGGCAAAAAAAGGCCCCGCCGTGGCGAGGCCCTTGTAACAGCCAAAAAACATGGATAAGGCCGCTTTACTTCAGCGTGATTTCCCGCATGTAGTACATGCCGGTAATCTCGCGCATTGCCGGATAGTTCTTCTGCGCAAACTCTGTCGTTTCCTGGTCACGCTTCTCACCCCACTCCTTCATGAAGGCCTGATAGCGTGCCTGGTTCGGCCCGAGTTCCGCGGTATTTTTGAACTTCACGGTAAGGATCAGGTTGAAATCGCCGCTCTCCGGAAGATCGCTGCGATAAATTTTATAGTCTTCGATCTGACCGAGTTTCAACGAAACTTCGTTGCCTGCGACCCAGGTGTTCTTGAGACCCTCGAGATAAGCATCGCCCATGTTCGCAGCGACCTTGATCGTGGTTACCGTCCAGACTGCCTCGCTTTCCTCGTAGTCCGCCCACGGCGTCAGATCGGCGGAGGCGGTCGAAAAAATAAATGTCAGCGCAACAGCGCCAAAACTTTTGCGTAAGTTCATCAATAATTCCCCAATGAGTGAATTGTTTTTTTATGGCTCAAGAGGTATAGCAGCAATTCGAACCTGTCGCAAAGGAATTCTCGGGTTCGCTGCAATTCAGCCGGCGCAACAATGCACAAAAACCTGCCCGGACTCGCATCCTGCATTTGAGTTGCCGCAACAATAAGCGCAAAAGGCGATGACGCTTACCCGGCGCGAAATGCAAATCGCAGTAAAACCGGGGCTACCCGCCACCACGGCGATAGGCCAGCTCGAAGCGTTTCATGAATTTGCCGATCGCGATGTCGTCAAAGCCGTGGAATTCGAACGCCACAGTCGTAACCGGCAACCGCAACAACCCCAGACGGCGTTGCCCCTCGGCTGACAAACGCAGCGTGATCGATTGCGGAGACTCACCTATGAAGATGGTGTCGCCGCTGACGACAAAAGGCCGCGGCGCAACAGCCTGGGGGAGCAATCGCAGGAAATCGCGATGACTGATGCCCATTTCGCGTTCGAAGCTTGCGCTCTCGGCGGTACTCACAGAATTCGGCGATTCGCTCCGATTGCGCGGGTCGCACCAAGATACGCCTCCATGATTCGGGTCGGGTCGGCCATCAGGCGATCCTTCCAGCGACCGAGCCGAACCCGCCCCTGGATCAACCCGCGCAGCACACCGACATGCTGGGTCAGTCCCAGACTCGTGCTGCCAACCAGCACATCGTCATCGAACTGCAGGCGCAGATAACGGTAGCGCTTCGCTTCAACCAGTTCCGCTGCGTCACCGCCTTCAGCGCCGTCCCAGAGACCGAACGAACTCGACACGAGCCCGAGCGTGGCCAGTACATTCATGATGACACTACCCTGGAATTCGATCTCACGCCCAGCCATATTCAGCGCGGCGATGCGGCCGTGGTCCGCCGCGGTCGGTTGAATGGCATGCACGGAGTAGTCGCCGGTCGAGAAATCGACCCCCTGCGCGACGTCGCCCGCGGCAAAGACAGTGCTGACGCTGCTGCGCATTTGCCGATCGACGAGTACCCCCTGGTCGGTCCTGATGCCGCTGCCATCGAGAAACGCGATATTCGGCCGAACTCCGGTTGCCGCGATAACCAGATCGGCAGCCAGCGTCTCGCCATTATCGAGAGTGACCGCCAGCGCCGCGCCGCTCCCCGCCTGCTCGATTCCCGTCGCCCGGGTTGCGGTCAGTATGCGCACACCTTTGCCGGCGCACCATTCCTCGATCAGTCGCGCCGGCACCTCGTTCAACATGCGCGGTACGACATGCTGCTCCATCTCGATGACTGTCAGCTCGACACCGCGCAGGGCGAGTGACTCGAGAATGATGCAGCCGATAAACCCCGCGCCCATCAATACTACCCTGCTGCCCTTCGTTGCCAGCCGCGCAACGTTGCGGGCATCCTCCAGGGTCCAGCACGGATGCACTCCGGCCAGGTCGATGCCGGGAATGGGTGGCGGAACCGGTCGCGAGCCGGTCGCGATCAACAACGATTCATAGGAGAGCGTGTCGCCGCCGGCAAGACGAACTTGCTGCTCGCTGCTGTCGACGGCTTCCACCCGGTCATGGACGAGGTCGATATCGTGCTCGCTGTAGTGATCGAGGCTTTTTCGCAGCAGCGTGCCGTCCTCGTCGATATGGCCGGTCAAAAGATACGGAATTGCCATCCGCGAATAAGGCGCACCCGCTTCGTCGCCGATAACCTTGATTGCCGCGTCCGGCGCCGCCTTGCGCAGATTCTCCGCGGCAATGACCCCGGCCGGGCCCGCGCCAATGATTACATGAGCCATGTCGATCGCTCCGAAAGCAGATGCCGGGGCGGATAACATCGCGCCCCGGCTCCTGGTGATGCGTCATCCGCAAGACCTTGCGGTCTGAGGGGACGAGACCGTCAGAGACCAAGCCGTTGCCGGGTCGATGCGGTCGGCACGCCTTCGGCATTCCATCCGCGCAACTCGTAGTACTCCGGCAGCATCTTGTCCAGTTCGTTAACCCTGCCTGCGGCGGGCCCGGTATTGGCCGCATCCTTCAGCAAACGTTTGGGCAACGTATCGTCTTTCCCGGTCAGACCAGCCGCCAGGTTGAAATCGCGCTCGAGATTCCAGATGCGTTCGCCGACTTCCGCGAGTTTTTCCATCGTCCAGCCACCCTCGCAGGCCGCATCGATCTGCGGCGCAATATCCGCAAGTGTCCATGCGAATGTCGTAAAGATACAAAGCCCCGCTGAATCAACCGCCGCCGTTGCGTCCTGGAAAGCTTTTACCAGGCCGGCTTTGCCTTCAGTCACCAGCGGGTCGGTTTTCTCCGGGATCCCCATGATCTCGGATGACACGGTGTAGCCGCGAAGATGACAGGCGCCGCGGTTCGACGTCGCATAGGCGAGCCCCATGCCCTGGATACCGCGCGGGTCATAGGCGGGAAATTCCTGGCCCTTGACCGTCATCGACAACTCGGGGTGCCCGTATTTCTCGCACAGCCGTTTCGAACCGAGCCCGAGTTCCTTGCCGAAACCCTCACCGGTCATCGTCAGTTCGGCCGCACGGGTCAACGCCTCGGCCGAGCCGAAACGCATTTCCAGGCCGCCGGTATGCTCTGCGGTAAGCGCACCAATATCAAAAAGCTCCATCGCCGCAGCGACAGTGGCACCGAACGAGATCGGATCGAATCCGTCTTCGTTGCACAGAAAATTCACATAGGTCAACGCGTCGAGGTCATCCACCCCGGTGTCGGAACCCAGCGCCCATGCAGCTTCATATTCGAGGCCACCCGACGCACCCCAGTACTCGGGCTTGTTCTTAACCGTGAAATGGCCCTTGTCGATGGTCGAGATCCGGCCGCAGGCAATCGTGCAGGCAAAACACGCGGCGTTGGTCACCAGGTTCGGCTTGCCATCACTCTTGCGCGGCTCATGCATCGCCTCGCCGGAAATATGACTGGCTCCCTCGAAGCGGACCTCACGCATATTTCGGGTCGGCATCGCACCGACCTCGTTGATCACATTCATCAATACCTGAGTACCGTAAGTGGGCAATCCCTGCGAGGTCACCGCATTGTCGGCCAGCACCTGCTTGGCCGCCTGGGTGGCCTGCATGAAGCCCACCGGATCCTTGATGTTGCCGACTCCGCGGGTACCGCGAACCGCCACCGCCTTGAGATTTTTCGATGCCATCACAGTACCGACGCCGGAACGCCCGGCGGCGCGATGCAAATCGTTTATCACCCCGGCGTAAAGACAACCGGCTTCGGCCGACCGGCCGACACAGGCGATACGCAACTGTGGATCCTGGTGTTTTTTGTGCAAAGCCTCGTCGGTCGCCCACACCGACAGACCCCAAAGATCATCGGCCGGCAACAACTCGGCTTTCTCGTTTTCCAGATACAGATAGACCGGCGTGCTTGCCCTGCCCTCGAAGATGATCATGTCCCAGCCGGCATTTTTCATCTCCGCGCCGATAAAACCACCCGAGTTGGAGCAGGCGATCGTTCCGGTCAGCGGGCTTTTTGTCACGACCGAATAACGGCCACCGGTAGACGCCATGGTGCCGGTCAGCGGGCCGGTTACCATGATGAACTTGTTGTCTGCCGACAATGCGTCGACTTTAGGATCGATCTCCTCGCTCAGGTATTTGCTTGCGAGTCCGCGCTGCCCGAGATATTGCGTTGCCCATTCCATGTTCAAGGCTTCGGCAGCGCAGGTCCCGCTCGACAGATCGACCCTTAGAATCTTTCCTGTCCAGGCCATGATGTTTCCTCCTTGGACGGTCAGCTGCCGGGGCTGATCTGAGCGCTTTGCGCGGCGTAGGCGCGCATCCGCTCGAGACCGGTCTGATCGGCATCCACGTAAGTTATGGCTTCGGTCGGGCAGGCCCTGGCACAAGCCGGGTCTCCGCCGCACAGGTCGCACTTGATGACCTTGCCGGTGTCCTGGTTGTAATTGACCGTGCCGAACGGACAGGCGATCGTGCAGACTTTGCACCCGACACAAACATCGTTCAGTACGTCCTTCGAACCGGTCGCCGCATTAATCACAATCGCATCGACCGGACAGGCATGCATACACCATGCTTCATCGCACTGAGTACAGGTGTATGGCGCAAAAACGCCCTCATGGTGGAAGGTAAAAACTTTTATGCGTGATTTGGCCGGATTGAAAACGCCTTCCTGCTCGTAAGAACAGGCCATCTCGCATTGCAGACAGCCTGTGCACTTTTCCGGCTCGAGCTTGAGAGATCTGAGCATGAGTGCACCCTCTTATTATCGCCGCGGCAACCGACCGGGTTCCCTCCCGTCCACACTAGATGGCGCGGCTTAACCTTACGCGGTGCCTGGTTGGATTTTTGTTCGCGACTCATGTTACTCCCGCGCGTGGGACCGGAGCAAACCTGCCGCTCAAGCTGGCGAGTTACCCCTGTGGCGCAGCAAAACAGCAGCAATTAACCCGGAATGATGGGGGCGACCATCCCTCGCCCCAGCGGTCTTGAGTATCAGCCGCCGGCGACCGGGGGGAAAATAGCGAGCTGATCACCCTCCCGCAAAGCGGTATCGTCGCGCAGGTTGCGATCGACGAATACGCCATTGATAAATACCAGGTGGGTCAACTCGAGCGGAAGTTTGCAGCGGTCGATGATCGCGGCCGGCGTCGTGCCTTCCGCCACTTCGAGCTCGGCTTCGTGACGGCCGGATCCCGGTGGCAGATATTGCGTCAGAGACGCGTAGAGTTTGAGCGTGACTTTCATTGCATGCCTTTAGTCGAAACCGGAATTGCTGCATAGCAGCGCACGCCGGCGGCGCAATGAATACGCCTGCAACCTGCCCGGCTAGCTAATGGTAGCGCGGCGCCGCCCCTCAGGCAGCGATTCTCGATCCAATTTGATAGATCAACAGCGCGCCGAGATAACCGAGCACGGTCATATAGGCCCACGCGAATACCGGCCAGCGCCAGCTGTTGGTTTCCCTGCGAATCACCGCGAGCGTTGCCACACACTGCAGGCACCACGCATAGAACACCAGCAGCCCGAGCACCATCGGCAAGGTAAAAACCCGGCTGCCATCGGCAAACCTGGCCGAGCGCAGACGATCAGCCAGGCTGGACTCGTCGGCCTCGGCGCCTACCGCATAAATCGTACCCAGGACCGCAACGACGACCTCACGCGCCGGGAAGCCCGCTATGACCGCCGCCGAAATTTTCCAGTCCCAGCCAAGCGGGGTAAACACCGGTTCGACGACTTTACCAACCCTGCCAAGTGCGCTTTGTTCGAGGTGAGCCGCGGCCGCCTCGTTATCCACACGCGCCAGCTGCTGCGTCAATTCGACACCGGTATAGCTGGCTTCGGCGACAGCGCGGGCCGCGGCTGCGTCTGCTTCGACTGCAGCCGATCGCGGAAAATACGCCAGCGCCCAGACGATGACCGCGACCAGAAAAATCACCGTTCCTGCACGGCGCAGGAACACCTTGACCCGATCGAGCAAAGCGATTGCAACGGTGCGCAGGTTCGGCAAGCGAAAAGCCGGTAACGCGAGCACAAAGTTCGGTTTCGGACCGCGCAACGCAGAACGCCGCAGCACCAGTGCCGTACCGATGCCACCGGCAATACCCAGCATGTAAAGACCAAACAGCACGATTCCCTGGAGGTTGACGACGCCAATCGTCTGGCTCGGTACGAAAGCCGCAATCAACAAGGCATAGACCGGGAGCCGCGCCGAGCAGGTCAAAAACGGAGCGGCCAGAATCGTGGCGATGCGGTCGCGCCGATCCGGAATTGCCCGCGTCGCCATGATGCCGGGGACCGCACAGGCAAAGCTCGACAGTAACGGTATGACCGACTGACCGGACAAACCAACCGGCCGCATTGCACGGTCGACAAGAAACGCCGCCCGCGCCAGGTAACCGGTATCCTCCAGCAGGATAATGAACAGAAACAGAATGAGGATCTGCGGCAGAAAAATGATAACGCTGCCGACCCCGGCGATCACGCCATCGACAATCAGGCTCTGAAGCACGCCGTCCGGCAGAAATTGCCGGATCGATTCACCCAGGCCCGTCGTCGCGGCATCGATGAGGTCCATAAACGGCGTTGCCCAGGCAAACACCGCCTGGAACACCAACGCCATTACAACAAAGAACAACACTGTCGCCGGATAAGGACGATTCATCCAGTCGACCACGAACGATCCCCAGCGTGCGATCGGCGGCGCCGCACTCTGCACCTCGTCGAGGACCCCGCGAATCCAGCCGTAGCGATGCCGTGCTTCGACGGCGAGCCCGGGTTCACCCTGGAACAACTCGGCCCGGGCTTTTTCGATCTGCGTCACGATATCCGGCCCTTGCAGCGCAACCAGCCGCTCGGTCGCAACCGGATCTTCCTCAACCAGGCTACGCTCCACTTCCTGGAGACCCGGCCCGGCCGAACCAGTGTCTGCCCCACTCAGCAACTGCTGTGCCGCCGCGCGCAACGGTGGCCAGAATGACGCCAATGGCCGCGGCTCGGCGGTCATCGCCAGTGCCAATTCCCGCTTGAGATCAACCAGCCCTTTGCCGGTTGTCGCGACAACCGACACGACCGGAATTTCGCCGAGCTTCGCGCTCAGTTTTTCGATGTCGAAACGGGTGCCCAGCCGTGCGGCCGCATCCGCCATTGTCAGCACCACGACCATTGGCCGGCCGATTTCGGCGAGCTGTTGCAGCAGGTACAGACCCTGGTAAAGACGCGTGGCATCGACGACCGCCAGAATCCCGTCCGGCTCCGGCGTTCCGGCGACCCGGCCGAGCAACACTTCCACCGCGATACGCTCGTCCGCGGAATCCGGGGTCAGGCTGAAAATGCCGGGCAAATCGATGAGATCGAGCGGCGTGCCGTCGAGCAAAGCCGTACCGATATGCTTCTCGACCGTAACCCCCGGATAGTTCGCGGTCTTCTGCCGCAGGCCGGTCAGGCGGTTGAACAGCGTACTCTTGCCGGAGTTCGGGTTACCTACAAGCGCGAACGTCGCCCGTGCGCGCCGGCTTCGCGGAATTGCATCGACGGGAATGCTAGCCGCGACGCTGGACATCGGGTTTGGCCCCCATTCGCGATACGCCAAAGCAGCGCGCCTGCTCGCGGCGCAGCGACACCGACATGCCGTAGACATCGAGTTCGAGCGGATCGCCACCCAGCGACGCATTCAGGTAAACGACTTCGGCACCTTCGACCAGGCCCATCGTCATCAGTCGCTGAACGCTTTTATCCCGGGAATCGATCGACTCGATGCGCGCGCGATCGCCGCGCCTCAGATCCGCCAGCGTCATCTCGCTGATTGGCTCATCCTCCGGCCGCCATTGCTGCGGCCCTGGGTACGAATCGCCGACCCGATGACTAGCGGACGGCGCCCTCCGCGACATTCTTGATTCGAGAATCGGCCGCGGCTGGCGCGAATGTTAGTTGAGAATGCTTCGCATTCACAACCAGCAGAAATACCTATGCGGGCCCGGCTTTTTGCGGGCCGCCGGAACCCGGCCACCCCGCGGGCCCGCACAGGTTCAATCAGTTCTTAAGATCCAGCGCGTTATCGACCTTTGTAACGCCTTTGATGCCGGCGGCGATTTCCGTCGCACGCTTTTTCTCGGCGGCGCTGCTGACAAACCCGCTCAGCTGCACCACGCCGTTGCGCACTTCGACATCGATATCACCGGCATCGGTACCTTTTTCGGCCATCAGCGCGGCGTTGACCTTGGTCTCGATGTACTGATCTTCCATCGTCTGGCCCATCGTGCGCTTGCCGCTTCCGACCACCAGCTTGTTGTTGACCTTTTTTACGCCGACGATGTCGTTGGCAATATTCGCCGCCTCGCGGCGCTGTTCTTCGCTCTCGACGAACCCGCTCAGCTGCACCACGCCTTTCTCGACCTCGACATTGACGTCATTGGCATCGACGACCTTGCTGTCGATCAGATTGGTTTTAACCTGCGCGGCCAAGCCTACGTCATCGACCATTTCACCTGCGGTTTTCTCCGCCAGCACCGGGCCGGTCAGCAGCAGCGCCATCGTGGCGACCATGATTCTCTTTATTCGCATCGCTCGTTTCTCCTTGATTCCATTCAGTTTCGAATTTTCTGTCCGCGAGCCGGAATATGCCTTCCTTAGGGCGCCGGTCACAAAACCTGCCCCTGGGCTTTTTGGTTTCACATAAGTCGGTTCGCGGCCGCGAAGTATATCGGCAGATCGAGGCGAAAACAGCATTTTCAGTACATTGCCAGTGCTGATAGCTGACGCGCTCGCGGGACTACAAACGGCCTCGCCTTGCGATACCCGCAAAATTTCTGCACCCTTACGACAAATTATGCAGGATTATGCCGTCGGGTACCGTGGATGCAGGAATTTGGCGAAATTTTCGGCCTTGCGATCGGCCTCATCGTATCGGCGGACAAAAACCTCCTCGAGATCGTCTTTCTGTCGTTGCGTGTCAGCCTGTCAGCGGTGCTGATTTCGTGCCTGATCGGCATGCCGCTGGGAGCCCTGCTTGGCATGACGCGGTTCCGTGGCCATGGTGCATTGCTGGTTTTACTCAACGCGTTGATGGGCCTGCCGCCGGTAGTGGTCGGACTGGTCGTCTACATGCTTTTGAGCAACGCCGGGCCGATGGGCTGGTTGCAACTTTTGTACACACCGACGGCGATGATCATCGCCCAAACCATTCTGATTACTCCTATTGTCGCCGCGCTGACCCGCCAGGTGATCGAATCGCTGCACAGCGAATATGCCGAACAGTTTCGCTCGATGTGTGTGTCGGCGCGTACCGCTGTGGCGACATTGCTGTGGGATGCACGGGTCAGCCTGCTTACCGTGGCACTCGCCGGGTTCGGGCGCGCCATTGCCGAGGTCGGCGCGGTAATGATTGTCGGCGGCAACATCATTCACCTCACCCGGGTCATGACAACCGCCATCGCGCTGGAGACCTCGAAGGGAAACCTCGATCTTGCGCTGGCGCTCGGAATCGTGCTGTTCCTGATCGCGCTCGGCATCAATGCGGTCGTCATGAGCCTGCGTTCGGACACGACAAGATATGGCTATGCTTGAGACCTTGGCCGTTCGCGATATCAATGCCAGCGGCACGCGCAAGGAAGACTCGCTTTTGCCGGCGGTTACCCGCTCACTCAGCTACCGGACCGGCGGTAAAACGATTCTCGACGATGTCTCTCTGCGCCTCCCGCCGTTGTCCCTGACCGTCGTCATGGGCCCCAACGGCGCCGGCAAAAGCATTTTGCTGCGTCTCCTGCACGGCCTGCTACAACCCAGTAGCGGCGAAATCCTGTGGGGCGGCAAAGGCCTCGGGCCCTCGATCCGCAAACGCCAGGCCATGGTTTTTCAAAGACCGGTGCTGCTTCGCCGCAGCGTCGCCGACAACATTCGTTTCGCGCTCAGGCTGCGCGGCAATGCCGCGCCGAGGGATTGTCACGAGATTCTCGAGGCGTCCGGGCTCTCGGCCCAGGCGAGGCAAGCGGCCCGTTCCTTGTCCGGTGGCGAGCAGCAACGCCTCGCCCTGGCGCGCGCCCTGGTGTTGCGGCCGGAGGTGCTGTTCCTTGACGAACCCACCGCAAACCTCGATCCGGCATCCACCGCAGCCATCGAGTCGGTAGTGCTCGGAGTGAGGCGTGGCGGCACCAAGGTCATTTTCGTCAGTCATGACGTCGGCCAGGCGCAACGCCTCGCGGACGACGTCGTTTTTCTTCACCGCGGCCGGTTGCATGAGCACAGCAGTGCCGACGTATTTTTCAGCTCTCCGGTATCAGATGCGGCGAGGTCGTATCTGGGCGGAGAGCTCCTGTTGTAATCACCAAGGAGATTTGTTTATGACTCGGCTCCCTCCTCGTGCCCGGGGCATCGGAGTACTGGCGTCTGTGTTGCTGGCCTTTTTTGCGCAAAGCCTGCCGGCGCAAGCGGATGAGCGCGCAATCATCCTGCAGTCGACAACGTCCACGGCCAACTCTGGCCTTTACGGTGCGATCCTCCCGCTGTTCACAGAACGCACCGGGATCACCGTTCATGTCGTTGCAGTCGGCACGGGCCAGGCGATCAAAAACGCCGCGAACGGCGATGGCGACGTGTTGCTCGTTCATGCGCGCAAGGCCGAAGAGAACTTCGTTACGGCGGGACACGGAGTCGAACGCTTCGATGTGATGTACAACGATTTCATTCTGATCGGTCCCGCCGATGACCCGGCGGCGATCGGGAATGCGAAGACCGCGGCGGCAGCGCTTCAGGCCATGGCAAAATCCGGCCGCAAATTCGTTTCCCGTGGCGACGATTCCGGCACCCATAAGAAGGAAATGCAACTGTGGCAGTCCGCCGGTATTGACCCGATTGCCGGCAGCGGCGACTGGTACCTCGAGTCCGGCTCGGGCATGGGGGCAACGATAAATATGACCGTCGGCATGGGCGCCTATACACTGACCGACCGTGGCACGTGGATCAGTTTCAGCAACAAACGTGACCACAAAATCGTGTTCGAAAAAGACCCGCCGCTGTTCAACCAGTACGGTGTGATTCTTGTCAACCCGGCCAGGCATGCCAACACCAACTCTGCGGACGGCCAGGCTTTTATCGACTGGATTCTCGGAACCGAGGGCCAGGCCGCCATTGCCGCTTATCAGCTTGACGGCCAGCAGCTGTTTTACCCGAACGCCAGGAGTCGCGTGCAAGCCGCCCCATAGCGATTTGCGAAAGCGGCATCAGCCGTTGAAGTGGACCGCAGCGAAATTGCGAATGTCATAGCCGCTCATTTGCTCGGCTCTCGCGACAAATTTCGGTGACCGGCAAAACGCAAAGAGCCGCTGCAGAGGCGGCTCGAAACATTCGCGGCGGTCAACCAGCAGGTCGAAGCGTTCGCGTACGATCGGCACGAAATCAAGGCTGAACTGCATCGCCGGCCCGCGTAATCCGAACGCGGCGTCGGCCCTGCCCTCCGCCACCATGCCTGCAGCATCGCTCTCGGTCCTGGCCACGTCGGCAAACGATATCCTACCGGCATCGATCCCGCCCTTTGCCAGAAGCTGCTGCAACAGCTTCTGGCTACCGGCTTCAGCTTGCCGCGCCACAACCGAGCGGCCAGCCAGCGCCGCCAGCGAGGGATAGTGCGCCGCCTCACCGGCGGCGACGATCAGTCCGCGATCGCGCCAGGCAAACTCCACCAGCACGACCGGCGAAGCGGGAAACCGCGCGGCGACCAGCGGCGCATTCCAATCGTCACCGGCTTCGTCATAGACATGCATGCCGGCACCGACACCCTCGCCCAGCGCAAACCGCTCCAACCCGTCCATGCTGCCGTCCCAGTACATCGCCAGACCCGAACCGGACTCACGCAATGCCCATTCGAGCAGAGGATCATGGCTCCCCAGAAAAACCGCCGGCCTGGCGGAAAGCGGCTCACCAATGCTGCCACCGCTCTTGCTCGCGACCCATGCAACGACCGCCTGCCGCGGGAACAACAGTTTCCCGGTCGCGCGCGAGCACGGGACCTCACCCGATGCGGCCAGCTCGTAGACTTTCCGTTCCTTGATATGCAGAAGCTCGGCAAGCTCACGGGTCGTCAGATACTGGTCTTTGAGTTCGGTCAACAGCTACCCCACCGATTCTGAGTCAAAAACAGCGCGCAATGATGGTTGCAGGATACCTCCCCAACTTCAATACGCAGATGCGGCCGGATCGCGCTGCTGTCCGGGGACACTCTGCATTTGTTCCGGCGCAACCGCGCGGCCGGGCCGGATACCTTGCGGCGCTGCGGTTTCGACCTGTGCCGAGACACACCTGAACACCCGGTATGGTGGCCAATCGCGAACTTCGCGAAAGCGCAGAGCACGGCGCCCCACGTTACCCATTGCGCCAACGCCACGAATAGGCCGCCATATTCACGAGATCGCGACTCCGGCCTCTTTCCGAGCGTTGTTGTGATCCTGCTCCTGACCTGGCTGATCAGCGCATCCGCGCCTGGGCTTGCCGCAAGAGGCGCGCCGGCAACCGCGGTTCACAGTCCTGGCGACGCTCCTTACCGGAGGACCGCGATGTCCACTGCGGGCATCGCCGACACACCGGTCGCCGTTACGGACACTCTCATTGGACGCCGCTGGGTACTGATTGGCTCCGCGCTCTTAATCGGCACACTGATCGCCACGGTTACAAGCTGTTTTATGCGTCCATTGCAGCGCCCCGCGCACCAGACCGTTGCCACGATCGGGTGCAACCTGGAGCTTTGTCCGACCTGTCGGGTGACGCACTCGATCTGCTCAGCGAGACGACCGATGCGCTGATACTGCTCAGGGGAGCCTGACAACCGGCCACCGGCGGGTGCTGATATCTGGTCTGCTCTTCGCCCGGGCGGGAGACGAATCTCTATCCAAATTAAACTATTAATCACGTTAAATATATCTTTTATACTATTGTTTTATAAATTGTTTAATAAGCATTACAGGCAATTGATTGGATAACCCTTCGCAACACGCGTCCGGCCCACCGCGAATTGCGCCACGCCGCGCAAGCGGCCGATGCCAGCAACCTATTCGTGCTTGCAATTAACTCTGCATATGGTGAAATGCGCATCCGACCCGATGATCGAACAGATTTCGGGTCGACCCAAAATTCCAAGGAGATCGCAATGTTGAAGTTTCTGAGGGCGAGAATTCTGCCCATGCTGCTCGGTGTCTGCCTGATGGGCGTCGCCGGCATCTCGGCGGCCGCCGACAACCCGGTGCTGGACCGCGTCATCAAGAGCGAAACGATTCGCGTCGGCATGTCGGGCAACCAGCCTCCGTTCAATGCCAAGGGCCGTGATGGCAGCCTGATCGGCTTCGAAGTCGATCTCGCCCGCGCGCTGGCCGGCGCACTGGGGGTCAAGGTCGAATTCGTCCAACGTCCGTTCGGCGAGTTGCTCGGCGCGCTGAACAAAGGCGATGTCGATATGGTCATGTCGGGCATGGCGATCACCAAGGAGCGCGCCCGCGAGGCGACCTTCCTCGGACCATATATGCTGTCGGGCAAGTCCATTCTGACGAAGTCGGACACCCTCGCACGGGCCAAGGAAGCCGGTGACATCAACAATGCCAACATCCGTCTCGCTGCACTGAAGGGCTCGACAAGTCAGCAGTTCGTGGAGCGTAATCTTCCCGATTCCAAGCTCACGACCGTTGCGGATTACGACGAAGGCGTCAGCATGATCCTGGAAAACAAGGTCGATGCGATGGTTGCCGACATGCCGATCTGCATGCTGTCGATTCTGCGCTTTCCGGATGCCGGGTTCACGACGCTAACCCGTCCAATGACGATCGAGCCAATCGGCATTGCGGTGTCGGCCAGGGATCCGCAGTTCGCCCATATCATTGACAACTACATCGACGCATTCGAGAAGACCGGTGCGCTCGCTCAGTTGCGCAAGAAGTGGCTGGAGGACAACTCCTGGGTTGCCGCGCTGCCGTAACGACGGACGCTGCCAGCGAGTTTTAGAACGAGGCCGGACGGCATAGCCCGGCCTCTTTTTTTTGCACCAGCTCCCTACTCCCTTGAGAACCTGGGAGCGCGGCATGCGCACCAGGCAAGGACAGCCGTAAGCAACGACTCCAGAAGCGACCGCAGTTCTGCCGCGCTTGCTCGATCGAATTCCGCTCCGGGTATCTCGTCCATGTAGGCTCTCTGGGCGAGTTCCATTTGCAATGCATGGCAGCCCGCTTCAGGCCGGCCATAGGCGCGGGTGATATGACCTCCCCTGAAGCGGCCATCGACAACCGAACTGAACGTGGCCGAGTTCGCGCAGATTACAGTGACCAGTTCGCGCAAACCGGGCGCGCAGGACAGGCCGTTATTGGTCCCGAGATTTAGATCCGGCAACCGGCCTTCGAACAGCCGTGGCACCTCGGACCGTATCGAATGGGCGTCCCACAAAACCACGAACCCGTGCCGGGCCCGGAGTGTTTCGAGCTGTGCCGCGAGATGTTCGTGGTACGGGCGCCAGAACACCGCAACCCGCCGTTGGTGCTCCACGGCATCCGGTGCGGCACCCGCGAGATAGATATCTTCGCCGCTGAACGTTCTGGCCGGGCAGAGCCCGACCTTGAGCTGGCCAGGATACAACGCCACATCGTCGGGCGGCCGGTTCAAGTCCACGACGTAGCGCGAGTATCGGGCAACCTGCATGCTCGCACCCATTTCACGGGCAAACCGATAAAGCCGATCGACAAACCAGTCGGTGTCGGGAAGAGCCCTGGCGGCAGGCGTCATACGCGCCGCGATGTCGTCCGGTATGCGGGTGCCGGCATGCGGCACATTGACCAGAAGCGGGGTGTCTCCGGCCTGGAAGTCAAAGAGTGTCACGCCGGGGTACCTGCCGAGCCGTGCATGGAACTGGACCGCGCAGCGTGAGTCGAGTCTGTCACAGTACGGCCATCATCCATCACCGAGCATCGGCAGATCGAGTCCGCATTTCCGGGCATGCTCGACGGCTATCGGATATCCGGCATCAGCATGCCGCATCACGCCCGTCGCAGGGTCGTTCCACAGAACCCGGTCGATGCGCCGGGCGGCCGCATCGGTACCATCGCAGACGATGACGAACCCGGCATGCTGCGAGAACCCCATGCCGACCCCACCGCCATGGTGAAGCGAAACCCAGGTCGCCCCGCTTGCGGTGTTCAGCAACGCGTTCAGCAGCGGCCAATCCGAGACCGCATCGGAACCGTCGGCCATTGCTTCGGTCTCGCGATTCGGACTCGCAACCGAACCCGAATCGAGGTGATCACGCCCGATCACGACCGGCGCTTTCAGTTCGCCGCTCCTGACCATGTCGTTGAACGCCAGCCCAAGCCGGTGGCGATCGCCGAGACCGACCCAGCATATTCGCGCCGGCAAACCCTGAAAGTGAATTCGTTGCCGTGCCATGTCCAACCAATTGTGAAGATGGGCATCGTCCGGAATCAGTTCCTTCACTACCGCATCGGTCTTGTAGATATCCTCCGGGTCGCCCGACAGTGCAACCCAGCGAAACGGACCGATCCCCTTGCAAAACAGCGGGCGAACATAGGCGGGAACAAATCCGGGAAAGGCGAACGCATCCTCGACGCCCTCCTCCAATGCCACCTGGCGAATGTTGTTGCCGTAGTCGAACACAGGCACACCGGCCTGCTGGAATGCGAGCATTGCGCGCACGTGTTTTGCCATCGAGCTACGT
>CAVOVJ010000017.1:0-57371 GCA_963699835.1 uncultured Gammaproteobacteria bacterium | reverse complement strand
GCAGAAACTCCGGATCATAGATGTTGCGGCCATCGAAAATCACCGGATCGGACAAAGTCTCCCGAATGCGTTCGAAATCCGGGCTTCTGAACTCATGCCACTCGGTGACGACCGCCAGCGCATCAGCCCCGTCGAGCGCCGCCTCCGCGCTGTCGCACAGCGTGAGGTCGTCCCTGTCACCGTAGATGCGCCGCGCCTCTTCCATCGCGACCGGATCGTAGGCGCGCACGCTGGCCCCGTCCTGCCATAGCGCCTCCATCAGTACCCGCGCCGGCGCTTCGCGCATATCGTCGGTGTTGGGTTTGAATGACAGCCCCCACAGAGCGATAGTCTTGCCGCTGAGGTCAGCGCCGAAATGGTGACTGATCTTGGAATGCAAAAGCTGTTTCTGCCGCGCGTTCACCGCCTCGACCGCATCGAGGAGTTCAGCGACATAACCGACGTCGCCGGCGGAACGTGCCAGCGCCTTGACGTCCTTGGGGAAGCAGGAGCCGCCGTATCCGGCCCCCGGGTAGATAAACTGATAGCCGATCCTCGGATCCGAGCCAATTCCGATACGGACTTTTTCGATGTCCGCCCCCAGACGCTCGGCCAGGTTGGACAATTCGTTCATGAAACTGATCTTCGTTGCCAGCATCGCGTTCGCGGCATACTTCGTGAGTTCGGCGGAGCGCACATCCATGGCGATAACCCGATCGCGATTGCGATTGAACGGCTCATAAAGAGCGCGGAGCAATTCGGCCGTGCGCGGATTGTCGGTCCCGACGATGATCCGGTCGGGTTTCATGAAATCGTCGATCGCCGCCCCTTCCTTGAGAAACTCGGGATTCGAGACGACATCGAACTCGATATCCGAGCCACGCTGGGTCAGGGTTTCTTTTATCGCCGCTCTGACCCGGTCCGCGGTCCCGACGGGCACCGTCGATTTGTCGACGATGATCCGGTAATCCTCCATGTGCTCGCCGACCGATCTCGCCACCGCCAGGACATGGCTCAGATCGGCGGAGCCATCCTCGTCGGGCGGCGTGCCGACCGCAATAAACTGGAACAGGCCGTAAGCGACAGCCTCGGCGATGTCGGTCGTAAAATGCAGCCTGCCGGCCTTCTGGTTTCGGTGCACCAGCTCCTCGAGCCCGGGCTCGTAGATGGGGATCTCTCCTGCTTGCAGCCGCGCTATTTTGTCCTCGTCGATATCGACACAGCAGATGTGATTGCCCGATTCCGCGAGGCAGGCGCCGGTAACGAGTCCTACGTATCCGGAGCCGAAGATACTTGCTTTCATTGTTATTTATGCATCCAGGTTGCAATGGTATCCGCACAGTGTAGCGTTAGCCGGCGCCAATTCTATGACAACAATCACATCGTCGCGCAAGAAGATTGCTGACCGGGAAGAACCGGAATGAGAGCACAATGATTCTAATATGCCCCGGCAACACCGGTCGGCGAGTGCAGGCGCGTGCTACTCCGACACTCTCCTGGCAGCAATCGGCGTGACCTTACCGGGACCCGGCGGGCGCGGCTTTGCTCGAGCTTCTGTCATGCACCAGGTCGCGTATCGTACTTGACGGCCTGTAACCGGCAACGGCCTGACGCAACAACCCGCGCGCGGATTCGCAGTCGAATCCCTCGCAAGCCGTCAGCAGTTGACCAAGAAGCGCCTCGATATCACGCCATGGCATCGAATCCTCAACCGCACGCATGATCCGCGGGTGTTCGGTTCCGGCCACGTTGTCCCCTATCAGGAGCTCTTCGTAAAGTTTCTCCGCTGGCCGCAAACCCGTGTAGCGCACCTCGACATCACCATCCGGATTGTCGTCGTCACGAACGGACAGGCCCATGAGATGAATCATCCGCCGCGCAAGATCGGCAATTTTGACCGGCTTGCCCATATCCAGCACAAACACATCCCCGCCCTTGGCCATCGATCCCGCCTGCAGCACGAGCTGCGCCGCCTCGGGGATCGTCATGAAATAGCGGATAATTTCCGGGTGGGTCACGGTGACGGGACCGCCGCGCTTGATCTGATCACGGAACAGCGGTACGACCGAGCCGGACGACGCGAGCACATTACCAAATCGCACCATGCAAAATCGCGTATTGGAGCCGCGTTCGTGCAGACCCTGCAGCACCAGCTCCGCCATGCGCTTTGTCGCACCCATGACGTTTGGCGGCGACACGGCTTTGTCCGTCGACACCAGGACGAAGGACTCGACGCCGGACTGCAACGCAGCCTCCGCCGCATTCCACGTGCCGTAAACATTGTTGTAGATGCCTTCCACCATGTTCTCCTCGACGATCGGAACATGCTTGTAGGCAGCCGCGTGATAGACAGTGTCAATGGCGAAACAATCGAGAATCTCGCGCACCCGTTTGCGATGATGCACCGAGCCGATCAGCGCCACGATCTCGACACCCAGCCCCTCGCGCTCGGCGATCAGACACAGCTCCTTGTGCACCGTGTAAAGAGCCAGCTCGGAGATTTCGAACAGAACCAGACGCCGCGGCGACAACTCGATAATCTGGCGGCACAATTCGGCACCGATAGAGCCGCCGGCGCCGGTCACCAGGACGTTCTTGCCGCGGATACAGGCATCGAGCAATTGCTCATTGGGCGGTACCGGGTCGCGGCCGAGCAGGTCGGCCACATCGACCTCCTGAATCTCGTCGACCCGCGCACGACCGGATATCAGGTCGGAGATATCCGGCATCGTCTGCACCCGAACGGCCAGCGATTCGAGCCGTTTCAGAATCTTCTGCCGCCGTCGGCGCGACACCGATGGTACGGCCAGCAGCACCCGGGTTATTTCCAGGTCCTGCACCAGGCTGGGCAGCTCCACCGGACTGCGAACCTCGATCCCGTTGATAACGCTTCCCTGCAACACCCGGCTATCGTCGACGAATACTGCGGGCGTGAAGCCTCTGCCGCCCATCAGCGCCGCGGCGAGACGCGCTCCGGCCTCACCGGCGCCATAAATGGCAACCCTCTCCCTGGGATGATCGTTCATCTGCAGCAGATACCTGGCAAAGAAACGCGATCCGCCGACATAGAGCGTGGCGAACGCCCAGTAGATAACTGCGGTCGACAGCCCGATCGGCTCGGACCTGACGGCAAGTGCGATCCCGGCGACAAACAATGTCGAAATGCTCACGCCCGCAACCACCGCCATAACTGCCCTTGTCCCCATGAACCGGACAACCGCGCGGTACAGCCCGAGCCTGACAAAAACCGGGATGCTGAAAATCAGCGCCGCTGTCAGAAAATACCAGAGCCCATCATAACCGGGACTTACGGGCCGCCCGGTTTGCAGAGAGACTGCGCTCCATAATGCAAACGGGATCATCAAGATGTCGGCGGCGAGCATAACGAGTCGTTTTGTGCCGCGACTCAACTGCAAAGCCGAGCTGAGAAACCGGTCGGCTCCGTTTTCTTTTTTCAACAAAATCGAATCTCCTCGGCCACAATCGCGAACGGCAAGCGCTACGCCCGCAACCGTGGCAAATCGACAGGCCGGGTCCACGCCGGGAGTCATTGGCAACTCCCGCGGCGCCGCTACTCTGTTTCCCCGCCTAACGTACTTTCTTGACCTGCATACAATGCCCGGAGCAAACCGGCACTCTCGCTCATACCCTGGCCGCTACGATATCGGACCCAGTGCGGCGATCCAACGTGTCGCCGAATTGCGCCGCATCCCCGGAGTCCGTCACCCGCAACATGGCGCGGCGCCGATGCGGGCCAGCGAACGAAGCTCTGCTCGCGCAACGGCAAAATCGATGTCACATAATACGACAACATCGCGTTTCTTTATACACCAAAACGTGAAGAAAGTATCTTAATTAACTGTTTTATAGATATATTCGCTAACGGACAGCGCGGGCCATGACCTTCGATACAGTGTGCGCGGCGCGCTCGATCTGAGCGGAATCATGGGACGGGTCAACCAGCAAAACGAGGCTGGTCTGGCCGAGTTGGCGGGCTCCCGGGAGCGCGCTGGATGGCCTGCTACTGGCGCCCTCGAAGACCTTTTCCCTGTAGATTTCGGGGCAGGAGCCGGAAAAACAGGGGACGCCATGCGCGGATATCTCGCTCATGATGCGGTCTCTGTTCCAGCCGGAACGCAGAGTCTGCGGTTCAACGAAAAAGTAATACTTGTAGTACGCGTGCGAAACCTCCGCAGGGGGGCTCGGCACGCGGAGTCCGGCCACCCCTTCCAGCGCGCCGCCAAGAATACGGGCATTTCGCCGCCGGATCTCCAGCCATGCTGGCAGCTTGCGCAGCTGACAACGACCGATCGCAGCCTGCATCTCCGTCATTCGCCAGTTCGTTCCGGGCGTATCGTGCAACCAGCGAAATCCAGGGGGATGGTCATCGCGCTGAACCTTGTCCCAGTTCTTGCCATGATCCTTGTAGGACCAGGCGCGCTTCCACACATCCTCGGCGCGAAGTCAGCAGCATGCCGCCCTCACCGCCGGTGGTCATGATCTTGTCCTGGCAAAATGAAAATGCCGCCGCGTCGCCGAACGAGCCGACCTTGCGGCCGCGCCAGGACGCACCATGAGCCTGGGCACAGTCCTCGACGATTGCCAGTTCGTTGCTGGCGGCAAAAGCTCCGATAGCATCCATGTCACAGGGCCAGCCCGCAAGATGGACAACCACTATTGCTTTCGTTTCCGCAGTGATCGCCGCCCCGAGCGTCTCGACCGTTACGTTTTGCGAATCGGTATCGACGTCAGCGAACACGGGTCTGCCGCCGGTCAGCATGATTGCGCCAGCAGAAGCGAAAAAACTGCGCGGGGTTACCAGCACGTCGTCACCGCTTCCGACCCCTAACGCACGCAGAGCCAACTCCAGCGCCAGTGTGCCATTGGCTAATGCTACCCCATGCGCTGCGCCGCAATAGGCGGCGAATTCACGCTCGAATGAGCGGCCCTCCCGACCGGTCCAGTAATTGACCCGGCCCGAGCGCAGCACCGCCTGAACCGCATCGAGTTCGTCTTGGTCGAACCGCGGCCAGGTCATCGACTCAGATGGCGATGATTGCGTCATTAGCTGCCTTCCGAAAATCTCACTCGCACACCCGCCTCCCAGCGACCGGCGGCAAATCGCCCGGCCGCGTCGCCACCGCCGCGATTATCAGCGAAACCGCAAAACCGTCCCGGCGGATACGCCACAGGGCAACCGCGTTTGCCAGTTGGCCGCCACGAACCGTGAACCGGCCGGTGGCAATGACTGACATCCCGCCCGCCGCGCCGGGCGATTGCACAGTGTTATCCGCGCAACAACATGCGGCGCCAGACGAACAACCTCGGGTGTACCCGGCATTATCGTCATCGACACGCGGCGACCAGTATTCTGTCCTCGCTATACCGGATTCCCCGCACGCCGCGAAGCGCCAGTTCCTCGTCAGAACGAATTGACCGCAGCCACCGAGATCGCCACGTTGTAGAGAATCTGAGTAACGCTGGTCCACAATGTCAGAGGCCGCACCCTGTCCGTGTCCAGCGGCACCACAATCGTGTCACCCGGGCGGATATTGTCCGAACCGCGCCGTCCGAACCACAACGATCCCGATTCCACACTGACAGCACCGCTTGCACGAACGACGTAGATGCGCTTCTTGTCGGCCTTGTTGGTCAGGCCACCACTTTGCGCAATAAAGTCGTTGCGGGACAAATCCTCGCGGTAGATGTGGGATGTCGCGTACTGCACCTCACCGATGACGGTGACTTCCTGCGGCCGCCGCGGTACCAGCAATCGGTCACCGTCCTTCAGTATCAGGCTTTCTCCCACCGCAGCGCGCTCCTCTGCACTGAAGCTTTCGAGGTCAATGACCAGCCGGCCGACCGGTTCGATCGAACGCATCTGAGCGAGCAACGACTGTCCGATTTGCAGGGTCTCGGCGCCGGAAGAATCCAGCGTCGTTTGCAGTGACAGGGAAATCAGATCGCTCTCCAGGCGCCGGGACAGTGTCTGCGAACTGCTCTCGCTCGCGTTCCCTCAGCTCCTCGCGCAGAAAAACGGCACCCTCGGGAAAAGCGAACTCGGTAAGGCCGCCGGCACGATCAAGAACCGAACCAAGCGACTCACCGCGACGGATCGGATATTTCCCCGGGAATTTCACCTCGCCGAGCAACTCCACCTCATACTGCTCGCCCCAAAGCGGTAGCTCCTTGATGTTCAGATAATCATAGGGGCCGAGCAGCAGATCTGCGGTTTCGTCGCCGGCCAGTATCCGCGCGAGATCGACCTGAATCAGCTCAGTTTCCCGGAACGAGTCGTTCACGATTCGATAACGGCTGAGCTCGGCACTCAACGGGTAGGCATCCTCGGACAGGCTGCCACCGGCGCGTAACAGGTCGCTGACCCGCATACCCGGCTCGAGCGGATAGCGCCCCGGGGCACGCACGCTTCCCTCGACAGTGACTTCACGCTGTGTGAATCCGCGCTTGCTCTGCAACCGCAACGCTTCGAGCAGCGGTTCGATGATCCGGCGGCGACCGGTTTCGAGGTCGAATACAAAGACCGTATCGCGCGGTTCCAGCTGGATGTTCTCGGGTCCGGCCGGGTTGGCCCAGGCCTCGAGAAGATTGGCCGACAAGACCTCGATCCGGCGGTCTGGCGCCACTTCGCGACGGACCATTACGTAACCCAGGTCGGAATTCTCGCGCAGCAGCGAGACCGAATCGATAAGATCGGCCAGACGCATGCCCTGTCGCCACTGGAACCCGCCGCCGCGATGCACATGACCCGTTAGTGTCACCGCATCCAGGAAGTCCGGAACCACCGATGGCACATCCAGCAGATCGCCGTCTTTCAGAAGCAGGTTGCGACCCGATTGGCGGCTAAGATTGACGTCCACAATAGTCCTGACGCTATTCTCACCGATACGTTCCAGCCGGGCCCTGCTGGGGGTTGCCTGAGGTGTCAACCCGCCGGCCAGTGCGACCAGCTGGGCGACGGTCTTCTCGCCGGCAAGCTCGTAGATCGCTGGCCGTTTTACCGAGCCGTTTGCTCCCGCGGTTGCACCGAGTGGCGGAACGAATACGACATCGCCGGGCAGCAACTGGCGATCCCCGCTGGTATCTCCACGCAGCAGCAAATCGTACAGATCGAGAGTACTGACGACTTTGCCATTGCGCTTCAGCTGGATCTTCCGCAACGAACCCACCTCGGAAACACCACCGCTCAGAAACAGCGCATGCGTCATCGAAGACAGGCTGCTCAGCGTGTACGAGCCCGGATACCTGACATCGCCCACGACGAAGACCCGAATCGAGCGCAGTTCTCCCATGGTGATGCTGACCTGGGTGCCGATCATCTGCGCGGCAACCCGGCCCCGCAATTCTTCGCGAAACTCACCGAAATCGAGCCCGGCAGCATTGACTGGCCCCAGGTTCGGCACATGCAACTTGCCGTCCCTGCCTATGGAAAGCGAGTGGGATTCGTTCTGCGCGCCGTAAAACTGCAACTCGACCGAGTCGCCGGGCCCAAGAACATAATCGGTCGGCACCGGCACATCCGTCGCCGGAGCAAAGGTAGTCGGTATGCCTTCAAAAATGTCGTAACCGAATCTGACCAGAGCGTCCTTGCCCGACGGCAACACCGAAAGTATCGTTGCGGTCACATTGAATAATTGGAGATCCGGCTCTGCGCCAAGACGCGTCGCAATCTCCTCTTCGGTCAGACCTGCCAGCGGGACCCGAGCGAGCCCGGGCAATTCGAGCAGGCCATCCTTGTCGAGCTGGTAGTACTGACTGCCGATAACAGCGCGCAGATCAGGATCCTCAAGCGCCGCTTCGATCTCTTCTGGCTGCAACTCCAGTTTGAAAATCAGTTCGACAACGAGCGTTTCCCCGCCCTCGATGACTTTCTCCAGCGGTATCTCGTCCTGGAGACCAAGCTCATCTTCCTCGCGGTCAGGAAATTCGACGAGATCCGGAAACTCTGGCTCCTGCTCGCCGGTCTTTTCGGATGCCGCCTTCTGGATCGCTCGCACCAGCGCATCACGCTGCGACGGCGGCAATTGCTCCAGGAGTCTGCGCTGTTCCGCAGTCAGGTTGACGCCGGCAGGTGGCTCGGTGGACTGCGCGTTTGCCACCGCCATTGCGTCAAGCATCAGACCGATCAGCAGCGCGACCGCAAGCGACATCCAGCGAAGTCCCCAGCCCAACCGACGGGCACCGCTTCTCATAAATCAAAACTCCATTGCAGAAAGCCTTTCCAGCTGTCATCGTCACCGCCGGAGGTCTTGTTGTCCAGATAGTAGTACCCGGCGCCGACGGCTATGGAACCGAGATCGCGGCCGAAAAGTCGGAGCTGCTGTTTGCGCGAGACTTCGAAATTGCGCACATCGAGTTCTTGTTGCGAGACCTGGTTGCGATTGGGAATATTCCCGCCGCGATTCACCCGTATCCATCGCAGCAGCGCATTCCAGCTGCCGCCGCCGGCATCGACGAGCAGCCCGCCAAAGGTCAGCATCTGACCGTCGTTATCCATCGCATGACCGATCGATCGATCGCGATAACGATAGCCGTCCCGATAAATCCCGTGCTCGTAAGCGGTATCGAACTTGATGGTGTCTTTATAGAAGGAAGTAGCAGTATCGGAATATTCGATATGAAATCGATAGTCGCCGCCAATCCACTTCAGTCTGGTACTCCCCCACATTTCGGCGCCGACCTGGGCAATCCAGCGCGACGGTGTGCCGCTCGACTCGTCCTCCGCCGTCCACTGCGTATACAACGCATAGGGCAGATCGCTGAAAGGAGAATTCCATCGCAAATCTATCGCCGCAAGCTGGTTTCCGGGCTCATTGTCGTCGTCGATGCCTTCGCTGCCAGCATTGTCGTCGCCCTTGATCAGATCCCACAGGCTATCGAGATCGCACGGTCGATCGTTTCCGCACCACTGCGCAGTGCGGGTCAGCGCAATCTCGAGATCGTTGATCGGGCGAAATGCGACCCGGAATCCGAGAATATTGGCATTGGGCACAGTACGACCATGTTCCAGCTCGCCGTAGGTCAACGAGTAGGTCCATGGGCCAATCCAGCTCAACCATTTCGACTTAAACGCGAGCGCCTGGCGGCGTTCGAGTGCGATCGTCGGAATTGGCCGCTGATTGGTGCCATAGATCAGGCTGCCTTCCCAACCCGGACCCCACCAGCGCTCGATCCGACCGCCAGAGAGAATGTGATTACCCAGTACGACCGCCAGATAGGAGCCATCCCAGCGCAAATCCTCGTCATCTTCGGCGTCGGGGGCGTAGGTCACCTGCAATCGCCCCGCAAATCGCTTGCCAATCCAGCTGGCGCCGACCCCGGCCTCGAATTCCTCACGCGGTTTGCTTTCGAATGTGCGAAACCAGCTCTGACTGGAGTTCGACGCGAGTTCTGTCTCAACCTCGATACCATCCGCACCCTTGGCGGCTGAGAGGCGCCGGCGAACACGCTCGAGCGCATTGGCGACATAAGCCTGCAGCGGCTGGTCGGGGGCTCTATAGGCGGCAAGGTCATTTTGAATGGTCGACCACGGGATCGGCCATGTCATCACTGGCGACGCCAGCACCCCGGCATCGGCGAGAACCTGCAAATCATGGCGCAAGGCCATGTCGCCCGGCGCGGCCCATGGATCGGCTGCCGAGGCAGATTGCATTAGGAGAAGCAGACACAGCAGAAGCGCTGGCCTAGAAAATTTCGGCATCACGAATGTCCGGGCACAGGCACGAGATTACTAAATCCATCCAATCCGGATGGCGACAAACCCCACAATCCGCGCATCATAAAGACCGGATGCATGACAAGCAACATGCTCACCTGAAACCAAAGGCGAACTGCCACTGCAATTCGACGTCGAAATCGGTGTCGCTGTCGCCGCTGGCATCGTCGTCAAGCCACTGATAACCGGCCCTGATGCGGAATTGCCCAAATCGCGTATCAGCGGTGCGCGAAATCTCGGCGTTCCAGATATCCTGCGGCGTCGGGGAAATCGAATGCGCGGGCTCGGGATTGCCGTTGCGGTTGATCTCGACGGCGCGCAACAAAATATCCCAGCTGTCGCCGTCGGGTTCGACCAGCAACAGGCCCAGCGAAAACATCTTGCCGTCGCCGTCCATCGCATGGCCGATGGCCTTGCCACGGAATCGGTATCCAGTCGGGTAAAAGCTGTTGTTGTAGGCAATGTTGTATCGCTGCGCGACCCATCTCGACGCATTTTTCATGCGTGTCGCTACCGCCGTATTGGTCGCCTCGAAGTGCCAGCGGTAAGCGTAATCGGCCCACTGCAAATCACCCCAACCCTCGAGCCCGTAGAGGATCATCCACTCGGACGGACGCGAGTCCAGTTCGTCCTCGGCATAGCCCTGCATGTAGAACGCATAAGGGGCATCATATAGCGGCGAATTCCAGCGCAGATCGAAACCCGCGAGCTGATTCCCTGGCTCATCATTGCGGCTCACTCCTTCGTCGCCAAGGTTGGACTTGCCCTTGATCAACTGCCACAGAGAATCGGCGTCGCAGGGGCGGCCATCCCCGCACCACTGGGCGGTTCGCGTCACGGCAAATTCAAAATCGCTGAAAGGCCGGGTGACAAACCGAAACCCGAGCAAGTTCGCATCCGCCACACCGCGGTCATGCTCCAGCTTGCCGTAACTGACTATCGCCCGCCACGGCCCGATCCAACTCAACCATTTCGACTTGAACGGCGTCGACAGGCGTCGCTCGAGCGCAATAGTCGGGACTGGCCGGGCATTATTGGAATACGCAAGGCTGCCCTCCCAGCCCGGCCCCCACCAGCGATCCATCCAGCCTGCCGACAGCATCGTGTTGCCGATAACCGCCCCGGCATAAGTGCCGTCGTTGCGCGCATCGGTATTGCCATCGTCGTCTTCTACAATTTGCCCCTGCAGCTTGACCGCGAAGCGCTTACCCATCCACGCCATGCTGCTCTGCAATTGTTTTTTCTCGCGAGCGCTGTTCTCGAATGTGCGCAGTTGTCGCGGATCCTGCGCCACTGACGCATCTGCGCGAAACGCGAGTTCGTCACTGAGTTTTTCCCGTTGCAGCCGCGACCTCACACGAACCAGCGCAGCGGCCTCCGCGGCATCGAGTTCGCGATTACCCGAAGTGCTGTTGATACCCTGTGCAATATCCGCCCAAACGAGCGGCCAGGTCGTCACCGGCACATCAATGACTCCCGCGTCGGACAGCAGCTGAATATCGCTGCGCAAACGGACATCACCCGGCTCAAGCCATGGTTCGGCCCGGGCGTTTGCCATCGTTGCGAGGAACACGAAAACGAGAATCCTGCTGTAAGCCTGCAGATACCCGTGCATTTTCACAAGGTTGTCAGCTTAGGGCGGCCCGTACGGAAATGATGGGAACCCGCGGGTCACGCAGGCTCAGGATTTGCCATAATAACTCAGATACCACTCGACAAATTTCGCGACGCCTTCCTCGACCGGCGTTTGCGGACGGTAACCGACATCGCGGACGAGGTCTTCCACGTCGGCCCAGGTATCCGGCACATCTCCCGGCTGCAGCGGCAACATGTTTTTTTCCGCCTCTTTGCCAAGACACTCTTCGACGAGACCGATGTACTTCATCAGGTCCACGGGTCGCTGATTGCCGATATTGTAGAGCCGGTACGGAGCCTGGCTCGTACCCGGATCCGGCGTGTCGCTGGACCAGTCGCGATTGACAGCGGCAACATTATCGAGCGCGTGCACAACACCCTCGGCGATATCTTCGACGTAGGTGAAGTCACGCTTGTGGTTACCGTAGTTGAAAACATCGATCGGCCGGCCGGCCAGTATGTTCCGGGTAAACAGGAACAGAGCCATATCCGGCCTTCCCCACGGACCGTAGACTGTGAAAAATCTGAGCCCGGTGGTCGGTAGCTGATACAGCGTGGAGTAGGTATGCGCCATCAGTTCATTGGCCTTCTTCGTCGCCGCGTACAAAGACAACGGATGATCGACATTTTGATGGACTGAAAAAGGCATCGCGGTATTGGCACCGTATACCGAACTCGTCGAGGCGTAGACCAGGTGCTCGATCTCATGATGGCGGCAGCCTTCGAGCACATGCAAGGTCCCGACTACGTTGCTGTCGACATAGACGTGGGGATTTTCGATTGAATAACGGACACCTGCCTGAGCGGCCAGATGAACGACGCGCTGCAACCCCTCGCGCCGGAATAGTTGCTCCATGCCGCTGCGATCGGCGAGATCGAGCTTCTCAAAGGAAAATTTGTCATATGCACGCAGTCTTTCGAGGCGTGCCCGTTTCAGATTGACGTCATAGTAATCGTTGAGATTGTCCAGCCCGACAACCTCGTCGCCCCGCTCCAGCAGCTTTGTCGCAACGAAAGATCCGATAAAACCGGCTGCACCCGTGACCAGTACCTTCATGGCATCACCCTCGCCCTTTGAATTTCATCCGTGATTATCGCGGTCGCGCCGGAGTCATAAACGGCCATCGACCTGATCCGCGGGAAACAAGTATTTAACCTCGTAAAATACGTGATTGGCTTTCCCCAGCGCGCGTATTCGCTCTGCGCCCATCTCCTGAAACTGGCGATGCGAGACCGCGAGAATCACTGCGTCATAATCGCCCTCGGCCGGGGTATCGATCACATCGATACCATACTCCAGGCGGACCTCGTCAGCGTTGACCCACGGATCCCAGACATCGACGGTCGCGCTGTAATTGCCCAGTTCCTGGATTACGTCTATCACACGCGTATTGCGGATATCCGGACAATTTTCCTTGAAAGTCAGCCCCATCACGAGGATCCGCGAGGAACTGACGAGAATACCGCGATTCATCATCAGCTTGGCCACCTGCAACGCCACGTGGAGACCCATGTTGTCGTTGATTCGCCTTCCGGCCAGGATCATCTCCGGGTGGTAGCCGATCTCCTGCGCCTTGTGTGTAAGGTAATAGGGATCCACGCCGATGCAATGACCTCCCACAAGGCCGGGCCTGAAGGGCAAAAAATTCCACTTGCTGCCGGCGGCCTCAAGCACTTGTTGGGTGTCAATACCAAGCCGTCCGAAAATCATCGCCAGTTCATTGATCAACGCGATATTGACATCGCGCTGGGTGTTTTCGATCACCTTTGCGGCCTCGGCAACCCGGATGCTCGAGGCGACATGGGTGCCGGCCACCACGATGCTGCGATACAGTTCGTCGACGAACCGCGTCGCAGCAGGCGTCGAACCGGAAACCACCTTGGTTATCGTCTCCAGCCGGTGCTCCTTGTCGCCCGGGTTGATTCGCTCGGGACTGTAGCCAACAAAGAAATCGGTATTAAAACGAAGCCCCGAGATCCGCTCCAGAATCGGCACACAGACCTCCTCGGTGGCTCCCGGGTAGACGGTGGATTCGTAAATAACCACGTCGCCCGCGCTGAGCGCCTCCCCAACGGTATGACTGGCAGATTCCAGCGGCCGCAGATCAGGCCTCTTGTGGCGATCGATCGGCGTCGGCACGGTAACGATAAACGTGTTGCATGCCGCCAGATCTTCCGTCGAGGAGGAATAGGTCAGATCAGTAACTTCTGCCAGCTCGGCCGGGCTGACTTCCAGCGTGCCGTCCTGGCCGGACTGCAGCTCGGCAACCCGGTTCAGATCGATGTCGAATCCCAGTGTCGGCAACTTACGGCCGAAAGCGACGGCAAGAGGTAATCCGACATAGCCAAGCCCGATTACCGCGATGCGGGAATCCTTCAAATCCAGCATTGTTGCACTCCTTGACGGTTTCTTACGCTATCGGCGTCACTATTAATCAACACGGCCAGCGCCTGATTCTGGCCACACCAGCGGTGACGACCCCACAGTGTGCCGAATACCACTTCGCCGTTACAGGAGGTAGATCACAGAAAGCAATCCGACGATGGTCATCGTGATCGTATACGGCAGTGCCATGATCACCATCCGCCCGTACGACAATCGAATCAGCGGGGCCAGCGCCGACGTGAGCAAAAACAGGAAAGCGGCCTGGCCGTTCGGAGTCGCGACGCTTGGGATATTGGTTCCGGTATTGATGGCGACAGCGAGCAAATCGAATTGCTCGCGGGTGATTGTGCCCGCCTCGAGCGCGTCATAGACCTCACTGATGTACACGGTCGCAACGAAGACGTTGTCGCTTATCATCGACAGTAAACCGTTCGCCAGATAGAAAACCGGCGTCTGGGCCGAACCTTCGAGACTGAGACCCCAGGCAATGACCGGCGTGAAAAGATGCTGTTCGTGGATCACCGCGACAATCGCGAAGAACACAACCAGCAGCGCGGTGAAAGGCAGCGCCTCTTCAAAAGCGTGGCCAATCCGATGTTCTTCGGTGATGCCATTGAACGCGGTTGCAAGCACAATCACGGTCAGGCCGATCACGCCGACTTCGGCAAGATGGAATCCGAGGCCAAGTACCAGCCACACAGCAACAATGCCCTGGACGATCAGAACCGCCTTATCACGAACCGTGCGCTTTTCGGCCTCGGCCTTGTCATAGTCCATCAGCACGTTGCGCACCTTGTCCGGCAGCCGCGCGCCGAACCCGAAAGTGCGAGTAATTTCCAGCGCGGCGCAGGTCATGAGCCCGGCAACGAGTACCGGCATCGACACCGGCGCCATGCGCTTGAAGAACTCGACAAACTCCCAGTCGGCGACCTGTGCGATCAGCAGGTTCTGCGGTTCGCCGACCAGCGTAGTGACGCCACCCAATGCAGTACCCACTGCGGCATGCATCATCAGACTGCGCAGAAACGCCCGGAAATGCTCGAGATCCTCGCGAAACAACTGCTCGACCTGGTTGTCATCGGCTGTGTCGTGATCGGAATGGTGAAAATGCTTGCCCGACGCGACCTTGTGATAGACCGAATAAAAACCCATTGCGACCGTAATTACGACCGCCGTGACAGTCAAAGCATCCAGAAACGCCGAAAGCACTGCAGCGACGATAGAAAACAACAGCGACAAAAGAACTTTCGACCGCACTCCCAGCAGTATTTTGGTAAACGTAAAGAGCAGCAGTTCCTTGAGAAAATAAATGCCGGCCACCATGAATATCAGCAGCATGATCACCGGGAAGTTATGCAGGGTTTCCTCATAAACGGCGAGCGGACTCGCCATGCCGAGGACAACGGCTTCGATGGCAAGCAGCCCGCCGGGTTGCAGCGGATAACATTTCAATGCCATCGCGAGCGTGAAGATAAACTCCGCTACCAGCACCCAGCCGGTGATAAAACGGGCCGATGGTATGCAGTAAAAGGGGATTGACTATCAGGAAACCGATGATCGTCAGCTTGTACCAGGTCGGCGAGTTACCGAGGAAATTCTCGGTCAGTGCCTGCGACAGCGTTCTCGTCATGCTTTGCTCCCGGCCAGCTTCCGCTGCTTCCGTAAAAGCGCGTAAGTGTACGTGTTTTCACAACCGCGGAAAATGTTTCCCGCCCTGGCCAGCACGGTCCGGACCCGGACCTGCGATCACACAGCTACTACGTGTCACGCCACGATAATGCGGCCGCGAATCTTCTCTGTAGCCGTCTAGTCACTACTCCCCGCGGCCACCTTGTCCAGCCGCCTCCATGCACACTCACCACCGGCAGCCTTGTCAATCGCATCGAGACAGGCGTCGTGCGCACGCATTTCCGACTCGCTCGCATGCAGCACGGTGAGTTCCAGGCCGGCGCTACGATCGACGGGCCTCGCCCCATCGCGGCGCTGACCCGAACGGTTCTGCTTGCGCCCCAGCGACAGCTTGACCTGCCCCCCGGTCATGATCAGATAGACTTCCGCCAGCAACTGGGCATCCAGCAAAGCGCCGTGCAGTTCGCGCCGCGAATTGTCTACGCCATAACGCTTGCACAATGCGTCAAGACTGTTGCGCTGTCCCGGGTGAAGCTTGCGCGCCATAACCAGGCTGTCCAGCACTGCACAGATCGATTCGATATCGTCACGTTGCGGCTGCAGCATCCTGAATTCGTGGTTGATAAAACCAATATCAAACGGGGCGTTGTGAATGACCAGTTCTGCGCCGCTGGCAAACTCGATGAAGTCTTCAACTATTTCTGCAAATGTCGGCTTATCGGCGAGAAAATCGGCCGTCAGCCCGTGTATATCAACGGCACCGGGGTCGAGGTCACGCTGTGGATTGATATATTGATGATAGCTGCGGCCGCTGGGACGCCGGTTCTGCAACTCGATGCAACCAATCTCTATAATCCGGTGGCCCTGCTCCGGCTCCAGGCCGGTCGTCTCGGTATCCAGCACAACCTGTCGCACAAAAATCCCCCCAAAATAATCCAGACACTGACCAGTCAGCGCGCAGTGAAAATAACTTTCAGCCGCCCCCGGCTCGCAACCGCCAGGTCGCGGGCCGACAACTCATACCTGACCGCCATCCTGGTACCGGCGAGCGCGCTGGCGGCAAAAATTCGCGGCGGAACCCTGAACGCGGATCGCATCGCGCCGGGCGCTATATCGCCGATGTTATCACTGATGAAGATTGCGCCGTCGGCACGCATGCCCACGCTCGGGTAGGCATCGCCAGCGACGCATTCTCCTCCCGCGACCCTATCATCGTGGCGGACACCCGGGAGCGATCTGGCCACGAAAAGCTCAGGCAGATTCGGCATCACGACGGCCAGGGATGCCTCGCGGATCAGCGCTTCTCCGTGATTGAAAATCACGAAATCCAGGCTGGCCCCGTTGCTGACAAACATATGTTCCTGGTCTTCATCCCAGAATTTTTCCGTGGCATTCGCGATCTCGCGCTCGAGCGCCTGGCAATCAGCATTGACATACTCACTCTCCGCGCCAAAAAGACGCGCATGGGTAAGCCGTACGATCCTTGTCGTACCATTGCTGGCGGCGACTTGTTTTTCCACTTCGAGCATTTGCCGCAACCGCGCCCGGTGAGCCGCGGAAGGCAGTTCGGCGGCGTCATGCACCGGAACATACAGCTCCTTGAGAACATAGTCGCCGCGAAAACCCAGCTCGAGACTCGAACCGGGATCCGGCCTGGCAAGTTTCGCCGCAAATATCGCCTCGAGCTGGCTCCGGCCCATGCGGAAATTGCCCGACGCCGTGCGTATCCACGCGTCACCCCGGCGCAGAGCCGCGGAGTGATCGACTCTCATCATGTAGGGGCGGTCATGACAGTCAGAGATCTCGATGAGTCCGATGCGCGCGCCATCGAATTCATGCGCCAGGTACCGCAGGCGCAGCGGCGGCTCGATGAATTCGCGCGCGATATCCTGGTACGACGGGTCACGGGAGAAATCGCCTTGCGGCACCGGGCAGATACGCGGGTCACGACCCTCCACCTTGTCCACCCCGACCACGATCAGCCGCGTGCCCTCGACCTCCGCATTGGCCAGGGCAATAACGTCACGCAGAAATACCGCCTGATCCTTGCCATCGTACGGCCGCCGCCGGAAAAGCAGAGCAGTGCCATCACGGCCCGACCGAATGATCTGATCGAGTTTGCTCATCCGATTTCGTCGACACCCCTGTTGGCCAGCGTATCAGCGCGTTCGTTGCCCTCATGCCCTGCGTGGCCTTCGACCCAATGCCAGCGTACGCGGTGGCGTGCCGCCGCCGCGTCGAGCTCCTGCCACAGGTCCTGATTCTTGACCGGCTTGCGATTAGCGGTCTTCCAGCCGCGGCGCTTCCAGTTTTGCATCCACCGCGTGATCCCGTCGCGTACGTAGGTCGAATCGGTGAACAGGTCGACCTCGCATTCCTGATTCAGCGCCTCCAGCGCGCGAATCGCCGCCATCAGCTCCATCCGGTTATTGGTCGTCTCGGGCTCACCGCCCCAGAGTTCCTTCTCCCGGCCGTTGTATCGCAACAATACTCCCCAGCCGCCGGGGCCCGGATTACCGCGACAGGCACCGTCGGTGAAAACCTCGATAGTCTTTCTGGCCATTGGCTGGGTCTGGGTCATGCCACGTTTCGGGTTGACGGTTCCGCGAGACCGACCACGGCCGGACGCCGGCGGCGCAGGATTGGTCCGACCGGTACGATGCGAAAGACCCGCTTGCGCGCATGCAGGACGTACGCGCACGCGAGACGTGAGCAGTAACGGCTGCCAAGACGCTCCATCCGGTCGTTGTGTCCGGTCCATTTCGCGGTGAAAAACGGCAGCGCGTAAAAAAACCGCCGTTGCGAAACAGCCTCGTACCCAAGAACCGACAGCCATTCCAACAGGCGCTTTTGCCGCACGATCTGGATACAGTCCGGGGGAAATGGCCGACGCCCGAACAATCGCCGCAGGCCGAGTGGTCCGACCGGACTGAAACCCGCCACGATCAGGCGTCCATCCGCAAGCAAAACCCGATCCGCCTCGCGCAACACCTGGTGCGGATCGGCCGAACGCTCGAGCGTGTGGGGCAGTAAAACCGCGTCGACGCTATGACTCGCAACGGCCAGATGCTCGGGCTCCGCGCACAAGTCAGCGGAATCGGGCCGGATATCGAGCAGCGCGCCGCGCCGGGTCCGTGCAGCCTGCAGAAACCCGTCCGCGGGACCCCATTGCCCGATCTGCAACAGCTGCGTCCCGAATACATCCTCCAGCACCTCGGTAACAACCCGAAGCTCCAGATCCATCAGCCTTTGCCCCAACGGGCCATCGAGCCAGGCTTCGAGATCAGTGTGTGAATCGATCATAGTCCGGGAAGGATACCGCCAGATCGGTCCGGGTCACAGCGCCCAGGCCGGGTAAATATGTGACCACGATCCCACAACCCGGCACAATCTGACGCCATAATTAGCACCAGATTATGTTGACCCGCCCGCCCCGCTCTCCGGTAGGATATGCCGCTATGCTTGAAGTCACCGCAATTCCGGCCTTTCAGGACAATTACATCTGGCTGATCCACGGTGCCAGCGACCGGAATCATGTCGCGGTCGTGGATCCCGGCGATGCCGCCCCGGTTTTGTCCGCTCTCGAGGCGGGCGGTCTGCAACTCGCCGCGGTCCTTGTCACGCATCACCATCCTGATCACACGGGTGGCGTGGCGGCCATTACCTCCGTGCATCCGGTGCCGGTATACGGACCCGGCGCAGAGCGTATCAGATGTCGTTGAGCATCGCCTTGGAGAAGGCGACCAATGCCAGCTGCACTCGCTGGGGCTGAATTTCCAGGTGCTCGATGTACCGGGCCACACATCCGGGCATATTGCCTATGTGGGTCACGGCGCCGTTTTCTGCGGAGACACGCTATTTGTCGCCGGGTGCGGACGCCTGTTCGAGGGCACGCCCGCCGAGATGACACAGTCACTACGCAAGCTCTCCGCTCTGCCCGCCGAGACACGGGTCTATTGTGCCCATGAATACACGCTGGCCAATCTGCGCTTTGCGCTGGCGGTCGAACCTGGCAACAAGGAACTCGCGGCATTCACCGCGCGAGCAAAAAGTGACCGTGCCCGGGGCATTCCCACGGTGCCGAGCACGATCGCCACCGAGCGGGCTATCAATCCTTTCCTGCGCTGCACACACCCGGCGATTCGTGCCGCGGCAGAGGCACGATGCGGCCGACCGCTCGCCGGCGAAGTCGAGGTATTCGGCACTATCCGGCAGTGGAAAGACAGTTTCTGATCGACGAAATCTGAACCGTTGGACGAAGATGACAGACCCGAAACCAGACAGAGAGACGCGTAATTTCCCGGCCATGTGCCCGCGCATTGGTCGCAGTGCGGACCCCGGCGGCGAAACTCGCCGCGATCCTGCGGCGCGTAACTGCGGCCTATGCGACATGGCTGTGCGTTGCGCTTGCGGCGCTTCCGCTGACAGTGGCGCGGGGCGAAGCACCGGTGGCTGCGGTCGTGCCGCAGCCCACGCGGCGGCGAATTCCAGACACAACCACCAGGTTCTGACGTACCCCGGGATCCGGTTGGCATTGCCCGCTGCCGCCCCGTCCACGTCCGGCGTCGAACCGGCACCGGCGCAAACAGACGTCATTGACAGGATTCGAGACGGCTTTGGGTTGCCGCACGTCGAACGCCGGGAAATAGAAATACAGCGAAACTGGTATGCCCGTCACCCCGACTACATGCAGCGGGTGCTGACCCGTTCGCAACGCTATCTTTTCTGGATCGTCGAAGAAGTCGAACGGCGCGGCATGCCCACTGAACTTGCCCTTCTGCCCATAGTAGAGAGTGCATTTGACCCCTTCGCATACTCTCATGGCCGTGCCGCGGGTCTTTGGCAAATCATACCGGGTACCGGAAAACGCTTTGGTCTGAAACAGAACTGGTGGTATGACGGGCGTCGCGATCCGGTGGCCAGCACCCGGGCGGCGCTGGATTATCTGGAAAAACTCCATGCCGACTTCGATGGTGACTGGCTGCTTGCAGTAGCCGCATACAACTCCGGCGAAGGCAATGTCATGCGTGCGCAGAGGCGCAACCGCGAGGCCGGAAAACCGACGGATTTCTGGAACCTCAGGTTGCCGGTCGAAACCGAGGCCTACGTGCCGAAGCTACTTGCGTTGCAACAGCTCGTCGGCGATCCCGCGCGTTTCGGTGTGGACCTTCCGGCCGTGGCCAACCAGCCTTATTTCACCGTCGTCGAACTGTCAGCACAGATCGATCTCGCGCTGGCAGCGGAACTTGCGGGCGTGGAAATGGACGAATTGTACGCATTGAATGCGGGTTTCAATCGCTGGGCCACGGATCCGGACGGGCCGATGCGCCTCCAGGTACCGGTCGCGGCGAATGAGCGGTTTCGCAGCGGGCTGGCGGCATTGCCCGAAAGCCAGCAGGTGCGCTGGGTACGCTACAAGATTCGCAGCGGAGATGCGCTGAGCCTTATCGCCAGGCGCCACGACACTACTGCGGACGTTTTGCGGCAGATAAACGACATTCGCGGCAACAATATTCGCGCCGGCGACTATCTGATGATTCCGACCGCGACGCGCAGTTTGGATCAGTATTCACAGAGCGCCCCGGAACGGCTGGCGCGGCTGCAGGGCAAGCCGCGCGGTGCCACCCGGAGCATTCACGTTGTACGCAATGGTGAGAGCCTGTGGACTATCAGCCAACGCTACGGAGTCGGTACACGATCGCTGGCGAAGTGGAATGGCATGGCCCCGGGAGATACCCTGTCGGTCGGCCGCGAACTGGTTGTCTGGAGCGGCCAGAGTGGCGCTAACCAAAAGCACCAGCGGCAAGGTTCGCAAGGTTCACTACACGGTTCGCAAGGGCGACTCGCTTGCGCGGATCGCCGGCAAGTTTCGGGTGACGATCGGGGATCTGAAAAACTGGAATCAATCGCTCGCCGGCAAGAAGTACCTGCAACCGGGCCAGCGCATCGTCATGTACGTAGACGTCACACGCCAATCAGGCGTCTAGATGCGAAATCAGCCATAGGCGCTGGCGTTCTCGCGGTTGTGTACCGCTGCGCTGCGCGGATTGCCCGGCCATGACAGGATTGACCCGGAAGCCGGGGCCGACAGTCACGACTTGATCCCGAGCAATCCGAGGTAGCGCCGCGCGACAGTCTCGGCGTCGAAACGGCCGACATGTTCCGCCAGCAGCGCCGCTTGCGGCGCCTGCATTTCCAGCGACCGCCCGAGAGCCGCGGCCAGGGCCGCGATGTCCCCATGCGGCACCAGCAAGCCGAGCCGGCCATCCTGCAGAATCTCACGCGGACCATGCGGACAATCCACAGCCACTACGCGTGAGCCCAGTGCCAGCGCCTCCGCTATGGCAAGGCCGAATCCCTCATGAACGGAACAGTGCGCAAACACGTCACAACCACGATAAAACGGATACGGATTGCGTTGCCAGCCGGGAAAATCCACATCGCCGGCAATGCCGAGTTCTGCAACGAGTTGCTCGAGCCCGGCTCGATCTTTGCCATCGCCGATAATGATCAGCCGCGCCGCCCGCTGCTGCCGCAGCTGGTGAAATGCCCGCACCAGCTCTGCACAGTTTTTCTGATCGCGTTGCAGCCGCCCCGCGCTAACGATAACCGGCACGACCCGCGGCGATTCCAACCAGCGATGGAGCGGTGCCGCGGCTTGTTCTCTCAGCTGCGACTGTGGCGGCAACGGATTGTAGGTGACGTCGATGCGCTTCACCGGCAACCCGGAAAGCTCGGCGAACGCCTTTGCCGCGCCGTGTGATACGGCAAAAATACGGTGGTTCCGCGGGTAGACCTCACGATAGTGGCGAATCTGGGCGCGCCGGTCGTCCTCGTTCTTGAACTGCAGTGCAACCGAATAGGTGTCGTGGACGATGCTGCTGATGGCACAGCGCAATCGCAGTAAGCGTTTTGCGGTCATCGCTGCCACGTTGGAGCGACGATCGTTGGTCAGGACATGGTCGGGACGGCGTCGGAGGAGAAAAGCCAGCAAGCGCATGAAGCCGGGGATCTTCATAACACTGCCGGTGCTGAATACCGTTACGGTCTCTGGAAGCGACGTCACCGCGCGGTGCAGCGGCTGCTCGCATACGACTGCGACCTCGACACCGAGACGCTCGAACTCCCTCGCCAGACGGGCGACGACAATGCCGACACCGCCGTCCAGTGATCGCAACTGGAAAACCACGCTCCGCCCGTTGTCTTTTGCCATCCCCGGATCACACCCCTGAGCGATGCGCGTTGTCGTCGCGACTCAACTGCGGCCGCGGCGCTGCCCGCTCTGTATCATTACGCATCTGCGGTGCGATAATGCCACGGGCGAAAAACAAAGGGGACACGGAAATGGGTTTCATGGCCGGCAAACGCGCGTTAATCGTCGGGCTTGCAAGCAAGCGTTCCATCGCCTGGGGAATTTCGCAGGCATTGGCTCGCGAGGGTGCGCAACTCGCGTTTACCTATCAGACAGACAAGCTGAAACCCAGGGTCGAGAAGATGGCGGCCGAACTCGGATCCAGCCTCGTTTTCCCGATGGACGTCGCATACGACGAACAGATCGACGCTGCTTTCGCCGGTGTCGGCGACGCATGGGATGGTCTGGATATCGTCGTGCACTCGGTTGGATACGCTCCGCGCGAAGAACTCGCGGGCGGATTTGTCGACAGCACGACTCGCGAAGGCTTCCGGATCGCTCATGACATCAGCGCTTATAGTTTTGTCGCTCTCGCGAAGGCTGCCAAACCCTTGTTGAGGGGTCGCAGCGGCGCGCTGCTGACGCTGTCCTATCTGGGCGCAGTTCGCGCTATTCCGAGCTACAACGTCATGGGCCTGGCCAAAGCGAGTCTCGAATCGGCGGTCCGGTTTCTCGCATACGACATGGGCCCGGACGGTATCAGGGTCAACGGCATATCCGCCGGACCCATCAAGACACTGGCAGCGTCGGGCGTTGCCGGACTCAGGGGCATGTTGAACGAGTTCGAAAAAGTCTCGCCATTGCGGCGCAACGTCAGCATCGAAGACGTTGGCAATGCAGCGGCCTTCCTGTGCTCCGATCTTGCCGCCGGCATAACCGGGGAGATTCTCTACGTTGATGCAGGGTTTAATATTGTAGGCATGTCGCTGCACGAGTAGTTGCTGGCGGCGCAAGTCAACACGGGTCAGACGCGCGGCGCATCGCCCGTCTCGGTCAGTACTCCCGTTTCTCCTTCGCTGCGGGCGATGATTACCGCACCGCAGGAATCACTGAACACATTGACCGATGTCCGGAACATATCAAGTAACCGGTCAACGGCGAGAATGACCCCAACGGCTTCAAGCGGCAGCCCGATCGCGGAAAGAATGATGGTGATCGCAACGAGGCTCGCAGCGGGTATACCTGCAACCCCGATGGACGTCAGCAGCGCAATCAGCAGAATCGTAAACTGGGTGACGAACGTCAGTTCCAGTCCGAAAGCCTGCGCAATAAAGATCGCAGCGACGCATTCGTAAAGCGCAGTACCGTCCATGTTGATGGTAGCGCCCAGTGGCAGGACGAAACTCGATACACGATTGGATACCCCGGCATTGTCGCGTACGCACTCGATCGTCAAGGGCAGCGTCGCCGACGATGAAGCGGTCGAGAACGCGGTCAACAACGCGGTGACCATTGCTTTGTAATGGCGTAGCGGATTGACCCGGCCCAGCGTTGCGAGCAACAGCGGCAACGTCACGAAGGCATGAAATGAAAGACTCAGCACCACCGTCATGAAAAACAGGCCGAGCGACTGGACGAGACTGCCGAGATCCTCCTGACCGATCCCCGCCACGACCTTCGCAACCAGCGCGAAGACACCGATAGGCGCGAATTTCATGACGAGCTCGGTGAGCCGCATCACGATCTCGTAGACCCCGCACCAGAATTTGTACTGGATCTGGGCGTACTCGTCGCCAATCCGGGTCATATAGAAGCCATACAACAGGCTGAAGAAAATCAGTCCCAGCAATTGCCCGTCTGCCGCAGCGGCCACGATATTGGGCGGGATCATGCTGAGAAAGACGTTGGTTAGCGATGACGCATCGTGATTACCGACCTTTTCCGCCACATCCGCGGCATGCTCGGCCGACAGCCCCAGAATTTCACGCGCCGGTTCCCCGTCGACAATACCAGGCTGGATCATGTTTACCGCAAGGATGCCAACGACGATCGCCAGGAAACTGGTCGTCATGTAGTACGCGAACGTCTTGCCCCCGAGCCGGCCAAGCGCCTCGGACGATCCGATCCCGGCGATGCCCGTAATGATCGAAGAAGTAATAATCGGAACAATCAACATCCGCAGCGCGTTGAGAAACATGCTGCCGACAAAGTCATAAGCGGCGAAAAGGCTGACGCCAAGCAGGCGCGTTTCAGGGTCGGTAAGCAGTCCCGCCACTACTGCCAGAACCAGGGCCAGAAAAATCTGCGTGTGGAGCTTGAGGCGAAGAAATTTCATCTGCAGGCGAGGCCCGAGCGCAGCGCCGGCTGACGAACGCACACCCGGCACTCGGCCCCCGCTCGGGCAGCGTGTCAGTCGAAGTTGGGATCCGAATCAGGATCGGACTGTCTCCTCCATCGGTTCGCCGGTGAGAACGCCTTCCTCTCCCTCCAGGCGAGCAACGATAACCGCGCAACATGCATCGCCGAGCACATTGATACTGGTACGCGCCATATCGAGAATCCGATCGAAAACGAAGAGCACGCCGATCGCCTCCACCGGCAGTCCGACCGCGCTCAGGATTATCGCGATGGCAACGAGAGATGCGGACGGGATTCCAGCAACGCCAACGGAGGTAACAAGCGCGATTGCAACAATCGAAAACTGCACACCAAAGCTCAGTGTCAATCCGTACGCCTGGGCAATAAACATCGCCGCAACGCACTCATAAAGCGCCGTACCGTTCATATTGACCGTGGCGCCCAGTGGCAGGACGAAACTGGAGATGCGATTCGAGACGCCGGCATTTTTCTCGACACAGTCCATGGTGATCGGCAATGTCGCCGACGACGACGCCGTGGAAAACGCGGTCAAAAGCGCCGGGGCAACCGCCCGGTACAGCGCAAGCGGACTGACCCGACCGACTATGCGGAGCAACGTCGGCAATGTCACGACGGCATGGAAAAACAATGCCGCGAGCACAGTCAATGCAAACACGATCAGCGGCGCGGCCGCATCGAAGCCGGTTTTCGCAACTGTGCGCGCGACCAGTCCGAACACGCCGATTGGGGCAAACAACATCACCCATTCCGTCATGCGCATCATTACGTGGAAAACCGCGTCCCAGAACCGGAAAAGCGGATCCGCCGTCTCGTGACCGAGGCGGGTCATGAAGAAACCAAACAATATGCTGAAAAATATCAGCCCCAGCATTTCGCCGTTCGCAGCGGCCTCGATGATGTTGGGTGGCACCATGCGCAGGAAGATTTCGACGACATCGCCAGCGCCTTTTTCTCCGACCTTCGCTGCAACGCATCGGCGTCCGCCGACAGCGCCAGCAACTCCTGGGCGGGCTCACCGTTGACCACGCCTGGCTGGACCGTGTTAACAAGAACGAGGCCCACCAGAATCGCCGACAACGTGGTAATCGCGTAAAAAAGGAGCGTCTTGCCGCCGAGCCGCCCGAGGTCACCCGAAGTCCCGATTCCCGCCACGCCGACAATGATCGACGAAGCGATCAACGGCACAATCAGCATTTTCAGCGCGTTGATAAACAGTGTGCCGACAAAGTCGAATACGTCGTAGAAGGCGACGCCGAGAAATCCACTCTCCTCGCCGACCAGGTGGCCGACGATCGAGGCGAGAATAATCGCGATCAGAATCTGCCAGTGTAATTTGAGTCTGAGCATGATCGCGGCGGCGCCGTCCTAAAGCTGCTCGTCTTCTATTTCGAATACCTGGACTCTCGCCTTTCTGCGTAACTCGGTTACGTAGGCGGCAAATGCTCCGTCACCGCTCATTTGCGCCAGCGCATCGCGCTCCTGCAGTCGCTGCTCTCTTGCCCCGCCCTCGGGGTTACCCGGGCGGACAGTGGTAATTGCAAAAATTGCGTAGTCACCGTTGGCAAGCTCAAGACCTGAAACAGTCGGCGACGTGCCCGGCTTGGCAGCGCGGAATATCTCGGCCAGCAGCTCCCCAGGCAGCGCGCTGTCACGCCGCCCGACCGCACGCGATGCCTGGTAATCGGCTCCGGCAGCGGCCGCCAGATCTGCCAGTTCGGCACCGTCACGTATTTTTTCCAACAGTGCCTCGCCGGCTTCACGGGCTCGTTCGCGGGCAAGTGTCAGCGCCAGGGTCGACTCGATCTCGCTGCGCACCTCTTCGAGCGAGCGCTGCTCCGGCAGCTTGTGGTCGGCAACCCGCAACACCACGGCCCGGCGCTCGGACAATTCAATCAGCGGGCTGTTCTCGTTATCCTCGAGCACAGGTGTACTGAATGCCGCTTCCGCCACCGCCGGGAACGCGGCCAGTTCCCCACCGCCAACCCGGGTGAAGCCTTCGATCTGCTTTACCGCCACGCCCAGGGCAGCCGCAACGGTTTCCAGTTCGTCCGGACTTTCAAAGGATTTCTCGGCAAGCGTTTCGGCGCGCTCATAATAGGCCGTATCCGATTGCAATTCGCGATACTCGGAATCGATCTCTTCGCGAACGTCAGCGAATGAGCGCCCGGTGCTCGCTTCAATCTGGTCGAGGCGCAGCACATGGAAGCCGAAGTCGGAACGCACGGGTCCGCGGATCTCGCCCTCCTGCATCGCGAAGATCGCGTCCTCTAATGGGCCTTCGAATACACCCCGTTCGATCCAGTCCAGATCGCCGCCCAGCGCCGACGTGGCCACGTCTTCCGAATACTCCTGCGCGAGCTCGGCAAAATCCTCGCCGCCCTGCGCCCGTCCGAAAAGTTCGTTCGCCCGTTTCTCGGCCGCGGCCTCGTCGTCACCGAACTCGATCAGAATGTGCCGGGGCCGGCGCCGTTCCGGCGTGGTATAACGGAGTTTGACCGTTTCGTAATAAGCAAGGAGATCGTCCTCGGATACCTCCACGGCGGCCGCTACTTCGTCTGCATTGACCTCGACATAATGAAGCGTAACGGATTCGGCTGTCATGTAGCGATCCCGGTTCTCTTCGTAAAACGCAGCAATCTCATCTTCGGACACTTCGAGCTGATCCAGGAACCCATCGGCCGCGATAACCGCGTACGCGACATCCCGCTGCTCCTCGAGCAACTCGACGAACCGCCGGGTTTCTGCCGTCGTTGCAAAACCGGATGAAACGATGCCCTGGCGCAACTGCTCTTGTGCAAGCGCCCGCCGTTGTTCCTGCTCGAAGCGGGTCGGCGAGTAGTTATTCGACGCCAGCGTTGCTTTATAGGCATCCATCGAGAACTGGCCACCGACCTGGAATGCCGGAAGGCTGCGAATGTACTCGGTCAAAGCCGCATCGCTGACCCGATAACCATCATCTCGCGAACGCTGCTCAAGCACCGTACTGCGGATAAACCCGTCCAACGTGTTCTGCCTGACTTCGCGTCGCAACTCGGGAGTGAGTTCGTCGCGGTAGTATCGTTGCAGCTCACTGAGCTGGTTTTGGTAAGCAGCGCTGAACCTGGAATTTGGTATTTCCTCGCCATTTACCTTGGCCACGAAATCGCGATTGAAAAAACCGAAATCGATTCCCCAGAAAACGAAAGCAATGGCGATCAGTCCGAGCACTGTGATGGCGACCGGTCCGGACAGTTTTTCACGAATATTTTGCAGCATGATTTTGTCTGATTAAATCGCCCCGGGGGGCGGAAATTTAACGGAAGCAGCGAAGCTTAACTGAAAAGCGGCCACATGGCAGCGCTCGGAGCCAATCTGGCAAGCCCCATTCGGCATATCGTCCGCCCCAGCAGCACGACCAGGCAAACCGGCAGGACTCTACTAGCAAAAAAGGGCGCCCGATCTGGGCGCCCTCTCGATTTGGCGGAGCGGACGGGACTCGAACCCGCGACCCCCGGCGTGACAGGCCGGTATTCTAACCAGCTGAACTACCGCTCCGTATCCTGGTGGGTGCTGAGGGGATCGAACCCCCGACCTTCGCCTTGTAAGGGCGACGCTCTCCCAGCTGAGCTAAGCACCCTGCTACTGGGAGGCGCGCTAGTTTACGGCATCCTTCAGGCCTTTGCCAGCCTTGAAACCCGGTACATTGCTGGCCGCAATCTGGATCGGCGCACCGGTCTGCGGGTTGCGTCCAGTGCGGGCCTCACGGCGTTTGACGCCGAAGGTTCCGAATCCGATCAGCGAAACCTGGTCGCCGCTTTTCAGTGCGCCGGTAATGCTATCAAGTACTGCCTCAACAGCCCGCGATGCATCTGCCTTGGACAAATTCGCGGCAGTGGCGACGGCGTCGATGAGCTCACCCTTGTTCATGTAGTACTCCCCAAATGATCTGGAATGTGATTGAAAACCGGCCGGAGATCACAACGACCGGACTTGTGGCTTCCCGGCGAAACACTCTCGCCCTGGCGCTTTGAACCCTGTTTACAAAAACGCGGCCCCCTGCAGGCAAGCCGCGACACCAAGCTTAAGACGTGGGAATTGCCCGCTTTATAGCAAGGGCAAAAAAGAACTGTCAACAAACCGCGCGATGCCGCCCGGTGCATACCTCAGTGGGCATGCACCGTTTCTGCCTGGCCCGGGTCCGAAGACTTGCTGCCGGCGTCTTCCTCGGGACCCGCTTCCTCTCCCGCCGGCACCGGCATGCGCACCAGTGCATGCTCGAGGACCTCGTCCACCCATTTCACACAATGAATGTTCAGTTTGTCCTTGATGTTCTTCGGTATTTCCACGAGATCCTTCTCGTTTTCATGCGGAATCAATACCGTGGCAATACCACCGCGGTGAGCCGCAAGAAGTTTCTCCTTGAGGCCGCCTATGGGCAGCACCTCGCCACGCAGCGTGATCTCACCGGTCATTGCAACATCCGATCGCACCGGGATCTTCGTCAGTGCCGATACCAGCGCAGTACACATGCCGATTCCCGCGCTGGGACCATCCTTCGGTGTCGCACCCTCGGGGACATGGACATGGAGGTCATACTTCTGATGGAACTCGGTGTCGATACCGAGTACTTTCGCCCGGCTGCGCACGACTGTCATCGCCGCCTGAATCGACTCCTGCATTACGTCGCCGAGTTGGCCGGTATGAATCAGTTTGCCTTTGCCCGGTACGATCGCCGCTTCGATCGTCAGCAGTTCGCCGCCCACCTCGGTCCAGGCCAGCCCTGTCACCTGCCCCACCTGATCGCGTTCCTCGGCGAGTCCGAACCGGAACCGGCGGACACCCAGATAACGATCGAGGCTCTTCGGAATAACCCTGACTTTCTTGCGCGCCGGCTTGAGCAGCAGATCCTTAACGACTTTACGGCAAATCTTGGCGATCTCGCGCTCGAGATTTCGCACTCCCGCCTCACGCGTGTAATGACGAACGATGTCCAGCAAAGTCGAATCACTGACAACGAGTTCATTCTTCTCCAGCCCATTCGCTTCCATTTGCTTGGGCACGAGATAACGACGCGCAATGTTCATTTTCTCGTCTTCCGTGTACCCGGGCAGACGAATCACCTCCATGCGATCCAGCAACGGCGCCGGGATATTGAGACTGTTGGCGGTGCACACGAACATCACCTCGGACAAGTCGAAATCGACCTCCAGATAGTGATCGTTAAACGTCGCGTTTTGCTCCGGATCCAGAACCTCGAGCAGCGCCGACGACGGATCGCCGCGAAAATCCATCGACATCTTATCGATTTCATCGAGCAGGAACAGTGGGTTACGCACACCGACCTTGCCGAGGTTTTGCAGAATTTTGCCGGGCATGGAGCCGATGTAGGTCCTGCGATGACCGCGGATTTCAGCCTCGTCGCGAACGCCCCCCAGCGACATCCGCACGAACTTGCGATTGGTCGCCCGCGCGATACTCTGCCCGAGCGAAGTCTTGCCCACGCCCGGAGGGCCAACGAGGCAGAGGATCGGGCCCTTGAGTTTTTTCACGCGCTGCTGGACAGCCAGGTACTCGACGATGCGCTCCTTGACCTTTTCTAGTCCAAAATGATCTTCGTCGAGAATTTGTTCGGCATCCGCCAGATTATTGAGAATCTTGGTCCGCTTCTTCCACGGCGCCTTCAACAACCAGTCAATGTAGTTTCTGACCACGGTGGCTTCGGCAGACATCGGTGACATCAGCATCAGCTTGTTGAGCTCCGATGTCGCCTTTTCCCGGGCTTCCTTCGGCATACCGGCTTTCGCGATTTTCTGCTCGAGTTCCTGGATTTCGTTTGGCGCGTCTTCCATTTCGCCGAGTTCTTTCTGAATAGCCTTCATCTGCTCATTCAGGTAGTACTCGCGCTGGCTCTTTTCCATCTGCTGTTTGACCCGGCCACGAATCCGCTTCTCGATCTGCAAAACGTCGATTTCGCCCTCAATCAGCGACAACACATGTTCGAGGCGATCGCGTACATCCTGGATCTCCAGAATCCGCTGTTTCTGGTCGAGTTTCAGCGACATATGCGCGGCGACCGTATCGGCCAGACGCCCGGGCTGATCGATCCCGGCAAGCGAAGTCAGGATTTCGGGCGGCACTTTCTTGTTGAGTTTGACGTATTGCTCAAACTGCGAAATCACCGAGCGGGTCAGAACGTCGACCTCGCGATCGTCATAGTCGTCCGCCTCGGGAAGCAGGGTTGTCCGCGCAGAAAAATGACGATCCAAATGCAGAGAATCGATTCGCGCACGCTCGCCGCCCTCAACCAGCACCTTCACCGTGCCATCAGGCAGCTTGAGGAGTTGCAGAATCGTAGCCAGCGTACCGAGACGGTAGATATCGTCTGCCCCCGGCTCATCGACATCTGCCTCCCTCTGCGCAACCAGCAATATCTGCTTGCCGGCCTGCATCGCCTGATCCAAGGCACTGATCGAACGCTCGCGCCCCACAAACAGCGGGATGACCATGTGCGGATAAACGACGACATCGCGCAACGGCAGAACCGGCGTCGTCTGCGAGAGGTCATCGACGTTGATGGTAATGCTGGATTCTTCGGACACTGGGTCTCACCTCGATAAATCTGGCAATCGGCCATACTGGCCGGTCTGGCGTTACCGCCGCTTGCTCGGCCCCGCGGGCCGCTGCATAGGGGAGATTATGGGGTCAAGCGCCGACTTCTCAACCGGGCCACGCATACAGTGGCCCGCCATCGGGTCAACTTCCCGAGCCGGCCGGCCGGCGCCGCTCTTCCACTGCGGTCAGCTGTGTATCTTCGGATTCGTAGATCACGTAGGGCTTGGTTTCACCAGTAACGACCGCCTCGTCAACCACCACCTTGGTGGCGTTGGTCATGGCCGGCAGGTCATACATAGTGTCGAGCAGCACATTCTCGAGAATCGTGCGAAGTCCGCGTGCGCCGGTCTTGCGCTCCATCGCCTTGCGCGACACGGCGCGCAGCGCATCCTCGCGAAAATCGAGATCAACGCCTTCCATCTCGAACAGCCGACGATACTGCTTCGTCAACGCATTCTTCGGCTCGACCAGGATACTGACCAGCGCATCCTCATCGAGCTCTTCCAGCGTCGCCACGACCGGTAACCGCCCAACGAACTCGGGAATCAGCCCGTACATAATGAGGTCTTCAGGCTCGACATCGTACAATACCTCGCCGACGCTGCGACCATGTTCGCTACTCTGCACTTCAGCGACAAAGCCAATACCGCTTTTCGCCGACCGGTTCTGAATGATTTTCTCAAGCCCGGCAAACGCACCACCACAAACGAACAGGATGTTGCCGGTATCGACCTGCAGAAATTCCTGTTGCGGGTGCTTGCGCCCGCCCTGCGGAGGCACCGACGCGACCGTGCCTTCGATCAACTTCAGCAGAGCCTGTTGCACGCCTTCGCCGGAGACATCGCGGGTAATCGACGGGTTGTCGGATTTGCGAGAGATCTTGTCGATCTCATCGATGTAGACAATGCCCGTTTGCGCCTTGTCTACATCGTAGTCGCATTTCTGCAGCAGTTTCTGGATGATGTTCTCGACGTCCTCACCGACATAACCGGCTTCGGTAAGGGTCGTCGCATCGGCGATGGTAAATGGAACGTTCAGCATCCGTGCCAGCGTTTCGGCGAGTAATGTCTTGCCGCACCCCGTCGGGCCAATCAGAAGAATGTTGCTCTTCGCCAGCTCGATGTCGCCGCCCTTGCCGCCCTCGGCGGTTCGATTCTGCAGCCGCTTGTAGTGGTTGTAGACCGCGACAGAGAGCACCTTTCTTGGCGCGTTCCTGGCCAATCACGTACTCATCCAGGACGTTTTTTATCTCATGGGGTTTCGGCAGCTTGTCGCGGGTCTGCTCAGAATGATCCTCGAGTTCCTCGCGAATTATGTCATTACAGAGCTCGACGCATTCGTCGCAGATAAACACTGACGGGCCGGCGATAAGCTTGCGCACCTCATGCTGGCTCTTGCCACAAAAGGAGCAGTACAAAAGCTTGCCGTCGTCACTCTTGCCGCGCGTCTCGTCTGTCATCTGTACCCCGGGCCAGCGCCCCACATCATGAACACAGGTTTATAGCATGCACCACCACCACAAGGCAAAGTGGAGGCAAGTCGAAACAAATTAAAAAAATTCCTATAACATCCTGTATCTATTCGGCTTTATCTTCAGAATCGACAAGGGGACCGGAACGTTTGTCAAGAACGATGTCGATAAGCCCGTAATCGATCGCCTCCTCGCCGCTCATGAAATAATCGCGATCGGTATCGTGTCTGATCTTGTCGATATCCTGGCCGCTGTGCTCAGCCAGGATTACGTTCAGCTGATCGCGGGTTTTCAAGACCTCACGGGCATGGATATCAATGTCGGAGGCCTGCCCCTGAAAGCCGGCAATCGGCTGGTGAATCATCACCCGCGAGTGAGGCAGAGCGAAACGCTTGCCCTTGGCTCCGCCCGCCAGCAGAACTGCGCCCATGCTCGCTGCCTGACCGACACAAATGGTACTTACGTCTGACCTGATGAACTGCATCGTGTCGTACACGGACAAGCCCGCGCTGACTACCCCGCCCGGCGAGTTGATATAAAGATGAATGTCTTTTTCCGGATTCTCCGACTCCAGAAACAACAGCTGGGCCACTACGAGGTTACAAACGTGATCGTCAACCGGACCGACCATGAAAATCACCCGCTCTTTCAGGAGCCGTGAATAAATATCGTAGGCACGCTCTCCGCGCGCGGTTTGCTCCACTACCATCGGAACCAGATTCAAGGCCTTGGTATCCATAGGGTCATTCGTCTCCCGGTATTCACTTTCGTTATCCCGCCGCAAAATGCGTTGGGCTCAGGCCTGGCCCGCGCCGAAATTCATCAATTCGGCGAAGCTGGCTTTCCTGTCTTTGACCTTGGCCCGATCCAGCAACCAGTCGACGACCTGGTCTTCGAGCACCATCATTTCAATCTGTGATTTAAGCTGCGGGTTCGTGCGGTAGTACTGGGCGACTTTTGCCCCTTCCTCGTGCTCTGCGCTCATCTCGTCGATGCGCGCTTCGACGCGCTCCTGATCAGGCTCGATTTTCTCTTGCTGTATCAGCTGGTTGATAATCAAACCCAGCGCCACGCGCATCCGCGCCTGGTCCTCGAACGGCTCTCGCGGCGGCAGCTTCGAATGATCGCTGATACCCATACGCCGGGCCGCATCATGCTGCATGCTGTGGATCTCCTGATCCACCAGTGCCTGCGGCAACTCGACTTCGTTGGCCGCACGCAGACCTTCCATAACATTCTGTTTCAGTTGCATGCGCACGGTACGCTCGAGTTCGCGCTGCATGTTGGCGCGGACCTCCGTCCTGAACGCCTCGATTCCGCCATCCTCGACACCGAAGGCCTTGAAGAAGTCGTCATCGAGTTGGGGCAGGAACTGCTCTTCGACACGTGCGACGCTAACCTCGAATTTCGCCTCCTTAGCCGCAACCTTGGCGACCGGGTAGTCGTCGGGGAAGCGCACATCGATAACTTTCTCGGCGCCCGCTTTGAGCCCCTTAAGTCCTTGTTCGAAATCGGGAATCGTCTCTCCCGCACCGAGCACGACCGGGACGTCTTCGCCAACGCCGCCATCAAAAACCTCGCCGTCGATCGTTCCGCGGAACGTGACGATCAGACGATCGCCATCCTCACCGCTGCGATCGGCCTCGCGCCATTCCGCGCGTTGCTTGCGCAGGTTTTCGATCATCGCATCGAGATCCGGGTCGGTAATTTCCGCCACGGGGCGCTCGACTTTGAGCTTTGCTGCGTCGGCGACTTCAAATTCAGGGTAAACCTCGATCACCGCGGTGAAATCGAGATCCCGACCCTGCTCCGTGCTGTGCGGCTCGATACGTGCGTTGCCGGCGGGGCGCAGCTGCTCCTGGCTGATGGCCTGGTTGTAAGAGGTCTGCATCACCTCGGACAAAACCTCTTGCCGCACCTGCGGGCCATATTGCTGTCGCAGGACCTTGAGCGGTGCCTTGCCGGGCCGGAAACCCTTGATCCGCGCCTTCTGCCCAACGCTAAGCAGTCGCTTTTCGATCTCGGACTCGATTTCTGCCGAGTCCACCTGAATACGAACCCGACGCTCCAGGCCGCCACCGGCCTCCACGGACACCTGCATGATTTTTCCTCGTTCAGAAACCGAAGTGCGCTGCTCATGCAGCGCACTGTGACAGTCAACTGTTGGTGCGAAAGGAGAGACTCGAACTCTCACGGGCTATGCCCACAGGAACCTAAATCCTGCGCGTCTACCAATTCCGCCACTTTCGCTGGAAATGGGGCTGGCCGGCAGTTTTGGGCTATCGACCCGGGCATCTCACTCCCCGAACGGCCCAGTATATCAATTGTGCGGGGAATGGCATAAGCCCGGACAGGGAAACTGCCGACTGAAGCAATCCGTTGCCGGGCCGCTCAGCTGAAGTCGGGATCGCGTTTTTCCAGAAACGCGCCAACTCCCTCGCGCCCTTCCGCGGAGTGGCCCTGGGCGGCTATCGTCCGCCCTTCAAGGGCCATTTGCGCTTCGAGAGAATTGTCCCCGGATGACAGCAACAGCCTTTTTGTCGCGGCGAAGGCACCGACCGGGCCGGCGCCGAGCTTTTGCGCCAGCGCCATCGTTTCATCCATTAGTTGATCGCCAGGGACAACCCTGTTCAGCAACCCCCATGTGCAGGCTTCCTCGGCGCGCAGCGGGCGATTGGTCAACATCAATTCGAGCGTGCGGCGGCGGCCGATGAGGCGCGGCAGGAAATAGGTCGTACTGCCATCCGGCGTCAATGCAACACCGGTGTAGGCCAATGAAATTTTCGCGTCCTCTGCGGCCAGCGCCAGATCGGCCATCGCCAGCAATCCCACGCCGGCTCCGGCAGCGGCTCCATTGACGGCAGCGATGACCGGAGCCCGCATCCGGTTGAAGACCGAAATCGCCGCATGCAGTTTCGCGGTCAGCTCATTCAGGAAACCCGCGGGATTTTCCTGATCGGAAATCGCTTTAAGATCACCGCCGAAACAGAAAACCCGGCCCGCCCCGGTCAGAATCACACACTTTACGCCGATGTCGGCCTCGCACTCGAGGCCCGCCCGAAACAGGTCTTCGGCCATCGCCATATTCAGCGAATTTCCGGCATCCGCCCGATCCAGTGTGATGACCGCCACAGTCCCGTGTTTCTCGAAGCTCAACGTCTCGTAGGCCATGTCGCTTGATCCCCGGTGTTTTATTTTTCGTTCGGCGCCGCCGGCGGACGCAGCGAACGCAGCTGCTCCTCGAGATAGTCGAGTACCTGCTGATCGCGCTTGGTTCTCTCGTGAGTCAGGAAATTCACCGCCATCCCTTCCATTACATAGCGCGTTAGCTCAAGCGCTACATCGAAAGCCTTGCGATCCGACTGCCATTCCGGAAACAGCTCGAGCGCTGTCTGGTACCACGCCGCATCGAACGCGGTCTGCGCAGGGCCAAGTATGGCTTCGAGCTCGGGGTCGGTTCGGGCGGCGACCGACAACTCGAAGAAAGCCACGAACATGGGATGATTCACATGCTTCCAGTATGCCCTGAGCCCGAGCCGAACCCGATCGGCATCGCCCGGAATCGAAGCGATTGAATTGCGGAAGGCCTTCAGCCGCTTCGCATGCAAATGATCGACGGCGGCGCGCACGATGTCGATCTTGGATGGAAAGTGATGCAACATCGCGCCGCGCGACAGGCCCGCCATCTGCGCGATACGTGTCGTCGTGGTGCTCGCATAGCCAAGTTCGATGAAGCAGCGTATCGCCGCCTCAATGATCAGATTGCGGGTTGCGGCACTCTTCTGCGCCTGCCATCCGGACGGTTCAACACCCGCATGTGCACGCTTGCGATCTGCCCGTCGAGTCATAAGCCTTCCCGGATTGTTTGCTCTGTCATTCCGGCCCGCCTGGACCGGACTTTGCTGGCAAAAGGATGGTGGCAACAGCAAAAAAAGTCAAAGATGATTGAAACCGGACACGTTGACTGATAATTTCCGGCACGCTTTTGCCGGGCCGGGCACGGCCGAACCCGAGGGAGTCGTTGCGATGAGTCGCGCAGGAAACACAGTCGCCATCGTCACCGGCGCAGCTTCCGGCCTGGGGCTCGCTGACGCGGAAGTTCTGGCGCGTGAAGGCGCGACCGTGATCCTTACCGACGTCAATGAAAGCGCCGGTGAAGCCGCTGCCGAATCGATCCGTAAAACGGGCGGCAAGGCGGAGTTCATGGTTCACGACGTCACCGACGAGGCCGCCTGGAAACAGGTCATCGATACGATAATGGAACGTCACGGCCGGCTCGACATCCTGGTCAACAATGCCGGTATTGTCATTGTCGCAACCCCGGAAGACTGCACGCTGGAGCAATTTCCGCCTGCAAAACGCGGTGATGAGCGAGGGAGTGTTCCTGGGCTGCAAACACGCGATGCCGGCGATGCACGCGGGCGGCGGCGGATCGATCATCAATATGTCGTCGGTCGCCTCGCACCTCGGTTACCCGGTGTTTTTCGCCTACTCGGCGGCCAAGGGCGCGGTGCGGGCAATGACCAAGGCGATCGCTGTACATTGCCAGATGTGCGGTTACGACATCCGGGTCAACTCGATCCCTCCCGGGGCAATCGACACGCCGATGATCGACCAGACCACTTCGGACCTCGGTATCGAAGACAAGAACGGGATCAGCCCGGTCGGCGTCGGATCGCCGCTCGATGTCGCTAACGTGGTGTTGTTCCTGGCGCCCGACGAATCCCGCTTCGTAAACCGCAGCGAAATCGTGCCGGACAACGCGCTGACAATTCACTAGCGTGCGCGCAGCGCGAAGCAGGCCTACTCCTCGGGAGCGATCGTGACTTTCAGCCCGTCGAACTCCGGTCCAACTTCGATCTGGCAACTCAGCCTCGAGTTGGGCCTGAAATACTCGAGTTCCTCGAGCAATTCTTCCTCATCCTGTTCGCGCGCGGGCAACCGCGCAACCCACGCATCATCGACGAATACGTGGCAGGTGGCGCAGGAGCAGACCCCACCGCATATCGCCTCGACACCGTAGTCGAGGTCACGCAGTGAATACATCAGCGGTGAATCCGATCTCCGCCTCGACTTCGTGCGAAACCCCGTCCCGATCCGTCACAACGACCTTTACCATGTCTGTATTCACTCCGTGGGCAAGTCTGCCGAGGCGGCCGCCCTGATCGGCCACTGCAAGCGCGGCATGGTATTGGCACAGCGCCCGCCGATCAAGCCAGACCGGCGGCTGAACTGATATAACAAAACAGTCGTGACTGTTTATATTCTGTGATCGAGTTTGTCGACCCGACCTTTTAGGAAAACGCCTCGCTCGGCCCACTTGCGTGGGTGAGGCAGCGGAGAAGTGCTGTGGAAAACTTCACGCGAGATGTCAGCGGTGATATCGCGTATTGCGATCCCGGCATATCGCAGGCAGTCACGGCAATTCCTGGCGTAGTGATTGCCGCTCACATGGACGGCAGACTCAGGATCAATGTGCATTAGGACGGCAAAGTGCTGTGGCAGACGAATACTCTGCGCGAGTGCGAAACCGTCTCGGGTGGCATCGGCCGCAGCGGCTACTTCGGCGGCGGCGGGCCGATGGTTGCCGATGCCATGATTTTATGTGACTACCGGTTGCCGCATTTATTTCCATATGCCCGGAAACGTCATGCTGATATTCGGTGTCGCGGCCACCAATCCATGCTGACCGCACGGCCCGCTCAAATCCGCCACCCTGATTCAACCTGTCGAGGACGGCGCCATAAAGTGCTCTAGCGGATGTAATAGCTCAACGCGTTGGGGCTGAACTCGCGCGGATCCGCGCTATCCGAAAATTCGTAGGGCGCCAGACCGTTGTCCAGCCCGTTGATCAGATAGCGTTCCTGCTGCAGGTCGTAATAGACATAGGCAGTCGCCCATAACACCGGCACGTCATAGTAATTGACGGCGTGAGCTTCCATTACGCGCCAGAACTCTCCATCTTTGTCATACGCCTCGCTGATCGCGATCTGCCAGCTGTCCTCGTCGACATAAAAAAAGCGCCGCGAATAAACGTGCCGGGCGCCGTCTTTTAGCCGCCCCTCGACGACCCACACCCGATGCAGCTCATAGCGCAGCAGATCCGGGTTCATATGTTTGCGCTGGATTATCTGTCCTGGCGTCACCTCGTCACTGTGCAGGCGATAGGCGTTGTACGGGATCAATACCTCGCGTTTGCCGTGCAACGTCCATTCGAAACGGTCCGGCGGACCATTGTAAAGCTCAAAATCGTCGACCGTACGCAGCCCGTCCAGACCAGACGCCGGAACCTCATAACCGAAATACGGCAGCCGGATGATCCGGCGCAATGAGCGTGCATACTGCCATGACTTGCGCGGGTCACGCGTCTGGTTGATCGTCTCGATCACGAGCACACCCTCACCGGCGCGCAACGCCGGAGAATAGGTTTTGGTTTTGACCGCCAGCAGCACATTGTCGAACTTCGTGGCGACATTTGTGTCGCGGGGAGATCCATACGGATAGGCGAAATCCTGGAACTGCTCAACGACCTGGTACCTGCCCATCCGGGTAACCGCGGCGCTGCCTTCGCGGCGCTTGACCCGTATCCCGCGCCAACGCAGGTTGTGGTTCCAGATCACCTCCTCCGCCGACCGCGGCAACGGGAACGGCGAACTGATATGGGCGCCGTCGACGCCGCCCTTGCCTTCAGTGAGCAGTGTCGCACTCGTTGCGTTCTCACGGATCGCCTCGTACACCCACTGTGGATACGACGCGCTGCGCCGGGTCGGGTAGACATTGAAACGCAGGGTATCCGGGTATGCGGAAAGAAGCGCTTTCTGACCGTCGGTCAATTTGTCGGCGTGCTCGGCGAGGTTTGCCGCGTCGATCGAATACAGTACCGGATCGTCCGCGAACGGATCGACGTGATGGCGGCCCGGAACGAAACTGGCCGGTATCTCGGTGATCCCGCCGGCCCACGCCGGGATCGTGCCTTCGGCGTTGCCGCCGCGCTCCGCCCCGAGCGGTGTTAGTTCGTCGCCACCGAGGCGCGCCGCCTCCTCAGCCGATACCTCTGCCAGCACGGGCCAGGCGGCGCCGAACAGCGCAACGCAGAACCAAAGACGCCAGTTGCCGGACACCGTATTCATCATCAGAAAGAGTAAGTAAGCCGCCATGTGACGACATTGCGATCGGTCAGAAGATTGGCGTTGCCGCCACCGAAAAACCCGGTGTAACTGAGGTCCGTGCTCCAGCGGTCGATAAAGTCGGCGGACACGCCCAGTTGCACCAGCTTGCGTCCCTCGATAAACGTCGAGAGCGGCGCCGGCGTGGTGCCGCTGACATCGTGGGTAAACACGATTCTGGGCCTGACATTGAGCGCCCCGAATACGCTGCTGTAACTCGACACCAGCGACAGTCTGTAGCCCCAGGAGTTGTCGGTCGGTGACTTGTTGGCCTGCAGCGCGACACCACCGTTTCCGCTGACGTCATCCACGTTGACGAAGGCGGCATCCACCGCCATGAGTAACTGGTCGGAACCCAGGCGCGGCCCGAGTAACTGGGTCACGCTCATCGTAAACTGGGTACGGTCACGCTCGAGAACACCACTGACGATCTCGTCCGCGCCGAATTCTCCGAGCGGCGTATCGCCGATGGCCGGGTTGTATTGCACCGGCGAACGGATCGCGGTCAGAACCTGGCCGGTCGCGATCTGAAACGGAAAATCAGTGTGGCGCGAGAACTCACCGGCAAACAATGTGCCGGTAGCGATCGTGGAAAAACTGAACGACAGGCCGAACATATCGATGTCTTCAGGATACTCGGCAAAAAAGCCCGCGGCGTTATCGTAATTACTCAGTGTCAACTGCTCGGCTGTAGCGCGCGCCTCGGCAACTGCCTCATCCGGAGTAAGCCCGGTACCGAGATAAACCGGCTCGAGGTTATCTGCAATACCCGTAACCGCGGCTTCGGAGGTCTGGTCAATGGCGGCCTGGCTGGCGGTCAGACCGCTGACGATCGGCAGCCGGCTGTTATAACGAATGTAGTGCAGTCCGATTTTGGTCGCCAACCCGTCAAAAAAGCGGGCGATCAGGCTGACCCCGTACTGCCCGCCATCCTCGGGCTCATCGACATAACGCCCCGGAATCTGGAAGAAATCTTCGTCGAAACCGAGCGTTCCGGCCGGCAGCCTGAACGCGTCATCGAGATCCGTGCCGAGGTCCGAGTATCGTCCACCGGTCAGCATTGCCAGATTGACGCCATCACCGCCGACCAGGTCGTTGGTGGAAAAATAACTGCCGACCGGCGGCAGCGTCAGAGGCTCCCATTCGTACTGGTAAAAACTCTCGAATGCGAAGGTCTCGGTCAACGTGGCGGCGACCCACAGCATGCCCTGCGGCGTCAACAAATCGATCGCCCGACTCGCCGGTTGCAGAGCAGCCGTGACGTTGACCGGATTGATGACATCGATGCCGTCACGGACAAAATTCGTCTCACCCCAGTTGACAACCTGGTCGCCAAGCCGGAAATGCACCGGCACGTCGGCAATGCGGAAATTGCCACTGATGTAGTGATCGAGTAAATCCGTATCGGAACCGAGCAGGTTACGCCCGCGCGACGTCAGATCGGTTCTCTCGCGCGACTGGTCCTCGGTTTCGTAGTCGTAACCCGCGGCACCGCGGGCATAGAATCCGATCCCGCCCCACAGCATCGTCAGCTCCGCGTTGCCACGCAGCGCGTTGGAATAGATACCGGTGTCATAGTTCAGATTACCGTCGTCGTTATTGACGCGGACACCGTCGCCGCCGTTGGCCGCCGCAACCAGGCTTTTGTCGGTATCCTCGACACGGATTCCGAGTCCGTACGATACGGTAAGGTCGAGGATTCCCCGGAGGTTACCGACCTGAAAATCCTGCGCCTGCGCCGTGCCAATGGCAGCAACACAGAGGACCACCGCGAATCTGCAAGTGACTGGCAACCTGCATCGGTGTCCGGAACTGATCCTGTCGGCTATCACGAATATTCTTTCTTGCTGGCCCCGCTGCAGGAGAATCCTACACCAGTATGGACGATGCCGGCCGCCGGACCGTCAAACTACTCGATCAGATCGAATACTTCCAAGTCCACTTCCTCGGTCAGCGCCTCGAGGATCGGGGGCACCAGGTCATCGTGGCATGCGCCTTTCTGATGCGTCTCGAACACGGCTTCATCGCGATGGCGCAGACAATCGCAGACCACGGTGTCCACTTCATAATTTTGAGTCAGGACCGAAAGCATTTTCTGCGGCGCTTCGAATTCGTCTTTCTTTTCCGGTGTTACAAACAATTTTGCGATAAAGGCCACCTGCATGTCGGGCTCCTGGACTTGGTGTAAAACAGTCCGGTCAGGCGATCGTGTATCAGGCCGGCAAGCAAGCTAGATACCGAGCTCCTCCAGCAATCGATCGCGCAACCGGACTTTCTGCATCTTGCTGGTGGACATCGGTCACACGGTGACGAAACGGATATGCCGCGGGATTTCGCAACCCGCTATTTCGCCGCGGCAAAATTCGATGAGTTCCTGCCCCGAGACCTCGCTGCCGACATGAACCCCGATAAACGCGGCCCGGACCTCGTGCAGTCGCTCATCGGGGACGCCGACCAGTTGCACCGCCGGGTGGCGCGCGAGCTGCGATTCGATTTCGGCGGCGGCAACATTCTCACCGCCGACTTTCAGCATGTCCTTAGATACGCCCGTGAAACATGACCTGTCCGTCCGCGTCGAGCAACCCGATATACGCGGTAGGGAAAAGCCCTTCGGCGTCCGAAGCCTCAGCGGTTTTCTCCGGTTCCTTGCAGCATCCCTCGACAGGCTGTGCCAGCAACGTCATTTTCGCCACCACCCTCTCCAGTTCTTTAATTTTACGAGGATAGAAAGCATACCGACCGGGCCAATATCGCGCTGTTCCCGGGCCGGATCACAGCACCCGGCCAGTCGAACAAAACCGTCAGGGCTGGGTTTTTTACAACAGCTCCAATGCTAACATTCGGCGCGATTGCCGGTATCCGTCAAAGCGCAGGTAAACACCAGTGAACGAACCGCACTATCACTTAATTGCGTTGACCGAGGACATTGCCCCGGGCAAGAACAAGGCGTACGTCATGGAGGATCACGATATCCTCATTTGTCATGCGAAGGATGAGTTTTTCGCGGTCGAGAACCTCTGTTCGCACGCGATGGCGCCGCTCGAGGGCGGACGCCAACGTGCCTATCGGCTGATTTGCCCGCTGCACGGAGCAGCGTTCGACATCCGTGACGGCAGCGTCAAGGGGCAGCCGGCTTGCAACCCTATCCGGACCTACCCGCTGAGAATTGTCCAAGGCAGGATAGAAGTGGCGCTGGACGCCGAGGCGCCGCCTGACTGAGGCCAACATGACCGCATCGAAGTAGTCGCGGAAATCCGTGCCGGATCAGCCGCGGATCGGTTTGCTGCCGTCCCAGTCGGTCGCGGCACGTCGCATGCGCTCGAATGCATCGAGCACGCTCTGATCCGCTTCGATCAACTCGAGCATCGTACCCTCAGTGAAGGTGGTCTCCACGTACGCAAATCTCTGCCCGGCGACGGTTTCGCCCATTGAATTCGATGGTCTCGCAAGCCGTGCTCGTCGAGCGCGAGGTCGGCGGTCAGCGCGCCGACGTGCTGCAGCCCGTAAGGCGCGCGTTCGAGAAAATCCGTGTATATCGAAAGTGCGAAGTTGTGCAGCTACACCAGTTCGCTCAGGTGTTCGGCAGAAAACGCCAGCGCCATGGTGACGTTCGTATCGGTCGGTCCACCGCGATAGAAACACCGCGAAAACTCCAAGTGACGCAGCAGGAAAAAAGGTCGGACGTCGAGTTTGTCGATCCAGCGCCGCGCCGCCGACTCCCAGTCCTCGACGACATAGGCGCCTTGATTTATCGGCCCGAAAAATCTGCTCATGTTCATGGTCCCGGTCGAGCTCACCTGCTCCGACCGAAGTACAGGCTCAAAGCCACAATCAAACAGCCGCTCGCACACACCAGCATAATCGCAATCAATGCATCGGGTGTCGCGGCCGGAAAATAACCCAGTGTGGTCACCGCGGCGGCACCAAATGCGAACTGGGCAAAAGTCGCAAGACCCGACGCACTGCCGGCCCGCTTCGGGTCCAGGCTAACGGCACCGGCCATAGCGCTGGAGACAACGAACCCGGCGCCGAGCGCCATTACCGAGGCCGTCCCGAAAAGATCCCCTGCATTCCAGCCCTGGCCGCGCAGCCGCCATGCCGCCAGCAACACACCGCCAACAAATATTGCCGAGCCGATGACGATAAGGCTCTCCGTGCTTATCCTCACGCTGCTCCGGGCCACCAGCAACGAACCCGCAATAAAGAAACTCAGCACCAGGGCGGCCCAGGCGCCATAGCCGGCCGCCGAACCTCCAAGCGTCTGTACATAGAGAAACGGCGCAGCACTCATGAATGCAAAGAAAAAGGCGCTGGCAAAGGCAAGCGCGAACGTGTAGCGGCGGTATACGGGCACACGCAACAACGCGGCATAGGGGCTGAAGATACCGGTCAATCCGGGCAGCGGCAGCGGTTCCGCCAAGGTCTCACGCAAACGCAAGGTGATCCAGGCGACGAGCAAAATGCCGAACACTCCGGAGACGACAAATAACCAGCGCCAGCCCACCGAATCTGTAACCAGTCCGCCAACAAACGGGGCGAGCAACGGTGTTGCCGCGGTCGACAGCATCAGGTAGGCAATCAACTCCTTGGCTTTCTCTTCCCGGTAAATGTCGCGGCAAATGGCTCGCGCAAGAACCAGGCCGCTGGCGCCGCCAATCGCCTGCAGCACACGCCCGACGATTACCGCCTCGAGCGCAGGCGCCAGCGCACCCAGCGCCGATCCGGCCACGAACAAACTGCCTGCAACAACCAGTACCGGCTTGCGGCCAAACCGGTCAGCCAGCGGACCGTAGATGAGCACTGCAATGGCGATACCCACCGAACTCAACGCCACCAGCGACTGCACCTTCGCTGCGGAAGCCGAGAAGGTGTGCTGTATTGCGGGTAGCGCCGGGATAATGATGTGTAATGATAACGGGCTAAGGGCCGATAGAAACAACAACTGCAGCGTTGATACTGCAACCCTGGGGGTATGGGACGATGCGCGACCCTGCACGTGTTAACGACGCTGGTCGAAACGGCGTCCTGCCATCGCGCTCGCGCGGGTCATAAGATCGGTCAGCGCGGAGCCCGCGGCTGGCTCCGCCATGGCCCCAGCAACGACCTTCTCACCGCGACACACCGCCGGGGCAACTGCTTGTTCGAGCGTGTCGTTGCCAAAATGCCCGATCGCGCGTACCGGGCCCACACAGGATTCAAAAATCCGAAACGCGACGGCGGAGGAGATCTGCGCGAATTGCTCGAGAATCAGCAACGCCTCCAGGTTGCCAAGACCCAGGCCGCCGGGTTGCTCCGGCTCATCGATCGCGAGGAAGCCCATCTCGGCAAACTCGCGAATCAGCTCGCGCGAGGGTGGCGTGTTCGAATTCTCATAGTGCTCGGCCACGGCCGGCAATTTATTGCGCACGAAGCGGCGCGCGGTCTCTTTCAGTTCAAGCTGTTCCGGTGTGAGCCTGACATCCATTACTTACTCCCGGTATTCTTGTCGGACACGGTGACCGGCGGCGCGCTTAACAAATGCTGACGGCAGTTCAGGGCTTGCCGATCATAACCAACGCCGGGAAACTTAGACAGTCCTGACTGTTTTTTACAACCCTTCGAAGACCTGCCCTGAGCCACGCTGCAATCGACAGCCAGTTCCTCGCAAACGTCAGGGTGCTCGACTTCAGCCGCTATGTTGCGGGTCCGTATTGCGCCGCCCTGCTCGATTTTCTCGGCGCAAACATCATCCGAATCGAGAAAATCGGCGCCAGCGAGGACCGCTATATCGCCCCGGTCGCGGCCTCCGGAGAGGGTGGCGTCTGCCTGCAAACAGCGTGCAACAAGCGCAGCATCTGTATCGATCTCGGCGCCGTCGAAGCACGCGACGTGGTAGCCACGCCGGTGGCAAGCGCTGATGTCGGTGCCGCCAATCTTCCAACGCAATGGCTGCAGCGACACGGCCTCGACTACGCAAGCCTGTGGGCGATCAGGCCGGACATCACCCTGGCGGAGCCAGAGTGAGTTCGGCGATCGCGGCCCCGATGCCGGCAAGGGCGGTTTCGATGGCGTCGGGCAGGCATTGTCCCCAGCGATGAACATCAGCGGAACACCTGGCCGGCCGCTGAACGCGGCGGCACCCTGCGTCGATTACGCGACGACAATCCTGGCAGCGTTCGGCACGCTGGCCGCGCTGATGGGACGCGAGCGCAGCGAAATCGGCCAGGAGGTCAGGGCGACCCTGCTCGGAACCGCGTTCGCCGTTTTCAATTCGCATTTCATCGAGCAGGGCGTCACTGCTCTCGATCGCATTGGCAGCGGTAACAGGGTACAGAACGCTTCGCCGTCGGATGTTTTCGAAACCCGTGACGGAAATGTGCTCACCCACGCCGGCGGCAATGGTCTGTTCCAGCGGTGGGCGCGTCTGATAGGCGAGGAGGAAAAATGGACCTGCGACCGGCGTTCCGCAACCGATCAGTCACGCGGCCACCATCGCGACCTCATCTGTGAACGCATGGCAACGTGGTGCGCGGCTCGCACGACCGACGACGCAATCGCCGAACTCAATGCGGCGGGACTTGCGGCGGGGGCGGTGCTCACACCGCAACAGGCCATAGGCAATCCCCAGATGGAGGCCATGGAATTGCTGCCGCAGATCGGCTTTCCCGGCATGCCGGTGGCCGGACTGCCGTTGCATTTCTCGCGAAACCCATCGGGTATCCGCTCTGCACCGCCGCAGCACGGCGAGCACAGCGATGTAAATCTGCGTGAACTCGGCTATGCCGACGAACGCCTTCAGCTGCGCGAATCCGGGATCGTCGCGTAACCCGGAGATGCCAACGAGCCTAGACCGGCGATACCCGGTAACCCAGGCGCGGAAAGTGTACGACGACATCGCCGAGTTCCTGATCCCGCCGCAACACCGCGACAGTGAGCGGCGTCAGGCGCAGTAACTCGCCTTCGACCACCCCACGCCTGGAAAAATCGGCGGGCTCAACCATCACTTTCGCAAGCGGCCGCAGACCGAGCGGATCGCCCGGGTCGATTGCAGTTGACAGATCGGGCTGGCCGAGCCGTGCTTCCGCCAGTGCCACGCTGGCCGCAATCTCCGTCCTTGCGCCTTCGCCGAGCGCTGCCACCCGTGCCTCCCAGGGCGGCAGCGACACAAACCCCGCGAGCAGCTTCTCGGTAACCGGCATTGCCGCCCGCGCAAACCACGGGACGCTAAACGCCTGAATGTCGGCCAGCCCCGGTTGGTCGCCACTGAGAAAGGCCCGGCCGTCGGCCAGTTGATCCTCAAGCAGCGCGCAATGCGCCCGCAACTGGCTAATCGCATGACCCGCATCCTCGCTGATCCGGGCAAAGCTCAAGTGATCAAAGAGTGCTTCCCGATCGGCTGCAAACGCAGAATCCCAGGACGGTCCCACAATATTGATCGCCATCTCCAGGCCGGCCTGGAAAAAATCGTCAGCCCATTTCACCAGCGCATAATCGAGGCCGCGATTATCGGCGGGGAACAGTGTCGGCCGCGGAAAGCGCCGCTCGAGTTCCCGCGCAATCAGTTGGGAGTCGATATAGACGTCCGCGCCTACCTGCAAAACCGGCGTGCCACGGTACCCGCCCGTCAGCCGGGTAAGGTCCGGTTTTGGCATGATCATCGGCGTCTCGACCGAACGCCACGCGAGCTTTTTCAGCCCGAACATCCGCAACGCTTTCTGGGTGAACGGCGAGGCGTCGTAGTGATGCAGTATCAGATCGGTCATTGGATCAGTCTCCGTCGCCCGAGGATTCGTGCGATTGCCTGCGGTCCTCCACAACCGATGCGGTCTGACCGTACAGGAAAACGTATCCGTCCGGATCCATCAGACGTTCGTTGCTCAGCGCAAAATCACGCTGCACGGCAAACCCGGCTTGTTCATCGCGGCCCGCCAATCGCCGCGCTTTCTCCGCCAGATAAACCAGGATTGCACCCGACTCGAACAAATCGACCGGACCTTCCGCGCCATCGTGGCCAACGAGTGCCGGTATCTTGTTGTTCGGGCTGATTCTGAGAAACTGCGGCCTGAACTGATCGCCACGGCCGATATCGACTTTGACTACCTTGCCGGCGAAACCGCACTGCTCGGGCATGATTGCGACCTTGATGCCGTTGGGCGATGGGAAATAATAAAGATCGATCATGTTGATGCCTGCCAGTCCACATGGCGGATTGACGCCTCGCCGTCAGCGACGGCGGTCGCTACAGGCAGCTCAGGCACGTTCCACGCGATAGCCGATGCGCGGAAAATGCACGGTCACCTCGCCGACCCGCGCATCAGTGCGACGGATCGCAATCTCGTTAAGCGAAAGCGTCACCAGCTGCCCGGAGACCGGTATCTTGCCGTAGTCATCGGGAGTCACGGATACCCGCTCGCCAGCGCGCAGCCCGAGTGGATCGTCCGGATCGATGCCCTCGCCATGGCTGGGTTCCGCGTCGCGGGCAACATCGAGGGCAGCCTCGGGATCGAGTTCGTGGCGTTCCCCCTCGCCCATTTCCCGCATCCGCTCCTCCCAGGCATGCATCGAAAGAAACGGCGCAAACATGTCTTCGACCGGCGGTACGTTGGCTCGCGCCATCCAGATGACGAACCAGGCATTGATGTCCGCCAACCCTGGCTCGTCACCCAGCATGAAACGCCGTCCGTCCGACAATTGCCGATCCACCAGGTCCGCATGTCCGCGCAACTGCGAGTACAGGTGGGGAATGTCCTGGTCGAGGCGATCGAAATCCAGGAAATTGAAAAAAGCCATGCGGTCTTTAAGCACGTCTTCAGGAATGTCCGCATTGACCCCCATCGACAGTGCCGCGCCCGATTCGAAAAACGCCTTGTCGCTCCACTCCGACAATGCCCATACGAGGCCCTCGTTGCCGCTGGGGAACAACGTCGGTTTGGGAACCCGCAGATCGATCTCCCGCAGGATTCGCCGCGAATCACAATAAACGTCCGCGCCAATCTGCAGCACCGGCGTCTTGCGGTAGCCGCCGGTCAGGGGCATCAACGCGGGTTTCGGCATGATCATGGGGATCTGAACGGATTGCCACTCGATACCCTTCAGGCCAAAAACCTTGCGCGCTTTCTCGGCGAAGGGAGAGATATCGAAGTGATGCAATATGTACTGGCTCATTGGCGTATCTCCATTGTTCTGGTTAGTCGGGCACTGCGGCATTACCGGTCAGGGCACGAAACCGGGCGGCAGCTGAATCTTGTTGCGCAAATGGACCCGCGCCAACGCGGCTCTCCCGACCCGCTGGATCGCGAGCACGAAAGCCGCGGTCCGCATATCGACGTTAAATTGAGACGCGGTTGCAGTCACGGCTGCAAATGCCTTGCACATGATCTTGTCGAGTTCGGAATTGATCCGCTCCAGTTCCCAGCGGAATTGCTGGATGTTTTGCACCCACTCGAAGTAACTGACGGTAACGCCGCCGGCGTTGGCGAGAATATCGGGAACGACGGTCACACCACGCTGGCGCAGCGCCTCGTCGGCCGCTGGTGTCGTCGGCCCGTTCGCCCCCTCGATGATGATGCTCGCGCGCACGTCAGCCACATTGGCTTCGGTGATGGCGTCCTCCAGTGCCGCCGGAATGAGTACGTCGCAATCCCAGCCGATGATCTCGCTGTTGGTAAATGCGTCGCCGCCGGCGAATCCCTGCACAGTCCGGTGCTGTTTGGTCCACTCGGCGAGCGCCGGGACATCAAGGCCGGCAGGGTTGGCAACACCGCCCATGTGATCGGCCGCAGCAACGATCTTCGCGCCACGTTCGGCTATCAGCAAAGCGGCATGACTGCCGACATTACCGAATCCCTGGATCGCCACCGTGAGGCCCTCGAAGGATCTTTCAACCGTCTTCAGCGTCTCCGCCAACGTCACCATTACGCCACGACCTGTCGCGCCCTCGCGGCCTTCGGATCCGAACAGGTGCAGGGGCTTGCCGGTAACCACCGCCGGTGAGAATCCCTCGTATTTCGAGTATTCATCCATGATCCAGCCCATGATCTCGGCGTTCGTGTTGACGTCCGGAGCCGGAATGTCCACGGTTGGGCCAATCACGTCCTTGATCTGTCCGACAAAGGCTCGGGTCACTCCGTCGAGCTCGGACAGGCTCATCTGGCTCGGGTCGCAGTTGATTCCGCCTTTGGCGCCACCGTAGGGGATATCCACGACCGCGGTCTTCCATGTCATCAGGCTGGCGAGCGCCACCGCGTGATCCTCATCGACCGTCGGGTGGTAACGCAAACCGCCTTTCATCGGCCCGCGCGCCCTGTTGTGTTGTACACGGAAGCCCAGATGATGCAGCAATGAGCCGTCGTCAGCCTCGGTCACCAGCTCAACTTTTACGACCCGCAACGGGGTCAGAAGAATCTGTCGAATCCGATCGGACAATTCCAGCGTATCTGCGGCCCTGTTGAAGTAATACCGGCTCTCCTCAAGCATGATTTTCTCCCGCTCAGGGTTAGGCTAGCGAAACACAGACGCAACCCGGACGGACTTGCGGCCCTCCGTGCGTCATTATGCGGCGCCGTCCGGCGACCAGGCCTGGCAACACGGTCGGTTACCCATCCTAATCAATCCGCAACGGCGTACGGTATCGGCAATTTCCGAACTACGGACTGGTTCGGTTGCCGAATTTCAAGCGTAGCAGGGATAATCAAAAAAACAGTCAGGCTTGTCTCTTTTTGCCCCCATCCTATTATTTGCGTCTCCCCACCCAATTCGGAGCCGCCGGCGCGAGGTGTTTGCATCGCGTTGTTGTTGACCTATGGCAGAGGCCGGCATGGCCGGACCAACCATCGAGCGATACAAGGCCGGAATTTGGCGGACGAGCGGACCCGCAAAGGGCCGCCAGATCGATTCCCGGAACACAGCGTCTACCGCGCCAGCGGTCAGCGCGGACGAACATCAGGGATGACGGAAACCTGTGCAACGCTCTATCCAGTGGACACGGCTATCGCATACCGGTTGAATGGCTGCGTGTTAAACCCGGGGAGCGCAGGCAAAAAGGATCCGAGCGCCAACGGTCAGGGCTCGAGCCCTGCGTTGCCGAGTACCCGGTTGCATAGCACCCCTATCCCCTCGATCTCCAGTTCGACGACATCGCCATGGCGAAGAAACCGCAGCTGTTCCAGGCCACAACCGCCGCCGACCGTACCCGACCCCAGTATCTCGCCCGGATAAAGAGTCTCGCCGCGGCTTACATGCTCGATGCATTGCTCAAAACGCCAGTTCATTGTCGAGGAGTTGTTGCGTGACCATTCCTCCCCGTTGATCCGCGCCGACATCTGCAGTGCATACGGATCGACGATCTCGTCACGAGTAACGATACAGGGGCCGAAAGCATTGGCGCCGTCAAAATCCTTGCCCTTGGCCGGGCCCAGCCGCCCGGCCATCTCAACCGACTGTGCATCGCGCGCGCTGAAATCGTTGAAAATCGTATACCCGAAGATATGCCTCGAAGCGTTATCCGCGGAAATATCAACGCCCTTTTCACCAATGACGGCGGCAAGTTCGAGTTCGTAATCCATCACCTCCGAATAGGCCGGCCACACCACATCGTCGTCGGGCCCGCTGATCGCAAAACGGTTTGCCTTGTAGTAGATCGGCTGCTGGTACCAAACCGGTGGAATCGCCCAGCCACCCTTGTCGCGCAGTTCGGCCAGCGCCGCATCGGGATCCGGCTTGCTCTGCGCCCGCATCCGTAGTGCCGCATCGAACGCCTGTTTGAAATGCTGCTCGAAAGCGAGAAAGTCGCGGATCTGTGCCGGGCACGGCAATGGTGCCAGCAATCGGCATTCCGCCAGCGCAAAACGAGCCGCCGCGGGCGCCGATTCCTCGAGCCGGCGCGCGTTGTCGAGGCCCGCCTCGCCTGACTCGATCAACGCCTGCATGCTGTCGAGCGAAGCAACCGGGCGCCGCGAAAGCAACTCGTTTGCCGCCTGGAGATCGATGACGGTACCCTCTCCGGCGAGCGCGCCTACCCGCGCTTTTTCGCCATCCCTCTTGAACGTAACCAGTTTCATAGTGTCAACTCTGAAGTCTGGCCGCGGCACCTGGCACCGCGGATTGCCGATTTTCGACGATAACACCGGAGCTCTAATGGCCGAGACTACAAGCCCGGACATCAACCCGGAAATCGGCATAAGCATCGACGCCGGCGGGCTCAACACAAACTATCACGATGCCGGCGGCGGCAAACCGGTCGTGTTGATTCACGGCTCGGGGCCGGGCGTCACAGCATGGGCAAACTGGCGCCTCACGATTCCCGAACTGGCCCGGCATTTCCGCGTCCTGGCGCCCGACATCACCGGGTTCGGCTACATCGACAAGACCGCCGATGACCGCTATGACCTTGCGATCTGGCAGCGTCACCTCGTTGCGTTTCTCGATGCGCTCGATCTGAAGCAGGTATCCGTGGTCGGCAACTCGTTCGGCGGAGCGCTGGCACTGGCCGTCAATCACCCGCAACGCGTCGACAGACTGGTGCTGATGGGCGCGGCGGGGCTCGACTTTGCACTGGCGCCAGGGCTGGATGCGGTATGGGGCTATCGGCCATCACCTGAAAATATGCGCGCGCTGATGCATCTCTTTGCGTGGGACCGGCATCTGATATCCGCGGACCTGGTGCAAATGCGTTACCCGGCGAGCGCGAGAAACGGTGTGCAGCAAAGCTATGCCAGGATGTTTCCGGCGCCACGCCAAAATAGTGTTCGCAGTCTCGCCCAGAGCGAGGAGGATGTGGCGCAAATCAGCAAGGAGACCCTTACCGTGCATGGCCGCGATGACCAGGTCATTCCGCTGCAGAGCAGTTTGCGTCTGCATCAGCTAATCCCGCGATCGCAACTGCATGTCTTCGGCCAATGCGGCCACTGGACCCAGATCGAGCGTGCGGATCGCTTCACCCGGCTGGTTATCGATTTTCTCAAGGAACCGTAATCGAGTCCCAACCGTGCAGCGAAACACTGACCCGACACCAACACGACGGCGACAAAAACATGGCTAAAGCTCAGCTCGAGGATTCGAACACCCACTCACCGCGCGCGCCTGCGCCGTGGACGCTTACCGGGTGCGGCTATATCGCGGCGATCCGCTGCGATCCCGGTTATCTCGACGCCGGCTGTTTTCTGGAATCCGCACGCGCGCGCGGACGCCGCGGCCGCATCGCCTACATGATGCTGGTCGACTACACCGACTCCCCCGTAGGCCCGTACCAGGAATTGCTGTTTATCCCGGGACGCGTCTCGACCACGACCGGAGCATCGCACTGGACCATCAGCCGGATTTTCGTCTCTACCGAAGCGAGCGTCAGCAATGGGCGTGACAACTGGGGTATTCCCAAGGAGCTCGCGGATTTCGATATCCACTACGACACCAGCGGTCGTGGCTGCGACGAGTTTCGCGTTGCCCTCGACGGCCACACTTTCGCAAGTATGAGTTTCCGGCCATGGGGATTCAGCTTGCCGGTTACCACGCGGATACTGCCCGCCTCGATGTGCACGCTGGTACAGTCCTGGCGCGGCCGCGAATACGTCTTTACACCGGAGGCGTCCGGCCGCGCCGGCCCGGCAAAAATGGCCGAATGCGCCATCGACGCTGAAGTGTTTCCGGATCTGACCCGGGGCGCGGTACTGACATGTTTGCAGGTCCCCGACTTTACGATGACCTTCCCGGTCGCACGGGTTCGCGAAGAACTCTAGCGCGGGCCCGCGCTCTGCCGCACTCCGCGGGGCTAGGTATGCTTTGCGGTAAACGGCGGCGGCCGCAACGACTCGTCGTCGACATTCTGCGCCACCGGCGGCTCGATAAGCCGGGTTCGGTCCGCAGATTTCCGCAGGCGCAGCAGCTCCATCACCAGCGAACGCTTCATCAATTGAATCGCACGCCCCGGATCCACCCCCTTTGGGCAAACCCGCGAACATTCCCCCGCGTAATGACAATGCGCGGCAGCGTGTCCCGTGTCGAGGGCGCGGCCGCGTTCGGCGAATCCCTGATCGCGCGAATCGCTGTTGTAGCGATGTGCCGCCGTCAGCGGCATCGGTCCGAAAAACGCCGCATCCTGCGCCATCGTCGGACACGCTGACATACACGCTCCGCACTTGATGCAATACGAGAACTGGTTGAACTCCAGCAACTGCTCCGGGCTTTGTTCGAATTCACCGAGACTCGCGTCAATCTCGTCCTGGTCGGCGCGGATCAGGTACGGGCGAAGCCGCACGTGCTTGTCGAACATTGAACCAAGATCCGGAACCAGATCGCGGATAACGGGAAAATTTGCCAGCGGTTCGAGCCTGATTTCACTGTCGCTGATATCGAGGATCTGGGTATTGCAGGCGAGACCGGACCTGCCGTTGATCACCACGGCGCAGGACCCGCAAATTCCCATACGGCAGGAGAACCGCCACGCCAGCGTGGCGTCGAGATGCTCGCGGATGTATTGCAGTCCTTCGAGTATCGTCATGCCCGGGCCGGCTGGCACCGGATACTCCTGCCAGTGGGCGGCGGAGTTATCGGAAGAGCGCCTGACCCGGAAGATAACTCTTGTGGTATCGCTCATCGTCTACGCCCCGTTGAATGCCACGGTGACAAAGGTCCCGACGAGGAACAACGCCAGACCCGCGACCCAGCACAAAACCCCTACCGCGCGTTGCGCCTTTGCCCCGTCCAGCGCCTCGACCAGTATATTGTGCACACCATAAAAACCGTGAAAAAGTGCGGCACCGAGCAGCAGGATATAACTTGCCAGCATCGTCGTGCTGTTACCACGCGCGACCACCTGCTCCCAGTCCAACGGATTGGGCCCGGCCCCGGTAAAGTACTGCCACAGTGCGCTCAGATGCATCTCGGCCAGATGCAAGCCCAACAGCACCAGTATTACCAGTGCGGCAACGATGTTGAGAAACCAGAACAGCATGCTACGCATCAGCGCCTTCCATCCTCATCGGTGCAACAGGTCGAAACCGCCCAGCAACAACAACACGCCGGTAATTACCATCGCGACAAGGGCCAGCGGCCGTTGCTTGTGCAACGACCCTTCGTAGGGATAAACCGGATCGTCGGGTCGACCCACGGCAAACCCGAGTTCGATCAGGATCAGACGTATTCCGTTGATCGCATGAAATGCAAACGCCGCATACACCAGGTACTCCAGCGCCATCATCAACGGGCTGTGGGTCACCGCCATCAGGCTACGCCACGTTTCCTCGCCCAGAAGCCGCGCCGAGGTCACGAAGACATGAAGCACAAGGAACCCGAGCAGCGCCAGCCCGGAAACCCGGTGCAGCACATAGAGATACCCCTCCAGCCCGCGCCGACCGCCAGCCAGCCAGGCAAAAAACCCTCTCCTGCCGTCATGCTTCGCGGTGGCCACTTTGCGATCGTCCGCAGTCATTTAGTATTTCCGCTCCACAGGCGTCCAGTGTGAAATAGTCACCGGCTTGTATGCGAGCTCCGGACCCTTCTCGCCGCGCGTTGCCAGCGTGTGTTTCAACCAAACTTCATCGTCGCGCCCGGGGTAGTCGGTGCGTGCATGGGCCCCACGCGATTCCTCCCGCGCCAGCGCCGAGTGCAACGCGACCTCGGCGAGATCCATCAGGTTCTCGGCCTCCAGTACGTTGATGAGATTGCTGTTATAGACCCGGCCCTTGTCCTCAATATTGATTTTGGTAAATCTCTCGCGGATCTCGTCCAGCCGCTCGATGCCGTCGCGGATGGGTCCGGCCTCGCGGTAGACCCCGAGACACCGGTCCATCATCGTGCGCAGATCCTCGCGCAACGTATACGGGTTCTCCGCGCCCGACCTGTTTAGCAACTCACCGAAGACACGCGTCTCTTCGGCGGCCACGGCATCAGCGGGGAACGGCTGCATGGCGACACCATCGCGCAGTGCTGCGGCAATCTGCTCGCCGCAAATTCCACCCCAGACCAGGCATTCCGCCGTGGAATTGGTCCCGAGCCGGTTGGCCCCGTGCAGCGACACGCAGGCCGCCTCTCCGGCGGCCCAGATACCGGGCAGCCGAGTCGCCCCGTCGATATCGGTTTCAATGCCACCCATCGAGTAATGCGCTACCGGGCGGATCGGGATCGGTGTGGTGATCGGATCGCAGCCGACAAATTTCATCGACAATTCGCGAATCAGCGGCAACCGGCGGGTGATCAGGTCCGCGCCGAGGTGGGTCAGGTCGAGGTGCAGGCAGTCGAGGCCGTCGGGCCGCGGAAGGCCTTTGCCCTTGCTGATCTCGGTCATCATCGCGCGCGAAATGATGTCGCGCGGTGCCAGTTCCATTTTACTCGGTGCATAGCCGCTCATGAAGCGCTCGCCGTCGGCGTTGCGCAGGTAACCGCCCTCGCCGCGGCAACCCTCGGTGATCAGAATGCCGGAAGGCACGAGTCCAGTCGGGTGAAACTGAATGAACTCCATATCCTCGAGCGGTATGCCAACCCGGTACGCCATCGCGAGGCCGTCGCCGCTGACGCTTCGCGAATAGGTCGTAAACCCGAACAACGTGCCGGCCCCGCCGGTTGCGATCAGCAAAACCCGCGCACGCAACGCCAGCATCGACCCGCTCGCCATGTCGATAGCGGTCAGGCACTGGAAGCCATCTGCATCGGCAAGAATCGACGTTACAAACACCTCGTCGTAGCGCGTCGTTCCGGCGTATTTCTGCAACGTATCGTAGAGCGTCTGCATTTCGAAAAACCCGGTCTTATCGGCGGCCATCGTCGCGCGCGGGAAACTGTGTCCGCCGAACGGCCGTTGCAGAATCCGCCCGTCCGGCTGGCGCGACCACGGCAACCCCCAGCGTTCGAGCTGACGAATTTCTTTCGGTGAGCGCTCGACAAAACGATAGACGACGTCCTGGTCAGCGAGAAAATCGGAGCCCTTGACGGTATCCCAGGCATGCAGATCGAGGCTGTCACCCTCGTCCTCGCGCAGGACCGCCCCGGTCCCGCCCTCAGCGCATACCGAATGTGCACGCATCAACTGCACTTTCGACACCAGACCGATGTCGACGCTGTCACCATGCTGGCGCGCAATCTCGAGCGCGGCGCGCAAACCGGCGAGGCCGGTGCCGAGAATCAGCACATCATGATCGCGGCGCTCAGCCATAAGCGCCTGCACAACATTGCCCGTTCGGCGAACGCAGCAATGTCCGTGAGCTGGTACTCACTCGGGCGCCGGCACGAGCAGGTCGGAACTCAGTTCGTAGCGCGAGCCATCTTTCGCCACAAGCGTCACCTGCCACAGATCCTCATCA
>CAVOVJ010000016.1:0-40779 GCA_963699835.1 uncultured Gammaproteobacteria bacterium | reverse complement strand
TCCGCCCCCGCCGCCTACCGCCAGCGCGACGTCGACGTACACGGCACCACCTTCTCCGCGGGTTGCCCCAAGCGCGGCAAGAGCGTTTTTCGACAGCATCGTCGCCGGTCGTCGCTCACCGACATTGACCGACAGGCTGCTGTCATCAAACTCCGTGTTGAGTTCATGGATACAGCGACCGCCGTCACTCGGACCTCCTTCGAGAAGGAAAGTCAGGCGGTAATCGCCCGCACCCTCGGCAAAGCTCTTGGTGTTCCAGTTGTAGCCGTAGATAAGGCTGCCGCCCGCGTTGATCTCAGCCGAGTAGCTGCCACCCCAGGCGTTGATATCCACCGCGGGTGAGTTAATCGCTGAACGTGGCATCCAGCTGCCTTCCACCGAATCCCAGTACAACTGGTCGGTATCACCGCTGATCTTCTGGATGATCAGGCGCGCGCACGCCGAAAACACAGTCGCATCCATTCCCAATGGCGGTTCGATTGGCACGATCCTCGGGTCCGGCTCAGCGTCCGCCGCCAGCGCAATCGCGTCCGGATCGAAGTAGTTCTTCGCCATCTTGACATCGCGCGGATCGAGCAAGGTCTCCGTGGCCGGGAAATCCGTGCCCTGCGTCTCGGCGATAGACTGATCCGTCCCCGGTACTGCCCCGCTCATGCTATGCGCGGCAAAGCAATTGCTCGGTGAAGTTCCCGCGGCCGGATCGTTGCCATCGAGGACGCAGCCACCATTTGCGAAGCTCAGGAATCCGCTGAAATCCGGGTCGCTATCGCCATTTTTGAACAACGTGAACTCGGTGCGGATCTGCTTGGCCTTGATCGAAATACTGGACTCGAGCAGGTCACCGGTGTCGACACCGGTCACGGTAACCGGGGTCAGTGGCTCCGGATCAACGGTGCTGAAAATCTGCCAAGCGTTCTGCGGTTGGCGTTGCTGCAGCCACCAGATTTTCTTTTCTCCGCTAAAAACCGGTTCGCCCGTATCCTCGGCGATGCCCTCGTTCAGTCTTCCATAATAACAAAGCACCTCGGGCGGGATCGATTGCGGCGGGGTGATATCAGTCTCGCCGACACAATAGACCGGGCCCTGTCCGATGTCCGTATAGTAGTCCCCCGCCGCGTCCTGCAACACTGGCTGGAACAACCAGCCGGCCGTCGAAAGGACGAAACCTGGTTTCAATATTCCCTCGGACCAGATCACCGGAAATGACAGATTATTGCTCGCGACTTCACCGACTGGCGGCTTGTTGCATGGCGGATAACTTCCGTCCGGACAGGTCTTTCTTGCAGCGGAAGCGCTATCGGCTACAACGAAAATACCAACCAACGCTGTGGCTGCCGCTAAGGCGATCGTTCTTTTCAACATGACAGCCTCCTACACTTGCCCCCTCTTGATTAACCGAAGCGGAAGACTAAGGGGGCATGCAAAACTACCTGCTGCGTCGAGCAGATCCGCCGCGGCCATTGCCGGCGCATCGAGCGGAGCGCAATCATGCCGTTTGTCCACGCCTCTCATCGATGCATCCGTTATTCCAAATCCCGTTGCAAACGTATCCCGTTGACCTCACGTTTCCCGCTATTCCGGGTCCATCGCAAGTAATTTTTCTGTGAATATTTGTTATGCGCGAATGGATACGGAGAGTTACCGCGCCAAGCCGGAGGCCGATCGCCAGCCATTCGCATGGCGGCTGAAGCTGGTGTTCGTTGCATGGACAGCACGAGGGCGCAACCATGTGATTGGCAGAGAGATTCTCGACGCACTACGGCTACCGCCAGTCAGCGCCAACGCAGTCCGATACCGGCAGCCGCTTGCACCGACCTGGTGTGGATTGAGGTGCTGCCGCTCAGTGGCCCTGGGCCGCGGTCTCGAAGATGTCGCGAATCGCCGCGTACAGGTGGTCCTTCGTGTAAGGCTTCTCGAGTAATGCAAAGTCTTCGGTGCCTGTCGCGCCGCCCCCCATGTCGACGCTGAACCCGGTCGTGAGCAGGACTTTCAGCAAGGGCCTGTGCTCTCTCGCCCACCGCGCCAGCTCACGACCGTTCATGTCTCCCGGCATGACGATATCGCTGAACAGGAGGTCGATATCGGATTCCGTCGTCAGAATACGGCAGGCGGTCGCCGCATCGCCGGCATCCCTGACCTGGTAACCAGCGGCCGCGAGGCTTCGGCAGGCGAATTTGCGCAGCCTCGGTTCGTCCTCGACAACCAGGATCTTCTCGCCGTCAGCACAGATCCGGCGTTGCGCGGAGGCCTCTGCAACTTCGCCTGGTACTGCATCCGCCAAGGGCAGGAAAAGCGACACATGCGTGCCTTCTCCCGGTGTGCTGCGGATACGCAACCCACCCCCGGACTGTTTTGCAAACCCGTAAACCATGCTCAACCCAAGCCCGCTTCCGGACCCCGGCTGCTTGGTCGTGAAGAACGGTTCGACTGCGCGCCGCGCGACTTCCTCGTCCATACCGCTGCCGGTGTCTTTGACGCTGAGAACCACGTACGGACCGCTCTCGAGGTCTTCTTCCACAGAGCCCTTCACCAGCTCCGCGCGGGAGGCCTCGATCACAACCACGTCGCCCGCAGACATTGCGTCCGCCGCGTTGATCGTCAAATTGAGTATCGCGCTGTGCAATTGCTGTGCGTCAGCGCGAACGGTCAGCGCTTCTTCGCCGCTACGTAATTCGAGATTGAAGCCCTCACCGATAAGCCGACGCAGGAATCCACTGGTATCAGCAAGAAATGCGTTGATATCGATTATCTCGGCACAAAGTGTTTGTTTGCGCGAGAAAGCCAGTAGCCTGCGGGTCAGCTCCGCGCCGTCCCGCGCCGCCGAGCTGGCATCCTCCACCAGTTCCTGGAGCGCCCCGTTGGCGGCAATAGCCGTGTCTTCGCGCAAAAAACGAAGATTGCCCAGAATGATTGTCAGCAGATTATTGAAATCATGGGCAATCCCGCCCGTCAATTGCCCGAGCACTTCCATTTTCTGCGCATGAATGAGCTGCTGGTCTCTCTCCTTGCGCTCGGTGATGTCGATAAACGTCACCATCGCACCCACGACAGCCCCATCCCGGTGCATCGGGTAGGCCCGATATTCAGCGCAAAAACTGCTCCCGTCAGCGCGCCACAATGTCTCGTCATCCTTGAACACACTCTTGTTGTTGCGCAGGGCCTGGTGGACGGCGCAATCCTCCCTGGGTCGTGGCGTACCATCCACCTCGCTATGGTGCATGAGTTCATGCATATCGCGAGACAACAGCGCTTGCTCCTCGCGGTATCCAAGCATGCGCAGAGCTGATTTGTTGGCAAAGGTGCAACGTCCGTCGGTATCCATGCCGAAAATACCTTCGCCGGTGGATGCGAGTATCAACGCGAGCTTTTGCTCGCGCGCGCGCAGGGCCGCGATCATCGGGTTGGTCAGGCGAACGAATAGAATCGTACCCAGCGCGATAAAGAAAGCGGCGAGCGCGGCGACCAGCGAGCCGGCGCGCAAAAATGGCGCGCGGATTTCCGCGAGGTCCACTTTTGCTACCACACCCAGTCCGAGAATCGGCGCCGGCTCATAGGCGGCCAGGACCCGCTCTCCGTGGTAGTCGATACCGACCATCGTTCCGGATTCTCCGGCCAATGCCCGGCGCATCGGCTCGGCCAGCCCGGAATCCAGCCGTACCGGCAGCGGAGGACCACTTGCGGCATGTCGGTGACGCATCAGGAAAACGATTTCCTGTCGCTGCAGCCGTCCGAGTGTAAGCTCCGTGGTTCCACCGAGGCTCGGTCGCGCTTCGTGCGCGGCGACGATCTGACCGATGGTTGCGGCCTCGGGTCCGCCCGGGAAATCGGTGTGGTATTCGCGGTCGAATCGTGCAACGGCCTCAATCAGCGCGGTCTGCTCCCGCGCCGTGCTGAACAGGTGCGCTCGTTCGCGCTCGAACGCGGTGCTGTAAAGGATGCCGATGGCCACGGCGGTGACGGCGGTGACGACGACGGTCATCACCAGAACGAGCAAAATCACCCGCTTGTACTCTTTCACCGCTGTATTCCCCGGGCTCGAACAACGACGCTAATCGCCGTTGCCGCACATTGCCATGCGCGGGCGCGCCGCCATCACCGCAGCTGAATCGGGGGAGAGATTCGCAGCGGAACCAGGCCGTGGCCCCAAGCCGCTCGGTCATTATCGCGCTTCATTGCGATCACCGCCACAGGCTGTGGTCCGCAACATCTCGCCATGCCACTTCGAGGTATCGAAAGTGGGACAGGCCGTATTCATGGCGGCGGGCGTATTTGTTAGGCTTTTCAGATACTACGCTGGCTTTCAGGTTACCCTGCCGGAGCAGCGCCGCGTCGAAGCGATGAATCCTGGAGTTCGACCGGCTCACCGCGCAGGCCTCATTGTTCCGGACACGCATTCTTATGCCAAGACCACACAGTATCCTTGTTGTCGATGACGATCCGCGGCTGTGCCGGCTGGTCTCGCGCCAACTCACGCGTGAAGGCTATTCGGTGCGGACCGCCGCCGGCGGCGAGGACATGCGCCGGCTGATTTCCGAGGCGCGCCCCGATCTCGTGATCCTGGACCTGATGTTACCGGGCGAAGACGGGTTCAGCCTGGCCCGCGAGCTACGCGCGCATTCCAACGTGGGAATCGTAATGCTGACGGGCAAGGCGGATACCGTCGACAAAATCGTGGGCCTGGAGATAGGCGCTGACGATTATGTCACCAAGCCTTTTGACGAGCGCGAACTTCTCGCCCGGGTACGCAGTGTGTTGCGACGGGTCAGCGATGACGCCCGGGCGCAGGAACAGGACGGGAATATTGCATGTTTCAAAGGCTGGGAGCTCGATCTGACCGCCTATGAGCTGGTCTCTCCCGACGGGGATACAGTGCACCTGACAAGCCATGAATTTCAGCTGCTCGCGGCACTGGTTGAGCACGGCCATCGGGTACTCACCCGCGATGCGATTCTCGAGCTGTTATCCGGCCGCGACTGGACGCCTGAAGACCGCAGCGTCGATGTGCTGGTCGGCAAACTACGCAGGAAACTCGAGACCGATCCGCACGATCCAAAGCTGATCAGGACGGTACGCGGGGTCGGCTACATCCTGGCCGTAGACGTCACCTACGCAAGCAAACGATGACGCGCGCCATAAGGAAGGCCTCGGATCCGATCCGTGACCGGTGGAGCCAGACCCTGATTACGGCTACCCGGCACAGCCGCCCCTAACAGGACATATGGCCTGCGATCCGCTGAGCGGCTTTGCGGAGGCCGATGCAACCGCCATCGCCTGGGAAGGCCTGACACAAGTGCGGCGCGGGCGGCTCGCGCCAACCTGTCAATCGCGAACAAAATCCAGAAGGTGCAGCGCGACCGCGACGATATGCAGGAATCCCAATGCGATGAACACCCGCACCGACACCAGGTGACTACCCCGCCAGTCCAGCGCGGCCGCCGTGCCTTCGGTCCATGACCAAGCCGCACCGGTGAATCCCGCGGCAATGAACGCGACGAGCGTCAGGCCGGACAAAGTACCGAACAGGCCACCGCTTTCCGCCGCCGGGACACGCCCGCGGAACATACCGCGCAGGTCTTCGCCAATGCTGCGCAACTCACCCGAAGCCCAGGGAAAGTTGAGCCTCCAACCGCCTCCGCGCACGCAATCGTACAGATAGGCGAGCGCGAGCAGCAATGCGGCCAACCCGACATACACATGGGCAAGCGTGAAGAATCCCGGCTCACGCGGCATCTTGCCGAGCATCGACACCCACGGGCTGGTCCCCACCAGCCAGACTGCGAGGACGGCGACCAGCAGGTGCAGCTTTTCCGCAAGCGCTGTAACAAAATCGCGCACCGTCCCGGTCCTTGCCTCAGGCGCTGCCGGCACGCGACAGCGCGGCAACTTCTCCGGCGAAACCCCGCACCCTGTCCCAGTCGGTGAATTCGACTTTGGTATTGAGATCCGTCGGGCCGCCGGTCAGGGTCATGATGAAGCGGATCACGTGGCGGTCAAAAAAACGATAGCGCTGGTAATCGAGATTGCCGGCAAAAACGCCTACCAGCTGCGGTTGCCACGGCGAACGGCTGAGGAATGCCCTGACGTACGGATTGGTCTCGGGCGTGTTTTTCTCCGCCTTACGCGCGACCAGGTTTACCGAGAAAAACGCGTTGTGTTTCGACTCGAGCAGCGCGCGGTGTTTGCGAATAAATTCGAGCACCGCACGGTTGTGCTTGCCGTTGCGGATCGCGGCACCGACGACGATCGTCTGGTAGCGCTCCGCCTCGTCCACGTTCCACTCGGTTATCGGTACGAGATCGGCATCGGCGCCGAGCGCGCGCAACCCGGACTGGACCGATTCCGCAATTTTGCGGGTGTGCCCATAGATGCCGTGATAAAGAATCAGCGTATTAGCCATGTGCGCGGGTGTCTCTGAAACACGGTTGCCGAAGGCCGGCGTTAGTGAGTGAGGACGGCAATTCTATAACTTGTTTCCGGCACACGTCCTGTTTGCCGGCCGCCCGCGGGAGCAGAAGGATGCGCCGCAGACAGCTCCTCAGGGTCATGGCCGGCTTCGCCGGTTTCACTTGGCTGCCGCCGCGATATCTGCACCGTGTTCGGCATTGGCGATGATGCAAATTGCGCAGGCGCAGCCCGCTTGCGCCTGCTTCGCAGCAGAAAAAGTTATACAGTTACTCGCCGTACTGGTTAATACGATTACCCGAGGAATGCATGGCCGGTGGTTTTGCCAAAGACGGCGCGGTCCAGGACCAGATCGATGCCACGATCGAGGATGCGGTCAATCGGGTTCGCAGCCGTCTCGGCCGCGGCGATGGCACGAAGGAATGCACCGAATGCGGCAAGCCGATACCCGATGCGCGCCGCGCGGCCATGCCCGGCGTGCACCTGTGCGTCAGCTGCCAGGAGCTGGATGACCGGCAGCAGACCGCAAACGCCGGATACAACCGTCGCGGCAGCAAAGACAGCCAGCTACGCTAGCGCGGCTTGTCCCGGCACACCTCGAACACATTCCGCCGCGGGCCGACAATTCGAGCGGCCGCGGCTACGGCGCCCGCGGTGGGAGTTTCAGGCCAGCAGACCATCCGGGTCGCCGTCTACTTCAGCCCCAACACGCCTGCCTTGACCTCTTTGTTGGGCGGTTTCTTGCCAAGCCAGACACCCATCAGCGCGCGCCGGAATTCGGTCCCCTTGATGGTGCCGGTGGATTTGCCGCTGGTGCTGACGGTGACGTTGTCAGCGGAAAAATCGAACGCCAGAACCTCACCCTCTTTCAGATCGCCGGTAGCCGCCTTGAGCGCCTCGAGTTCGGCACTGAGATCGGCCGAACCCTGGTAGTTTTTCTCGAACCCCTCGGCCCATGCCTTGCGCATATCCTTCGCGTCGACATCGCGCAGCATGTGCAGCTCGATCCGCGCGGCTTCGTCCGAGGCGATAATCGCCGCGGCATCGTTACCCGGCGTTTCGAGGTAGAGCGCCATCACATAGACCTTGACCTTGAGCATCGTGGCGAGCCGCAGGCCGAGGCCGTTCAATTTGACGGTTGTGCCATCGACCACTCGCGTATCCGCCACCGTTACGCCTTCGAGCTGGCTATCGGCCAGTACGGGCTGCCAGACGAGCAGGCAAAACATCGCGGCGCTTATCGAAAAAATCGCTTTCATATCTCATGTCCTCCGAGGGGACTCGATGATCTGGCCCCCTCGTTGCTGGGGGGAATTAAGTCAAACCGTAGTCCCGGCGGCCCGCCCGCGCAAGAAGATCCGCCCGCGGTTTCTCAGCGGCAACCGGCAATCCACAATAAACCGGCACAGGTCAGCGCGCCGGGATGCGGGCACAAGCCGGTCACTCGTCGCACCGGTAGCACGCTCCGCTAGGCTTTTTCTCGTCCCCGGCGGCGTGGCGCCGATCAGGTTTATCCGCGCTCCGGACGGTACGGTAGACGAGGTCATCTCGGAAGAGTTACAGCCGTTGACGCTGGTGCGGATCAAGCCTGCGACGCAATGAGCAACCCGGGCAGCTAACCGCATCCCGGTATGGCGCACGGCTGTCCCATTCGGGACATAAACCGTCAATCCTGCAGATTCTGTTGGAAAAAACGCAGGATCTGCGCCGAAGCGTGTTTGCCGCTACTGGTTATCCGCATGAGCCCGTGCTTGCTGCCAGGATAGGTCATCATGTCGAAATCGCGCCCGGCATCCTGCAGCGATTTGAACAGCTTGGTGCTATTGGTGAACAACACGTTGTCGTCGGCCATGCCGTGAATCACCAGCAGCGGCCCCTTCAGGTTGTCGACATAGGGAAAGACGCTGCTCGATTCGTAGCCGTCGGGATTGCCCTGCGGCGTGCCGAGAAAGCGCTCGGTGTAATGGGTATCGTAGAGCGTCCAGTCGGTCACCGGCGCGCCGGACACTCCTGCGGCAAAGGTCTTCGGGGCCTGGAACATGCACATCAGCGCCATGTACCCGCCGTAGCTCCAGCCAAAAACGCCGATCCGGTCCCCATCCACGTACGGCAGCGACCGGAGGTACTCGACCCCGCTAAGCTGATCGGCAACCTCGACGTGGCCGAGGCGCCGGTACAGCGGCGCGTCGAAATCGACACCTCGATAGCCGGTGCCGCGGTTATCGATGGTAAACACAATGAACCCGTTGCTTGCCAGCACGTCGAGAAAACCCGCGTTCCAGGTGTTCGTCACCGTTTGTCCGCCCGGGCCACCGTACACATAGACGACGACCGGGTAGCGCCCGTTCTCGTCGAAACGGGGAGGAGTCTTGATCCGGTAATACAGCGACTGTCCATCGGCGGCTGCAAGCGTGCCAAAGCGGGTCGCGGGCCGATTTTCGAGATACGGGAAAAACGGATGCGACTCGTCGAGCGCGTTGTGCTCGACATAGCCGATAAGCGAACCGTCGGCGCGGTGCACCGCGACCTGGGGCGGCGTCGTGGCATTTTGATAGGTATCTACATAGAACTTGCCGTTGTCGGCAAAAGCGGCGCGGTGCCAGCCGGCCTCGGCGCTCAGCCGCCGCGGCGGCGCCGAGCCATCGAGCGCAATTGCATAGAGGTTGCGCTCAATCGGGCTGTCGAGAGTTCCCGAGACGTAGACCAGTCCTTCTTTTTCGTCGACATGCAGAATCGCACTCTCGTTGCGTGCGCCATGAACGACCTCCCAGTCGCCCTCGGTCAGCGCCCGGATCAGGCTGCCATCGTTGTCATACAGGTAAAGATGTTTGTAACCGCTTCTCTCGGACGACCAGATAAATTGCGGCGCGGAGTCGAGAAACGCCAGATCGTTATGCAGATTGATCCAGAACTCGCTGCGTTCGGTCAGAAGTACGGTGGCATCGCCGCCGGCCGCCTCGATCTTCAACAACTCCAGCGTTTTCTGATCGCGCGACTGGCGCTGCACCGCCAGATGCCGGCTGTCGGGAAACCAGTTGACCCGTGCGAGGTAGATATCCTCTTCCTCGCCAATATCCATCCAGCGGGTGTCGCCGTCATCGAGTCCGGTCACGCCAAGCTGAATGACCGCATTGGGAGTCCCGGTTCGCGGATAGCGCTGTTCGTATACCTTGAACTCCTCGGCATACACCTCGAAGCGCTTCGCAATTTCCACGTCGGACTCATCGACCCGGGTAAACGCGATGCTTTCACTGTCCGGCGACCACCAGTAGCCGGTAAATCGTTTCATCTCTTCCTGCGCGATGAACTCGGCCATCCCGTTGCTGACCGGCCCGCCACCGTCGCGGGTCAAACGGCGCTCCGCGCCGGTTGCGAGATCGACCAGGTAAAGATCCTGGTCGCGAACGAACGAGATATAGCGTCCGTCCGGGCTGAATTTGGGATCGGTCTCACCCGCTTGCGTTTCCGTAAGTCTGCGGGTCTTGCGGGTCGCGATCTCGTACAGGAACAGATCGCTGTTCAACGGGAACAGCAGCGCGCTGCCATCCGGCGAATACTGGTAGGAGACGATGCCGCGCTGACCGACGATTCGCAGCCGTTCGCGTCGCGCCAGCTCTTCCTCGGACACGGCCTCCGGACCGGCGATCAGGCCCTGCGAGTCCACCAGCAGGCGCACTTCGTTCTCCTCGAGGTTGTATTCCCAAAGATCCTGCTGCTGCCGGTCCGATTCCTTGCCGCGAAGAAAACTCACCCGGCTCGAGTCGGGCGAAATCTTGACCGCCTTCGGCGCCGGTCCGGCCAGATCGGGTGACGCATAGATGCGCTCGATATCGAGCACTACCGCGTCCTCGGCGGCAATGACCACAGCGTGGCAGCAAACGGCGAACAGGAAGACGACAAAACGAAAAATTGGCGGCACGATTTTCCCCAGCGGATTTTCTTCGCGACACGATAGCCGTTTTTTAGCTGCGCGACCTAATCGGGGAAAAAGGGTGACGAGGCCATGACTGGTGCGCCAGTCGCGGGGGTTACGCGGCGAGGCGAATCGCTCCGAATCACATGGGGCGCGGGGTTGGAGCGGGCACGCTCATGCAAACGAATACAACACGGGCCGGGACTGGCCGCAACCGGTCTACCCCGCGGGTCCGCGACTCGACTCTTCCGCTGGCGCCGATACCCTCGCGGTCACCAACAGACTGGCGACCGGCTCGTCGGCCTCTGCCCGCGCGCAGTACGACGGCGAGGTTGCAATGCGCGTCCGCGAAATCGGGCGCTAATTCGATAGCGGCCAGATAACAGGCTTCCGCTGCAGCGAGACGCCCGGATTCCATGAATACGTTGCCGAGATTTGAACGCATCCCGGCATGCGCCGGCTCAAGCTCTACCGCGCGCCCGATGTACTCGATAGCCAAATCGCTCTGGCCCGGCTGATGCTTCAACACACCGGGAAAATGCAGCGCATCCGCGGAATTCGAATCCGCTGCCAGCAGCTCTCGATACATATCCTCCGCCTCGTTCAGGCGGCCCTGCCGATGCAGCGCAATGGCGCGCGGTAAAAGATCTTCGCGGCTGTTCACATTACTCTCTGTCACGGCATGGCACGTACGGCACAGACAAGAATCCTTGGCGGCGGCAAACGATAGCGGGCACCGCCCGCAAACACAAAACCAGTGATGCCCGGCTCATCGATCCGGCTGCACCCCGGCGCCACAGCGCGCTACGAGGGACGTTCCTTTGTAACAGCGCTACAATCCGTTACAACTTCCGCAGTGAATGAGTGCCGCCAGATGATCCGTATGCGTAGGGCTCTTTGTATCGTCTTTCTCTCGCTTGCCGTGACCTTCGCTGGCCAGTCGATGGCCGCGCAAGAGCCGGCGTACGAATCGGTCGACGACCTGTTTGCCGCTTATTATCAATTCCGTCTGCGTATCAGCCCTACCGAGGCGACCAAGCTCGGGGAGAACGAATACAACGACAAGGTTGCCAATTACATATCGGTCGGGTACCAGCAGGATCTGATCGAACAGTACCAGCATTTTCTTCGTGCAATTTCCGGGTTCTATGACAAACCGCTCTCCCCCGCCGACGCGCTCAGCCTGCGAGTGATGCGATGGGACTGCGAGATCAAGAGGCAAGGATTGCAAAACCCGATTGCCACTGTCGCTTCGCCAATGTACGACATACCGAATATCGTGCTGATGCCAGTGGCGCAGATCGCGTCTTTCAATCTTTTCTTTGGCCAGCTAGCCGGCGGGTCATCGATCCAGCCATTCGCCACGGTCACCGATTACGATAACTGGCTGCGGCGTGTCGACGGCTATATCGCCTGGCTCGACACCGCAATTGCCAATATGCAGATCGGAATGGAACAGGGTGTGGTCTGGCCGAAGGTCCTCGTCGAACGTTCGATCGCCCAACTCGACGACATCATTTCCGATGACATTGGCGAGCATTTGTATTTCCGCCCGGTGCTGCAAATGCCGGCGACCTTTTCCGCCGCCGACAGAGAACGTTTGACCGCGGCGTACACCCGGATGATCGAAACCGGGATCAATCCCGCCCACCGGGCGCTCAGAGACTTCCTGGTCAATGACTACCTGCCACGGGCGGGCGACCATACCGGGCTCGGCGCGCTGCCCCACGGTCCCGAGACCTACCGCTACCTGATCCGCTACCACACCAGCACCGACATGACCGCCGATGAGATTTTCGAACTGGGACAACGCGAGGTCGCGCGCATCTCCGAAGAGATGGAGAAGGTCATGCGCGAGACCGGGTTCGACGGCGATCTCCGGTCTTTTTTCGACCACGTACGGGCCAGCAAGACGCAAATGCCGTTTACCGATCCAGCCCAGGTCATCGCCAACTTCGAGGCGATTCACGACACGATGAAGCCCCATATCGGGAGACTGTTTGGCGTCGAGCCGAAAGCGGGTTTCGAAGTCCGGCGCACGGAAGCGTTCCGCGAGAATTCCGCCAGCGCCGAGTACCTGCCGGGATCGAAAGACGGCACTCGCCCAGGCGTGTTCTATGTGCCGATTCCGGATGTCCGCAAGCACAACAAGTTCGCCGACGAGTCGTTGTTCCTGCACGAGGCAATTCCGGGACATCATTATCAGTTGTCGCTGCAACAGGAGAACCAGAACCTGCCGGAGTTCCTGCATCCGGAGGGTATGGGGGTGTTTGTCGAAGGATGGGCGCTGTACAGCGAGTCACTGGGTAAGGAGCTCGGTCTCTACCGCGACCCGTATCAGTATTTCGGCATGTTGAGCGCGGAAATGCACCGTGCAATCCGGCTGGTAGTCGACACCGGCATGCACGCGAAGGGCTGGACCCGCGAGCAGGCGATCCAGTACTCGCTGGACCACGAAGCGGAGTCGGAGGCATCGATCGTTGCGGAGATCGAACGCTATATGGCGATGCCGGGTCAGGCGCTTTCCTACAAGATCGGGCAACTCAAGATCAGAGAACTGCGGTCCCGCGCGGAACAGGCGCTTGGAGACGAATTCGACATCCGCGCCTTCCATAGCCAGGTTCTCGACTCGGGCAGTCTGCCGCTGGTATTGCTGGAAGAAAAAATCGATGCGTGGATTGCTGCGTCCGCTGATTGATGCCGGATGACGACAGCCGATTGTCCGCTGCATCGTAAAACCTCAGACCCGGCGCTCCCCGAAACCACTCGGGCGCCGAAGGTGGTCGCCGGCGAACTGCTGGCCAATAGATAGCAGTCTGGCGCCCCTTCTGTTAAGGTGCGCTCCGACTCTGGCGCAACTCGGTCTGCGCCGTTCACTCCGCCCCGCACTTCTGCGGCTGCCGGAGCCATTCAGAAATTCCAGCCTGGACCGAACCTCGAGCACGGCGCAAGCCGCGCAACCTGGTCAGGCGATCCCGGAGAAACAATCAAAAATGTTATTTAACGAACTCGGCCTGTCGGCCGAACTTTTGCGTGCCATCGAAGAACAGGGCTACCAGGAAGCAACCCCGGTCCAACGACAGGCAATCCCGCTGATTCTCGAAGGCCGCGATGTACTCGCCGGCGCACAGACCGGCACCGGCAAAACCGCCGGCTTCACGCTACCGCTACTGCAGAGACTGCAGGCGTCGGGCGGCGCGCAGCGGCGCCCGCGCGCTTTAATCCTTACGCCGACCCGCGAACTGGCGGCCCAGGTACACCAGAGCGTGCGCGACTACGGCAGACATCTGCCATTCAGGGCCATCGAAATTTTCGGCGGGGTCAGCATACGACCGCAGATTTCCAAACTGCGCGGCGGCATCGATATCGTCATCGCCACGCCGGGCAGGCTGCTCGATCACATGCAGCAACGAACCATCGACCTGTCCGCAATCGATACACTGGTGTTGGACGAAGCGGATCGCATGCTCGATATGGGCTTTATCCGCGACATTCGCAGGATTCTCGCAGTGCTGCCAAAGCAGCGTCAAAACCTGCTGTTCTCGGCGACATTTTCCGACGAAATCCGCCGCCTCGCAGCGGATCTGCTCGATTCTCCGGCCGAAATCCAGGTCGCGCCGAGAAACACGACTGCCGACAGGGTCACCCAGGTCGTTTACCCGGTCGACAAGGCGCGCAAACGCGAACTGCTGTCGCATCGCATCGGCACCGCCAACTGGCGCCAGGTGCTGGTATTCACACGCACCAAACATGGCGCGAATCGTCTCGCCCAGCAGTTGTCGGGCGACGGAATAGAGTCGACCGCGATTCACGGCAACAAGTCGCAGGGCGCAAGAACCAAGGCGCTGGCTGATTTCAAGGCCGGGCGGGTGCGGGTACTCGTGGCCACCGATATCGCCGCACGCGGTCTCGACATCGACCGCCTGCCGCATGTCGTCAATTACGAGCTCCCGCATGTCGCGGAAGACTATGTACACCGGATCGGGCGTACCGCCCGTGCCGGCCAGGACGGCCATGCGGTCTCCCTGGTATGCGTGGACGAACTCAGGCTGCTGAGCGACATCGAGCGCCTGCTCAACCGCAAAATCGAAAAAGAGATGGTGCCTGGTTACGAGCCGGATCCGCGTATCAAGGCCGAGCCAATTCAAAACGGAAGGTCTCAGCAGCCCGCGCGCAAGAAGCCGGGCGGACACCGCAAGGGCCGGCCCGGCGGGCCCGCAGCAACGGCCGCCAAACGAAACCGCTCGTCCGGCAACCGGCGCTACGCGAGCTGACAACGGGACGGGAATCAGCCGCGAGAAACGCGCGGCTGATTCTCGAAACTCTGCATCGGAAAACGCTCGGTAACGATCATCATCGGCGCGGCGTTGGTGACGACGCGATAACTCCTGCTCATAAAATCGCCGTCGCTTATCCGTGCTACCGGCTCGGGCAGTTCGCCCATTCGTTCGCGGCCAAACCACAGACCCTCACGCAGCGTTTCGCTGCGATCGTTACGCAGAATCCGGCCCAGGTTGCTGTCCCTGGCAGCGAGTGCGCTTTGCATACTGGCCGGGAGCCGTTCGATCGCGAGTCGCGACTCGGCAAACGCGAAGAGACGGCCGTCCACTGCGCTCTGCAGCATGACCTGGCGTTGCAGTACTTCCGCGCCACCCGGTAAATCCAGCCAACGATCGGCGTCCGTCAGTTGCACAACCTGCTGGTCAATCTGGCACGTCGTGACTTCTTCGAGAAAATAAGCGCATATTGCGGTCGTTACGGTACCGTCTTTGACCAGCAGCATGCGCAGCACAGGCGGCAGACCTGCGAAATCGATTTCCTCCAGATGTCGCGGTCGCGACGCCTGCGCCACAAAAAACGCCGCGGTCGGATCGAATGTCGCGATGGCCTGTTGCATTGGATGGATGTCCTGTCAGGCAAGGTCAGAGAATTTTGACTGGTCACACTTCGAGCCGATCCGCAAACCGCTGCAGACAGCCTTATGCAACGGTCCGAGAGTGTAGGCCGGTGGCCGTCGCGCGCACAAGTCAGCGCAGGCTATGCAGCGGACCAGTCTGAGGTAAAAAAACTCCCGCTGTGACCGGGCGGGCACCGAGGCAAGCAACGCAACGCCATGGCCTAACGCCGCACCCCCGGCAATGGTCCGCCGGGTAACAGCTCAAAGCTGTTTCTTTATCGGCAGCAATCCGTACAACTTGACCTTGAAACGTTTCCAGCCGCTGGTCTCCGGCTCCTTGTCAAACTCGACTTCTTCCCCATCGAACTCCGTGTACCAGCGGATCTTACCTTTTTCGTTCAATTGCAGCCGGTAGGCACGCGTCGGCAGTACAGAAAATACGGTTTCTGCAAGTTCCGCCGCCATTTCCGGATCGTCGATAATGACGCCCATTTCGGTGTTGATAAAAGCGGAACGCGGATCCCAGTTGAACGTACCGATGAAAACTTTTTTGCGATCGACAATGAACGCCTTCGTATGCAGCGTTCCCCCGGAGCGGGCGATTCCGCTCTTTTCCACGCCCATCGCCTGCAGGTCCGGCCTGACCTCGTACAGGCGCACCCCCTCCTCGAGCAGAGGCTTGCGCGAGGGCGCGTAACCCGAGTGCACAGCCGTGTGATTATTCGATGCAAGCGAATTGGTGATCACGATCGTCTCGACCCCGCGCTCGCGCATTTTGCCGAAGCCCTTGATCGTGGAATCCAGTGGCACGAAGTACGGCGAAACCACGATGATTTCTTTTTCTGCGGCAAGCAGAACCTCACGCATTGGCGTAAGAATCGACTCCGCCTGCTCCGCTTTCTTCTTTAACGCCTTGTCGGGCGAATCATAGATGAACTGGTAGGGTGCCCACAGATAATCGTCCGCGCTGAGCTGCACATAGGCCAGAATGTCATTCATCACGCCGGCATAACGGGTCTCCTCCGCAAGAACCAGCGCATCGGCAATACGCTGCCGCATCTCACCGATCTCGCGATTCGGGTCGGACGGCACATTAATGATTGCAGCCACCGGAACCGCCAGTTCGTGATTCCAGTAGAGATCGAACATATCCGACACTTCATCGACGATGGGCCCAAGCACCAGCGTATCGAGATCACCGAAATTGACGTTCTCATCGGCCGCGAAGTATTCGTTCCCGATATTGCGGCCACCGATCACGGCGGCCTGATTGTCCATGATGAAGGCCTTGTTATGCATGCGCCGGTTAAGGCGGCCGAAGTCAAACAACATATTGAGCGAACGGATATAGCGCCGCGCCCATGGATTGAACATCCGAATCTCGATATTCGGGTGCGTGTCGAGTGCCATCAAACCCCTGTCATAGCCACGTGTCAGTACGTCGTCGAGCAGCAAGCGGACCCGGACACCGCGGTCGGCCGCGTTGAGCATGGCATCGATAAGCAAGAGGCCGGTCAGGTCGGAGTTGAACAGGTAATACATGACGTCGATCGTGCGTTCCGATCGCGCGGCACCGCCAAGCCGTACCGCCAACGCCTCGACCCCGTCCGGCATCAGGTGAAATGCCGACTGCCCCTCGGGCCCGATTCCAACGGTATCGAACACTGCCTTGGCGAGGTACGAGTCACTCGTTTCTTCCGGCGCCAGCGAAACTGACTCAGTTTTCGGGTAGTCGAAGTCCACACTGGCGCAACCACCCAGCCACAGTAGCGCCAGCAGCAAACTCGCGGGCGTTGTTTTCCATTTGGATCGGTGCATGGTTGAGCTTATTCCAGGATCGGGCGCGGGCCGTTCAGCCGCCAATTGTAATTAAGAATCAAAACACCTGCGTAACGGGCCGTCAAAAACCGGCTGGACCCGGCGCCACGGCGGGAGCGGCCCGGCGGAGCCAGCGCCGCTGAAGTCCGCGAAAAAAGGCACAAATCCCGCCCGGACCTGATCCGGTCGTCCGGCAACCGGTGTCGTCTGACCATATTACCGCTCACCTCCCAATCTGTATGGATGTCGCAGGCAGGCGCGGCGGCGAAAATTCACACCGGAAGAAATCCGGAACGCGCCCATGTATTATCTCGACCATTAGCATGTAAAGCTGCCGGCCCGGCTACAGAATCCCGCCAAAGCCGGAAACGGCGCGGTCGCCCTCAGACCAGAACCAACGGAGCGTTGACTCGATGACCGACGGAATGGACATGGTTTTCCTGGCGCGACTGCAGTTCGCGTTCACTATCGCCTTCCACATTATTTTTCCGTCTTTCACGATTGGCCTGGCCAGCTACCTGGCCATGCTCGAGGGGTTATGGCTAAAGACCAAACGCGACGTGTACCTGAAACTCTACCGGTTCTGGGTCAAGATCTTCGCGGTGTCGTTTGGCATGGGCGTGGTCTCGGGACTGGTCATGAGCTACCAGTTCGGCACCAACTGGAGCCTGTTCTCGGAGCTGACCGGCAACGTTCTCGGTCCGCTGCTCGGTTACGAGGTGCTGACCGCCTTCTTCCTCGAGGCCTCTTTCCTCGGGATCATGCTGTTCGGCTGGAACAAGGTCGGTCCGAGACTGCATTTCACTGCGACTTGCATTGTCGCCGTTGGCACGCTGTTCTCGGCCTTCTGGATCCTGGCAGCCAACAGCTGGATGCAGACACCCGCCGGATACGAAATCATTGACGGCGTGTTCCATGCCACCGACTGGATCGAGGTGATATTCAACCCCTCGTTCCCGTATCGCTTCGTGCACATGGTGCTGGCCGCCTATTGCACTACCGGGCTAGTCGTGGCCGCGGTGGGCGGCTACCTGCTGTTGCAAAACCCCGAGCGCGAAACCGCACGCGTGATGACCCATATGGCGCTCGGGTTTCTCGCCATAATGGTACCGCTGCAGATAATTGCCGGACACGAACACGGCGCAAATGTCTACGAACACCAGCCGATCAAGCTGGCCGCGATGGAAGGGCACTGGGAAACGTACGACAATAACGCCCCGCTGCTGCTGGTCGGATTTCCGGACGAGGAAAACGAACGAAACGATTTCGAGATCTCCGTGCCCAAGGTTGGCAGCCTGATCGTGGGCGGCTCGTTCGACAGCAAGATTCGTGGTCTGAAGGAATGGCCGGCCGACGAACGGCCGCCGGTTGCCACTGTCTTCTGGAGTTTCAGAGTGATGGTCGGCCTGGGCATGCTGATGCTGTTCGTCGGGTTGTTCGGTGCGCTTTTGATGTGGCGCGGGCGCGTGCAGGAGCATCGCTGGTTTCTGCGCTTGTGCATGCTGTCGGGCCCGACCGGTTTCATTGCCGTCATCAGTGGCTGGATCGTTGCAGAGGTCGGGCGCCAGCCCTACACGGTATACGGCCTGCTCCGCACCGCGGACTCGGTATCGCCGGTGACGGCGGGAGCGGTCGGAACGTCGCTGATCGTTTTCGTTTTTGTCTACACGATCGTATTCGGCGCGGGTCTTTATTACATCCTGCAGTTGATTCGGCGCGGTCCGGAGGGACCGGCGCGGCCACCGAGCGCCGCCGAGGGCGAGCCGGTGCTCGGGACTCCGCTGGCATTGGGTCGCGACGGGCCGGAACTGTTCGGGGGGACTTCACGACCATGATCATGCTTATCCTGGTAAAACGAGAATCGCTCGGGGCGGGCCATGGACGCGATTAATCTTCCGTTCGTCTGGGCCGGGCTGCTGGCGGTTGCCGTATTTCTATACGTAATTCTCGACGGTGCGGATCTGGGTCTGGGCATACTTTTCCCATTCGCCAACACCGACGAGGATCGCGACGTAATGATGAACTCGATCGCGCCGGTGTGGGACGGCAACGAGACCTGGCTGATACTCGGTGGAGGCGGCTTGTTTGCCGCTTTCCCGAAAGCCTATGCGGCCCTGATGCCCGCTATTTACATGCCGATCGGGTTCATGCTCACCGCACTGATTTTTCGTGGTGTCGCATTCGAGTTTCGTTTTAAAGCCAGCGGATCCGGCCGGCGCATCTGGGACCAGGCGTTTCACTGGGGCTCGGTCGTGGCAACCTTTGCCCAGGGACTGATCCTCGGCACCATCGTCCAGGGCATCGAGCTCGAAAACGGGCGTTACGCCGGTGACATGTTCGGCTGGCTGACTCCGTTCAGCTTCGTCGTCGGATGCGCGCTGATCTGGGGTTACACGCTGCTCGGTGCAACCTGGCTGATCATCAAGACCGAAGGGAACCTGCTCGACTGGTCGCGCCGGGTCGGCGTCGTTGCGGCGCTGGTCGTGGTGGCAATGATGGCGATCGTGAGTTTGTGGGTACCGGCGCTCGATGTTGCCGCCGCCCAGCGCTGGGGCATCAGCTACCCTGACATTGACTGGGGACGTCTGGCGCCATTGCTGCCGATTCCGATTTTGGTGGCGGTCGGGTTCTGGCAGTTGCTCAAAAATATTCGCGGCGGCGCAACCTATGCGCCTCACCTGTGGGCCTCGTCACTGTTTCTGCTTGGCTTTGTCGGTCTGCTGATCGGAATCTTCCCGTACCTGGTACCTTATTCACTGACGTTCTACGAGGCGGCAGCTGCACCGAATTCGCAGAGCCTTTTGCTGGTCGGCGCAGTGATCATGCTGCCGATTATTCTCGGGTACACCGCTTATGTGTTCTGGATATTTCGCGGCAAGATGAGCGTCGATTCCGGATATCACCATTAAACCGCAAGAGCATTCCACCGTGCCACGACGCAAATCCCTGAGCAGGTTAGGCTGGTTCGTTGCGTTGTATTTCGCAAGTCTCCTGGTGTGGTTGCTTTTTTCGTACGGCCTCAGGGAGCTGATGGGTCTCGGCGGGTCCTGACCCGGCGATCCGCCCGTCCGGGGTGAGGCGGGACCCGGCCGACTGTAGAATATGACGCCGCATCGTAACTCCCGAGCCGGGCAACGCATGGCAGATAATTCCGCACACCGAGCCGTACGCAGTTTCGTCAAGCGCGGCGGGCGCACAACCCGCGCGCAACAACGCGCGCTGGGCGAGTTGCTGGGCAGCTATGGCGTGGCCGATGCGCCACGGCCGCTGGACGCGCGCAACATGTTCGGCCGTGAAGCGCCGCTCGTGCTGGAAATCGGTTTCGGCAACGGCGATACACTTGTCGCGCTCGCCGCCCGGAACCCGGACAAAGTCTATCTCGGCATCGAAGTGCACGAACCGGGCATCGGACATCTGCTGCTGCAACTGCAGCGCGGCGGACTTGAGAACGTGAAGGTATTGCCCGGCGACGCGGTCGAAATACTGCGCGATGACATTGCCGATCAGGCTCTGGACGAGGTGCTGATCCTGTTTCCTGATCCGTGGCCAAAGAAACGCCATCATAAGCGCCGCATCGTGCAGCCTTCGCTGCTCGACCTGCTTGCGGCAAAAATTCGTACTGGCGGTCTGTTGCACATGGCCACCGACTGGCAGCCATATGCCGAACACATGCTGGAAACGGTCAACGGCAGTCGCTGGTTCGACAACGTCGTCACCGATCACGGATTCGCGCCGCGCCCACACGATCGTCCGCAGACCAAGTTCGAGCGCCGCGGCCAGCGCCTTGGCCACCAGGTATGGGATCTGCAATGCCGCCGCAACGGGAGCGAGATAGATTCGGCCCGGCGCCGCCCGGAACAGGCATGAGGCGGGTGCGCCACCGTATTGCGCAGATCGCCTTGTTGCGGCGGCCGCCAACGGCAAGCGTGATCTGAGGGAAATTCGATGTCGTGGTTCACGGTAACTCTGGCTATCCCGGTAATGATCGCGGCGCTGCTGCGTTCACCGTGGCGCGCCCTGGCTCACGGCCGGGCACAGCATGTGTTTTTTGGCGCCTGCGTCGCGATCCTTGTACTGTGGACCATGCAGATCGATTTCGGGTCAGGCCTTACCCTGCATCTGCTCGGAATCACCACCGTGACACTGATGTTTGGCTGGCCGCTGGCGCTGGTCGCCGGCGCAATTGTGACCCTGGGCTCGCCGTTGGCCGGACTCGCCGAGTGGAATCAGACAGCCGCGGTTTTTCTGAGCCAGTGCGCCGTACCGGTGGCCATCAGCTGGCAGATTTATCGCCTGTCGCTGAGACGGCTTCCGCACAATTTCTTTATCTACATTTTTATCTGCGCGTTCCTGGGCGCAGCGCTCGCAATCGTCGCGGCGACACTCGCGCAGTTTCTGTTATGGCGTCTCGATGGGGGGGCAGGCGCCGCCGAGGCGGCCGCACTCATCAGATTCCTCCCACTCTACGCCTACCCTGAGGCTTTCATCAACGGCTTTGTCATGACGGGACTGGTCGTCGCGCGCCCGCACTGGGTCGCGAGCTTCGACGATACGATCTATCTTCACGGCAAATAGGCACAGGCGCACAGATGCGGCGCGCCAGCCCCGCCTTTTTTGTGCTTTGCAGCGAATTCACCGGTATTCCTTTGCACGGGTTGGCCGATAGGCTATAAGTTAGATAACGGCTCACAACCCGAAGGTATTCGCCACACACACAAAGAGGTTCGGCAATCATGTCCATCATCGCCCCGGTGGTCGGCGACTGGTATCGCAACTCGACCGGCGACCTGCTCGAAGTGGTCGCGCTTGACAGATCCGATGCAACGATCGAAATCCAGTATTTCGACGGCACCGTTGAGGAATTGGATTTCGACAGCTGGGAGGAGATGGCCATGCAGGCCGCCGAACCGCCCGAGGACTGGTCGGGCTCGGTGGACATGGCGCGTGAGGACGTGGTGGTGGACCGCGATGGCAGCCGGCCGCATGACTGGGCGAGTCATCTCGACTATATCGACCGTTCCGACTAGAGATTGTTGCAAACCCCTGCGACGGCAGAGATATCCCAGCTCACGAAAAGCCTACCGTCCCGGACCCGGACTTCCAGCGCCGTCAGACGCTGCCCGACACACGGTCCACTGATGCAAGTACCGCTATCAGCGTCGAATCTCGCACCGTGGCCGGTGCAGATAATTTCCGCGCTGCGGCGGTCGAGAAAAACGCCCGGCAGAAAATTCAGCGGCCGCCGCGCGTGCGGACAGAGATTGACGAAGGCGCGAACCCGTCCCCCGCGCTGAACGACAAACCCGCCGAAAGCGAACCCGTTTGGCGGCAACCTAAATTCGCGCGCGCCCGGGTCCGCCAGGCTATGAAAATCGCCGGCATCGATTTCGACGTTACCCACCTGCATCCCGTATAGCCATAATCGCGAATAAGTCCAACGTTCCCCCGAGGATTCAGTCTATGGATTTTGCAACTGCGCAAGAAGCGGAGCTGGCCTTCTACCGGGCGTTCGCCGACAGCAATTTCGATCTGATGCGCGCGGCCTGGGACAACGAGGACATCGTCTGTGTGCACCCGGGGGGCCCGTTGCTGCAGACGCCCGCCGAAATCCTGATGAGCTGGCAACAAATCCTGGCCGCACTGGGCCCGATCGACCTTAAAGTTGAAGTCGTTTATCGCCTCGCCCGCCCGGATCACGCGATTCATCTGGTCCGGGAGCGATTCAATCGCGCCGACCAGCCACCACAACCGCCGGTCATTGCAACCAACGTGTATCGGCGCAACCGCGCCGGCTGGGCGATTTGCGCCCACCACGCGTCATCTGAACCGCCTGCGGCTGACGCCTCGGGCGGGGCCCTGCACTAGGCAGCGCCAGCGCCATCTGTAGCGCCGGTACCGGGTGGGCCTCCCGAGCCCGCGCGAGCCGCGCCTTCCGTCCGGCGAATAATGTAAAGGATCAGAAAAATCGCGGGCAACCCGGTTGCTGCCGCATAGGCAAAGAAAGCCGGGTAGCCGAAGGCCTCAACGATCACTCCTGACCAGCCGCTGATGAACTTGCCCAGTACCGACATCAGGGAGCTGAACAATGCATATTGGGTCGCCGTGTAAGCCTGATTCGTAAGACTGGACAGGTACGCGATAAATGCCACACCCGCGAGCCCCATGCTCAGATTGTCGCCGCTTATAGTGAATACCAGCACGCGAATGTCCGGCCCGGCGTAGGCCAGCGCCATGAACATCAGGTTGGTAATCGCGAGCATGACCGCCGCCAGCAACATCGTGCGCAATGTTCCCCAGCGGGCTACCAGCACGCCGCCGAGCGCAGCGCCGAGTAGCGTCATGAAGAAACCAAAAATCTTCGACACGCTGGCAATTTCTGATTTGCTGAACCCGAGATCGAGGTAAAACGGGTTGGCCATGATGCCAAGCACCCGGTCGCTGATGTTGAAGCAGAGTATCAGCGCCAGCAAAACCAGCGCGAACCGCCCATTGCGGCGGAAGAACTCGATAAATGGCGACACCACAGCCGCACCCAGCCAGGCACTTGCCCGGCTCAATGCGCCACCCCCACCGACATGCCCGGACATCCAGCCCGAGACTTCAGCCTCCATGGCCGCCACCTGGTCGTCGCGTTTATGCTCGGGTTCGCGAATGACCAGCGCCGTGACGAACCCGATGCTCATCAAAGCAGTCATGCCGAGATAGGCGACCGACCAGTCATAAAAATCGGCGAGATACAGCGCACCGGCGCCGGCCACCAGCACCGCCGCCCGGTAACCGAAGTTGTAGCTCGCGGCCATCGCGGCCTGGCGGTATTCCTCGACCGCCTCGATCCGATAGGCATCGACAGTGATGTCCTGGGTCGCGGACGAAAACGCCACAACCAGCGCCATCAGCGCCACGTTCATGATATCGACCGAAGGATCGAGCCGGGACAGGGCAAACAGGCCCGCAGCAATGCCGAACTGGGAAAGCAGCATCCACGAACGCCGCTGACCGAGCAGCCGGCCAAGCAGCGGCAAGCGCACCCGGTCCACCAGCGGCGCCCACAAGACCTTGATCGAATACATCAGGCCGACCCAGGCAAAAAAACCGATCGTCGCCTTGTCGATACCGTAGTCGCGCAACCACGCCGACATCGTCGAGAACACCAGCGGAAAGGGCAATCCCGCCGAGAACCCGAGAAACAGCATCGCGAGGACGCGCGGGTGGTGGTAAACGCCGAGCGCGTCCCGCCAGCCGGAGAATCGGCCTGGCGCCCCGGGATCAGAGGCCGGCGAAGTCATAGTCGACCGTCAGCGGTGCGTGATCCGAGAAACGTTCATCCTTGTACACGGCCGCCGCCCGTGCCGTTTGCGCCAGCCGCGGCGTGGTGACCTGGTAGTCGATCCGCCACCCGACATTGTTGTCCCAGGCGCGGCCCCGGTTGGACCACCACGTGTACTGGTAAGGACCCGGGCTGATCCGGCGGAACGCATCGACAAAACCGGCGGCACCGAATAGCCGGTCCATCCATTCCCGTTCCTCCGGCAGAAAACCCGAATTCTTCTGATTCTGCTTCCAGTTCCTCAGATCGATCGGCTTGTGCGCGATGTTCCAGTCGCCACACAGAACGTATTCACGTTTGCGCCGGCGAATCCGCCGCAAGGTATCGGCGAATTCGTCGAGAAAGCGAAATTTCGCTTCCTGCCGTGCCTCGCTCGAAGAACCCGACGGCAGATAAAGAGAAACGACACTGAGGCCGTCGACCTCGACTTCGAGATAGCGCCCCTCGGCATCGAATTCCGCCGAGCCAAACCCCCGGACTACTCGTTTCGGTTCGTGACGGCTATAGACGGCGACCCCGCTATAGCCTTTTTTCTCGGCATCCTCGTAGAACACGTGATATCCGTTCGGGCGAAACTGCGCGTGCTCGAGCTGGTGTTCCTGCGCTTTGGTTTCCTGGAGGCAGACGAAGTCGGCGTTCTGGCAGCTCCAGCCACTGGAACATCCCCTTGCGCGCCGCCGCGCGAACGCCATTGCAATTCAACGAAATCACACGGATCGCCATCAACTCCTCCGCCACCGTGACAACCGGGGCTGCATTGTTGCACAAGGTCAGCGCGGCGCGGACAAACGATGCGATAATTCGCGCACCAGCAACGGGAGCCGGACATGCAGGTCTACCAGACCGATTTTCTCGATCTCGCGGTCGCAATGGGGGCGCTGAAATTCGGTGAGTTCACGCTGAAATCGGGCCGCGTAAGCCCGTATTTCTTCAATGCCGGCTCACTCAATACGGGGCGCGCTCTCGATACGCTCGGGCGCTGCTACGCGGCAGCGATCGTTGCCAGCGGCATCGAGTTCGATCTGCTTTTCGGACCCGCCTACAAGGGCATCCCGCTGGCCGCCCTGGTCGCCGCCGCGCTCTATCGCGAACACGAACGCGATATCGCCTACGCGTTCAACCGCAAGGAAGCAAAGGACCACGGCGAGGGCGGCAACATCGTCGGCGCGCCGCTCGCCGGTCGCGTGCTGATCGTCGATGATGTCATTACTGCCGGGACCGCAATCCGCGAGGCCATCGGCATCATCGAGGCGCATGGCGCGCAGCCGGTGGGCGTCGCCATCGCCGTGGATCGCGAGGAACGCGGCCAGGGCAGCCTGTCGGCGGTGCAGGAGGTGGAGCAACAACTCGGGCTCGGAGTCGCCAACATCGTCGGACTTGCCGATCTTATCGCCTATCTGCAGGGTATCGGCCGCGACGAAGGGGTTGTTGCGATGCGGCGATACCGCGAGAAATACGGCGTCGCAACCGATTAATGAGCACTGCTTCTCAGTTTCGCCATCGCGTGGCTGCGGCGGCCCCGGCCTGTGCTATAAAACGCGGCATGACGCGGATTATGTTTACAGCCTCGATTTTGCTCGGCCTCGCGGCAGTGGCCCCGGCAATGGCCGAAGTATACAAATGGACCGATCCGGATTCCGGAGATACCGAGTACGCGCACGCGATGCCGGTACGCGATCCGCGGATCAAAGTCATTTTCGTCATTGACGAAAAGACCGGTGTCGTCACTGAAACCATCCGCTACCTGACGCCCGAGGAAGAACAGGAACTCAAGGCGCAGGATGATGCACGGCGCAAACAGCACGAGCGCGACTCTTATCTGATGAAGACATTCCTTTCGGTCGAGGAAATCGAGCGGCTGCGGGATGAACGAGTCGAGACGCTCGATGCACAGATTCAGGTCAAGGGGGCGCTGGCCTTTGGCCAGGAAAGCAAACTGGCGGAGCTCAAGGCGGAGCTCGCTCAGTACAACTTCCCGGTCAAACCCGGCTCGGATCTACCGCCGGCGCCGGAGAATCTGCTGCTGGATTACGCCAGCACTCTCGAACAGGCCGATACCTATCGCGACGACGTCGAGACGCTGGAGGACCGCAAGACGCAAATCAACGCCCAGTTCGCCGCCGACATCGAGCGCTTCCGCGAGCTCAAGGGCCTGAACGCCTCAAATTCTCAGTAGCGCACTGCCTGGTGCTTGCCGGTATGGCCGAATCCGCCGGCGCCGCGATCGCTTTCCGAGAACTCATCAACGACTTCGAATTGCGCCTGGACCACCGGCACGATGACCATTTGCGCCAGGCGTGCACCTGGTTCGATCTCATAGGCATGCGGCCCGCGGTTCCAGCAGGACACATAGACCTGGCCCTGATAATCAGAATCGATCAGCCCGACCAGGTTGCCAAGGACGATGCCGTGCTTGTGGCCGAGCCCGGAGCGCGGTAGCAGCACGGCGGCCAGCTGCGGATCCTCGATGTGCATGGCAAACCCGGTCGGGATCAGCTCGCTGCACCCGGGTTCCAGCAGCACCGCCTTATCGATACAGGCGCGGAGATCCATGCCCGCCGAGCCCGCTGTCGCATAGTCAGGAAGTGGAAACTCGGTTCCCAGCCGCGAATCGAGAATTTTCAACTGGATGGCACGCATCATTTTTCTTCCGCCTACCGGAGGCAAAAAAGGGGTGGCGCGGTCAGGCGGCATCCGATCGGCTGGCGGCGCGAGCGCGTGCGCCGATCAGTTCGATCAGCTCGACCGCCAGCTCGCGTTTGCTGGCGAGTCCGATTTCACGCTTTCCGTCGGCCCAGAACACCACGACCTCGTTTTCGTCGCAATCGAATGCTCGGCCATCGCCGACCAGGTTGGCGACGATCATATCGAGGCGCTTGGCCTCGAGCTTCTCCAGCGCATGAGCTTCGAGATTCTCGGTTTCGGCCGCGAAACCGACCGTAAACGGACGCGCCGGCGGTGCAAGCGCCGCGACGCTGCGCAACGTATCCGGCGCCCTGGTCAGTTTTAATTCGAGCCGCTCGGCATGCTTCTTGATCTTGTGCTCGGCATTTTGCTCCGGGCGATAGTCGGAAACCGCGGCTGCCCCTATGAAGATGTCGCTGCCGGGTAGCTGCGCGTGCACGGTGGCGTACATGTCTTCGGCGGTCTGCACATCGAAGCGCTCGACGCCGGGCGGGGTGGCCAGAGCCACAGGCCCGGTCACCAGCCTGACCCTGGCGCCGGCCGCGGCGGCAGCTTGCGCCAGTGCGAATCCCATTTTGCCGGAACTGCGATTGGTGATGTAACGGACCGGATCGATCGGCTCGCGGGTCGGCCCGGCGGTGATCAGCAGACTCAACCCGGATGAGTTGCCCTTCGGCGCCCTGCAAAACCAGTGTCGCGATATGCTCCGGCTCCAGCATCCGCCCCGGGCCGGTTTCGCCGCAGGCCTGATCGCCGAGCCCGGGACCGAGAATCGTGACACCGCGTGCAGCGAGCTTCGCGATATTGGCGCGGGTCGCGGCATTCGACCACATCACACGGTTCATCGCAGGCGCAACGTAGACCGGCGCTTCCGCGGCGAGACACAGGGTCGCGAGGAGATCGTCCGCCATGCCGGCGGTAAGGCGAGCGAGAAAGTCGGCACTGGCCGGCGCAATGACGATCTTGTCGGCCCAGCGCGCGAGTTCGATATGCCCCATCGCGGCCTCGGCGCCTGCGTCCCAGATACCGGTTCGCACCGGCGAACCGGAGACCGCCTGAAAAGTGAGGGGCGTAACGAATTGCTCGGCGCCGGCGGTCATCACCACCCGGATCTCGGCACCGCGCGCGCGCAACCGGCGCACCAGGTCCGGCGCTTTGTACGCTGCGACGCCACCAGTGACGCCGAGCAGTATCTTGACGGATTTTGCCTCGGTCATAGCCTGCCGCCGCAATTCGAACGGAGCAGCAGGATAGCACGAAGAAAACCCCCGAAACTCGGGTTGAGCCGCGATTTTCCGCGACCGAAAATGCGTAGGCAACACCGGAGCACAGCTTGAATACAGCCGAATATCCAACTCCGCCCGAGCTGCACGATCGCAGCGAAACGATGCGCGGACTTTCAGATGCCGAACTGCTCGCACGGCTTCTCGGAGCGGGCAGCCGGCCGCTCGCGGCGAAATTACTGCAGCGCTTCGGCAGTCTGCGCGGCGTCTGCAGCGCCGGCTTCAATTCCCTGAGCGGATGCCCCGGGCTCGGCCCGCAACGCGCATCCAGGTTGCCGGCGGCGCTGGAGGTGTCACGCCGTTACTACTACGAAACGTTGCGGCTCGGCCCGGCGCTGGAGAGCCCCGAAGCGACCCGCCGCTTCCTGCTGGCCGAGTTGCGCGACCTCCGCCATGAGGTCTTCGCCTGCCTGTTTCTCGACAACCGCCACCGGGTGCTCGCTTTCGACATCCTGTTCCGCGGCACCATCGACGGCGCCAGCGTCCATCCACGCGAGGTTGTCACCGAGGCGTTGAAACGCAACGCCGCCGCGGTGATCCTGACCCACAATCACCCGTCGGGCGTCGCCGAACCCAGCGATGCCGACCGCCGGATTACGCAGCGCCTGCGCGAGACGCTGGCGCTGCTCGACATTCGCGTGCTGGATCACCTGATAGTCGGCGACGGCATCTGCGTGTCCTTTGCCGAAAGGGGGTTGCTGTGACAGGTTTTGACTTCCCCTGCGCCGACTGCTAAATTAAGCGGCTTCGCGTCGTCCGCCGAACGCAGGCGATGATATAGAAATTTTAAGTTTTTCAAGGTCTTAAATAATGTCCAGAGTCTGCCAGGTTACAGGCAAGCGCCCGGTCTCGGGGAACAATGTGTCCCATGCGAACAACAAGACCCGCCGCCGCTTCCTTCCGAATCTGCATACGCACCGTTTCTGGCTCGAGAACGAGAAGCGTTTTGTGCGTCTGCGTGTCTCCAACAAGGGTCTGCGGATCATCGACAAGCTCGGCATCGACAGCGTCGTCGCCGATCTACGTGCCCGTGGCGAGAAAGTCTGAAGCGGAGGATTGAGCGATGCGAGACAAAATAAGACTGGTATCGACCGCCGGAACAGGTCACTTCTACACGACGACCAAGAACAAGCGGAATCATCCCGAGAAAATGGAAGTCCGCAAGTTCGACCCGCGGGTGCGCAAGTACGTCCCGTACAAAGAGGCGAAAATCAAGTAAGCTGCCGGGCGCCTGCGCCAAAGCACAAAAAAGCCCGCTTCGAGCGGGCTTTTTTATTGACCGGAAAAGCGGCTCAGGCCGACGCGACGGTGTAGTGCTTCAGCGCCCTGGCGTAATCCTGAAGTACCTTGATCCCGCTGGCCTCGGCCTGCGCGCACCATTCTTTCAGCTGGGCGATCAGCCGCTCATTGCTGACATGCCTCCCCTCCCACAACGATTGCAGGCGCTCCCGGAACTCCACCACGGTCGCGAGCTTCGGATTGTCTTCGAGCAACGCGCGCAGCCGTAGCCGCGATGCTTCGTCGAGGAGCTGCGGGCGCCGGACCAGCAAGCGGCGCGCGCGGCGGGTGATGCTGTCGCGGTCCATCTCGGTGCGAAACACCGGCAAGGTCACATTGCGCGTGTACTCGCGCAAAATGTGCATGCGATTGACGATCACCGCCCTGACCGTCTCCAGATCGATTTGCTCGCGCTCATTCTCGAATTTCAGCTTGGGCGCTACCTTCTTGACCCTAGCCAGACCGACGCTGGAAAAAATGGTCAGCCACATCCAGCCGATGTCGAACTCCCAGTTGCGCATCGAGAATTTGGCCGAGCTGGGGAAAGCATGATGGTTGTTGTGCAGTTCCTCACCACCGAGGAAGATACCCCACGGCACGATATTCGTGGCCGCGTCCTCGGTTTCGAAATTGCGATAGCCGCTGTGATGGCCAATCCCGTTGATCACACCTGCCGCAAGCAGCGGCATCGACGACATCTGGACGGCGATCATGATCAGGCCGGCAACACCAAACATCAGCAACATCGCAATCACGAAAATCAGGATGCCGAGATATGAATGACGGAAGTAGAGCTGGTTCTCGAGCCAGTCATCGGGGCAACCGCGCGAGTATTTTTCCAGCGTCTCCGGATCGGCCGCGTGCTCCTTGTAAAGCTCGGCGCCTTCCAGCAGAACCTTTTTGAGGCCAAACACGACCGGGCTGTGCGGATCTTCTGCGGTCTCGCACTTGGCATGGTGTTTGCGATGCACGGCGACCCATTCGCGGGTCGTCATGCCGGTTCCCATCCACAACCAGAAGCGGAAGAAATGACGCAGCACGGGGTGCAAATCGACGCCGCGATGGGCCTGATCGCGATGGAAGTACAACGTGACCCCGGTAACGGTGACCTGTAGCATCACGAGACTGATAATGACATATCCCCAGAAACCGAGATCGATCAGCCCGTACATGTGATCGTAGAGAAATTGCATGGGGAGTACCCCCGGACAAAATGGTTAGGCCGGAAACTATACCGGATCGGGTACTGCCTCACCAAAGAACTGGATCAAACTTTGCTCTGCCGTCCGGCCATCCATCGACTGTCCCGCAACGACCACCGCATACGATTCGCCATGCCAGAACTGCCCGAAGTCGAAACCATCCGCCGCGGTGTTGCACCGCACATCGCCGGACGAACGGTCCGCGACGTAATCGTGCGCGAGCACCGGTTGCGCTGGGAGGTACCACGGCGGCTGCGTGCGGAATTGCGTGGAACGGTTCTTGCCGCGCCGCGCCGACGTGGCAAATACCTGCTTTTCCCTGCCGAATCCGGCACCGCAATCATCCACCTCGGGATGTCGGGCAGCCTGCGCATGGTCGCTCACGATATACCGCCGGCAAAACACGATCATATCGACATCGTGCTCGACGGACCCTATCGCATGCGCTACAACGATCCGCGCCGGTTCGGGGCGCTGCTTTGGACTCGAGCCGACCCGCTGCGCCATCCGCGCCTCGCCGGACTCGGACCGGAGCCGTTCGATACGGTTTTTTGCGGCGCCTATCTGCGTCGTCTTGCGCACGGCCGCAAGAGTTCCATAAAACAGTTCATCATGGATCCGGCGATCGTAGTCGGGGTCGGCAATATTTACGCCAACGAGGCGCTGTACAGGGCCGGGATCGACCCCAGGCGCGCTGCCGGCCGGGTCGGCGCCGCACGCATGGCGGGTCTCGCCGGTGCGGCAACCGAGGTTCTGAGTGAGGCGATCGCGGCCGGCGGAACGACGCTGCGCGATTTCGTCGGCGGCGACGGCGAGCCGGGCTATTTCCAATTCGATCTCGCGGTCTACGGCAAGGAGGGCGAGCCCTGCCCGGGCTGTCGCACGGCGATCAGGCGCTGCTGGCTCGGTCAGCGCGCAACGTTTTTCTGCCCCGCCTGCCAGCGCTAGACTTTAGTAGACCCGCCCCTCGCCCTCGCCGCGCGGATCCGAGGCCGCCTCGACTTCGCCGCTTTGATAATCCCAGGTGACCACCTGCAGGTTGCCGTAGGGACGGGTCAGCACCTTGAGTTCGTGCCCCAGGCCGACCAGCGCGGCCTGACGCTCCGCCGCTATCGAATCGGGCTCGAAACTCACCACATCCGGCAGATACTGATGATGGTAGCGCGGCAAGCTCACCATCTCCTCGGCGCTGGCGCCCTGGTGCCAGGCCAGGCTTGCGAGCAGCACCATGGAAATGATGCGGCTGCCACCCGGCGTCCCGAGTATCGCGATGCCGCGCTCGGATTCGAGGAACGTCGGGGTCATGCTCGACAACATGCGCTTGCCGGGGACGATCTTGTTGGCGTCGGCACCGACCAGCTGGTAGCCGTTCGGAACCCCGGCCTTGATCGAGAAATCATCCATCTCGTTGTTGAGAAATACCCCGGTCCCGGGCGCCATGAAGCCCGATCCAAACCAGAAATTCAGCGAAAGGCTGGCGCCGACGCGATTGCCGTCGGCGTCCATGACCGAGAAATGCGTTGTCTCGGTGCCCTTGGCGCCGGCGGGCAAAATGCCGGGCAGCGCGGCACTCGGAGTAGCCTTGTCGAAGCGTATCGAGGCGCGTTGCCCTGCCGCATAAAACGGATGGGTAAGCTGCTCGACCGGAACATCGACGAAATCCGGGTCGCCGAGATATTCGGCGCGGTCGCGAAATGCCCGCCGCATCGCCTCGATCACCAGGTGCTGCGCCGTGACAGGCTGCAGTGTTTCCAGCTGGTATCCGGCCAGCATGCCAAGCGCGTTGATAAGCGCAACACCACCCGACGACGGTGGCGAGGCCGCGATGACCCGCATGCCGCGATACTCGCCGACCACAGGTTCGCGCTCGACAACCCGGTAGGACCTGAGGTCCTGGCGGGTCCAGATGCCGCCGGCGGCACGCACGCCCGCCACCAACCGGGCGGCAACATCGCCGTCATAAAAACCCGCCGCGCCTTTCGCCGCCATTGCTTCGAGCGTGCGCGCCAGATCGGGTTGGCGGATAACGAATCCGAGCTCAGGCAATTCGCCGCCCGGCAGGAACACCTCTGCCCCGGCCGGCCAGCGCTTCAGCAATTCCACCTTGAACCGCAAACCTGCATGTAACCGCGGATACAGCGGGAAACCGTCGCGCGCAATCCTGATCGCTGGTGCGAGATTTTCCGCGAGACTGAGATTGCCGTATTTGTCCGCGATGTGAGCAAGGCCGGCCGGCTGGCCGGGAATTCCTGCCGCGAGAGGACCGTCCATCGATGCCCGGGGGATGGGATTACCCGCCGCATCCAGATACATGTCACGGCTGGCCGCGCCGGGAGCGACCTCGCGGCCGTCCACCATCACGTCGAGACCATCCGCGGCACGATGCATCAGCCAGAACGCGCCGCCACCGAGGCCGGATCCATTGGGCTCGACAACCGCCAGCGCCGCGCTGATTGCGACCGCCGCGTCAAATGCGTTACCGCCTTTCTCCAGCACCTCCATGCCGGCCGCGGTGGCCAGCGGATGCGCGGTCGCGATCGCCGCCTGCGATGGACGCGGTTCCGCGGCGGAAGCGGCGCTGAAAACGAATACCGCCAGCGCTGCAATCGCCCAGCGGCGACCCAGCGGAATAGTTCCGTTAATCATGACGTTGGTGATTCCGCCTCAATCCAGACAAAGTTCACAAAGTCCGCACTACTCAACTGCCGCCGCGCTGCTCCCGCTTGAGGTTGAGCGCCATAACCACGTCGGCATGCACAAACGGCGACACATCACCGCCCAGCAACGCGATCTCGCGAACCATGCTCGACGAAATGAAACTGAACGCCTCGGTCGGCGTCAGGAAGACCGATTCGACCTCCGGCGCCAGCGCCCGGCTCATGTTCGCAAGCTGGAATTCGAACTCGAAATCCGACACCGCGCGCAAACCGCGGATCATCACATTGATGCCGTTTTGCCGCGCGAAATCCACGGTCAGGCCCTCGTAACCGGTGATCTCGACGCCGTCGACGTTCGCCAGTACCCGCTTCGCCAGCGCGACTCGCTCAGTGAGAGAAAACAACGGGGCTTTACCGGGGTTGGCGGCTATCGCGACGACGACGCGGCCGAAAATCCGCGCCGAGCGGCGCAGCAGATCGTAATGCCCGTTCGTGATCGGGTCGAACGTTCCCGGATACAACGCGGCTGCGCCCATACCATCTGATCCTCTGGACTATTTTTCCTGACTCTGGGCCGTCCGTCTCGCGAGCCGGTAGGCAACCCGGCCGGCACGTTTTTGCCTGTGCCAGTCCCAGCCGACCGGTAACGGTAGCGTGTCCAGATCGAATTCGGATTCAACGTAAAGCGCCGCTGTCGGTGTGAGCCAGCCGCGGCGCCCGAGCAGTGTACACAATTCTGCAAGGTAACCCGACCGGAACGGGGGATCGAGAAACGCGACATCGAAAGCCTGCGCGGGCTGCGCCAAATAGTCGATGGCATCGACACACCGGACTTCGCCGCGGCCGCATTCGAGCCGGATCAGCGATTCGCGTATTGCTTCGCATGCAGCGCGGTTTTTCTCGACGAACACCGTTTCGGCAGCGCCGCGCGACAAGGCTTCGAGGCCCAGCGCGCCGCTTCCCGCGAACAGATCAAGACAGCGCGCCCCCTCGATTTCGTCGCCCAGCCAGTTAAACAGCGTTTCGCGCACCCTGTCGGATGTCGGCCGCAAGCCCGGCAACGACGGAAATGACAGGCGCCGGCCACGCCAGCTGCCACCGATAATTCGCAACGACCCTGGTCGGGCGTTGCGCCTGCCTGCCTGACGAGTTTTGCCGGTCACCGAAGGCGACACCGTGGCGAAAACCGCTCATCAAAATAGGCCATTGCGGGGTTCCTGATAGTTGCACGCGGACTTTACCTCATCGGCGACGCGCGCGGCCGGCTGGGTCGGCCACGGGCCCCCGACCGGTCCAGCGGCAACCGCCGCGCCAGCGCCCGCGATACGTCGCGCGACAACCATTCGTTGATACCTCGCGCCCGGCTGGGTACCTTATGCACTCTCCGGCCGTCGGTCCATTAGCGCTGGCGCTAGCATGATTAGCTTTCCCCATGTTTCGTAAGGCATCCAACAAGGACGCGGCAGAGCCCCGCCCCGGCTTCATCAAACGTCTGCGCGCCCGCCTGAATCGCGGTGATTCATGGTTGACGCGCGACATAAAGGACCTCGTTCCGGGCGGGAAAATCGACGATGACCTGTTCGAGGAACTGGAAACGCGGCTGCTGCTGTCCGATGTCGGTGTCGAGGCTACCGAGGAAATCATGCAGCAGCTGAGAAAAGACCTGCGTCGCACCGAACTCGCCAGCGCGGAGGCAGTCGTCCGGGGGCTCGAACACGGGATGCTCGAAATACTGACTCCATGCGAGGTACCGCTGGAGATCGCGTCCGCCACAAAACCCTATGTGATCCTGATGGTCGGCGTGAACGGCGCGGGCAAGACCACGACCATCGGCAAGCTGGCGCGACGATTTCGCGATCAGGGTCTGTCGGTAATGCTGTCGGCGGGCGACACGTTCCGTGCTGCCGCCGTCGAACAACTGCAGGCGTGGGGCGAACGTAACGGCGTGCCGGTCGTCGCCCAGCAACCCGGCGCCGACCCCGCGGCGGTAAGCTTCGACGCATTGCAATCCGCCCGGGCACGCGGGATCGACGTGCTGATCGCCGATACCGCGGGTCGCCTGCACAGCCAGACCGGTTTGATGGCCGAACTCGCAAAAGTCGTGCGGGTGATCAAAAAAATCGACCCGGATGCACCGCACGAGGTGATGCTCGTCCTCGATGCCGGCACCGGGCAGAACGCGCTGGCGCAGGCACGCGAGTTTCGTGATGCCGCCGGCGTCACCGGTCTTGCGGTGACCAAGCTCGACGGCACCGCCAAGGGCGGCATCCTGGTCGCGATCGCGCGCGATCAGAAATTGCCGATTCGATTTATCGGGGTGGGCGAACAGGCCGAGGATCTCGACGTGTTCTCAGCCCGCGAATTCGTCTCCGCCTTGCTTACGCCGGCAGCGGGCGACAACGAAAAGTGATCCGGTTCGAACACGTCTTCAAGCGCTATCCCGGCAGCCATGAGGCGTTGTCGGATCTCAGCCTGCATATCCGCGCTGGCGAGATGAGCTTTCTGACCGGACATTCCGGCGCCGGCAAAAGCACGTTGCTGAAACTGATCGCACTGATCGAACGCCCGACCCGCGGCCAGGTCATTGTCAACGGTCAGAACACGGCGCGCGTCTCGCGGCGCAGGATCCCCGCCTACCGCCGCCGGATCGGGATGGTGTTCCAGGATCACAAGCTACTGCACGATCGCACGGTGTTCGACAACGTGGCGCTGCCGTTGCTGGTCGCAGGTATCGGCCACCGCGAGGCCGGGCGCCGCGTGCGCGCGGCACTCGACCAGGTCGGGCTGCTCGGCAAGGAAAAACTGGCGCCGGTGCAACTCTCGACCGGGGAACAACAGCGTGTCGGTATTGCCCGTGCCGTGGTCAGCAAGCCGGATATCCTGATCGCCGATGAACCAACCGGGAATCTGGACCCGGAACTGTCGCTCGAGATCATGGAGCTGTTTCAGCGGTTCAACGAGGTCGGTGTCACGATCGTTATTGCAAGCCACGATCACCTGCTGGTGGAACGACTCGGTATGCGGCGCCTGGATCTCGAACATGGCCGACTGGCCGGATCAGCGGCGGCGGGATACTGACGCATGGCGAGGCGCAAAAACAAGCCGGTTCGCAAAACCCGAAGCGCCGATAGCAAACGCGCGCGCAGCCAGGCCATTAGCCCGGCGGAGAAACGCCACAATCCGCTCGCCGCTTACCTGTTGCGCCACCTGCAGAATTTTCTCGGCACGCTCGGCCGGATTTGCCGCCATCCTGTCTCGAGCATCATGACGATGTCGGTCATCGGCATAGCGCTCGCCCTCCCCGCCGCGCTGCACGTGATCGTAGAAAACGGCCGTGCGATCGTCGGCGGCTGGGACAGCGTCGCCGACCTGTCGGTCTATCTCGACACAAATGCCAGCGCGGAGGCAGCCGACGAACTGGCAAATACTCTCGCGGGCGAGGAAGGCATAGTCGCAACGGAGGTGATTTACGCCGATGAGGCGCTGGAGCAGTTTCGCGCACTCAGCGGATTTGGCGATGCCGTCGAGGGGCTTGCGCAAAACCCTCTGCCGCATCTGGTCGTCGTCCGCCCCCGGCCCGAGCTGACACCACAGGCGATTGATGCTCTCGGCGCCGCGATTGCCAGCCGGCCGGGTGTTGAGGTCGTGCAGATGGATACGGAATGGGTCAGCCGCTTCCAGGGTCTGCTCGATGTCGTGCGCCGGGGCGTCGCACTGGCAGCGCTGGTGCTGGCGGTAGGGGTCATCCTGATCGTCGGCAATACCATTCGCCTCGACATCGAAAACCGGCGCGATGAAATCGAAGTCAGCAAGCTGATTGGCGCCAGCGACGTGTTCATCCGTCGACCTTTCCTCTACAGCGGGTTCTGGTACGGACTCGGCGGGGGCGCCATCGCGTTGCTGATCGTGTTCGGCGGCTTATGGCTCCTGGCAGGCCCGGTGCAGCGCGTTGCCGGTCTTTACGGCAGCGAATTCCGTCTCGCCGGGCTGAATTTGCCGGCCGCGCTGGCGGTCCTTGCCGGCGGCGCTGTGCTGGGCTGGCTCGGCTCGTGGTTCGCCAGCACTCGCCACCTCCAACGAATCGAGCCCGGGCACGATCTATAGATACATAACTCATTGTTTAATAAATGTTTATATATTGCTGCGTTGCGGAACTTTCATTTTCCTTAGCACTCTAATTCGCAGAGTGCTAAAATTCTCTGTCTACTTTGGAGGTGCCATCGCAACCATGCCTAGTGCGCTTGCTCGCAAACACACTGATTTGATGCTCGCCGGGCCGATCGGCAGTCTCGACGCCTATACCCAGGCTGTCGCGACCATTCCGATCCTGACCAGGGAAGAGGAGCGGGAACTGGCTGAACGCTACCGCGACGACAACGATCTCGATGCGGCGCGCCAGCTCGTGCTGTCGCATTTGCGTTTTGTCGTGCATATCGCCCGCGGCTACTCCGGCTACGGCCTGAACGTCGGCGACCTGATCCAGGAAGGCAATGTCGGCATGATGAAGGCCGTCAAGCGCTTCGATCCCGATGTCGGCGTGCGCCTCGTGTCCTTTGCGGTGCACTGGATTCGCGCGGAAATCCACGAGTACATCCTGCGCAACTGGCGCATGGTGAAAGTCGCGACGACCAAGGCCCAGCGCAAATTATTTTTCAACCTGCGCAAGTTCAAGAAGAACCTGAGCTGGCTGTCCCAGGACGAAACTGAGGCGGTTGCACGCGATCTGGGTGTCGCACCGGCCGAAGTGACCGAAATGGAGAAGCGCATGTATGGCCACGATCTGGCATTTGATGCGCCGACCCACGACGAGGACGATACCTATTCGCCTTCGGCTTACCTGCCGAGTCCGGACGCAGATCCGGCTGACCTGGTTGCCAACAGCGAAATAGCCGATTCCGCAGGTGAGCGCCTCATTGCCGCACTGCGCACGCTCGACGAGCGCAGCCGCGACATCATGCAGCGGCGCTGGCTGTCTGAACCCAAGGTAACGCTGCAGGATCTTGCCGACGAGTACCAGGTATCGGCGGAGCGGATTCGTCAGATCGAAGCCAATGCAATCAAGAAACTGCGCGCGCAGGTAGCCATCTAGGGCTACGTGGTCGCAGGGTGTCCCGAAAGAGCCCGGCCGTTGGCCGGGCTCTTTCGATTTTGAGTAAACGGGTCACCACGGCGCTGGCGAAGCCGCGTGCGGCCTGAGCGCCGGTGGCGGAATCATTCCCGTTCGCACTTGCACTGGTGCATGACACGCGCTAATTTCGGCCACTGTCCGGGAGTATTCGTCATGCGTAGCGCCGATGAATGGTTCGCCGAATACGGCGACAGTCACGTCAATCCGACCAACAAGCTGATCCACTGGATCTGCGTCCCCGCGATTGTGATCAGCGTTATCGGCATGCTGTGGTCGCTGCCGGTGCCAGCTGCTTTCGAACAGATATCGCCGGCCTTGAACTGGGGCACGGCATTCGTGATGGCGGCCGTTGTCTACTATTTCCTGATGTCGGTCACGCTTGGCATCGGGATGGTGGTGATCGTGCTCGGGATGATGGCAATCGTGCACTGGCTCGATGGTTTTTCGACACCGCTGTGGCTGGTCAGCCTGGTAATTTTTGTGGTCGCGTGGATCGGCCAGTTCATCGGCCACATTGTCGAGGGCAAGAAGCCGTCGTTTTTCAAGGACCTGCAATTCCTGATGATCGGACCGGCCTGGTTACTCGGGTTTATCTACCGGCGTCTCGGCATTCCCTACTGACGGGTGTCCCCACCGCGCGATATCGAGGCCGCATCGCTGTCGCGGTCATCCTGGCGGAGCCCTCAGCGCATGCCCGGCGGAAGTGAATCCAGTATCATTCGCTGTCTGTCTGCATCTCCCGAAACTCGAGGACGATTACCATGGCGACCCCCGCGACCCAGGCCGGGCAACAGCGCGAAGCTGCCGTTTCCACAATCAACCCGCTGGATTTTTACGACATTCGCTCGGAGTTATCCGAAGACGAGCAGATGGTCCAGGATTCGATCGCGCGCTTTGTCGCCGACAAGGTCATGCCCGTCATCCAGGAGTGTTTCGAGGAGCATCGTTTCCCCCGCCATCTCGTGGCCGATATGGCCGAACTCGGGGTGCTCGGCTGCTCGCTAGAGGGCTACGACTGCGCCGGGCTCAATGCGATCTGTTATGGCCTGATCTGCCAGGAACTGGAGCGCGGCGACGCCGGCCTGCGCAGTTTTGCATCGGTTCAATCCAGCCTCGTGATGTATCCGATCCACGCATACGGCTCCGAAGAGCACAAACAGCGGTGGTTGCCGGCGATGGCGCGCGGCGAAGCGATCGGCTGTTTTGGCCTGACCGAGCCGCATGGCGGGTCAGATCCGTCCAACATGAAAACCCACGCGAAACGCGATGGCGACGACTGGATCATCAATGGCGCAAAGATGTGGATTACCAACGGCAGCATTGCTGATGTCGCCGTGGTCTGGGCGATGACCGACGAGGGCGTGCGCGGATTCCTGGTGGAAAAGGGATCGCCCGGGTTCGATGCGCCGATCAAACGCAAGTTTTCGTTGCGGGCATCGATTACCTCGAGCCTGTTCTTGGACAATGTCAGGGTCCCCGCCGAGAACATGTTGCCCGGTGTCAGGGGCCTCAAGGGACCGTTGTCATGCCTGACCCAGGCACGCTACGGCATTACCTGGGGCGCGATCGGCGCCGCCCAGGCCTGTCTCGAGCAGGTACTGGCCTACACCGAGGACCGGGTCATGTTCGGACGCCCGCTGAACCACACCCAGACGATCCAGCGGCGGATGGCGGACATGGCGCGACGGATTACCACCGCGCAACTGCTGTCGCTACGGCTTGGGCGGATGAAGGACGCCGGAACCATGCAACCGGCCCAGGTCTCGATGGCAAAATGGAACAACGTCCGAATGGCCCTCGATATTGCCCGTGACGCCCGCGATATCCTCGGCGGTGCCGGTATCAGTGCCGAGTATGTGCCGATTCGTCACGCGCTCAACCTCGAAAGCGTCATCACCTACGAAGGCACCGAAACCGTACATGAGCTGGTCATCGGCAAGGAACTGACCGGCGTCAACGCATTTTGAACCGCCCACAGTGATTGCCGGGGCGCACCGGCTGGTCGTCTATGCCGCCATCGCCGTCACCGCGTACATGCTCGGTGCCGGACTCGAAGGCGGCGTCACCGTCGCCGCTTTTCTGATCCTTGGCGTCGTCGCCGAGCTGTTTTTCTGGGTCGAACTGTTCCGCCGCGGGCGTCGGCAGCCGCGCAAATAAAGACCCCTGTGGACCGTTGCAGGGCTACCTTC
>CAVOVJ010000015.1:0-100259 GCA_963699835.1 uncultured Gammaproteobacteria bacterium | reverse complement strand
CCGCTCGAGACAGTCGTTTCTGGCCGGAGCGGCGGTGGCCGCGCGGCCGTCGGGAACCCTGACAGAGCGGCTCGAATCCGGCGCCGACATACCCGGCGGCACAATAATCTCCCCCGGAGCCCCGCCGGCACCCCCCGGCTGATTCCGGCCGCCGCATTCAAGACCGCTGGCACAGGCGGTGAGTGCCGCAAGGAGTGGGCCCAATAGCAACAGCCTGGATTGCACCTGGGTCACGGGGTGTCCACCGCGATTCAGGACACCAGTCCCAGATCCTTCAGCACCGGTTCCAGCCGGGCCTGACCCGACTCGCTGAGTACGGTCAGCGGCAGGCGGATACCCGGACCGATCATGCCCATCCGGTAGAGCGCCCACTTGGCGGGTATCGGATTTGACTCCACGAACAACCCCTGGTGCAGCGGCGCCAGCGTCGCATCGATCGCGCGCGCCTCGACGGTATTTCCGGATAGCGCCAGTTCGCACATCCGCTGCATTCGCCCGGGAGCCACATTTGCGGATACCGAAATTACGCCGCGCGCACCCAGCTCAATAAACTCGAGAACGGTCGGATCGTCTCCGCTCAGTACGACGAACCCCGGCGGGCAGGACTCGACAAGCTCACGGCAGCGCGCAGCCGACGACGAAGCCTCTTTGATTCCGACGATGTTGTCGATGCCCGACAGCCGTGCCACCGTCTCCGGCAACATGTCGCAACCGGTACGCCCGGGGACGTTATACAACACGATCGGCAGATCGATCGCGGCCGCAATGGCAGAGTAATGACGATACAGCCCTTCCTGCGTTGGCTTGTTGTAATAAGGTGTTACGACGAGACAACCATCGACACCGCCGATATTCTGCACCGCTCGCGACAAATCGACGGTCTGAGCGGTCGAATTTGAACCGGTGCCGGCAATCACACCAATGCGGCCGGCTGCCAGGCGCACGGATTGCTCCACCAGTTCGACGTGCTCTTCCCGGGTCAGGGTCGCCGACTCACCGGTTGTGCCGGCGATGACGAGACCGTCGGTGCCCCTGTCAACGTGGAAATCGATGAGTCTGGCCAGCGCCGCATGGTCGATGGCGCCGGTCTCCGTCATCGGCGTTACGAGCGCAACGATACTTCCGCTGAGTTTCACGTTTTCAGGGAATCCGCAGTGAGGAAAGGAATCAGGAGATGGTACTGGCGAGCACCTGGCATGGCAAGATTCGGCAGGTGCTTGCACGCCGATCTTTTCCGCGTACACTCCACATCCATGCGTACCGCGGCAAACGAGGCATAATCCGTCCGCTGATGAACCAGCTCATCGTGATTTCCGCGATCGGCCGCGACCGGCCCGGCGTCGTCCACGAACTCACGCATGTGGTACTCGAGTGCGGCGGCAATATTCTCGAAAGCCGCATGACAGCGCTCGGGTCCGAGTTCGCCATGCTGCTCCTGGTGTCCGGCAGCTGGCATACCCCGGCCAGGCTGGAAGCGGCACTGGAAAAGCTGGCGGCAGCCAGCGAATTGTCCGTCACGGTACGTCAAACCCGGGAAAAAGAGCCGAGCCGAAACCAGCTGCCCTACGCGGTCGATGTCGTCTGTCTCGATCAGGCCGGCATCGTCTACAACCTCGCCAATTTTTTCACTTCCCGTGACATCGACATTGCCGAACTGACTACCCGCAGCTATGCCGCCGCACATACTGGCGCGCAAATGTTCGCGGTGCAGATGAACATCAATATTCCCCAAGACCTCCAGATTTCAGTGCTGCGAGAGGATTTCATGGAGTTTTGCGACCAGATGAATCTCGACGCCATTATCGAACCGATCAAAACCTGAAGGAGTCAGAGACAGCGATGAGCCAAGTGGCAGTCGGAAAAAAGGTACCGGACTTTTCCCTTCCCGCGACCGGGGACAAGACAGTGCGGCTGAAAGACCTGCGTGGCAAGAATGTCGTTATCTATTTCTATCCCAAAGACAGTACGCCGGGGTGCACGACCGAGGGAAAAGACTTCAGCGACAATCAGCGGAAATTTTCGCGGGCGGACACGATTATTCTGGGCATTTCACGTGATAGTGTGAGGTCACATGAGAACTTCAAGACAAAACAGGAATTTCCGTTTGATCTTTTGTCCGATGCGGATGAGAAAGCCTGCAAGATCTTCGACGTAATCAAGGAAAAGAACATGTACGGCCGTAAGGTTCTGGGTATAGAGCGGAGTACCTTTCTGATCGACAAGGAAGGGCGGCTGGCCCGGGAGTGGCGCAAGGTCCGCGTCAAGGGCCACGTCGACGAGGTACTCGACGCAGCGAAAGCACTCTGACGTTTTGAACAGTCCAGCCACGGCCAGGGTCACCGACGACCCGAAACGCGCGTTCGTCCTCGACACCAGCGTCCTGATGCACGATCCGACCTGCCTCTTTCGCTTCGACGAGCACGATATTCATATCCCGATGATCGTGCTCGAGGAACTCGATGCCGGCAAGAAAGGCATGTCCGAGTCCGCCCGAAATGCCCGACAGGTAAGCCGCTTTCTTGACGAGTTGCTGCAGGGCGCGAGCAAGGAAGAGATCGATTCCGGCCTGGACCTGCCAGCCGGCCTCCGTGTGAATGGCGATACAACGGAACGTGGCGGAAGACTGTTTTTTCAGACTCGTCCCGCGGCAGCACCGGAGGCCAGCCATACCCTGTCCGGTCATATCGCCGACAACACGATCCTGGCGATTGCACTGGCGCTGCAGGCCGAGCAACCTGGCTCGATGGTCGCGCTGGTCTCCAAAGACATCAATCTGCGAATCAAGGCGACAGTGCTCGGCGTGCATGCCGAGGACTATTACAACGATAAGACGCTCGACGATCTTAGACGTTCTGTTCACCGGCGCCGAAGAACTGCCTGCAAACTTCTGGGAGAGCCATGCAAAAGACATGGAATCATGGCAGGAGGACGGACGGACGCTGTACCGGGTCACCGGCCCGGAGGCCGGAGGCTGGCGCTGCCGGCAATTTCTGTACTCGGCGGACGACAGTGGATTCGAGGCGATGGTGCAGTCGGTGGAGGACGCGACGGCGGTAATCGAAATCGTCGATGACTACCGCCAGGAGAGACACAACGTGTGGGGCATAACCGCCCGCAACAGGGAACAGAATTTCGCCCTGAACCTGTTGATGCGGCCGGAGGTCGACTTCATCACCATCCTCGGCGCGGCCGGCACCGGTAAGACATTGCTCGCCCTTGCCGCCGGGCTGGCGCAAACGCTCGACACGAAGCGCTACCGCGAGATCATCATGACCCGGGTCACTGTGCCGCTGGGTGAAGATATCGGTTTTCTACCAGGCTCCGAGGAAGAGAAAATGGAGCCGTGGATGGGCGCGCTGATGGACAACCTCGAGGTGCTGACGCAGAGCGATGAGGGAGGCGACTGGGGTCGCGCCGCGACCCAGGATCTGGTTCGCAGCCGCATCAAAATCCGCTCGATGAACTTCATGCGCGGGCGAACGTTTCTCAACCGCTACATTATTCTCGACGAAGCTCAGAATCTCACCGCGAAGCAGATGAAGGCCCTCATCACCCGGGCCGGGCCTGGCACAAAACTGGTGTGCCTCGGCAACGTGGCCCAGATCGATACGCCCTACCTGACCGAAACGACCTCGGGACTGACCTACGTCGTCAACCGCTTTTGCGGCTGGGAACATGCCGGCCATGTCACGCTCAAACGCGGAGAACGATCACGGCTGGCCGACTATGCATCAGATATACTATAGATTATTTAATAAGTTATGCTTAATTATTCAATCCATTTATAATATCCGAGCAGCTTGTTGCGAAGCGCCAGAATGCCGACTTCGCGCTTGTGACGGCACGGCAACTCCCGCACAATGCGGGGGCATTCCCACGGAACGATCAGCCTCCGGCGGCATCTCATACCTGAGCAGTTATTTCGCGAGAGAGCGCGTTGAGAAATTTTTTACTCAGTTTTTGCTTTACCGTCCTGGCGGTGCACTCCAGCGTGGTGCTTGGCAACACCGACGACCTGCCGGATATCGGCAGTTCGGCGGATACCATGATCTCCACCAGCGAGGAGTACCGCATTGGGCGGCAGATTGTTCGCGGCCTGCGTCAGGCCGGCCGCATCATGGAAGACACCCTGCTGGATGACTACATCGAGGGTCTCGGCCACAAACTCATCGTTCACGCCCACGACGGCGAACACCGGTTTACCTTCTTCATGGTCCGCGACAACGCGATCAATGCGTTCGCGATGCCCGGCGGATTTATTGGCGTCAACGCCGGGCTAATGCTTGCCACCGAGAACGAAAGCGAGCTTGCCGGCGTAATGGCCCACGAGGTTGCCCATGTCACCCAGCGCCATGTCGTGCGCCGCGCGCAATCCACCCAACGCACCAGCATGGTGACGACAGCGGCACTGATTGCCGCGCTCCTCGTTGGCGTCACGACCGGCGCGAGCCCCGACGCGATGCAGGCGATGATCATGGTCACCCAGGGCGCGGCCATGCAGCAGCAGATCAATTACACCCGATCCAATGAGTACGAGGCCGATCGGGTCGGCATCGGCTACCTGGCAGCGGCCGGTTACGAACCCGAATCCATGGCTGACTTTTTCGAAACAATGAATACCATGTCCGGTGCTTCCGCCTCGCGAGCGCCGGAATTTCTGCGCACGCACCCGATGGGCATCAATCGTATTGCCGAGGCCAAGAACCGCGCCGCGAACTTTCCTCCGCGTATTTACGATGCAGAGAGCGAGAGTTACTGGCTGATGCGTGAGCGACTGCGGGTGCTGATGGCAGAGAATGCCGACCAGGCGCTCGAGTATTACCAGCAGAAATTCGCCGAGAATTCCGGTTCGCAACCCGACTACATGATGTACGGGTACGCACTGGCGCTGAAGAACCGCGGGCTTGCGGCCGACGCCGAAGGCATTTTCACCGACCTGCTCAATCGGCGCTCGGACGTGATTGCCTATCACCTCGGCCTCGCCGAAGCACAAATGGTGGCAGGAGATCTTGAGGGATCTTTATCGACCTACGAGAACGCATATCGGCTGTTCCCGCGAAATGTGCCGGTAACCGTTGCCTACAGCGAAGGCCTGTTGCGCGCCGGCCGCGCCGCACAGGGACATCGAGTGCTCCTGGATCTGTTGAACCGGGTACCGCCCACCAGCGAGCAGGCACGCCTTATTGCGATGATCGCCAGCGCCGAGGGCGATATGGCCAATGCGCATTACTACATGTCAGAATTCCATCTGATAAATGGCGATTTGCCGATGGCAGTGAACCAGTTGCAGCTGGCGCTCGCACAGCCGGACCTCGAACCGGTGCAAAGAGCGCGCTACCAGGCGAGACTTCAGGAAATCAGCAAATACCTCACACCTGAGATGCAGCGCCAGTCGCAACGCTCCCAGGCGCAACAATCTTCCTGACCCAGAAATCCTGCGCCATGTTGCAACGTCTTGCCTCGAACAAGCCGCTCGTCGCGCTCTTGCTGCTGTGGCTCAATGCCACCGTGCTGGCCGGGTGTGCGGCTCAACCCGCCACCTTTTCGGACGAACCGGATCCGTGGGAGCAAATGAACCGCGGGATATTCGCCTTCAACCGCGGACTCGACAAAGCCATCATCCGCCCTGCGGCAAAAGGCTACACCCATGTTCTGCCGCAACCTGCACGCCGCGGCGTCACTAATTTCTTCAACAATCTCGAAGAACCGTTCAACGCAATAAACTCGCTACTGCAGGGAAAGCCGGGGCTGGCTGGCAATGCGGCCGGGCGATTCGCGATCAACTCGACGGTCGGGCTCGCGGGCTTGATGGATGTGGCCGCACACTCCGGGGTAGAGGACGAAGACGGGCGGGAACGCGGTCTGCGTCGGCACGAGGAGGACCTCGGTCAGACTCTCGCAGTCTGGGGCGTACCGGCGGGACCGTACCTGATGCTGCCGCTGCTCGGGCCTTCCAGCGTCCGGGATCTTTTCACCACCGTGCAGCGCTTCTTTTCGCCGCTGCGGTACTTTTCCAGTTCGGAGGCGCGCCGACCTCTTATCGCACTGCGAATTCTCGATGCCCGCTCACGTTTTCTCTCGCTGGACGAAACGATAAACGCTTCGGCCGACCCGTACGCGTTTGTCCGCAATGGCTTTATCCAGAACCGGACCTTCGCAATCCACGACGGCAATCCGCCGATCGACGACATGTACGACGAATACGATTTAGAGCTGGACGAGTAACCCGCGCTATTTTGGCAGGCCAGTCCAACGCTCACCCGAGCGAATAAACGCGTCGACCTCGCTGATATCGGCGAGGGACTGGATCTGCTCGGGAACATTCAGGAAGCGAATCTCGCGCACATAGTTCTTGGCCCAGTTGACCCACTCCAGCAGCAGCGCCAGTCCGGCACTGCCAGTATCAGTGACGCCACCCAGATCGACTTCGATCGTGGCATAGCTCTCGAACTTTTCCTCGCTCTCCTCAAGGATCGTGGCTGTCGTGAAATAATCGAGCGGCCCCTCTATCCGATAGCGCCCGTCTCCAAGATCGTGCAGTTCGGCCGCATTCTCGGGATCTCCGACTGACATTTTGCGCTTAGGTTTCGGCACAACAAGGTTGCTCCTTCGCGGCGTCGGCCTCAAGCCGCGTTAGCGTAGCCTCCAGTCCTTTTTCGGCAATCTCGGCGTTGAACTCTTCGCGATAGCTCACGACATAGGAGACACCCTCGACCGGATACGTCGAAGACGCGCCAGACACCGTCTTTCTGCCGCAGCACATAATCGACACGGGCACTCGTGCCGTCATCGAGCTTAACCTCTGTCGCGACTTTCTCAATCGGTCCGGAGGGTTCTCCGCGGGACGGCAGAATACGCAACTGGTCCTCGCGGAAATCCACCACCCGTCCGGCATAGTTTTTCATCAACAGTTGGTAGAAGGCATCGATAAAGCGCTCACGCTGCTCCGGCGTAGCAGTTCGCCAATGCTTTTTCAGCACCTGCTGTCCGGCAAAAGTCCGGTCAAAACGCGGCAGCAAAACACTGTCTATGACGGGATAGAGTTCGTCCGGGTGCTCACGATAATATTCACGTTTTCCGTCGAGCGCCGCGAGCATCTCGTCGGACGCGGACTGTACGACCCCGACCGGGGTATTCTCCGTGGCTATCGCCGCCGCGGCCAGCGCAACCCAGACAACCGTCACTAGCAACTTGCGTAGCATCGTCATCATTCCCCACCCAGTTTAACCAGGAACTTGCCGATCAGATTTTCCAGCACCAATGCAGATTGGGTAATTTGGATTTCACTGGCGTCACCGAGAAAGGTCTCGGAAAAACCGGGCGTCAATCCGATGTACTGACCGCCGATCAGGCCGGCCGTGAGTATTGCCGCGTCTGTATCGTCGGGAATGCGATCGAAGTTGGCTGATATCCGCATCGTAACCAGCGCGTCCAGCCGTTCGGAATCGAATGCAATTCCGGTGACCCTGCCGATGGTCACACCGGCCATCGTCACCGGGGCGCGCAGCTTGAGATCGCCGACGTTTTCGAAGCGCGCGACGACCTGGTAGGTTTCACCGCGCAAGTCGCTCTGGACATCGGTAGTCTTCATTATCAGAAAGAATAACGATGCAAAACCCAGCAACACGAACATCCCGGTTCCGAACTCCACAACGCGAGTCTGTTTCATTCCCTGCTCTCCTCTATCTTGCCCGCGCCACCGTAGCGACTCAGATCAGTATCGCGGTAATCATAAAATCCAGAATCAGAACCACTATCGCCGAAATTACGACGGTCCGCGTCGTCGCACGGCTTACCCCTTCTGCGGTCGGAAAAGCATTGTAGCCCTCAAAAACCGCGAGCACGCTGACAGCGACGCCGAAGACAATGCTCTTGACGACACCTTCCATTACATCCGCCACCTCGACATACGGCCGCATTTGTGACCAGAACGCGCCGCTGTCCACCCCCATCCAGGAGACACCGATGATGTATGCGCCGAACAACGCGACCATATTGAAAATTGCGGTCAGCAGTGGCAGCGAGATGACACCGCCAAGGAAATGCGGAACGACTACCCGACGTATCGGATCGACCGCCATCAATTCCATGGCTGACAATTGATCCGTCGCCCGCATCAAACCGATCTCGGCGGCCAGCGCCGTACCTGCCCGTCCGGCAAACAGCAGCGCGGTCAGTACCGGGCCCAGTTCCTTGAGCAGCGACAACGCGACGGCAGTCCCAAGCCCCTCCTCCGCGCCGAACTGCGACAGCGTGTCGTAGCCCTGCAGGCCCAGGACCATACCGACAAAAAGCCCGCAAATGAGAATAATCACCAGCGACATGGCGCCGATCGCGTAAATCTCGTGCGCAATCAGGCGGAATCGCGTTATCAGAGTCTTTGGACTGTACGCCAGAATCCGTAGCAGAAATAACTGCATCGCCCCGAAAGTCTCGAGGAAATTCCGAAACGCATACCACAGATCTGCAAAGAGTCGATTCACGTCTCGTCCCGGTCCAGCAATTGATCTCTGTAATCGCGACCGGGGTAATGAAACGGCACCGGCCCGTCCGCCATGCCGGACAGAAATTGTTGCACCACGGCATTGCCATGGGTTCTGAGCTCGCTCGGCGTTCCCGAGGCAACCACCCGCCCCTCGGAGATCAGATAGCTTTCGTCGGCAATGCTGGATGTTTCCTCAACGTCATGCGACACGACGATGCTGGTAATGCCGAGGCTGTCGTTCAGCCTTTTGATCAGGCGCAACACCACGCCCAGCGAGATCGGATCGAGACCGGTAAACGGCTCGTCGTAGATCAGAATGTCCGGATCCATCACCATCGCCCGTGCCAGCGCAACCCGGCGCGCCATGCCGCCAGACAGCTCGGAGGGCGAGAGATCGGCCGCCCCGCGTAATCCGACCGCATGCAGCTTTGTCAGCACAATATGCTTGATCAGGCGCTCCGGCAGCTTGGTGTGCTCGCGCAGCGGAAACGCCACATTTTCGAATACGCTCAGATCGGTTAGCAAGGCACCGTTCTGAAACAGCATGCCGAAGCGCTTACGCAACACGTAAAGCTCATTGCGTTTCAACTTCGTGATGTCCTGGCCGTCAACGAGAATCTTGCCGCGCTCCGGTACCAGCTGACCCGTTATGAGGCGCAACAATGTCGTCTTGCCGGTACCACTTGGCCCCATGACGGCGGTGATTTTGCCACGCTGGAAAGCGATATCAAGGCCATTGAAAATCGGTTTCTGACCTCGCGTGAAATAGAGGTCGTCGATCAAAATAATATTGTCGCGGCCACTCTCAGCCATAGCGAATCCTTATTCCTGCGACCGAACCGCGCTGTCACGGTCATGCCCGCTCAAACGGCTCCCCGCCTGAGGCATACAGGCGACAGCCACAGTCTCTACCCTAACGCACTGCAAAAACACCCAGCGCAACGAATTATAATCGCCGTCAGCTTGCAATGGGGTTGCGTGTTCCAGCCCGCTTCAGTTCGCAAAAGCCGGTCGTTCACGTAGCAGCAGAATTACCGCTTTGGGCCGAAACGTGAATCGCCGCGCCAGTCCAGTGCCTGCTCCCCCATCTGGTTCCCGATCCCGGGCCGTGCCAGCAGCTCGGGCGTCGGAGTTTGCGCAGTAGCATAGCAGATCGGTTTGCCGGTGCAGCTCTGACCCGACGGCCATCCCAGGGGCGCAAAACACTGAATCCAGCTTGCCGTCAAAAACTAATAGGACTAAAATAGTCCTCTTTCCAATCTACAGGGTTCCAGCCGATGTTGCGGATGAGCCGCCTGACAGATTACGGCACGGTAGTGTTGTCGCACATGGCCCATCATGGAGATGGTCTGCATAGTGCCGCAGATGTTGCGAGCAACACGAAGCTTGCTGCGCCGACGGTCGCCAAACTGCTGAAAGCACTCGCCCGGGCTGGCCTTGTCACCTCGGTCCGTGGGCCTCAGGGCGGCTACACACTGGCACGCCGGCCCGCGGACATCAGTGCCGCCGATATCATCGACGCGCTCGAAGGTCCGGTCGCCCTGACCGAGTGCAGCGCGTCGGAACACAGTTGCGAGCTGGAGTCGATCTGCCGGGTTGGCGGCGCCTGGCAGCAAATAAACCTGTCTATTCGGGACGGCCTGCGTGATGTAAGTCTTCTCCAGCTTATGAACGTCGGACGCAAACGGCTGCCGGCAATGGATTTGCACAACTCCGTAGTCGCGGCGAGCGGCTTGAAGAATTAGCGAACAGCAACGGAATCAGTACATGGCAACGCAATCGAACGACGTCGAGGCACTTGTAGGCAAGGCCTACAGCGCCGGCTTCTACACCGACATCGAGACCGACACGGTTCCGCCGGGTCTTGACGAAACCGTGATCAAACACATTTCGCAGAAAAAGAAGGAACCCCGGTTTCTTCTGGACTGGCGCCTTAAGGCATATGAACACTGGCTCGGAATGCAGGAGCCGCGCTGGGCCCATGTACATCATGCGCCCATCGACTACCAGGCCATTTCCTACTACTCCGCGCCCAAGAGTAAAGCGGACGCTCCGAAGAGCCTGGATGAAGTCGACCCGAAGCTGCTCGAGACCTATGACAAACTCGGCATACCGCTGCATGAACGTGCCCGCCTGGCGGGCGTCGCGGTCGATGCGGTTTTCGACAGCGTATCGGTCGCCACCACTTTCAAAGACAAGCTTGCCGATGCCGGCGTGGTCTTTTGCTCTTTTTCGGAGGCCGTGCAAGAACACCCTGAATTGATCGAGCGCTACCTCGGTACTGTCGTCCCTTACACCGATAACTTTTTTGCGACACTGAATTCTGCGGTATTTACCGACGGATCTTTCGTTTACATTCCGCCCGGCGTGCGCTGCCCGCTGGAACTGTCGACCTATTTCAGAATCAACGCGGCCAACACAGGTCAGTTCGAACGGACGCTGATCGTCGCTGCCGAGGATAGTCACGTCTCTTATCTCGAGGGCTGTACGGCACCGATGCGAGATGAAAATCAGCTCCATGCCGCGGTCGTGGAACTGGTCGCGATGGAAAACGCCGAGATCAAGTATTCGACCGTTCAGAACTGGTATCCGGGCGACGAGGAAGGCCGCGGCGGTATCTACAATTTCGTTACCAAGCGCGGTGAGTGCCGCGGCGATAATTCGAAGATATCCTGGACCCAGGTCGAGACCGGGTCGGCGATTACCTGGAAATATCCCAGTTGCGTTTTGAAAGGCGACAACTCGGTAGGTGAATTCTACTCGGTCGCTGTTACCAATAATTACCAGCAGGCCGACACCGGGACCAAAATGATTCATATCGGGAAGAACACAAGCAGCACCATCGTCTCGAAAGGAATCTCGGCGGGGAAAGCGCAAAATGCGTATCGCGGGCTGGTCCGGATACTTCCTGGCGCCAGCGGCGCACGCAACTACACGCAGTGCGATTCTCTGTTGATGGGCAAGGAGTGCGGCGCACACACTTTTCCGTATGTTGAGGTCAGAAACCCAACCGCAATCGTCGAGCACGAAGCGACGACATCGAAAATCGGCGAAGACCAGCTGTTCTATTGCCTGCAGCGGGGTTTATCCGAGGAAGACGCAGTCAACATGATCGTAAACGGCTTCTGCAAAGAGGTCTTCAAAGAACTGCCCATGGAATTCGCCGTCGAAGCCCAGAATCTGCTCAACGTCAGTCTTGAAGGCGCTGTCGGCTGATCGCCGCGCCGCCCCCGGAGTTACGAATATGCTCAAAATTGAAAACCTGCACGCCAGCGTAGACGGCAACGAAATTCTGCGCGGTCTGAATCTCGAAGTCGGCGCCGGCGAAGTACACGCCATTATGGGACCTAACGGCTCGGGCAAGAGCACGCTCGTTCAGGTGCTGGCCGGGCGCGCCGACTACGAGGTTACCGCCGGCAGCGTTACCTACTGCGGCGACGAATTGCTCGGCATGGCACCCGAGGAGCGCGCCCGCGAAGGCATTTTTCTCGGGTTTCAGTATCCGGTCGAGATACCCGGCGTCAACAATGTCTATTTGCTGAAGGCCGCGCTGAACGCCATTCGCAAGCATCGCGGCCAGACGGAACTCGACGCCGTCGAATTCCTCGGCCTGGTGCGCGACAAAATGAAGCTGATGCAGATGGACGACAGCTTTCTGAAGCGCGGAGTAAACGAAGGATTTTCGGGTGGTGAGAAGAAACGCAACGAAATTTTCCAGATGGCGGTCCTGGAACCTCGTCTTGCCCTGCTGGACGAAACGGATTCGGGCCTCGACATCGATGCGCTGAAGGTCGTCGCCAAAGGGGTCGAGAGCCAGCGTCACCCGGATCGGGCCATCGTCCTGGTGACCCATTACCAGAGATTGCTCGACTACATCGCACCTGATCATGTTCACGTACTGTCCGGTGGCCGGATCGTTCGTTCCGGCGACAAGTCGCTGGCACTGGAACTGGAACGGCGCGGCTACGACTGGATCAGGGCGGAAGCGGCCGCATGAGTAGTCCGGCACAGGCGCTTGACGCCTATCAGATCGCTTTCGAGCAGCGCGCGCGGGATACCGCTGATTCGGCTGCGCTTGCGCAGCAGCGCGAGACGGCATGGTCGACGTTTGCGGCAACCGGATTCCCGAGTACGCGCGACGAGGATTGGAAATACACCAATCTCCGTCGCTTGCTGCGCAGGAACTTCACTGCACCGGCGACGATGCCCGATGACATTGCGGCCACCGAACTTGCCGGACAGATTATGGATATGCCAGAGGCGACCCGACTCGTCTTTGTAGACGGCAGGTTGTCGCCGGCTCTTTCCAGTGCGTCGTCAGGCTTTGCGGTTTCGCTCGCGGCAACCCTGCGAAATTGCGAACAACCTGACGCGGCAACGTTCGACCGGGTTATCGACATCGGCCAGCATCGCTTCGCCGCTCTGAACACGGCGATGTTTACGGATGGCGCGCTGGTGACTGTGCCCCCCGGTCAGCGCGAACTCACCTCGGTCTACCTGGTGTTCGTTTCCCGTGACAACGGCGAAGGCGTGGCGATACATCCACGGATTCAGGTCACTGTGGGCGCCGACTCCAACCTGCGCCTGGTCGAACACCATGTCGGTCTCGGCGCGGCAGAAAATTTCGTTAACACGATTTGCGAAATCAACCTGGACAGTGGCGCGCGAGCCGAGCATATCAGGCTCCAGGATGAGGCGGAGAAGGGATTCAGTATCGCCGGGCTGCACGTTCGTCAGGCGCGCGACAGTGAATTTGTCAGCCACAATTACTGCCTCGGCGGTGCACTCTGCCGCAACGACGTTGCGGTATTGCTCGAGGAGCCGGGAGCCCGCTGCACTCTCAACGGGCTGTTCATGGTCGGCGGCAGTCAGCATGTCGACAACCATGTACGGGTCGACCACCTCGCCATGCACACCCAAAGCGAGCAGAATTACCGCGGCGTCGCCGACGGCCGCGCTCGCGGCGTTTACAACGGCAAGGTGATCGTGCATGTCGGCGCGGACAAGACAGATGCGGTGCAAAGCAGCAAGAACCTGCTTCTTTCAGATGCTGCTGAGATTGATACCAAGCCCGAACTCGAGATCTATGCCGACGATGTCAAGTGCCGGCACGGTGCAACGGTTGGTCAGCTGGACACTGACGCGCTGTTTTATTTGCGCAGCCGCGGTATCGACCTCGAAACTTCGCGCGCGCTCCTGACCTTTGCATTTGCTGAAGATATCGTGGCGAAGCTCGGAGTTGGCGCGATTCGCGAGCGCCTCGACACGCGAATACTCGGCCGCTTGCCGGCCCAGGACATTATTCGGGAGTTCGTATGAACGCAGCGTCTCAAAACACGCTCCCGCGGAGTGCCGCCACCGCGGAACCGGATCTTGACGTCGAGGCGATACGCCGCGACTTCCCTATATTGCACCAGCAGGTCAACGGTCACCCCCTCGCTTATCTCGACAATGCCGCGTCCTCGCAACGGCCACAAAGCGTGATTGATGCCGTCAGATACTACGAGGAACACGATCACGCCAACGTACATCGTGGAGTCCATACGCTGAGTCAGCGCGCCACCGACGCCTATGAGGGGGCGCGCGACAAAATCAGGGCTTTCATCAACGCCGAATCCAGCCAGGAAATCGTCTATGTCCGCGGCACAACGGAGGCGATAAACCTGGTCGCGCAGAGTTTTGGCCGCAGCCGACTGCAGCCCGGTGACGAAATCGTCATCAGCACCATGGAGCATCATTCCAATATCGTGCCATGGCAATTACTCGCCGAGCAGACTGGCGCCCGGCTCAAGGTGATACCGATCAACCAGCGCGGCGAGCTGGAACTCGACGCGGTAGACGGCTTGCTGAGCGACCGCACCCGCTTGCTGTCCGTCGTCTATATCTCGAATGCGCTCGGCACGATCAATCCGGTCAAGGCGCTGATCGATAAGGCGCATGCGCGGGGAATCCCGGTGATGCTCGATGCAGCCCAGGCGGCCCCGCATACCCGCATCGACGTTCAGGCGCTGGACTGCGATTTTCTGGCAATGAGCGGTCACAAAATGTACGGCCCGACCGGGATCGGCATTCTTTACGGCAAGCGTTCATTGCTTGAATCGATGCCACCCTACCAGGGCGGCGGCGAGATGATTCTGGCAGTCAATTTCGAACGCAGCGTGTACAACGAGCTGCCCTACAAATTCGAGGCCGGCACGCCCAACATCAGTGGCGCCATCGGGCTTGGCGCAGCGGTCGACTATCTCGAAGGCATCGGACTCGAGCGCATCTCGCGCTACGAACACAGCTTGCTGAACTACGCGACGGCGAAACTCGAAGCGATGGCCGAATTGAAAATTATCGGTACCGCGCGCGACAAGGCCAGTGTCATTTCGTTTACCGTCGACGGGGTCCATCCGCATGATCTCGGCACGATCGTCGACAGCGAAGGGATTGCCATCAGAACCGGACATCACTGCGCAATGCCGGTCATGGAGTTTTTCGGCCTGCCAGCCACGGCGCGTGCGTCATTCGCGTTCTACAACACCAGGGCTGAAATCGATGCGTTGGCAAGCGCACTGCAGACCGCGCTCGGGGTACTGCGCTAATGGATCTTCGCGAGCTCTACCAGGACATCATCGTCGACCACAATCGAAGTCCACGAAATTTTCGTGTCCCCGAGCACTACGATCGGATGGCCGATGGCTTTAATCCGCTGTGCGGCGACAAGCTCCATGTGTACCTGTCCGTCGATGGGCATCGCATAACCGATATCAGTTTTCAGGGTTCCGGGTGCGCGATATCGGTCGCATCCGCGTCGTTGATGACCGAGGCGGTCAAGGGTCTTGACGAAGCAGAAGCACGCGCTTTGTTCGGCGAGGTGCACAAGGCGCTCACCGGCGACGACCAAGCGGTTGATCTCGACAAACTCGGCAAACTGGCGGCCATTTCCGGGGTCCGGGCATTCCCGTCGAGAGTTAAGTGCGCCAGCCTTTGCTGGCATACCCTGGCGGCTGCGCTTGATGCGCAAGACGCAGCGGTATCAACGGAGTAGGCGATGTTCGGCCAGGACAACGAACCGGTAACGCTGCATCGCGACGTCAACGCCGTAATGATCCCGGCGGGCGTGGAGGTCAAATTGCGCGAGGGAATGTCCGGATTTATTACCCAGGCACTGGGCGGCAGTTTCACCGTCTATGTCGAGGGAAATCTCTTCCGGGTCGCAGGTGTGGACGCCGATGCCCTCGGCAAGGAACCCGTGCGCCCGCCCGACGCTGCCCCCGGGGGCTACCGACCAGGACGTCGAAGAACTCATTTGGCAACAAATGCGCACCTGCTACGACCCAGAGATTCCGGTCAATATTGTGGATCTGGGCCTTATTTACCGTTGCCAGCTCGGGCGCGACGACGACGGCGCCCGAATCGTCGATGTCGACATGACGCTTACAGCGCCCGGGTGCGGCATGGGCGAAATCCTGGTTCAGGATGTCAAGGAAAAAATCGAGATTATCCCCACGATCAATGCCGCTCGGGTCGAACTCGTCTTCGATCCGCCTTGGAATCAGTCTATGATGTCCGAGGCCGCACAGCTGCAAACTGGTATGATTTAGCGTTTGGTCGGCAGGGCAGCATATGAGTGATTCATGGATTGATGTCGCGCTTGCTTCCCGGGTCACGCCCGGCGAATACGAAATCGTCGACACCGATGAACAGGTGATCGCGGTGATAAATGTTGCCGGCGAATTCTTCGCGATAGAAGACGTGTGCACGCACGACGGTGAGGAATTGACGGGAGGCCCCATCGAGGACGACCAGATCGTCTGCCCCCGCCACGGCGCGAAGTTTTGCGTCCGCACCGGAGCTGCCCTGACCGCACCTGCTTATGAGCCTGTCCGCACTTTTCCCGTGCGGGTTCGCGACGGCATGATTCAGGTCAGTGTAGGATGATCGCCGTGCACAGCCGTACCTCGAAACCGCTTTCCTGTAGCCATCGCGATGATCGCGATATTGTCGGTCTCGCTGCCCGGTTTCGCCCGCGCAACGCCCGACCCGGCGATGGCCGAAACCATTGAGTTCCTGATCGCCAGCGTGGCGCAATCGGATCTCACATTCGTGCGCAATGGCAAACGCTATACCGGCCCGGAAGCCGCCGAACATATGCGGAAGAAATACGACTACTTTGACGACGACATAGCCAGCGCCGAAGATTTTATCCGTCTCGCCGCCACGCGCAGTCTGCTGTCCGGCAAACCGTACTTCGTTATTCTGGCCGACGGAACCCGCGCCCAGACCGCTGACTGGCTTGGAGCCAGGCTCAACGAGTATCGTCTGCAAACGGCACAGCAAACACCGGCCGTGGAGTCCGAGGATGGTTAAGACGCTGCGTAACATCCTTGTCGCTGCAGTGCTCGCGACCGCGTTGCGCGGCGTGCTCGAGCCAGCTGGCACTGGAGCCGGCGCTGGAGCAGCAAAATTCGCTCGCCGTCAGTGTTCCAGCCAGCGATCAGAGCCTGGTTCGTGTCATGACCCTGAATGCGGCGCACTCGCGCGGCACCGGCTTTCACCAGATATTGCAGGATGGTGACACCGCGCGCGAGAATCTCGCGGCCATTGCCGCGGTAATAAAGCGCGAGGCACCCCACGTACTCGCGTTACAGGAGCTCGACGGCCCGTCATTCTGGAGCGGCGGCTTCGATCATGCTGAGTTTCTCAGCGAGCAGGGCGGCTTGCCTTCGTACCTGCGGGCCGAGAATCAGCGCATGGCTGGCCTGCGTTATGGCACCGCGTTGATGTCGCGCTACAACCTCGCCGACGGCGAGGGGTTCTCGTTTCCGGCACGCGGAGTCTGGCCGGCAAAGGGTTTCGTGGTCTCGAGGATGGAGAGTGGTGGCGCTGCCTACCCCGCAGTGACGGTCGTATCGGTCCATCTCGATCCCTTGCGCCCGACCATGCGTCACAAGCAACTTCGCATGCTCGCGGAGTACCTCGGGGCGAACAGCGAACCCACGATCGTGATGGGTGATTTCAACTGCGAGTGGGAAGAGGAAACCTGCCTGCAGTGGTTCACCGACGCAGTGCAATTGCAGGCGCATTCACCTGACGCGCCCGACCTCGGCACTTTCCGTTTCGGCGGCAAGCGCCTCGACTGGGTACTGGCATCACCGCACTTCGGTTTCGGCGATTACAGGGTGCTCGATGACGACCTGTCGGACCATCGTGGCGTTGTCGCCGAACTGCACTGGCTGCCGCATGCAGTGGGGCCGAAAATCGTGGCAGACGGCGAAGAGAGCCGACAGGCTGGGCAAGTTCTGTCGCGGTGAGCAAGACTCTCACGATCGTCCGCCATGCGAAATCGAGCTGGGATGACCCGGTTCTCGCGGATTTCGACCGGCCGCTGAATCCGCGCGGATTGCGCGACGCTCCGCGCATGGGCGCACGTCTTGCCACAACTGGTATAAAGCCGGACAGGCTGGTATCCAGCCCCGCCAATCGCGCTCTGGCCACCGCGAAAATCATCGCCGCGGCACTGGGCATTGAAACCCGGATTATCGTTCCCGATGAACGGCTCTATCTCGCCTCCGCCGAGACGATAATGCAGGTCGTGCGCGAACAGGACAATGCGATCTCCAGCCTGATGTTATTCGGCCATAATCCGGGCATGACCGACTTTGCTCATCGACTTGGCGACTGCCCGCTCGCGAATCTCCCGACCTGCGCCTGCGTGACCTTTCGCGTGGAGGTCGAACAGTGGAACGCGACCGAGCCAGGAACAGTCCATCTCGAAGTTGTCGACTATCCGAAAAAACGGGTAGCTAACGACGCCGGTTAGCACTCCGGTACGTTCACAGCCAGCCCGGCTTTCGACGTCTCCTTGTAGCTACTGGACATGTCGCGACCCGTCTGGCGCATGGTGGCAATGACCTGATCGAGACTGACGACGTGGCGACCGTCACCAAACAACGCGAGCCTCGCCGCATTGATGGCCTTGACCGCTCCCATCGCATTACGCTCGATACACGGCACCTGGACGAGGCCGGCAATAGGGTCACAGGTCAACCCCAGATTGTGTTCCATCCCGATCTCCGCGGCGTTCTCGATCTGTGCATTGTTGCCACCCTGGGCCGCGACGAGTCCGCCGGCGGCCATTGAGCACGCTACCCCCACCTCACCCTGACAGCCCATCTCCGCTCCGGAAATCGACGCGTTTTCCTTGTACAGGATGCCGATCGCACCGGCTGTCAACAGAAAACGCACGACACCATCCTCATCGGCACCAGGAACGAAACGAAGGTAATAATTGAGCACCGCGGGAATCACACCTGCCGCCCCGTTGGTCGGTGCGGTCACAACCCGACCGCCGGCTGCATTCTCCTCGTTGACGGCAAGGGCAAAAACGTCGACCCAATCCATCGCATCCGCGGCATGCCCGCTGGCATGTTGTAACCGACGCAGCAGCGCCGGGGCGCGCCTCTGAACCTTAAGGCTTCCGGGAAGAACGCCCTCGGTGCGTAGCCCCCTTTCAATGCAGCGGCGCATCACACCCCATATCTGCAGCAGATCGGCGACTATCTGTTCACGACTGCGCCATGCCGTTTCGTTTTCCAGCATCAGTGCCGCGATACTGAGGCCCGCCGCATCCGCACGGCTCAGCAGTTCGGCGCCCGAATGAAACGGATGGGCGAGACCGACCCTTCCGCGATCGTCGATGGCTTCCTCGGACTCATCATCACCACGCGTGATGAAGCCACCGCCGATCGAATAGAACTCGGCCGACGCCAATATACCGCCAGCGTCGTCGAGGGCGCTGAAGCGCATTCCATTGGGATGCAGCGGGAGTACCTGGTCACCAAGAAACAGGAGATCGAGGTCGGTATCGATGGGTACGGTGTGGACACCCGCGAGGCGCAGCGCGGCGCGCTCACGTATCCGCACGAGTAGCTCCTCGATTTCCTCGGGCAGCACCGTATCCGGCAGATTGCCCTCGAGCCCGGCCAGCACCGCAACATCTGTGCAATGCCCTCGTCCCGTCAACGCCAGCGAGCCGTAGAGCTGCACCGCGACCCGCGCCACATTCTGCAGGACACCGTTTTCTGCCAGATCCGCTACGAAATTCTGCGCCGCCCGCATCGGTCCCATCGTATGCGAACTCGAGGGACCGATTCCTATCTTGAAAATATCAAATATGCTGACTGTCATAGCCGACTCCGCATCGTCTCCCGCCTAATCCGATGCCAGCGCCAACAGACTCGCGTTGCCACCCACCGCGGATGTATTGATCGTCAACGTCTTTTCCGTTGCGAAGCGATGCAGGTAGTGAGGCCCGCCAGCTTTCGGGCCGGTCCCGGACAACCCGCAGCCGCCGAACGGTTGTACACCGACAACTGCGCCCACCATATTGCGATTGACGTAGACATTTCCGACCCGCACCCGGCTATGCACGTACTGGGCAAAACCATCGATACGACTGTGCACGCCAAGCGTCAGGCCGAAACCGGTGGCATTGATCGCATCCAGCACGGCATCGAGATCCCCGGCCCGATAACGAACCACGTGCAACAGCGGACCGAAAACCTCGCGCTCAAGCTGGCCGATGGCGTTGATTTCGACAAGCGCCGGGGCAAAAAAGGTCCCGTCGCCGGTCGTGGATCCCATGCGGCATCTATGCAACACCTCACCGGTATCAGCGATCGCCGCGAGATGGGCTTCCAGCACTGCCAGCGCTTCAGCATCGATTACCGGACCGACATCGGTTTGCAGCAAGCCCGGATCACCCACGACCAGCTCATCCATGTAGCCCTTCAGCAAATCGAGTACGCGCGGGGCAATCTCGCGCTGCAGAAACACGACCCGCAGTGCCGAACAGCGCTGTCCCGCACTGTTGAATGCAGACTGCACGACATCGAGCACAACCTGCTCGGGCAACGCCGAACTGTCCACCAGCATCGCATTCTGCCCACCGGTCTCAGCAATCAACGCGCCGATCGGACCGGGGCTGGCTGCCATCGCGGCATGGATGATACGTGCCGTCTCCGTCGAGCCGGTAAATGCAACCCCGGCCACACGCGGATCGCCAATTGCAGCACCACCAATCGTTGCTCCATCGCCAGGAAGAAAATTCAGCGCGGCTGGCGGAATCCCCGCATCATGCATCAGGCGTATCGCGAGCGCCGCGACCAATGGGGTTTGCTCCGCCGGTTTCGCAATGACCGCATTTCCGGCGGCCAGTGCCGCGGTAATTTGCCCAGTGAAAATGGCCAGCGGAAAATTCCAGGGACTGATACACACGAACACACCCCGGCCACCGAGGCTCAGGTGATTCGTCTCGCCCGTCGGACCCGGCATTTTCACAGGCTCGGCGAAATCGCTTTCCGCCTGCATCGCATAGTAACGCAGGAAGTCCACCGCCTCGCGCAGTTCGGCGACAGCGTCCGGCAACGTCTTGCCCGCCTCACGGATCAACAACGCCAGGAACTGGTCGGCGTGTTGCTCGAAACTATCGGCCGCCGCTCGGAGTGCGTTCGCACGTTGCCCAACGGCCGTCGCATCCCATTTGCGCTGGGCGGATACCGCGGTATCGAGCGCCCTGTTAACGAGCTCTGCCGTAGCCTCAACAACGGTGCCGACTTCGTGGCCGTCCCACGGGTCGCGTACCGCGATACCGTGACCGGCTACGGTCTTGCCATCGATTACCGGGGCGGCCCGCCAATCGTGCTGCAAAGCCGTTTCGAGTCTTAGCGACATTGCCTGGAGAAAAGACTGGTCGGCAAGATTGATGCCACGCGAGTTGACCCGGCCGCGACCGAAGATGGCATCCGGCATCGGAATTCGCGGATGCGGAATCTGATGCAGGGCTTCGACTGCCGCGATCGGATCGGCCACGATCTCCTCCAGCGGTGCCTTCTCATCCACGATGCGATTGACAAACGATGTATTCGCGCCGTTTTCCAGCAACCGTCGGACAAGGTATGGCAGCAGATCCTTGTGATTGCCGACCGGGGCATAAACCCGGCACGGAAGTGCGAATCGTTGCGGATTGACGATCTCGTCGTACAACTCTTCGCCCATGCCGTGAAGACGCTGAAACTCGAATGGTTTGCCCTCGGCCATGTGGATGATGCTGGAAACCGTGTGCGCATTATGGGTCGCGAACTGCGGATAGATCCGGCTGCCGTTGCGCAGCAAAATCGCCGCGCACGCAAGGTAACTGACGTCAGTGTTCACCTTTCGCGTGAATACCGGATATCCCTCGAGCCCCTGTTCCTGGGCACGCTTGATTTCGGTATCCCAATACGCTCCCTTAACCAGGCGCACCGGTATCGTTCGTCCGACCTCGGCACTCATCTCCGTCAGCCAGCGAACCACCTCGACGGCACGTTTCTGATAGGCCTGCACCGCAAGTCCGAAGCCGTGCCAGTCAGCCAGACCCGAATCCCGATAAACTGACTCGAAAATCTCCAGCGACAGCTGCAACCGGTCCGCTTCTTCGGCATCCACTGTGAGGGCAACGTTCGCCTTGCGGGCGAATTCGGCAAGCTGGCGCAGACGGGGCGTGAGCTCCGCCAGTACTCTCTCGCGCTGAGCGAATTCATAGCGCGGAAATAGCGCCGACAGTTTCACCGAGATACTCGGCGCCGCCACATCTGCGGCAGCGCTTCCAAGCGATTCTCCCAGTGTCTGGATCGCATCCGCGTAGGCATTCATATATCGATGCGCGTCATCGTCGGTGAGCGCGGCCTCGCCAAGCATATCGAATGAATAACGGTATACCCGGTTGTTCTCTTTCTGGCTGCGCTTTATCGCCGCCTGGATATCACGGCCCATGACGAACTGGTGCCCCATTATGCGCATCGCCTGGCGCATGGCTCCGCGCACGACCGGGTCACCCAGGCGATTCACGACTTTGCCGAGAAAACCGGCAGGATTTTCGGTGACATCCTGGTCGAGAGCGATCAGGCGCCCGGTCAGCATCAATCCCCAGGTCGAGGCGTTGACAAACATCGAATCACTGCTACCGAGGTGATCCTGCCAATTGGCGGTAGTCAGCTTGTCGGCGATCAGGCGGTCGGCGGTATCGGCGTCGGGAATTCGCAACAGCGCCTCCGCCAGACACATCAGCACTACGCCCTCGTGCGACGAAAGATCGTATTTACGCAGAAATGCATCAAGACCGCCCTTGCGATTGCGGTTATTGCGGACTCCGCGTACCAGTTCCCGCGCGCCGGCGGTAACGCGTTCAGCGACTTCCGGATCGAGTCGCGCCAGTTCCGCGCACTCACGGATGCAGGCCGCCTCGTCAGCCAGATAAAGCCCGTCAAGGCGGGAACCGAATGACGGCTCGGCCGGATAGTTGTGCTGAAAGACGATGCCATTGGTTTGTTTGGAAATGGGCTCGCGTGCCGCCACGGTGACTCTCCCTTCGGTACCCACCGGATGTAAACCCGGAAACAGAGCCGTGAATTATAGGTGATAGTGCGGACCGTCGGGTCGCTACGGCATCAATTTCGCAACAGAGTTCTACGTCGCTCGCGCCAGCGAATGAAATCCTCGAGAACCTGCTGATGATCGAACGCCAGTGGCGGCGGTGTGGCGGGATCGAAAACGCCGACCTCGCGGGCATCGTCGCCGGCAACCGGATCACCGCTGGCAACGCCGACGAATATGATGCTGACGGTATGTCCGCGTGGATCCCGGTCCGGTTTCGAATAACACCCGAGCAGTTCTTCCAGCCGGACATCCAGCCCGGTCTCCTCGCGCGCCTCGCGCAACGCGGCGTGCTCAACCGTCTCGCCAATATCGACAAATCCGCCGGGCAGGGCCCACCCCAGCGGCTCATGCCTGCGCTCGATGAGCACAATCGGACGACCCGGACGATCGCGCAACTCGATGACCGCATCAGCGGCTATCAACGGTGTTTGCGGTCGCATTCAGTCATCCCCTGGTAAATCGAATAATCCGCCGCCGAGAGCGCTTGTCGGGACGCCGCTCCGGGTGCGGCGATGAGACCCGCTGCAGACGCCGGTCCTCGATGGCCAAGCGCAATCGCTCAATGCTGTCCTCCGTCTCCTCGTACATCGACGCCGCCTCGTTGGCCGGACCGCGCCGCCGCGGCAGTCCAGTCACGACGAACGTGCGCGGCGACAAATCTCCGGAAATCTCGACAACATCCCCTGGCACAACCAGTCGCGCCGGTTTGATCCGGCTGCCGTTGACCCGAACATGCCCGGCGACGATCGCCTGGCGTGCCAGGGCGCGAGACTTGTACAGCCTGACACACCACAACCACTTGTCGAATCTCCGGGTTTCCACAACCACCATCCGCACCGCTCGTATGAGCCCGCTTCCCGTTACAGTCTAATCTAACCCGGCAGTGGTTGGCACCCCCTGCCGATGCCCATCTGACTGCTATAATTCGTGGCACTCAGTATCAGGGCACCAACATGGATCCGGCATTTCTCGAACGCCTCAGGCAGCAGCTCGACGAGGTCAGAAGTGAGGGCTTGTTCAAGTCCGAACGGGTGATCACATCGCCACAGCAGGCCGATATCCGCGTCGCCGACGGCATCGAAGTCATAAATTTCTGCGCCAATAACTATCTCGGCCTGGCCAATCATCCCACACTCATCTCGGCCGCTCATGCGGCGCTGGATCGGTATGGCTATGGTCTCGCCTCGGTCCGGTTCATCTGCGGCACTCAGAGCGTACACAAGGAACTCGAGACACGCATCTCGCGTTTTCTCGGCACCGAGGATACGATCCTGTACCCCTCTGCGTTCGATGCGAATGGCGGGCTGTTCGAAGTCATTCTCGACGAAAACGATGCAGTGATCAGCGACGAACTCAACCACGCGAGCATCATCGATGGTATTCGCCTGTGCAAGGCGCGGCGCTTGCGCTATCGACACAACGACATGGACGATCTCGCACTCCGGCTTGCCGAGGCCAGCACCAGTCGCACCCGCCTTATTGCAACCGACGGCGTGTTTTCCATGGACGGAACGATTGCCGACCTGGCGTCGATTTGCGATCTGGCCGAGCAACACAACGCCCTGGTCATGATCGACGACTGTCATGCCACGGGCTTTCTCGGGGAAAACGGTCGCGGCACCCACGAATACCGTGGCGTAATGGACCGGGTCGACATCATCACCGGCACGCTGGGCAAGGCCCTCGGCGGCGCATCCGGCGGTTTTACCTCCGGACGCAAGGAGATCGTGGACTGGCTGCGCCAGCGCTCGCGACCCTACCTGTTTTCCAATACGCTTGCGCCGGTCATTGCGGCGACCTCGATATGCGTGCTCGACCTGCTCGAAAAAAGCAGCGATCTGCGCGACCGGCTGCGGGCCAACTCTCGGTATTTCCGCGAACAGATGACCGCGCTGGGGTTCGATCTTCTGCCGGGCGAGCACCCGATCATTCCGGTCATGCTCGGCGATGCAAAACTCGCTGGACGCATGGCGGATCGGCTGTTGCAGGAAGGGATTTACGTCATCGGCTTCTCCTTTCCGGTGGTACCGAAAGGCAAGGCCCGGATTCGCACACAAATGTCGGCGGCACACAACCGCGAACACATTGATCGCGCCGTCGCGGCCTTTGCCAAAGTAGGCAGGGAACTTGGCGTCATTGACTGATTCGAGGATGCGGCAATGAGAGCACTGGTAAAAAAACACGCCTCAGAGGGCATCTGGATGGACGATGTTCCGGAGCCGGATGTCGGGCACAACGACGTGCTGATACGGGTGAGAAAAACCGCGATATGCGGTACCGATATTCACATTTTCAACTGGGACGACTGGGCCCGCCAGACGATTCCGGTACCGATGACGGTCGGCCATGAATTCGTCGGCGAGGTCGTCGAAGTCGGCAGCGAAGTCCGCGGCATCGAAATCGGCGACCGGGTATCCGGCGAGGGCCACATCACCTGCGGATTCTGCCGCAATTGCCGCGCGGGAAAACGCCATCTGTGCCGTAACACCTCGGGTGTGGGCGTCAATCGTCCCGGCTGCTTCGCCGACTATATTTCGATCCCGGCATTCAACACCTTCAAACTGCCCGATGCGATTTCCGACGATATGGCATCGATACTCGACCCGCTGGGCAATGCCACGCATACCGCGCTGTCTTTTGACCTGGTCGGCGAGGATGTCCTGATTACCGGGGCAGGACCGATCGGCATCATGGCCGTGGCCATAGCGCGGTTTGCCGGGGCGCGCCATATCGTCATTACCGATATCAACGAATATCGTCTCGGTCTTGCCGCAAAAATGGGCGCGAGCGTGACAGTCAATGTCAGTGCGACAAGTTTGGACGATGTAATGCGCGATCTCGGAATGCGCGAAGGTTTCGATGTCGGCCTGGAAATGTCCGGCAATCCCGACGCATTTCGCGACATGTTGCGGACCATGCACCATGGCGGGCGCATTGCATTGCTCGGCATACCGCCCACCGACACCGCGATCGACTGGAACGAGGTGATATTCAAGGGCCTCGTAATTAAAGGTGTTTACGGTCGCGAGATGTTCGAAACCTGGTACAAGATGTCGTCGATGCTGCAAAGCGGCCTCAACCTTGGCCCCGTGATCACCCACCATTTCGCAGTCGCCGACTACCAGCCGGCCTTCGACATCATGCGCTCGGGACAATCGGGCAAGGTCATCCTCGACTGGGCAGCCGCGGCGTGACCCATGCCCCGACCTGCTTTTTCGCGGCAGCCGCTAATCGAGTCCGCAAAAACAGTAGAGATACAAACCGCGCGGATCACTCCCGACTTTGCCAAACCGCGTGAGATCGGCAAGCAGGTCGGGGAGTACCGGCGCGAAAAGCCGGTACAGGGACATGCCCGGTGTGACATGCCGTGCCATTCCTGATGCGCCGAGCAATGAAGCGAGCAACAACTCCGCCGCATCGACCGGCGGCTCGAGGTAGACGACTTCGTATTCGCTCATTCCGGCTAGTTGCGCGGCCGCTTCGATTGCGGCATCCAGATCACCAAGACTGTCGACAAGACCCAGTTCCAACGCCATTTGTCCGGTCCAGACCCGGCCACGCGCCAGGCTTTCGACCCTCGCTTGATCCAGTTCGCGCGATGCCGCCACCAGTTCGACGAAGTCCGCATAGCCGGCCTCGGTACTAAGACGCATAATCGCCAGCGCCTCCTCGGTAAGGCCGCGGTCCGGCCTGAAGGCGCCGGACAGTTGCGTCGTCCCTACTCCGTCCACGTTGATTCCGATGCGCTCGAGGGACCGGTCGAAGCTTGGAATCATCGCGACAATGCCGATCGACCCGGTCAGCGTCGTCGGGTTGGCGAAGATCTGGTCGGCAGCGAGCGCTATCCAGTATCCACCCGAGGCCGCGACGCTGCTCATGGATACGACGACCGGCTTTCCCGACTGGCGCAGCAATTCAAGCTCGCGGCGTATCACCTCAGACGCAAACCGGCTGCCGCCTCCGCTGTCTACCCGCAACACGACCGCGGCGATATCCTCGTCATCACGCGCCCTGTGGATCATTTCCACGACGGTGTCCGACCCGATCGTACCGGGCGGCTGGTTACCCTCGGTGATACCGCCCGACGCGACGATCACCGCCACCTGTGGTCCATCAGCGCTGTCACCGGCCGGACCGTCGACCGCCGCAAGATAGGTATCCACATCGACCTGGCGAAAACCAGCCTTGTCATCCTCGTCGCTACCGACCAGCTCGCGCATGCGCGAGCGCAGCTGGTCACTGGTCCATAAGTCGTCGACCAGGCCACTGGCTTGGGCCACCGCGGCGAGATCCCCCTCTGCGGCTTTGAGCGCGGCAACGAACCCGTCTGCATAACCGGACAGAGTTCCGTCATCGAGTCCGCGTGCGGCGACCACATCGTTGCGGTAGGCGCGCCAGAGATCCTCCAGATACGCCCGGCTCGCCTCCTTGTCGTACTCGGACATGTCGCTGCGGGAGTACGGTTCGGCAAACGACTTGAAATCACCGACGCTGAAGACGTGCCAGTCTATCGACAACTTGTCGATCGCTTCCTTGTAGTAAGTGCGAAATCGCTCGTAACCATCCAGATAAACCAAGCCGTACGGATGCAGATAGATCTCGTCGGAATGAGCCGCCAGGTAATACTGATCCTGACTGTAATAGTCACCGAATGCCACGACCTTCTTGCCGCTTTCACGGAACCGGGATATCGCGCTGCCGAGGCTCTGCAGTTTGCTAAGCCCCCCACCGGCGAGCATCTCCGACCGTAAAACCAGCGCCTGGATTCTGTCGTCCTCGGCGGCGAGGTCGATTGCGCGAACGAGATCGTGAACCAGGGTCTGTGGCAGGCCATCGCCGGTCGCCTCGCCAATTGCGCGATCGAGTGGTCCGCCCTCGAGTTGTTCGACAAGCCGGCCTTCGGGCTGGATCACCAACGCCGCAGTGGCAGGAATTACCGGCAACTCCGGATTCAGCGCCGCCAGAATCAGCATGAAAAGAACGAGCAGCACAATCAGGTGCAGCACTTTTCGCAGTCCGTCCAGCCCTCTCCAGAGCAGCCCGAAGAAATGGCCAATCGCGGCAAATATTGCAGTCATTTACAGTCCCCGCGGCGCACCCTCAGCCACCTTGGTAAGTAATTCGGTAAATCCGGCCACCCAGGTCATCGGAGACCAGCAGGGATCCGTCGCCCAGTTGCAGGACATCCACCGGTCTGCCGGACACGTCGTCGCCATCCAGCCAGCCATAGGCGAACGGCTCGCTGCGGGTCGGTACGCCATTTTCCATTTGCACCGACACGACCCGATAGCCGACTTTTCCTGCCTCGCGATTCCACGATCCGTGCTCGGCAATGAACGCCTGGCCGCTGAACTCCGGCGGAAACATTGCCCCGGTGTAGAACTCGATACCGAGGGGCGCCACATGCGCTCCGAGCCCCAGCGCTGGCGGCGTGAACTCGGAGCAGGCCCTGCCGTCGCCATATTCCGGATCCAGGATGTCGCGCCCGTGGCAATAGGGAAATCCGAAGTGCAAACCCGCGCGCGGTGCACGGTTGAGTTCGCAGTCCGGAATATCGTCACCCATCCAGTCCCGGCCATTGTCGGTAAACCACATCTCGCCGGTATCCGGATGCCAGGTGAACCCAACCGTGTTTCGCACGCCTTCGGCGAACACTTCGAGGTCACTGCCGTCGGCATTCATCCGCATGATCACCGCGTAGCCGGGCTCATCACAGACGTTGCACGGTGCTCCAATTGGGATATATAGCTTGCGATCTGGCCCAAACGCAATAAATTTCCAGCCATGGTGGGCATCGGTCGGAAAATCGTCGCGCACGACTTCCGGGCTCGGTACGTCATCCAGCCGCTTTTCGATACCCGGGTAACGCAATACCCTGCTGATCTCGGCCACGTATAACGCACCATCGTTAAATGCAACGCCGTTGGGAACGTTCATCTCCTCGGCGATGGTGGTAACAATCGGCCCCGCCGCACTGTCAAGATCGGTCACCGCATAAACCTTGCCAAGCTTGCGCGTCGATACGAACAGAGTGCCCTGCTCCCCGAGGGTCATCGAACGCGCATTCGGTACCTCGTCAGTCAGGACCTCTATGCGAAAACCGGGGGGCACGACCAGATTCGGTTCCGCCGTCAACTCGCGGGCGCACGCGCCCTGCAGCGTAGCGCAAAGAATAACAATGGCAGCAACCAGGTAGCGAGCTGTTGGCATGATATCCGCCCCTCGGATTCCGATCAGCCCTGCACCAGAAATAGCGACAAAGAGGGCCAGAATGTGATGATGACTACAGCGAGCAAGAGTATCAGCAGAAACGGTAACGTCGCCAGATACACCGACGTGATCGACCGATTGAAACGGAAGCTGGCAATAAACAGGTTAAGGCCCACCGGGGGCGTAAGGTAACCGAGCTGCATCGCCGAAAGAAAGACGATGCCGAGGTGCACCGGATCCACCCCGAAACTGGCGGCGACCGGGAGTATCAACGGCACCACCAGAACGAGCGCCGAAAAAATGTCGAGGATCGCTCCGAGCGCCAGCAGAAACAGAAGCAGGGAAATAAGGAAGGTAGTCTGCGAATCGACATGAGTCTGGGTCAACGCGAGAAGCTTGTCCGGCACACCGGCGAAAATCATATAGTTTGTCGAAGCCAGTGACACACCGAGAATGATCAGAATTCCGCCGACGAGCACCATGGCTTCACGCATGATGCGCGGAAGGCTGCGCAACGGCACCTCACGCAACACGATGACATCAATAAATATGACATAGAATGCGGTAACGGCCGCAGCTTCGGAAACCGCAAAAAAACCGCTGTAGATGCCACCAAGCACGACAATCGGAAGCGGTAATTCCCAACGCGCGGCCCACAGTGCGCGGCCGACCTCCGCGGCAGAAAACTGATCGAACGGCACACGAATCGAGCGATTCCGCCACAGGCTCCAGCCTGCAAGCATCACCAGCATCAGTATTCCGGGGAGCAGTCCCGCGCGAAACAACTGATCGATTGAAACTTCAGCCACGACGCCGTATAGAATCAACGGTAAGGACGGTGCGAAAAGCAGGCCGAGACTGCCCGAAGACGTCACCAAACCAAGATTGAAGTTGTCGGGATATCCGGCTTGTTTCAGCGCCGGATAGAGCAGTGCCCCGAGCGCAATAATGGTTACGCCGGACGCACCAGTAAACGCGGTAAACAACGCACAGGCCACCAGCGAGATCATCGCAAGACCGCCGGGCATCCAGCCGAGCATTGCTTCCGACAAGTGAACAAGCCGTCGCGGCGCGCCGCTTTCGCTGAGCAGGTAGCCGGCAAACGTGAACATCGGTATCGCCATCAGGAGCGGAAGGTCGGTCAGGCCGTAAACGCTGATGGCGACGATCGAAAGCGGATCGCCCTGCTGGTGAAAACCGTTCAACGCACTTGCGCCGATAACAGCAAACAATGGCGCACCAAGCAGCGCGAGGAGAATCAGCAAGGCTGCAGCGATCATCACTGCGCCGAGCCGCCGCCGAAGAGCCCCAGCACTTCGCGAATCATCAACACAAAATAGCGATAGGCGATAAGCGCAAACCCGCCGGGCACCACTGACTGGAAGTACCACGCCGGGAGTCCCAGAAATTCATCTCCAATCTCACGCGACGCCGAAAGCAGTTCGAGCCCGTACCACGCAACAATAAGACAAACCGTGATGGTGAAAAGATGCAATACGATTCTGACCAGTCGCTGCAGCGGCACAGGTAGCAGGCGGGTAAGCACGTCAATATTGATCTGCTTGCCGTCACGACTGGCGGCAAGCGCACCGAACATGGCTATCCACAGCACCATCTGGTCAAGCACGCTGTCGGCCCACAACCAGCTCGTCTCCAGGACGTTGCGGAGAAATATCTGGGCCGTAGCGAGAAAGATCATTCCGCCGAGCAACGCCACCAGAATGAACGTCTCCAGGTGGCGACCTATGCGGTCAAGCCGTTGCAGCAAAGTACGATGAGCCGGCTCCGCCACGAACTACTGCGCTCGCGCCTGGCGCGCGCCTGCCCGGTATTCCTCGACGTGCTTCAGCATCGTGTCAAGCATTTCTTCCGAGTACATGCCTTGTTGCGCAAGATCCCGATTGGTTTTTTCGATATCGGCACGCCACTTTGCAATTTCACCCTCGGCCGGCTTGACGAATTCGAGACCGGAGGACCGCAACGCGGTCTTCGCCTTCACGTTGTCCGCCCGATTCTGAACATTGAAGTTTGCGTAGACGCTCCCGAGCACCTCACGCACGACCTCCTGGTCGGCTGGCTGAAGGCGGTCGAAGTAGCGCTTCTCGATTACCATATAACCGATCGTGTAGAGCACCGGGAAATCAGTCACGTATTTCACTTTCGTGTGCCATTGCAACACTACCGCACCCACCGGCGGCGTCGCCACGATGTCGAGGAGACCCGTTTGCAGCCCGGTCAGCACGTCGGTCAGCGGCAGTGGTACCGGCGCAAGACCGAGGCTTTTCATGGTTGCGGCCAAGACAGGGTCGCCGTCCGGTATCCACACCTTCTGCCCCTTGAGATTGGCCAGCGTTGTCACCGGTTTGTTGGACATGATCAGAGCGAATCCGCCACCGGCAAGTCCAAAACTGACCATGCCCGCCTCTTCCATTCCCTTGATCAGGTCGATGTCCATCTTCTGCCGGACATAGTCGACCTCTTCGAGGTCGTTGAAAACCAATGGCAACGTATAAATCTGAATGTCGTTATAGATGTTGGTGAGACTGCTCGGTGTGAATACACTGCCGTGCAACTGCCCGGTCCGCATCTTGAGCAGTACCTGGCGATCCGTGCCCATGACACCACCACCATAGAACTTCAACTGCACCCGCCCCTCTGTGCGTTCCTTGATCTCTGCGGCCCCTGCGCGCATCTCCTTCATCCAGACCGTGCCCTCAGGCGCGATACTGGCAATTTTCAACGTAATCGCCGACGCTGATGTCGTCCAGCCGGCGAGCAGCAAAAACAGCGTCATTGCAATTGCACGAATCATGAATGTATCTCCTCGGAGCAAAGCAGTGCTCAGAAATAATCGTCCGCCGACGCAAGCAGGCTTTCGGCCTGGCGCTGCGCCAGTACGTTGAATAAGGTCAGACCCGGCACATCCGGATCCGCGGCAAGCACTTCCCGCAGCAACCGGTCATGCAGATCGCGATCGTAGACCAGTCGCGCGTAGGTTCGCGCGAACTCTACCTTGACCGACAGATCGCGACCGCCGGTCAGCTCGATCGCGCGCTCGAAATACTGCCGCCCGAGTTCAGGGTTACCCCCCAGCGCCGGCGGGCGGATACTGTTCAGGATACCGAGGTAAAGATCGATGTTGCCGCCATCGAAGGTCTGATCCAGTTCGTAAAGACGGTTCAGAACCGCCTCGACCTTGGGCAAATCCGCAAGCACCTCCCACTCGTCAGCGTGGGCGCGGGTGTAGGCCAGCCAGCTCACCGAATAGGCATAAAGCGCTTCGACATCTCTTTCGCCAACTTCGGTCAACGCCGCATCGAATTCCTCGAAAGACAGTTCCGACCAACGGCAGGCTGGTTCGTGTTGCACGCAAATAGCGCGAGATCCGTAATCGAAGCTGCGCTGCGTGAGGCGTTTTGCGCGCGCGTCTTCGTCCACGAATACGGAACCATAGGCGGCATAAAGGTTCGCCGCACCTGCCAACGTCCCGACGCCCTCCGGATTGCCCTCGACCAGGCTGTCCATCAGCAACAGGTAGGCCGGCGCCCCGTCACGAACGGTTTCCGGATCGTTCTGGTTCAGGATTGCGTTGGACAGATTGTTCGACATTCGATCTGTGGCACGTTCTACCAACGCACTACAGGCACCGAGCGCCATAGTCGATGTCAGTACCAGTAACCGGAGAATTTCTTTAAACGAAGTCATGCCGGGGCCATTCCATCCGCGCTCTCAGCCATACCCGGTAATTTGATCGAAATGCACCGGAATGGTTCGACCGCCGTCGCAAACGCGGCCCGGAATGGAGGACCGCGTTCGCGACGACCGCGAATTCTGCTAGATCTTCTCTTTGATCCGGGCGGCCTTACCGGTCCGCTCACGCAGATAGTAGAGCTTGGCGCGTCGCACATCGCCACGGCGTTTGACCTTGATGTCCTGAATCGCCGGGCTGTAAGTCTGGAAAACCCGCTCCACGCCCTCGCCGTGAGACATTTTTCTCACCGTAAAGGACGAGTTGAGCCCGCGATTACGTTTCGCGATGACGACGCCTTCGTAGGCCTGCAACCGTTCGCGAGTGCCTTCGGTAACCTTGACCTGCACGATCACGGTATCTCCGGGACCGAATTCGGGAACATCCCGCTGCATCTGTTCTCTTTCCAACTCGTCGATGATATTGCTCATAGTCCTCACCTGCCTGCAGGTCGTTTCTCAATCTCAACCGCGGTTGCGGTCCCCGTCGCCCTCTTCGGCGATGAATTCATTCAGTAAGTCAGTCTGTTCCTGTGTCAAACGCAGCGTACCCAGCAGTTCGGGCCGCCTGACCCAGGTCCGACCCAGGGCCTGCTTCAGCCGCCAGCGGCGGATTTCCTCGTGGTTACCGCCCAGCAGTACTGGCGGCACCGCCTTGCCGTCCATGATCTCCGGCCGCGTGTAATGCGGACAATCGAGCAGACCCGAAAAAAACGAGTCCTGCCGGGCCGACTCAGCATCGCCCAGAACACCGGGCAACAGCCGCAAAACGGCATCAGTCACTACAGCGGCTCCAAGCTCGCCGCCGCTCAGCACGTAATCACCGATTGACAATTCCTCGTCGATCTCAGAATCGATCAGCCGCTCGTCCACGCCCTCGTAGCGGCCGGCGAGCAATATCATGCCCGGCAAACGGGACAGTTCACTCACAATGGCGTGATTCAGCAAACGCCCCTGCGCACTCAAATATATGGTCCTGCTACCTTGCGGCGCCGCCGATTGCGCGGCTCTCAACGCGCTTCGCAGGGGTTCTACGCCCATCACCATTCCCGGCCCGCCACCGTAAGGCCGATCGTCAACGCTGCGGTGGCGGTCGGTCGCAAAGTCGCGCGGATCCCAAGTGGAGATACTGGCAACGCCGCGCTGAACGGCCCGGCCGGTGACCCCAAATCCCGTCGCGGCGGCAATCAGTTCCGGAAAAACTGTGACAATATCTATACGCATCCTTAATAATCTATACGCATCACTTAATAACCCGAGGCTACGTCGTACGTCAGAACTCCGGGTCCCAGTCGACCTCCATCCGCCTTTGTTCGAGATCGATCCCGCGAACGACATCCGGCCGCACGAACGGAATCAGGTGTTGCCTGTCTCCGACCACCACAAGCACATCATTGGCGCCGGTTTCGATCATCGAGTCGATCCGTCCGAGCGAAATGCCAGCGGTAGTCACGACATTCATGCCCAGCAGATCGGCCCAGTAATATTCGCCTTCCGCACAGCCGGGCAAATCTGCCCGCTCCACGCAAATTTCGCTATCGATCAGCGCAAGCGCTGCATCCCGATCCTCGACACCGCTCAGCTTCGCCACAAGCCCGCGGCCTTGCTGCCGGCCCTCGGTCAGTTTGCAGCGTACGCTGCTGCCGTGCTTACGCAGCAACCAGTTCGGGTAGTCAAAAATGTTGCCCATCGGGCGGGTGTACGAAAAGACCTTGACCCAGCCACAAACTCCGTGCACTCCGCTGACGCGCCCGAGAACGACGTTAGTGTCTGCGGAATCCATTCTGCGACCCTGGCCCGGCCGTCAACCGGTCTCAGGCCTGCGCCGTCTTCCGATACTGTTTGATCAGGCTCGCGACGCGTTCAGACGGTTGCGCGCCCTGGCCGAGCCAGTGTTCCGCGCGCTCCATGTCGATCCGCAGGCGCTCCTCACCACCCGTGGCGATCGGATTGAAAAAGCCGAGCCGCTCTATCGAACGACCATCCCGACGCTTTCTGCTGTCGGATACAACGATGTGGTAGAACGGGCGCTTCTTTGCCCCGCCGCGGCTAAGCCGAATGCTAACCATCTGAATATAAAACCTCAGCTAACGCTAGAAATAATCAGGCCCGTCGCAGCGCAAGCTCTAACGACGGGCCGTGCTAAACCCTCTATTTTAATTGATTCCCACAAAAAGGGAAGCGCAATCCCGGACTATCGACCAAACCCCTTCGGTAGTCCCGGCATGCCCTGCATCATTCGCTTCAGGCCGCCCCTGGACGCCTTTTTCATCATCTTCTGCATTTGCGTGAACTGCTTGAGCAGCCGGTTGACGTCCTGGGCCTGAACCCCGGAGCCCGCGGCAATGCGGCGTTTCCTCGAAGAATCAATGATCTTGGGGAATCGCCTTTCTTTCGGAGTCATAGAATTGATAATCGCGATCTGGCGCCGGATCTGAGTGTCATCGAATCCGCCCGGCAGCCCGCCCGGCGGCGCCATATTTCCGGGCAATTTGTCGAGAATCGCCTCCAGGCCGCCCATCTCGAGCATCTGGCCAAGCTGTTCGCGCAAGTCAGCCATATCCAGACCCTTGCCCTTGCGCAGCTTTTTCGCGAGCCGCTCGGCCTTATCCTTGTCGACCTGTTCCTCGACCTGCTCCACCAGCGACACGACATCGCCCATGCCGAGGATCCGCGAGGCGATGCGCTCGGGGTGGAATACCTCCAGCGCATCCGACTTTTCGCCTACGCCGACAAATTTCACTGGCTGGCCGGTGACCTGGCGCACCGACAGCGCAGCACCGCCGCGCGCATCGCCATCGGCCTTGGTCAACACGACGCCGGTCAGCGGCAATGCCGCCGCGAATGCTTCCGCCGCGCGCACCGCATCCTGGCCGGTCATGGCATCGACCACGAACAGCGTCTCGATCGGGTCGCAGGCCGCATGGACGGCCTTGGCCTCGTCCATCATTTCGCCATCGACATGCAGCCGGCCCGCTGTATCGACGATCAGTACATCAACCAGACGCTTGCGGGCATGCTCGCGCGCATCCGCCGCAATGGTCGCAGCCGAGGCCCCTGAGTCGGTCGGAAAAAATTCTGCGCCTACCTGTCCGGCCAATTGCTCCAACTGCTGAATCGCCGCGGGCCGGTAGATGTCAGCGCTGGCAAGCATGACTTTTTTCTTGTCACGTTCGATCAGCCTGCGCGCAAGCTTCGCGCTGCTCGTGGTCTTGCCGGAGCCCTGCAGCCCGGCCATCATGATCACAGCCGGTGGCTGGACCCGAAGATTCAGTGATCCGGCATCCCCCCCCATCACCGCCACAAGCTCGCTATGGACGATTTTGATAAACGTCTGACCGGGAGTGAGGCTGCGTTTGACTTCCTCGCCGAGTGCGCGTTCACGCACTTCGTCAATAAACGTTTTGACGACCGGAACCGCCACATCGGCCTCGAGCAGCGCCATTCGAACCTGGCGCAGAGCATCCTTGATATTCTCGTCGCTCAGGCGGCCCTTGCCGCGCAATCGCGCCGCAGCCTGGCTGAGACGTTCGCTCAGATTCTCAAACATTGATTGACCCGGGTGCGGCCTCGCCGCAGGCAGAAAAATTTACCGGGCACATGATATCGCCTGGCGCCGGCCAGCGACAATCGGACCGCGTTCAGAGCTGCAGGATCGAACCGGCCTCGAGACGGCGGATGCGTCGATCCGGGAGCGCCGTCAGCACCTCCTCCATGATCTCTTCTTCCTCACCCGGCTTCATTGCGGTCAGCCAGATGTCCGGTGCATGCGCCAACTTGGCGAGGTCGCTGGCGAGTGTACGCGGACAATAATGCCCGGATTGCCGTGCCAGTTCATGCTGGCGATTCGGGAACGATACTTCGATAACCAGCACATGCACGTCCGGATATGCGTTAAGAACCGGCCACAGGGTGCGGTTGGTGGTGGTGTCGCCGCTGAATGCGAGAACCTTGCCGGCGGACTCGACGCAATAGCCGAGAGTCGGTACCGCGTGCATGACGTCCACCGCGCGAACAACCCTTCCGCCGCAGTCCACCACAGCACCGGACTCTATCGGCCGGTACTGAATTGCAGCCGCCTCGGAACTCGGAATGCAGGAAAAATCAGGCCACATCACATCATTGAAAAGATGGCGCTGCAAAGCCGCAATGGTCTCGGGGTGAGCATAAATCTCAAGCGGCCGCCGGCGGAACGTGTCGAATACCGCATCGACGAAAAGCGGCAGACCTACCGTATGGTCCAGGTGAGAATGGGTCAGGAACAGCCGTTTCACGCAACGCAGTTCATCCAGAGTCAAATCGCCGACCCCAGTGCCTGCATCGATCAGGGTATCGTCATCAATCAGAATCGCGGTCGTACGCAATCCCGCGGCAATGCCACCACTGCAACCCAGAACCCGTACTTGCATGGAGCCCATTTCTCCAGGTGTCGGCTCGGCCCCGGCAGCGCCCGCGGAAACCGAAATCTGCAAGCCTTCTCATGCAAGCAGCCATGTGCGAAGATTTGTCGTCTTGCAACGCTAGCCCCTCGGGGTATCTCTTTCTGTGCTTCAAATCACAGTTCCAATTCTGTACGCGGCCGCGGCATTTTTACTGCTGCGATCGGCCAATTCTGATCGCGCACCGGCCTGGTCCGCGCCGCCATTCGGCATGGCACTGGGCGTCGTCGCACTGCTGCTGCACAGCAGCCTGCTGGCGCGCGCTGATCTTCGTCGATGGAACACTGGCGCTCGGACTCGGGAACGTAATAGGCCTGATCGGCTGGCTGACCGCGATTCTCGCGCTGGCGGGCAGCGCAAAACCCGCGATGCGCGGGCTTGCCGGTATTCTGCTCTGCATTGCCACGATCATGTCGCTTGGCACGGCACTGCCAATCGCAAACACCTTTACCCGCGCGATGACGTGGCAGTTGCAGGCGCACGTGATGATGTCGATGCTCGCCTACTCGATGCTCGGCATCGGCGCGGCACTGGCGCTGCTGATCGCGGTTCAGGACCGGCGCCTTCGGCAGCGCCGGCCAACCGGCTGGCTGCGGATTCTGCCGCCGCTGGAAACACTCGAACAATCACTGTTCGCGGCGCTTACCATAGGATTTCTGTTGCTCAGCCTGGCAGTTTTCAGCGGTTTGATTTTCGTCGAGGACCTGTTCGCCCAGCATCTGGTCCATAAATCGGTATTGTCGATCCTTGCATGGCTAATTTTTGCGATTCTGCTGGCGGGACGGTGGCGCTACGGGTGGCGCGGCAAACGCGCCGTGCACTGGACGCTGGTCGGTTTTGCCGTGCTGGCATTGGCGTATTTCGGCAGCAAACTGGTGCTGGAGGCGTTGCTTGGGCGGCAATGGGGGTAGTTAGTCGGGATCGTTTTCCTTGACAGGGTCCCTGCCCGAGCCCCAACATTTGAGTGCAATCAGCCGACCAGAAACAATTTCTTGAACGAAGACGTTCCTTTATCGCTGCTTTTCTCCCTGCTTGTTTTTCTGCTGCTGCTGTCGGCGTTTTTCTCGAGCAGCGAAACGGCGCTGATGACGCTGAACCGTTATCGGCTGCGGCACCAGGCCCGTGCCGGCGATCGTTCCGCGAAACTGATTGAATCGCTGCTTTCCCGGCCAGACCGGCTAATTGGCCTGATTCTGCTCGGCAATAATCTCGTCAATATTTTCGCGGCATCGCTGACGACAATTATTGCGATACGCATCGGTGGTGATTCGGCGATCGCGGCAGGCGCATTGATTCTGACCGTCGTCATCCTGATATTTGCCGAAGTTACGCCGAAAACCCTGGCCGCACTGCAGCCGGAACGAGTCGCCAAGCCGGCCGCATACGTGTACTACCCGCTATTGAAACTGGCTTATCCGGTCGTATGGCTCCTCAATGCGATAAGTAACGGCATTTTAAGGCTGCTTGGCGTTTCGCCAAACAAGCTGTCCGGGGATGCGCTGAGCCAGGAGGAACTGAGAACCGTCGTGATGGAGGCTAGCTCGCTGATTCCACGGCGCCACAAACGCATGCTTTTATCGATACTCGACCTCGAAAACGTTGCGGTCGACGATGTGATGGTGCCGCGCAACGATATTGTCGGTATCGATCTCGACGACAGCCTCGACGAAATTCTGAACCAGTTGCAGAACTCGCCCCACACCCGCCTGCCGCTTTACCGTGACACTCTCGACAATATCGTCGGCATCGTGCATGTTCGCAAACTGATCCGGATTCTATCGTCCGACCGATTCGATCGCGACAGCCTGTGCGATCTTGCGCGTGAACCCTATTTCGTCCCGGAAGGCACCCCTCTACACGTGCAGCTGCTAAATTTTCAGGCTTCCAAGCGCAGATATGCGCTCGTGGTTGACGAGTATGGCGATATCCAGGGATTGGTAACGCTGGAGGATATTCTCGAGGAGATTGTCGGTGAATTCACTGCAATGCCGATCACGCTTTACCAGGACGCAGACCGTCAACCAGACGGCAGCTATGTCATCAGCGGAACCGCAAATATTCGCGATCTGAACCGCTCGCTAAACTGGAGCCTTCCCACCGAACGAGCCAAAACCGTCAACGGACTGATCCTCGAGGAACTCGAGACTATCCCGAGTTCCGGCACCACGCTCGACATCGACGGGTTCTCGCTGGAGATCATGCAGACGGCCGACAAGGCTGTTAAAACAGTCAGGATTCGCAGCACCGATTCCGAATCCTGAAGCAGATCGTTCTCAGAACAAAACATTCAGGGCCTGTCCGAGCCTGTTGACGGCGACGACGTCAATATTCGGCGGAGACACGCGCGGGCGGTTCGCCGCCGGGACGATCGCACGGACAAAACCGTGTTTTGCCGCCTCGAGCACGCGCTCCTCTCCAAACGGAACCGGGCGGACCTCACCGGCAAGACCGAGTTCGCCGAGTATGACGGTACGGTCCTGCAAAGGGTGGTCGCGATAGCTGGACACGATTGCCGCCACCAACGCGAGGTCGGCTGCGGTCTCGGCGATGCGTATCCCGCCGACGACATTGACAAAGACATCGCGGTCGTAGCTGGCAATGCCGCCATGACGGTGGAGCACCGCCAGTAACAGCGACAACCGGCTCTGGTCCATTCCGGCCGCAACCCTGCGCGGATTGCCCGCGCGGCTTTCGTCCACCAGCGCCTGCAGTTCGAGCAATAGCGGACGGCTACCTTCTCGGGTTACCGTGATCACGCTACCCGCCACCGGCGCGTCATGCGGGGAAAGAAAAATCGCCGACGGATTACGGACCTCTTTCAGGCCCTCGCTACTCATCGCAAATACGCCCATCTCATTGGCCGCGCCGAAGCGATTTTTCATCGCCCGCACGATTCGAAACCGGCTGCCCGCCTCACTTTCGAAATACAGCACCGTGTCAACCATGTGCTCGAGCACGCGCGGGCCCGCAATCGTGCCGTCCTTGGTTACGTGGCCAACGAGAAAAACGATACAACCGGACTGCTTTGCATACCGAACCAGGCGCGCGGTGGCCTCGCGCAACTGGCTGACGGAACCGGGCGCGGAACTCAGGTCCCCGGAAAACATGGTTTGAATCGAGTCGACGACCATGACCTCGGGACGTGCGGCTGCCGCCTCGCCGATCACCCGCTCGATCTGGGTCTCCGCAAGCAATTCGATTGCGTCACTGTCGAGCCCCAGCCGCCGTGCTCGCAATGCAACCTGGCGCAGCGACTCCTCGCCGGTGACATACATGACGGGCATCGAGACGGACAGGCGAGCGGTCGCCTGCAACAGCAAGGTCGACTTGCCGATCCCGGGGTCTCCCCCCAACAGAATTACCGACCCGGCAATGAGCCCACCGCCGAGAACCCGGTCGAGCTCTCCAATTTGCGTGCCAAGGCGACGTTGCTGCGCCTCGTCAACATCGCCCAGGCGTTGCCGTCGCGACTCCCCGGCATAGCCGCCGCGGCGGCGCGGCGCAGTGTCGGCGCGGGCCTCCTGGAATGTATTCCAGGCATCGCAGTCGGGGCACTGACCCTGCCACTTGAGGCTCTCGGCTCCGCACGCCGCACATACAAACAGGGTTTTGGCCCGCCCCATCGACATCTTTCCTGCTTAAAAGCGCTCGATGATAGCACCAGACCGGGTATCCCAGCCCATTGAAAAAATTACGCTAATGCGCCGGAATCGCTAGTTTTTTCGTCTGAATGTCGCGTACACTCCGCGCAGCATGAAGTCCCGTGGTTTGTTCTCTCGAATTCTCGAGCCGATTCGCAACTCGAGCGTCGCCAGCGCTCTGGTCTACAGCGTTGCCTTTCTCGTGCTCGCGACCGGGCCGTTGAACAGTGCGCTGGTTGCCGCAGAAGGCGCGCTCTACGATTACAGCCTGGGGCTGACGCCTGACCTTCCCGACCCGCGGGTCACCGTAGTGGGTATCGACGAGCGTTCGCTCGATGAGCAGGGCGCATGGCCGTGGCCGCGCGCCGTCGTGGCCAGGCTGCTCGACAAAATCACCGACGGTGGGGCATCGGCTATCGTTTTGCTGATCGATCTCACGAGAGCCGAGGCCCGGGGAGCTGGCGGAAACGGAGAGACACTTTTACAGGCCTCGATGGAACGCGCCGGCCGGGTCTATCTCCCGGTGATTGCCAATATTTCCGGTTCGGTTGCCCGCGACGGTGCCGTGTTCGGCCTCCGCTTCAGATCCGGCACCGGTGTTCCCGAAATCGCCGATCTGCGCCAACCCCAGCCGGGTTTCGCCGACGTGGCCAGCGGGATCGGACACTTCCACATGGTGCCCGATGGCGACGGCGTTCAGCGCGGCGTTGATCTCCTTGTTCGCAACGAGTCCAGTATCATCCCCGCGCTGCCTCTGCTGGCCGGCACGCCAAATGACGACCCTGCCGACACCAGCCCGTTCCTCGAAGGACGAACACTGAGATTTGACAAATTGCTCGTCGATGTCGAGCCCGATAGCCACTGGCTACCCAGATTCTATGCCCCGCGCAGCGGCACCTGGCCATTTCGCGCGGATTCCGCTTCCGACGTGCTCGAGGGACGCACGCCAGTAGACAAATTCAACGGCAAGATCGTTTTGGTCGGTGTAACCAGCCCAACGGTGGAACCACCGCTTGCCACCCCGGTGGGGGCGGCGATGCCGGTCGCCACAGTAATCGCTCACCAGATCTCCAGCATCCTGCAGCGCGACTGGCTGCGCAGGCCCGCATGGGCGCCCACGCTCGAAGCGACGCTCGGAATCCTTGCCATTCTGTACCTTTGCCTGGGCCTGCCACGGCTCTCCTCCTTGGCCGGCTGGACCATCACCTTGTCGATGATCGGACTGCTGATTGCGACCGAAATCACGTTCCTTCTATCGCAGTCCGTCTGGCTGCAACTGGTCACAGCGGCGATATTCCTGCTGGGCGGACATCTCGTCCTCACGCTGGAAGGCCTCACCGCCCGGTCGTCAGGCACTTCGGCGGAGCGCAATGAATGGCACGAGAGCAATCGCATGATGGGGCTGGCCTACCGCGAGCAGGGCCAGCTCGACCTTGCGTTTGAGCGGCTCCGGGTGCTGCCATACGATGACGAACTAATGGGCACGCTCTACCAGCTCGGCCTCGAGGCGGAGCGCCGTCGCAAGAACGAGCTGGCAGTGTCGATCTACCGCCATATTGCGAAGCATGAGCCGGACTATCGCGACCTGACAAAGAGAATAGACATCAACCAGCGCGCCTACCGACGCCCGCCCGCACCGAAATCACCGCAATCGGGTCAAAAACCCTTGCGGGTCAACCGCCAGGCCGAAGCGGGAATGCCGAAAATCGGGCGTTTCACTATTGAACGCGAGATCGGGCGCAGCGCGATGGGGGTGATGTACCTTGGCACGGATGAGCAAAACGGCTCGCAGGTGGCGATCAAGGCCTTTCCGTTGTCGGACGAATTCGACGAGGCGGAACTCGGGGGCGTACGCGAAAGACTGCTGCGTGAGGGCGATGCCGCGGCGCGCCTGAACCACCCGGATATCGTCAAGGTATACGCGGCCGGAGAAAGCGGCGGGCTCGGCTACATCGTAATGGAATATGTTGATGCCGTCAGGATGAGCGAATTCGTGCCCGAAAAATCCCGTCTTCCGGCGGCGCGATTAATGATGATCGGCGCGCGCGCCGCCGAAGCGCTGCAATATGCTCACGAGCAAGGGGTCGTCCACCGCGACATCAAACCGGCCAATCTTCTCTACAATCCGGTCAGCGACGTTTTCAAGATTACTGATTTCGGTGTTGCCCGGTCCGCCAATATGAAACGAACCCGGACCGGGGTCGTCATGGGGACACCGTCATTTATGTCTCCGGAGCAGATTGCCGGAGAAACTGTGACAGGACACTCGGACTTGTTCGCGCTCGGTGTTACGCTATATCAATTACTTACGGCGCTCTTGCCGTTCAGGGCGGATACGCTGGTGCAGCAGATGTACAAAATATCCAATGATCCACACCAGCCGATCGGCCAGTTGCGACAGGACTTGCCGCCGTGCGTTGCCGAAATTATTGACCGGGCGCTTGAGAAGCGGGCCGAGGACAGATTTATCGACGGAACGGTAATGGCCGCTGCGCTGAAACGCTGTGGCACTGCAATGAGCCGTTCGGGCACGACATAGGGAAAAATCGCCTACATGAGTTTGACCGGGAAGATCAAGGCAGCGGCGGCCACCGATACTGGCATGATTCGCGAGCACAACGAGGATGCGATCGGCAGCGATCCCGACCTCGGCCTTCTCGTTCTCGCAGATGGCATGGGGGGCTACAACGCCGGAGAGGTCGCATCAGGGATAGCGGTCAAGACGGTGCTGAGCCAGGTAACCGCGGCGCTGGAAACCATCCCGGATCGCAATGAGATCGAACCGGAGTCCGGTCTGCGGCGCGACTCGATCATTCTGCGCGACGCGATCTATCGCGCCAACCGGATTATCCATAACACGGCCCAGACCCAGGCCGAATGCGAAGGCATGGGGACGACCGTTGTCGCCTGCCTGTTCTATGACAACAAGATCTCATTTGCCCACGTCGGCGACTCGAGAATGTACCGCATGCGCGATGGCAAGCTCGAGCAGATAACAATGGATCACTCTCTTTTGCAGGAACTCGTGGACCGCGGGTTCTACTCGAAAGAAGAGGCCCAGCGATCGACAAACAAGAATTATGTAACGCGGGCGCTCGGCGTCGAACCGAATGTCGAGGTCGAAGTGAACGAAGCCGAAGTACTTCCCGGCGATTTCTATCTGCTTTGTTCCGACGGCCTGTCGGATATGGTGGAAGACGATGATATTCAGTTAACTATCAGCACTTTTCATGCTAATCTTGATGTAGTTGGTCAACAATTAATCAGACTTTCCAACGATCAGGGCGGACGCGACAACATCTCGTTGATGCTAGCCTACGTTGCGCAACCGTTTCCGGCGCGCAAGGGATTATTGGGGAACGTTCTGAATTGGTTTAATTCTTCAAAATAGAGGGCGGGTAATGGCACGTTTGATGCTTAGCCTCGACGGACAGGTTCTGGCGGAATACAACATGACCAAGGAGCGGTACACGGTTGGCCGCCTGCCGGATAACGACGTCCGCATCGACAACGCAGCTGTGAGCGGCCACCACGCGCTCATCATCAATATCCTGAACGACTCGTTTCTTGAGGATCTGAACAGCACCAACGGCACCTATGTCAATGGCAAGCTGATCAAGAAGCACGCGCTTCAGCATGGCGACGTAATCACGATTGGGCACCACCAGTTGCGCTTCGTCGACCAGGAAGAAGCCGATGCGGACCCGGATGAATTCGAAAAAACGATGGTAATACACCCGAGCTCCGCCAGCGCAGAGAAAATGAATCAGGCCGCACAGGCGGTACAGAAAGCTGCTTCCGGCTCTGGCGCAATGGAAACGGAGACAGCGGCGGCATCTGCATCCGCGTCCGCGACAACGCCCAGGATGGCGAAGCTGCAGGTCCTGTCGGGCGCGTTCGCCGGCAAGGAACTCGAGTTAACCAAGGCGCTGACGACACTGGGCCGGCCGGGAGTACAGGTTGCGGGCGTGACGCGACGGGCGGAAGGCTATTACATCGTCCACGTCGACAGCCTCGAAGACGGCAACTATCCCGTCGTCAATGGCAAACGCATTGGTCCGCGGGCTCAGAAGCTCGAGGACAATGATGTCATCGAGCTTGCCGGGGTCAAGATGGGGTTTTTCCTCAGGTAACGTAGCGCACGTCGACGCGTTGCGTGACGCCACACAGCAACTCGTAGGGAATCGTTCCGGCGAGCCGGGCAACCCGCTCGACCGGTAATTCCCTGCCCCACAGGGTTACCTCGTCGCCAATGGCTGCATCGGGATGATCGTCGAGGCCGATCGTAATCATATCCATCGATACCCGCCCAAGCAGCGGCGCATGGTGCCCATGCAGTGAAACGGGCGCGGCGTTATCCAGGTGGCGTGGATATCCGTCGCCGTAACCGATTCCCGCCACCGCGATCCTGGTGGATACCGAAGCACGCCAATTGCCGCCATAGCCAACCGTCTGCCCCGGTTCGACCCGGCGCAGGGCAATGATCCGTGCTTGCAACCGCATTGCCGGCCGCAACCCGAGATCGGCGCCTGTTCCGGTGGCGAAGGGGGTAATGCCGTACAGCGCTATACCCGGCCTGACCCAATCGAAATGACTGCCTGTCCAGCCAAATAATCCGCCCGAGTTTGCGAGCGTTCTTTCACATCGCCGGGCGTCGGTGATCGCGGCAAACTGGCGCATCTGGCTCGGTGTTTTCGCATCATCGCGATCGTCAGCATTTGCCAGGTGCGACATCAGCCGCGGCACGTTCCTTACGCTTGCACAACGATGCAACCGGTGCAGAAAATCATCAAGGTCAGCGGCGGCTATCCCCAGACGGTTCATGCCCGTATCGATTTTCAGCCAGACAGAGAATGCATCACTGATCTCGAAATCTTCGAGCATCCGAACCTGCTCATCATTGTGAACGACGAGATCCAGCCCCAGTTGCGCTGCCTGTTCAAGCTCGGTTCGAAGGTTTACGCCTTCGAGCAGCACCACGCGCGAAACGATACCGGCCTTGCGCAACTGCCGCGCCTCCGCGAGACGCGCTACGGCCAACGCGTCAGCCGAAGCAAGCGCTCGCGCCACCGGAACAATACCGTGCCCATAAGCGTTGGCCTTTATAACGGCCATAACACGGCTGCGTGGAGCGACGCTGCGGATGATCTGGAGATTGTGTTTCAGCGCCGAAGTATCGATCGTGGCGCTGCAAAACGACGTCACGAAAAACCCTCGTCGCCGTACGCCTCAGCAATAAGGTTTTCGAATTTCGTGTACTCACCGAGAAACGTAAGGTGTATATCGCCAACGGGACCATTACGCTGTTTCGCGATGATCACATCCGCAATACCCTTGCGCGGGGTGTCCGGATCGTAGACCTCCTCGCGGTAAATAAACGCAATGACATCGGCATCCTGCTCGATGGCACCGGACTCACGCAGATCGGACATGACAGGCCGCTTGTCTTGACGCTGCTCAACGCTGCGGTTGAGCTGCGACAGCGCAATAATCGGAATGTTGAGCTCCTTGGCCAGCGCTTTCAGCGAACGTGAGATTTCGGAGATTTCGGTCGCGCGATTTTCCTTTGTCCCGGTCACCTGCATGAGCTGCAGGTAATCGATCACGATCAATCCGAGACCGTGTTCGCGTGCCAGTCGACGCGCGCGCGCACGCACCTCCGTTGGCGTCAGCGCGGGCGTGTCATCAATATAGATGGGAGCCTGTGTCATCATCGCCACCGCCATATTGATGCGATTCCAGTCTTCGTCGGTGAACCGGCCACGACGGAGATTGGACTGGTTGACCCGGCCGATCGAACCAATCATCCGGAAACTCAGCTGCTCGGCCGACATCTCCATGCTGAATATCGCGACCGGAATCTTGCTTCCTATCGCCGCGTTCTCGGCAATGTTGACCGCGAGCGTCGTCTTGCCCATCGAAGGGCGCCCGGCGATGATTATCAGATCGCTGCGTTGCAACCCGGCGGTCAATTCATCGAACTGGGCGAAACCCGACGACACACCGGTGATGTCGTCGTCGGAATGGCTGAGGACATCGAGACGATCCACCGTCGCCGGCAAAATCTGGCGCAACGACTGAAAGCCGGAACCGTGGCGCTGGCCACGTTCGGCGATTTCAAACACACGTCGTTCGGCCTCGTCCACCAAAGCACTGGCGGAACGGCCCTCGGGAGAAAACGCACTGCCGGCGATTTCACCCGCGGCATCGATCAGTGAACGCAACAGGGAACGCTCGCGGACAATGTCCGCATAAGCGCGAATATTCGCCGCACTCGGTGTCTCGTTGGCAAGAGTTCCAAGATAGGCGAGACCGCCGCACTTTTGCAGCTTGTCACGTCGCTCCAGGTGTTCCGACAACGTCACGGCATCGAACGGCTGGTGCTCATCCGCCAGCGCCGCAATCGCTGCAAATATCAACTGATGATCGACGCGGTAAAAATCCGTCTCGTTGACGCGATCGGCGATCTTGTCCCACGCCGAATTATCGAGCATCAGTCCACCCAGAACGGCCTGCTCCGCCTCGGTCGAGTGCGGAGGAACGCGGATCGATCTCGTATCCGCTTCCCGGTCCCGTGTCTCGGCTAGCTCTGCCATCGCCCGTGTATCGTCAACCTCTCACCCGATCACCGGGTATAACCGCCAACACCCGTCGAACGCAAGTCCTGACGTGCAAGTCGCGCCCAAAGCACAAGCGCGGCGCAGACTGTAACTTATTCTTCCGCGACGACGTTGATCGGCACAATCACCGACACGTCAGAGTGAAGGTGGATTTCGATTTCGTGCTCACCGGCAATCCTGATCGGGCCGTCTGCCATACGGACTTCCCGCTTTTCGACCGGAACTCCGGCTTTCTCACAGGCCTCGGCGATGTCGGCGGTACCAATCGAGCCGAACAACTTGCCCTCGGAACCCGCCTTTGCGGTCATCGTCAGCGCAAATCCTTCGAATTGTTTTGCCCGCTCCTTCGCGGCATCAAGTTCGGCGGCAGCCTTGCCTTCGAGCTCGGCCCGGCGTGCTTCCATCTTTGCCACGTTGTCAGCGGTAGCCAGCGCCGCCTTGCCCTGCGGCAACAGGAAATTCCGACCGTAGCCTGAGCGAACCTTCACCTGGTCACCGATGTCACCGAGATTTTCGATCTTTTCCAACAAAATCACGTTCATATTCCAGTCTCCTGCGCAGCGGACCCGAGCACGGGTCAGATACGCGTCCGAACGTCCAGCCAGTTGTCGAGATATCCCGCCCCGGCCAGTACCGGTATGCCGATCTGGCCAACGAGTATCAGCAACACATACACCACTATCAAAATCGACTTGTGCAGCCCTCTTTCCGCAACCAGGTAATGCGCGACCGAGAGTCCTTGCAAAACCAGGAAGATCAGGAACATCCAGGCCAGGTTGCTCATTACGAGCCAATCCGTGACGATCGCCAGCCCCATAACCACCGTTGCCAGGATGATCAGCAACCGGCCGAGTCGCAGTCGCCGAAACTGTTCTCCAAACCCCGGCTCACCATCCCCGCCTTTGAACCACCAGCAGCCGATGAACAGGCTTACAAGGTATCCGAGCGCCATGAATCCGACAAAGAGACCCGGGAAAATCGCAACAATCGCACTTTCCGCCTCTTCCGGCATTCGCCCAAATCCCAGCTGGGCCATCGCCTCCCACACGCCACCAAGCACATCCAGCGTCAGTGCACGCACATCGGGCACCAACGCCAGCCCGACCAGCAGCAGCACAAACCCGGTGGCTGCAGCCACCTGAAAACTCAGGGTGAGCGACCGGTAACGCGCACTGGACTGCCGCCAGACCCAGCAGCGGCAACCAGTTAAAGGCGGCGACCGATGCCGCTCGCATCACTGCTGTCGGACCACCAACGGCCAGCGACAACAGGCACAAAACCAACCCGGCTACCGCCGCGGTAATCAAGCCATAACGCGCGTCATAGCGCAGACACAAGATAAACGAGCAGAGCGCCACCGAGAATGCCGAGTGGCGGTAACAACATTGAAGCGGCAAGCAGCAATGCGCCTCTGTGCCGGCGCGCTTCAACCCAGCCGAGAAACTCGTCCACGTCTACGCAATAGTCGCTGAGTACGGATGCGCCGGCCGACCACGACCGGTGCGCCCGCCGCAGTCTTAATGACGATCCGTGTACGGCAACAACGCGAGGAATCTGGCGCGCTTAACCGCAACCGCCAGCTGACGCTGATAGTTCGCCTTCGTGCCGGTAATCCGGCTGGGAACGATCTTGCCGGTCTCGGTCACGTAATTCTTGAGCGTTGCAATGTCCTTGTAGTCGATTTCCTTCACGCCGTCGGCGGTGAAGCGACAGAATTTCCGCCTGCGGAAAAATCTGGCCATATCCATTAACTCCTGATGGTATTAAGTCTGAGAATCAGACGCTTGCCGAGGTCTTGTCGGCCTCAGCTGCTTCGGCGTTGACCGTTTCGGCGGACTCTTCGGGCTCCTCGACGGTAGCATCTGCCGGTTTCTCCGCAGCCGGCTCAGCGGTTTCCGCATCACTATCGGAGCTTTTCGGTTCCGCTTCGTCGCTATCCGTTTCAGCCGCAACCGGCGCCGGCTTGCTCTCGCCGCCATCCGCGTCACGGCGGCTCTCTCTCGGGCGCTCCTCTTCTTCGGCTTTCGCCATCAGCGAGGGCTCAGCTGATAGCTTCCTTGCGGCTGATTACCAGGTGACGCAATACCGCGTCATTGAAACGGAATGCCCCGGTCAGCTCATCGAGGATTGACTTTTCACACTCGATGTTGAGCAGGACGTAGTGAGCCTTGTGAATCTTGTTGATCGGGAATGCCAGCTGGCGCCGGCCCCAGTCCTCAAGACGATGGATGGTGCCACTGCCTGTCTCAATGAGACTGCGGTAGCGTTCGAGCATGGCAGGAACCTGCTCGCTCTGGTCCGGATGGACCAGAAACACGATTTCGTAATGACGCATTGTCACTCCCTTCGGGTTAGACAGCCTCCCATCGCACATCCTGGAGATCACGCGGTGAGGCAAGGAGCTTCGCGGCCCATAGCTGGCGGTCGCGAAGAAAGCCGACGGAGTTTAAGTGAGGCCGCGAGTTCTTGTGCAACCGGCGAAGGCCTATGCATCGATACGGATCACGGTCTCGTTCTTTGCCGCAAGGCCTCGTAAAGACAGATGCCGCTCGCAACGGAAACGTTGAGACTCTCGACCATGCCGCGCATCGGCAAACGAACGAGGAGGTCGCAATGCTCACTGGTAAGTCGCCGCAGTCCGCTTTCCTCTCCGCCCATCACCAACGCAATGCGATCCGCTAAGATCCGCATCCGTGTAACGGTGTCGCCGCCCGCATGGGTGCCGACACACCAGATTCCGGCCTCTTTCAAAGCCACGCATGGCTCGCGCCAGATTGCGAACCCGCACCAGTGGCGTCGTCTCCGCCGCCCCGCAGGCCACCTTGCGCACGGCTGCGGTCAGCCCGACCGCGCGGTCGCGCGGTACGACCACCGCATCGGCACCTGCGCCATCGGCTACCCGCAGGCAGGCACCGAGATTATGCGGATCCTTGACGCCGTCGAGCACGAGCAACAAGGGCTGTTCGACATCCTGCAAATGCCGCAACAAGCTCTTCTCGTCCCACGGCTCGGACGGGCGGAGCTTCACAGCGATGCCCTGGTGAACACCGCCGCATTGGCGGTCGAGCACGTCGGCGGCGACCAGGTTGACCGAAATCCCCGCCGCACTGGCCTGCTCCACAAGCGCCGCGACGCGACCGTCGGGACGGTCCTGTAACGCCAGCATCGCGGTCACCCGCGCGGGCGCGGCCCGCAACACATGCGCAACGGCATGGATACCATAAACTGTCTGGGAACGCTCCGCGCTCATCGCCGCCGGCGCCGCCCGCCTTTGCGCGAGCCGCGTGGCCGGTTCTGCGACTGACCCTCAGTGGCTACCGGCACGAAATCGATCTTGCGATCTTCGAGACTGGCGCGCGCGACCCGCACCCGCAATTCGTCGGTCAGGCCATAGGTCGCGCCTGAGCGTTGCCCCACCATTCGATGGCGCGTCCGATCGTGATCGAAGTAGTCGTTTCCGAGCGAGGTCACATGCACGAGTCCATCTATCTGCATGCCCTTGAGCGTGACGAACACGCCGAAATCGGTGACTCCGGTAATGATCCCGTCGAATTCCTCGCCGAGCTTGTCCTGCATAAATTCGATCTTGAGCCACTGCACCGCTTCGCGGGTGGCATCGTCAGCGCGCCGTTCTGCAGCCGAACATTGCGTGCCCAGCTCAAGCATCTGTCCGGGCGAATAGGAAAAGTCAGCGGCTTTACCGCCCTCGAGCACATGCCGGATACCGCGATGAACCAGCAGATCCGGGTAACGCCGGATCGGCGAAGTGAAATGCGCATAAGCTTCGAGTGCGAGGCCGAAGTGACCGCCGTTCTCGGGCCGGTAATCGGCCTGCGCCATCGCCCGTAACATCACTGTTTCGATCAATTCCTCGTCCGGCCGGCCACGAATCGTTTCGAACAACGCCGTGATATGCCTCGGTTCAAGTTTGTCGAGTCCACCCAGCGACAGCCCCAGACCCGATAAGAACTCGCGCGCTGCTGCTACCCGATCTTCGTCCGGGCCTTCATGAACCCGGTACAACGTCGGAATCCGATGACGAGCGAGGAACCGCGCGGCCTGGACATTGGCCGCAATCATGCACTCTTCGATCAGCCGATGAGCGTCATTACGGCCGCGCGCCTGGATATCCGCAATCCGCCCGCCGTCGTCGAAGATCAGCTGAGCTTCCGGGATATCGAAAGTCGATCGCACCGCGCTGACGCCGCGCGCCTGCCAGCGCATGGTACACGTCATATAACTGCTGCAACGCGGGCAACAACTTGCTGTGACGGCGTTTGAGTCGCGCATCGCCATCGATGAGCATTGCCGCGACTTCCGTGTAGGTCAGGCGCGCAGCCGAGTTCATGACCGCCGCGTAGAATTTCGAACGCGTCACTATTGCCGTCGGGCGTCACGTGCATCTCGCACACCATGCACAAACGATCGACCCTGGGCTTTAGCGAACACAGGCCATTCGACAATTCCTCAGGAAGCATCGCACAACCCGATTCGGGAAATACACCGATGTTCCACGCTCCTGCGCTTCTGCATCGAGCGCTGTGCCGCGACAAACGTAATGCGACACATCGGCGATCGCCACCAGCACCCGCCAGCCGCTACGCGTCTTTTCGGCGAATACCGCGTCGTCAAAGTCCTTTGCATCCTCCCCGTCGATAGTCACCAGTGGCACATCGCGCAAATCCGCACGGTCCTTCTTCGCCGACATGGCACTGCGGCGCGAATGTCGTCACTTCCCGCTCGACCTTCTCCGGACCACCGATGCGGCAGTCCGTGGGCGTGGATCGCAAGTTCGGTTTCAATGCCCGGCGCATCCGGCGCACCGAGCACCTGGCTGACTTTTCCGACCGGCTGCGCGACCGCACTCGGCGGCGACACGATATCGACCAGCACCAGTTGACCGTGACGGGCCTCACCAGCGTTCTTGTCGGGCACGATCACCTGGTGGGAAATGCGGGGATTGTCGGGAACTACGAAACCCACCCCGCGTTGGCGCAGGTAGCGCCCGACGATCTCGGTGGACCCGCGCTGCAGAACTTCCGCAATTGTGCCCTCAGGCCGTCCGCGCCGGTCGTAGCCCCTGATGCGAACCGCCAGCCGGTCGCCGTGAAACACCTCGCGCATCTGCCGCGCCGCCAGATAAACGTCGTCGCCGCCTGCGTCCGGAATCAGAAAACCGAATCCGTCGGCATGACCCTGGACCCGTCCGACCACCAGGTGCACTTTGTCGGGGAGACAGAATTCCTCGCGCCGATTCTGGATCAGCTGGCCGTCCCGGATCATCGCCTTGAGACGACGCTGGAAAGCATGGCGTGCGGGGTTGCCCTTGACCCTGAGCCCACCGACCAGCGACTTGAAGTCCATCGGGCGACCGGCGCCTTCAAGTGCCTCGACAATCGCGGCGCGTTCCGGCACGTCAGCCTTGGGAACGGATTCATTCGTGCGGCGATCGCGCGAGTCTGCGCCCGCCGCTTCCGGCATTCTTTCGACAAGTGATTGATCCTGACTACCGAGTAAATTGACAAGGATACACGCTGTCAGTAAAGTTCGCGCTCCGCGGCATGGACCGCTATCGCCCCGTTTTCGGCTGAGCGGAGGGGACAGCAGCGGTGTCTGGCCCGATCCGCGATGACTGAGCGGGTCGGCCTAGCCACAGTCAAGTTCGAGATTTGCGCAGCGCCGGGGTACGTGATGTTAGACAACCCGGGCATTTTTGTAGAAACTGCAGCAACTGCAACAACTGCGACGCACTCGATCAGGGTCGACGCACCGGTCATTGCCCAGGTGGCGGAATTGGTAGACGCGCCAGCTTCAGGTGCTGGTCTACGTAAGTAGGTGGAGGTTCAAGTCCTCTCCTGGGCACCAAATCAGCAACCCCCCGCAATCGGGGGGTTGTTGTTTGTGCCGCCAGCCGAGCAGTGCCTCCATGGTGACATTCTCGCCGATACCGGCATCCCCCACGAATATGGCGCCACTGCCAACCTCGACGCATCGCCAGCCACGAGACACTGTACCGCCTCAACCTGATACCGCCTTACGCGCTCCGGCCCGGTTCAAGTCCTCTCCTGGGCACCAAATCAGCAACCCCCCGCAATCGGGGGGTTGTTGTTTGTGCCGCCAGCCGAGCAGTGCCTCCATGGTGACATTCTCGCCGATACCGGCATCCCCCACGAATATGGCGCCACTGCCAACCTCGACGCATCGCCAGCCACGAGACACTGTACCGCCTCAACCTGATACCGCCTTACGCGCTCCGGCCCGGTTCAAGTCCTCTCCTGGGCACCAAATCAGCAACCCCCCGCAATCGGGGGGTTGTTGTTTGTGCCGCCAGCCGAGCAGTGCCTCCATGGTGACATTCTCGCCGATACCGGCATCCCCCACGAATATGGCGCCACTGCCAACCTCGACGCATCGCCAGCCACGAGACACTGTACCGCCTCAACCTGATACCGCCTTACGCGCTCCGGCCCGGTTCAAGTCCTCTCCTCGGCACCAAATCAGCAACCCCCCGCAATCGGGGGGTTGTTGTTTGTGCCGCCAGCCGATCGACCGGCTGCAAGAACGCAATCCGTCGCAGCAGGGTCTAAGACTTCTGGAGAACGCGCGGCTTCCCGGAGAAGCGCCGGCCGCTTCAGAGCGGCGATTTCGAGTGCGATTGAATCATCCAGGCGACGACCCGAATCCCGGTGCCCGAATAATCCATCGGGGCCATGGAAAGCCTGATGCGCAATAGTGTCGAAGCAACGCTCGCCGCATTTGGCGCAGGCTTGACATTAACCTGCATGTCGCCCGGAGAATCTGCAATTTGCCGTTTGCCGGCAAGGATGCCGGGCGAAGCACCCGATGACCCGGGCCAGTAGCGAAAACTTCCACCGGCGGCACATGAACGAGCAGATGTTGGCTAATGCCGCGCTGAAAATCGACAGACTCGCACTAGGGGCCGACGCCTTGCCGCTTGTCCAGGCCGATCCTCAGCTCACCACAGAACCCGCCGCCTTTGTCGCGGCCGCGCGTCGCTCCGCCAGTCTGTCCAGCAACCGTCCCTCGGTTTCGGGGCCGCGCAGCAGAGCTTTCAGGAATACACCCGTGTAGCTTTTATCCACCACCGCGCCACGTGCCTCGATCGTCGGTCGCATCAACTCGTGCAGCTCTTCCAGGTTGTACCAGGGCACCGCCGGGTAGACATGATGACCGATATGCCAGTTGATGTTATTCCAGAAAAACCGTTGTACCGGGTTGGATATAGTCGTGCGCGAACCAACGAGCTGGCCTTCGTTCCAAGGTGTTTCGTAATGCTCGGCAAGAAACCGGATTGAGTTGAAAATCGAAAAGATGAACACCGGCACCAGCCAGACTTCGAGCGTCTTGCCCAGCACGCCGTTGCGCATTGCCCAGGCGATCAGTGCCCAGTAACAGACAATTTTCAAAGCCGTCTCGAACAAATGAATTGCCCACTGCTTCGGCCCGAATCGCTGCATCGGGTAAATGAAGTTGAAATGGATGAAGCTGAGCAGCGCGCCGCCGACGATATAGGCATAAAAAAGCACGAAATCCAGCACCCCGCGCTTGCCCATCGTGAACGCGTCGGGATCGCGCGGCGATCGGTTATAGCGGTGATGCTCGAGATGGTCCTCCTTGAATGCGATAAACGAAGCCATCAGCGGCAGCATGCAAACGATACCGAACGCGAGATTCGCCCAACGCGTCTCGGAACAGGGTGTTATGGGTGCCATCGTGCATAAACGTCACCATGCCCATCCACAGATAGCCTATGCCGAGATAAGCCACCCATTTCAACGCCACCGACTGCGTCGTCCACGCAAACCAGGTCAATACAACCATGGCGCCGAAAAACAGCGGAATCTTCACCAGGTTTGGCAGAATGCGTAACTGGGTCAAACGACGACATCAGCCCTCGACAGGGGCTTATCGACTCTGGCCTTCATGCTGACGACGTTCTCATGTGACAAAAAAGGATCGGGCCATGTCGCTTTACAGAGAATTTGCCCGACACAAGCGAGGGCAAGCGCCCCCGGGAGACTTCGGCTGATGATACCTGATCGGGCCATGCCACGGTTAGCGTGGTCGGTGCATGCATCGCGCGGCGGGTCGCAGCAACAAAAAACCCCGCGCAGAACGCGGGGTCGACTACCTAACTGAGGCACAACACGATATTAACCGAGCGTTCAGGTCCTCGAGGCATCGAATATGCTCTGGATCGACCCATCCAGCATCTGGTCAAACTCCTCATCCGACTGTTGCGCCGACAGTCCCTCGCTTAAAGCGCGCGAGAAACTCGCTATCATGCCGTGATTGCGGGCGAGGCGATCGTTCGCTTCCTTGCGCGAATAACCACCCGACAGCGCAACCACACGAACAATGCCGGGATGCTCGATACATTCTTTGTAGAAATTATCCTGCTCCGGCAACGTCAGCTTTAACATCACCTGCTGGCCGGGTTCGAGCGCGTCGAGATGCTCGAGGAGGCGGGCTTTAAGGATCGCTTCCGCCTGCGCCTTTTCCGGGCTATTGATATCGATTTCCGGCTCGATAATCGGCACGAGACCCTTGCCCAGAATCTGGCGGCCGATCTCGAACTGCTGGTCGACTACCGCCGCAATACCCTTCTCATTTGCCAGCTTAATGACCGAGCGCATCTTGGTGCCGAAAATGCCGTTCTCGACACCCCTGTCGAGAAGCGCATCCAGTTCCGGCATCGGTTTCATAAGCTGCACGCCGTTCTCTTCATCGGCAAGGCCTTTGTCGACCTTGAGAAATGGTACGACCTTTTTGTCTTCCCACAGATAGCGCGCGGTCGGCTTGCCCTTGATAGTCCGATCCATCGTGACTTCGAAGAGGATAGCGCCGAGAATGCGATCGCCGCCAAAGCTGGGGCTGGTAATGATCCGGGTCCGCATTTCATGGACCTTGTCGAACATTTCCGCTTCGCCGGAATACTCGTCCTCGGAGACGCCATAGAGCCGGAGAGCCTTGGGGGTACTGCCTCCGCTCTGATCAAGGGCTGCAATAAATCCATCCTGATTTCGGACCTTGTCGAGTTGCTGCTGGTTCATTAGTTCCATCCGCACGCTGAAGAATAATGAGGGATGCCATGGCAGACTGCCCGTGCATCCCATCGGGATGGAGAATTATAGCGCCTAAATCGCAGCGGCGCTTCCGCTCACCCGACCTGACCGGTGACATGAATTCCGCATACTGCATGGCGGACCCGTCCTGGCCGCGAAATAAACGCGCCGGAAGAAGAATTTTCCACGCTTATTGACAATACCCACACTGCCCCGTGGTCTGTCTGGTTATAATCCAGCGGCATACAAGAAACCGAGTCCTACTTATGTCGTTCCCCAAACCTTTCTACCGCTGGCGGCCGCATCCCTGGCATGGACTGTCTCCGGGTGACGAAGCGCCTGGAATCGTACAGGCCTATATCGAAATCACTCCGTTCGATACGGTCAAGTACGAGATCGACAAGATTACCGGATACCTGCGAATCGACCGCCCCCAGGCGACCTCGTCGCGGCCACCGATGCTCTATGGCTTTATCCCGCGCACGTTCTGTTCCGAGCGCGTCGCGGCGCTGAACCCGGAGGGCAAGCGCGGCGACGGCGATCCGCTGGACATCTGCGTGATTTGCGAACGCCCGGTCAGCCACGCCGACATAGTGCTGGACGCAAAGGTCATCGGCGGCCTGCCTATGATCGATAACGAGGAAGCTGACGACAAGATCATCGCGGTGCTGAAAAACGATCATGCCCACGCCCATATCGAGGACATATCGGAATTGCCGCCAGTCTACGTCGAAAGACTGATGCACTATTTCAACACCTATAAAATGGCGGTCGGGCAGCTACCGTCGTTGGCGGTAAAGGAGATTTATGACCGCAGCCATGCCCTGAAGGTCATAAAGGCCGCGCTCGCCGACTACCGGGATGAGTACGGCGATTAGCCGGACAGCGGGAATCCACCCGGTCTCCCGGTGGCGATCGCGGATCATCGCGCTGATCCGCTCCACCGTTCGCCCGACATCTGCGAGAGGCGCCATCGCGCCCTCTGGCGGCGAATCGGCGAACCACCCCATCCTGCCCTCGGCCATCAGTCTCTCATAGACGATGCGCAGCTCGCGCGACAGGCGCCGTGGCCCGATTTTCATCAATAGCCAGTAGGTAAATGCCGACAGGCGGAAGTCGTCCTGGCGGCACCAGTCCCCCAGCTTTTCCGGCCGCCCACGTTCGTGGCGCATTGCCAGTGTGGCCCGGCCGAGATCATAGACGAACACGGGTTTGCAGGTCGCGCAGGCCTCGCTGAGCATGGCGATGCTGTCTCCCGTAACGATGAGTGTTTCAGCGGATGACAAATAGGCGAAATACGGATTCGGCGTGTCTTTCCGCCACGGGAAGTAATCGTAGTACCCCGACAAGTGCGCACCGATTTCGGCCACCGCCGCCTTGCTGGTGCGCGAACTGGTGGTTACCAGCAATGACCCCCCGCGGGTTTGCGCATAGCGGCTGACTTCAATCGCGAGGCGGCGGCCTCCGTTCGCCCCGAGCGTGTAGGGGCCACTATTGCCGCCGATGATTACCCCGATATGTGGCCGCGGCAACTGTGCCAGGCGCGACTTCCACTGCGCTTCCGCCCGTTCCAGCTTCTCCGCGGTCACCGCCTGCAAGGTAGTGCTGTTTTCCAGCACTCGCGGTGCGGGCGCCACGCGGTACTGAGGGGTCGTGACCAACAAATCGAAATGTTCCACCGACGCCCAGGTGCGGCCGATGAAAACAACCCGGGTCGTCCCTCCTGAACGGGCTGCGATCCAGCGGGCAACGGGTTCGTTGCGCAGCCCGGAGGTAATCAGCAGATCCGGCCATGGCGGCGACAGTTCTGCGCGGCTGCGTGCCGCAACACCGGTGTCCGCGGACAGGCGCAACAGGCCGACGGGACCGGCCAGCCAGCTGTAATGCATTACCTTGCGCTCATACGGCCACTGCAGCGCCTCCGCCAGCGCGAGTATTTGCGATGACTCGCCGGCCCGATGGCTCAGCAAGGCCCAGACCCGCGGCGGCGTAGCCGTGCCACCCGTTTGCTTGTTTACCTGTTGCGCCAAAAAAACACCCTGTCGCAAAAGCCGATGGCAGCATCTATGCTAGCCATGGCCTGCGCCACGATCGCCAAGGGCCGGTACTGTAGCGGCAATACCGAAAGGATAGAACCCATCGAAACGTTCCATGCCTCGCAATTCATCAGCAACAAACAATCCCTTCCCCAGACCCACTACAGAGCAGTCATGCCTCCGCTGACCTGGCTCGTGCTTGGCGACAAACTTGGCGATAACGCCCAGGTCGAGTTAGTCGCAGACGCGCTGGGTTGGTCTTTCGAGCGCAAATCACTGGTGTTTCTGCCGCAGTTCAAGACCGGAAAACCGCGATTCCGGCCAACATTGAGTCATATTGATCGCGACCGCTCCGACGAACTGTGCGCACCGTGGCCGGAACTGATCATTACTATCGGGCGGCGCCCCTCGATGGCGGCACTCGCGATACGCGAACTGTCTGCCAAGCACTCCCGAATCGTAATGATCGGACGCCCGCGACGGCTGCCCGATCTGGCACTCGGCGTTGCCACCCCGCAGTACTCCGTGCCGAAAGCCGCAAACGTCATGCACCTCGACTTTCCGCTGATGAAACTCGACAACGACGCGATTGGCGCAGAGCGATCCGCGAAACCGGCGTCGATATCGACACTGCCCCGTCCTTTGACGGCCGTGTTGATCGGAGGTAGCACGTCACCTTACGTGCTGGATGTAACGGCCGCCGAAACCTTGTTGTCGCAGACCCGGGACTGCTGCCCGGGCGGCACCATCTACCTGAGCACCAGCCGCCGCACCGCACCCGAGGTCATTGAGTACCTGGGCAACGCATTGCGCGAAAACGAGCGGCTTTACGCGTGGCGATCCGATGACCCCGACAATCCCTACCTCGGGCTTCTCGCACATGCCGATCGGGTCGTAGTCACCGGCGACAGCGTTTCGATGATGATGGAAGCCGCCAGGCTGGGAAAACCACTGGCAATTTTCGAGCTTCCGACACTGTTCACGCCCGCGCAAAAAACCCGACGCCGAATGGCGCGGGCCCTCGACCCGACCCGCGGCGGCGGCACGCGGGTCAAACGCTGGCTATACACAGCGGGACCCATGAGTTTCCCGCGTGATCTGGGGCGGATGCAACGCGTACTGGTTGCCGGAGGTCAGGCGGTTCCCCTCGGCGCACCCTTTCCGGCCCCGCACAGTGGCCTGCCCGACGAAAGTGAGGCGGTAGCCGCGCGCATTCGCGCACTGTTCGAGACCCGATGACCGCGACACCGGGTATCGGACAGCGACCGGCGATAGCGTATACTCCGCAGGCAAATCCGGCCGCCACGCCGGCGCGGAAAGCACGAGCGTAAACAACAGGCAACAAGGGAGAAACAGCGGTGGGTTCTTACCAGGAAAGCGTCACCCTTATTTACGAAGCGCTCGAGCCGTTCCTTCAGCCCGGGCTGGTGCTCAGCGAAGACTCGGCCCTGGTGTCGGATCTTGGACTGAGCTCGCTTCAGGTGATGGAACTGGTCGCGGAAGTGGAGGACAAGCTCGATATCACCGTCCCGCTGAACGTTTTGCCCGATGTGCGGAGTATTCGGCAGTTTGCAGAATTGCTGACGCGACTGACTGGTGACGCAGCATGAGTCTGCTGGAAAAATTCGCACCATTCGAATCGATACGCGCAGACCTGAATGCCCACGGCATGATGCCATTCGGTGTAGTGACGGAAAAAATTCTCTCGCCTACCGAAGGACTGGTCGGATGGTAAGAAAACGATTCTTGCCGGTACCAACAATTACCTGGGTCTGACATTCGCGCCCGAATGCGTTGCAGCAGCACAGAAAGCCACTGCTGACGAGGGGACCGGAACAACCGGCTCACGCATGGCCAATGGAACCTATAGCGGTCACCGCGCACTGGAGCAGGAACTCGCGGCATTTTTTGGCCGCGACTCGGCGATGGTGTTCACGACCGGATTCCTCGCCACGATGGGCATGGTTGCAACGCTGACCGGGCCCGGCGACGTGTTGTTAATCGACGGCGACAGTCACGCGAGTATTTACGACGGCTGCAAACTGAGCGGCGCAGACATCGTGCGTTTTCGCCATAACGACCTCGCCGACCTGGAGAAACGGCTGCGCCGTCTCGGTGAGCGAACCGGCAACACGCTAATCGTTTCGGAAGGTCTGTACAGCATGATGGGTGATCAGGCCCCGCTTGCCGGTATCGTCGAATTGAAACGCAAGTACGGCGGTTATCTTTTGCTCGACGAGGCGCACTCGGTCGGAGTGCTCGGCGCGCATGGCCGCGGTCTTGCCGAGGCGGCCGGAGTTGAGGACGAAGTCGACTTCGTGGTCGGCACGTTCAGCAAGAGCCTCGGTTCGGTGGGCGGGTTTTGCGTCAGCAGCCGACCTGAGCTGGAACTCATCAGAATGGCCGCCCGCGCCTACATATTTACAGCGTCGCCGACACCGTCGGTCGTAGCGTCGACTCGTGCTGCGTTGCGCCTGGTCGCAGCGCATCCGGAGTTGCGCGAGAAGCTGTGGCGCAATGCCACGAGACTCTACGAGGGGTTGGCGAAAATCGGCTATCAACTCGGTCCCCAGGCCGGGCCGGTGGTCGCAGTTTTCGTTGATGATCGGGAACAGGCGATTGCAGGCTGGCATCAATTGCTTGCGGCAGGGGTCTACGTCAATCTGGTGTTACCGCCAGCAACACCGACCGGTGCAAGCCTGCTGCGGTGCAGTCTCAGCGCCGCGCATACGGACGAGCAGATCGACAAAATCCTCGATGCTTTTGCCGCGTTGCCAATGGCAGCATTCGGCGCATCCGCGGGGCCGCAGACGCGCAGGCAGTCGGTCTAGACACAGTTCCCCCGGTTCAGCCAGGGAGCCATGATTTGCCTGCTACCGGCTCCGTTTGGGCGTCGCCGGCGAGGCGGTGGTCGACGAGCTTTCCGTCGGAGAGGCGATAGACCCTATCGGCCACTTCCGCGAGCGCGGGCTGGTGCGATACAGCGAGAATGGTCAGGTCTCCCTTCAGATTTGTCAGGGTGGCACAAATTTCCGCTTCGCTGGATGGATCAAGCGCGCTGGTTGCTTCATCCAGCACCAGCAGGCACGGACTATGCGCCAGCGCTCGCGCCAGCATGATCCGCTGGCGCTGACCGGAACTCAGCCGCGCCCCACCCTCGCCGACCGTTGCGTGAATCCCGCCAGGCATGGCTGTGACGAAGTCCCAAGCCTCGGCCGCTCGCAACGCCCGCTCCGCCTGGTCCTCCCCGAGTTCCGGGTCGCTGAGGGTGACGTTGTTCAACACGCTGTCATGCAGCAATAACGTCTCTTGCGGCACATACCCTAGCTGGCGGCGCCAACTCCGTATATCGAGATCCCCCATCGGTTTGCCATCGATGAGCACTTCGCCCTCGGTCGGGCGATGCAGGCCCATGATCAGGTCGAGCACCGTGGTCTTGCCCGAACCCGACGGGCCGATCAATGTGGTCAGGCATCCTGCCGGAATCTCGATAGTGACATTATCGAGAACCTTACGCTCATCATGGGCAAAACTGACCCCGCGCAAGGATATGCCTTGCTCCAAAGGCGGCGCCGGTTCGCCGGCCACATCCTCGCGACTCGCGACAGCTTCATCGACCGCCTCCTGCAACGACCAGTAGGCACTGCCAGCGGCAACCATCTTCTGATAGTACTTCTGGATCTTGCCAAGCTGGCTCAATACCTTGGTCAGCACGATCAGCAGCACCATGACCTCGGCTATCGGCATCTGCCATTTCTGTAACAGGCCAAACATTCCGATTGCCATCACCGTCGCGAACAAGGGCTCCTGTACCGCACTCAGCGCGGCCTTGCTGAAAACTTCCTTTTCCAATGCCCTGTTGACTTTGTTCGTCTCGACCGCGAGCACTCCGCCGGCAAGATCCTCCCGCCCCATTGCCTTGAGGCTGCGTACCGACCGTAACGTATCGGTCATTCGAGCCAGCAGCGACTTCATCCAGATCGTCTGCCGCTTGCCGGCGCGCCGGGTCATCCTGACCAGGAAATGCGAGATTGCGAGAATGATGGCGGCGGCGACCAGCGATGCGACCACTGCCTGCCACGACACCGCGAGCGCGACAGCGCTGTAGACCATCGCCTGGATCAGCAGCGCAACGATCGTTGCACCGAATTCGTAGGCCTGTGCCGCCCGCCACGCCTCGGTCGCCATGCTGTTGGTCAGGCGCCCGGTCGGCTGGGTGACAAAATAGCCCCATTTGGATTCGAGCACGCTGTTCAACAAACGGAGACGAAGATCCGTGGCAACCCGCGCCTTGGTGTACCCAACCTGCTTTTCCGCGAACAGCACCAGCACATTTTTCAGAAAGACGCCGATAACGACAAAAACCAGCAAGCTGCCGATCGAGGGTTCGACCCCGAAATTCCCGAGCAAACCGGTCACGAAATCGGTGATGCCGTTGTCCGGGAGCACCGGCTCCGAGTCGCTTCCATCGCCGGCTTGCACGGCAAAACTGGCCAGCGGCAATAACGCCGACAGGCTCGAGCCCTCAGCTATCCCGGCCAGCAGCAAAGCGGTGACCATCAGAAAACTCTGCCACGGGTAGGACCGGGCGTATGTCAGCATCAGTTCCATGTGGCGGCCAGAAATCCTTCGCTCAATTTCACAATGCTTTCGTTGCGCATCGTGTCAAATCCGGGATGTACGGGTGAGCACCGAGTCAGCGCTACACCAATAAGCAAATCGGGCAAAAAACGCCCCGAACAGCCGCGGCAGTGCGCTCGCATTATACACTTGGCCCCGGCCCGCTTCCCGTTACTGCGACAAGCATTACAATGCGCTTCCATGACTGCCGATCGCGACAGACCGCGTCCTCATAACCAGCTGCCACCGCAGCCGCGGATATGGGCGCTGCTCGGTCACAAGGCCGGCGACAACAATCAGGTGCTGGCGCTGGCCGAGGCGCTGGAAATTCCGTTTGCAAAGAAATTCTTCTCCTACCGGCGCAGCGAGTTACTCAGCAACCTGCTTCTCGGTCCCACCCTGTCCGGCACGGTTGCCAGAGACTCCGCACGGCTGGAGCCGCCATGGCCCGACCTCGTCATCACGTCGGGGCGACGCAACGAACCGGTCGCGCGCTGGATACGCAAACAAGCCGGGGATGGTGTGCGAATCGTGCATGTGGGGCGGCCGTGGGCGCATCCGGACAATTTCGACCTCGTCATTACCACGCCACAATATGAACTCGGCGAGTCCGGCAACGTCATGCGCCGCGCATTACCATTGCACCGCGTTGACGGCGCAAAAGTAGCTGCGGCGGTCAGCGAATGGAGACCCCGGCTAGGCCACCTCACCCCTCCCTACATTGCCGTTTTGATCGGCGGTCAGAGCGGCCCGTATTATCTCGACGCGAAGAAGGCTCGCAGGCTCGCCGGCGAAGCTGGCGCGCTGGCTCGATCCATGCAGGGTTCATTGCTGGTCACATCAAGCGCGCGCACCCCGGCCGCGGTGCTCGACGCCTTTTCGGATGCTATCGATGTACCCAATTTTGTGTATCGATGGCGGGCGGGTGACTGCGACAATCCGTATCTCGCTTTTCTCGGACTGGCCGACGCCTTCATTGTCACCAGCGAAAGCATGTCGATGCTCGCCGAGGCATGCGCCATGCAAAGACCCGTCTATATGTTCGACATGGACGACCGTGCGGGCATCGGCGACAGAGCGGTCGCAAAGGACCTGCGGTTGACCGCTGCCGAGCGCTGGATCAATGCGCTGCGTTACAAGGCGTGGACCCACCGTCTGGCGCAGGGGCTGGCGCCGCTGCGAATGCGCCGCGACATCAGCCGAATGCACCGGGCGATGATCGATTCGGGCCGTGCAGTCTGGCTGGGACAGCGGTTTCCGAACGCGCCGCCACCACCGCTGCCGGATGACTCGCGCGCGGTCGAGCGGGTGCTTGAATTGCTGGCCAGTCCAGTCCACGGCTGACCCGCCGCTCAGGTCCAAAACATCAGGCTGCCGGCAGCTCCATCGGCAGGCCCGGTCCCGGTTGCAACGGACGCGTTCGCTCAAGAACCTCGAAAGCGTCATGGCGCACGTGATTCGATGCCATCTCATTACGCAACATTTCCTCGGTAACGATGCCCTTGTCGACGCACTCCTTTAACAGGCCAAAGAAAAAACGCTCCTGGTTCGGATCCGGATGACTTCGGTACTTACCCAGAAACGCATATTCTCCGAACAACCGCCGCCGCGCACGCATGATCCATGCCAGCGGCGGAAACAAGCGGAATCGCTCCGCCGGGCGCCAGTCAGTCGGTAACCCTGTTTTCCACGGCTGGGTTTTGCGCCGGGTGTTGTGCAATAGCCGGGTATCCGCCGCCAGTCGGTCAAAATCGTTCCACTGTTTCTCCAGTGGACCAATGGACGCAGGATCTTCCATCCTGAGACAGATCCACGGCATGTAGTCGCGCTTGAATTCGAACATCTCGCGGAATCCCTGCTCCGCTTTCCAGTGTGTCAACCGCGCGCAGTCGAGAAGCATCACACTGCTGGCAAAACACTTGTCGATAAATCCCTTCGGACCCGAGCGCGCCCGGCACAGAATGGCCTTGCCCTGCATATCGCGGCTGAGCAGGTCCCACACATCACCAACGGCGAATATGTCCGGATCGATCACGACCGCGCGCCCCCGATAACCCATCAGCTCGGGGGGCATAAAACGCAGCGGAGTAAACGACTGCAGATCCTCGTAAAGCCAGACCCGGCTCACGCCGTCACGCAGATACGTCTGGCCTTCGTATTCACGCAGCCACGGGTACTCCTCGGTGTGAATCAGCTTCACATCGAACTTGTCGGCATGTGCGGAATTACGTATGAGTGCGTACTGGGCCACCAGTGCGCCAACGATCTGTTTGTGGTTGGTGTGGATGAAGACACAATGGTCCACGATTACGGCACCTCTTCGCTAATCGGCAGTCACCACAGCGCAACACCGGTTCGGTCACCGCTATCGGGACGCGACATCAAACTGCGGATTTTACCGTATCGTCCAGCGCTAGCGAAGACGCCGGCAAAATTCAGCGAAACGCACCCTGACGGTAAAGCCGCCACAATTCCCCCCACAGAAATATCAACGGGTAGCGACGCGCCCGTTCGCTCAATGTCACCCGCACCCCGGTATGACGCTCGAGTTTCCAGACCGCGTAGTCGAGACCGCCGTCAAAGGTCGCGAGCGCCTTGAGCCAACGCGCAATACTTAGAAACTTGCCCTGCAGGCCGCGCAATCGCCAGCAAATCTTCGACCAGCGGCGCGCCCAGGCGGGCGCGTCATAGCTGAGAGGAAACCGGTCTGCCCGGCGAAACCCGGATACCCGTGGCCCCGGCTGCGCTCACGGTAATTTCGGAATAATACTGTGCCGACGAGTCCGCAAGTTCAATTCCGCGGGTCCCGGACTCGGGTCGCAACTCACTGCGATAGCTCGGCTCAGACCCTCTCTCCATAGTAGCGCGCATCGAACTGTGCCGGCATGACCGAGGCGGTACGTGAGAGCAGTGTGCATACCGCGCTAGCCAGGCAGTCGACGACAAAATTCCCGCGTTGCATTCGTTCGCCGCGAACACAAGCTGACAGGGCTGTGAGAACCTGCCCCACAAGTAGGAATGAAACCATCGCTGGCTGGTGCCACGACGGAAGTCACGGCGGGATATCAACGCATATTTGGTACGTGCGACGGCGCCGTCAATCTCCACCTCCATGTATTTGACGGTTGGCGGCAATATGAAATAAATAAGTGACCGCCAAGCGGACGCCAGCGCCGCCCGATAACTACTACAACCACGATACAGATCAACAACTCCCTCCAGCGCGTCTCCCTGACGCAGACAGGACCCGTAATAGAGAATCGCGTCCACGGAATCACCGTAGCGTTGCCGCAGTACGACACCGAGTCGCTCCACCGCTTCTGGCGAATCGGCGGATATCTGGCGACTGATGAGTTGTTCAAGAGACGGCGCTGTCATCGCAACATGCCTCGCACCGCGATGGGCGCTCGCAATTCCACGTGCTGAGGGTGGGCAGTATATACTTCCGCGACGCCAAGCTGTGGAGGTGCCGCATTCGCAATCGCGAGCAGATCGTACTTGCCTAGCCCCCCCTACCTACCCGATTCGAGCGATAAGGTGCGCGACGAGCCGCGTGACGTCCTGGTGTTCGCCCACCTGACCGACCCGCATCTGACTCGTCCCAACCCTGTTGGATTTGCCGATCTCGCAAACAAACGCGCGCTTGGCTATTTATCGTGGCGCCGCCGCCGGCATGCCGTACATCGCGGCGAAATACTCGAGGCCCTTGTCGCCGACCTGAATACGCAGTCCCCGGATCATATCGCCATCACCGGCGACCTGACCCAGATCGGCCTTCCTGGCGAATGTCGCGATGCCCGGACATGGCTGGAGAATCTCGGGCCAGGCAGCCGGGTCAGCGTGGTTCCCGGCAATCATGACCAGTATGTCAAAGCAGCCTGGAACGAGACCGTGGGACTTTGGTACGACTACATGGCATCGGATCCGGAAGTGGTGCCGGGTAAGCCCCGGCAGGCCCTTTTCCCTAGCGTGCGGGTGCGCGGGCCTGTTGCCTTTTTCGGAATCTCTTCTGTCTACCCGTGTCCGCCGCTGCTGGCCACAGGGCGGGTCGGGAAAACCCAGCGTGAGGCGCTGGAACAGGCGCTTCGACACGCCCGGGATCGCGGCTTGTGCCGGGTAGTTCTGATCCACCACCCCCCGGTTCCGGGCAGTTACAAATGGCGCAAGCGTCTCGAGGATGCCGGCGAAACCAGCACGATTCTGCGCTCCACCGGGGCGGAACTCGTCCTCCATGGCCATACCCACCGACTGATGTACAACGAGCTGGAAACCTCAACCGGTACGCTACCGGTATTTGGCCTTTCATCCGCATCCTCGGGAGATTCAGAGTTCGCGCGACGTGCGCGTTACTTTTTGTACCGAGTGCAGCGGAACGAGCACGACATTACTATCAACTGGTCGTCGCGAATCTATGATCCCGGGTCCGGCGGATTCCGTCGGGAAAGCGCCTGGCAGGACATGTCGAAACTCGGCGAAGCGCTGACCGCTGACCGCTGACCGCTGAAAAAGCTAACAGGACTCGCGCGCCGCAACGAGCGCCCGGACCCGATTCAGATCCTCCGCACTGTCGACATCGATTGCCGCTTCGCCATTTTTCATCAAAACCGGAACGACCGTCGCACCGCTGCGCCGTGACAACGCCTCCAGTCCCTGACTTAGCGAGAGCCTGCCACTCACAAAACGCAACAACGTGAGCAGCCCAAGACTTCGTATTACTCGAACCGGGTTCTTGCGGTGGGCCTCGACTTTGCGCCAGAAACCCACCGCATCGCGACCGCGCTGGGTGAGAAAAGCAAAGAGATTGCAGCCACAATATCCACCGTCGTTAAACCGACTGACCGTACGCCGGGTATCCGGGCAGGCCGCAAGCACGGTCTCATGAGTTGCCAGAGCAATCGCCACATCGGCCCGCGCGCAACGCGCACCCACGCAGAATTCGTCCACTACAATGCTCCGCAACAACGCATGATCCGCGGTCGTGACCAGCACCGGCGCAGTCGGATCGAGCGTCGCCAGGGCAGCGATGACACTTTGACTCGGCGTCTCGGCACCGCTTACAAGACGCACCGCATGCGCCTCGATTACCGCCCTCACATCCGCCGGCAACTCATCGACGAGACCTACCACGACGATCTCAGAGACGGAGTGACTCTCGGCAAGTGCCGCAATGACACGACTGATCATTGCGACACCACCCACTTCGGCAAGCGCCTTCGCCGTAACACCGGCCGCAGTAGCTACCGGATCTGACGGTCCACGACTGCCGGCAAGAACGATCGCAATGAATTTTCGATCTGATTGAGCCTGCTGATTCGCCATGACGGAGCTTACAAGTCCAGAGTTTTCTCGAACAATCTGTAGCGTTTGTAGGCAACACCGCCGAGTGATTCAATGATGTTGCGCATTCCGAGATTGTCCGCGAGTATCCAGGATAACTCGACGCTTTCGATCCCGCGCCGGAAAAGAACCTCGCGTTGCGCGTCGATCAATGCAAACGCCAGTCCTGGCCCCATGCGCGTGTTCTGAAACTCCTTCATGACTCCCATCAACGGAACCCGGGCGGTGCGCGGGTATCGCACCTTAAGACGCCACAAGAGCCTGGCCCAGTTGAACGGAAACAATCGTCCACCCATGTCAGCGATAATCTCGTTGAGGTTCGGCAGCGCAACGATCATCGCCGCTGGCCGTCCGTCAACCTCGGCAATCTGTACCATATCGGGATCGGCAAGGTGCAGCATGGCACGCCCGATCTCCGCGAATTCCGCTTCCGTGAAAGGTAGAAAGCCCCAGTTTTCCGACCAGGCATCGTTGAAAATTTCGCGCAGTATGCCGAGCTCCTCGTCGAGGCGCTCGCGGCGCAGTACGCGCACGACCGTGCGCTTTTTTACATGCGCCAGCAACTTCTGCATGACCGGGGGCGCCGCGTACCGGGGCGGCATGATGTAGGCCAGTGTGTCTGCCGCGCCGACATAGCCGCATTGCTCCAGGCGTTCGCGATAGTAGGGCCGCGCGTGACCCATCATCATCGACGGTGGCGTATCAAATCCGTCGATCAGCAACCCGCATTCCTCGTTGATATTCAGATTGAACGGACCACGTACGCGGCGCATTCCGCGCTCGCGTAACCAGTCTTCCGCTGTTTTCAGCAAAGCCCCGAATACCACCGGATCGTCAATGCTTTCAAGCATGCCGAAGAAACCTGTGTCGTCGGCGTAGCGTTGCAGGTGCAGCTGGTCGATCTGGGCGCTGATTCGCCCCACGCAGCGGCCGTCGCGCAACGCCACCCATGCATGCCAACGGAGATGCTGAAAAACCGGGTTCCGACGGGAAAGATGCTGTTTACGCTCTACTCAGTAATGGGTGTACCCAATGGGGGTCAGCCGCATAGATCGCCCGAGGCATGCGAAGGAACTGCCTGAAACCCTTTCCCGACACCGCGGAGACCACATTTACATCTTTAATATCAGGCACTTGCATTACCGTCGGTGAATGGAGCACAACGTATGTATCCGACCCGGAAAACGGCCCGGTTGCAGCGCACAAAAGAAAGCTTCCTTTCCGTCGGATATGAAATTAGAATTGTACGCTTGATTTGCTCAGGGGTAGCCAGGGGTGGTCATGCGAGCGCGGGCAGTATAGCCTTGGGTTCCTGCGGTTGCCATGCAATGCTCAGGGGCAGAACGTGTCGATCCGACGTGCGACTTGGGGCCGGTAATTCGAGAGACCGGCCGCGGAAACGTGGAGATTCAGGGGGCGGGCGGATCGTTCAGAAAGCACCAGTCGAGAATAGCGTTAAGCTGCGAGACCTGGCTCGGGGAAGAGTCTGGCCGGGGCAGTGTTGCGTTTGTCTTGCGGCTGCGATGAGCCGGGGCGGTCACGCTTCAACGACACGCCTGGGATGTTTCAGCCAGGTGCATAGTTCAGTAAAATGAGTTAATTAGGTAAGATAGTTTACGCAGCGGTGGAATTTTCCCCGCCTTGGTACAGACGCCAGGAATTTTGCTCTTACAGGGATAGTTGATTCAGTTTGCGAAGCCTCCCTAATTGCGGGTCGGGGAGGTACAAGGCGAAGGTGGGTTCGGATCAACCGGGGGAAAGGCCCAGGAGAGAGGTACAGCTTAGGTATGGAAGCAACACCTACGCAGAACAACTTGCCACTCCGACCAGCGGATTTCTCTGGTCTCGCCGAGGCGTTGGATTACGCGGCACAGGGTGAGACGGGTGCAAATTTCTATGACGGTCGTGGCCGGCTGTATGCGGCTCTGCCCTACTCCGAGATGCGCGAACGTGCCAGGGGTCTGGCTCGCCGCATTATTGGACTTAGGGCTAAAGCGCGGTGATCGCGTCGCTCTCGTCGCGGAAACCACGCCGGACTTTATTGTCTTCTTTTTTGCCTGCCAGTATGCAGGGGTCGTCCCGGTTCCGCTCACTGCCGCGGTTACGCTTGGCAGTCACAACGCCTACGTGCGCCAGCTGCACGGATTCCTGACCAATTGCGAGGCGTCGATCCTGATCGCGCCGCCCGGGTACGAGGAATACCTGGATGAAGCAAGCGAGGGCGTCAAACTCAAGTTCTGCGGCACCCCCGAAGCGTTTGCCGATCTGCCCGAAGCTGATGTCGAGCTCGCAACCGCTGTCCGGGAAAGGAGATCGGCGTACATCCAGTACACGTCAGGCAGCACACGGTTTCCGCGCGGAGTGATGATCACCGAGGAAGCGGTGCTTAACAATCTCAAGGGCATTGCCGTCGACGGTGCGGAAATTCGCCCTGGAGACCGGTTTTTCTCATGGTTGCCGTTTCTATCACGACATGGGGCTGATTGGCCTCGTGCTTACGCCGGTCGCCTGTCAGATCTCGGTCGACTACATCGGCACGCGCGAGTTCGCGATGCGGCCTCGGTTGTGGCTGGAGTTGATGACCCGGACCAAGGCCACGGTTTCGTTCAGTCCACCGTTCGGCTACGAACTGTGCGCGCGGCGCCTGCGCAACGGCGACGCCGAAAGCTACGATCTCAGTAACTGGCGTATTGCCGGTGTCGGCGCCGAAATGATTCGCCCGGAAATCCTGCATATGTTTGGCGCGGCGCTGGAGCCCAGCGGGTTCGACGAGAAAGCTTTCCTTCCCTGTTATGGCATGGCCGAGTGTTCGCTCGCGATCAGCTTCGACCCCCTCGGAACGCCGATAACAGTTGACGAGATCGACAACGAGCACCTTTCCAACACCGGCGAAGCGGTTCCGGTCACGACGCCCGAGCAGAAGGCGCGGTCGCGCGCGTTCGTGGTATGCGGCGCACCGCTTCCGGAATACGAAGTTGAGATTCGCGCCGATGACGGTACGCCAATGCCGGACCGCCGCACGGGCACGATTTTCGTCCGTGGCCCGAGTGTCATGTCCGGTTACTACAATGAGCCGGAGATAACCGCACAGACTCTGTCACAAGACGGCTGGCTGAATACGGGTGATATCGGTTACCGGATCGGCAACGAACTGATCATAACCGGACGCAAGAAAGACCTGATCATCATTAATGGCCGCAACATCTGGCCGCAGGATCTGGAATACCTGGCTGAGCAACAGCCAGAAGTTCGTACCGGTGATGCGCTGGCTTTTTCCGCTCCTGGCGCCGGCGGTGAAGAGACGACCGTGCTCGTCGTGCAATGCCGCTTGCGCGACCTGGAAAGACGAAGCCAGCTTGTCGAGCGTCTGCAACACCTGGTCCGCGAGGAACTCGGCATCGACTGCAAGGTTGAACTGGTCCCGGCGCACACGCTGCCGCGCACGTCATCCGGCAAGCTTTCGCGCTCCAAAGCGCGACAGAACTATATCGAAAGCCGTGGTGAGCAATTCGGATTGTCCACGGTTCCCGGCAAGCGCCGGGGCCGGGTTGCGGCCGCGACCAGGTAAAGCACCGCCGTCAATTCCCACTGCGGTCGACTGGCGTTTCAATATAGGGCACCTGTCGGTGCCCTTTTCGTTTCACGAGTGACTGACCAAAAACACGATGGCAAAGATCGCGCTCACCGGCGCAACCGGATTTATCGGACAGCACATAGCCAGACTGCTTTCAGCACGCAAAACCGCGGTGCGAGTCCTGGCCCGGGATCCATCACGAATCACTCTGCCGGACGACGCCGTCGAAGTCGTGCAAGGATCGTTGACGGACGATCGCGCCCTCGCCGCACTCGTAGCCGGCGCTGATACGGTGATCCACTGCGCGGGCAGTGTTCGTGGCGCCACCCTCGAACAATTCAACCGGGTCAACGCGGACGGCACCGCCAGACTGGCTGATATTGCCGGCACGGAAGGATGCAAGCGATTCCTTTTGTTGTCATCGCTGGCCGCAAGAGAGCCGCAGTTGTCACCCTACGCGGCGAGCAAACGCGCAGGTGAAGAAGCCGTGGCAAGTGCCGCGGGCACGATGACATGGGCCGCGTTTCGCCCGCCAGCCGTATACGGACCGGGCGACAAGGAGATGCTGCCACTGTTTCAGCTGATGGCGCGTGGCATCGCACCGGTGTTCGGCTCTGACAAGGCCCGCTTCTCTTTGATCTACGCGCCCGATCTCGCCGCGGCGATCGTCGCATGGAGCCTTTATGAGGCACCGCCGCCGATAGGGATCTTCGAACTCGATGACGGTAAGAAAGACGGCTACAGCTGGGACGACATTACCCGAGTCGTTACGGCGCTTACCGGCCGGCCAATACGCATGCTCCGCATTCCGCCCTCTCTTCTCGGTATTCCCGCAGCAATAAACTGGCTGCTCGGCCGATATCTAAATCGCTCGCCAATGCTTACTCCGGGGAAGATTCGCGAATTGCGCCATCCGGACTGGGTCTGCCGCACCAGTCCGGATCTCGACGCTCTGGGCTGGCGGCCGCAACATACCCTGGCCGAGGGTCTCGCCGCGACGCCCGGCTGGCAAACCCACACTGGCTGAAGCCACACCGTATGCCTTAACCAACGAGCAAAAAATACCGCTCTACTCAGGTAACGCCTGAAGGTGAAAAACTGCCATCTGCAACCCGCTGGGTCGCGCGCCGATCACACCGAACCACTTCCGGTACAGTATTCCGATTTGTTCGGCCCGAAACACGTCCGAGAGTGCACGATTGGCGACCAGACGGAAGTCGGCATCATTTCGCCGCACGACCAGCGCATACGGCTCATAGGAGAAAAAATCGTCAGAGACGACGAATTTTGATGCGTCGCCGGTGTTTTTTACCAGCCCGAGTAGCACGAGCCGATCCGATGCAAACGCATCGACCTTCTTTTCCGCCAGCAGACGCATCCCGTCGTCATGCTCTGTCACCAGTTCCATTTCGGCATCGATCAACGCCTCACTCAGATAAGTCTTTAGCGCCGATTCCGTCGTGGTGCCCGCAACAACCGCAATGCGCTTTCCGCCGGCATCGGACATCAGACGGATTGGCGCACTCCTGAGCGACAGCAGGGTACCGCCGGTCACGAAGGTTATGTGGGTGAAATCGACGAGTTCCTGGCGCGACAACGTATTCGTTGTGGCGCCGCATTCAATATCGACCTTGCCGCTGGTGACCGCCGCAAGCCGCTCCTCAGCACTCAACGGCACGTAAGTCACGCTCATCTCCCGGATTCCCAGCTGTTTCTGCACGGCAGTCGCGACGCGCTTGCACAGGTCTATCGAATATCCGGACGGATTACCCTGCCCATCGACAAACGAAAAAGGCGGCGAGTTTTTGCGATAGCCGATGACCATCGCCCCGCTCTCCTTTATTTTCGCAAGCGTATCGCCAGACTCTGCCGCCTGACCCTGCAAACTGGACAATACCAACAGCACCGTCACAACGAAACGCATGCGTATCGACCATTCGCTCAGGTTGATCCTTTTCATTTGCAACCGGCTCCAATCCGTTCAGATTGGGCAAAAGGTAGCACAAGTGCTTGCCCGCGTGGCGGTATCCACGGACCCTCACCCTGTACCTCACCTGCGCCCCTACATATACTGGCGGCACAAGCATTCAAGCGGATTACCGCCACATTGATAAAAAAGCCTTCCCTAGCTGACGCGGTAGTACCGATAGCCGTACTGGTCATTCTTCTTTCGTTCTCGGTTTACCTGTTCGGCGACTCTTCATCGGCCGGACCCAACCAGATCGCAATGGTAATCGCCGCGGCAATAGCCGCGCTGATCGCATTTAAAAACGGGAATGACTGGCACTCGATCCAGAATGCGATCGTCAAGGGAATTTCCACGGCGATGGCGGCGATTCTGATCCTGCTTGCGGTTGGTACGCTGATTGGGAGCTGGAACCTCGCCGGGACCGTGCCGGCAATGATCTATTTTGGTTTGAAGATTCTCAGCCCCGACATTTTCTATCTCGCCACATGCATCATCTGCGCGCTGACTTCGCTGGCGATTGGCAGCTCATGGACGGTTGCCGGTACTCTGGGTATCGGCCTGATGGGGGTATCCCAGGGACTCGGACTGTCCCCGGCTATCACCGCGGGAGCCGTGATATCCGGCGCCTACTTCGGCGACAAAATGTCGCCGCTGTCAGACACGACCAACCTCGCGCCCGCAGTTGCCGGCACGGAGTTGTTCACCCATATCCGCCATATGGCCTGGACTACCGGCCCGTCATTCGCGATTGCCCTGATTCTTTTTGCGTTTGTCGGGCTGGGCGGCACCAGCACCGGAGCCGACTCCGATTTGAGCATGATCAGCAATGTCATCGCCGCCAATTACAGCCTGTCTCTTCTGACCCTGTTGCCGCTGGTGCTGGTGTTCTACCTGGCGGTGAGAAGATATCCCGCGCTGCCCACGATTCTCGCCGGCACGTTGACCGGGGTCGTCGTGGCGCTGATCGTACAACGCCCCGCTATCCTGGCAGTTGCCAATAGTCCGGATCTGCCCGCCGGTCTCGCGCTATTGAAGGGCGTGTGGATCACACTCTTCGACGGGTTCACTGCCTACACCGGTAACGGAATGGTCGACAACCTGCTGTCGCGAGGCGGCATGAACAGCATGCTGACCACCATATTTCTCGTGTTTACGGCGTTGAGTTTTGGCGCCGTAATGGAGTACGCCGGCATGCTGGCGCGCCTGATCGAATCGATTCTGAGCGCAGCAAAATCGACCGGTTCGATGATAGCCGCCGTACTGGTGACCAGCGTCGGCGTCAATATCGTCGCGGCTGATCAGTATCTTGCGATCGTCCTACCAGGGCGCATGTACCGCGCCGAATTCGCGCGGCGCGGACTCCACCCGAAGAATCTGTCGCGCGCAATCGAAGATGCCGGGACAATCACTTCGCCGCTGATCCCCTGGAACACCTGTGGCGCCTACATGGCGGCGACGCTGGGAGTACCGACACTGGCCTACCTGCCATATTGTTTTTTTAATCTCGTGAATCCGTTTATTTCGATGATCTACGGGTTTCGCGGTATCACGATCGAGAAGCTCGATGAGTCCTCGCAATCAGATATTCAGACGGAACCGGCATCGTCGAACTGAATGACCTTGCCCGGATTCATGATTCCCAACGGGTCCAGGCTTCGTTTTATCCGCACCATCAGATCGAACTCAGCGCCCGCCCGATAGCGTGACAATGCGTCTCGCTTTAAGCGGCCGACACCATGCTCCGCCGCAACGCTGCCACCCCTTGCCGAGACCATTGCAAAAACGGCGTCATGTACTGCGCCGGCCTGGGCCAGAAATTCCTGCTCGTCGCCGCCAGCCGGCGGAGAGAGATTGAAGTGCAAATTGCCGTCACCGATATGACCATATGCCACCACACGCACTCCTGGCACCAATTTTCGCACCGCGGCACCGGCCTCGGCGATAAACCCGGGCACGCAACTCAAGGGTACCGATATGTCGTGTTTGACGCTGGCCCCGGCGTGCCGCTGCGCTTCCGGGATGCTCTCGCGCATCCTCCACATCGCCTGACGATCCGCCTCGCTTTGGGCGAGTGCCGCATCGATCACGAGACCCTGCTCGATGGCCCCCATGAGGAATGTTTCGGCCAACTCCCGCTGGCTTTGCTGCAACGAGGCAAGCGAGAAGTCGACCATCGCATACCACTCATGTTTGGCCGCGAAAAAGTCGCGCACTCCGGGTATGTGGCGGGTCGTGAGATCGACTGCGATACGTGGCAGCAGCTCGAAGGTGGTAACCATGTCGCCCGTATATTGTCGCGCCTGTGACAACAACTCGACCGCGGCCTCCACGTCGCGCAACGCCAGCATCGCGGTCACATGCGCGGCCGGCCGGGGAAAGAGTTTCAGCACTGCTGCGGTAATAATCCCCAGCGTGCCCTCGGAGCCGATAAAAAGCTGTTTCAGATCGTAGCCCAGATTGTCCTTCCTCAGCGCGCGCAATCCATCGACAATCTCTCCGTCGGGAAGCACGACCTCGAGCCCCAGCACGAGATCGCGGGTATTGCCATAGCGCAAAACCGCGGTCCCGCCCGCATTGGTCGCCAGGGTACCGCCGAGCTGGCAGCTACCCTCGCTGCCGAGGCTCAGCGGGTACAACCTGTCCGCGTTGGCGGCGGCCTCCTGGACCCTGGCGAGAATACAACCGGCCTCGGCGGTCAGCGTGTAGTTAAGAGGATCGACCGCGCGAATCCGGTCCAGCCGCTCGAGCGACAAGACGACATCCTGCCCACTCTCCCGTGGCGTGGCCCCGCCACAGTAACCGGTATTGCCGCCATGCGGCACCACCGGTATTTTCAGCTCGGTACAGACCGCATGACCGCCGACACCTCGGCGTTGAACCGGGCCGCAGAACAGCCGGCGTACTGCCCAGATAAAGGTTGCGAAAGTCGGTCAGGTAGGGAGAAATTCGATCGGCCTCGCGTCAGTACGCCGTGGTCACCGAGAATCGCCCGAAAACGGGCAATGTGACTTGCTTCAGGGTGGCTGGTCATCGCTTCGGGCATCCTGACTCGAGGCCGCGATTTTAGCACTTGCGACCTGCCGCCATCGGCGAAGTATCGCGTGAACGACAGCTCACCTACCCTGCGTCCAGATACCCCGCGGCGTGGGGCTGAAAAGAACTCCGGAGTGATCATGAAAATCAATTTGCCGGTCGCGCTTGCCATCCTGGTCATGGCGTGTTTTGGCAGTGCTGCGGCACACGCCGCATCCAGAGAAGTCATTGATGCAAAGGTAGCGGCGGCACTGAAAGAACTCTATCAGAAATCGCAGGCGGCGCGTGACCTCGGCGCCAAGGCTTCCGGCATTCTGGTTTTTCCAAGCGTAATCAAAGCTGGCATAGGCATTGGTGGCGAGTTTGGCGAGGGCTCTTTGCTAATCGGCGGAAGCCCGGTCGGCTATTACAACGTTGCCGCCGCATCGATTGGATTTCAGCTCGGCGCCCAGTCCAAGACCCAGGTAATCATGTTCATGACGGATGCGAGCCTGCAGCAGTTTCGCGACAGCAACGGCTGGGAGGCCGGTGTCGATGGCAGCGTCGCCCTTGTCGAATGGGGTGCGGGAGGCAGCGTCGATACCACCAACATCAAAGATCCTGTCGTTGGCTTCATCTATTCGAACAAGGGCCTTATGTACAACCTCACTGCTCGAAGGATCGAAGATCACGCCAATCGTCAAATAGCGCCGTGTTGCGCGTCAGTCGAAAGGATGGCGTCGCACGATCGTGTGATCGCGGTCAGGGCCCGTAGAGATCATCGCAATCGGCGTATCCACCAGTTCCTCAATCCGCGCCAGATAACGGCGAGCGTTTTGCGGGAGGTCCTCGTATCGGGTGATTCCCACCGTGGAGCTCTTCCATCCCGGCAGGTCTTCGTAAACCGGCTGGCAATCGGCATAACTGTCGGCCGCCAACGGCGGGACATCCGATACCTGGTCGCCGATACGGTACCCGACGCCAACGCGAATCGTATCCAGCCCGTCCAGCACGTCGAGCTTGGTCACGCACAGGCCGGTTACGCTATTACTGAAAATCGCACGCCTCAGAGCGACGCTGTCAAACCACCCGCAGCGTCGTGGCCGACCGGTCGTGGCCCCGAATTCGGCGCCCACCCGTGACAGGTGCTCGCCCATCTCGTCGAAGAGTTCGGTCGGGAATGGCCCGGCACCGACGCGCGTAGTGTATGCCTTCACGATACCGAGTACGTAATCGAAAAATCGCGGTCCCATGCCACTGCCCGTTGCAGCACCGCCCGCCGTCGTATTGGAAGACGTGACGAACGGATAGGTGCCCTGGTCGACATCGAGCAACGCACCCTGGGCCCCTTCGAACAGCATGCTCTCCCCGTTCGCCCTGAAACGGGCAAGCCGTCCGGTCACATCGGTAACGAGCGGCTTTATCCGTTCGCCGAGTGTCATCGTTTCCTCGAGCACTTTCTGGAAAGACACCGTGTCGGCTTCATAGTAGTGACGCAGCATGAAATTGTGGTAGTCGAGGACTTCGCCGAGCTTGGCGGCAAACCGTTCGCGATGAAAAAGATCCGATACACGCACCGCACGTCTCGCGACCTTGTCCTCATAGGCCGGCCCGATGCCGCGGCCAGTAGTGCCGATTGCGCGACTGCCACGGGCACGCTCGCGCGCAAGATCCAGCTGTACGTGCGATTGCAGAATCAACGGGCATGCCGGGCTGACAAATAGCCGACCGTCCACCGTGACACCGCGTGCGGCTAGCCCATCGATTTCGTCGATAAGCGCGGCGACAGACAACACAACGCCGTTACCGATGAAACACTCGACGCCGTCGCGGAGGACACCGGACGGAATGAGATGCAGTACCGTCTTCTCACCACCGATGACAAGGGTATGGCCGGCATTATGGCCACCTTGAAAACGCACCACCGCAGACGCACGCTCGGTGAGCAAATCGACGAGCTTGCCCTTGCCCTCGTCGCCCCATTGGGTGCCGATGACGACTACATTCTTGCCCATAAGATGATGACCATTGTTGCGCAAACGGAATGAATCAGGTCCGAACAAAGTAGAGCAAAAGAAGTCCGATTATAATGCTGAGAAGCCCGAAGCGACGCAGGCGTGACTCATCCATTTTTGCCAGCATCGCCATCGTCCGGCGCATGCCGCCGGGGTTCGCGAATGGCAGCAACCCTTCGATTATCAAAACCAGTGCCAGCGCGGCGAACAGATCATCCCAGTTCATCTCCAGCGATTGCAAGCCAACTTAGGGCGCCACGATCATTCGGCCGCAGCCTCGGCGTCGGCTCCGCTCCATTGCGATAACGGAAATAACGGAAGAAAGTCGCTGTCCGGTTTCAGTACCAGAATATCCCCGTCACGCCCGATCGATCTGCGATAGGCTGCCAGGCTACGATAGAAATAATAAAACTCCGTATTCTGACTGAAGGCCTGGGCATAGATATCCGCCGCACGTGCATCGCCTTCGCCGCGAATCTGCTCTGCTTCACGGTAGGCTTCCGCCAAGCATAACCGTCCGCTGCCGATCGGCCTCTGCGCGAAGTTTTTCCGATTGCTCTGCGCCTTCCGCACGGAACTGGCTGGCGACACGCGCGCGCTCCTGGCGCATACGCTCGAACACCGAACCGGAGACTTCATCAGGCAAGTCGATACGCTTGACGCGCACATCCACGATGGTTACCCCGAGGTCGCTCGACGCGGCGCGCGCGGAAGTCAGCATGTCCGTCAAAAGATCCGAACGCTCGGCCGACACCACTTCCTGAATCGTGCGCTCGGCAAACGTATCACGCAGGCCGTCGCGAACAATCGACAACAGCCGGTTGCTCGCCACGAGTCCTCATCGCCACGGGTCGCACGGTAGAAGCTATCGATATCGCTGATGCGCCATTTGACGAAAAAATCGACAAGCACGAACTTCCGCTCCCCGGTCAGAAACCGCTCGGGCCGATTGTCGAGGGTCAGAATCAGATCGGGAAATGTTCGGACGTTATTGACGAACGGCACCTTGAAATGCAGTCCGGGCTCATAGTCGGAACGCATAATTTCGCCAAACCGGAACTTGATCGCCATCTCGCGTCTCATCGACGACAAACACGCTCATCGAGACCGCAAGCGCGGCGAACGCGACAACGACCAGCAGAGCCGAGAATTTGTTTCCCATTATCGTGTCCCCCGGCTGCGTCGATCATCCGCGGCGCTGACGTCCGGGTCCCTTGGTGGTCGAACGCTGCGCGTCGATCCCGCTACCCGGCACAGTCGGCATCGCCGCGACCCGCTCCGCCGGTCAATCTTGTCGATTGGCAAATAAAGCAGATTGTTGCTGCTATCCGCGTCCAGGATGACTTTGTTGGAACCACGGAAGACATGTTCCATTGTCTCCAGGAAGAGACGCTCACGAGTCACCTCTGGCGCTTTCTCGTATTCGGCGAGAAGCTGCAGGAAGCGTGCGGTCTGACCCTCCGCGTCCGCGATGATTTGTTCCTTGTAGGCAATCGACTCCTCGATCCGGCGTTGAGCCGCACCACGCGCACGCGGAATGATGTCGTTGATGTAGGCTTCGGCCTCGAGCACGAACCGTTCCTTGTCCTCGCGCGCTTTGGTGGCGTCATCGACCGCGGCCTGGACCTGCGACGGCGGAGTCGCATCGACGAGGTTGACCGAAGTCACCTCGATACCCGTGCCGTAGTCGTCGAGCGTCGCCTGCAGCAATTCGCGGGTCCGCACCGAAATCTCGCGACGCCCTTCCTGCAATACGTTTTCAGCATTGCTTTTGCCGACCACTTCTCGAATTGCCGATTCGCTGACGTCCATCACTGTCTGATCCGGATTGCGCACATTGAACAGAAAGGATTGAGCGTCAGCGCGGCGGTACTGAACCGTCATTTCGATTGCCACGATATTCTCGTCGGCCGTCAGCATCTGGGTCTTGTAGTCAACCCGATCGATCTGTGAGACGCCGACCGTTTCGATGCTCTCGACCGGCCATGGCACATGCCAGTGCAGGCCCGGCATCGCGAGTCCGATTGAACGCACCAAAGCGCAGCACGACACCGCGCTCCTGGGCATCGATTTTGTAGAAACCCGTCAGCGCCCATAATCCGAGCAATCCCGAGCAAAATAACGCCAAGACCACAGGGCTGGATGAGGTCGATTTGCCACCAGAACCGCCACCCTTGCCAAACCAGGAGTTTGCGCGCTTCTGCAGATTGCGCATGAGCTCGTCCAGATCGGGCGGGCCCTGCTCATTACCCTTATTCCAGGGATTCTTGTCTTTACCGGGTTCGTTCCAAGCCATGATTTCTGTTCTTCGTTTCCTGAGGTTTCGCGACGACTGGACGATCACACGGTGGCCAGTCTCGGCGCCGATTCTAGAGAGCCGTCGGTGGCATCACAAGCAATGTAACGCCAGCTCTCATCTGCAATTTTCTCTTTGTGGCATAAACGCTCGAACTGGGCCCGCGGCATCCTGAGCCGAAAAACTGTAGTGCCATCGTCGGTGTTCCGCTCGGAGACGACGCCACCGAGCGCGAACAGACGCGAACGCATACGGCCGTCGCCGCAGTCGAGAGTCAGACTTACTTCCACCAGTTCATCGTTTATCGCCTTCGCAATCGCGGCCACGAGCCCGGGTACACCATCACGGGATACCGCCGACAACCATACCCGTCTGACCCGGCCATCCGCGCTTCGTTCAATACGTGATTTTCCGTCTACCAAATCGATTTTGTTGTAAACCTCTATTTGCGGGACGCGCGCCGCCCCGATCCGCTGCAGCACCTCATTGACCTGTGCAATCCGTTCATGCCGATCCGGATCGCTGCTATCGATCACATGCAGCAACAGTGCCGCTTCCCGCGTCTCATCGAGGGTGGACTGGAACGCGGCCACGAGTTCATGTGGCAGGTCGCTGAACAAAACCAACCGTATCAGCAAGGATAGCGTCTTCGCCACCAGGCAGTTCGAGTTTGCGCAGGGTCGGATCGAGTGTCGCAAACAACTGGTCTGCGGCATAGACAGCGGCAGCCGACAACGTATTGAACAATGTCGACTTACCGGCGTTCGTGTAGCCGACCAGAGAGATGACGGGGAGTTCGGAGCGCTGCCGTTGGCGCCGGCTCTGGCTTCTCTGCTGGGTAACTTTCTGCAGCCGCTTGCGCAACGTTTTGACCCGCTGCCCGAGCATCCGGCGGTCACTTTCGAGTTGGGTCTCGCCGGGTCCGCGCAGTCCGATCCCGCCCTTTTGTCTCTCGAGGTGGGTCCAACCGCGAACGAGGCGGGTGGAGAGATGCTCGAGCTGAGCCAGTTCGACCTGCAATTTGCCTTCATGGGAGCGGGCACGCTGGGCAAAAATATCCAGTATCAGCCCGGCGCGATCGAGAACCCGGCACTTGCACACGCGCTCCAGATTGCGCTCCTGGCTTGGACTCAGATCGTGATTGACCAGAACGAGATCAGCGCCCGAGGCCGTAACCAGTTCAGCGATCTCGTCTGCCTTGCCCGATCCGACAAGAAACCTCGGGTTGGCACTGTGGCGGGTCGCGGAAATCGAGCCCAGCACCTCCGCGCCGGCAGACAGCGCGAGCTCCTCGAACTCCTGGCAGTGCGCGCTCGAAGCGGGGCGGCCGATACCAACATGGACGAGAATCGCGCGCTCGCCAGTACGGGGTCTGTCAATCAATCGGGCACCACTTCCTCAGTCTCCGCGCAGGGCTATTCACCCTCGGGAGCTGGTTTCTCCTCGTCGCCAGCCGGAAGTCTGATGTTTCGCGCGGGGACCACAGTCGAAATCGCATGTTTATAGACCATCTGGCTGACACTATTGCGCAGCAGAACCACGAACTGGTCGAACGACTCGATCTGACCCTGCAGCTTTATTCCGTTGACGAGATAGATCGACACCGGCACCTTTTCCTTGCGCAGGGTATTCAGAAAAGGGTCTTGTAATGTCTGCCCCTTGGCCATCCCAAACTCCTATTTTGATTTTATTGTTGTCCCTGACGGAACCAAAGCGGCAGGTCCAACACCCGGGAGACCGCCGATATTATCACAGTGTGCGACGGCCGAAGACTACTCCACAAACTTGCTTGCGTCGCGGATAAGAGCAGTGATGCGGGCGAGATTGCCAGATTCAAGAGGGTCGAGGGAAATTGCATTGATCTGGGCACGCAGCCAGGTGTACTGGCGCTTCGCGAGGCGCCGGGTCGCAACGATCCCGCGCCGCACCCCCTCCTCCATCCCGCACTCCCCGTCCAGCACCGCCCATAGCTGCCGGTACCCCACTGCCTTCATCGACGCCATGTCGGCCCGGAGATCGCCGCGCGCGCGCAGACACGCTACCTCGTCGGCAAATCCCGCCGCCATCATTGCAGCAAATCTCCGCTCAATGCGCTCGTGCAACCGCGATCTGTCGATATCGGCGAGCGCAATCTTTACCAGCGGACCGGGTATTAGGCGACGGTCGCTGCCGACCGATCCAGTCCGACATGGTGTCGCCCGACGCATAAAAGACCTCCAGGGCTCGCTGAATCCTCTGCGGATCGTTCGGGTGAATTCTGCCGGCGCTGACCGGGTCGATGCGAGCAAGCTCAACGTGCATCGCTTCCCAGCCTGTCCTGGCTGCGCGATGCTCGATGCTCTCTCGTATGTCGGGCGTTGCTGGCGGCAAGTTCTGCGAGTCCGTATTCCAGTGCATGGAAGTACATCATCGTGCCGCCGGTCAGGAGCGGGACTTTGCCGGCCTCCTTAATCGCGGCGATCTGCGTCACTGCATCGCGGCGGAAATCACCCGCCGAGTACGACTCAGTCGGATCGCGTATATCGATCAACCGATGTGGCGCCCTCTGCAGGACGTCAGCGGTCGGTTTAGCAGTGCCGATGTCCATCCCGCGATACACCATCGCGGAATCCACGCTGATAATTTCGCAGTTCCGGGTTTCCGCCAATTGCACCGCGAGGTCCGTCTTGCCGCTCGCAGTGGGCCCCATAAGAAAGATCAGTCGGATGCGGCGATTCGCTCATTGGCCACGCAAAAACAACCGATCGAGTTCCTGCAACGTAAGCCGGGTCCAGGTCGGGCGCCCATGATTGCACTGGTCACCACGCTCGGTTTTTTCCATCTCCCGAAGCAACGCATTCATCTCATCAAGGGTCAACTGGCGATTGGCACGAATCGATCCGTGGCAGGCCATCGTCGAAAGAACTTCGTTGATGCGCTGTTCCGGGCGCGCACTGCTGCCGTGCTCGGATAAATCGGCAATGACATCGCGCACGAGTTGCTCGCAATCGGCGTCGCGCAGCAGTGCCGGAACCTGGCGCAATGAAAGGCGATCAGGCCCGCTGCGAGTCAGCTCGAATCCGAGGCTGCGAAACCAGCGTTCGTGTGTCTCCGCAGCATCCGCCTCGCTGTCCGAAACCGCGATAGCGGTCGGCACCAGTAAAGGCTGGGCGGTCAATCCACCACCCTCGAATTGGGACTTGAGGCGCTCATAGGTGACTCGCTCGTGCGCCGCATGCATGTCCACGATAATAAGTCCATCGGCATTCTGGGCCAGAACATAGACACCGGACAACTGGGCAAGCGCGTAACCGAGCGGTGGAATTTCGCGGTCGGGCCCAGGCTCTGTCAGCGCTCCTGAATGCAACGAATTATAGACCTGGAGCTGCTCGTTCACGCGCAGCGCGAGCGCCGGCTGCCGCGCGTGGCCGGCAAAAGCCCGCGGCAGCCTCATTGGCAGAATCTCCGCGCCCGGCACAGGCGCCGCGACCGTCCCGGACCCCGGTCGCGTTTCCGACAAGGCACCCTCGACGGCCCGATTCAAAAAACCATGTACCAGTCTGCCATCACGGAATCGCACCTCGTGCTTGGTCGGGTGCGCATTGACATCCACAAGACCAGGATCCATCGCCAGAAAAAGCAGATAGGCAGGATGTCGGCCGTGAAACAAAACATCGCTGTAGCCCTGGCGGACTGCATGACTAACCAGCTTGTCCCGGATCATGCGGCCGTTCAGGTAGAAATACTGCATGTCCGGCTGGCTGCGCGAACTGGTGGGCAACCCGAGCCAGCCGCTCAAACGTCAATCCAACCGCGCTGTGTTCGACCGCCATGTTGTTGGCTGCAAACCCATCGCCCAGAACTCGCGCAATCCGCCGCTGGCGCGCCTCTTCGCTGCTCGCGGCCGGCAAATGCAGAATCTCGCGCTGGTTGTGGCGCAAACGAAACTCGACATCGAAATGCCCAAGCGCGATGCGCTTGAACACCCGCTCGGCGTGACCGAATTCGGTGCGCTCCGTGCGCAGGAATTTGCGTCTCGCTGGCGTGTTGAAGAAAAGATCGCGGACGGTGACGGTCGTCCCGCGCGCATGGGCGACCGGCTCCGGAGCGGAAACCACGCCCTGCGAACAACGGACGACCCAGCCCTGCTCGTCGCTATCGGTTCGCGAGGCCAATTCCAGCTGAGACACCGAGGCGATGCTGGGCAGCGCCTCGCCTCGAAAACCGAGGCTCACCACGTGCTCCAGATCATCGAGCGACGCAATCTTGCTGGTTGCATGGCGCGCCACTGCCAGAGCGAGCTCTGGCGCCGGGATACCCGCTCCATCGTCTCTGACCCTGACGAGCCTGATCCCGCCCTGGCCTAATTCGACCTCGATGCGCCGGGCCCCGGCATCGAGGCAGTTCTCCATCAACTCCTTCAGCACCGATGCCGGCCGCTCGACCACCTCGCCAGCGGCGATCTGATTGACCAGTTGAGCCGGGAGTTCACGAATAGTCATGGGGAAGCTGCGGGATCGGCAAAGCGGATTCCGGCATGATGCCGCAGCCCCGAGGTCGTTTCCAGCGAATGGTTGGTGCGAATCAGCTCGCCGGGATCGTCAGGACCTGCCCGATCCGAATACGGTCGTTTCTCAACCCGTTGGTCTGGCGCAGCTGACTCATACTCACGTTGTAACGGTCAGCGATACCCGACAAAGTGTCGCCGCGCGAAATGACGTGCTTGACCGAGCGGGAGTCGGATTCACCGGCTGATTGCGCAAGCAATGTCCCCGGTGGCGGGTTGTCGTTGAAGTAGGCCTTGATACCGAGCAGAATCGAGCTCGCGAGGCGGGTCTGTTCGCTTTTGTCGCGCAGACGTTTCTCTTCCTGCGAGTTGGAAATAAACGCCGTTTCCACCAGGATCGACGGAATATCCGGAGACCTGAGTACGACAAAGTTGGCGGATTGCAGGTTGTTCTGGTGAACCCGACCGACTTTACCGAGTTCCGCAAGCACCTTCTCGCCAACACTGGTACTCGCGCTGATCGCCGCATTTTGCGAGAGATCCAGCAAAACGCTGGCGAGCACGTCGTCTTTATCGGACAGCGAGACACCACCCACCAGGTCCGCGGCGTTTTCCCGCTGGGCCAGGCGTTTCGCGGCCTCGCTGCTGGCGCCGCGTTTGGACAGCACATACACCGAGGACCCGCGCACGCGCCGATTTTCCGCAGCATCGGCGTGAATCGACACGAACAGGTCTGCCTGCAACTGCCGCGCGCGCTCCATCCGGTCGTACAAATTGACAAAATAATCGCCATCGCGCACAAGCACCGCGCGCATCCCGGGCTGGGTATCGATCTGTTGTTTCAGTTTGCGCGCGATCGCCAGCGTGACGTCTTTTTCTCGCGTGCCCTGCCGTCCGCTTGCGCCGGGATCCTTGCCACCGTGACCCGCGTCGACCGCAATCACGAGGTCACGCCCTGTCTGCGGGAGCGTCCGCACCTGCTTTACCGGTGCCGCCGGCACGCCTTGCGGCGCGATTTCCGTGTGAACCAGGTCAATCACGAGACGATGGCCGGCCGACGCCCCCGGCCGTGCCACAAAACTCTTTGCCTTGACCGACCCGGTCAGATCCAGCACGACTCGCAAATCACCGTTGTCCTTGCTGCCGGTGCGGATGCGGCTCACACTGCCGCTTGCCGCGGGGATCACCACCCGGTCGCGGTTGATACGGGTAGCCGCAACATCGATGACGACGCGATTCGGCCCCGACAACGAGAAAATCTTGTGACTGACCGGCCCACTCAGATCGAGCACAACCCGGGTCTTGTCCGGCGCATCCGACAAGCGGACGCTGTTAACCTCGACCGGTGCCGCAGTGGCGCAGCCAACCCAGATCAGACCCAGCAGAAGCGTTGCGTAGCGTGCCATATCGTTCGTTGTTGTTCTCGTATCCCCGGATGCCCGGAGGCTGGTCGGGCATGAGGCCATAATGTACCCACTATTCCGGTCATTTGGCAATAGTTTCTGCTTCTAAATTATATGGATACGTCTACAACCTAGATACCGGGTGAAAAATCCTGATCAGTTGGCCCTGGCACGTGGGTCAACGCGCCAATCACAGCCTCGCCACACGGGGTAAGGGCTTCGAGCCTGGCCATCCGGCCCGGCCCCTGGTAATCGAGTTCAACAGCGAGGTCCGGCTTGCCCAGAGAGCGGGCAGCCCGCTCGGGCCACTCGACGAGACGGACCCAGCCACTCTCGCTGAAATCGCGATAGCCGAGAAATTCGAGCTCGCTGGCGTCGCCAAGCCGATACAGATCCAGATGCGCGACACTGAAGTTGGCGAAATCGTAGACTTCGACGAGCGTGTACGTCGGACTCCGGACCGCTCCGCGATGACCGAGAGCACGCAGAAAGCTCCTGACCAGCGTGGTCTTGCCCGCCCCGAGCGGACCACTCAGCGTAATCAGAACGGGCTGCGCCGGTTCGGTCCGAGCGAGGGCCCCGGCGAGCTGTGACCCGAGCACTTCGGTGTCGCCCTCCGCGCCCAGCGCTCTGCTCAACCGCGCCGATTCAGCCATTCGCGAAGTGGCTCCATCAGGTCACCAGCCATCATCCCGCGCTCGCCGCTTTGGGCTGCCACCCGGTCTCCCGCGGCAGCGTGAGCAAGCACGCCAAGCGCAGCGGCGCGCGATAAATCGTCGGCCTTGGCAGCCAGCGCGGCAATCACTCCCGTCAATACATCGCCCATGCCCGCGGTCGCCATACCGGGATTGCCGCGATCGCAAATCCTGACCACGCCGGATTCGTCCGTGACGATACTGCCCGCCCCTTTGAGAACCGTGACGCCGCCATACCTGTTGACCAGCTCGCGAGCACACGCGACCCGGTCTTGCTGGACCGTGGCCGTCTCTTTGCCAAGCAATCTGCCGGCCTCACCCGGGTGCGGGGTCAGAATCCAGGGACCGGCACGGCGTGGAGCGGCCGCCAGGAGATTGAGACCATCCGCGTCAATCACCAGGCGCGCCCCGCTCTCCACGACCGCCTCGAAAACCGACTGCGCCCAGTCACCCTGCCCCAGGCCGGGGCCCACTGCCACGATGTCGGCCGATTGCAGCAACGGTCCGAGATCTGCGGCGCCGGTAACGGCGCGGCAGATCAGCTCAGGGCGTCCGCCAACGATCGCCGAACAATGATCAGGATGGGTCGCGATCGTGACCAGCCCGGCACCGCTGCGCAATGCGGCCTCCCCGGCAAGCCGTACGGCACCCGCCATCCCCGGTCCACCGCCAACGATGAGGACACGACCATGATCGCCCTTGTGGGCGCTACGCCTGCGCGAAACCAACAGATCGGCAAATTGTTCGCGACACAGGCGTTCGGCTTGCGCCGACACCTGAGCATGAACACATTCCGGCACACCCAGCCCGGCGAAATGCAGCGTGCCGACATGATCGGGTCCGGCACCGACATAAAAACCGAGCTTGAGGCCGACAAACGTGATTGTATGTTCCGCGCGCACGGCACTACCCATCACGGCACCCGTGTCAGCATGCAGTCCCGAGGGTATATCCAGCGCGATGACAGGCAGCCGGCTCTCGATTGATCGCGGACACCGCCGCACGAAATTGACCCTCCAGCTCGCGATCGAGCCCGGTTCCGAGAATCGCGTCCGCAACAACATCGGCGTCCTTTAACAGCGCCGGATCCCAGTCGACCGCCACGCCGCCCGCCGCCTCGAAATCGGCATACGCGCGGGCCGCATCGCCAGTCAGTCTGGCCGGTGCGACGAGCGCCACTACAGTCACCGCAAGCCCCCGGCTGCTCGCGATCCGCGCAAGCACATAGCCATCGCCCGCATTGTTCCCCGCGCCGCAGACGATTACGAGCCTGCTCGCGCTGTCCCATGCGTCGGACAAAACCGCGAATGCCGCTTCGCCGGCGCGCTGCATCAACGTGTAGCCGGGAATCCGCTCTTCTTCGATCGCCCTGCGGTCAAGCTCGCGGACTTCGGCGGCACTATGCAGTTTCGTGGGCAAGTTTTTCATCCCCGCCATTATACTTTCCAACTGTCACCAGAGTGGACACCACCGGCGAGAGCGAATGACGGACGCAGAGCGAGATCTTCCCGGCCGGATTCGGCACTGGGGCAAGGAACTGGGCTTTCAGGCAGTCGGCATCGCCAGTGTCGACCTGCGCGAGGACGAGAAATACCTCGAGCGCTGGCTTGAACTGGGCCGCCACGGTGATATGAGCTATATGGAACGTCATGGCAAACGCCGGTCGCGGCCAGCGCAACTGGTGCCGGAGACGATTTCCGTGATCTGCGCACGAATGGACTACCAGCCCGAGGCCCGGGACGCATGGAGCGTCCTCGCTGATCGGGAAAGGGCCTATGTGTCCCGATACGCGCTCGGCCGAGACTATCACAAGGTATTGCGCGGGCGGCTACGACGCCTGGCGCGCCGGATTGGTGAATATCATGGCGAATTTGGCCACCGTGTATTTGTCGACAGCGCGCCAGTTCTGGAAAAGGCCCTCGCGCGCAACGCCGGGCTTGGGTGGATCGGCAAACACACGAACCTGTTGAGCCGGGAAGCCGGATCGTGGTTTTTCCTCGGCGAAATCTATACGGACATACCTCTGCGCACCCAGACGGCGCCAGGCGAACACTGCGGCAGTTGCACTGCCTGTATCGAGATTTGCCCCACGCGCGCCATCGTCGCCCCCTACGAACTCGATGCGCGGCGCTGTGTTTCGTACCTGACAATCGAACTCCACGGCAGCATTCCCGAGGAGTTTCGTTCGGCAATCGGCAACCGCATTTATGGCTGCGATGATTGTCAGCTGGTCTGCCCCTGGAACAAATTCGCAAAGGTTGCGGCAGAACCCGACTTTGCCGTGCGCCACGGTCTCGATGATGCCGGGCTGGTGGAATTGTTCGGCTGGGATGAAAGCGAGTTCCTGGCGAAAACCGAGGGCAGCGCTATCCGCCGGATCGGCTATCTGCGGTGGTTGCGCAATCTTGCGGTGGCGCTGGGCAACGCAACCGGATCCGCCGCGGCCGTCGCAGCGCTCCGGCGGCGCCTTGATTTTCCCTCAGCCCTGGTGCGCGAGCACGTCGAATGGGCCTTACGTCAGCACGGTGCTGATGAAATCCAAGCCGAAAACTGAGAACTGATCCAAGTTATTTCAACTGGGTGGCGCGTATCTTTAGCGTCACGGATTATGTCTGCTAGGCGCTCGTAACGCCGGCCAGCAGGGAGGGGCTTTCGACTTATGTCAAAAAACCGGCAACCAGAAATCCACCGTCGCGATAACTCGCGCGGGTTTGCTCTCGCTGTTGCGCGTAGTCAGCGCGTATGGGGCGCGCGGATGAGCGTTGTCGTTCGCAAAAAAGACACCGGGTTTCTCACCGGGTTACGGCTATTCGCCGGCGTCGACCCCGATGTCGTCCTGCCCTACCTCGAGCGGACTTCGCGCCGCGACCTCGCCGCCGGCGAGGTACTGATCGACCCGGACAAGCCCAATACAAATGTGTTTGTCGTCCTGTCCGGCAAGCTTCGCGTGCATCTTGACTCCCCGGACAGCGCGCCCCTGACTTTGCTGGAAACCGGCGCCTGTGCAGGCGAGATGTCGATCATCGAGGACAAGGATCCCTCCGCGCACGTGATCGCCGCCGAGCCGACTCACCTGATGGTTATCCGTCATGCTCTGCTGTGGGAACTGGTAGACGCTTCGCATGCGTTTGCCCGCAATCTCCTCGTGCAGCTTTCGGAACGCGTCCGCCAGGACAACGACGTCATCGTCGACAGTGTCGACATCCTGCGCGAGTTCGAGCGCAATGCCGTCCGCGACGCGCTGACCGACTTGTACAACCGCCACTGGCTGGAAGACATGTTCCGGCGTCGCCTCAACCGGCTGCAAAAGAACAACGGCGACGGCTGTCTGATCATGGTGGATGTCGATCATTTCAAACGCTTCAATGATCGTTTCGGGCATCTCGCCGGCGACCATGCCCTGTGTCATGTCGCGGACAGCCTGCGCAACTATTTTCGCCCGGACGACCTCATCGCGCGTTTCGGTGGCGACGAGTTTGCAGTCCTGCTGCCTGATACTGTGCTGGCCGAGGCATTGAAAACCGCGGAGCGGGTTCGCAACAAGATCGAGACGAGCACCAGCGCCGCACTCGCCGGCGAACCGCCGATCACGGTCTCAATTGGCGCCGCGGAAATGGTGGCCGACGATACGCTGGAGACGCTACTGAATAACGCCGATGCGGCGCTTTACCGCGCCAAGCTCCAGGGCAGGAATTGCGTCTCGGACTGATCCGGCGAACAAATCAGCGGCGGTTGAGACGAATGTTGTCGATCAGCCGCGCCTTACCCAGATAGGCCGCTGCAAGCACGACCAGGTCTTCGCTATCGGGGCCTGGCAACCGCAGGTCCGAAGCCTCGCGAATCTCCAGGTAGTCCGGCTTGAATCCCGCCGCGGCCAACGCCTCGATCGCGTTTCTTTGCAAAACCTGGTAGTCGTGCCGGCCGGCCCTGAGGGATTCGCCAACATCTGACAATATTTTTCGCAGTATGGGAGCGGTCGCGCGTTCGCTATCGGTCAGATAACGATTGCGCGAACTGTAGGCGAGCCCGTCGGCCTCGCGCCCGATCGGCGCCCCGAGAATCTCGATAGGGAAGTTCAGATCGGCGCTCAGTTTGCGGATGACCAGCAGTTGCTGAAAATCCTTTTCGCCGAAAACGGCGAGGTCGGGCTGAACGATATTGAACAACTTGGCCACGACTGTTGCAACGCCGGAAAAATGTCCCGGCCGCACTGCGCCACACAGAATATCGGAAAGGCCCGGCACTTCGATTTTTGCGGTGTGTGCGTCGCCATCGTCGTACATATCGGCGACCGTCGGAGCAAACAATATGTCGACACCCTCGGCAACGAGAAGCCGCTTGTCTTCCTCCAGCGTGCGCGGATATCCGGCAAAGTCCTCGGCCGGGCCGAACTGGGTCGGGTTGACGAAAACGCTGACAACGACGCGATCGGCGCGATCCTGCGCCAGCTGCACGAGTGTCAGGTGGCCGGCATGCAGATTCCCCATCGTCGGCACGAAACCAATACTCTGCCCAGCAAGCCGCCACGACTTGAGCCGTGCGCGGAGCGGAGTAATTGCGTTTAAGGTCTGCATTCCGTGTGGCCCTGATCAGGCAAAACAATGCTCTTCGGCCGGATAATCGCCGCTTTTGACGGCGGCCACATAGGCACGCAGTGCTTCCATCGGGCTGCCGGTGCTGCTCATGAAGTTCTGCACGAATCGCGGTTTGCGCCCCGGCGTCAATTCGAGGATGTCGTAGATCACCAAAATCTGGCCATCCACATCAGGTCCCGCGCCGATACCGATGACCGGCACATGCGCGTCTGCCGTAATTTGCGCGCCGAGATCAGAGGGGATGCATTCGAGCAACAGGATATCGGCACCGGCCGCCTCCAGCGCTCGTGCGTCTGCACGCATCTGTTCGGCCGCAGCGCCCTCCCGGCCCTGCACCTTGAAACCGCCAATCTTGTGCACCGACTGTGGCTTGAGCCCCAGATGGGCGCACACCGGGATATCGTGACTCGCCAGGTACGCGACGATTTCGACCTGGCCCGCTCCGCCTTCCAGCTTGACCATCTGCGCGCCGCCTTCCTGCATCATACGGACCGCATTCGCCAGCGCCTGCTCGCGCGTTGCATAGCTCATAAACGGCATATCGGCCATCAGCAACGGGCGCGCCAGACCCCGGCTGACCGCACGGCTGTGGTAGATGATGTCCTCGACGGTCACCGGCACCGTAGTGTCGTATCCCTGGATAACCATCCCGAGCGAGTCGCCCACCAGCACGACGTCGACTTCCGCCTCGTCCACCAGTGCGGCGAAGCTCGCGTCATACGCTGTCAGGCTCGCGATCTTCTCACCCTCTGCCTTCATTTTATGCAGGGTCGAAACATTGACCGGGGGCCGCGCTGAGCCGCGTTGTTGTAATTGTGCGTACATGCTTGCTCCTTGGCGAGCTGACAAGCTTGGCCCAAGGCTAGTGCGACTGCAATACGCACCTGGGCCTCAGGCCAGGGCCCCAGTCGACGGATTATAGTAGTGGCGGCCGCTACGCACCTCCATGATGCGTTCATAGAGCAACTGGTAATCGGCGGCATTGTTGACCGGGTCGATATCCGTCGTATTGACGATCAACAGCGGCGAGCGGTCGTACTCATGGAAAAATCGCGCATAGGATTCCATCAACGCTTCGAGATACTCCCGCTGAATACGCTGCTCGTGGGCGATACCGCGCATCGCGATCCGGCGCATCAGCACATCAGCCGGCGCCTGCAGGTAGACCACGAGGTCCGGATCCGGCGCATCGATGGCAAGCTTTGAGAAAATCTGCTCATACAGGTTCAGCTCGTGCGCGTCGAGCGTGAGCTCGGCAAACAGGCGATCCTTATCGAGCAGAAAATCCGCAACACGGACCTGTTCGAACATGTCGCTTTGACGTAATTGCTCCATCTGCCGCGCGCGCTGGAAGAGGAAAAAGAGCTGCGCCGGTAACGCAGTGCCGCGCGGATCCTCGTAAAATCGAGGCAAAAACGGATTATCTTCGGGCTCCTCCAGCAGCAGCTCGCTGCCGAAACTCTGGGCAAGCCGCCGCGCAAGACTGGTCTTGCCGACGCCAATCGGACCCTCGACGACGACATATCGGTAGTGGATGTCAGGCATTTGACTCAGCTTATACGTTCAATATCGTCACGGTCGCAGGCGGCCGCAAGCTTGGCAACCCGGCCTTGCCCGGGCACCCACAACTCCGGCGCCAGGTCGCGCAAAGGATACAAGACAAAATTGCGGCTCGAAATGCCCGGATGCGGGACCTGCAATCCGGGCTCGTCCAGTTCCTGATTTCCATACACCAGAAGGTCCAGATCGATAATCCTCGGGCCCCAGCGCTCGCCATCGCGAACCCTGCCCATCGCGGCCTCGATCCCGATCAGCGCATCCAGAAGACCCGCGGCACCGAGTCGCGTGAGCAGCGCCGCGACTGCGTTGACGTAGTGAGGCTGATCCGGGCGACCCATCGGCGCACTGCGATATTGCGGAGAAACCGAAACCACTATCGTGTCCGGCACGTCGCGCAAGCGCTCGATCGCGCTGTTAACCTGACGGGCCGGGTCGTCGAGATTGCTCCCCAGCCCGACGTGGGCCGGCAGCCAGGCACGGTCAGGCATTCTTCTGGTCACCGCCACCCGGACGGCGCCGGCGGCGTTTGCGCGGACGGCGGTTGCCCGAACGTTCATTGCCGAGCACCTCGCGCCTTTGCTCCTCCGGGTCGAGTTCCTGCAGCCGCGTCCACCAGTCCGCGAGTTCCTGGTCGACCTCGCCTGCCTCGGCCCGAAGCAACAGAAAATCGTAGGCCGCGCGAAATCGTGGATGCGCCAGCAGTCGCATCGCGCGGCCGCCCTGGCGCCGTTCGAACCGCGGCTGCATGCACAGAATGTCTTTCATCGGGGTAGTGAATCTGCGCGGCACGGAGATTTTCGATTGCTGTCGCACGATCACCTCGTCGCAGCCCGCCGATAACGCCATCACCGGATTGGAGCCTTCCCCGAGGTGGGCCGCTGCGGCGCGACTGATCGGACCCCACAGCAGCACCGCGAACAGAAATGCCGGCGTTATTGGTTTGCGTTCCGCAACCCTCGCATCGGTATTCGCCAGACCCTGGGTCAACAGACGACGAAAGGAATCCGCGTCATCACGCCCGAGTTCGCGATCGGAACTCGGGAAGAGATGGCGATACAAATCGTAGTGGCGCAGGTGCTCGAACGAGGCGAGCGCATGTCCGGACTGGAACAGCTTCAGGGTCTCCTCGAACAAGCCGCGCCGGCGGTACATCGTCGAGCAGGTCGCCAAGTGCGAACAACGGTTTTTCAGTCTCGGCCTCGATCCGGAATCCGAGCTTCGCCGCAAAGCGGACTGCCCGCAGCATGCGGACCGGGTCTTCGCGATAGCGCACCTCCGGATCGCCGATAAGCCGCAGCATCCCGGCTGCGACATCGGTGACGCCGTCGCAATAATCCCAGATCGAGAAATCCGCGATGTTGTAGTAAAGCGCATTGGCGGTGAAGTCGCGCCGCCACACATCCTGGTCGATATCCCCATAGACGTTGTCGCGCAGAATCCGTCCACCCTCGTCGCGGACATGATCGCTGTCCTCTTCCTCGTGGATGTCGGCACGGGCGCGAAACGTCGCGACTTCGATGATCTCGCGGCCAAAACGGACATGCGCCAGGCGAAAGCGCCGCCCGATCAGACGGCAATTGCGAAACAACTGCCGCACCTCATCCGGGCTGGCATCGGTAACGATGTCGAAATCCTTGGGTTCGCGGCCTAGCAACAGATCGCGGACGCCGCCGCCGACCAGGAATGCCTGATATCCCGAACTCTTCAGCCGGTAAAGCACCTTCAAAGCAGGTTTCGAGATATTGGCCCGCGAGACGTTGTGCTCGGGCCGGGGGATTACCTTGGCGGGACGGGTCCAGTCGTGACCGGGCGGCTGGGACTCTCCTTGCAAACTTCTGTACCACTTGAGCTAAGTTAATGGCGCCGTATAATAGCAGTCTTCCTGTCGGGCGGCATCGCCCTCCAGTTCCGCGCTCCCTTCGTCTAGTGGCCTAGGACGTCGGCCTCTCACGCCGAAAACAGGGGTTCGAGTCCCCTAGGGAGCGCCAATAAAAACAATCACATAGGTCTATCACAAGTCGATCATAAGCCGATTTACCTAATTTTTACCTAATTCCCCGTCCCGAAATTGGAACAATTATTGGCGAAACGCGCTGGCCGACTCCGGGGCTATTGCAGCTCTCCTTGGCCGCATTGGCTGTCCCTGACTTATTCGCCGGGTAAGCAGCCACATTCCGGGTCTTGAGGATCAGCCAGTTCACTTGCTGGGCACCCCACACGCTATCCCAAACAAAAACCCATGGGTTCCCGTCCGCGTTATATCGGATACGGGGCATGTTTCGACACTCACAGAGAGAAGGAAAAAAGAAAAAATGGTACTTTCGCGATCAAATATGCTCCAAATGGCTAGACTGCGAGTACCGACTGCCGCCCTCTGGAGGTGTAGACGATGCATTTGTATTTCATGTTGGCGTTAGTCTTCCTTACTCCGAGCCTCACCTGGGGACAGGGGGAGATAACGGCACCGCCGGAAAACGAGGCCGCACTGGAGGAGTTTGAAGAATCTTGGTCCGAGATCGAAAAAATGATGGAGGATATGGAAAGATCAGGAGACGAGATGCGAGAACATGGCCAAACCAAATGGCTTGATCAATGCACGCCCATCCTTCGTAAAGTGCGAGCCGACGCGTTCTCTTATTGCGACTGCCTATATGATAATTTGCCAATCGCTTATGGGTTTTCTTATTCGCCCTTTAATTTGTTCCTTCTTTCGCTGACATCAGGTTTCTATGCGCTCGAGAATGACCTCTATGGGGCGGAGTTGACCGATGAAAAGCGGCGCGAGCTATTCAGCCTCGCGGTGTCGGCCGTTGAGAAATGCCGCTGACTCTGATTTTGACGCTCCTAAGAGTGTAGGACCCATCCTTTCTTACGTCCCATCCGATACGAGATGGTCACGATTCAATTTTCTGTCACATTTCGCCACGAATACGCCTCGCCCCATCATCCATGATGAGCTTATTCGACACATGCCGATATTTGGAAGTGATCGGCCCTGGGTTACGTGAAAGACCCGAAGCACCGCGAGGCGCTGCGGGAACTTGAGCGGATTGTGCTGAGAAAAAAGAAAACCCCGCCGAAGCGGGGTTCTCATAACAATCATGTGATTGAATCAGATCATTAGTCTTCTCGCGACTCCAATGCTCATGATGCGGGCGCTAATATATCGCGAGTTTTGGATTCCGGGTCAGTTAATATGATAGGCGAATGTCGTCCCAGCCTGTGTACCAAGAGCCATCGAAGCTCAATTCTATCCAAGTCACGCCTCGCCAATCTGGACCTTCCAGCCTGAATAGCTCTTCGCCATCGTGGGTCGGCGCATCATCGAACTCGTAATAGTCGACTGCGCCGCCTTTGGGAAGACACTACGTAGATACCTAAAAGGCTTTCGCTGAATCCTACAATGAGTGAGCATCAAATTCTTTCCCGAAACGGTCTAACCGGAGGACCCCCCCACCTCGTGCGGAGTCGCGAGTTCCCATCCAATTAGTCAGGGCTGGGGCATTAGAATTAGGACCTAGTATCCAGGCATGGTCACTGACGACTTGAATTCGAAAACCGTCCTCCAAATAAGCATCACCCTCTTCATAATAGCGGGACTGGCCATTCAGATCGTCGAAATCGATGTTTACGAAATTAGTATTGTCGAGATAACCGCTCAGCCTCAGAGAGTCCGACAGGTCAGTCAGGCTGCCATCGTCTGCCTCGCGAATCGCTCCGTCACAGATTACTTTCCCTTCTGCGACGTCGAATTCGCGCATCAAGGAAATCTTCCAGAGGCCCTTCTTTGTCTTTATGAGAACGAACTTGGTGCCATTCGGGCCAAATTCCACCCAGCGACTGATCGCGTAGGGCACGAAGAACCGGAATCTGTCGGTCCATGATGAACCCCCATTCTGTCCACCGTTCACCGGTTCGGCGCTCATGAGATAGTCGAAGAACAGGGGCCCCTTAAAGTCACTGCCGGGCTGACGGTAAGAACAGATTACCTTGGCGGTGGGCCCTTTCTTCTTGATCAACATTTGGGAGCTGGTCTCAGCCAATGGGTTATCGGCGAAATCAATGGTTAAGGCTCCACTGAAGACAAATGACGACGGGTTCGTGTCTCCTGGTTCGTTCTCGACAACAAAGACCAAAGTGTTTGGACCGGTTTTGAAGAACTGCTGATCGCTATAGAAAAACGGCGTTGCATAGTCGAAATCGTCACACGGCGGGCTTGCGCAATAACTGGCAAATATGCTGTTACCGTTTAGAAGGATATCCACAACGTGGTTATCAACCGCCAATTCACCCTGAATTTCGACAGAAACGCCCTGCAAGGTACTCACATTGAAGCTTGTCTGATAGAAATACAGGCCAACCGGTGCGTCAACATTGGTATTCGCGTTGGCACTGATCCAGCGCGCATTCGGTTCTAGGTCGACAAAGTGAGCCCGCGATCGCTCCACCACTGTGACGTACCCAAGCGGCACCCCAGCGGGCGCATTGACGATCTTCCATTGCCTATCCGGTTTCCCAATGTCGATCAGGTCACCGCTGAGTTTCACACCGGTCGAAAGGTTGACCACAAAAGAAGATTGCGTATCTGCTTCGAATCCTGTGAGCAGCAGAAAAATTGGCATGGCGAGTAATATCGCCACCAGCTCTCGTTTCGTGAGTTTCATTGCAAAACTCCTGGAGGGTTTTTTGATTGCGAGGAGGCGGAAAATTTAGGCGCGAAAACGATAAACAGCCCCAACTTGCAGTCTATTGCTAACGCGCTGAAAAACAATACGGAATTGCCGCAGCGTGGCTGCCAATTTATTGACAATAGATGTTTCGGATTAGTGAATCTGTCCCGATCACACAGATATTCACCTCGCCCCCTCATCGCATGATGAGCCATATTGTCCAAATGCCTATTTTCGGAAGTGATCTGCCGGGTTACGTGAAGGATCATAAGCACCGCGATGCCCTGCGGGAGTTGGAGCGGATTGTGCTGAGAAAAAAGAAAACCCCGCCGAAGCGGGGTTCTGATAAGAAAAATAAGACAACATCAGATCAATCTTCGCCTAGCGAATCCGATGCCGAGAAGTCCGAGAACAAACAGCCCAAATATGGCCGGTTCAGGAATATCAATAATTTCTCGAAAATCACAGGATCCGTTAGGGCATGTTATAAAGTCGAGACTGTTCGGCCAAACGAATTGCTGTTTCGGCCGAACTGAATCCCATGATTCCCCATTCCCATCCCCGCCCCCTCAATGTTACGGCGTCCGAGTTCGCGCATGTCGATTGCGCCGAAAGCACGTTGTACATATTCGGGTGTGGGTTTGGAACAGGCTGAGCAGGGGCGTCCCATGTACACCTGCCCTCTCGCGTTCCCGAGCCCCCGATGATGGGGTCCTCATAAGTTGTTGCAGCGTAGAAACGCTCTCCGCCCGCAAGCGGATTATTTGCAGGAGCGTTAACAGTGCCCACAAACTGCGGGCTGGGTATTATTACATTTGTAGCTTCCTCAATGGCCACTGACAGTGCTACGAGGACTATCGAGTTTATAGAAGAACCGTTAGCGCCTGCTCTGATCGTTCCGATTGGTCAGTGTAAATCCTTGCGCGTTGAGTCTAAGATCCCCTGATATCTGTGCTCCGCCGGAATTCGGCAGGAATATTCGCCAACCGAATTGTGCCGGCGGCGTTATTGGTATCGCACGCTCCTCCATCCGATACTCTATATTTTCCTCCTGGGTGTCTTGATTCCCCTGGTTGTTAACTATGCACTCCGTTCCTCCGGGAAGCGCGATAAGAGTTGTGTTTGCAGCGGAACCTAGCGTGAAAACTCCAAGTAAACAATGCAATTATGTGTCTCATGTTTGAATCCTTCCACCAATCGTAATCCTTCCTCGACACGAAAACGTGGCCCTCCTCCAGATACCCAGAGTCAGCGGCCTGAAAATCTTTGGTTGCTATCCAGTCGAAAACGAGGTTGGACG
>CAVOVJ010000014.1:0-155408 GCA_963699835.1 uncultured Gammaproteobacteria bacterium | reverse complement strand
CCGGGACGAAGTTCATGTCACCGGGCACCTCGGAAAAGGCACCGAGCGGCTCGAGTTCGAGCGTGATGGCAACACCGTCAGGGTCAACGTGATCCTGGAGAAGAAGAAAAAGCACCATCACGTCGATGACACTGATCTTGTTGTCTCGGTGCCCGAGGGCAGCCGCCTGACAGTCACCACGGTCAGTGCCGAGATCGATGTCCGCGGCGTGGCCGGCAGCCAGCGCCTGCAATCGGTCAGCGGTGATATCGATACCAGGGCAATGGAGGAAGATATCGAGGCCAAGACCGTCAGTGGCGATGTGACCGTCGCGGGCAGCGGCAGCAGCGCATTGCTCGCGCTGACCTCGGTCAGCGGCGATATCGTCGTCGAGGACGTAGCCGGCGAACTGATCGCGACGGTTGTCAGCGGCGACATCGAAGTCTCGGCCAAAGCGCTGGAACGGGCCCGTATCAAGACGACCAACGGCGATGTCGACCTGGTCGCCGGGCTCGAGGACGGTGCCCGTTTCGAAGTCGAAACGATCAACGGCGACCTGGAAATCGAATTTCGCGGCGAGGTCGATGCCGAGTTCGACATCGAGACCTTTAATGGTTCTATCGACAATTGTTTTGGCCCGGACCCGGTGCGTACCAGCAAGTATGCGCCGGGCAAGGAACTGCGATTCACTGAAGGGGATGGCTCGGCCCGGGTCCTGATAAAGACGCTGAACGGCGGCATCAATCTCTGCCGTGACTGACGCCATGCGGGCCTTGCCCCGGTTGCCGGTGCAGGGTCCGCGTTTCGGCGCCGCATTGCGCAACGCCCGGAACTACTGTCGCACCGTGGTCCTGCGCGGGCGCCGATACTTCTCTCACTCCTGCTCCGGTCAGGTCCATAGCCGCGCCAGCGGCCGCGGGCGACGACGACCCGAGCCGCATCTGTGATAATGGCCGCTACACCTCAGTCAATGACGGATCGTGACAGCAGTGGTGACAGCATGGCATTGATGCAGGAGCTCAAACGGCGGCGGGTGTTTCGTGTCGCCGGTTTGTACCTGTTGATCGCCTGGGTCATGACCGAGGTCGCGGACGTGGTCTTCCCGGCGCTGATGCTGCCGGACTGGACGATCACGTTTGTGATCCTGCTGCTGATGATGGGTTTTCCGGTGGCGATGCTGCTGGCCTGGATTTTCGATATCGGCCCGGAAGGCATCCAGCGCACCGCGCCGCCGCCAGGCACCGAAACCGCACACAAAAAACCCCGCACGATCATCACCTATGTGCTGCTATTGATCGTGGCGATGCTGATTCTGGGGGCGGTCCTGCTGCAGCCGTGGAAGAGCTGGTCCGGCGAGGAGGAGATCGGGCGCAGCTCGATCGCGGTACTGCCGTTTTCGAACCTTAGCGAAGACAGTGCCAACGATTATTTCTCGGACGGCATGTCCGAGGAGCTGATCAACTTGTTGACCCGGGTTCCGGGCCTGCAGGTCGCGGCGCGGACTTCGTCGTTCTCGTACAAGGGGCGCAACGTCGATATCCGCCAGCTTGCCGACGAGCTCGGCGTCGAAACCGTGCTCGAGGGCAGCGTACGCTGGGCTGGCGACCGGGTTCGGATCACCGCGCAGCTGATCGACGCCGAGAGCGGTTATCACCTGTGGTCGGAAACGTATGATGAGCAGCTCGCGAATATCTTCGAGGTGCAGGACCGGATTGCACGCTCGATCGTCGATGCGCTGCAGGTGACCCTTGGCGGCGAGGAAACCCCGGAGCAGGCGCTCGCGGCGGTGGCCGCGCCGACCCGCGACGTCCAGGCCTACGATCTGTACCTGAAAGGCCGCGACATCCTGCGCCGGCGCGGCGAGCAGAACATCCGGGTCGCGATCGAGTTGTTCCAGTCGGCGCTGGGGCGCGATCCGGGGTTCGGGCAGGCCTATGCGGGGCTCGCGACCGCGTATGTGTTGTTGCCGACTTATGCCGACGAGAGCCCGGAGGAGGCGTTTGTACTGGCCTCCGAGGCCGCGATCAAGGCGCTGACGCTGGACGCCACGCTGGCCGAGGCGCACGCGGTGCTGGCCCGGATCAACTACGCCAACTGGAACTGGACCGATGCCGAGACCGGTTTTTTTGCCGCGGCGGGTCTGCAACCCGGCGAACCGATGCCGCATCACTGGTACAGCCACCTGTTGCGCGCGGCCGGGCGGCTCGAGGCGGCGATGGCCGAGATCACCTTGGCCTATGACCTGGACTCGCAGTCCGCCGCGGTCAATGCAATGCTGATGGCGATCCATACCCTGCTCGGCAATGACGATGAGGCGCTGGCGTTCGCCACCGCGGCGCGCCAGCTCGGGTTTGCTCAGTCGCTGGGTGATTACACCGGTATTATCGCTCTGCGCCGCGGCGATGCGGCGGCCGCGGCGGCGGCGTTCTCCAGCGGCGGGCCGGCGCTCGATGTGCCCCTGGGCATTGCCCGGCCGCTCGCCGATGCGGTTCTCGACCCGGCGCTACGTCCCGCGTTTCTCGCCGATCTGGAGAACGTCGGCAATGTCGGCGTGGACCCGTCGGAGATGTTACTGATGCTGTTGCTGCTCGACCAGCACGATGCCGCGTTTGCCCAGGCGCAGACGTTGCTGGCGGCGCCGACGATCGACTGGGAACTTTCGCTGTTCTGGCTGCCGGAGGCCGCCGGATTCCGTGCCGACCCGCGTTTTCCGGCGCTGATGGACTCGATCGGTCTGCTGGACTACTGGAAACGCTACGGTTGGAGCGATTTCTGCGAGAAAACCGATGGCGGAGCAACCTGCCGCTGATTTGCAGCTCGGGGTGCCTTTGCTAGTGCCCGCGCGTCATAATAGGGCCACGTCTTTGCAGGGCATTCCCCGAGGTATTCCATGAAAGGGCTCTTCAAGTTCCTTGGACTTGCGGTCGGCGCGCTGGTGCTGCTGTTGGTTGTCGCCGCGATCTGGCTGGTTTTCATTTTCGACCCCAATGATTTCAAGCAGACGCTGACCGACCAGGTGGCCGAGCAAACCGGGCGTGAGCTGACCGTCGATGGCGATATCGGCCTGTCGTTCTTTCCCTGGCTCGCGGTCGAACTGGGGCCGGCCCGACTGAGTAATGCGCAGGGATTTGGTGACGAGCCATTCGTCGCGATCGAGGGTGCGCGCATTGGTGTCAGACTGGTGCCGCTGTTGCGACGTAACATCGAACTCGACCAGGTGCGTCTCGACGGCCTGCGCCTAAACCTGATGGTCAACGAACGCGGGGTCACGAACTGGGATGACCTCGCCAGCGAAGATAGCGCGCCGGCTGCGGCGGATTCGGGAGAGTCCGCCGGTATCGATTCGCTGCAGATCGGCGGGCTCGCCATTAACGATGCGCAGATTCGCTATATCGATAAACAGGCCGGGACGGATGTCGACATCCAGGATTTCGACCTGAAGACCGGCGAGATCGCGCCGGGCGAGCCGATCGACTTCGAATCGACGGTTGTCGCGGTACTCGAGGCCAGCGGTGTAGCGGCCAATGTCAACCTGGAGTCTACCGTTCGCTACTCCGACGACTACCAGCAATTCGAACTCGATGACCCGACGCTCGATATAAAGCTGACCGGCAAGGATCTGCCCGGTGGCGAGGTTGCGGTCAACGTCGGGCTGAAACGATTTGCCGCGGATCTCGACAAGGAAACGATGAATCTCGAGGCGCTGAAGGCCGAGACCCTCGGGCTCACGTTCAACGCGGCGCTGACAGGTACGGCAATCATGTCCGCGCCGAATATCAGCGGTGAGTTCAGTCTCGACGAATTCTCGCCGCGCTCGCTGATGGAGCGGATGGGGATGGATGCCCCGGTGACCGCCGACGACGCGGTGTTGAAAAAGGCCAGCGCGAAGGCGACGCTCGCGCTGACCGATAATTCGGCGATGTTCAACGATCTCCAGTTTGTGCTCGACGACACGAAGCTGTCGGGAAAAGCGGGGATCAGCAATCTCGAGAAACAGTCGATCCGATTCGATCTGGGCGTCGATGCGATCGACGCCGACCGCTACCTGCCACCGGTGGTCGAGGGCGCCGAGGAACAGACGGTCGGTGGCGACGACGACGTTGAGATCCCGGTGGAGGCGCTGCGCGAGCTCGATGCCGAGGGCACGTTCCGGATCGGTTCTCTCAAAGTGAGTGGCATGGCGTTGACCGACGTCACGCTGGGGCTTAAAGCCGGCAACGGCAAGGTACGGCTGAAGCCGCTCGAGGTGTCGCTGTACCAGGGAAAAGCGTCCGGTGAACTTACCCTGGATGCAGCGGCGAGCCCGCCGACGCTGGCGGTGCGGGAAAGCCTCGACGGCGTGCAGCTGGGGAAGCTCAGCGAGGATGCGATCGGGCGGGTGCTGGTCACCGGTAATGCCAACGGCAAGGTCGCGCTCGATGCGCGTGGGGCTACCGTCAATGCCATGCGCAATTCCCTGAGCGGCAGTCTCGGCTTCGAGGTCGGCGAGGGCGCACTGGAAAATATCGATCTCGTCTACGCGGTCAGGCTGACCCGTTCGCTGTATCGCAAGCAGATGCCGCCAAGCCCGCCGCGGCCACAGCGGACGCCGTTCGAAAGCCTGAGTGTGACCGCCACAGCGGTGGACGGTGTGCTCAGAAGCGACGATCTGAAAGTTTTCATGCCGGTGCTGCGGGTGACCGGGGAGGGCGATGTCAACCTGGTCGATTCGACGCTCGACTACAAGATGGTGACCACGGTGATCAAGGTGCCCGAGGACGGTACCGATCCCGAGTTCGAGGAACTGATTGGCACTAGCATCCCGATGCGCATCAGCGGCCCGCTCGACGATCCGAAAATCGCGCCGGATCTCTCCGGGCTGGCGAAAAAGGAAATCCAGGACGTGTTGCAAAGCGAGGACCCGGTCGAAGAGGTCAAGGAAAAGGCCGAAGAACTCAAGGACAAGCTGAAGGGCCTGTTCGGTAACTGATGCGTGCCCGCTGGCTGATCGTCTCGGCATTTTTCCCGCTGGCGCTCGCGGCGGCGGAAGTGCGGATGCTCGAGGTCGAAAAAGAAGACGACGCCTACGTGTTCGACTCGCTGACGTTTCTGCAGGCTTCGCCCGAGGCCGTGTTCGCGGTATTGCTCGACTATGAGCAATACCCGCGCATTTCCAGCGTGTACAAGGACAGCCGTTACATTGAACCTGCCGAGGACGGCCGGCCGCGGGTCTATACCCGCACCGAGGGCTGCATCCTGTGGGTATGCCGCGAGCTGATAAAGACGGAGGCGTTGCACGTGACTCCGTATTCGCATATTTCCGCCGTGGTCGAACCCGCTGGCAGCAACCTCAGCGCGGGGCGCACCGATTGGTGGCTCGAGATCGAAGGCGAGGGCACGTTGCTCCATTACCGGATGTCGTTGACACCGGATTTCTGGGTGCCGCCGCTAATCGGTCCGCTGGTGATACGAATTGCGCTGAAACGCGCCGGCAGCCGGGCGGTGTTGCGGCTCGAGGGTCTTGCGCTTGAGCGACCGCAAGCCGGTGACTGACAGCGTCGCCGAGCGGCTGGTTACCTGGCAACGCACCCAGGGGCGCAAAGATCTTCCCTGGCAGCATACCGGGGATCCCTACCGGGTGTGGGTTTCCGAGATCATGCTGCAGCAGACCCAGGTCGCAACCGTGATCCCGTATTACGAACGCTTTGTCACGCGGTTTCCTGACGTTTCGGCTTTGGCGGCGGCGCCCGCAGATGATGTGCTGCACCTGTGGTCCGGTCTCGGCTATTACGCCCGGGCGCGAAATCTGCACAGGGCGGCGCAGATTATCGTCGCGAACCATGACGGTCATTTCCCTGACAAATTCGACGACGTGCTCGCGCTGCCCGGCATCGGCCGCTCGACCGCCGGCGCGATACTCGCGCTTGCCACGGGACGGCGGTTCCCGATCCTCGATGGCAACGTCAAACGCGTGCTCGCGCGGTTGCATGCCGTCGAGGGCTGGCCCGGTCGGCGCGAGGTCGAGCAACGGCTGTGGCAGCTGGCCGAGGTTTATACGCCGGAGACGGATGTCGCGGTCTACACCCAGGCGATTATGGATCTCGGCGCGACCGTGTGTACCCGCAGCCAGCCGCGCTGCGAGGCGTGCCCGCTGCATGACGGTTGTGCCGCGCGCAGCGCAGGCACACAGGGCCGCTACCCCGGAAAACGTCCGCCCCGGAAAAGGCCGACCAAAACGACGAGGATGGTGCTGGCTATGGCGCCGGGCGGAGAGATCCTGCTTGAGCGGCGTCCGCCGAGCGGCATCTGGGGAGGTTTGTGGAGCCCGCCCGAACTCGGGCAGGACGAGGATGTGCATGGCTGGTGCCGCGCGGTGTTTGCCGATGCCGGCGCCGAGGTCGAGGAGGGTGACCTGCTGCGTCATGCCTTTACCCATTTCGATCTCGAAATCACACCGCTGATCGTGCGCTTTGCCACGCCGCCGGTGGCGCAATGCGTGGAGGATGGCGAACGGGTCTGGTATAACAGGCGCGCGCCGGCCCGGCTCGGTCTTGCCGCCCCGGTGGAGCGCATGCTGGCGGCCCTGGCCGCCGACGATTTAGCCTGAACACAAACCGGACCGGGCGGAACCGCTGCACTGGCGCCGTCACCCGGGAGGGAAAGAGATGACACGAACGGTGAACTGCGTGGTCATGCGCACCGAGGGAGAAGGCCTCGAGTATCTGCCCTACCCGGGCGATCTCGGCAAACGCATCTACGACCATGTTTCGAAGGAAGGCTGGCAGCGCTGGCTGTCACACCAGACGATGCTGATCAACGAATACCGGCTGACTCCGATCGAGCCCAAGGCGCGCAAGTTCCTCGAAGAGGAGATGGAGAAATTTTTCTTTGGCCAGGGATCGGCGGCCCCCGAGGGCTTTGTCGCGCCGGAGTAGACTTCAACTCACAGCGTGGCTGCGGTCACGGTGGCGTTGGCGGCGCGGAAGTCGAGCCCCAACACCTTTTCCCCTTTTGAATTCCGGCAACTCTGCGTGCCTACGGCCGGTCTGGCCGTCGCGCGAGAAGGCTCTCCCGGCCCCGTCGTTGCGACTTTGCTGCGCCGCTCAGATCTTTTCCAGGTACTGCACCGAGAACAGGCCGTCGTCGTCTTTCCACACCTGGCCTACCCGCATGCCCGCCGCAGCGGCGAGTTGCGCGAATTGTGGTTCGGTGTATTTGTGCGATGACTCGGTGTGGATGGTCTCGCCGGCGGTGAAATCATAGCTTCGGCCCGCGACGGTCACCGTATGCCCGGCGAGGCTCTCCAGGTGCATCTCGATCCGGTTGAGCTCTTCGTTGTAGAACGCGCGGTGGCGAAACCTCCGCGGATCGAAATCGCCGCCGAGTTCGTTATTGATACGGGACAGCAGGTTGAAATTGAATGCCGCGGTTACGCCGCCGGCGTCGTTGTAGGCGGCCTCCAGCACGGCGATGTCTTTCTGCAGATCGGCGCCAATCAGCACCCCGCCGTGATCGCCTGCGAGCCTGGCAATCCGGCGCAACAGACCGAGCGCCTCGGCCGGTTCGAAGTTGCCGATCGTCGAGCCCGGGAAATAGACCAGCGTGCGTGCCGGATGCCGCTTCGGCTCCGGCAGCGTGAACGTGGCGGTGAAATCGGCGCAGATCGGAAGCACCTCCACGTCCGGGTAGGCGGCCGCGAGTTCTTTCGCTACCTCCATCAGGTGGTCGCGCGAAATATCGACCGGCATGTAGGCAACAGCCTGCTCGAGCTGAGCTAGCAGCAGCCGTGTTTTGACGCTCGAGCCCGAGCCGAACTCGACCAGCCTGACCCGCGGGCCAGCCAGCGCGGCCATCTCGCCGGCATAGCGCTCCATGATCGCGATCTCGGTGCGGGTCGGGTAATACTCTTCTGTGGCGCAGATTCGCTCGAACAGCTGCGATCCGGCGGCATCGTAGAAGTATTTCGGATGAAGTTTCTTTGCCGTCGCGGCCAGTCCGCGGTGCACGTCATCGGCAAAGTTGTCCATTTCCGGCTCGAAATCGGTCAGGCGCACGGCGGCGCTGGCTCGGGTCATTGGTTCAGGCGTCCTTGGCCAGGCGGAGCCCGCTGAACTGCCAGCGGCTCTGCGGATAAAAGAAGTTGCGATAGGTGGCGCGGATGTGATCGGCGGGTGTTGCACACGAGCCGCCGCGCAACACCATCTGGTTGCACATGAACTTGCCGTTGTACTCGCCAAGACTACCTGCGAGCGGCCGGAAGCCGGGGTATGAGGCATACGACGAGGCGGTCCATTCCCAGACATCGCCGAACATCTGTCGTAACCCCGTAGCGCTGGCCGAGGCGGCAGGATGCAAGATATCTGTGTCGGCCAGGTTACCGGCGATCTCCTGCCCGGCCGCCGCGATTTCCCACTCGGCCTCGGTCGGCAGGCGTAGCCCGGCCCGGCGCGCGTAGGCATCGGCTTCGTAAAAACTCAGGTGCGAGACGGGCGCGTGGGGGTCGATCGGGCGCGCTCCGCCGAGGGTAAACTCGGTTTCAAGGTCCTCGGACCAGTACAGCGGCCGGGTTATCCGTTCGCGCTGGACCCAGCTCCAGCCATCCGACAGCCAGCAGGCCACGTCACGATAGCCGTCGTCGTCGATGAACTCGCGATACTCGGAATTGGTCACCGGTCGCGAGGCCAGGGCAAACGGTTTGACGAAAACGCGGTGGCGCGGGGTCTCGTTATCAAAGCAGAATTCCGAGCCGCCGCCGGTGCCGATTTCATGGACCCCTTCGGGGAAGCCATGCCAGTCGAGCGGGCCCGCGACGCCTGCGGGCATGGCGAGATCGTCGCGATAGGCCGGCAGCAGCGGGTTGACCGACAACACATGCTTGATATCGGTGAGCATCAGCTCCTGGTGCTGCTGTTCGTGGTTCAGGCCGAGCGTTATCAACTGCTCCAGATGGTTGCGGGACGCGGCATCGAGCAGCTGCTCCATCCGCGCATCGACGTGCTCGCGATATGCGTAAATCTCTGCCACGGTTGGCCGGGTCAGCAACCCGCGCTGGCTACGCAGATGCATCTGGCCGACAGTGTAATAGTAAGAATTGAAGAGAAAGTCGAAGCGTTCGTCGAACGGACGATAGCCGGGTAATTGCGGCAGCAACAGGAAATTCTCGAAGAACCAGCTGGTATGGGCCAGATGCCATTTGGTGGGGCTGACATCGGGCATCGACTGCACCACGAAATCCTCGGTTTGCAGCGATTTGCAGAGGTGCAGCGACTGTTGCCTCACGCGCCTGAACCGGTCCTTCAATTCGGCGCCGGGCCGGCCAGCCATGGCCTGCTCGGAAGATAAAGTCATTGTAATTGGGGGAATTTCTGTGCTGCGAGGCTCCCGGCTAGGGTACCGAGCCGCGACCGCGGATGTCAAAAGGCAGCGGTGGCGGAAGATACTGTTTACGAGCGAATGGTGCATCCCGGCGCCAGGGCAGGCCATCGGATCTGGTGCGTGTTCCTTGACGAATCCGGTGGGCGGGGCTTTAATACGCCGCTCTTCCTGGGTCGGTTGCGCCGTTTTGTTGGGCGAAGGTCGAACGCAGGTCCATCGGACCGACGCAGCGAGCCGAACGACCCGACAGGGATGTCGGGGCCGGGGTAATATTGCAGAGTTGATGTTGCGGCAGGGACGCCAGCGAGAAGACCTCAAGGAAAGGCCAGGTAGCTCAGTTGGGTGAGGGTCGACCGTTGGTCCGGTGGACCAACGCAGCGAGCCGAACGACCCGACAGGGATGTCGGGGCCGGGGTAATATTGCAGAGTTGATGTTGCGGCAGGGACGCCAGCGAGAAGACCTCAAGGAAAGGCCAGGTAGCTCAGTTGGGTGAGGGTCGACCGTTGGTCCGGTGGACCAACGCAGCGAGCCGAACGACCCGACAGGGATGTCGGGGCCGGGGTAATATTGCAGAGTTGATGTTGCGGCAGGGACGCCAGCGAGAAGACCTCAAGGAAAGGCCAGGTAGCTCAGTTGGGTGAGGGTCAACCGTTGGTCCGGTGGACCAACGCAGCGAGCCGAACGACCCGACAGGGATGTCGGGGCCGGGGTAATATTGCAGAGTTGATGTTGCGGCAGGGACGCCAGCGAGAAGACCTCAAGGAAAGGCCAGGTAGCTCAGTTGGTAGAGCAGCGGACTGAAAATCCGCGTGTCGGCAGTTCGATTCTGCCCCTGGCCACCACTTTGCGGCGGGCCGAAAGCCGCGGAATCCGTCAGGCGGGGAATAGAGCTTCTATACGGTCGAAGGCGATATTGATGACGTCCTCGGAAACGCAGAATGCCATTCGTACATGGTGCTCGCCCCTTTGGCCAAAGGCTGCACCCGGCGTGACCGTTACCTTCGCCGCGTCGAGAAGGCGCAGCGAGAATTCCACCGAATCTTCATGGTCCGCGAGGATTCTGGGAAATACGTAGTAAGCGCCCTGCGGGGTAACGTAGTCGAATACGTGTGGCACCCGATCGAGTCTCGAGCAAATCAGGGATCGGCGGGCAGCGAGTATTTGCTGGAATTCGGGGATATGCACGCGATCTCCGCGCAATGCCTCCAGCCCCGCGACCTGGGAGATGCGCGGCGTGCAGATAATCGTGGCGTCGTGCACTTTCATTACCTGTCGTTTCAGTGCCTCGGGCACGATCATGTAACCCAACCGCCAGCCGCTCATCGCATGGATCTTGGAGAACGTGAAGCAATAGGCAACTCTGTCGTGATACTCGGGAGCGGCGGCGAGGTTGAAATAACGGTCCTCGTTTTCATAGGTCAGATGGCTGTATGGGTCATCCAAAAGTATCAACAGGTCGTGTTCGGCTGCGATAGCGGCGACTTTTCGCAACTCTTCTTCATCAAAAATACTGCCGGTCGGGTTTGACGGTGTCACGAGCAATATCGCCTTGGTATTCCGGCTGATCAATCCAGTTAACGAGTCGACGTCGAGCGACCATCCGCGGGATTCATCCAATGGCCAGGCAACCGGGGTGCCGCCGCACAGACGAATCTGCTGGAAATGCGATGCGAAACCCGGGTCAGTCAGGATGATCTCGTCATCTGCATCGAGGACGACATGGAGCAGCGCGTTCAGCCCCTGCATGTTGCCGGAGGTGATGAAGACGTTATCGTCCGGATCGGTCGCAATGCCGGTTACGCGTTCATGCTTGGTGGCGACGGCAGCGCGGAGTTCCGCCAAGCCATCGGGCAAGGAATACTTGCCGACGTCGGGATCGTATTCGAGCGCGTGTTCTACCGCCTCACAAATACGCCGCGGCGTTCTGAATGAAGGCAGTCCCCATGCGAGCGAGACGGCGTCGGGCACCTTCGCGCCGCGTATGGCCATCTCCTTGATGGCCGAGACCGCAATACTCGATACGTTCTTCGATATCCATCTTCGGCTCCCAGACATCATGGTCCCTTGCGAGAGTATTCCCGTAATTACTGCTGTTACTCTACGTCGACGAACTCACTGCGACGAAAAAAAGGCGCACGGCCGGGTCGTTGTGCTTGCATACCCAGAATTCTCACGTGGTCCAGACATATATTGTCCCGCAGGGTCGGGCGCGCAATAAGTAAATCCTCTGATAGAAACGGCCGACCAAGTTTTAGGAGACTATAGCCAGCGCTGTATCGCCGGGCTCCGGGGTTGTAATACTCCAAAGAAACGCGGATGGCACTCAGCTATGTTCACGGAGTAAGTAACACGCCGCTGATCGGCGAAACAGTCAGCGACATGTTTGACCGAATTGCGGGCCAACATGCCGATGATGAAGCTCTGGTCGTTACCCATCAGCAAATACGCTGGACTTATGGCGAGTTGCAGCGCCGCGTGGATTTGCTTGCCGCCGGGCTGCTCTCAATCGGGCTCAACGCCGGTGACCGTGTCGGCATCTGGGCGCCGAACTGTGCCGAATGGGTCATCACCCAATTTGCGACGGCCAAAGCCGGATTGATACTCGTCAATATCAATCCGGCTTATCGTCTGGGAGAACTCGAATATGCCCTGAACAAAGTGGGTTGCAGAGCGCTGATCGTCGCGCCCGAGTTCAAGTCCAGCAATTATCATTCGATGCTCCGGCATCTCGCGCCGGAAATCGCGGCCGGCACGCCCGGCGAGCTTGCGGCGGCTCGTCTCCCTGATCTGCGTTTTCTGATTACACTCGCCGACGAACGCGAGCCAGGTTTCCTGCGCTTCAGAGATATCGGTGATCGAGCCGACCATCGGGCCGCGGAAAAACTCGCTGCGGTCAACGCCGAGTTGCAGTTCGATGATCCGATCAACATTCAATTCACGAGCGGCACGACCGGTCTAGCGAAAGCTGCAACACTGACTCATCACAATATCGTCAACAACGCGTTCCTCGTCGGTGCCCGAATGAAGTTCAGTTCTGCGGACAGATTGTGCATACCGGTACCAATGTATCACTGCTTCGGCATGGTCCTTGGCACGCTGGCCAGTGTCGCGCACGGCGCGACGATGGTGTTACCGTCGGCCGGCTACGAGCCCGGCGCCGCGTTGCAGGCCATTGCCACAGAAAATTGCACAGCAATTCATGGTGTGCCGACCATGTTCATCTCGGAACTGGATCATGCGGACTTCGATCGCTTTGACCTAAGCCATTTGCGTACCGGCATTATTGCCGGCGCGCCCTGTCCAATCGAGTTGATGAAGCGGCTGATCTCTGAAATGCATCTTGAGGACATCACGATCGCCTATGGCATGACCGAGACCGGACCAGTGAGCTTTCAGACGTCATCAGAAGATACGGTCCAACGCAAGGTGTCCACCGTCGGTACCGTGCTGCCGCACACAGAAGTCAAGATCATCGATGAGCAGGGTAAAGTCGTTCCGCGCGGCACGCCTGGAGAATTACTGACACGGGGCTATTGCGTGATGCCGGGGTACTGGGGCGACGATAAGAAAACTGCTGAAACTATTGATGCAGCGAATTGGTTACACACGGGTGATATCGCTATTCTCGACGAAAGCGGCTATTGCCAAATCGTCGGTCGACTGAAGGATATGTTGATTCGTGGCGGCGAAAATATCTTCCCGCGCGAGATCGAAGAATACCTGTTTCAGCATCCAAAGGTAGAAGAGGCTGAAGTTATCGGCGTGCCTGATATAAAGTATGGCGAGGAAATATGCGCGTGGATCAAGTTACGTGAGGGAGAGGCCGCGAGCGAGGACGAGATACGTGACTTCTGCAGAGAAAAAATTGCTCATTTCAAGATCCCCCGCTACATCGTGTTTGTCGATGAGTTTCCAATGACGATCACAGGCAAGGTCCGGAAATTCAAGATGCGCGAGCAAACCATCGACATGCTGGGCCTGGACGAGAACTCATGAAGGCTGACGAATGACGGGCCCTTTTTCCAATATCGACGATCTCGGGCCGGAAAAGGTTATCGAGATCTACGATCCAGCGACCCAGCTGAAAGCGATATTGGTTATCGACAACGTTGCGCTGGGTCCGTCGATCGGCGGCATCCGCATGGCGCCCGATGTCACCGTCGACGAATGCGCGCGCCTCGCACGAGCCATGACACTGAAGAATGCCGCGGCCGGAATCCCGCATGGGGGTGGCAAATCGGTCATATTCGGTGATCCACACATGGCGAAAGCCGATAAAGAAATCCTGATCAGGAGTTTTGCCGACGCGATCGAGGATATCGTTGACTACATTCCCGGGCCGGATATGGGAACCGACGAGGAAGCAATGGGCTGGATCAAGGACACGATCGATCGTGCGGTTGGATTGCCGCGCGAGAAAGGCGGCATCCCCCTCGATGAAATCGGCGCGACCGGATTCGGTTTGAGCGCCGCAATCGAAGTAGCACAGGACTTCTGTGACGTTCGCATCGAAGGTGCACGTGTCGCCGTGCAGGGATTCGGCTCGGTCGGTCAACATGTTGCGCGATTTCTTGGTGCGAAAGGTGCGCGCCTGGTCGCCGCTTCCGATAGTCGCGGATGCTGCTATGACGCTGCCGGCATCGACATCGACGCATTGGTTGAGTTCAAGCAGGCCGGAAATCCCGTGTCTGACTATGCTGCCGCCGAAGCGCTGGAGCGTGATGCCCTGTTAGGTGTCGAGTGCGATATCTGGATTCCGGCTGCACGCCCCGACGTGCTGACAGCGGATAATGTCGATCGCCTTAAGGCTCGTGTTGTCGCAGAAGGGGCGAACATCCCAGCAACTGACGAGGCCGAACGCCTGCTTGCAAAACGTGGCGTATTGGTCTTGCCCGATTTCGTCTGCAATGCTGGCGGGGTGATTTGCGGCGCAATGGAGCTCAAGAACGCGAGCGAGTCCGAGGCAATGAACGTAATCGAGGAGAAAATCCGCGACAACATGCGCGAAGTGCTTACGACCGCGCGCGCTGAACACAAGCTGCCGCGAGAGGCAGCAACGCACATGGCGCGAGCACGGGTATTGAAGGAAATGTCATCCCGCAAGAGGCACTGCGCATAATCGTAATCGGGGTCGAACCGCGGTTTTCTGCAATTCCACGGTGCTACCCTGGTTTCCCTGATCGACGCGCTGCGTGAAACTTGCATAAATTGGTGTGCATCGTTTTCCGCAGTTATGCAATTTGAGCAACGGCCGCCCCGGTAACGGGTCGATGAATAAAACTGGGAAAAACGGGGTCAGAGTAAGAACTGGCCGTTACAGTCTTTTTTACTCTGACGCCAATTTTCTCTCGACGAGGTGCCGTCAGTCGGGCTTTGACTTGGAGGTGTAATCGGTCGCATCGCTAATCCTGTGACGGCGGCGGATTTCCTTCACCCTGGCGTCGGCATCGGCCTCTTGCAGGTTCGATGCAATCTGGCTGTTCTTCAACCGGCTTCCTTTCATGGTCGTCTCATCGCAGTCATATCCAGCCAGGAAACACCAACTCGGCAACGTGTCGGATCAGGGAGTGGACGGTTGCTGATGCACTCCTGGTCGGGGCTTGTTCTGGCCGGAGAAATGTCTGTCAGGTCGGGGGAGCTCCAAAGTTGTCGGACCTTTACGAGCAATTGAAAAAAGTTCTGCTCACAGGATCCGGCCGCCTGGCGATAGATCGGGAATAATCAGGCGGGACTGTAATAGGTCGGAGATGCCGGGCCCACCGGCAAACCAAGGACAAACGTCCACACGAAAAAGAACAGGGACCAGAAGATCAGGAATGCCATCGAGTAGGGCAGCATCATTGCGATCAGAGTGCCTACCCCGGCTTTGGGCTCATACCTTGCAACAAACGCCATGATCAACCCGAAGTAACTCATCATGGGCGTAATGATGTTGGTACTCGAGTCGCCGATACGATAAGCCGCCTGGATCACTTCGGGCGAGTAGCCCAGCAACATTAGCATTGGCACGAAGATCGGCGCCGTCACAGCCCACTGCGCCGATGCCGACCCCAGCATCAGGTTGATGAACGCGCAGACCAGGATGAAGAGGAAGAACAGGGCGGGACCGGTCATGCCAATGTCCTGAAGGAAGTTTGCGCCTGTCACTGCGGTGATGGAACCGAGATTTGTCCAGCTGAAAAACCGCACGAACTGCGCAGCAAAAAACACCAGTGCGATGTACAGTCCGAGCGTGCTCATGGCGTGCGCCATTGCGTTGATCACATCGCGATCGTTCCTGATCGTTCCAACTGTGCGGCCATAGACGACCCCGACCATCAGGAAGTACACGAAAATGATCGCCACGATACCCCTCAGGAACGGCGAGCCGGCAACGGCACCGGTTTCCTGATTGCGCAAGATGGCGCCCTCGGGCACGACCAATGCGGCGATCACGACTGTGAAAATAAGTGTCGCCCAAAGGGAACGCCACAGGCCTTTCCTTTCCTGCGCCGATAGCGGATCCATTCGGTGCGCATCTTCATCGTCCAGATTGGCAGGCGTGCCTTCATATTGGCCCAGCGACGGCTCCACGATCTTGAGACTGATAAAACTGCCGATGGCCGTGATGAGGAAGGTGCTGGCAATCATGAAATACCAGTTAGCGCTGACATCGACTTCGTAGGCGGGATCGATAAGGCGTGCCGCCTCGGTCGTAATGCCGGATAGCAGCGGATCCACGGTGCCAATGAGCAGATTAGCGCTGTAACCACCCGATACGCCCGCGAACGCGGCAGCCAGCCCCGCGAGCGGGTGTCGTCCGAGTGAATAGAACACGACAGCCGCCAACGGGACCAGAACCACGTAACCCATTTCGGATGCGGTGTTGGATAAAACGCCCGCCAAAACGATGATGACGGTCACGAGTTCGGGTCGCGCCTTGAGCACCATGCCGCGAATCACCGCTGTCAGCCAACCCGATCGTTCGGCGACGCCAACGCCGAGCAGTGCTACCAGCACGGTTCCAAGCGGCGCAAAAGTCACAAAGTTATTGACGAGGTTGAGAATGATTAACCTCAGACCCTCGGCGTTCATAAGGCTGACAACTTCAATAAGGCCGTTGTCTGCGCGGCCCTTGGCGCCGACGGGGCGCGGGTCGATCACCGCAACGTCGAACGAGCCTAAAATGCCGGACAGCACGACCACGCCGACCGCGAACAAGGCGAACAGCGTCACCGGGTGAGGCAGTGCATTGCCGAGCCATTCGACGACATGGAGAAAGCGCGTGATACGCGAATCGTTGCCTTGGTCTTTGGTTTTTTCGTCCATGTAGTGGAGTTCAGACTGGGCGAGAGCAGCGCATAGCAAACGGGAAACCACAGCAAAGGTCAAATCTACGGCGGCGACGGGTCGGGTCCGCCCGAGGTGGCTCAGTTCGGTGCCGGAGGTAACCTTATGTCTATATGACTTTTTCGCCTTTGCGGCACCGTTTTTTCGGGTTTTCCGTTTTTAGTCAGGCAAAATCCTCGGCCAGAATCTTCGCGAGGGTGCTGACCAGAGAATCTGCATTGCTTCTGTCAAAGGGCAGCGGCGGTCGAATTTTGAGAACATTGTGATACGGGCCGTCCGTACCGATCAGGATGCCGTGGTCGCGCAGTCGGTTGCAGATAAACGAGGCTTCGGCCGTCGCCGGTTCGAGCGTGTCGCGGTCACGCACGAGTTCGATACCCAGGAACAATCCCGAGCCTCTTACATCGCCGATCACCGGGTACAGGCTCTGCAGCGCGTGCAGCTTGCTCCAGCAGAAACGCGCCAACTTCGAGAGCATGGGCCTGCAGGTTTTCGCTCAATGTCACGTCCAGCACCGCCAGCCCGACGGCGCACGAGACGGTGTTGCCGCCAAACGTGCTGAAGAATTCCATGCCGTTGTCGAACGCCGCCGCGATCTCGGCCGTCGTGACTACTGCCGCCATTGGATGCCCGTTCCCGATCGGCTTACCCAGCACCACGATGTCGGGTACGACGTCCTGTGCCTCGAAAGCGTAAAAATCGGTGCCGGTGCGACCAAACCCGGTCTGGATTTCATCGGCGATACACAGGCCACCGGCGGCGCGCACGTGCTGGTACACAGCACCCAGATAACCCTGCGGAAAGATGATCTGCCCGCCGACACTGGGACAGGATTCGGCGATAAAGCCGGCCGGCGTGCGCCCGTCGCCTCGAGTCTCTGAACGATGTCCAGCACGTGAGCCGCATACTTTGTCCCAGCCCGCGGCATCGTCGCTTTTGTAGCGGCCACGGTACACATCGGCCACAGGTGCGGTATGGACCCAGGCGGGCGCACCGCTTCCGCCCGGACCATCGTGTTTGTAAGGGCTGATATCGATCAGGCCGGTGGTGTGACCGTGATAGGCGCCCTCCAGCACGATCATGTCGCGCTGCCCGGTCTAGGCGCGGGCGAGTCGCAGCGCGAGTTCGTTGGCCTCGCTGCCGGAATTGACAAAAAAGCACACGTCCAGTGGTTCGGGCAGCGTGGACGCCAGCCGTTCGGCGTAGCGATTGAACTGGTCCTGCAAGTAGCGGGTGTTGGTGTTCAGCACCGCCATCTGCTGGTGGGCTGCTGCAACGACGCGCGGGTGACAGTGGCCGACCTGCGGAACGTTGTTGTAGGCATCCAGGTATTTGCGGCCGGTATCGTCATACAGATATTGCTGCCAGCCGCGCACCATCTTGATCGGCTCGCGATAGCCCAGGCTCAGGCTGGCGCCGGTACGTTTGCGGCGTATCGCCAGGGTCTCGGCCTTGCTGGACTCTTGTTGCGGGAAAGCGCTCTTCAGGCACGCCGACGATGAGGTTGGGATCGAGCGAGAACCCGGCCCAGACCTCGCGTTGGCTGACCCGTACCACGCCGGGAAAATCGTTATCCAGATCCAGCAGGTCGGTCAGAATCTGAAAGTGTAAGTGGGGCGACCAGCCGCCGTTCCCGGCCGCTGTTCCCAACGTTGCAAATTGCTGTCCGGCGGCAATGGTTTGCCCGGCCTTCAAGCCCGGCGACTGCATCGGGGTTCAGGTGTCCGTACAGCGTGAAGAATGCGAGCCCTGTCGGTGTCGCATGCTCCAGAATCACCACGCCGCCGTAATCCTGAGGGGCGGGATTGATCGTCGCCGTATGAACAATGCCCGGCAGCGGTGCATACACCGGAGTGTCCGCCGGTGCGAACAAGTCGAGCCCGATATGCAGAGTGCGGCGTTCGGCGACCGGGGTCTTCTCCGTCAGCGAACATGGCCTCGCTGTAAATCAGCCGGGGTTCGTCGTAGCGTCCCACGCCAACCCGGGCTCCTGCTTTCGCCATACGCCGGAACAGCCGCGCCGTCATGTCGGGTTCGGAGAACTTTTCCGGGTCGCCCTCGAAAAACGGGCTGCCCGGGCTGAAATCGAATACCAGGCAGGGTTCGCTTGTCAGGTCGATGCCGAGGACCGGGGCAAACTCTTTTTGCCTGCTCCGCAGCCAGGTCGTCAGCGGGCCGGCCTTCGGCACGGCGGCCAAACCGCATGCCTCACGAAAAGCCGCCTCGGCAAACCGGGAATGGATCGCGGCCAGCCGGGGGAGTGTGTTGCGGATCGGGGCCTGGCTAATGGTCAGGTAAGGATCGTCCGGGCGCTGCCGTTGCTGGAGGGCAGCGAGGCAGACGCTGACGCACAGCCGCATGCGAACCAGTCCGAAGAGGGCGGCCAGCTCGGTCTCGGTGAGCGGGTGCTCGGCGTGGTAGCCGCGGACAACATGCGCCGCGGCAGGCAGCGGGTCGGGTTTGTCGAGAATGGCGTAGGCGATGGCAATCGCCAGATCGGCGACGGTCCAGCTATGAACCAGGTCGCCAAAGTCGATGATCCCGACAACGCTCTGATCGCGTGAATAAAAGTCGTCACCGCCACCGACGATGACGTTGTAATCGTTGGCATCGTTGTGAATGACGCTGCGGCGTAAACGGCCGAGCAGGGGTTCGACATCACGCTCGAAGTCGGCCACGCAGCGAATCAATCATGCTGCGTAGCGCGGGATCGTCAATCAGTGATTTGTGCCGTTCGATCTCGCGTCGCGCATTGGCCAGGTCCCAATGGAGATCGCGATGAGCCGCCGGATGATCGAAGTCGGCCAGCGCCCGGTTCAGTTGCCCGACCCGGCGTCCGAGGTCATGCAGCAATCCGGCCGAGTGCCGCTTTATCTTCCCCATCGGCCGCCCCGGCAGAAATGAAATCAGGCGCAAGTAGTGCTCATTACCATTCGGGCCCGCAATCCGGGTAACGAAATCACCATCCAAGGTGGGGAAGGGTGTCGGGGCTGCCGCGACGCGGTCTGCAACGTGCAGCATGACGGCGTTCTCGGCTTCGAGCAGGTCGAGATCCTCCCGCGCATTGGCGATCTTGAGGACCCGCTTTTCGCCGTCTTCCAGGGTCAGCAGGAAATTCTGGTCACGCTCGCTGGGCAGGGCCCGGGCTGCCACCGCAATTGCGTAGAGCCTGTGCGCTATTTCAACCGCTTCGGTGGTTGTGAACTCAGGCGCGTAGTCGAGTAGTGCCACGATGGATCTCTGCTGGGACAACGACAAAGTACTTTAGCCAAAACGCCAACGCGTTACACGGTGGATTAAAACCGCGACAATTTCCTGTACCTTAGCGACTATTGCAAATGACCGCGGAATCCGGCCGGGTTGGCGGGGTGATCCGGTCAATCGACCAACCGGAACGAGATGTATTGCAAGCCGCGTTGCCTGAGTACCCGTGGCAGTGACCGAAAAACCGATCCACGATGTGATAATTGTCGGCGCAGGCGCCAGCGGACTGATGTGCGCGATCAATGCGGGCGACCGTGGTCTGCGGGTACTGGTGCTGGAGAAAGGCGCCAAGGCCGGGCCTGAAAATCCTGGTGTCCGGTGGCGGCCGCTGCAACTTCACCAATGTTTTCGCCGACCCGCGCAAACAGTTTCTGTCGCAAAACCCGCATTTTTGCATCTCGGCGATGAGCCGCTTCCAGCCGGCGGACTTTGTCGAGATGGTTGAAGCCAGCGGCATCGACTATCACGAAAAAAAGCTCGGCCAGCTGTTTTGCGACCACAGTGCCAAGGATATCGTTGCGATGCTGCTGGCCGAGTGCAGGGCGGCGGGCGTTGAAGTCCGGTTGCGGCAGGAAGTGACAGCCGTCACGCCGGTCGATGACGGCACGTTTCGCGTTGGTCACTGCGCGGCAGACCTATGTCGCGGCCAAGGTAGTCATTGCCTCGGGAGGCTTGTCGCTGCCGAAGATCGCCACCGATCTGGCATTTCGCACCGCCAACCGTCTTGGTCTCAACGTCGTATCGCCGCGAGCTGCGCTGGTGCCGCTGACATGGAATTCCAGCGACAGCGAGAAGTACCAGATGCTGTCCGGCATCTCGCTGGATGCAGTGGCTTCCTGTAATGGAGTCAGTTTTCGAGAGAGCATCCTGTTTACCCACCGCGGGTTGAGCGGTCCGGCCATCCTGCAGATCTCTTCCTATTGGCGCGAGGGTGAGGCCGTCACCATCGATCTGCTGCCGGACACGGACGCGGCCGACTGGCTTGACAGAGAACGCGAAGCAAGGCCGCAGCAAAGAATTGTTTCGCTACTGAAGACGCGATTGCCCAAGCGGTTCGTCGATACCATTGCGGACGACTGGTTTCAGGATATGAAGATCGGCTCCTGCTCTCCGACGCCAGGTGGCGGAACTCGCTGCCCGGCTGGACGCATGGGAATTCAAGCCCGGCGGCAGCGAGGGTTACCGCACGGCCGAGGTCACACTGGGCGGGATCGACACGACGAGGTCTCCTCGAAGACCTTCGAGGTGAAGAAGGTGCCGGGCCTGTATGCGATCGGTGAAGCCCTTGACGTCACTGGCTGGCTCGGCGGCTACAACTTCCAATGGGCCTGGGCATCCGGCTGGTGCTGCGCCCAGCATCTCGATCCGGCCATACCCGGCAGCGAGTGATTGGTCCGTTGAAATAAGACTACGGCTCATGTCCCGCGCAACCTGTTTTCGAGCGGAAAAGGTCTGCTTGGTTGTTTTGTGTCCGGGTCATGGCGAAAGCGCGGTTCGTTAACCCCGGGCCGAATTGACGGTCAATATTGCTCCGAACTTTCAGTCACCACGGGTTTCAGCCTGCTCATGCCAAACACGATCGCGAAATTCAGGACGGACAGTGCGATGGCATAATTCCAGTATCCGAACCCGGCCGCCGCGCCAAGGGCACCGGTCACCCAGATACTTGCCGCAGAAGCGGTCCCGCTTACGTGGTCGTTGCTCTTCAGAATAGCGCCACCGCCGACAAACCCGATGCCCGACATCAGCCCCTGAACGATGCGAGCCGTCGCACCGGGATCAGCATTGCCGATAAATTCCAGTCCGATCAGCATAAATGCGCACGATCCCAGCGCCACCAGTGGAAACTCCTTAGCCCCATTATCTTGCTGTTGCGCTCTCTGTCCCAGGCAATGGGCAGCGCCAGGGCCAGCGCTCCAATCATTTTTACAATCGGGTCAAAATCGAATGCCGTCATCTCTGTGTCACCGTCGCGATCGCAAGTCGTTGCTCAATTCTGTTTTTTAGACAGCCTATCCACCGGCGCGTCGGCTACCGCGGCGGAAGAGGCAGGGTTCTGGCCGATGATCAGAAGGCCATCCACGACCACTTTGGGCTGCCAGTCGTCAGCACGCTCGTAGCGTCCGCCAAGACGTCTGAGCCTGTCCTCGAGCAGGAACGGCCCAACGTCGGTTAGCCCGACCGCCGCCTCCTCGGTATTGCTGAAGCCGGTGACGCGTAAGCCGTCGACCAGTGGCCGCCCATTCCCGGCTTTTGCGCTTACCAGGACCGCGGGTGCGTGGCACACTGCGGCTACCGGCTTGCCCGCCGCGATGAATTCCTCTATCAACGCAATGGATGCCGCGTCCTCGCTCAGATCCCATAGCGGACCATGCCCGCCCGGATAGAACACTGCGTCGAATTCGTCGGCGTCGATATTGGTGAGCATTCGCGTGTCAGCGAGTTCCGCCTGAGCTGCGGAATCCTTGCCGAATCTCCGGGTGGCGTCGGTCTGAGCATCCGGTTCATTAGCTTTTCGGATCGAGCGGCGGCTGGCCGCCGTCCGGTGAGGCCAGCGCAATCTGCGCACCAGCCTCCTTGAGGCGATAGTAAGGCGCTGCATACTCTTCCAGCCAAAACCCGGTCTTATCTCCGCTGTCACCAAGTCGGTCATGCGAGGTCAGAACGACCAATACGCGCATTCTTGTTCTCCATTATCCGTTTTGCGGTTTGGCAGGCGGTCTCGGCGTCGGCCGCAGCCGCCTGTGAACTGGATTTCTGTCATCAACCCGTTTGATTCGTGTTGAAGTCTCGCGCCAACCAGACCGTAGGCTGAATTCGTCACCGCCAAGCCAGGAGATTCACGGGTGTCGCGGGTCTCTGCCGTTGCCAGCGCGACGGTAGCTGTTGCGAAGACTGGATGGACCAGCGGTAATGTATTATTGGCTGCATCGCTGGCGCGACGGTTTTTGCAACATGGCCCATGACGGAATTCAAGATAATCGCTCTGTGCTGGAGTATGCGCCCGGCATACCTTCCAGCTGCGGCAATCATCTGACAGCGCTGCAAAATAGCCGCCAGCTTTTTTCGGCCATGCTGGCTGCCGTCGAGAACGGCTTGCTCGAACGATGATCGAGAAGCTGTGATAGTCGGCAGCGTTCGCACACCTGCCGTCACGCTACATTAATTCAAAGAGGTAAGCGCATTGCATGGTCATGACCTGGTAACCATTTGTGCCATTCTGGCTACCGGATTCGCCTGTCAGTGGATCGCATGGCGGGTCAAGCTGCCGGCCATTCTCTTTTTGCTGGTCGCAGGAATTCTCGCCGGCCCGACGCTCAACTGGCTCGCGCCCGACGATCTCTTCGGCGAACTCCTTGTGCCGCTGGTTTCAATCGGCGTCGCCATTATCCTGTTCGAGGGCTCTCTGACGCTGAAATTCGCGGAAATTCGCGGCCATGGTGCGGTGGTTCGGAACCTGGTGACATTGGGGGTTCTGATCACTTGGGCAGGCAGCGCGCTCACCGCCCATTTCCTGTTCGATTGGGATGCCAGACTTGCTGCATTGTTCGGCGCGATTGTTACCGTCAGCGGTCCCACGGTGGTGATGCCATTGCTGCGTTCGGTGCGCCCGGTGCAGTCCGTCTCCAGTGTATTGCGCTGGGAGGCGATTCTTATCGATCCCATCGGTGCGATCCTGGGCTTGCTCGTTTTCGATTTTATTGTGGCGACCGAGGCATCGGACGGTTTGCTGGAGGCGTCGCACACCGTCGCCACAATGGTCGGCGCAGGAGCGGTGCTCGGCGCTGGCGGTGGCTATTTGTTCGGGCTGGTGCTGCGCAAACGATTGATCCCGGATTTCCTGCGTAATTTTGCGGCCCTGGCTGCAGTGCTAATTGTGTTTGCGGCGGCGGAATCAATTCATGCAGAGTCCGGTCTTCTCGCCGTTACGGTCATGGGGATCTGGCTCGCCAATACCCGCCATCTCGAACTTGAGGACATTCTCGACTTCAAAGAAAACCTGACCCTGGTGCTGGTGGCGGGACTGTTCATCGTGCTCGCCGCCCGTCTCGATTTCGCTGCATTGTCCAGGATCGGACCGATGGCAATTGGCACCGTGCTGGTCCTGCAGTTCGTGCTTGGCCCGCTGCGCGCGTTTGCTTGTACCGTCGGTAGCAAGCTTCGCTGGCAGGAGGTACTTTTTCTCGGTTGGGTGTTTCCGCGCGGTATCGTTGCGGCGGCAATTTCGGCGATCTTTGCGCTACGGCTCGAGGAAATCGGTTATGCCCGCAGCGAGGAACTCGTCCCGCTGGTTTACAGCGTCATTCTTGGAACGGTTGCCATTCAGAGCCTCACTTCAAAAACGCTGGCACGTTGGCTTGGCGTGGCGGAGCCGGAGCCAACCGGGGTGCTGGTCGTTGGCTCGAACCCCGCAGCCCTGGCCATCGCCGAGGCCCTGCATAACAACGGCCAGTCAGTTCTGCTGGCAGACTCTTACTGGGCAGGCATTCAGGACGCGAGGATGCGCGGGCTGACGACGTTCTATGGCAGTGCTGTATCGCGTTATGCGGACCGCAATATGGATCTGGCGGGTTTGGGTAATTTGCTCTCGCTTTCGCGCCGTCCCGGCCTTAACGAACTTGCCTGCGTAAAATTCGCTCAGGAATTTGGTCGCGACAACGTCTATACGGTGAGCGACCAGTCGGAACGCGAGCACAGAAAGCACCGGGTCAGTGGCGAGAGTCGCGGCCGGGTGTTGTTCGGTGGAAAACATTCGCTGGCGGACTTGCTGAAAGACCTTGCGTCGGGGAATACGATCAAGACGACCGAACTCAGCGAGGAATTTGATTTCACCGAGTACCAATCGAGGAATGAGGGCGGTCTGGTTATCTTCGCGACTGACAAGAGCGGCCGGATTCATTTCCCCACGGCCGATTCCGGGATTTCGCCGGGGCCGGGCTGGACGGTATCGGCTTTGGTCGCGAGTGCGACAAATCCGTAATTGACGGCCTTTGCGGCGCTTCAGGAATTATCGCCGGTTGGGCAAACGACCTTTTTAGCCGGCGACACGAAATTGACGAATTTCCAGGCCCCGTCAATCTTTACCAGGTTGATGGAGTTGACCCCGTTATGCGAGAATGCGCCGCCGACCCGGAACTCCTACTCTCACCACGCTACCGCGCTGTGCTCGCGAACGAGCACAGCGGGGTCTCCGGTCCATCGCTCGAGGTAGTCGCGGCCGCCAGCGCCGGGCCATGTCCGGCAAAAGTCCCTGCTATCGTTCTTTTTCGCGGCTATACTGTGTCGTTGCATACGCGTTCCACCCCATCAGAAAAATTCGGTACGGAAGCTAACAATTTCACTGCAGGGAGATTCTCAATGTCAAAAACATTACTCGATGGCCTTTCGAGCCTGATTACACCCGATTTGCTTGGCAGCCTGGCCAGCCAGGTTGGTGCGCCGGAAGGAGCGGTCAGCAAGGGCCTGTCCGCGATCATGCCGGCGTTGCTGGGAGGCGTGGCATCACGCGCCAGCCAGCCCAGTTTCATGTCCACGTTGATGGGCCTGGTGACCGATAGCGGTAATGACGTCAGTCTGCTCGGCAATCCGCAAAGCCTTTTGGGCAGCGCCGCGAGTTCGGCGCCGGCGATGGCGCTTGGTGGCAAACTCCTGAACTCCGTCTTCGGCAAGCAGCTCGACGGCATCGTCGGCAAGGTCGCCAGCTTTGCGGGTATCAGTCCGGCGGCAGCCAGCTCGATGTTCAAGTTCGGCGCGCCGGTGGTGCTCTCCATGCTCGGCAAGAGGGTCAAGGATGATGGTCTCGACGTGTCAGGCCTTGGCAAATTGCTGAGCAGCGAAAAAGACAAGTACATCGCCGCGGCACCTTCTGCGCTTGGCAGCCTGGAAGACCTCATCGCGGAGCCGCGCGCGGCGCGCGCCGCGCCGCCGCCGCCCGTTGCGGAGAAAAAATCTATCTGGCGTTGGCTGATCCCGCTGTTGATCGCGCTCGCGATCGGCTGGTATTTGCTGCAATCCATGGGTGGGGGCGACGGCACCGCGCAGCGCGCCGCACCCGCGGCAATGGCGCCGTCGGCGGCCGTGGTCTATTTCGATGTCGACAGTTCGGATATTCCGGCCGGCACAGCGGCCAAGTTGATGCCAATAATCAGCTATCTAAAGGCAAATCCGGGCAGCAAGGCGAGCGTGACCGGATACCACGATGCGTCGGGCGATGCGATGCGTAACGAGGAACTGGCAAAGGCACGCGCGGCCGCAGTGCAGCAGGCGCTACAGGCCGGCGGTGTCGACGGCAGCCGGATCAACCTGGCGAAACCGATGATGTCGACCGGGAGCGGCACCCCCGAAGACGCTCGCCGCGTTGAGGTCAGCGTGTCTCGCTAGGGGCTGTTACCCGGGCCCGCAATTGCGATGGCCCATCGCAAGCGGATGGGGCCGAACCATTCCTAACATGGTTCGGCCCCGTCTTTTTCCGCGCAGTTGACGTCCTGAGCAACGGGTGTTTATCGAGACATTTTTTTCGCCGCCGCTTGCCCGGCGTCATCGCAACCGGGAAATGGGTAAAATGTGTGTTGTGTATTCAATCCATGCATGTTGACTGGATGACCCTGTTTTCGAGATGAACCGCTCATTGGTGACATGTTGCCTGGCGCTTGTCCTGTGTGCCCTCGTTGCGTTTGACGCCGCGGCGCAAGAGGGTGAGCAAGGTGCTGAGCCTGTCGCGCCACAACTCGGTTCGCTGCAAGCCGGGTGGTGGTCGTACTTTGACGGTGACCGGGCGGAAGTCGAACCACGGGCCGCAGAATTTCTGGAACAAATCGGTCCGCAGATTGCAGAGCTGGATCCATCCAGTCAGGTTGTCGCCGAAGCCGATCTGAAGGCGATACGCGACAATTTCAACGCGTACTTCGAGCTATTGGATGAAACCGAGCCGGTGCTGCAGGAACTGCCGCCAGCGCCTGCGAGTTACACGGTTCCGGAACTGCTCGAACTCGGCGCCGCCGCGCGCAAAGCGAAGTCGGATGCCGCGGAAGCGCTTGTGGCGGCGGAGCGGGCCGAACGCACTTTGCAGGGCGCCAGCCGACGCCGTGATGCCGCATTCGATGCCTATGTCGGGGCGTCTCAAGGAGACCAGCGCTGGCTGGCTGCGCTCAAATTACTGCAGGCGCGGTCATCGCAGGCCATCGCTGTTCGCCGTTTCGAGCTACTTGATCTCCGGTTGCAAAATGCTGAAGCCTTTGCCGACGCAAACGACAGACGCCTCGAGCTTGCGCTGACCAGACTGGCGCCAACCGCGGAGGAATCCGATCGCGACAAACTGAAGGAGCGTATTGCCACCAGCGAGAACGCTGTCGCGGTCGCGCGCGAGGAAGTGCGCGCGGCTGAACTGGCCGCCAGCAGTCTCGACCTGGAGACGCCGCAGGGACGCGCGCAACAGCGCCTGCAGCAGCAATTGCTGATCCAGTCGCAGGTGAGTCTGGCGCTCGCCGAAGTGACGCTTGCCGAGGAGCAGGCGTTGCGGTGGTGGAGCGTATTGCAGACGGATGGCGTCGCCGACATCGCTGCGCTGGAAGGGGATGCGCTGAACTGGTCGGAACTGGCGCGCGGCCTCGGCCAGCAAAAACTGCAATGGAAGCTTGAAACGGAAGATGAGGCTCTCGCCGTACAGAGCGTTGACCGGGAAGGTCTGGACAAGGACTCGGCTCAATTGCTGAAACAGCGCCTGGCCACTGCGCAGGAAACACTGACATGGCTCGGTGACCTGGATGAGAAGATGGCGGACCTCGAATTGCTGCGCGCTGCGGTTGACAGTGCAGTGGCGACGAACGCCGGTCGGTTAAAATCCTGGCTCGCCGCGTTGAGCCGGTATGCCAAAACTTTCTACCTGCGCGTCGCCAGCCTGACCGACCTGACCCTTTTCTCGGTCGGGGAAACTCCGGTTACCGGTGGCGACATCCTGCGCGTGCTGATCATCATGGTGCTGGCCTTTCTGCTTTCGCGCGGCGTCCGCCATGCAATCAGTCGCGTGGGTGCAAAGGATTTGCGCGGTACTCATGCCTCGCTCTACACGGTCGGACGCCTGAGCCATTACACGATCATCATCATCGCGGTTCTGATCGCGCTGTCGTCGATCGGACTCGATTTCAGCAACCTGGCGCTGGTTGCCGGTGCCCTCAGTGTGGGCATCGGTTTTGGCCTGCAGTCGATCGTCAGCAACTTCGTCTCGGGTCTGATCATCCTGTTCGAACAGACCTTGCGCGTTGGCGATTACATCGAGCTGGATACGGGCATCACCGGAACGGTCAAAGCAATCAACGTGCGCAGCACGCTGATCAACACCAATGACAACATCGATATTGTCGTGCCAAATTCGGAGTTCGTCACCACCCGCCTGACCAACTGGACGTTGGGCGAGACGATACTGCGTATTCGCATACCGTTCGGCGTGGCCTACGGCACGGACAAGGAACTGGTCAAAAAAGCGGCGCTCGAGGCGGTGGAGAAAGTGCCGTACACGCTGACCCACATGAAGGATCGGGTCCCGGATGTCTGGCTGGTCGAGTATGGCGACAGCAGCCTGAATTTCCTGCTCCTGGTCTGGGTGAACCGCCAGGGAGCGCGGCGCCCGACCCGTACCCGCGCCGCTTATTTGTGGGCGCTGGAGACGAAGCTGGCGGAATACGGCATCGAAATTCCCTTCCCGCAACGCGATCTGCACCTGCGCTCCGGTTTCACCGCTGCGCCCGCCGCACAATCCCGACGCCTGATCCGCGACCGGAACTGCGGCGGTCGTATTCCTAGTACGAAAAGTGCCACCACAGGAAAGCAATGACGACGAGAACAATGGCGCTGAGAATGGCATCGTTGCGCCGCCAGTTCGGGTCTCCCGCGCCGCGTTCGATTTCTTCCATGCGAGCGTCGACGGTCTGGTAGGTAAGGTTGCGGACTTTTTCGTCAGGGGGCGGTGCAGTCAGGAGGCTGAACCCGACCAGGCTGGCGACTGAGAAAGCAAATAATACGATTGCAAAGTGGAGGAAGTTTATTTCCGCGACATACAGCAGGAACCCGTCCAGAGACGCCTTGTTCATTTCCAGAAGCAGGCGGCTCATGCCGAGAACGAAGCCGATGCTGAGTGCCGCAATAGCGCCGCTAGCGTTGACCCGCGACCACATGATGCCGATAAGGAATACGGCTGCGATGGGAGGAGAAATGTAGGCCTGTACGCTTTGGATATAGGTAAATAACTGGCCAGACACCAGGTCCATCAACGGTATCCACAGCAGGCCGAGACCCACCAGCACGAGGGTTGCGACGCGGCCGACAATAACCAGCGCGCGGTCGGTTGTTTGCGGCCGGAACCGCTTGTAGATGTCGATGGTGAAAAGCGTCGAGCAGGAATTAAATACGGAGGACAGCGAACTCATCAGTGCGGCGAGCAGACCTGCCGCAACGAGCCCGCGAAGCCCGGTTGGTAACAGCGCTGAGACGAGCGTCGGCAATGCCTGATCCGGGTCGCCCAGTTCAATCTGGCCGGATTTGTACAAGACGTAAGCGATGATGCCGGGAACGACGAACAGAAACATCGGAAGCTGTTTTAGCAGCGCCGCGAATATCGTACCTCTTCTGGCATTGTCCTGGTTCTTTGCGCTCAACACGCGCTGGACAATGAACTGATCGGTGCACCAGTACCAGACACCGAGTATCGGTGCGCCGAACAAAATCCCGGTCCACGGGAAGTCCGGATGTGACATGGGTTTCCAGAGATCGAAAAATTGCGGTCCCGCTGCCGCATTCAATGCTCCCCACCCGCCAACCTTGTTCAGTCCTATGAATGTGACTGCGAGCGCGCCGCCGATCAACACAAACATCTGGACCAGGTCCGTATAGAGGACGGCCCGCATCCCGCCCCATATCGTGTAGATGCCGGTTGCGACCACGACGATAATCGCACCGGTCCAGAAATTGATCCCCATCAACGCCTCGAACACGATGCCGCCGGCTGCAATGGTCACCGAGATCTTTGTAATCACGTAGCCGACGATAGAGACGATCGCGAGGTACAGACGCGGACCCGACGAATAACGCCGCTCCAGAAACTCCGGCATCGTGAATACGCCGCTCTTGATATAGAAGGGGACGAAGAACCAGCCGAGAAGCAGCAGTATCAGGCCTGCGAGGATCTCGAATTGGGCGACGGCGACGCCCCCTGCGGCACCGGACCCGGCCAATCCGACCAGGTGCTCGGAGCCGATGTTTGAGGCGAAGAGCGAAGCACCGATAACGAACCAGCCGGCGTTCTTTCCGGCAAGAAAGAACCCTTCTGATGTTTCATGCGTCTCGTACTTGTAAGCGGAAAGAAACGCTACGCCAAAAACGATAACGAAGTAGGTACCGATGACTGCCCAGTCGAGTGGTGCCAAGCCTTGCATGGTTTTCTCCGCTCTGTCCTTTGGTTCATGAATAAGGGGGCTGAATGCCGTTATCGGTCCCCGGAGTCCGGCTCGTCCGATTGCTCAATCTTCTACAGCCGTTCCCCCGCCCGTTTTATTGCGAACCCGATCTTCGTCCTATTTTGATAGCGCTGTCAATTGAGGCGGCAACGGCGTCAGGTTTGGTGTCTCTGCTCGTGGCTTTGAATAGAGCGATTTTAAAAGTACTTTGAACACAGGGAGATAGCTATTAAGAAGCTTATATATTCAAACCTTCTCATGTTGCTGCGCAGCGTTGACAACGCTGTCAATATCACCTATATCGATGCTTTATTGACAGCGTTGTCATTGTTGATGCCAAGCAGTGAGCTTATGAGTATGCATGCTTCTCGCTCATCGAATTCAGGGTCGTCTGCCCCGTTTTTTTGCGTTGGCATTGCGACTATCAGGCGGCCAAATCCGCTGATTTATTGAGGTAGACCCGTGTCCAGTCAGAAATCAAGCGCAATCAACTCCGTTCGTTCCCGTGACGCTCGTACCGCAACCGGTGGCACCGTGCATGGATTCTCCAGTCCGCGCAAATTGCTGGCCGGGCTGGTGGTGCTGTTGGGCCTCTCTGCCTGCGGCGGAGTCGACGACGATACGCCCTCGGGGGGTCTTGTAATTCCGGATATCGAATGGCAAGTCGTTTTTGAGGATGAGTTTGATGGCGACAGCCTCGATCCCGGCAAATGGCAAATCGATACCGGTGACGGATGTCCGGACCTTTGCGGATGGGGCAATAACGAAAAGCAAGTTTACTCGGCCGACAACATCTCAGTGGCTGGCGGGGTGCTGACGATTCAGGGCCGTCAGGAAACTGATGGCTCATATACCTCGGGACGCATCAACACGAAGGGAACTTTCGATTTTCGCTATGGCAAGGTCGAGGTCAGCGCGCGGCTGCCGGCAGGCCAGGGCACCTGGCCAGCAATCTGGCTTTTGCACAGCGACCCGACCGTCTATGGGCCGTGGCCGCTGTCGGGCGAGATCGACATCATGGAGGCATTCAATCTCGGTGTTGATGGAAATACGGCAACCCAGAGCACGGCTCATTACGGAATGAATACACCGCCTTACAGCGGGACGTCGTCGAAATACGATACCGGTGTATCGCCGGACATGGCTTTTCATGAATACACGCTGGAGTGGGAGCGGGACAAGCTGCGTTTTTACGTCGATGGTCAGCACTTCCAGACCCAGAACGCTCAGAACTGGTACGTCTATTATCCTGCGGACGAGGACGGGTTTTACGATGAACTGGGCGCGCTGGACATTGGCCCCAGAGATTCTCCTTTCGATCAGCTGTTTCACCTGATAATAAATTTCGCAATCGGCGGAAACCCGGTCGGCGATCCGGACCCGGCGGCATTCCCGCAGAATTTCGAAATCGACTATGTGCGGGTTTATGAGTGCGTCAATGCTAATCCCGAGACCGGCAGGGGATGCGGCACGGCGGACGCCAGCGTTGTTCCGCTGAAGGACAACGACGGGTCTCCGATCGAGGATCGCGAAACCGCCCAGCCCTATCTCGAATCCCTGCCGCTTTATACCGACGGTCCCGAGGTTCTCAGCCTGACGGTGGGTGAGGACACCTCGACCAACACGCTGGAGATTTCCGGCTTCGTGAGCGATGGCGCATCGTTGGTCAACGACCCCGCGTTCCCGGACCCGGATGACGACGCGAATACCGTCTGGCATGTGTCCGTTGCCGGTGGCGTCGCAAATGCATACATCGCGTCGCAGGACCTGACCGACGATCCCATCCTGGATACCGGCTTCGATTTCTCGGGGAACCGCCTGGGCGGAATGGGTGAGGATCCGATTGGCGAGGTCGCCTTCGACATGCAGGTCAACGACATCACCGAGGGGACAAAACTGCTGATCAAACTGGACAGCGGTTTCCCCAACCTGGGCGAGGTCGTGCTGCCGTCCTCGGAACTTCTGGTCGGCGGCTGGAAAACGTACTCGGTCAAATTCGATATGTTCGAGGAGAACCCCGGCTTCGTCGAGTGCTGTGGCGGCCAGGGCGTGGATCTGAAGAACGTCGTAAATCCGTTCGTCATTGAAGTACAGGACGGCTCCGCGGACGTCTTCCTCGATAACATCCGTGTCACCAATGCCTGTAAGGTCGTGGGCGGATGCGGCGCCGACCTCAGAACGAAGGGACTGCCGGATGTCGTCGTATTCGACGATGCGGTCAACCTGGGTGTCTGGAGCAGAGGCATCGTCGGGTCCGACTCCGGGACCGGGTATGTCGACTACACGGATGGGACCAACCCGGCCAACAAGGTCAACTGGCGTGAGCTGACGTCTGACGATCCGGAGCGCGGCCAGGTTATCGAAGTAACCTTCAACGACAGCGATGCCTTCGGCGTCTGGTTCATCGGCAGCACCGGCACGGACCTGACTGCCTACGGCGCGGGAGCGGTGCAGTTCGATATTAAAGTCCTTGACTACGGGGACAATGTGGCGGGCATGACCTTTAAGGTCGACTGCTTCTTCCCTTGCACCAGCGGCGACAAGGCGCTCGGCTTCATTGCCGACGGCGAGTGGGAGACGGTGACGTTCCCGGTATCGCAGCTGACCAGTACGGGGCTCGATCTCGAGAACGTGAATACCGGCATCGTGCTGTTCCCGACGACGCAGGCAGGCGGGATCACGTTCCGCGTGGACAACATCCGGTGGATCGGCGAGGCAGGCTCCGTGCCGCTCGAGCAGATCGACCTGCCGGTCACGTTCGATAACCCGCTGGTGGATTACTCGGTAATCGATTTCGAGGGAGCGTCGACGATACTCGGCGACGATCCCACCGGAGCGGTCAACACGGTGGCAGTCACCATGAAGGGCGAGGGTGCGGCGACATTCGCGGGTACCGTGATCGGCACAGATGCCGGATTTGCCTCGCCGATCCCGTTCGCGGAGGGCGACACGGCGATGACGGTCCGGGTATTCTCGCCGGCCGCCGGCATCCCGGTCATGCTCAAGGTCGAGAACCTCGACGACTCGAGCATCGCTTACGAAGTGGTTGCCAACACGACGGTCGCGGATGCCTGGGAGCAGATCTCGTTCGACTTCGCCTCCGTCGGAATCGATCTCGGCAATGAGTACCAGAAGGCGATTATTTTCTTCGACTTTGGCCAGAATGGTGATGGTCGTACCTATTACTGGGACGACGTGATGCTCGGTAGCGGGCTGTCGCAGATCGACCTGCCGGTGACGTTCGACGATCCGATGGTCGATTACAGCTTGATCGACTTCGGCGGCGCGTCGACGGCGGTCGAGATGGACCCGGCCGACATGACCAACAACGTCGCCGCAACGACCAAAGGCGACGGCTCCGAAGTCTGGGCCGGCACGGTGGTCGGTACCGACGACGGCTTTGCATCGCCGATTCCGTTTACGGCGACCGATACCGTGTTGACGGTTCGGGTGTTCTCGCCGGCAGCCGATGTTCCGGTTCTGCTCAAGGTAGAGAACCTGGCCAATGCCGATCTCTTCGCCGAGGTGATCGTCAACACCACCGTCGCCAATGCCTGGGAGACGCTGACGTTCGATTACGCAAGCGCCCCGGGTTTCGACCCCGGTATCGAGTACCAGAAGGCAGCGATTTTCTTCAACTTCGATACCTCAGGCAGTGGTGAGACTTACTACTGGGACGATCTGCAATTCGACGTGCCGCTGAAACAACTCGATCTGCCGGTCACGTTCGAGGAACCGGACGTCGATTACAGCCTGAGCGACTTCGAGGGTGCCTCCACCGTGGTGACGGACGATCCGACCGGTGCTGCCAACACCGTTGCGGCGACCACGAAGACGGCAGGATCGCCGTTCTTTGCCGGCACCATCATGGGCAAGGACTTTGGCGGCTTTGCCAATCCGATCCCCTTTACGCCTACGGACACCGTCATGTCGGTAAGGGTGTATTCACCTGCCGCGGGGATCAACGTTCGGATGAAGATCGAGAATGCGGCCGATGGCGGCATCTTCGCGGAAGTCGATGTGCCCACGACGGTCGCCAACGCCTGGGAGCCGCTGAATTTCGATTTCGCAGGCGCCCCCGGGTTCGATCCGGCCAACGAATACAGCAAGGCGATCATCTTCTTCGACTTCGTCGTCGACAAGCCCGGAGACGGTGCTACCTACTACTGGGATGACGTGCAATTCGGCGTGCAGTTAAAGCAACTCGATCTGCCGGTGACATTCGAAGATCCGGATGTCGATTACAGCCTGAGCGACTTCGAGGGTGCCGCAAGCGTCGTGACGGACGACCCGACCGGTGCTGCCAATACCGTTGCGGCGACCACCAAGACGGCGGGATCGCCATTTTTTGCCGGCACTATCATGGGCAAGGATTTCGGCGGATTCGCCAGCCCGATCCCCTTCGCTGCGGGGGACACCGTGGTATCGGTCTGGGTGTATCCGCCGGCAGCGGGGATCACGGTCAGGTTGAAGGTAGAAAATTCCGCTGACGGTGGAATCTTCGCGGAGGTCGACGCGGTTACCACTGGCGCCAACGCCTGGGAACCGTTGAATTTCGATTTCGCGGCCGCACCCGGTTTCGATCCGGCCAATGTGTACGACAAGGCGATCATCTTCTTCGACTTCGTTGTCGACAAACCCGGCGACGGCGCCACCTATTTCTGGGATGACGTGCAGTTCGGGGCGGCACCATGAGCGGGCCGCGAACCGTTACGGCGCGAGGCCGGGTGTTGGCTGAATCACGGACCAGAACGCCCGCAGAAGAGAGCGTTTCGAAAACATTGAGAATACGAGGGGATAGGAAGGCAATGACCAACGCACGCGCTTCTTTGTGGCTGACACTGGCCCTCATCGCACCATCGTTCGGCTTCGCGCAGGAAGAGACGGAGCCCGATTCGCTGGAGGCCGTTCGCGAACTCGAAGGCGAGGGGGACGAGGACCAGACCGTCAGTTCGCCTGCTGAACTCGGCACCGTCAAGGTCACGGCGACGCGCCGGGAAACGGACCTCAACAAGACCTCGATTGCGGTTACCGCAATCAGCCAGGAAACACTGACTCGAGAAGGCGTCAAGGACATCCGCGACGTTGGCTCCCTGGTTCCGAACCTGGACATAGCATTTTCGCCCTCCGACAGCGGTGTGCAGCTGACGATCCGTGGCATCAACAGCAATAACTTCACCGAAATATCCGATCCGAGCGTTGCCTTCCACGTGGACGGCGTCTATTCGCCGCGGCCGCAAGGTGCCGTTGCGCTGATGTACGACCTCGAGCGCCTCGAGGTGAGCCGGGGCCCGCAGGGCACCCTGTTCGGTCGTAACTCGGCGGCGGGCAGCATCAATGTCGTCACCGCCAGGCCAAGCTTCGAGGGTGTATTTGCCACGTTCGGCGCGGAAGTGGGCAACGAGGGGCAGAAGAACATCCTCGCGACGTTCAACGCCCCGCTTACCGACACGATCGCTATCAGGGCGAATTTCTTTGGCGAGGAGCGCGACGGATTCGCCGACCAGGACTCCGGCACCAAGGACCTGGAAGGAACAGGCCTGAGTGGTCCTGACGGCATCCCCGATATGGATCAGCGCTGGAACCAGGACGTCGACGAAGATGATTACTACGGCAACTCCGATCGCTGGGCCGCGCGCATCAGTGCGCTTTGGGATCCGAGCGACGCCTTCGACTGGCGATTGACCTACGAGCACTACGAAGATGAAACAGCCGGGTGGCCGATTGCCCCGGATTGTGACCGCAACCCCGACCTTTGCGAGTACAACAACGGCGGCATCGATTATGTCGATCCGAATATCCCGGGATATCTCGACATGACGATCGACAGTGTCCGCAGCCACCTGAAGTGGGCAATGCTCGAAGACAGCGACTGGTTCGGCGACGTCGATGTGATCTACAACCTGGGCTGGGCACGCCAGCAGCGTCGCCAGCAATGGGATGGCGACATGGGATGGCGCGCCGTGCCGGGTCCGACGACCGGTTGGCTAAACCAGCAGCCGCCGTGGCCCGAACTCTATCTCGCCACCGATGACTCCGATTACAAGTCGTGGTCGAACGAACTGCAGCTGCAGGGCCTGATTGGGCAGGTGAACTGGATCCTGGGCGGCTTCGATTTCCGCGAGGACAATGAGATCACGTTCGATGTCGAGCAGCCGTTTTGCTGCTCCAGCGGCGGTCTCGGTGGTATCAGCTTCATTCAGCCGGACCGTGACCTCGAGTCGCAGGCTGTTTTCGGAACAGTGACGTGGCATGCCACCGACCGCTGGCACTTCACCGCCGGAATCCGCTACACCCACGACCAGCGCCAGGACTCCGGTGGCCGCAACATCGGTTGCTACGGTGGCGGTAACTGCAGCTGGAGCGCGGGCCGGGTCGAGAACGACGGTTTCCCGAACGAAGATGAACTGGACGAGCTGATTCTGCCGCTCTACACGAGTGCGGATCTCGGCTTCGGCATGGGGTCGCAGAACCGGTCCGAGAACTATGCGCTTTTCGACATCAACGACAACCAGGAGGATTTCACCAACACCGACTGGCGCGTCGGCATCGATTTCGACCTGAACGCGAGCTCGTTCTTCTACGGCACGGTGGCGACCGGCTCGAAGGCGGGATCGTTCGGCGACGGTGTCGATGTTTGCCGCTGCGGTCGCATCGAGTTCTTCGAGTTCGCTCCCGAGGAAGTCACGAACTACGAGCTCGGCTACAAGGGCAGGTTGTTCGACAACACGCTGAACATCCAGTTCGCAGCGTTTTACACGGACTACGACGACAAGCAGGTCTCGCAGTTCCGCACCGTCGGTTTCGTCGAGGATCCGCCGGGCGAGGTGCTCGACCCGCCGCAGGACATCGGCACGCTTGTTACGACCAATGCCGGGTCGGCGACGATAATGGGCGTCGAGCTCGAGTTCAATTACATCCCGCCCTGGAGCGGCGGCAGGTTCTCGGGCTTTTTCGCCTGGCTCGACACCGAGTTCAACGACTGGCCCGGTTACGCCGGTGAGGCCTATTTCTGCGACCAGCGCGCTTCGGTCGGCGAGCAGTACGCCTGTGTTCCGCAGGACGATGGCTCCGGGCAGAACAACATCGAGGGTAACGAGCTGCCCTATGCGACCCCGATGGAGTTCACCCTGAGCTATAACCATGACTTCCTGTTAAACAATGGCTCGCTGGTGTCGCCCTTCGTGAAGGTCCACTGGGAAGACGACACGCATATGACCGAGGGCAACTTCGACGACCTCGAAGAGTTTTCCGACAAGCGTGAATCATTCGCCACGCTGGATATGACTCTGCGTTATACGTCGCCGGATCGCGCCTGGTTTGTCGAGGCGTTTGGCTACAACGTCACGGACGAGCGGTTCCAGACCTATCTTTCCGACTGGGCGGACGCAGGTCGTCCGCTGTTCGCCTGGAACCGCCCGCGCTCGTACGGTGTGCGCTTCGCTTACAACCTGAGCCCGTTCTGAACACGGCGCTGGAGTTTGTCGCCGGGGTGGTTGCGGTAGACGCAATCCACCCCGAGTCCGGCGATATTGACTGAGCCCGGTTAGCTATGTCGTGCCACTCGCCGATTGGTCTTCTTGTGGATCGGCTGACAGGGTGCATAGCAAAGGGAATGCGCAAATCAGGAAAACGCGAAGCGGTCAGTTTTTACAGATCGCCGTTTATCACGCATGTCCGCGTAATTGGATTGAATTGAATGAAATCAAGCTTCATTGCAGCGTTGGTGTTCGTGGCGATGGCTGGTGTATTGAGCGCCAGCGAAACGGTCTACTGGCCCGCGATTTCGAACGAAGTGCCGCGCGATCCGGATTTAGAGACGCGCATCGATGCGATCATCGGCGGCCTTAACCTCGAGCAGAAAATCGGGCAGATGGTCCAGGCGGAAATTCGCCATGTCACGCCGCGGGACGTGCGGAAATACTACCTGGGTTCGATTCTGAACGGTGGCGGATCCTTCCCCGGTAACAACAAGCAAGCCGCTGTTGCCGACTGGCTCGCGCTGGCGGACCGGTTCTATGACGCATCGATGGATGAATCCTCGGGCCGCATACCGATTCCCGTGATCTGGGGCACGGATGCGGTTCATGGTCATAACAATGTAATCGGCGCAACATTGTTTCCACACAATATTGGCCTTGGCGCGGCGCGCAATCCGGATTTGATCGAAAAGATCGGTGAAATCACCGCCAGGGAAGTAGTGGCGACCGGAATCGATTGGGTCTTTGCACCGACGCTGGCGGTCGTGCGCGACGACCGGTGGGGCCGCACTTATGAGGGGTTCTCCGAGGACCCGGAAATTGTTCGCGAGTATGGGGGACGTATTGTTGTGGGCCTCCAGGGTCCGGCGGGGTCGTCTGAATTTCTCGGCGACGGTCGGGTTGTGGCCACCGCCAAGCATTTTATCGGCGACGGCGGCACGTTTCGGGGCGTCGACCAGGGCGACAATCTGGCGGCCGAGCAGGAACTTCTGGGCATCCATGGCCAGGGTTATATCTCGGCGCTCGAGTCGGGTGCCCAGACCGTGATGGTCTCGTTCAACAGCTGGAACGGGAAGAAACTCCATGGCGACCGCTATCTGCTTACCGACGTGCTGAAACAGAAAATGCGGTTCGATGGTTTCCTGGTCAGCGACTGGAACGGAATCGGACAGGTCGAGGGTTGCACAAACAGTAACTGTGCGGCGGCGGTCAATGCGGGTCTCGACATGTTCATGGTGCCCGAGGACTGGAAGGCATTCATCAAGACGACGGTTTCACAGGTGAAATCGGGTGCGATTCCGGAATCGCGAATCGATGATGCAGTGAGACGCATTCTAAGAGTCAAAATTCGCGCCGGGCTGTTTGAAAAAGGCAAACCTTCCTCGCGGCCCTTTGCCGGTGAGTCGTCGTTGCTGGGTAACACTGAGCATCGCTCGGTGGCTCGGCAGGCCGTGCGCGAATCACTCGTGTTGTTGAAGAACCAGGGCGGCTTGTTGCCGCTTCGGCGCGATCTCAAGGTGCTGGTGGCCGGTGACGGCGCTGACAATATTTCGAAGCAGTCTGGTGGCTGGACGATCACCTGGCAGGGTACCGAAAATACCAACGAGGATTTTCCTGGCGCGACATCGATTTTCAGCGGCATCAGTGAGGCGGTTTCGGCAGGCGGCGGAAGCGCAAAATTGAACGTGAAAGGCGATTTCGACGAGAAGCCCGACGTAGCGATTGTTGTGTTCGGCGAAGAGCCTTATGCCGAGGGGCAAGGCGATCGCACGACACTCGATTATTCGGCCGAAAAACCGGCGGATGTCGCCTTGATGGAAAAACTCGGTCGGCAAGAGATACCGGTAGTCGCGATTTTTCTTACCGGACGGCCGCTGTGGGTGAATCCCGAACTCAACGCTTCCGATGCGTTCGTCGTGGCTTGGTTGCCGGGATCCGAGGGTGGTGGCATTGCCGATGTCCTGTTCCGGGATGATAGCGGCGAAGTCAATTCCGACTTTCGCGGCAAACTTTCATTCTCGTGGCCGGCGCACGGCGAACAGGCTCAGGCGAATCGATTCGACGCGGACTATTCGCCGCTGTTTCCCTACGGCTACGGTTTGACCTATCGCGACTCCGATACCCTCGGTGACTCACTCCCGGTGACGCGAAACGCGGCTCCGGCCGGGCCGGGTCCAGGCGCCGAACTGCAAATTTTCAACGCCCGCGCCGCCGCGCCATGGAAACTCTTTGTCGGTGACAGCAAAGGCTGGCAGGTTCCGGTAGTGGGCGGCGTAGCTTCCTCTGCCGGCGGCATTGTCAGCGTTTCCGCAACCGACAGAACGGTTCAGGAGGATGCGAGAAAAGTCAGCTGGAACGGCAAAGGGGAGGGCCAGGTTTATTTCCAGGCCGGAGCTCCCCAGGATCTGGCGGCCTACCTGGAGCAGGATGCGGCGATCGTTGTCGATATGAAGGTTGAGCAGCCACCGACCAAAAAGGTGACGATGCGGATGGATTGTCAGTATCCGTGCGGGGCCAAGGGCGACCTTACGGAGCTTATGAAGAAAGTGCCGCAGGACACCTGGTTCCCTTTGTCAATTGATCTGCAGTGCTTTAACAAGGAAGGCGCAGATTTCAGCAGGATAGACACACCTTTCCTGTTGCTGACACGCGGGAGACTGACGTTGTCTTTCGCGAATCTTAGAATTGTGCCGGGAGCTGCGGCGGATGCGGCCATCAAATGCGACTGAACGCTTAACGAGCTCAGTCGAGCTCACGGGGGCGTGACCCGGCTGGATTTTCAGGGAACAGAGTAGGGCAATGCGAAAAACAACGATCGAAGAAGTTGCTGCGCTTGCTCGCGTATCGATCAAGACCGTATCGCGTGTCATCAACGATGAGCCCAACGTGCGGGATACCACCCGGCTGAAGGTTCGCGATGCCATCGACAGGCTGGGATATCGGCCTGACCAGTCTGCCCGTCGCCTGGCCGGAGCGCGCTCGTACCTTGTTGGCCTTCTCTACGATAATCCGAGCGCCAGCTATGTAATCGATGTCCAGGATGGCGTACTCGATCGATGCCGGGCGGAAAACTATGAGCTGTTGATCAATCCGTGTGACTATAAAAATCACGCTCTATGTGCCGAAATCGAGAATCTGGTGCGCCATACGCGGCTCGATGGCCTGATCCTGACTCCGCCGTTGTCGGACCATCAGGAACTGGTTTCGATGCTCAGGAAACAACTTATTCCTTTCGTTATGGTGGCCCCGCCGAATCAATCGGATCCCGCTCGCTCCGTGTTCACGAATGACCGTGACGTGTGCCGGGAGATGACCCGGTACCTGGCATCGCTCGGTCATGAAAGAATTGGCTACATCATCGGTCATCCCGACCACGGCGCGGTCGGTGCCAGGTACCAGGGATACCAAGAGGGCTTGTCGGGTGCCGGAATCCGATTCAGGAAAGGGCTGATAGGGCAGGGCTACAACTCCTTTATCTCCGGCGAGGAAGCGGCGCTGCATTTGTTAAAAAGAAAAGTCAGGCCGACGGCAATATTTGCCGGCAACGACGAAATGGCTGCGGGTGCGATGAAGGCTGCTCACGAAATGGGGCTGACCATTCCCGGCGATCTGTCCGTGGCCGGATTTGACGACGTCCCGCTCGCCAGCCAGATCTGGCCGTCGTTAACGACAATAAGGCAGCCGATCCGTGCGATGTCCGAGAAAGCGGCGGATATACTGCTGAACCAGATTCGCGGTGAGCCGTTCAACGGCCTGCAAATGATCCCGTCGGCAATGGTTATCCGCGACTCGACCGGGCCGATTGGCGGTTAACGGCGGGCGACCGACTCTGCTGCCGATCTGCGCCGCGAAAAAAACGCCGGACGCTGCGAACAGCGACCGGCGTCCTTTTTCAGCGGTGCTCGCTTGGAGCACACGGCGGTGCGATCAGGGTTCGATCGGGCGATCAGCCTCGCACATGCCAAGCTCGGCACCACGCTTCAGCTGGCTGCTCATGCCGCCCGGGAAGCCGACCAGCTGCGACTTGCCGCCGTGGCACACCCAGACCTGGTCAAGCGTAACGGCGAAGCTGAGCTGGCTGACGTCGTTGACACCCCAGCCGACGATCGTTTTGCCGTCGCCGGATACCGCCAGCGGACTGATCATCGCACCGGCATAGGCTTCCATCACGCCCTGGCCCTGCAGGAACTCGTTGAAGTCGATCATGCCGAGCGCCTCCGTCCAGATGAATCTGATGAATCCGTTGAAGAAATCGCCGGCGCGACCGACCACGATATCGCCCTTTTCGGAAACGCCGAAGGCTTCAGCCGGGAACACGATCTCGGGCGTCCACGGGCAGTCCCAGGGGGCAACGTCCTCGCAAGGTAAGGTGAAATGAACGAGGTTGCGAGTGCCGGTCCTGGGCGACCAGATATAGGCGTCTTCACCCGTAGCCGCCGGCCCCGGCCCGCAGGCCGGGACCTGGTGACGCAGGAGATGTGGTCGGTTTCAGACTATTGCGATTTTCGGCGACGCCTCGAAAGGCCAATGCCAGCCAGCCCGAGACCCAACAATGCGACAGAGCCCGGCTCGGGAATGCCGGTGCCGTACACGACCAGACCATTGGCGCCGCGTTCTCCCAGAAGTCCTCGAAGCCGGTTTGCGTAAGATCGCTGGCCGTCAGCCCCGGCCGCCGGTCGTGGGCGCCACACCGGTGTTTGACACCTGATCACCAACAGGATCGTACTGGACGAGAACACCCGCGGTTGCCGGCCCGGAAAGAATGTACAGCGCCAGCCAGAGAAGCATTATTTTTTTTCATTATTGTTGCTCACTACAGTTATTGTTTTTGTACTGCCTTTCATTATTGGTGTTAGGCGACGAAACCGCGTGACAACGCCAGCATTGTCACGCGCTCACGACAATCACGAAGCGACAGATTCGGCTGCCCGGATCTTGCTCTGGTTACTTGTGTGTGCTGCGGACCGGATAGCTGTTTTCGGGAAGTATTCACTCCGGTCCCTCGGCGAGCGTCTCGGGTTCGGTCGCGGACGAACGAGTTGCCCTCTTGCTGGTCGGTCGCAGGCCGCAGCTCTGGTTCGCGCCGATGTAGAAATCGGCTCGAAGTCATAAAGTCAATTTCGGCTTGATATGCTGTGATCTGAGCCCCGTGGCTTGGTGGAGCCCCTGATGTCGGTCCAGAATCGAAAGTCGAGATTGATCGTGCGCGAGAAAGCATCTTCCGCAAGGGACGCAGTGATGGCGTTTTTGGCTGCGGATAGACGATGAAAGAAGTGCCGATCAGCCCGCTCGGTGACACCGGCGTATACGTTCCCCGGCTCGGTCTCGGCTGTCAGCCGCTGGGATCGCCGGAACTCACCGAAGACGACGTCGGGCGCCTTCTCGAAGCGGCGTTGGAAGCCGGTGTGAATCTTCTGGACACGGCACCGGCCTACGGTCTGTCGGAAGAGCGGATCGGCCGGCACCTGGCTGGACGACGCGACGATATCATCCTTGTGACCAAGCTCGGTTACGGTGTGCCGGGTTGCCCGGACTGGACCGGCGAATGTATCCGCCGTGGAGTCGATACGGCGCTCGAGCGGTTGCAGACGGACTACCTCGATATCGCGTTGTTGCACTCATGCGATCTGCAGACGCTTCAGAAAGGGGAGGTCGTCGAGGCGCTCGACAAGGCACGTGATCAGGGCAAGTTGCGGCTTGCGGGTTACTCGGGCGAGAACGACGCGCTCGATCTGGCGATTGCCTGCGGCCGGTTCCAGGTGGTCGAAACCTCGGTCAATTTTCTCGATCAGGCCAGTCTCGACGGTGCGGTAAAACAGGCGGGGCTGGCCGGACTCGGCGTTCTCGCAAAGCGGCCGCTTGCCAACGCGGTATGGCGCCATGGCGTTGCCGGTGACGATGCGGTTGACGAATACCTTCGCCGATTCGAGATGCTCTGGCCGCCGTCCGGCCAGCCGATGAACTGGCCGGACACCGCATTGAGGTTCGCTGCATTCGCAGCCAATGTGCACTGCGCGATCATCGGGACCAGGAACGTCGCGCATCTTCGTTCGGCGGTTGCCGCGGTGGCGTCAGGCCCGTTGACCTACGATCTCGAACAGAACCTGCGGGAGCGGTGGCGCGACAACGGGGCTGACTGGCCGGGCGTGGTCTGACCAAAACGCTGTGAATGAGATGGACGCCGGACAGTAACTCGCGTGTCTCCCGGGTCGTGGCCGAGACCGGATGACGGAGCTACCAACCAGCATCCGCTCGATTGCGATGCGACAGGGTTGCGCAGTGCGCCCGGCAACGCGCCAGATAGGTCTTCGGGGTACTCTTGCGGACTTGCCGACTCATTGGCGGCGCACCGGGGTGCAAGCATCATAAGCCGCGACCGGCCATGCCTGAGACGAGAGCCGCAGCGACTTCAGCGCGCGTAAACGCCCCCTGTGTCCTCGAGCCAGTCGGCGACCCGATCGGCCGCCGCCGCGATGTCGTCATCGGAGATATCGACGTGCAGACACGGCAGCGCTGACGCATCACAAAGCTCGCGGAATTCCTGCTGCTCGGCGATGAACGGTTGCAAGTCGTCGTACTGCGACGGGTTGCCGGATACCTCGAGTCGTCGCTCACGTGCACGCTCGAAAGATTCGGCGTTGCGCCAGCAACAGATCAGCCGGAACCCCAACGGCAACAATCGATCTTCGAGCCAGCCGAAGTCGTAGTCACGACCGTGTTCGCGGCGCTGGTAAATTTTGGTGGAGATGTGAAAGCGGTCGACGATCCAGGAGTAATAACGCTGGAGTTCGAAGAGGCGTGCCCAGGTGGCATAGGTTTCCATCGCAAGCGACTCCTCGTCTGCCTCGAAGTTGATCAGCCCGCGCCCCCACGGGAAGTTGGTAAACGCACACCACTCCGCCGAGATGATCGGCGAGTGATAACGGTAACGTCGCGGCCCGACGATGCGCGGGTGTTCGTTGAGCGCGAACGCGAGTTCGGTCTTGTGAGTGAGACGCGTGCCCTCGAGGATGATCTTCGGGCAGAGCTTGCCACCCATCTTCGCCTCCTTGAACTTCTGCACCGGTTTGTGCCGACCAGCGCCACCGATACGCACGGTTGCCAGTGGACGTAGGCCGGTCGCTGCCGAATCTGTCCCGGGTACTTTAGCTGACAAACGGATTGTTGCGTGGCGGCTCGCCATCCAAGCCGTATTCGGTTCGAGTTTCTCACGCGGCGACCGGCGCGATTTTCAGGCGCGTCGCAAAGATGTACACGCGCAACCGCTGTTGTACACTGCGGCGGTCGCCGCGCAATCGATTTTCCTCGCACCACCCGGTTTGTCTGCGCAACGGCCGAGGAAGCCATAACTACGAAAATGTCGTTTTTTGCCGAACTCAAGCGTCGCAACGTCGTCAGGGTCGGCGTACTCTATATCGTCGCCTCCTGGCTCATCTTGCAGGTCGCCGATGTTCTTTTCGACGCGATGGAATTGCCATCGACGTGGATGAGGCTGATCCTGGCGATCCTGATCCTTTGCTTCCCGCTGGCGCTGATCTTTGCCTGGGTGTTCGAGATGACGCCGGAGGGGATCAAGCGCGAGCGCGATATTGACCGGTCGCAGTCAGTTACGCCGCAGACCGGCGCCAAGATCAACACGCTGATCGTCGTGCTGCTGATGCTGGCGATCGCCGCGGTGGTTGTCGACCGGCTGATTCCGGAGACGGCGATTGCGCCCGGTATCGAAACAGCGACTGTTGACGAGCCGACCGCACCGGTGAACGAGGCTGCGGATGCGGCCGGCGATGATCCGGTCGTCCTGCCGGGAACCACAACCGAGGAAAAATCCGTCGCCGTTTTGCCATTCGTCAACCGCAGCGCCAACGAGTCGGATATCTACTTCGTAGACGGCATCCACGACGACATCCTGACTCAGCTCGCGCGGATCGGCGACCTGAAGGTGATATCCCGTACTTCGGTGGAGAAGTTCCGCAACACGACCCAAAGCATGGGCGAGATCGGCGCGGTGCTAGGCGTGCAGAACATCCTCGAGGGCGGGGTGCAGCGCGCCGGCAACCGGGTGCGGATCAACGTCCAGCTGATCGACGTCGAGAGCGACGAGCACCTGTGGGCGGAGAGCTATGACCGTAAGCTGACGACGGAGAACATCTTCGCGATCCAGAGCGAGATTGCGACCGCGATTGCGCAAGCCCTGAAGGCGACGCTGTCACCGGAGGAGCAGGCGCAACTCGCGACCGCGCAGACGCACAACCTGGAGGCGCTGGAGGCGTACTTCCAGGGTCGCAGGGCGATGGCGAAGCGCACAAGTGCGTCGCTGGAGGAGGCGGCGCAACACTTCGAGCGGGCGATCAAGCTCGACCCTGATTATGCGCTCGCCTATGTCGGGCTCGCCGATAGTTACACCCTGCGGGCCTACTACAGCGAGAAGACCTCCGAAGAGCAGGAGATGCTGGCGCGCCCGCTGGTGGACAAGGCCCTGGCAATCGACGATCGATTGGGCGAGGCCTATGTTTCCCGGGCGCAAATGAACGCGGACGACGACCCGGTTGCTGCGGAAGCCGATTTCAGAAAAGGCATCGAGCTGGCGCCGAGCTACGTTTCGGGGCATCACTGGTACGCGGTGCTGTTGATAAACGCAGAGGGACGCAGGGAAGAGGCGCTGATCTCACTGAAAAAGGCGGCGTCGCTCGACCCGATGTCGGCCATCGTCAGGAAATCCCTGGGCGACCTTTATGCGTTTCTCGGCCGGTTCGAAGAATCCCGCGAACAACTCGAGGCGAGTGTCCGGATCGACCCGGAGTTCGCCAGCGGTTACGACAGCCTGGGCGTTCTCGAGCTCACCGTGAGCGGTCGTCTCGATCTGGCAGCGCCGCTTCTGCACCGGTCGGTATTCCTCGATCCCGGCAATCCGCAGTATGTGGATAACCTCGCGCATCTCTGGACCGATCTCGGGGGGTTCGCCGAGGGGGACGCGTTGCTGCAACGGCTGCGGACCTTCGGTCGAAGTCACAATCTGAGGGTCTCGGAGATGATGCTGCCGCTGATGCGCAGCGGTCCGTCCGAGACTGTCAGAGTCGCCGCAGAGGCAGTAGCTGCCAATAACGGAGGGTGGAACCGCGAAATCGCGATCTACCTGCTCGGCTTGGCGAATCTCGAGTCCGGTGACGGCGAACGGGCGCTGGCGCGCTACCGCGAGGTGTTTCCGAAACTGTTCGCTGACGATCCGGAGATCAGCGATGGGAACTACGTTGCCGCCTTGAACCTGGCGTGGCTTATTCGCCAGACCGGCGCCGCGGAACGATCCGACCTCTTGCTCGATCGTAGTCTTGCGTACATGCGAGGTCTTCCGCTTCTCGGACCGGACGGATCGGCGCCGTACCAGGCTTATGCATACGCGGTTCGCGGCGAACGCCGGCGCGCGCTCGAAGCCCTGGGTGAGGCGGCGGATGCTGGCTGGCGCTATTTCTGGCGTGTGTTTCTCAAGTTCGACCCGGCATTCGCCACGCTGCACGACGATCCCGAATTCCAGGCGATCGTCGCCCAGGTCGAGGCCGACATGGCCGCGCAGCTTGCGAACGTGCGGGCGATGGTGGCGCGCGGTGAACTGCCGCCGCTGCCACCCGTGCCCGCCAGGTAGCCGGCTCGACTACATTCGCCTGTTGGATGCGATGTTTCGAACCGGGCCGGGTGCGACCTATTTCATCCAGCGCTCGATCTTGGCTGTCAACACGTCGAGCGGCACCGCGTCGTTGCGCAACACCTCGTCGTGGAAGCCACGGATATCGAAACGCTCGCCCATGGCCGCCTTGGCTTCCGCGCGCAGCGCCTGGATTCGCAACATGCCGATCTTGTAGCCGAGCGCCTGCCCGGGCCAGACGATGTAACGGTCGATTTCGGCCTCGGCCTCCGACGGGTGCGCGCCCTCGGTCTCGACCATGTAGCGGATCGCCTCGTCGCGGCTCCACTTGAGCGCGTGCATTCCGGTGTCGACGACCAGCCGGATCGCGCGATGCAGTTCGTCCTGCAGGCGGCCGAGATCGCTGAAAGGGGTCATTGTCGTAAAGCCCCATCTCTTTCGCCAGCGCCTCGGCGTAAAGCCCCCAGCCCTCGCCGAATGCATTGGAGTAGAGCACCGTTTGCAGGATCGGTGAGTCCTGCTCCATCCCGATTACCGTCTGCAAATGATGTCCGGGATTGGCCTCGTGGTAGGTCAGCGTTTTCAGTGTGTACGATGGCCAGATCGCCGTGTCCCGGAGATTGATCCAGTAGGTGCCGGGACGCGAACCATCCATTGCCGGCGCGTCATAGAAGCCGCCGGTGGCGCTTTGTTCGGCGTAGACCGGCACCCGTTTCACGACGACTTTCGCTTTTGGAAGCAGGCCGAACCAGTCCGGCAGCATGGGTTCGATCTCGGCCATCTGCGCGTTGAGATCTGCGATCAATCGGGTCTTGCCTTCCTCGGTATTCGGGTAGACAAACCGTTCTTCCTCGCCAAGTGCGCTCATGCGCGCGCCGACCGTACCCTCGGTGTAACCCTCGGCGCGCAGTATCGCGTCCATTTCCGTGGTGATGCGTTTGACCTCGGCGAGACCGATCTCGTGGATCTCGCGCGGGTCCATCGTCGTATCTGTCATGTGCCTGATCATTGCGCGGTAAAACGCTTCGCCGTTAGGCAGCCGCCACACCCCGGCCTCGCTGCCGGCGTCATTGCGCAGGTCTTTGAGCGCCGCGATGAGGCGCCTGTTTGCCGGATAGACTTCGGTTTCGATCAGCCGGGCCGCCATGGCCACGTGCGCATCGCGGTCGTCGACGCCGGCGTCATCGAGCCGTTTACGGAAACTGGTCACCAGCGAGTGGTCGGCCGGGGCGGCGAGCGAACGCGCCTCGATCACCGCGACCGCCTTGTCGATGATGAAATCCGGAGGGACGACCCCGAGTTTTCGATCGGCGTCGATCTTGGCAATGACCTGGTCGATCGCATCGTCGTATCCGGCCAGTCGCGCCAGATAGGCGTCGGCGTCTTCGCTGCTCGCGACCCGTTGCTGTTTCTCGAGGATGCTTGGGATCGCGATCTGCGGGCCGGACAACTGCGTGACCGGGTAGGGCAGGAACCAGTTGCCGTAGTCGGCGAACACCGCCCCGTAGTCGGCCACCTGCGCCGGGCCCGAGGCATTGCGGAACTGGGTCAGCAATACTGCGTGGACGATGGCCTCGCGCGGATCCAGCATGGCGCTGTCCACCGCTTCGAGAAGCGCGACGATGGCGGCGGCAATGGCGCGCCGTTGGGTCTCGGCCTCGGGAGACAGGCCGCTAAGCAGGCTGTCGCGCTCCGGGCCGGCGAGGGACTCGGGCACCCCGTAATAGGTGGCCATCTCCGGGTTCATTGCGAAGTAACGCCGGGTAACGGTGGCGACGATGGCGGAGAAATCCACTTCCGCTTGTTGCGCTGGCGATGGCGGGGCTGCTGCCGGCTCGGCTGCCGGCGCGGTGGCGGTCTCGCCCGTTTCGGGTGGTGCTTTCGAGCAGGCGGAGGCCAGCAGAAGGAGCACGGCAAATATCAGGGCGGAGAGGTTTCGGGTCATCAATGGATTCCTGGTGGGTTCGCGGTCCGCGGTAGCGGATGGATTCGGCGGTCGATGGACCGGAAATCATACCTGCCAGTTGTATCCAGCGGGCATGGATTTTTTTCGCCAGCGAATTTTTCCAGCAAGGCGCAGCTGACCGTTAGCCGACCGGGCGGCACGGCAAAAAATGATCGATGGCCGTGGATGCGACGCGATCGGCTATCGGGCAGACCGGCTCAGGGTTGTGACGCCTGGAGGCGCGCCGGTGGCCAGTCGCGTGCGCGCAACTGCTCATCGACGATCCTGCTTTGCGTGCCCTCCGGCAACACACGCAGGGATTTGAGAAACTCGATCAGCGCGTTCTTGCGGTACGGCGACAGCGCGTCCCAGGTCTCACGGCTTTCCTCTGCTTCTCCAGCGTGGGCCTCGATCGCCTCACGCATCGTCGAGTATTTGCCATGATGGAAGTACGGGCCCGAACTTGCAACGCCCCAAAGACGACTGGTCAGAAAACGGCAATTTCCGTGGAAAAACTCATCGCTCCCGGGCGGGAAGTGCATGTCGAGCGGCTCGCAGTCGGGATCGTCGGGGCCTGTCGTAATGTCGTGTAGCTTCATATCGGTGTAAGCAGGTACGGCGGTGAAGCGCCCGGCGCTTTCGAGCCGCGGCGGGTCCAGGCCCGGGTCGCTGAGATCGACGGCGATCTCGGCTGCCTGGCCGGGCAACAGGTTGCCCGGGGGGTTGAACGGATTTGGCTCGGAATACCATTCGTTGCCGTTAATCCGCAATGACGGTTTGTGGCAGGATGCGCAGCCAATCCGGCGAAACAACTTCTCGCCGAGAAAGACCGCGTCTTCGATCTCAGGGTCGGACGGTATCAGCTGCCCGGGTACCGCAAGCGTTGCCTGGAAAATGGAGACGGCGGTGATGTCGGCGCGGGTCAGTTCAACGGTAATACCGTCCTGGTCGGGATCGGCCGGGCCGAAACGCTCGACGGATTGCATGCCGTGGTGATGGTTGAAGGCATTGTTGGTGAACTCGCGTAGCGAGACGACCGCTCCGGCCTGGTGAAACGGCCGGATGAGGAGAGACGGCGGGTCGGCCGGACCGCTGGAGACGAGACTGGTTGCCGGCAGCCCCTCGACCGAGGAGGTGTCCCAATTGCCGTCCGAATCGCGGCGGAGTGTGCCGAATTCTACGTGCTTGGCTCTGAGCCGTATTTCCTCGCCGGGCTCGAGCCGGTTTCGACGCGACTGTAACCGGGCCGTCATCTGCCTGGCGAGAATCTCGATGTACCCGGCCCCGAACATACCGACGGTGTTGCGCTCGTTGGCGATGGTCTGCAGCGTGACCGGATTCCCGCGCTCGTCGATCGCGCCGCGCGTGGTGATCGGGTCCGAGTGCTGCGAACGTCGCGAAATCGAAGCGCTGCCCAAGTACGAACACGTTGGCGACGCGGTCACCGGCGCCGCCGGACCGCGGCAGGTTGTGGCACCCGGCGCAGGCATTGGCGTCGGGGCCGGAAATTCGGTTGGTATTGCGCGGGAACAGCAGGGGCGAGCCGGGATCGGCGAGTGCGGCGCCGGTACCGGTGGTTTGCGGCCGCCCGGCCCCGTCCTGGGTCGTCCACTGGGCATCGAACAGGAGCTTGCCGTGAGCAATGAGTTCGCCTGTCGGCAATACGAATTCGTCGCCATCGGACAAGTGTTCGGCCACTGCGAGTTCCCGGCCAAGGTCGCCGCCGTGCAGCGAGAGAACCGGCGAGAAACGCGAGACCTGACAACAGCCTCCTGAGCGTTCGGGGCGTGGATCGCACGGATGTTCCGGTCGCGGGCCTGGCGGCGTGATTCTGCGCATCTTCCTGACTCCCTCTGTCTGTCTCCCTCTCCGGCCGGAGTTCGGGACGACTGCTAAACTACTGATAGACATATGTGAATTCCTGAACCAATCCGGTATTTCGCCGTAATTTCGCCGGAAATTGAGGCATCCCGCTGCCGAGGACGGTCATCAGCCGGCAACATGTCGAGCGGCAGCGATAACGGAGCGATGGACACGGATCGGTCGCGACTTGAATCAGCTCAGGGGGGTGAACGACGCCGTGTCGCCTTGCGTTCGGCGATTTTCGGATCGATACCGTCACAAAGACGTTGCTGCGAAACGGCACACGGGTGCATCTCCAGCGCAAACCGCGGGCCGTGCTGAGCTACCTCGCCCGGGAAGCGCCGCGCCTCGTGACTCGCGAGGAACTGCTCGAGCGCTTCTGGAGTCGATCGCGTCAATGAGGAAGCGCTGACCCGTTGTGTCAGCACGATCCGAAAGCGCCTCGATGACACCGGCGACCCGCCCCGGTTTCATCGAAACCCATCGCGGTGAGGGGTATCGGTTCATCGCGCCGGTCACCCGGACTGCTACACCGCCGGCCAGCAGAGACCGGGCCGGTAACCGATACGAGTGCCGAAGCCGATGCTCAGCCCTCGTCGCTGCGCGGCCGGTGGTTGTCGCTTGCGGCGGTCGCCGCGGCGATTGCTGCAGTGATGTTGCTTTTGCGTTCTCCCGACCGGGACGAGCCGCAGCTGGCGGCGGAGATCATCGACCGTATATCGGTACTTGCCGATCGTTGCCGCAACCGCTGAGGACGCGCGCCTCGCGCCGGCGTTGACGGATCAACTGATGCGCGCGGTATCGCGAATCGAGGGAATCACCGTGGTGTCGTCCGGGCCGCACCAGCCCGGTATGCTCGATCCGCGGGCGCTCGGCGAGAAGCTCAACGTGCAGGCACTGCTGATCGGCCGGGTGGAGACCGGTGCGAAAGGACCGCGTCTCAGCGCTCGACTGGTTTCGACCCGCGATGGCGGTCTGTTGTGGTCGTCGAACCTCGATCCCGGCCGCTTCGGCGGTGCCGCCGTCGATCCGGTCGAAGTACTCGCCCGATCGGTCGCGGCGCGATTGCGGCCGACCCTGCAGTTCCAGGAACTGCCGCCGCCGGTCGATGCCGGCGCTTACCGTGAGTACCTGCACGGCCGTTACTACTGGTCGCAACGATCGCTGATCGGACTGAACGCAGCGATCGAGGCTTTCGACCGGGCGCTGGAAATCGAACCCGACTACGTGGACGCATTGGTCGGATTGGCAGAGTCGTGGCTGTTGCTTGCCCTTTACGGCGCGATGCCTCCGAGCGAGGCGATCCCGCGCGCGCGCGACCTGGCCGAATCTCGCGTTGCGCGAAGACGCGGGTGATGCGAGGGCGCGTGCTGTTCTGGGAGTCATTGCGATGCAATTCGACTGGGACTGGGACACCGCGGAAGACCTGCTGCGCGAGGCCGTTACGCTAAATCCGAACAACGCCACTGCACAGCAGTGGCTGGGCGAACTGTATTGCTACCGGTCTGCGGGTCGGGGCCTGCCGGCGTCAACTCGAAACCGCGCTGGAACTCGATCCCTTGTCGCCGCTACTCAACTGATGCAGGGTTCGCCCGCACTGTGGGCGGAGCAATACGAAGCGGCGCTCGAAGTCTACTCGGGGGCGCTGGAAGAGGCTCCGGACTTCCCGTTCGGGATCTATTTTCTCGGCCTGGCTCATGCCGGTCTTGGTGAGTGGGCCGCGGCGCTCGACGCATACGAGGCTGCATTGCCGGCGCTCGGGCTGGCCATCGTCGGCGGTCCGATGATCCACGCGCGGGCCAGACTCGGTGACTTCGTCAGCGCCCGGTCGACACTCGTCGGAACTCGAGGCGCTCGCTGCCGAGCGCTACGTTCCGCCCAGCAAGCTGGCCGTTGCCTATCTCGGACTGGGGGAAACGGCAACAGGCGATGGAGTGGCTCGCAAGAGCGGTCGATTCGCCCGACGATCGGCTGGTCTACCTTGCCGTGGATGTCCATTACCGCGAACTGCACAACGACCCCGATTTCCGCGCTATCGCCGAGCGGGTCAGGTTGTTGCCGGTACTCGATCGCCGATAGCCGCACAGCATGGAAGCCGATCGATCGGCTGATACATGCGTGGCGGGCAGCGCGGCAGTTTCCTCCTCAGGCCGCCTGACTGAATACGGCGCCGGCGAGCCGGGTAGGTCCGAACCCGGGCTCGAGCAAGTCGTCGCCGTAGCGACTCACATCCACGCGCCGCAGCATCAGCGAGCGGTAGACGCCGGCTCCGCGAATGTCGCCGGCCAGGCGGAAGCCGACGATGCGGCCCTCCGTCAGATTGATCTTGCGGAGATGTCTGCCTGTTCGGATTTTCAGCTCCGTCTCACCGGTCTGGCTCCCCACGGCAATCACCGGAATGCCCAGGTGGCGGAGGCTGTTCATCGATTCGGCGCCCTCGTAACGGGTGTCGTAACCGAGCAGTCTGCTCAGCTACGACCCGCGCCTGTGCGACCGCATTCGGGAAGATCGCGTGGACAAAACGCGCGCCGGTCATTCGATCGCGCGTCTCGACGGCGTCGCCCGCCGCGCGGATGCAGGGGATGTTGGTGCACAGCCCGTCGTCGACCCGCAGGCCCCAGCCTGTATCGAGCCCGGCACCGGCCAGGAACTCGAGGTTGGGCTTGACCCCGGTCGCCGCGACATAAGCGTCTCCCTTGATGACCTCACCCGGCTCGAGGACCAGCGCATCGGCCTGGCCGTTGCCGGCAAAGGCGGCTGCCTGGGCGCCGATGCGAACACGCACCCCGCGCTCGGCAAGCGCATGACCGACGATTTCCGCGGTCTCTGCGTCCAGCATGCCGGGCATCACCCGGTCCTGCTGCTCGATCATAGTCACGTCGAGGCCGAGATCGGCAAGCAGCAGCGCCACTTCGACGCCGATAAACCCGGCGCCGACGATGACCGCACTATTGACCTCGCCGTCGCGGGCGTGCGCGATGAGTTCTTGTGCCGCGCTCAGCGACTTGAAGTTGTAAACGCCGGGCAGGTCGTAGCCGTCGATCGGTGCGTACAGCCGGCTGCCGGTAGCAATCACCAGCTCGTCAAAGGCAAGCGCCGAGTCGTCGGCGAGCACCACCTGTTTCGCCGCTGGATCCACTGCGCGAACTTCGGTTCCGGCCCGGTAGTCGACCTGCAGTCGTTCGCAAATGTCCGTCCCCTTCCAGTACAACGCCGCCCCGCGGCCGTGGAGAAAATGATCGGCCATTGCCGGTGGCGAATACGGCGGGAACGGCTCCGCCGAGATCATCGTGATATCCGCCTGCTGATCCGCGTCCGGCTGCAGCGCGCGCAGATGCTCTGCAACCGAAATGCCGGCGGGCCCGGCGCCGATAATCACGATGCGCATGACGATACCCTCGCCCTCGGGGCGACCAGCGTGTCGAGCAGCCCTTCGAGAGCATTAATCAACGATGAGTCGGGATCCCCGAGCAGCGGTGCCACCGAGGGCTCGGTCTGCCACAGGCGTTCCTGGTAGGGCAGGCAATGGATGCTGGCGAACGGGAAACCGCCGGCGGTGTCGACGCGGTCCATCGCACGGCTGAACTCGTCCGGATGCCTGACGCCGTTGACGACCAGGTGGACGCCATCGACGTCGAGTTCGGCAGCAAGCCGGGCTGCGGCGAGCGCGACCTGAATGCCGTTGAAGCTCGGGTCGGTGACGACCAGCGCATGTTTAAAACCTTTCGCGAGCGCTCGCCCGAAATGCTCGAAGCCGGCTTGCGTGTCCATCAGGATCGCTTCGTCGCGACGCAGACCGATCGCGTTGACCACTGCGCCGAGCAGTGCGTTTTCCGGACACAGACACCCGGCCGCCGGCTGCACGGTGTTGCCCATGACGAGCAGCCGGACTCCGCCGGGACCGGTCACACCGAAGCGCCTGACGACGTCGTCGACTTCGGGGTTCAGGCGGAAGAAGAGCCCCCAGCCTGCGCCCGGACGGGCACCGGTTTTCTCTTCGACATAGTCGGCGTTTTCGCTCAGTGGCACGAGGCTGCGGACCTGCTCGAGGGGGAGACCCAGCGCAAAGGGGAGGTTCATCTGCGGGTCGGCATCGAGCGCCAGCACGCGGTACTCGCGGCGGCCGAGCAGCAGCGCAAGCAACGCGGTCAGCGTGGTCTTGCCGACGCCGCCCTTGCCCGTCACGACCACCCGGAAATCGTCCGGGTGGGCGTTGTGGGCAAGCATCACGCCGTGGCTGTGAGTGTGATCGCCGTGATCGTGTCCATGGGCCTCACACATCATCTGTTCTCCTGGCGGCCCGGTAACATCAGGCCGCTTCCGATGGCGCCTCGACGTCGCCGGTTTCGAGATGCGGCAGCCCGAGCGCTGCGCGTTTCGACTCGATGTGCCTGCGGATCATCACGGCTGCTTTCTCCGGGTCCGCCTCGATGGCAAACTTTGCGCCGACGACATCTTCGAGCCCGGCTGCCAGCAGGTTTACGACGTTCGGGCTGCCGAAGATCGCCGGCTGCACACCGAGCACCGTGTAGATGCCGCTTGCCACGACATAGGCGCCGATCGATACCGCTTTTTCCGAGTACCACTCGGGCGCGGCCCCGGCGAGCGGGAGTTGCGAGATATCGGTGCCGAGATAATTCGCGAGCGCCGCCGCGAGCGTCAGGATCCGCGTGTTGTCGACGCAGGAACCCATGTGCAGCACCGGCGGAATACCTAGCGCCTTGCAGACCTCTCTGAGACCCGGCCCGGCCATCTCGGCTGCCTCGGGCATCATCTGGCCGGCCTTGCCGTTGGCCACCGCCGAGCACCCGGTCACGAGCACGAGGATGTCGTTTTCGATCAACCGACGGGTCAACGTGACATGGCCATGATCCTGCGAGATCTTCGGGTTGTTGCAGCCGACGACGCCGACCGCACCGCGGATCTTACCTGCCTTGATCGCCTCGACCAGCGGCTCTGGCGTGCCGCCCAGCGCGGCGAGTATCGCCTCTACCGAGAATCCCGCCATCATTTCCACGGTATCCCCGGGGATACGAACCCGCTCAGGGTTGCGGTTGGCATAAGCCTCGACGCCGTGCGAGACGATTTCCTTGCCGATCTCGTAGCCGCGCCGCGGATCGAACGAGATATGCGTAGCACCGGTGAACTTCGCCTTGTCGGCGGTGGAAATGACTTCGGTGTGGAAGCACTTTGCCACGTCCGTCACCGACGGCATGATGCACTGGTAATCGACGACCATCGCATCGAGCGCCCCGGTCAGGAGCACGAGTTCCTGCATCAGGTGGTTGCCGGCCATCGGCAATCCTTTGCGCATCTGCAGCTCGTTGCCGGTGCAGCAAAGCCCTACCAGGTTGATGCCTTTCGCCCCGAGTTCCTTGGCCCGTGCAACGAGTTCCTCGTCTTCGGCTGCCTGCATGATGACATCGGAAAGCAGCGGGTTATGGCCGTGCAGCGCGATGTTGACGTAGTCGGCCTTCAGTGCGCCCAGATTGACCCGGGAGGCGACCGGCTGGGGGGTGCCGAACATCACGTCGGAGAGTTCGGTTGCCACCATCGATCCGCCCCAGCCGTCCGACAGGCTGGTGCGCAGGCCATGCAACAGCGTGTTGACGTAATCGTTGTCCACGCCCATGTGTGTCCGGTGCAGCATCTCGACGTTCTCGCGGTCGATGCCGCGCGGGTCTATTCCGAGCGTCTTCCAGAGTTTCGTGCGTTTATCGGGCGCCCGGTCGCTGAAGCTGAGGTGGCCCTTGGCGGTACCGAATTCTTCCATCATCGCCTCGGCCAGGTCGGATGCAACCTCGTTCGGTCTGCGCCCGGTCGGATCGATGCCCCATTCCTCGGCCAGGCTTCTCAGCTTGGTTTCGTCGCGCAGTTCGTAGCCCGAGGTTTCGCCTTTGGCGAGTTCCGCGAACACCTCGAGGATGTCCCGGCCGTGATCGGAGTGGGCCGAGGCGCCGGCCGCGATCGTTCGCCCGAGATTGCGAGCGACGATGATGTCGGCGTCGGCACCGCAAACGCCCTTCTGCGGTCCGTCGCCAAAGGGGTCGACCCGGCACGGGCCCATCGAGCAGTTGCGGCAGCTCACGCCCATCGCGCAATAGCCACACTGCGGTTGTTGTGCCGCCAGCCGGTCCCATACCGTCTCGATGCCTTCCTCGCGGGCCCTCGCGATCATCGCCCGCGCGTCGTTGTTGATGCTTAGCTGGGAAAGTTTTTCATGGCTTGCCATGACGCACCTCCTCGTTTACATGCGTCGCCGCCGCGCCCCAGGCGCGCCAGCCCGCCACGCCGTCGGGCTCGCCTATAGCAAGCGATGCGGCCGCGGCAGAGGTGAGGATTGCGCTCGATTCGCGCGCGCAGCCCGCCGCAATCAGTTCGTTCAGATCACCGAAAACCAGTGCGCCGACCTTGCAGGCCTCGACGCACGCCGGAATTGAGCCAGCGCGCACCCGCTCAACGCAACCGTCGCACTTCGTTGCGACCACCCTCGGTGGTGCGCCATTGGCCGCGCTATGAAACGTGATGACATCGAACGGACAGACCATTGCGCACATGGCGCAGGCGATGCACTTATGGCCATCGGCCAGTACCACGTCGCACTCCGGATCCCGATGCATCGCGCCAGTCGGGCAAACCTCGACGCAGGGTGCCGGATCACAATGCCGGCAGCGATTCGGGAACGATGTGTTGTAAGTCGTTCCGGCGTCGACGTGTATCCTGGAGTGCGGGCGCGGAGTCTCGAACGGTGCGGCCGCAGCGTCATGGCTTCGCGAATGCGCGACCGCGCACGCGAACTCGCACTGGCGGCAGCCGATGCACCGCTCGGGGTTGACGAAGACCGTCTTCATGGGACGCCTCCCCGGGGGCAACCCGGTATTTTCAAACCCTGTTTCGGTGGCAATTAAATTTACCTACCGAAGCAGCACCATGCTCCCAGCCGCAGGCTGGAAACACAATTCTGGGTTGTACCTAGAGCGGCGCTGCCACGCATGCCTCGGCGCGCAGACGGCAAAAAACATGCGCAGCCCTTCTGGATCGGCGCCGCATCGCCCATACTGGCGCGAGTATTCGGGCTGCCCGACCCGCGGGCAACAGCCGGGCGATCGGATGACGACATGGAGACGGAGGCGCCACCGGAGTTGACCACCCGCGCGATCGCATTGGCGATCGTTCTGGCAATCATTTTGGCCGGTGCCAATACCTATCTGGGACTGTTCGCAGGTATGACCCTTGCATCGGCGATCCCTGCCGCTGTCGTGTCGATGGGTGTGCTGAAAATGCTCGGCGGCGGGCATATCCTTGAAAACAATATCGTTGCAACCGGGGCTTCGGCCGGTTCTTCGATTGCCACCGGCGTGATCTTCACGATGCCGGCGCTGATCATCCTCGGTTACTGGACCGATTTCCGCTACTCGTGGGTGCTGGCGATCGCCGGTCTGGGCGGGCTGCTTGGCGTGTTGTTCTCGGTGCCGTTGCGGCGTTCGATGATCGTCGACCAGGGTTTGGCGTTCCCCGAGGGCAAGGCGGCGGCCGAGGTGCTGAAAACCGGGGAGCATCCCGAGCAGGGCCTCAAGCTGCTCGCCGCGGCGTCGGTGATCGGCGGCTTTATGAAGCTCGCCGCCGGCAGCGGTCTGCGCCTGATCCCGGATACCGCGGCGGTTGCCGGCTGGTTTGGCAAGACGCTGGGTTATCTCGGTACTAACCTGTCGCCGGCCTTGTTCGGTGTCGGTTATATCGTGGGTCTGAATATCGGCATCGTGATGCTGTCGGGTGGTGTCATTGCCTGGATGATCGCGATCCCCGTTTACAGTACGTTTTTTCTCGCTGGCGACCCGGCGCTGAGCGCTGAGATCGCCGCGGCCGGGCCGATCGATGCGGCCTATGCGATCTGGTCCGCGCAGGTGCGCTATCTCGGGGTCGGCGCGATGCTGACCGGTGGTGTGTGGACCCTGATCTCGCTGCGCTCATCGCTGGTCTCGGGTATTCGCAGCGGAATGATGGCCGGCCGCGCCAATGCCGGCGCCGTTACGCCGCGTACCGAGCGCGATCTGCCGATGCGTTACATCCTGATCGGGGTGGTGCTGTTTACGCTGCCGCTGATGATGCTCTACCAGGCCATCGTGTCGCAGTGGATGGTCAGCATCCCGATGACGGTGATCATGATCGTCGCCGGGTTCCTGTTCGTATCGGTGTCGGCCTACATGGCCGGGCTTGTCGGTTCGTCGAACAATCCGGTTTCGGGTATTACGATTGCAACGATCCTGTTCGCGGCGCTGGTGCTTGCCGCGATCATGGGACGGGATTCGTCGATAGGCGCGGTCGCCGCGATCATGATCGGCGCGGTCGTTTGCTGCGCGGCCTGTATCGGCGGCGACAACCTGCAGGATCTGAAGTGCGGCTACATCCTCGGTGCCACGCCGTGGAAACAGCAGACCATGCTCGCCATCGGCGGCGTGTCGAGCGCGCTGGTGCTCGCACCGGTATTGAATCTTCTGGCCCAGGCTTATGGCATCGGCGTCCCGACCGAGACCCACCCGAACCCGCTGCTTGCGCCGCAGGCCAATCTGATGGCGTCGGTCGCAAAGGGTATTTTTGGCGGCGAATTGCCGTGGACGACAATCGCTATCGGCGCGGCGATCGGCGTCGCCATTATTGCGCTCGACGAATTGCTGAAACGCAGGGGATCGACCTTTCGCGTACCCGTGCTGGCCTGCGCGGTAGGCATCTATCTGCCGATCGAAGTCAGTGTGCCGATTTTTGCCGGTGGCCTGGTTGCCCATTTTGTCGAGCGCCACTTTGCACCGTTCGCCGATGCGAATGCACGGGAACGCATCCACCAAAAAGGCACGCTGTTCGCAGCCGGTCTTATCACCGGCGAGGCGTTGATGGGGATATTCATAGCGATTCCGATTGTCATGGCCGGACGCGCCGACGTGCTGGCACTCGGCACGGCGATGCAGTTCGGTGGCTGGCTCGGGTTATTGATGCTGGCGGGTGTCGCATTCGCAATGTACCGGCTTGCCACGCGCCAGGCAGCAGTGACCTGATTCGATAGTGAGCCCGTGTCCGGTTAATGGGGGCGGGTCGTACGGTGCCGCCGGCGAATCTCATCTGTCCACTGCCGTGCCGCATGTCTGGCCTTTGCGGCGGCGTATTTGCACGGTGCCGGAACTGCAGCCGGCCAGTCGGGCCCGCCTGCCGTTTATCCGCCCGCGCCCTGCAGCAAAGGCAAAAACACCTCGTCGGCCCATGGAATCTCGCGATAAAAAACGATCGCGATGAATACCAGCACATAGGCGATGCGGGTACGTTTCTCGGCGAGCGTGCATTGCGCGGCACCCATTGCGAGCAATAACCAGCCGAAGCCGTCCACGGTCGCAATCGCGTAGGTTATCGTGCAGTAAGTCAGCAACAGACTGTGGCGGATTGCGGACAGACGCTTGCCGCCCGGCCATAGAAACGCGATAGCCAGCGCGGCATTGATGAACAGGTTCCACACGGTCGCAGCCATTGCGAGCGCGCGAAAGCGAGCCGGGATTTCGATGAGACCCGGCTGCAGGGCCGGTCCTGCATCGTTGTGCTGTTTTACCGACTCGTGAAGTTGGCGGTAGGTGTCTGCATCGAGGCCGCCGGCTACGCGGGAGAACCCTTCGAAGCGGGGGTCGGTGAGAAACGTAACCTGGAAAAATGTCCCGTCCGCGTAATGACCGGAGCCGCTAAATTTCCAGATACAGGCGAACAGGAAGACCAGGCCGATCAACAGGCGGCCATTGATGGCGAGTACGCGATCCGGAACCGCGGTCGACAATGCGAGCGCGATGGCAAGACACCAGTAGCCCAACAGGTAGGCGTGATTATCTGCAAGCGGCCAGTCGAGCAGCACTCTTGCGCCCGCCAACGCAGCGAGCGCCAGCCATGGCAACGGCTGGCGCAACCACGCCGGCCGGATCAGGGCGATCGCCGCGATCGCCAGGAACACCGGCCGCAGCACCCAGTTTCCCACCGGGCGAAGTAAAAGGTCGAGCAACGTCAGGCGTAGCGCGAGGTCTATTGCCAGCGGCCCGGCATGGCCGCGGCATGCGGCGACAATCCGCTCAAGGCGCTGCGACCGCAAACCGTTCTTTCCTTACCAGGCGGCCCCCGGGTGCAAGCGTCGCCGGATTGTAATTGACTGCCCAGATCTGGATCTCGATTTCGTCCCATGCGATGCGACCGCCGGACTCCCGCTGAGACAACTCATCGGCCAGTGCGCGCAAGCGCGCTTGCGCGGGCAATGTCGTCGCGCGTCGGACAGTGCGGTGCAGGTCCGCAGTAACAGCGACTTCACGGCGGATGCCTTCGTTCTGCACAAACGCATGAAGATGGCGATTGCCTGGCGCGTCGGTGGTGGAGAACATGCCAAAGCCGCCCCCCGACCACGGCGACAGGCCCTCGACATGTGCGAGACGCATCTGATTGGTGGCGACAGCGACAAGCAAAACCGCGGGAAGCCAGTACGGGGCCGAACCGGCCAGGCGTCTGACCAATGCGATCACCGGTTCGTCGCGCGCGGATCTAGTTTACGACTACGTATACGACTTCGCTGCCGCGATAGACGCGCTCGTAGCGGACGCCGCGACAGTCGTAATAGGTGACTCCGCCGACGACGACCCTGGTGTAACTACAGCCCATGCTGCCCCAGGCGTTTACCGAGACGTAAGTGCGTCCATGCCAGCTATCCTCGTACCACTCTTCGCGGTCGTTATGGACCTCCTTGGCAAAATCCTGGCGTTCGTTGATGGTCTCCTGGCGTTGATCGTAGCGATCCTGGTTGGTGTCGCGAGCCTGATCGAGATTGTCCTGGCGATTATTGGTGTTGATCGCGCCTGCCTCGCGGTCGTTGGCATTGATCGATCCCTGTGCCGGACGCTGAGCGGCATAGTCGCCGGCGCGATCCTGGCGCGATCCGGCGCCCGGGTTCGACATGTCACGCTGGCTCGGTGTGCTTCGTTGTGGTTGTGCCTGGGAGCGGTGGATCGAGCCGCTTGCGGCCGGTCCGCCGCGAGACATTGAGCGACCGCCCCCACCACCGCCGCCGCGGCGGGCTTCAACAAAATCCACAGCCAGCAGGCACACCACTGACACGGCTACCAGGCTGACGACGACTTTCCCATGGGTCGATTTCATTCCGCGGCCTCCTGGTTCGAAACGGTGGGTGGCGTGGCGACGTAAAAGCGAATCCGTTCCGCGTCTTTGGGCGGTACAAACGTAAATTTGCCCGCTGTATTCTTTGGCGCCATGTTCCAGTTGCTGAACTGCCCGCGGAACTGGGGCTGGCCGCGTTCTTCACGGTAGTCGATGACGATTCTCTGCAGCAGCGGCTCGTCGCCGGTTTTTATCCACATCTGGAAGTCGGCGTAATCGTTACTCAACAGCAGGTGATGGGAGGTGACACCCTGAATCACTTCCTCGCCGAGGTGCTCGGCGCTCTCGAGATCGCGGGCGATCGACGCGAACAAATCAGGCGAGGCCAGTTCCGACAATGGCGCCTTGATCCCGAGTTCGGACACGGCAAAATCGATGCTCTCGACGAGATCTCCAACCTGTTCCGTCTGCGCATAGACGTTGTCTTCCTCGGAATGGGCCCAGATGTGCCCGCCGTCAAAAACCAGGATACCTTCCCTGCCGCTGCGGCGGATCGCTTCCATGCGCATGCGGTTGGGGCGTGACACCAGGATTTTGCGCGCTACGCCCATTTCGACCTTCATGCCGGATGGCTGAACGACGTCGTAAGTGGTGTCTATTTCGTAGTAGAAGTCATTGCTGGCGGCGAGATAATCCGACATCGCCTGCACCACGCTCAATGCCTCCGGCTCGATTTCCGGTGGCTGGGGGGATTGTTCCGTCTGTGCGTGGGCGCTAAAAGCAAACGCTGCCGCAAGCAGGCTCGTGACAATTCGACTTCGGTAACGCATTGGTTTTTCCTTTTCTCTTCGGTGCCCACCTGTCGTACGGTGCAGCATAACGGTTTTGACCCGGCAGAGGCGAATTCGCAACGGCGTTGAGTCGGCGCTGGTTCGCGGACCTGCCGGTCCGGTTCGGCATGGGATGCCGGGCTAGTCGTCGTCCTCGTCGGTCACCACATCGACGACTGCACCGTTTGCCTTGACCGGGACTTTTGCGGTTTCCACGGCCACAGTTGCGGCGCTTCCGACCACGGCGCCGACGGCCCTTGCACTCGTGCCGCCCTGCAGTACCAGGGCGCCAGGAAGCACGATGAACTTACTGTAACTGGGATTTTCCATGGCGATTGCCCGCACCGCTATACGGCACGTCGAAGCGGTTGCGGTCGGAGCGAGTCGGGTTTTTTCGTGGACGGCAGCGCATCAACCGACCACTGGCATGAAGTGGGCGTAGTCTGCGGTCTCGCTCTGCATCCAAGTTGAGTCCTGGCGGTGCGGTCGAACTAAGGCGTGGCGACAAGGTGTGCACCGCGGACCCGGCGTGGTGCGCGGATTAGTCCGGGTGTTTCTGGTTGTTGGGTATCCGCGTTGCCGCGAGTTGCTGGCGCAACTGGGTTAGCAGTGCGTCACGGTCGAGCCCGCCTTTCTCGATCAGCCCGACCACGCCGCCATTGAGACGACGCCGATCGTCTTCGTCGATTTCCTTGGCCGTTACTACTACGATCGGGACGGCACGAGAGGGCCCAAGTTTGTGCATTTCCATCACGAATTCGAACCCGTCCATTACCGGCATCATCAGGTCCAGCAAAATCAGCGAGTGTGCATCGTCGTTCAGCCTGTCGAGTGCAATCTGCCCGTTCTCGGCCTCGCTGACTTGCCAGCCTGCCTGCTCGAGTGCGCGCCGCAGCAATTCGCGATTCTCTGCTTTGTCATCCACGACCAGCGCGCGGCGCTCGCCGTCTTCGCTGGCGTGGCGCTCGAGCAGTTGCACCAGCCGGCTGCGTTCCACCGGCTTGGTCAGGAATTCAGTGGCACCCAACGCATAGCCGAGTTCGCGGTCGTCGGTCATCGTGACCATGACGACCGGGATGTCCTGCGTGGCAGGATCGGCTTTTAGCTGGCGCAGTACCTCCCAGCCATCCTTGCCTGGCATCAGTACGTCGAGGGTGATGGCCGCGGGCTGAATCGATCGCGCCATTGCGAGTGCTTCGTCGCCGTCGGTAGCGGTGACGACGCTCATGCCCGCATCATGTAGCGTTCTGCCGAGCAGGTCGAGCGCGATCGGGTCGTCGTCGACCACGAGTACCACCTGTTCCTCCCCCGGTTCCGGGATCACGACCTGTGGCGCGCTTTCTTTTCCCCGAGATTCGTCGGCGGGTTCCGCCACCAGTCGCGGCAGCCGGATCGTGAACGTGGAGCCTTCCCCGACGCTACTTTCGACGAGAATATCGCCGCCCATCATCTGGCAGAAACGCCGGCTGATGGGGAGCCCGAGCCCGGTCCCGCCATAATTGCGTGTGGTGGATTCGTCGGCCTGGGAGAATTCGTCGAATACGTGGTCGATCTTGTCCGGCGGAATGCCGATGCCCGAGTCGGATACCGCCATCCGCACCCAGTCGACACCATCGGATGTTTCCGTGGAAACCGCCATGCTGACTTCACCCTGATGGGTGAATTTGGCGGCATTGCTGAGAAGGTTCAGCAATGCCTGGCGGACCTTGGTGACATCGGCGCGCATATCGCCGATGGTCTCGTCCACGCTCACTTTGAGCGTGTTGTCGTTCTTTTTGACCAGCGCATCGATTGTTGCCACTACGCCATTCACCATCTCCGCTACATTAAAGTTTTCGAGGTAGACGTCCATTTTGCCGGCTTCGACCTTGGCGAGATCGAGCACATCGTTGATCAGCGAAAGTAAATGCGTGCCGGCGCCATGAATTTTCTTCAGGTCTTCAGCCGCTTCGTCGAAGCCCTGGTCCTCGGCGTCCTCGATCAGCATTTCGCTATAGCCGATGATGGCATTCATGGGAGTGCGCAGCTCATGGCTCATATTGGCGAGGAATCCGCTCTTGGCCTTGTTCGCGGACTCCGCCGCTTCCATCGCCTGCTTCAGTTCCTCGGTGCGCTGGGCCACCGTTGCCTCCAGCTGGGCGCTGTGGCGCTCGAGTTCGCGGTTCTTTTGCTGGATCTCCGCCATCAGCTCTTCGCGCGACAGGCTGCGGATCCTGCTGCTTAGCTCGGCGATGAACTCATCGCTCGGAGCGAAGGACCGGTCAGGCAGATGTTTCAGCGCTCTGATGACGTTCATCCCGTCCTGCGCGCCGTGCCGGCGCAGACAGTCGAAGAACCCCGACAGTTTCATTATCCCGGGCGCTTCGCCGCGGCAAAGCAAGTCCAGCACGAGCTGGGGTGGCGATAACGTCGTGCCCAGTGCCACCGCAATGCGCGGTTCGTTGTCGCAGCTGCGTAGCGCACGCGCGGCCTGGGAGACCGCAGTGGCGAGACGGGTCGTCTCGACTGCATCGTAGCCGAGCGCTGCGGCGAGACTGCGGATTTTGGCGCGAGCGTCGTGCACCGACGAATTGTGCCTGAGACTGATTGTGCCGAGCTCGATCATGGCCGGTACCGCACGGCGATGCAGGCCGCGTCGTCGTGATTCTTGCCGAACCGTTGCACGATATTACTCGCCACCTCGTTTGGCGGATGATGCAACACGCCGGGGTATTCCTCCGAGGTGAAGCGGTCGCTTACGCCATCGGTGTAAAGAACCAGAAGATCGCCGGGTTCCAGCTGCAGCGTTTGCGGCCGCGGAGTGCGCATATTGTGGCCGAGCACGCCGTCATGCGAGACCAGCCGGGTCTCGATTTTGCCAAATCGGCGCATGGCCGTGTTGCCGATGCCGGCGTAGTCAACCCGGCCGGATGCCGCATTGATCGCACAAAGCCCCGCGGCAGCCCCGCGTGTGCCTTTAAGATGTTGATGGAGACGGTTCATCACGCCATACACATCCGCCGACCCGTAGCGCCCAAGATACGCCTCGATGATATGTGTCAGTTCGTGGGCTTCGGGTCCGTGTCCGAGCACATCCACGATCGCCACGAACAGGCCCTGCTCCATCTCCCTGATGACTACCGCATCGCCGCTCACGTATTCGCCGGTGCACGGCCGGACCCGGCTCGCATGTTCGAGGTCCGCATCCACGTTCAGATCCATTTGCGTGCCGTGATCCGGGTACCCTCGCCCGGGGTCGATTCGAGCCTGAAGTCGTCCATCATGCGCCTGACGCCAGGCAGGCCCATGCCGAGCGTGCCACTCGAACTGAAATGATCCGACATTGCGGCGTCGCAGTCGGCGATGCCGGGGCCGTTATCCGCCACCTCGATCTCGACGCCGCGGCGGCCGGGTTCCTTGACCCGGCGCATCCAGATTTCTCCGCTCCCCGCGTACTTGAGAATGTTGCGCACGAGTTCGGACACCGCGGTGGCGATGATCCGGCTTGGTGTCTCATCGAAGCCCGCATCCCGCGAGTACAGGGTCGACTCCAGGACGGCATGCCTGGCATCCGTTTCGTTGCGGATCGTGCGGTGGATTTCAGGACTCATTACGGTTCCGTAGGTGCCCGGATCGACTCCGGCTCGACGCTATCCTCTTCGCCGGGTTCCATGTCGATGTCGGGGACTGTTTCCGGTTGTGGTTGCGGCTCGAGCCGGGCAAAAGCCGCATCGAGATCGATCGCCGCGCGCAGGCCGTCGATGTCGCAACCGGCCTCGATCAGCGCGGACACGACTCCGGGTCGTAAACCCGCAAGAACCGACTCGGCGCCCATGATAGCGCAGGTTCGGATGATTCCGCGCAGCGCCGCGAATTCGTCCGGGTCGAGTGTTTCCAGGCCTGATACGTCGAGTATCACCCCACGCGATCCCGTTTCGTGCACGCGTTGCAGCAGATCCTCGCGGAACCGGTTCAGAACGTCGTCATCGAGGTCGAGCTGGATCGAGACCACTACGATATTGCGGCTCACTTGCATGGCGACTGCCGGAGTGTCGGTGAATTGGGACATCGGTGACCCGGATCAGACGGCTTTCGCGCCGGCGCGAAAGCCGGAGGGCCGGCGCTCGAAGAGCAACACCGCCCAAAAGTCCGGCGTCGCCGCGATAGCTGTGGAGTTGTGCGCCGTCGGTTGTCGCCAGCGCCGAGGTAGCGTGGTTGCGGCAGGGCTCATGCAGGTCTCTTCGCTTGCGGGTGCTCAATCATACCGAAAATGTGCTTTCAGCACGGCTTGTTCCGGCCCCGGGTCGTTGCCGCCCCGGGGATTTGCCGTCTGGATGCGGAGCTATTGCTGCAGACGTCTCTTTGGTAGTCTGTCGCAACGTTGATTCAACCGTTTCGTTCAACACCGGCCGGCGAAGCATCGCGGACCGACGGAGCCACCACTAATGAGCACAGCCATGAAGGCGACCATGACGTCCTGCGATCTTTCTGCCGTGTATCAGGCGCTTGACCGGGTGCAGGCACTGATCGAGTTCGATCTCGATGGAACTATCGTGTCTGCCAATGAGAATTTCCTGAAGATCTTTGGCTACGAACTGGAAGAGATCGTTGGCGAGCAACATCGGATGTTCTGCGATGCTGACTATGCTAATTCCGGCGACTATGCCGACTTCTGGAAAAAGCTGGCTGCCGGAGAATTCCAGTGTGCGGAGTTCAAGCGATTCGGCAAGGATGGCAAGGAAATCTGGTTGCAGGCTTCGTACAACCCGGTGTTGGACGAAAACGGCGTCCCGATCCGGATCATGAAGTTCGCGACCGATGTTACCGCGGCGAAACTGCAGATCGCCGAGTACGAGGGAATGATCCGCGCAATCCGGCGCGCCCAGGCGGTAATCGAATTCGAACTGGACGGCACGATAATCACAGCGAATGATAACTTCCTGCGCATTTTCGGCTACAGGCTCGACGAGATCCGTGGCCGGCACCATCGCATGCTCTGCGATCCCGGGTATGCCGAATCACCGGACTATGCACGATTCTGGCAGCGTCTCGGCCGCGGAGAATACGAAGCCGACGAGTTCAGACGGATAGGCAAGAACGGCCAGGAAATCTGGTTGCAGGCTTCCTACAACCCGATACTCGATGTGGAAGGGCGGCCGATGAAGGTGGTGAAGTTCGCTTCCGACATTACCGTCGAGGTGCAGAAAAGAAGCCTGGCCCTGCTCGAAATGTCTACGCCAGTGACCAAAATCTGGGACGGCGTGCTGTTCGCGCCGATTGTCGGGATCGTCGACTCGAAGCGGTCCGTGGACATCATGAACAAGGCGTTGTCGAGTATCGCCGACACCCGCGCAAGCACGCTTCTGCTCGATATCGGCGGCGTTGCCGTGGTGGATACCGCTGTCGCAAACCACCTGATCAAGATTGCCAAGGCGGCTGTGCTGATGGGATGCAGGACGATCATCTCGGGAATTTCGCCGGCGATCGCGCAGACCATTGCGGAGCTGGGTATCGACCTTGGCTCGATCCAAACCACCTCGACTATCGAGTCGGCGCTGCGCGACTCGATAAACAACAGTCGACGGTGACCGGGGCGCCCCGGTTTGCCGGGCGCAAGGGATCTGAATCCGCCAGGCGGTAGTCGCAGGCTCTGCAGCCCGCGTTCGGTGGGCGCAGTCGCCGTGCCGTTCCGGCGGTGCTCACTGGCGGGCGTTGCCGCCCCGGCTCGGCTGATCTTCGCTATTCCGTGGCGCACGATCCGGCGATGGTCCCACCGGGTTTGCGAGGAACGCCGGGCGTCGCGGGGTTCGAGCGGCCGCAGCGTTTGTTGCGGCCCGCTCCGAGGAGGCATGACCCGAGGAGGGGTGACCCGGCAGTCGCAATCTGTGACAGAGTCGCGTTGACTCCGGTTTTTCGCCGGATTAGACTTCGTCCGTTCAACTACTGAACGCATGAGTTGCGACGCGTCGCCGAGCACCGCCACTGTAGTTTCGCGGCGTTTGTGTCCCCGCTGTGATTCGGCGTGTTTCGATGGGGCGTCTCGCCATCCAGGTACACGGCAATGGTTTCAGAAGAGATCCGGCACAAGATAATGGTCCTGCTGGAAAACCGGCCGGAGATGAGCCAGCGCGAGCTCGCGCAGGAACTCAATATCAGCCTTGGAAAAGCCAATTACTGTATTCGCGCCCTGATTCGTCAGGGTGCCGTCAAGGCGGCGAATTTCAAAAACAGCAAGAACCGCAAAGCTTACATGTATGTGTTGACTCCGCTCGGCATTGAGCAGAAAGCCAGCCTCGCGGTGAAATTCCTCAAGATCAAGATGCAGGAGTACGATCTTCTACGTCGTGAGATAGAGGAACTCAGGCGTGAGGCAGATCGGCATCGCGCCAGTTGAAGTCAGGAGTGAGAAAAGTGGGGCGTGGTCTGTGCGACGGGGAGTTCCGACAAATGCAGGTGCGAGCAACGCACGGCGCCCATCGCAGGGCGGCAGCATTGATAAGCCGCGTTACAGATAGAGTTTCAGTGGCGCCCCGAGATTGGGCCAACAGGAGAAGGCAGGCGTGACGACAGTCGGGAAAATCAGGCATGAGGACGAAATCGATGTCGTCGCATTCTTGCGCATTGCGTGGCAGAAAAAATGGTGGATTCTCCTCATCACCATGCTGTTTGCGGCAGCCTCGGTCTACATGGCATTGACCGCGACCGAAATTTACCGGGCCCAGGCCACGGTGGTGGAAGTCAGGGGGGACGGAATGAGTGGAATCTCCTCGCTCGCCGAACAGTTTGGTGGCCTTGCCGGTCTCGCCGGAATCAACCTCAAGTCACGCGGGACCGATCAGGATAATCGGCCCATCCTGACCTCGCGATTTCTGGTCGAGGAATTCATCCGCCGCAACAACCTGTTGCCGGAACTGGATCCGGGCGACGGCAAAGAACCCTTTACGCTGTGGCTGGCGGTGCGCGATTTCCGCGAGAAGATTCTCTCCATCCGTCACGATGACAAAGAGGGCGTCACCAAGATCGTTGTCGACTGGAAGGATTCGGAGACCGCGGCGGAATGGGCCAATGGCATTGTCGCGCTCGCCAATGAAATTATCCGGCTGCGGGCGCTCAACGAGGCCGAGCACAATATCGAATACCTGAACGAGCAAATTCGGGACACGGACGTCGTCTTCCTCGAGCAGGTCATGTATCGCCTCATCGAGAATGAGACGCAGAAGAAAATGTTGGCCAATGCCAAGAAGGAGTATGCGTTTACCATTGTCGATCCGGCCGTGGCCCCGGAAAGACGCGACCGGCCGAAACGCAAACTGCTTGTTCTGTCCGGGACGGTGCTGGGATTGATCATGGCGCTGTTTTTCGTATTCATCCACAACTTGCTGCGTCGGGTCCTCGACGAGCGCAGCTCTGCGAGCCAGTAGCGTGGCACGGGCAACCGCCGCGCCGCCTCAATCGACTGCCCGGACCCACTGACGATCAGTGAACTTGAAATCTTCGAGTGACATTCCCGCAAACGCACCGGCGGCCCGCCCGCGCTTGAGGTACTTGCTGGGTCGCCTCTGGCACCATCTTGGCCCCAGGCGGCGCCGTCATTTTATGATCCTGTTTGCGCTCATGCTGCTGAGCGCGATCGCCGAGGTCATCAGCCTCGGAGCTGTCTTGCCGTTTATCGGCATCCTTGCAGTGCCGGAGAAGGTCCTGGACCAGCCCGTCATTGCGGCGCTGGCCGAAAGATTCGGTATCGAGACGGCGGCGGAACTGGTGCTGCCGTCTGGCGCTGGTATTCGCGTTGGCCGCAATAGGGGCTGCGGCGATCCGAATTCTGGTTACCTGGCTCAGCACGCGTTTGACTTTCGTTGCGGGCGCGGACATCAGTATCGAGGTATATCGGCGTGCGCTGTATCAGCCCTATCGGTTTCATGTGGAGCGGAACAGCAGTGAATTGATCAGCGGTATCACCGGTAAAGTGGGTCATACGACATTGGGCGTGTTATTGCCAATCCTGACGCTGCTGAGTGCCGGTGTCGTGCTCGTCGCTATCGTGACGACGCTGGTGATTATCGACCCGGTAATGGCGCTGATCGCCGCAGTCGGGTTCGGTTCCAGCTACGGTCTGATCACCTGGATCTCACGCCGGCGTCTGCAGCGCAACAGCGAACGTATCGCAGAGGAACACGGCAAGGTCGTCAAGGCCTTGCAGGAGGGTCTCGGCGGTATCCGCGACGTGCTGCTGAATGGAACTCAACAAGTTTACTGTGACGTTTATCGCCAGTCGGATCTGCGCTGGCGGCTTGCGCAGGGTGAGAATGTGTTCATAAGCCAGAGTCCGCGCTTCGCGATGGAGGCGCTGGGCATGGTCCTGATCGCCGCGCTTGCATTTGGATTGAGCCGGCAACCCGGTGGTCTCGTCGAGGCATTACCGGTTCTCGGCGTACTGGCGCTCGGCGCCCAGCGCTTGCTGCCGGCGATGCAGCAGGTCTTTCGTTCATGGGCGACCATAGCGGGCAGCTATGCGTCTTTCGCCGACACTGTCGAGTTGCTGGATCAACCCCTTGCGGCCGAGGCGTTGCGCCCACCGCCTGCCGCGCTGTCGTTCTCGGACTCGATTTGTCTCGACGGTGTGGGGTTCGGCTATCACGACCCGGATTCCCTCGTCCTCGATGACATCAATCTGACGATCAGGCGTGGCCAGCGCATCGGGTTCGTGGGTAGCACGGGCAGCGGCAAGAGCACTTTGATGGATCTGCTGATGGGATTGCTCGCGCCATCGAAGGGACGGATCACCGTTGACGGCAAGGAGCTCAACGCGGCGACGATGCGTGCCTGGCAACAGGCGCTTGCTCACGTTCCGCAGAGTATTTTTCTCGCGGACGCATCGTTGGCCGAGAATATCGCATTAGGGGTCAGACGCGCAGACATTGACCTTGAGCGGGTCCGCCGCGCTGCCCGCCAGGCCCAGATAGCCGACACCATCGAATCCTGGCAGCACGGGTACGACACCGTCGTCGGCGAGCGTGGGGTGCGGTTGTCAGGGGGGCAACGCCAGAGGATCGGTATTGCGCGGGCGCTCTACCGCCAGGCCAGCGTGCTGGTGCTCGACGAGGCGACCAGCGCACTCGACAATGAGACCGAGCGGTCGGTAATGGATGCGATTCGCGGTCTCGATCGCGACCTGACGATTCTGATCATTGCTCACAGGCTGACCACCGTCCGCAGCTGCGATCTCATCGTCGAGCTCGACGGCGGACGCATTGCGGCACAAGGTCAATACGACGAGCTGATTGAAAACAGCGAGGGATTCAGACGCATGGCATTGACCGCAGGGACACGATAGACGGGAGCTGGCATCCAGATGTTTGACGACAAATCGGTACTCCTCACCGGCGGTACGGGCTCGTTCGGGCGCCAATACGTCAAGACGTTGCTGCGAAGGTTCGCGCCGTCGCGACTCGTCATCTACTCGCGGGACGAGATGAAACAGTACGAAATGCAGCAGGAATTTGGTCATGACTGCATGCGTTATTTTATTGGTGATGTTCGCGATCGCGATCGCCTGAATCAGGCCATGAACGGTATTGATTTCGTGATCCATGCAGCGGCGCTGAAGCAGGTGCCGGCAGCGGAATACAATCCGATGGAGTGTATCAAGACCAATATTCATGGCGCGGAAAACGTGATTCACGCGGCGCTGGCGAACAATGTCGAGAAAGTCATTGCCCTGTCCACGGACAAGGCGGCCAACCCGATAAATCTGTATGGGGCGACGAAGCTGGTATCCGACAAGCTGTTCGTCGCAGCCAACAATTTTGCCGGAACGCACCGGACCCGGTTCGCCGTCGTACGATATGGGAATGTCGTCGGATCGCGCGGCTCGGTCATACCGTTTTTCCGCAAGATAATCGCCGAGGGCGCCGATCGCCTGCCGATTACCGATCCGGAAATGACGCGTTTCTGGATCACTCTGCAGCAAGGCGTAGATTTCGTGCTTAAGAACTTCTCGCGCATGCATGGCGGCGAGATTTTCGTGCCCAGGATTCCATCGGTAAAAGTCGTCGATCTCGCCACTGCCATGGCGCCGCAATTGCCGCACGAAATCATTGGAATCCGGCCGGGTGAAAAGCTGCACGAGGTGATGTGCCCGGCTGACGATTCGCATCTGACACTCGAGTTCGATGATCACTACGTGATAAAGCCCGCGATAAGGTTTTCGGGAAACTTCGAGTTCGAGGTCAATGCGCTCGGTGAGAAAGGGCATCCGGTCGAGAGTGGATTCATGTATCACTCGGGAACGAATCCGCGATTCCTTGGCCACGACGAGATCGTGTCGCTGAACGAGATGGCTGAAGCGGAATGATTCCCTACGGTCGCCAGGATATTACTGCCGAGGACATCGAGTGCGTCGTCGACGTCCTGAGATCCGATTTCCTTACCCAGGGTCCAGGCGTGCCGCGTTTCGAGGCAGCAGTTGCCCGGCGGGTCGGCGCTACGCATGCGGTGGCGGTCAACAGCGCCACTTCGGCATTGCATATTGCCTGTCTCGCACTGGGGCTCGGCCCAGGAGATCGGCTGTGGACGGTGCCCAATACGTTCGTGGCCTCGGCGAATTGCGGGCTTTACTGCGGCGCGTCGGTAGATTTCGTGGACATCGACCCGGCAACCTGGAATATCGACGTAGCGTTGCTCAAGGCGAAGCTGGAGACGGCAAGCCGTTCGGGGACTCTGCCCAAGGTGCTCGTGCCGGTACACTTCGCGGGTCAGCCGCCTGATCAGGAGACGATCGCCGAACTTGCGGAGCACTACGGGTTCGCCGTGCTCGAGGATGCCTCGCATGCAATCGGTGCATCGCGCCGCGGCGAACCTGTCGGCAGTTGTCGCTGGTCGCGGATCACAGTGCTCAGTTTCCATCCGGTCAAGATCATCACGAGCGGTGAGGGCGGCATGGCGCTCACCAATGATGAAACACTGGCCGAACAGATGGCGATGTTGCGAACCCATGGCATTACGCGTGACACGTCCCGTTTCGACTACGACGGTGTTGCCCCGGCATGGCATTACGAACAGCAAATGCTCGGGTTCAATTACCGTATGACGGATATTCACGCGGCCCTAGGAGTGAGCCAGTTGCGCCGCCTGGACGCCTATGTAGAGCGCAGAAATGCGCTTGCAGCCAGGTACGATCGGTTGCTCGCGGAACTGCCGTTGAAGCTGCCGACCACACGACCCGGCAATTACTCCGCCTTTCATCTTTATGTGGCTCGGGTCGCGGATGACGGGACCGGTTCAAGGCATAGAACGACTTACGATGGGCTGCGCGCGCGCGGGATCGGCACGAACGTCCACTACATCCCGGTTCATTTGCAGCCGTACTACCGGCGCCTGGGTTTCGCTCCCGCGCAGTTTCCCGAAGCTGAGGCTTACGCGCGCACCGCGCTGACGTTGCCGCTGTTTCCCGCTATGACCGAGGAGCAGCAGGATGAAGTGGTCGCCGCGCTCGGGGAGCTTCTTTGAAAGTCGCGATTATTCCAGCCCGGGGCGGAAGCAAGCGTATTCCGCGGAAGAACATCCGTTGTTTTGCCGGCAAGCCGGTCATGGCGTATTCGATTGAAGCGGCTGCACGCTGCAAGCTTTTCGATCGTATCGTGGTCTCTACCGACGACGAGAAAATCGCGACAGTCGCGCGCGAACACGGCGCCGAGACACCGTTTGTCCGGCCGAGTGCACTGGCGGACGATTACACTGACACCATGGCCGTTGTTGCGCATGCCGTCGGATGGCTCGAACGGCATCAGGGCTGCAGCGCGGACGCGATTTGCTGTCTCTACGCGACTGCTCCGTTTGTCCGCTCCGAGGATATCGTGGCGGGATGGCGTTTACTGGAAACCGGTCAGTGGCGATTTGTATTCTCCGCAGCCGCGTTTGCCGCACCGGTTGCCCGGGCGTTTTCGCTCGAAGCCGGGGGCGGTGTGCGAATGCTCTTTCCGCAGAACTTCGCGGCGCGCTCCCAGGATATCCCGGAGGCATTGCACGACGCAGCGCAGTTTTACTGGGGTACGCGGCAAGCGTGGCTGGGCGATGAGCCGATTTTCGGGGCGGACTCCACGGTAGTCCGGCTGCCGGCGCAACGGGTCCAGGATATTGACACCGAGGAAGACTGGATCAGGGCCGAAGCGATGTACGCGATGCTGGATTCCCCAGGTGAGTTGAAGTGATGGGACGATGCGGTAACACGGATTTTTCGCCAGCTGCGATTGCAGTTCCTTCGCGGTCGGGTCGGACGGAAAATTGAGAGTCGTCATTCGCACGGACGCGTCTGCGGCAATCGGGACCGGGCATATGGTCCGTTGTCTCACGCTGGCCGATGCACTGGCGGCGAAAGGCGCCCAGGTGTCGTTTGTCTGCCGCGGCGATCTGGCAACGGGTATTGCGATGGTTGCCGCATCCGGTTTCGATGTGCACAGGATTTCGCCAGGCACGGCGGATACGCATGACGACGCGTGGCGGATGGATGCAGAGCACACGCTGCAAGCGCTTCGCGCCGCAACCGTACCGGTAGATTGGCTGATCGTGGATCGCTATACGCTGGGGCGCGATTGGGAGACCGCGGTCGGTAGTGCCGTTGGCCGCATGCTGGTTATTGACGATCTCGGCAATCGCGAGCATGCGTGTGATCTTCTGCTCGATCAGAATCTTGTTGCGGACATGTTGCACCGTTACGACCGCAAGCTGCAGCGTGGCCACGCTTTGCTCGGGCCGCGATTTGCGCTGTTGCAAAAGCCGTATCGGGAGTGGCGTGAGCAGGTTTCCGTGCGCTCGGGCGCGGTACGCCGAATAATCGTGTTTTTCGGTGGCGGCGACGTTGAGCGGCTGACCGCCGCCACTCTGGCGGAACTCGGGACGTTACGGATGGACGATGTGCATTTCGACGTTGTTCTTGGACGCGGGAAATTCGCGGATTCGCGCTTGCGCACGGCTGTACTGCCGCCCCAGGTCGCGTTTCACTCGGACCTGCCATCGCTGGCGCCGCTGATGGCTACGGCAGATCTCGCGATAGGCGCCGGAGGCGCAACGAGTTGGGAGCGTCTTTGTCTCGGTTTGCCATCGATAGTGGTGACGCTTGCATCCAACCAGGTCCCGATTGCCGAAGAACTCGCGCGGCGCGGACTTGTTCGTTGGGTCGGAGACCGGGAACATATCGATCCAGGACGAGTTGCCGCAGAGGTGGCGTCGGTTGTCCGCGAGGGGCTCGATCCGGCCTGGTCGGAAAGTTGCCTGGCCGCTGTAGATGGCCGCGGAGTAGAGCGGGTGTGCCGGGCGATGCAGCTCGCCGACAAGTTGCCGCTTTCGGCCAGGCGTGCCGGCGCCAGCGACGAAGCGTTGATTCTCGCCTGGGCCAATGACGAGCTGGTCCGGCAGAACGCCCTGAACCCGGCGCCGATATCCGCGGATACCCATCGAAGCTGGTTCCGGCAGCGCATCAGCGGGAATTCCGCGGGCGCGCTTTACGTTATCGAAAGCTGCGATGGCCTGCCGCTGGGGCAGGTGAGAATCGAGCCGGATGCCGGCGCATGGGAGATCCATTACTCGGTCGCAAAGGCTTTTCGCGGACACGGTCTGGGTGTGCAATTGCTCGACGCAGCGATTGCGCAGCATCAGCGCGAGTTTGGCGATGTCGTTTTGGTCGGACGGGTCAGGGCCGAGAATGCAGCATCGCGCAGGATTTTCCACAAGCTCGGGTTCAAGGAGCAGCCTGGTCGGAGCGGTACGGTCGTGTTCCGCCGCGAACCGGGACAGACGGGGCACGCAAGGGCCGGAGGCGTTTGACGTTGAGGATCGGAAATATCGAGATTGGGACGACCGCCCGGCCATTCGTGATTGCGGAAATGTCGGGTAATCACAACCGCTCGCTCGAGCGAGCGCTGGCGTTAGTCGATGCGGCGGCGGCGGCCGGCGCGGACGCAATCAAGCTGCAGACCTACACGGCCGGGACAATGACCCTCGATCTGGCCGAACGCGAGTTCGTGATCGAGGACGAGGACAGCCTGTGGTGCGGACGAACGCTATTCGATCTTTACAACGAGGCGCATACCCCATGGGACTGGCATGGACCCATCATGGCGCGTGCCGCCGAGCGCGGTATTCTGTGCTTCAGCAGCCCGTTCGATGCCAGTGCCGTCGACTTCCTCGAAGACCTGGGCGTGCCTGCCTACAAAATTGCATCGTTTGAGATTGTCGACCTCCCGTTGATTCGCACTGTCGCCGCTACCGCCAAGCCGATGATCATCTCTACCGGGATGGCGACCCTCGACGAGATCGGGGAGGCGGTAGCCGCGGCCCGCGAGGCGGGCTGCGAAGACCTCGTACTGCTCAAGTGCACCAGCACTTACCCCGCCAGCGCCGAGAACAGCAATGTGATGACGATACCGCACCTGCGCGCGACGTTCGGATGCGAGGTCGGGTTGTCCGATCACACTCTCGGCATCGGGTGCGCGATCGCGGCGGTCGCCCATGGCGCCACCGTGATCGAGAAGCACTTTACGCTGAGCCGCGCGGATGGCGGTGTCGACAGTGCGTTTTCGCTTGAGCCGGCGGAACTCGAGAGCCTCGTCACTGAGACAATGCGCGCCTGGTGTTCGCTTGGGGGGGTCGAGTACGGCCCGCGCGACGCAGAAAAGAAATCGCTGCAGTTTCGGCGCTCTCTCTACATCTCGGAAGATGTCGAGGCAGGGGCACGCCTGGATCCGTCCAATGTCCGGATTATCCGGCCTGGGCTGGGTCTCGCGCCGAAGCACTACGATGCCGTGCTCGGGCGGACTCTGACCCGTGCCGCGAAGCGTGGGACGCCTTTGACGTTGGGATCTGCTCGATGACTGAAGCAGCGCGTCAGGCGCCTCTGAAGGACGGCCTCCATATCGTCACCGTAGGGTGGATGGCCGAGTTGGTGAGCAAGCTTGCCGATCCGGTTGCGGCAAAAAGCGGTCAGCGTTTTTCACACATCGTCCATCCGCGTTTCCACCGCGGTGATTACCCGGGTGACGGCAGTCGCGCTGACATCCGTTTCTTTCGCGAGTCGCGCGACTTTCCGGTGGCGGAGATAGATCGAGACTTTCTGCGTTCGTTGGAGTGCGACCGGGTTCCGACGGTGCACAATATGATACTTGGCGATCGCGTCGTGTCGAAACTCGATTACCATGAGGCTCTGGGGTATGCGACGTTTCTGGCGCGGCGATTGCGCGATCTGTTTGCAGAACTGAAACCCGATGCCGTCATCGTTGGTTTTGACGCGATCCATGCCGGGCTGGGTCTGGCCGTCGCGCGATCGCTTGGCATCCCGGCTTTCGCATTGCATTTCAGCGTGATTCCGGCGGGAATGGCCTGTTTTTGCGATCGCCTGACCCCGGCCGCCCGCGTGGTCGTGAAGCGACCCGACCCGGCCGTAGTCGAGTCAATGGCAGAGCATGCTCTCGACCGCTTCCTGCAGCGCGAAATAGTACCCCGGGCCTACCTCGCGCCGCCGCCCTTGCCCTTGTGGGGCAAGGCGTTGAAGCTGCCGGCGCGCGCCCGGGCAGCGGTTCGAACGATGCGCAACAAGCGTAGCCGGGAAATCATCAAGTTCACCGAGAGCCGAAACCGCTACAGCGTGAGTAGTGTTCTGAATACCTATCTGGACAAGGCGATGAGTCGGAGGGCCATCGAAGGGGTCCCGACTTTGACGGCTCCACCCGATGGGCCTTTCATTTTGTTCGGGCTGCATATGCAGCCCGAATCGTCGATTGACGTCTGGGCACCGTTTTTCAGCAACCAGATGTGGGTGATCGAGTTGCTGGCCAGGTCGGTGCCACCCACCCACAAACTTCTGATCAAGATCCACAAGAGCGATGCAGCAAACTACTCGCTGGTGAAGCTGCGGCAAATGCTGGCGCTGCCCGGCGTCGAACTGGTCGCGCCCTTCGTTGATTCGAGGCAGTTCCTCGAGCGCGCGGATCTGCTGGTTGCAATCCAGGGAACGATGGGACTGGAAGCGGCGCTTCTTGGTAAGCCGGTGATCATGCTCGGAGACTCACCCGTGACTGTGTTCCCGAGCGCCTCCGGTGTTGCCGGTCTGCGTGAACTGCCCGCCCTCGTTCGCCGCAAGCTGGCGCAACCGATAGCCGGCAGGAAGGAGATCATTGCTGCATTCGCCCGCTACCTCGAGCCGTTTCTGCCGGCGAGCGACAATGACTGGCGCAAAGAGAAGAGCGAGGCGGAAATTGACGGATATGTGGCGATGTTCGCTGCGCTCTCTGACTATCTTGGCGGCGCGAGAACGTTCCGTTCATGCCAGCAACAGGGCAGCGGCTCGGGCGGCTTCGGCCGAATCTGTTTCGCGATTTCGACGAGGGGCAGACCGATTAAGGGCGTATTTCTTCAGTTAAAGACGGAGCTACGCCGCGTGTGGCGTATTGTGAGCTATGCGATCCGATTCAGGGGGCGCGGGATCCAGGTCGATGCCACCTCCTACATCTCGCCGACATGCTGTGATTCGTAACCAGTCCGGAGGCTCGATAACGATAGGACGCAATTGCGAGATTCACGACTTCGCCATGATCATGACCTACGGCGGTGATGTGACATTCGGCGATCATTGCAGCCTCAATCCGTTTGCGATCGTTTACGGCCACGGCGGTGTCCGGATCGGTGAAGGCGTCAGAATCGCCGCTCACACAGTGGTGATCCCGGCCAATCACAAAATCGCGACTGACGGGACGCTGCTGCGCGATTCCGGTCTGACCGCCGAAGGGATAGAGATCGGCGATAACGTCTGGCTCGGTGCGGGATCCCGTATTCTCGACGGCGTCCGTATCGGGCCGCATGCGGTCGTCGCCGCCGGTGCCGTGGTCACCCGCTCGGTCGCGCCTGGTACCGTGGTTGCCGGCGTGCCGGCGCGGCCGATTGCAACGCATGAAAACTGAGAGCGAACCTGTCTATCACCCGCCGGGGCAGGCCGAACGGCTGGTCAGCGGACAGATTGCCGCCAAGGCAGGGCAGTTCGTTTCCTTCCTGTTTGCGGCGGCGGTCGGATTTGCGCTGACATTCCGTGCCAGTTTTATCGACATTTTCCCTAACACTCATCTCGGGGTTTTCCTCGTTTTCGCGCTTTTCGTGATCGTGCTGCGTCAGCCGAGGTTGATGTTTTGCCGTGAGGCTGGGCTGTATTCTGTTTTCGTGCTCTATATGTTTTTGCAATTGCTTTGGACCTACGACTGGGAACTCGCTCGCAATACGCTGGTACCAGCGATCAATTTCGTACTGATCCTGATCCTGGGTGCATCCCTGATCAGGTACTACGATATTCGCGCGATTCTGACCGGGATGTTTTGCGGGTTCGGCGCCTCTGCTTTGATTTACACGAGCACTGTCGGCTTCCCGTTCAGGTACCCGGCTGATTTTTCCTACAATGCGGTTGCGCTCGTCTACCTGTTCGGCCTTTTTCTTGCGCTGATGACGGGGTACCTCAGGTCGTCGCGGTTTGTGTTTCCTGTCCTGGCGATGGTCATCATGATGCATATTGTGGCGACCACATCGATCAAAACCAACCTGGGCATCGCGCTGGGGGCGATGGCGGGCGGGCTGGTCTATTTTCGTCACATTCTCAGGCTAATGCTGCGGCATGCCGTTCTGCTGATGCTGTTGCTCTCGGTGCTCGTGTACCTGGTCATCTCGAACGAAGCACTGATAACGGCGGTTGAGCGTGGCGTCAACAGGATCACTCTAGGTGTCGAAATATTGCAGGCTCGCGAGGACATGCCTGGATACTCCGCGTTCGAAAACCGCGAACAGTGGCGCCGGGCCGGCCTCGAGGGCTGGTCCGCCAATCCGGTTTTTGGTAACGGAGTCGAGTCCTTCCGCTGGCGTTATGGCACGACCTCGCATTCGACGCCGATCGATCTTCTGCATAATTCCGGACTGATAGGGTTTATTCCTTTTCTACTCTGTCCTCGTTTCTGTCGGCCTGCGACTGCGTATCGCAGGCAGTCGCTGCCCGCGCAGCCTGAGACTGCTTTTTTTCGGTACGCTCGTCTGTTTCACCTTCATCACGTTATCCGGGACCATGCACTACAACTCGTTTCTTGCAATGTTTGTCGCCATTTGCATCGCGACTCTGAATCACTACGATTCGGCGGGTTCGGGCGACCAGCGAGGCCCGATGATGAGAGAGATTCTTTACTGGCCGGGAAAAGGGAAACTCGTGTACCTTGCAGAGCGCGCGACGCCGGAGTTCTGGGATGCCCGCTGGGTCGAAGAGGGAGCGCCGGCCCCGGTCAACCCACGGGACAAGGTTGTCACCGTGACTCCGAGGTACCTCGAGCCTGGCGCACGCGTCCTCGAAGGCGGCTGCGGGCGCGGCAATAAAGTGCGTGCGCTCGCCGACACGGGATACAACGCGGTTGGTATTGATTTCGCCGCAGCCACGGTTGCGCGTGCGAATGAAGTGTACCCTGACCTTGATATCCGCACCGGAGATGTCCGCGCGCTCGATCTCGCCGCGGACTCGTTCGACGGCTACTGGTCGATTGGCGTCATCGAGCATTTCTGGAATGGCTACGATGAGATCCTCGCGGAGGCGGCGCGGGTTTTGCGACCGGGCGGTGTGTTGTTCCTGACCGCGCCATGGTTTTCCCCGTTGCGACAGCGAAAAGCGGCCGCCGGTGACTATCCGGCAATCGATTTCGATGCAGAGCCGATAAATTTCTATCAGTTCGCGTTGAGTCGTTCCGAGGTGTCGGCAGCGCTTCTCGGGCACGGATTCGAGATTCTCGAATGGTCCGGGACAGCAGCCGAACTGTCATTGCAGGAAGACCTATCTGTTTTTCGCAGCCAGATCGAATGGTTGTTCGCCTCGCGCGGTTCGCTTGCGAAGAGACTAGTTCGACGGGCGATAATTGAGGGTGCACGGCCCTATTGCGGCCATTCTTTCATGGCGATCGCGCGCAATACGGGCAAGGGCCGTGATTCCTGAATCGACCGTGACCACAAGTTCACACGACAACAACGGCGGCAGCGAGACCGGCCCTGCCATTTTGATGGTTACGAGCAGCCTCGAGGCGGGCGGTGCCGAGCGTGTCCTGTCGGATATGGCAAATTACGGAGTTGCCCGCGGTTGGCGGGTCACGCTGGCCACCTGGTCGGGGCCCGGGATCGACGATTTCTATCAGCTTGATCCGCGGGTTAGACGAGAATGGCTCGACGTTCATGCACCAAACAACTCCGCCGCTGCCAAACTCCGCTCGCATGCCGCCCGAGTCTGGCTTCTACGTCGTCTGATTCGCAGATGCCGTCCCGATGCCCTGCTCGGTTTCATTGACTGGTCAAACGTATTGACCGTTGTCGCGAGTCGTGGGACGGGTGTTCGCACGGTTATCTCCGAACGGAACCATCCCGGCCATTCGCGGGGGAGAATTGCGCGGCCGTGGAGAGTATTGCGCAGGCTGACCTACCGCTTCGCGGATGTCGTCGTTGGCCAGACCGGGGAGGTCACCGACTGGATTCGTGAGCGATGCCTGGCATCAGTGGCCACGATTCCCAACCCGCTGCGAAAACTGCCGCAAATCGACGTCCCGCGCGAGAAGACGGTATTGGGTGTCGGTCGGCTCGCGCGTCAGAAGGGATTCGACTCTGCTTATCGCCGCATTCGCGCGTGTCAGCCCGCAGTATCCGGATTGGAGACTGCGTATCGTCGGCACCGGACGGGAACGCGACACACTGCTGCAGGCAGCACGCGAGCATGGTATCTCGGAGCGTCTTGAAATCAGCGAACCGGTCCAGGACATCGAAGCTTTGATGGCGCGGGCAGGCATCATGGTTCAGCCGTCTCGCTTCGAGGGGTTCCCGAATGTGGTCCTCGAGGGGATGGGGATGGGTGCCGCGGTAATCAGTGCCGACTGTCCGGCGGGACCGGCGGAGATCATTCAACACGGAGTCAATGGCCTTCTTGTTCCCGTGGAAGATGTTGCTGCGCTGGCTGAGGCAATGACGCAACTCATGGCACGGCCGGAGCTAACGCGCCGCCTGGGTAGTGCGGCGACCAGAGTTCGCGAGCGATTCGCGCAGGACCGTGTCATGGCTGAGTGGGAACGCCAGCTATTCCCGCACCACGAAATGCCAACCCCGCCTGGCACTGATTCTGCGAATTGAGGCGATGAAGGCCACGGAAGTAGGGTCGACGAACGCGAGGCCCGATTGTGACGAACGAGTCGCCGACGCGGAGAATTATCTTCATTGCCGTTTATGGTGGACCGGGGTTGGGAGTCGCGCCTGTGGTGGCTCATCATCAGGGCCTGCAATCTTGCGCCTCGGTGGCTGCCGCGATCGGCAAGAGGTTGCGATGGCGCGACAAAGTGGCCGCTCCGGCGTGTCCTCGAGTGCTACGTGCCGCCGCGCTGACAGAGCGTCCAGAGTCGGGGTTTGCAGTGCCGGTTGGTGACTGGCTCAGGGGCCCGCTGCGCGGCTCGGTCGGAGGACCTGCCGGCACCGGAACGGCTTTGGCGCGATTACTATCTCGTGCCAGGGCTGGTGCAACAACAGTGGTCGCGTTTTCGTGACCGCAACAAAGGCAGCGTGGATGCGATCAGGTCGCTACTGATGCTCCAGTGCTGGCTGGAGTCGCCAGGCCGTTCCGGCCGCCGCGCGGCAACCGTCGATGTCTGAGGGAGAACGCGGGTTGTGAGCGGGTCCCGAATCGCGCTTTTTTTGCCATCGCTGGCCGGAGGTGGGGCCGAGCGCGTTTTCGTGCAGCTGGCAAACGGCCTGGCCTCGGACACCACCAATGTCGATCTCGTGCTTGCCGAAAAAGCCGGGCCGTACCTGGGGGAAATTGATCCGCAGGTACGCGTTATCGATCTGGGTTGCCGCAGCGTTTCGCGCGCGCTTCCGCATCTCGTTTCCTATTTGCGCAAGGAACGCCCCGGGGCATTGCTGTCGGCGCTCGATCACGCCAACGTGGTCGCCGTACTGGCAAGCCGGATCGCGCGGTGCGGGGTGCGTTGCGTGATTGCCATCCGCTCGGTACCGAGCATCGCCTATCGACATGCTCCGAGCGCGAGGAGCCGGCGGTTGCTGCAGATCGCAAAACTTGTCTATCCCTATGCCGATGCCATCGTCGCCAATTCCGGCGGTGTTGCCGATGACGCCAGTGCGTTCTACCGAATTCCCCGCGGCGACATGCAGGTGATCTACAACCCGATCGACTGCGACGAGATTCGGCGGCTTGCGCGGGCCGAGGTGAGTCACCCGTGGCTCGAGGCCGACCCAACGCCACTCGTGTTGGGCGCGGGACGGCTCGACGTGCTGAAGGATTTTCCGACCCTGATTCATGCGTTTGCGCTGGCATCCGCGCAGCACGAGTGCCGCCTGGCGATCCTTGGCGAGGGTGGGGAACGGGCGCAGCTGGAGCGGCTGGTTGCCCGGCTCGGACTGCAAGGGCGTGTCTTGTTGCCCGGATTCGTTACCAATCCGTTTGCATGGATGGGTCGTGCCCGGGTTTTCGTCAGCGCCAGTCTTAGCGAGGGTTGCCCAAACGTGTTGCTGCAGGCGCTCGCTTGCGGCACGGCAGTGGTCAGTACGGATTCGCCCGGCGGCGCGGCGGAAATACTGGAGGGTGGGAAATGGGGCTCGCTGGTGCCGGTGGGCGATGCCGGGAAAATGAGCGATGCAATTGTCTCGGCACTCCGCGGCCCGCCGCGGACCGATACGGCTATCAGGGCCGGTGAATTTTCACTTGACCAGATCACGGCGCGGTTTCGCGACGTCCTGAACCCGGGTCATAGCCCCGATGGAGTGAACCGCTGATGTGCGGCATTGTCGGTATTGCCGCTCTCGGCGCTGCATCGGTCCGCCCGGTCGCCGTGGAACGACGGCGGGCGGCACTGGCGGCGCTGGCGCATCGGGGCCCGGACGCGCATGGCGAGTTCTGCGACGACCACGCCTGGCTCGGGCACACGCGTCTGAGCGTAATCGACCTGTCCAACGCCGGGCGTCAGCCGATGTGTACCCGCGATAATCGTTTCGTGATCAGCTACAACGGCGAGGTCTACAATTTTCGCCGCCTGGCCCGCGAGCATGACCTGGCCGGACTACGATCCGGAACTGACACCGAGGTCGTGCTGAGGCTTTTCGCAAAGGACGGTGTCGAGTCGTTGACTCACCTGAACGGCATGTTCGCGTTCTCTGTCTATGATACGCGCAAGAGGAAGTTATACCTCGTCCGTGACCGGCTCGGAATCAAGCCCCTGTTCTACCGCATCGCGGATGGTTTTATCGCATTTTCTTCCGAGATCAAGGGAATTCGGGCGCTGTTGCCCGGGCCGCGTCACTGCGATTTCGCGGCACTGCACGAATGGTTGTACTTTGGCAATCCGTTGGGCGGTCGAACGTTGTTCGCCAGCATTGGCCAGTTGCCGCCGGGGCACTTCCTCGAAATCGATCTCGATTCGTCGGCGCATTCGGTGCAGTCCTACTGGAGCCTGCGTGCCGAGCTGGATCGTGATCGGGAGATCCCCGCCGATGATGAGACACTGATCCGGCAAACCCGTGATCTGCTGGAAAATGCGGTCCGGCGTCAGCTCGTTAGTGACGTGCCGGTCGGGGTGTTCCTGTCGGGCGGTGTCGATTCCAGCGCGATCGTCGCGTTCGCGTCGCGCCATTATCAGGGGCGGCTCACGACGTATTCGGTCGGTTTCGATTACCAACGCGGCGAAGGGGAGCGGCCGCGGGCGCGCAGGGTCGCGAGGCAATTCGGCACTGATCATCACGAGCTTCACATCGCCGGAGACAACGTCGCCGACCTGATCGGAACGTTGGTCAGGCAGCATGACATGCCGTTCGCCGATCCCGCCAACATTCCCCTGTATTTAATGGCATCGCGTATCAGTTCGACCACCAGGGTGGTATTGCAGGGCGACGGCGGTGACGAGTTATTTGGCGGGTATCGGCGTTACGCCACGCTCGCGCATTATCGGCTCCTGCATCGTCTCGCACCGATGCTTGGTGCATTGTCGAGGATAATGCCCGCGTCGCGGCTGAGGCAAAGAGTCGGACGTTACCTGGAGGCATTCGGCGCGGATCGGCTCGCTGAAACAATGGCGTTGCTGCTGACGGTAGAGCGGCGTTCGATGGCGCCGGAAAAGGTCTTTCAACCAGCGCTGCGGCGGGCGGTCGCTGCTTCCGATCCGTTCAGGCGCTTCGACGAATGTCAGTCCGGCTTTGTGGAGCAGGATATCGCCAATCAGATGTCCATGGTGGACCTGATGATAGTCCTGCCGGAAACGTACCTTGAAAAAGTGGACCGGGCGACCATGGCCGCAAGCCTCGAGGTTCGGGTACCGTTCCTTGACCATGAACTGGTGGATTTCGTTGTGGGCATACCCGGCACGCGCAAAATGCCGCGGGGCACACAGAAGTGGCTCCTGAAGAGTGCGCTTGATGGGATCGTGCCAGAGGAAGTATTGAACGGCCCGAAATCGGGCCTGAGCGTGCCCTACGCGTCATGGCTGCGCGGCCCGCTAAAACCCGTGTTCTTCGATCAGCTTGCACGGTTTTCGCGCTCCAGCCCGGACGTGCTCGATGCCGGCTACGTGCAGAAGTTATTTGCCCGGACCGCGTCCGGCCGCGCTGATCACTCGCATCTGCTGTGGAAGTTGTTGATGTTGATGGTCTGGCAGGAGAATGCGGGCGTGATAATCGAGATGCCATCATGATCCGTATACTGCTGGTCGGTCCATTGCCGCCACCGATGGGCGGTAACACTCGTCATTTTGCGGGATTGCTCGAGGACCTGATGACCGATGAACGTTTCAGCGTCAAATTGATCAACACCTCCAGAGCCGAGGGTTTTACAAACCCGTTGATGAATCTGCGCGCTGCCCTGGTGACACTGTTTGCCGTCGCCAGGAACCTGGCAGGTGTTGATGTTATCTCCTATCACGCGAGTAACAGAGGCATGTCTCTGTTTGGTCCGGTCATCGTCGGACTCGGCAAGCTGTTTCGAAAGCCAATCGTGCTGCGGATTTTTGGCGGCTCGTTCGGCGATCTGTACGAAAAACAAGTTGGTCTGCGTCGCTTTGTTACAAGACACTGGATAATGTCTGCTAACGTCGTACTTTTGCAGACTCGACGCTCGATGCGCCAGCTCGAAGGCAGCGGTAGCGGTCGACTGGAGTGGTTTTCCACTTACGTCAAGACTGCGCCGCGAATGGAATCGGCGCCCGCTGCCGCGGTTGAGCAGGATCAGGTTTGCAGCCGATTCATTTTTCTTGGCCATCTTTGGCAGGCCAAGGGCGTGGAGACGATGCTGGAAGCCGCGCCGCACCTTCCGGCCGGCGTCTCCATCGACATTTATGGTCCGCTGGACGAGTACCGTGAAGCCGATATCAACGAACGTGGCGCGGGGCGGGTACGCTACTGCGGGTTCCTGACTCATGAGGAAGTGGATCGCAAGCTCTGGGACTACCATTGCCTGGTGCTGCCAACATTCCATTCCAGCGAAGGGTATCCGGGAGTCATCGCCGAGGCCTTCGTGCACGGACTGCCCGTGATTTCGACTAACTGGCTGGCGATTCCGGAAATCGTGGACTCAAGCTGTGGCATTCTCATCGAACCGCGGGACACCGGCGCTTTGATTGCAGCAATCTCTGCTATCCACGATGACACGGCACTTTGGCAGGAATTGTGTAAAGGGGCGAAAGCGAGAGCCGCGCGGTTCGACCACTCGGTCTGGTCACGAAAATTCGAGGAGATTTGTATCGAACTCGCCGCGAAGTAAAGTCATTCCAGGCGTGAACTTCCTGGTGGCAGACTTGTAGCGACATAGCGGTTTTCCATCAATCATCGCTGGCAGGTGCGGGTCCGTGTGGCAGGGACCAGGTATTGCCGGTAGCGCACCGCCCAGAGACCGATGAGCAGCGCTTGCGTTCAGAAATCATGCGAATTATTTATTTACACCAGTATTTCAATACGCCGAGCATGCCGGGCAGCACCCGTTCGTTTGAACTGGGTCGCCGTCTTGTGGCCAATGGGCACACGGTGGAAATGATTACCGCCTGGCGAGAGCCGAAATCGGATCGGGCGCCGTTTGTTACCGACGAGGCGGGCATCAAAGTGCATTGGATCCCGGTCAGATATTCGAACCACATGGGTTATTTATCGCGGATCAGGGCCTTTTTCGAATTTGCAGTCGCGGCATCGCGTCTCGCAGTCAGCCTCAGCGGCGACGTGGTCTTTGCGACGAGCACACCTCTGACGATTGGTATTCCAGGGGTGATTGCGTCGCGGCGGAAACGCATTCCCATGGTATTCGAGGTCCGTGATCTTTGGCCACAGCTGCCGATCGCGATGGGAGCCTTGAAGAATCCCGTACTTCGATGGCTCGCCCGGCGCCTCGAGCGGTTTTGCTATGCCAATGCGCGCCATATTGTCGCGCTGTCTCCTGGCATGGCGGAAGGCGTTGCAAGCAGCGGTTATCCCGTGGAGCGAATTACCATTGTTCCAAACAGCGCTGACATCGACTTTTTTAACAGAGACGCCGCGGAAGGGCGCGAATTTCGCGAACGGCTGGGAATACCTCAGGACAAGGTCGTGGTTGGCTACGCCGGCACTCTTGGCCCGATTAACGGTGTCGGCTATTTGGTCAGATTGGCCGAAGCATTGCGCGCCGATGACCGCTTCGCATTCGTGATCGTCGGAGACGGCAAAGAGCGGGCCGATATTGAAATCCTGGCCCGGGAGCTGGGACTGTACAACCGCTCGGTTTTCTTTGTCCCGCCGGTGGCAAAGTCCGACATGCGCGCCGTGCTGTCAGGTTTCGATATCGCCACGTCGCTTTTTATTCCGGTGCGGGAGATGGAAGCAAACTCGGCGAACAAACTCTTTGACGCCATGGCGTCAGGGTGCTGTGTTGCGATCAATTACGGCGGTTGGCAGGAGCAGTTGCTGGGCGAAGCCGGGGCCGGATTCAGGCTGCCCGCCGACCCCGTGGACGCGGCCGCTCGTCTTCGCGAACTGGCCAATGACCCCAGTCTTTTGGCCGACGCCGGTCGGAATGCGCGGCGACTGGCCGAGACCAGGTTTTCGCGGGACGAGCTGGCAGCCAAAGTCGAGACGGTTTTGCTGGATTCGGTCGCGGCGGGCCCATGAGGAGACTCCAGCCAGGCAACCGGCCGGCTCCGGATGGGGGAAACCGGTATTCACCTGACGCTTGCGGATCACCGCAGGTGCAATGACCGGGAGTCCGGATCGAACCGCTTTGCGAACGCTCCGTTTTGGGCGCGCGGTCCGGGTTGAGCTGTTTTCAGGTAGCGCTTTATTTGGCGATAAACTGACGCCCGCGTGCCGCGCGGGCTCTTTGTGTCGTGCCGTGTCTTCGGTTTCAGGTAGCTGGTTTGCGTTTCGTCGCCGTCCGGCATCGGAGCGAGTACGGGAACTGATGAAAGCCCCAGGCGCTGGCTGATCCGGCCAGCGGCGGGATCGAGATTCGCCACGTTTTTTTCATATATTGCTGGTAACCTCAATGGTTTGCTGACCTTCATAAAATCAGGTCATGTCATATGAGCGACTTTGACGAATCCGGCGATTTCTGTGCCGCCCCGGCGACAGCCGGCTACGCGATGCCGGCTGAATGGTCACCCCACCAGGCGACCTGGATATCGTGGCCGCACAAGCGCGAGAGCTGGCCGGGCAAATTCGAACCGGTGGAACCGGTCATGGTGCGGTTTATCGAGGCGTTGTCCGCGACCGAGCTCGTTCGGATCAATGTTCTGGACGAGCGCCATGAAAAGCATGTACAGGAATTGCTCGATGGGTGGGTAGACAGCGCGAACGTGCGATTCCACCGCTTTCCGACCAACGACGCCTGGTGCCGCGACCATGGCGCGATTTTTGTCGTGCGTCCCGACGCGACCCACGATGCGCTGCTCGCGCTGGATTTCGAGTTCAATTCGTGGGGCGGCAAGTATCCGCCGTTCGATCTCGATAATGCGATCCCGCGCCGCATGGCGGACGCGCTCGACGTGCCTTGCTGCCCGGGCGGTATGGTGCTGGAGGGCGGGTCGATAGAAGTCAATGGCGCCGGCGCGCTTTTGACTACCGAGCAATGCCTGCTGCATCCGAACCGGAACCCGTCGATGACGCGATCAGACATTGAAGCTCGCCTACGGGGCATGCTGGGCGTGCGCCAGATCATCTGGTTGGGCGACGGCATCGTCGGCGACGACACCGACGGCCATATCGACGATCTGACCCGTTTCGTTGATGAGTCCACGGTCGTCACAATGATCGAGCGCGACCGCGGGGACGAAAATTACGACCTTCTCGCGGAGAACCGTGAGCGGCTCGAGCGGGTCCGGCTCGAGGATGGCCGACCGCTCGAAGTGATCGAATTACAGATGCCGCGGCCGGTCGAGTTTGCCGGTGACCGTCTGCCCGCGAGTTATGCGAATTTCTATATCGGTAACAGAACGGTGCTGATGCCGGCTTTCGACGATGCGGCCGACGAGCCGAACCGGGCTGCGCTCGCGCGGTGTTTCCCGGGACGGAATGTCGTTGCCATTGACTGCACGGACCTGGTTCTCGGTCTCGGTACGTTTCACTGTCTTACGCAACAGGTGCCCATGGTGTAATGGGCGTTTCGATGGAAGGTCTATTCGACGGCTGGCGGCCTGGGCGTTGCCCGTCCGTCGATTCCACCTTCAGTAAAGAGGCTCCAACATGACCACCGTCAGAGATTTCGTTCACCATCATTACCGGCACTTCAATGCTGCCGCGCTCATCGATGCAGCCGACGGCTATGTGCGCCACCTCGACCAGGGTGGAGTGATGTTCATGACACTCGCCGGGGCAATGAGTACCGCCGAGCTGGGTTTGTCACTGGCGCAGATGATCCGCGATAAAAAAGTGCATGCGATTTGCTGTACCGGCGCAAACCTCGAGGAGGATGTTTTCAATCTGGTCGCCCACGAGCATTACGTGCGGGTGCCGCATTACCGCGAGCTGACGGCAAACGACGAGGAGGAGCTGCTGAGCCAGCACCTCAACCGGGTCACGGACACCTGTATCCCCGAGGAGGAAGCGATACGGCGTATCGAGCACGTCGTGCTCGAGGCATGGCTGGAAGCCGATGCAAAGGACGAGAGCTATTTCCCGCACGAGTTTCTGTACCACATCTTGCGCGCAGGGCAACTCGAGGAACACTACCAGATCGATCCGAAAGACAGTTGGCTGCTCGCGGCATGCGAGCAGGATCTGCCGATCATTGTCCCCGGCTGGGAGGATTCGACGCTCGGAAACATTTACGCGTCCCACTGCATCACTGGCGAAATCAAAAACGTTCACACGGTCCGCAGCGGCATCGAGTACATGATCATGCTGGCCGACTGGTACGAGCGGACCGCGGCAGGTGCATCGGTCGGGTTTTTCCAGATAGGCGGGGGAATCGCCGGCGATTTTCCGATCTGCGTGGTGCCGATGCTACAGCAGGACCTGCAAAAAGCGGACACGCCGCGATGGGGCTATTTCTGCCAGATCAGCGACTCAACGACGAGCTATGGCTCGTATTCGGGCGCCGTGCCGAACGAGAAAATAACCTGGGGCAAGTTATCGGCGGACACCCCGAAGTACATCATCGAATCGGATGCGACGATCGTGGCGCCACTGATATTCGCCTGTGTGCTGGGCCAGTAGAACGCCGATGACTTGCACGCGGCGAAAAGGGTGACTAGAAAATGACAGCGACAAACGCGCCGGCCGGCGGGCTGGATAGGGAGGCTCGCCAGGGAGTGGGCGGGGCCGACGGCTGGACGGTCGGTGATGCGGCCGATTTGTACCAGATCGAGGCATGGAATGACGGGTTCTTTGTCATTAATGAGAAAGGCCATGTTGCGGTCAAACCGTTCGAGGGCGAGGCGCTCAGTATCGATGTGATGGATGTCATCGCGGAGGCACGCCGGCGCAATGTCGGTTTCCCGCTGTTGCTGCGCTTTCAGGAAGTCTTGCGCGCGCGCGTGCGCCGCCTGTGCCGGTCATTTGCCGACGCGATTGGGGAGGCGGGTTACAAAAACGATTATCGCGCCGTGTACCCGATAAAGGTAAACCAGTTGCATGAAGTCGTGGAAGAGGTTCTCGATGCGGGTAAACCTTATGGCCTCGGACTCGAGTGCGGTTCCAAGGCGGAGCTGGTGGCGACGCTTCCGCATCTTGAATCGGACGAGACCCTCCTGATCTGTAACGGCGTTAAGGACCCGGGCATGCTGGCGTTAATCCTGTCGGCGCAAAGTCTCGGTAAGAACGTGATCCCGGTCATGGAGAAATACGCTGAGTTTGAGCAGCTGATCGAACTTGCCGAAGAGGCGGGCTCGACGACCCGGTTCGGTGTCCGGATCCGGTTGCGGACGACTGGCGCGGGCAAATGGGCCGACTCAGGGGGATACCGATCGAAATTCGGCATCTCGCTGCCCGAGCTGATCGAACTCGTCGGGCGTCTGGAGGGGAATGGTGGTGGCCACGAGTTCGTGCTGCTTCATTTTCATCTCGGTAGTCAGATTTCCGACATCCAGCGGCTCAAGCAGGCTGCCAAGGAAGTCGCCCAGATATATGCCGATCTGATAAAGCGGGGCATGCCGATCCGTTATCTCGATGTGGGTGGGGGGCTGGGTGTCAACTACAGCGGCGGCTTCGAGGAAGGCAGCATCAATTACAGTTTGCAGGAGTATGCGAACGCGGTGGTTTCGGCGATCGGCGAAGTCTGCGACTCGCGCGATGTAGCGCATCCGGTATTGATATCCGAAAGCGGTCGCGCGATGACGGCTCACCACTCGATGCTGGTGGTCGAGACGGTCGGCGCCTTCCAGAAAGACAGCGTCGGGGACGATTACCAGATGCCCCCCGATGCCCACAGGATGACACGCAACCTCGGCGCCATCCTCGAGTGGCTGCGATCCCCTCCGGACCAGGGGTTCGCGGTGGAGGAACTGCTCGAGTGCTATCACGATGTCGTCGAAGTTCACCGCGAGGCCGCGACGCTTTTTGGCATGGGCTACCTTGCGCTCGAACAGAACGCGCTGATCGAGCGCATGTACTGGAGCAGTTGCGCGGCGATCCTCAGGCATTTGCGCGCGGCCGAACCGGACCCGCAGTTGCCGGAGCTGTGCCAGCTCGAGGAGAAGCTGGTCGATCATTATCTGATCAACTTCTCGGTGTTTCAGTCAATGCTCGACCATTGGGCCATTCAGCAACCTTTCCCGATCATGCCGTTGCAGCGACTCGACGAACGACCGACCCGGCGCGGGCTGCTGGTTGACCTGACCTGCGACTCCGACGGCAAGGTCAGCCAGTATGTGTCGTCTCATGCCGACAAGAATTTTCTGGAGCTCCATACGTTGCAGCCGGATAGTCCTTATTACCTCGGTGTCTTCCTGATGGGGGCGTACCAGGACATCATGGGCGACGCGCACAATCTGTTCGGCCGGGTCGCCGAGGCGCATATCTACGGCGACGCCGAGGAAGAGGGCAACTTCTGGATTGAGAAATTCATCCCGGCCACCCGGGTACAGGACATCCTCGGACAGGTGCAGTATTTTCCGAACGACCTGCAGCGACGGATGGACGAGATGATAAAAAAGAAGATCGACAGCGGCATGATCCGGCCGAAACGCGGGATGGAGATGCTGGATCAGTACATGGCGTCTTTCCAGGATCAGACCTATTACAGTCCGCGCGAGCGCCGCCGACGGAGCGAGAAAGATGACGGATAGTCACGTGGCAAGGACGGTGAAGGCCGGACTCGTGCAGATGCAGTGCTCTGACAACCCGGACGAGAACCTCGACAAGGCGCTTGCGCTGACGAACGAGGCGATCGGTAACGGCGCGAAGGTCGTTTGCCTGCCCGAATTGTTCCGCTCGAGATATTTCTGCCAGAGCGAGGACGACACCCGCTACACGTTGGCCGAGCCGGTCCCGGGGCCGGGTACCGAGGCATTCACGGCTCTTGCTCGCGAGCATGACGTTGCCATCGTACTTAGTTTGTTTGAGCGCCGGGCGCCGGGTCTTTACCACAATACCGCCGCAGTCATCGACGGCGCGCGCGGGTACATTGGCAAGTACCGCAAGATGCATATCCCGGACGATCCGCGTTACTACGAGAAGTATTACTTCACACCCGGTGACCTCGGCTTCAAGTCCTTCGAAACGGACAAGGCGGTACTGGGCGTGCTGGTCTGCTGGGATCAGTGGTATCCGGAGGCGGCCCGGCTGACCGCGCTGATGGGGGCGGAGATACTGTTTTACCCGACAGCAATCGGCTGGCATCCCGAGGAGAAGGACGCGGTCGGCGAGGCACAGCACGAAGCCTGGGAAACCATGCAGCGCTCGCATGCGATCGCGAATGGTTGCTATGTCATTGCGGTCAACCGTTTCGGTTTCGAGCCGGAACCGTCCGGGCCGGGCGGCATCGAGTTCTGGGGGCAGAGTTTCATCGTGGCGCCCGACGGCAGCATAGTCGCGCGCGCGCCGGCCGATAGCGAGTGTGTGCTGGTCGAGGAACTGGACCTTTCGCTGCTTGCGAAACTCAGACACGGCTGGCCGTTTTTGCGCGACCGCCGCATCGACGCCTACGGACCCCTGACCAGGCGCTTTATCGATCGCGATTGAGCGGGCGGGCCCTCCGGCCGCGCTCGGGGGTGCGCCGCAGGGACTATCGTCCGGCACACCGCCCGGGGTCCGGCACAGCGACAACACCAACACGGATCGCGCGCTGCCTGGCCGTTCCGCGATCCGTTATTCGGGTGGCGGCTGGGTTGCGTTGGGTTGTTCGACCGCGCCATGCGGCGACCACCAGCGCCGGGTCGGACACATTGGCCAGTGGCTTGTGCCGGGCCCGCGGGCCAGGCGCATGCGATTTTCACTAAACGGTTGAATTAGAGATAGAATGTCACCCCCGCGGTGCGTCGTCGATTCGCGCTCGGACAGTCAATTTGCGGGACTTTTTTGTGCTCAAACGACTCTTTGACATTGCGATATCCGCCGTTGGGCTATTTTTTTTGAGCCCGCTTTTTCTGGGTATTGCAGTCGCCATCGTCGTATCCATGGGTCGCCCGGTATTCTTTGTTCAGTCCCGGCCCGGGTGGCAAGGCAGGCCCTTCAACCTGGTCAAATTTCGCACCATGACAGGTGACTTCGGAGAGAATGGCCAGGTTCTGCCCGACTCCGCCCGGATGACCCGGTTGGGACGTTTTCTTCGCTCGCTCAGCCTGGATGAATTACCGGAATTGTGGAACGTATTGCGTGGCGATATGAGTCTTGTGGGTCCGCGGCCACTCCTTATGGAGTACTTGCCTCTGTATTCATCCGAGCAAGCGCGGCGACACGCGGTGCGCCCCGGTCTCACCGGCTGGGCGCAGGTCAAGGGGAGGAATCTTTTGTCGTGGGAGCGTAAGTTCGAACTCGATGTCTGGTATGTCGACAATCATTCGTTTCTGCTGGACCTCCAGATACTGTGGCTTACGATCGGCACGGTAATCAGGCGCGAAGGAATCTCCAATCCAGGCGAGACCACGATGCCGAAGTTTCGGGGCAACGCCACGTGAGCGAACAAGGCCATACTCCCCGACCGCTGTTTGCTATTTACGGCGCCAGTGGATGTGGGCGGGGGGTGCTACCGGTGGCGGACCGTATGTTGCGAGATCAATATGGTCAGGGTGAGTATCAGCTGGTCTTCATTGATGATTCACTGGCCGGCCAGACTCTGAATGGTCGGCGTGTTCTTTCGTATCGGGAGTTCGGGCGGCTGAAGGCGCCCTCCAGAGCCCTGTGCATCGCGATTTCTGACTCGCGCATACGCCGGAGACTGGCCGAGCGATGCACGATGGACGGGGTCCCGGTTTTCAGTGTTATGTCCTCCAGTGCGTGCATTCTCGATGACGTGCAAATGGGTGAGGGAGCGTTTCTCGCGCCTTTCGTGACACTCACTTCAAATATTCGGATTGGCCGGCACTTTCATGCAAACCTCTATTCATACGTAGAGCATGATTGCGTCATCGGCGACTTCGTGACCTTCGCGCCATCGGTACACTGTAACGGCAGCGTAGTGATCGAAGACCACGCATATCTCGGCAGTGGCTGTATCCTGCGACAGGGACGGCCGGGCGCGCCACTGGTTATCGGTGCCGGGGCGGTCGTGGGCATGGGTGCCGTTGTGACCAGGAGTGTGCCACCCGGTATCACGGTTGCCGGAAACCCTGCCAGGCCACTGAGCTGACTGTCGAATGCCGACCCCGGACTCTTTGCCCGCTTAGCCTCGCCCTGCTGAGATCCGCTATTCGGGTGGCGGCTGTGTTGGGTTGGGTTGTTCGACCGCGCCATGCGGCCCGACTGCTGCGAGTGTTTCATCGCACAAACCGGCCTCGGCTGTCGCGCGATCCGCCGCGCCCTGGAACAGAAACGAGAGGCCGCCGGTCAAAATCGCTGCGCCGCCGCTCAACAACACGCCTTTCTTGCTCAGCCCGATGTGCGGGCTGGCAAGCGTGCCGCCGAGCTTGATGAACGGCGTAATGAACATGGCGGCGCTGACCCCTACACCCTTGCGCGGTTTGGTATTGAACTCGATGTTGAGTTTTTCGGTGTTGAGGTCGATGTCGCCGCCACCGACGATCATCAGTTTTTCGCCCTGCAGCAGGAAACCGGAGATTTCGCCGAGTCCGTCGGTGAAGTCGATCGCGAAAACGCTGCACTCCCAGTTGGAATATTCCTCCTCTTTGGACAGCGGGTTCAGCGCAGCGAACAGCTGCGAGAAGATGTCGCCCGAGAACCGCCCGACGAGGTCGTTCTCGACCCGTCCGGGCCCCTGTGTCAGCAAAAGGCGGCCGTTGGTCGAGGCCGCCATTGCATGAGGTGTCTTGCCCGTGGCCTTGACGTCCAGCGTAATATCGGTCGCAGGTATCAGCGCGATGTCAGTGTTTTCGCCGCTGGAAAGATTCAGCTTCATGGCGCTGAAAGTCGAGAGCATATCGAGGTTCGCCTGGTCGCCCGCCGTGGTTACCGCGATGGTGCTTTCGGACGCACCTCCACCCGGTGTATACATGACGTGCCTGATATCGAGCTTGCCTTCGTGCAGCACGATAGTGGTCCTGATGGTCTCGAGCTCGAGCGTGTCCCGAACCAGGCGTGCGATCGACACGTCCACATCGGCTTCGTTTTCGCGCAGCGTTTCCAACGCAAGCGGCTCATTCGAAAACACGTACTGGCTCTTCGCTTCATCAGCGGTTTTCGCGGCGTCGTCTTTCTCGATCTGGGCTTCTTCGTCGGCCACTTTTTTCTGGCTGAAAGGTGTCATGTCGAGCAGCTTCGACTGCAGGCGGATTTCGGTCTTGGCCGGTTTTGCGCTGGCGAGCCTGATGTCACCTCCCAGGTCGCTCTCACCGAAAGTCAGCGCAAACGGCGAAAGTTCGATTGTCTCGGCCGCGATACGTACCGTGGTAGCGAGCGAAAAAGGTATCTTGGGCAGATCCTCCCGCAGCTTTGCGAGACTGGGTCCTTGCGCATTGAGATCGATGCTCGATTCGCCGTCGCCGCGTGCGAGAGTGCCTGTCGCCCGTGCTTCGACCGAGCCTGCGGTTGCCAGGAATTCGGTCAGTTGAATCGTGTCGGACGCCATTGCCAGCGATCCGCTGAGCTTGAGTTCTTCCGCGGCAGATCGCCGATTTCCAGCAATATGCCGACTTTTTCGAGCGTGGCAACGCTGGCATCGAATTTCACCGAATCTCCGCTGGCAGTGGCATTTGCCCTGGCGTTCACATCGCCTGCCGATGCGTCGATATCGAGCGTCGTGCGGTCCGCGTCCTTCGCAAGATCGGCCTCCATTTTCAAGGGTCCTGTCAGCGGCGATTCGGCGCTCACGGTGGCGAGGAGTTCCTCAATCGCATCGGTCTCGACAGCGCCTTCAGGGTAGTGCCGTCGAACGTCTTTGGTTCGGCAGTCTGTCCATCGATGCGATAGTCGAGTGAACCGAGGTTGCCTTTGACGTTGTAGCTGACAGCATCGAGCGCCTGTAATGCCTCGATCGATCCAACGTCGCCGGTCAGAGCGAACGCGAGTCCCAGCACGGACCCGTTGCCGGCGAGACCCAGGTTATTCGCCGCATTCGGCTCGATAGTCAGTTCCGCGATGTCCACGACTCCGGCTTCGCTTTCGGGTTGGCGATAGGTCAGCGTGACGTTGCGAATCTCGGCGATGTCGATAATCACCGGCAATTCCGCGTCGGCGGATTTCGACGCCGCTTCGGGTTTCGGTTCGGCGGCATCCATCTCCCAGTTCGCCGCGCCTTCCGCGTTAGTCTCGAGCAGCGCGCTCGTGTCACGCAGGCGAAACTCGCGAACTTCCAGCGGGCCGAACAGCAACGACCAAAGACCGACTTTCGCGGACAAATGGCCGACTTTCATCATCAGCGGTTCGGAGCCCCAGGCAGCGTTGGCGAGAGTCACCTCTTCCATCACTATCGACGGCGACGGCAGCACGTCGAGCTCGAATGCGCCGTTGATCGTGAACTGCCGGCCCGTGGCCTCGGTGACCGCCTCTTCGACAGTGGGGCGGTATTTGTCCAGATCGGCGAACAACAGATACAAAATGACTGCGACCACGACGATGCCTACAATCGCGGCAACCGTCGCAAGGATTCGACTAAAAGACACTTTTTCCTCCCTGATCTATCCCCGCCAGATCCTTCCCAGTGCGACTTTCCTGTCTTGCCGCCGCTTCTCCTGCAAAGCGCAGGCAAATTACGCCTGTTGGCTCGGGTTGTCATGTCATTGCGAGGCCCCTGGTTCGAGCATAGATTTTTCTTGACTCCGGCGCCAGAGTCGCATCGAGCTGGCGATTCTGGCCGATTACTGCGTTGACTATCGCGTGGGTTGGTAATCACATTCTGATAACGGGGAGGGCGCGTTCGAATGCCGGTACAATCGCTGCGACCATCGGATTAGCAGAAGGAAGGGTTGCGTTGAGCCGGGAAGACCGAGATAAGTGGAACACGCGCTATGCCGAAGGCGCGTATTCGGACCGGACCCACCCGAGTCCGTTTCTCGAACAGTGGTTGCCGCAACTGGAGATTTCGTCGACACCGCCGCGCGCGGTCGACATCGCCTGCGGTAACGGACGCAACGCATTGTTCCTCGCCCGCCACGGCTGGCAGGTCGATGCCGTCGATATCTCTGACGTGGCATTGCAGAATGTTGCTGCATCGGCGCAACATGAAGGTCTGGCCGTGAATTGTGTCGCCGCCGATCTCGAGGCCGCCGAGCCGTTGTCCGCAGCCGTTTTGCCGGCGGCGACCTACGATCTCGCGATAGTTTTCCGTTACGCCAACCTGCCCTTGCTGCAAAGACTGGGAAACAGCCTGAAACCGGGCGGATACCTGGTCGTCGAAGCGCACATGCAGACCGACGCCGAGGTGATCGGCCCGAAGAGTGCGCGGTTCCGCCTCGCGCCGGGGGCGCTGCGGGCGGCAGCGGGTGAACTCGACGTCGTCGACTATCGTGAGGGCCTGGTCGAGGATCCGGACGGACGGCTGGCCGCAGTGGCACGGCTGGTGGCGCGAACCGTTCGCTAGCCGCACCAGGCGGCGCGTTCGTCGCCAGGTTTGTCATTTGCGTCGGCGGGTCCGCCCTTTCCAGGGTTTCGATCGCCGTATTTCAGCACCAGAATGGTGCATAAAAATCCCTCTGCGTGGCGCGGCAAACCCGGCCAAAAGCGTCTATATTTTAATCAGGGGACACAATTCGGATCGGACCGCTTCGTCCGTCATCAAGAAAAGCCAATGTCTCCCGACAACAGGATCGATCGTGAAGCCAACCCCCGTGCATTGGATTCGGGCAGGCGTGTTGGAGCATTTGAACCAGACATCAACGAGGTAGGGATACATGTCCAAGCTAGCATCGAGAAAGACCGGCATTTTGGCGTTTGCTTTTACGGCGCTGTTTGCCTGGACCGGGATCGCGCTGGGGCAGGACGACAGCCCGTTCTCTGCCGCCGTGTTCAAGGAGATGCTGCCGGACGTGTCTTACTCCGCGACGCGGACGATGGACATGCAGGGTCGCGGCATGACCCACACGATAAATCAGCAAGTGTCTTACACGCCGCACAAGGAATGGGCGGCGATGGAGCTCGAGAAGGCGGCCGGAATACAGGTGACCTCGCTAACCCTCTTCGACGAGGGCGTGATGTACACGACCACCGGCAGTATGACCACCAAGGGCGAAATGCCAGGGATGACTTCGCTCGAGCATGATGTCGAGGCCGATGGCAAGTTCGAGTTCAAGGGGAAGGAGACCATCGACGGGGTGTCTACCGACAAGTACGAGTTCAGTTATCGCCAGGTACAGGGCGGCGAGACCTACACGGTGTTGGGCACCTTGTATCGGGATGGCGATGGCATACCGCGACGGGTAGACATGAATGTGACGACCGCCAAGGGCGAGACCATGACCTTGCTGCAGCGCACATCCAATATTGAGATCGGCCCGCAGGACCCGGCGCGATTCGTGCCGCCCAAGGTCACTAGCGGCAACATGTTCGGCGCGATTATGGGCGGCATAAGCGGTGGCGCGGCGGCGGCGGGCATGGCTGGAGCGACGGGATCGGCGGGCGCCACCAAGACCGTGATCGGCAAGGTGTCCGGCTGGCCGGGAGGAGTCGGCCGGCTGGTCGACGACAACAACACCGTAATCGGGCGGGTCGAGTCCGACGGGACGCTCAATCTGGCGCCGTCCGGGGCGCCGAACTCCGGCATGCAGACACTCGAGAGCAGCGGTTACCGCTGCGATGGCGCCACGCTGGAAAACGGCGCCGCGAATTACTATGCGATTGGGGAATTCCTTGGCGTCGATGACGGCAAGGGCAACCGTCTCGGCCGCATCGTCGGCGCAAGCTCGGAGGCGGTGGCCAAATGGTCAATGAACCCGCAGGAAAACGGGGCCGTGCCGGGTTACACGGTGAAGATGGTTTACTTCAACCAACCGGCCGGCGCCAACGGTGTGTGCCGCGGCGCCAACGAAAAGCAGGAACGCAAACTCGATTGGCAGGCCGGCTGGAACATCGAGCAGATGACGATCGTCGCCGTGGGCAAGAGCGATTTCTTCCCGGTGGACGGACCCAAGGAGACGATATGGGAGACCGTCGAAACGGTGCCGGCGGGGACGATCTGGATTTACGACAGTTTTGGTTCTCCGCATGAGGGCGATCTCGTTGACCAGGCCGCCAACAAGGCTACCGATACCGCGACCGAGGAAGTCAAGAAGAGCATCACGAAAGGCATCCGCAAGATCTTCGGCAATTGATCGTGGCAGGTGCGATTATCGAGGCTGGAAATATTGAACGGGTCAGCAGCGCGATGCGGTAGGCCGCAACGTGGCGCGCCGGGACTGTTGCGCTCACGGCCGCATCGGGCTGCGAATTTTTTGTCAGCAGGCAGACCATCACATCTAGCGCGTGCTGAGCAACACGATGTCTTCGCGACCAATGCGGCAAGCGAAACCGACGATTAAGCCATATTCAACGTGTTCGGGAAATATCGTTGGCGCGACCGGCTGACGTTGAGCGCTGACCTGAACAACCTGTTCGACAAGCTCGATCGGGATCACACGAATGGGATCAATCGAGTGGTCAGTAGCGACGTGGCGGTCGGCGATCGTTTGCCGGGGCCTGGCAGGAGTGTTTCCGTGCGGATCAACTACGGTGGGTAGATGGCCGTCACCGGGACGCCGTTTCGGTCCGGCACCGGCGCGATGCGCTGCTGCCGTTACCGGGCGGCGGAATATGAAGCGGCATTTTCAAGCTGCTCGATAAATCTGTGCCGCCACGCATGGATGTCGTTGCGCCTTAGAATCTCGAGCGCGGCGGTATGTCGCTCGCGACGCTCCGTGAGCGACATGTTTATCGCCTGTTGCAGCGCGTCGGCCACGGCGTCCTGGTCGTAGGGGTTCACGATAATCGCCGAATCCAGTTCCTGGGCCGCGCCGGCCAGCGAGGACAGCACGAGAACACCGGGGTCCTCCGGGTCTTGAGCAGCGAGATACTCTTTCGCGACCAGGTTCATGCCGTCACGAAGCGGTGTCACCAGACCGACATGGGAGACGCGGAAAAATCCCATCAGGGTCTGCCGCCCGACGCTTTTTTCCATGTAGCGAATCGGGACCCAGTCGTAGTGGGTGTACCTGGCGTTGATGCGGCCGAGGATCTTTTGCAACTCGCGGGTTATCTCCTGGTAGCTGATCATCATCGTCCGCGACGGCTGCGCGATTTGCAGTAGCACCACCTGACCGTGTACGTCGGGATAGCGGGATAGCAGCCGCTGGTACGCACGCAGGCGTTCCAGCAGTCCCTTGCTGTAGTCGAGCCGGTCCGCACCGATGACAAGCTTGGCGCCTTGCAGGCTCGTAGTGAGTCGATGGGCAGCTTTGACGCCCTGGCCGAGCCGCGACTGATGTTCCACATCGTCGACGTCGATCCCAATCGGGAAAACGCCGGTCGCGACCCGATGCTCGCCGAGCTGCAGCCTTTTGTCTTTGCCGGTACGGGCGCCGAGACCCATTCGTGCATTTTCGAGGAAGGCCTCGCGGTCGGTATCGGTCTGAAACCCGACCAGATCATAGGCACAAAGCGATTGAAAAAGCCGCTGCGCAACCGGCAGGGCCCTCAACAAGTCATAGGCCGGGAACGGAATATGCAAAAAGAACCCGATCGGCAGGTCGACCCCCAGTCGCCGCAATGCAGCGCCCAGCGGAATCAGCTGGTAGTCATGCACCCACAGCAGGTCGTCCGGTTTGAGCAGCGGTGCGAGACGTTTCGCGAAAAGATCGTTGACCTTGTTGTAGGCCTCGAAGTAGCGGCGGCGGTAGCGGAAAAATCCTAGCTGATAGTGAAACAACGGCCACAGGATATTGTTGGAAAACCCTTCGTAGTAGCCCTTGTAGTCTTTGTCGTTGATGTCGATTGTCGCGTAAGTTACGCCGCCACGGCGGGTCACCTCGGGTTGCCCGGGCTCGGTCGCGGTGAGTTCTCCGCTCCAGCCGAACCACAGCCCCTTTGCCTCTTTCAGCGCGCCGCGCAGGCCGACGGCGAGCCCGCCGGGTGCGGGCTCGCCGGAAGCCGGGACCGCGACCCGGTTTGAGATGACGACAAGGCGGCTCACAGCGCATCCTCCCAGGAGACACTGAGACGAGCAGCTGCATTTATTATTCCCACCATGCTGTAGGTCTGCGGGAAATTGCCCCACAGTTCACCCGTCTTCGGGTCGATGTCCTCGGACAACAGGCCAAGCGCGTTGCGGCACGAAAGCATGTGTTCAAACAGATCGCGAGCCTCGTTACTGCGACCGGCAGCGGCGAGTGCGTCGATGTACCAAAATGTGCAGATGTTAAATGCGTTCTCTGGCTCGCCGAAATCATCGGCCGCTGAATAACGGAAGAGATGGCTGCCACGGCGCAATTGTTTCTCTACCGCCGCGAGCGTGGCATGGAAACGGGGATCGTCGGCGCTCACGAAATCGAGTTCGTGCACGAGCAGCAGGCTGGCGTCGAGTTCCGGCCGTCCAAACGACTCGGTAAAAGCACCGACATCGTCGCTCCAGGCCGCATCGCTGACTTCGCGATGAATTGTGTCGGCGACGCTGCGCCAGTGGGCGGCGCGATCGCCGAGGTCGAGATGTGCGGCGATCCGGGCGAGCCGGTCACACGCTGCCCAGCACATGATGCTGGAGAAACTATGGACACGCTGACGGCCGCGGTACTCCCAGAGTCCGGCATCCGGCGCCCGGTACAGTTCGGCTGCCCGTTGGCCGATATGTTCGATTCTCTCGAACAGGGAGCGATCGCCGGGCCGGGCGAGGCGGCGGTCGAAGAATGCCTGCGTGGCCGCCAGCACCACTGCGCCGTAGACATCGTTCTGAATTTGCTGATAGGCCTGATTGCCGACGCGGACTGGCCCCATGTCGCGGTATCCAGGCAGCGACGTGACGATGCTTTCCTCGAGTGATGCGTGCCCGCTGACCGCATAAACGGGCTGCAGCTGTCCGCCGTCGACGGTCGCCGCGATATTGATGATGTAGCGGATATACGCTTCCATCGTTTTTGTTGCGCCGAGCCGGTTCAATGCATGCACGACGAAATAACTGTCCCGAAGCCAGCAGTAGCGGTAATCCCAGTTGCGGCCACTGCCGGGCGCCTCCGGAATCGAGGTAGTCATCGCCGCGATGACGGCACCGGTATCCTCGAACGTGCTGAGCTTTAGCGTGATGGCCGCGCGAATCACCGCCTCTTGCCATTCGAACGGGATGTGGAGACCCCGCACCCATTCCTGCCAGTAGTCGAGGGTTTGATCGAAGAAATCCCGACCGGTTTTGCGGACAGACTCCAGCACCGACTCGTCCGGCCCGAGCAACATCGTTATGACGTCCTCGAGCACGAAAGAGTTCTCTTTGAGTACGTGGGTCACCGACATGTCGGTGGTCAGGCGTAACGCGAATTCCGGGCCGACATAGCGAATGTGATTGCTGCCGTGCGTGACCGCGGGCGCCGTCGCGCCATAATCGAAGACGGGTTTCAGCCTGACGCTTATCCGCGGTGATCCACCGAGTGGCTCGATCGTCCTTACCAGCATCGATGGGCGGAAGTTTCTTCCCAGGTTTCGGAAGCGCGGCGAAAAATCGATGATGCGGATGCCGGCGCCCTTTTTGTCGTAGAGGCAGGTCTCGAGAATCGCGCTGTTGTGGAGGTATCTCTGCTCACTGCGGGCAAAATCCACCAGTTCGACAGAGAAATGACCGTCGGTCCTCGCTGCGCGCTCGCCGCCAAGCAGGCTGCAAAAGACCGGGTCGCCATCGAAGCCGGGAAGACACGCCCAGACCATTCGCGCGCGGTTATCTATGAGCGCTCCGATCTGACAGTTGCCGACCAATCCGAGTTCAAGCGTCTGTTTCATCGATTCCTGACGGTATCCTTCGGTCGCCGCACTTCATTTCGGATTTCCTGTTTCCGTCGCCTTGCCGAAACGCGGCGGCCAGCGTTATCGCCGGGTTCGCGCCTCGAGTCAGCTTATCACGAGCGACTCTTGCCAGGGTTACCCCGGATCCCCCAGATCCGCCAGTCGTTGGAGGAAAACGCAGACCTCGCCCGGATCGCGCAGCCGATAGCTTGCGGCGGTTGGCCGTTGCTGTTCGCTAACCAGAATTCCGAGCCCATGATCGCGGATCGCCGCGAACGCGTCTTCGTCGGTGACATCATCGCCAATGTATACCGGCACCATCGTGAGGCCGCGGTGGTCGATGGCGGCCAGCAGCCACGTTAGTGCGCGGCCCTTGTCCCAGTCGATACTCGGACGCAGTTCCAGAACCATCTTGCCCGATTTTTTTTCCAGTGCCGGGCAGGCATCCGCTACGGCGTCAACGGCAGCTTCGATCCGGTCGAGGTCCGCGGAATCTGCAAGTCGGTAATGCACCGAAAGCGAGTAGTCCTTGTCTTCGATCAGCACGCCGTCAATATTCGACAGCATCGCCGAGAGCCGCGCCGCGCTGTCTGCGACCGCCGCGCGGTATTCGGATGCGAGTACGCGCGAAATATTGGAGCCCGGCGGCCCTTCTATCTCGAGACCGTGATTGCCGGCATACACGAGGCCCTCGATCGCAACGCTTTCGCGGACATCGCGCAGGCTGCGGCCGCTGATGATTGCAGTGCTCCAGTGTTGTGCCACTCGCTCGAGCGCGGTCCGCATCGCCGCTGTCATCTTTGCCAGCTCGGGTCGAGGCGCAATTTCCGCCAATGTCCCATCGAAATCCAGACAGACTACGGGTTGGTGGTTGCCCAGCCTGGCTGCAATCTCGTCAAAGCGTTCGAGCGCCGGGGGTGGGTGGGATGCGGATTCGCTGGCGGTATTCAATTGCGTCGTCCAGGTTTTGACGGCCGATTCTACCGTCGCGCGTTATTCTGCGGGGTACGGCAGCAATGTCAGGATAAACATCGAGGGCAACGATTCAAGTTGTGGTGTGCAAATATTCAACCGGTTCGCGTCCTGATGGCTCGGCCGAGGATGGGCGGTCGCGGCCGGATCCTGCATCCGAAGCAGACGGGGGGCGAAAACGTAATCACGGATGAACCAGTCAGCAAACACAACCCGCTGGATCCCCACCCGCGCGGCGGCGCTCGAGCGGCTCGGGGCATTCTTGCCGCGAGCCGCTCGCCAGTATCAGCGATTGCGCAACCATGATTTCGGCCCCGGTCGACGCGGCAACGTTTCATTATTGTCGCCGTATCTGAGTCAGCGGATGTTGCGTGAGCGAGAGGTGGTGACCGCGGTATTGTCACGACACAGTTACGGCGAGGCGGAAAAGTTCATCCAGGAAGTATGCTGGCGAACCTACTGGAAAGGATGGCTCGAGATGCGGCCACAGGTATGGAGTCGCTACCAGGCGGAACTTGGGCGATTGCAGTGCGAATTGCATGAGAATGAAAGTCTTGCGCAACGCCATGAACGTGCCATCGCGGGTCATACGGGTATCGAGTGCCTCGATTGCTGGTCGGAAGAGCTCGTCACAACCGGATATCTTCACAACCACGCACGCATGTGGTTTGCGAGTATCTGGATTTTTACTCTCGATCTGCCGTGGCAACTGGGTGCGGATTTCTTTTTTCGCCACCTGCTCGACGGCGATCCCGCATCGAATACCTTGTCGTGGCGGTGGGTCGCGGGCCTGCAGACTCGCGGCAAGCATTATCTGGCGCGGCCAGACAACATCGAGAAATACAGTGGCGGGCGTTTTGCCCCGGTGACTGGCCTCAGCAGCGGTGCCGGGCCACGGGAAGAGCCGCAGCGAGACGAGCCGCTGGCTTTGCGGTCAGCGGATCGCGCCGCACCGTCGGGCCGCGTCGGTCTGCTGGTGCTCGATCATGATCTGCACCCGGAAAGCCTCGATATCACGAGAGTCGATGCCGTTGCCGGCCTTTCACTGGCGGCCGACCGCTCGCCACTCGAGAGCAGCCGGCTGGTCGTCAATTTCAGCTCGGCGGCGCTCGACGATGGGCTGGCACGGGCCCGCGCCCATTTCTCCCTGGAGCCGACCGCGGTCTCGCGTCTGCGCCGGGTTGAGGATATTGTCGGGTGGGCAACCGCCGGGTCCATCGATACCGTCATTTGCGCAGCTGTTCCGGTGGGGCCGGCGCGCGATCGAATCGACACGCTCAGAACCGAACTCGCTGCGGTCGGTAAATCGCTGCTCGAGCTTCGCCGACGTTGGGATCAGCAGGCCTGGCCCCATGCCCGGCACGGGTTTTTCCGCTTCAAAAAGCACATTCCGGCAATACTCGATCCGAGCGGCGACCTCTTTCCCCCTGTGACCGGGCAGGTTTGAAGAGATTGAGAGAGCGCATAACTGGAGGACTGAATGTGACACCCGCAGTGGCTTGCAGGAGGACCGTGCTGACGCGCGGATATCATGCCTCGATCCGCCGGCAAGGCTCGAATCGATTGAAAGCGGGCCGACCCGTTGAGTGAATCACGCGGCGGGCTGTTGATACTGGGCAACCAGCTGTTCCCACCGTCGGAGTTGCGTGACTTCGCGGGGATGCCGGTGTTCATGGCCGAAGACCGCGAGCTATGTACCTACGTCCGTCATCATCAGCAGAAACTCGTGTTGTTTCTTGCCGCGATGCGTGAGTACTCGGATGTTCTTGAACGACACGAATTTTCGGTTGACTACCACCGCTTGGACGAAGACGGCGCGATCGTTTTCGAGGACAAGCTCGAAGGATTTGTCAGCGACTACGATATCGACCAACTGATTCACTTCGAAATCGAGGATCACTTCTTCGAGGAGCGTATCGCCGCGTTTTGCAGTGATCGAAAGCTGAAACAGACCGTGTTGGATTCGCCGATGTTCCTGACCCGGCGCGCCGAATTCGCGCACTACCTGGATAACGCAAAGCGTCCTTTCATGGCCGACTTCTACCGCGATCAGCGCCGACGCATGAATATCCTGGTCGAGGAAGACGGGTCGCCGCAAGGGGGCAAGTGGAGCTTCGACGAAGAAAATCGAAGAAAACTGCCCGGGTCCGTCGTTCCGTCGCTGCTGCCGTCCATTGAATGGGGTGGTCACACGCGCGATGTGGCCGCGCTCGTGGCGAAAAGCTTTGCGGATCATCCGGGCCGGGCGCAGCAGTTCTGGTGGCCGGTGACTCGCGAGGCATCGCTGGGCTGGCTGGACGCGTTCATTGAAGACCGGCTCGAGAAATTCGGTCCTTACGAGGATGCATTGAGTCAGCGCAGCGAGACGGTTTTCCACAGTGTGTTGTCGCCGCTGATGAACCTCGGTCTGATTACGCCGCGCGACGTGCTCGACCGCGTGCTTGGCCATGCCAGCGCTCACGACCTGCCGCTAAACAGTATCGAGGGATTCGTGCGCCAGGTGACCGGTTGGCGCGAATTTGTCCGCGGTATTTATCACCGCTTCGACCAGCAACAATCAGGCGCAAACTTCTGGGGTCACCGGCGGCGGCTTTGCGAGTCCTGGTTCACTGGTGACACCGGCATACCTCCATTGGATCATGCAATCGAGACTGCGAGACGGCTTGGCTGGACCCATCACATCACGCGCCTCATGGTGATCGGAAACCTGATGACATTGTGCGAGATCGAACCGCGTGTCGCGCACGACTGGTTCATGACCATGTACGTCGATTCTTCCGACTGGGTGATGGGTCCCAACGTGTACGGCATGGCGCTTTTCTCGGATGGCGGAATTTTTGCGACCAAGCCCTATATCTGCGGGTCGAACTACCTGCTGAAGATGAGCGATTTCGGCCGGGGCGGATGGTGTGATGTCGTCGATGGGCTGTACTGGCGCTTCGTCGACAAACACACGGATTTTTTTGCTGGCAATCCGCGTCTTGCGATGATGGCGAGGATGCTTGAGCGGTTGAAACCCGAACGCCGCGACCGGATTTTCGCTGCTGCGGAGGGGTTTCTCGCGGAGCATACCGCGGCGGGCTGAGCACTTATCCGTTTCGCCGTGTGGCGCGAACGTAGCCGGGCGCCTGAGCGGTCGCCGACGGGTTCCGGATTCATTGCTCGCGGGGGTGTGTTCCCCAGCCGAAAAAAAACGGCGCCCTCGAAACAGAGGACGCCGTCTTCGCGTATTACCGATCGAGCGTTAGCAGTGCCCGAAAGAACAGCCGGCGGCCGCGACAGCCGCCGGCCGGTCATCGGTTTATTGTAATTCCCAACCAATGTCCTGGAACAATGCAGGCGTCAGGTCGAGAAACAGCGTCGGTGCCAGGTCGTCGTTGATGAACGGTTCCATCAACAGGTTCGGGCTGGCGCCGGTATCCCAGTGCGATTTCGACGAGCCCGGACGGACCGGGTTCGGCGCATACAAACGGACCAGGCCGTCTTGGTTCGCGCCGGCCAGGAATGCACCGTCGAGGATCAGCTTGCCGACGATGTTCTTCGCTGCCGCGGCCTTGAACATCGAGCCGTCGTCGAGCGAGACACCAACCGACGGGATCGTGATGGCCGGGTCGAACCCGCCCATCGGCGGCAAACCGGCAGGCTGGTTGTTGACGATGATCGCACCCTTCGCGCCGGCCAACTGCGCATTCAGCACCTTGGTCGTAAACGCGCAGGCGCCACGGTCGATCAGCGCGATCTTGCCCCTCACGTTGTTCAAGATCGGCTCGCAGCCATCCGTCGCGACATCGGTGCCATCATCGACCACGACCATTTTGCCGGTCAGCCCGCCATTCTCGCGCAGTGGCGCACCGAAGGAGGCATCCTGGGCTTCATAGCTGCCCTTCAGTCTCTTCGGCGTATTGATGGTTACCGACGGACGCGGTCCAAGCACATTGGGTGCTTCGAACGTCACGCTGTCGCCGATCCAAACCAGGTTGCCCGAGTTGGTCTGCGAGAACAGCCGTTCGGCGCTGCTGAGGTTGTCCCAGGTATCGCCAAGCGTCGTGTCGAACATGTTGACCGAGTAGGTGTCGAAGCGGCCAGCAAACGGATCGCCCGTGGCTTCGCTGATCAGCTCGAGAAAGCCGAGACCATGCGCGATCTCGTGCATGACCACCGACAGCAGGTCGATCTCCGAAGTCGGATCGTTGTCATGATCGAAGCCGTTGTACCAGCTCTGGCCGGTCAGGCAGTCCGGGTTGACGCCGATATCGCCGTTGAAGAACGCGACCAGGTCGATAAAGCCCGGATCGAGGTCAGCTCCGGCCAATGAATCCGCCAACGCGCCGACGTACCAGATTTCGTCAATCTTGGCGCCGGGGAAATTGGCGAAGACACTGGTCGGCCCCGCCGAGCCGAGCACGCCGCTGGTCGGGCTGCAGGCGAGCGGTGAGAACAGTGCGCCGAGAAAAATCGGCACGTCGCTCTGCAACTCGGCGCCCCAGCTCTGCGCCGCAACGGCAAAAACATTAAGGCGCTGCTCGCCCAGCGTCGTACCGGGATTGCCGCCGACAGGTTCCACCGGCGTGGGATCGTTGAAGCCGACCCCAGGCGGATCGAAGTTGACGACAATGATGTCGGCCGAATGCGCGGCAGAGGCTGCGGTAAGCGCCATTACCGCGGTCAGGGAGGTCAGTAGTCTTGAGATTTTCATGTTACTTCTCCCCCTCGTTGACCGTGGATTCCTGCGTGGTCGCTTCGAAGCTCTCGAGCGTCTGGTGTTCGACTTCGCGATTACCGTTCTCGTCGATGCTCATCGTCACGAACTTCATCTGGCGCAGTCCGAGCTGGGCCGAAACCGAGCCGTCGGCATGGCGCCGTGGGCCACTGCTCTCGAGCGGCATCAAGCCGCTGGCGGCCGCCGTCGTTGTCGCGGCGGCAGCGGGCGCTGCGGAAGCCTGGGCGGAGTCGTCGGGCCTGATCTTTTTGCCAGTGTTCTTGTCGATCTGGATCTGCATTGCGGGGCCGGAGTGGCCTTTGGCCTTGCCTTTGCCGGGTTCCGCCTGCGCGGACACGACCGACAACGCCATACTTACGCCGAGGCAAAGCCCCAGCATGGGTCGGATTCTCATGAACATCCTCCTAAAGGAATGGTTTTATATGCCCCGATACTGTGGATAATTCCCTTGCATATCCGCGTCCAGGGTTGTAGGGGAGTATACCTGTCAGGCGGCAAAATCACAGATGCCCGTGATTACGTTAAATCGGGCCCGTCTCGGGAGGTTGCGTGGGGCGATTCCGGATCTCACCGCGGGAAGTGCTTGCGCCGGTTTTTGCCCGGGCTCCAACCGGAAGCGGTGCACGTCGGCGCCTGTTCAGACATCAGGATGCACGGCGCGCGTTTTACCGACATTGCGCCGCGGCTGTTTCGTCAGCGCGCAGGCGATTTCATCCAGGGTACGCCAACGGACAACCGGTCAGCGTCATGACGGGAGCCCTGACACTGCTGCAGTTCGATTAGGTCGATGCCAACTTTATAAGGGATCGATGCCGACCTGGCGCGGCATACCATGGCTACACCAGTTCGTTCATCCGGCCGTCTGCGATTTGCTCGGCGCGGGTCTGTCGGACCGACTCACGCGCTGTTGGAGCCGGCGCAGGAACTCCTGCATCACGATCCGGTACAGCTCCTTGCCAAGCGCCGCATCCTCATACCCGGCGTCGACGCTCGGATTGTCATTGACCTCGATGACCATCGTGCGGCCGCCGGCCTGCTTCAGGTCGACGCCGTAGAAGCCGTCGCCGATCAACGCGGCCGCGCGCGTGGCGCTCTGGATGACCTCGGCCGGCGCCCTCTCGACCAGTAACGTTTCAGACTCACCGGATGAGACCCGTCCGCCTGCGCCGTGCTTGTAGATTTGCCAGTGGCCCTTGCTCATGAAGTAGCGCGCTGCGAATATCGGCGTCCGGTTCAGAATGCCAACCCGCCAGTCATAGTCGGTATAGACGTATTCCTGCGCCAGCAGCACGCTCGATCGCTTGAACAGCTCCTGGCACTCGCGTCGCAGACTCTCGGCGTCCACGGCCTTTACCACGCCGCGCGAGAACGAGCCATCCGGAATTTTTACCACTACCGGGTAACTCAGGTCACCGATCTGATCCGCGGGCGGCTCGCTGACATCGCGGGAGAGCAACTTGTAACGCGGCATCGGGACCTGGTTGGCGCGGAGCAGATCGGCCAGGAAGATCTTGTTGGTGCAGCGCAGGATCGAGGTCGGGTCGTCGATGACCACCATGCCCTCGCTCTCGGCCTTTTTTGCAAACCGGTAGGTCGGATGATCGACCTGGGTTGTCTCCCTGATAAAAAGCCCGTCGTACTCGGCGAGGCGGCCGAAGTCCTTGTGTTCGATGGTATCGACGGCGATTCCCAGCTGGCGTCCGGCGTTTGTGAAATTGTTCAGTGCGGTCTTGTTGCTGGGCGGCAGTTTCTCCCTCGGGTTGACCAGCATGGCGAGATCGAATCGGGCCAATGGTGTGACCCGTCGGCGGCGCCAGCTTCTGCTGGTAAAAGCGTCATACCCGCTGACCAGCCGTTCCTGCTCCTCGCGCTTCAATGACTGCGGCCCGATCGCGCGAACCGTGTCGATACGCCACTTGCGACCCTTGTGGAGACGCAGCGAGAGGATGGGCGCAGGCAATAACTCGAACACCTCGCGGCCCAGTTCTTCGAGGCCCGGAAACTCGGACTGGCCGAAAAAGATTCGCATCGTGACGGTGTCCGTCGCGCTATCGATTGCGCCGACCAGTTTCTTCAGGCGATGGTTCAGCATGTCCAGATCCAGGCTGTACAACGCCCGCCGGCTCAGGTCGCTGATGGTTCTGACGGTGGGCAACGTTCGCTGACCGCGGGCTTCCGCCATCAGCGAGCAGTAATAGCCGTTACCCTGGTAGGCGTAGCCCCTGCAAAGGTTGACGATGCGACTGGCCGACGAACCGGCCGAACCCAGCAGGTAGTCGCGAAAATGTAGCACCGTGCCTTCGGGCTCCTCGCGCGGCCAGTCTTTTGCGTCCTCGACGACTATGAGATGCTTTGCCAAGTGCCCTGAACCCCTTGTGCCAACGGCTCGCATTTGCGCGGACCGGGCCGCGGTGAGGCCGGAAAAATTCGAATCTAGTTTAATTTTGGCGTGAGCGAAACCCCGGCTTGAGCGAGTCCCGGGGTTAGCCGCCGGACTACCAATAATGCTGAGTGTTCCCGGTCTCGCGCGTCTGTCGCGTCTTTTCTCCCGCCGCTACGATGAGGCCAGGCGCCGCTTTGTTGCGGCGGCAACGCGCGCCGGCTCGGGCTGGCGCCACGCCAGGCTGGACCACCCGCTCACAGGTCCGCAAGGCGAGCCATTGTCGCTCGACTATGCATGGCTCGGCCGGCCCGATGCCAGGCGCGTTCTGGTGACCCAGTCCGCTACGCACGGTGTCGAGGGATTCGCCGGGTCGGCGCTGCAGATTGATCATATTCTGGGGCGGAAGGCAGCGGTGTCCGATGATCTGGCCATCCTCCACGTCCATGCGCTGAACCCGCACGGATTTGCGTGGCTGCGACGGGTGAACGAGGACGGTGTCGATCTGAACCGCAATTTCGTCGACTTTTCGCGGGCATTGCCGGTGAATCCCGACTACGACAGGGTCCGGGCGGCGCTGCTGCCGCCGGATCCGGCAGCCTGGCCGGATGCCGGCCGCGAGCTGGCGGCATTGCGCGAAGCGCTTGGCCCGGACCGCTTTGAGCGGGCGGTTTCCGGCGGCCAGTACCAGGATCGCGCCGGGATGTTCTATGGCGGCACCGGCGCGACCTGGTCGCGGCGCGCGCTCGAGTCTTTGTTCGACGAATGCAAACTCGGCGCCCGGGAACGAATCGTGGTCGTAGACTTTCACACCGGGCTGGGGCCGTTCGGCTATGGCGAACTCATCTGCGACCATCCGCCAGGCAGTACGGGCGCGACATCAGCGCGGCGGTGGTTCGGTGACAGCGTAACGGAGCCTGCGCTGGGCACATCGAGTTCGGTGCCGAAGGAGGGGCTGGTCGACTATGCATGGCAACGCGCCTTCGGCGACCAGGTCTGCTTCGTAACGCTGGAGTTTGGTACCTATCCTTTCCAGAGTATGCTCGATGCCTTGCGCGCCGATCACTGGTGGCACGCATACGGTACGGATCGATGCGCGACGGTGTCCGCAAGCGAGGCCAGCGCGTCCATGCGCCGACACTTCGACCCGGACTCCCAAGCGTGGCGGGAGGCGGTGGTCTTTCGTGGCAGGCAGGTGCTGCGCCAGGCGAAAGCAGGACTAATGGAGGACAGGGAGCGATGAGCGGCACGACGGCCAGTTCGGTACGCGCTGCAGCGGTGCATTATCGCCCTGCCGGGGAATCCGACCTCGATGCGCTCGTCGCGCTCGAGAACGCGTGCTTCGATACCGACCGGCTGACCCGTCGCAATTTCGCCTGGATGATCCGCAAGGCGCATGCGTGGTTCGAGGTTGCGGAGTGCGGGGGCGAGCTGATTGCGTATGTACTCGTGCTGTTTCATCGCGGCACCTCGCTGGCAAGGCTGTATTCGATCGCGGTATCGAACGGGCATCGCGGAATGGGGCTAGCGAGGTCGCTATTGGGCCGGGCGGAGTCCGAGGCCGTCAAGCACGATTGCGTCTATATGCGGCTGGAAGTGCACCCGAAAAACGAACGCGCCATCGCGATGTATGAGCAAGCTGGCTATTACCGGTTCGGGCTGTTGCAGAGGTACTACGACGACCAGAGTGACGCGCTGCGTTACGAGAAGCGCATCCTCTACCCACGGTCCCGGCAGATCAGCCGCAAGATACCGTTCTATTCGCAGACGACGCCGTTCACATGCGGCCCCGCGTGCCTGATGATGGCGATGAAAGCGCTGCGATCGTCGATGGGGTTAAGCCGCAGCCTTGAGCTGCAACTGTGGCGTGAAGCGACGACGATATTCATGATGGCCGGTCACGGAGGTTGTGGCCCGCACGGGCTTGCGCTCGCCGCTCAGCGCCGCAGATTTGCCGCCGAGATATATCTGAGTCACAAGGGCCCGCTGTTTGTCGAGGGTGTACGTAGTGCCGAAAAGAAAGCCGTGATCGAACTGGTTCACAAGGATTTCATGCGTCAGACGCGCGAGATCGGCATCCCGTTACGTCATCGGCCGGTATCACTCGACGAAATGGCCCAGGCAATCGACGGCGGCGCAATTCCGATCACGCTGGTTAGCACGTACAGGTTTGCCAACAGCAAGGTGCCGCACTGGGTCGTCGTCGTCGGCATCGACGAACGCTTCGTTTACATCAACGATCCCGACACCGATCCGAAACATCTGCGCACGCCGACCGATAACACCAACCTGCCGGTTGCGCGCAAACAATTCGAACGCATGTCGAGCTTTGGCGGACGAAGATTGCGGGCGACGCTGATCCTGCGCAGGCATGCCTGACGCTATCGGCGTCTGGCGCAAACCGGGGACCATGCGCGAGTTTCGCCGGATTGATGCAGATCCGGCAATAAAATGCCTGCGCGATCGCGCAGATCTCAGGGTTGCTCCAGATGGATCTTGAAAGCCCCGGTTGCGGCTGCCGGAAATAAGCGCGGCGAATTGCAAAAACGATTCAGGTTCGCGAACGGTTTGCATATGCCGAACCGGACTCTCGTTTGCATCCGGGCATTAACGTCATGGTCGTTGCAGGTAGCTTGTCAGCAACCGGTCCAGATGGTTGGCAAACGCCTGCCGGTCTGCCTGGCTCAATGCCGGCGGGCCGCCGGTGTCGATCCCGCTGGCGCGCATCGTATCGAGAAAGTCGCGCATATTGAGCCGCCCGCCGATATTTTCCGTGGTGAATAACTCGCCGCGCGGACTCAGTGCGTGACCGCCTTTGGCGATGACCTCGGCGGCGAGCGGGATGTCGTTGGTGATGACGAGATCGCCGGCATCGAGACGCCTGACGATTTCGTTATCCGCGACATCGAATCCTGACGGCACCTGGAGCAGTTTCATCTGCCGCATCGGCGGGATACGCATCGGGTGATTGGCGACCAGGGTCAGCGTCAGGCCGGTGCGCTCGGACGCTTTGAACAAAATGTTTTTGATGACGCCAGGACAGGCGTCGGCATCGACCCAGATTTGCATTTTCCCGATTCCGCTGTGTGTCATGCCGGGAATACCCGGTCCCGCATGATACCCAATGCCCGGAATTGCCGGGCAGGGCGCAAAAAATCCAGGACGCAAAGTCATCCGCTGCCACTTCGTCGTGGCGGCGCGGGAGTGGTGCCTAGCGGAATGTTCTTATGGAATTGTCGGTGGGAGCCGACTATACCTTGTACGAATGAGAGCGCAGGAACGTGACTCTCTGATTCCAAAGAGGAAAATATTATGTTTAATCGATTGGGGGTAGGACTCCTCGCCACTGCCGTGTGCGTCGCCGGGATGTGGTGCGGTACGGCTTCGGCAGAACAGCTGATGCTGCCCGGCCTTTCGAAGAAAGCGACAATCGTCCGCGACGCAGAGGGCATCGCCCACATCCGCGCCGGCAACAGGGACGATCTCTATTACCTGCAGGGCTGGGTCCATGCCGAGGATCGCCTGTTCCAGATGGATCTGACGCGGCGCCAGCCGAGCGGTACGCTGGCAGAATTATTCGGACCTTCGTCACTTGCAGGCGACGTTCAAACGCGCACGATAGGTTTGCGCCGCGCCGCCGAACGCTCCGCGACCGTGCTGTCGGACGAGACCCTTGCCGCGCTGGAGGCTTATACGCGCGGGGTCAACGACTGGGTCATGTACGGTCCCGGCCTGCCACCGGAATACGCTGCGCTCGGATTTACCGACCGCGCGGATTTCCGCCCCTGGAACATCATCGACAGCATCGTGATTGGCAAGGCGGTAGCGTTCAGCCTGTCGTTCGACCTGGATATTGGCAATACCTTCGATTTCCAGGCGTATCTGGCAACCCTTGGGCCGGCCGGAGCCGTGGTCTTCTCGCAGGACGTGTTCCGCTCGCAACCGTTCGATTGCGCCTCGACCGTGCCGGATGCGACCGGCGAGTTCCCGTTCGAACCGGTTCCCGGCAGTCCGGATCCCGAAGCCTGTCCGGAACCGGGCGTTGACCCGGTCGGGAATGGCAAAGGCAAGGGTAAAGGCAAAGGAAAAGGCAAAGGTAAGGGTCACAGCATGAATTCCGCTGCCGCTGCCGCTGCAGCCACAGGCAGCGGTGCGAAGCCGTCGCCGCAGATGCGCGCGCTTGCGGACAAGGCTGTAAAGAAACTTCGGCAGTCGGAATTCATTCGCAACGTGCTCGACGCCGACGGTACGATCGGGTCGAACGAGTGGGGCGTGACTCGCGCCCTCGGCGCGAATGGCCGGCCCGTTATTGCCAACGATCCGCACCTGGCGCTCAACCAACCGTCGACGTTTTACCCGATCGGTCTGGAAGCACCGGGTCTGAGAGTATTTGGCAGCAGCTTCCCGGGCATCTCCAACGTCGTGCTCGGTCACAATCAGCATCTCCAGTGGGGTGCGACCACCAACCCGATGGATGTCACCGACACCTTTGTCGAGTTGCTCGTCTTTGACGCTAACGGCGTACCGGTCGCGACGCTGTTTCAGGGGAACCCGGAGCCGGTAGAACTGGTGCCGGAGGAGTTCTTCTTCAACGCTGGCGGTTTCCTGGTGCAGGCGCCCCCGGGCGGTGGTATTCCGGCATTTACGATCATCGTTCCGCGGCGTAACAACGGCCCGATTATCGATACGCTGGTCGCTCCTGCGCCCGGCGCCATCGTGCCGGCGCTGAGTGTCCAGTACACCGGTTACAGCGCGACTCGCGAACTCGACACGTTCCGCTTGTGGAACGAGGCACGCAACCTGAGGGACTTCCGCGATGCGCTGAAGTATTTCGACGTCGGTTCGCAGAACTGGGTCTACGCGGACAACGCAGGAAACGTCGCGTATTTCACGAGCGCCGAGATGCCGATCCGCAGCGATCTCCACCAGGGCACGGTAGCGCCCGGCACGGTTCCCGGCCTGTTCCCGCCGGGTGTCCCGATTCCGCCGTGGTTCATCCGTGACGGTACCAGCGGCGACCACGAGTGGCTGCCAGTGCAGAATCCGCAGGACGGCCAGGCGATCGCGTGGGAAATCCTGACGCCGGAAGAGATGCCGCAAACGATCAACCCGAAGGCCGGCTGGTTCGTCAATGCGAACAACGATCCGGCGGGCACGGTGCTGGACAACGATCCGTTGAACCAGTTGCGCAAGGGCGGGCCCGGCATTTACTACCTCAACCCGGGTTATGCGGGCGGCTTTCGCGCCGGCACCATTACCGCGCGGGTACGCGACTATGTCGACACGCAGGGTGAGCTGAGCAAGGAGGACCTGCAGTCGATCCAGGCCGACGTATCGTTGCTCGATGCGAAGTTCTTCGTGCCCTACATCCTCGCGGCCTTCGACAATGCCGGCCAGCCCGGAAAGCCGGCCGGGCTGGCGGCATTCGCCGCGGATCAGGAAGTCTCGGAGGCGATCGGCCGATTGTCGGGCTGGGACTTCACCACGCCAACGGGTATCCAGGCGGGGTACGACGCCGGTGACCCGGTCGTTGACGACTGGACAATGTTGCCGCCACCGGATCAGGACGAGATCGACATGAGCGTCGCCGCGACGATATACGGCGTCTGGCGCGGCCAGGCGGTCCGCCGCTTCGTCGACTGGCCGCTTGCCGGTCTGCCGACGCCTGGCAGCACCCAGGCAATGACCGCCATGCAGCACTTGCTGCGCACCAACGGCGGAACCGGCATCATCGATTTCTTCGATGTGCCGGGAATTGCCGATCCGCTCGACCAGCGCGATTACAAGTTGCTCGATGCGCTGCGCGCTGCGCTCGATTTGCTGGCCGGGGCCGAATTCGCCGACGCCTTCGCCAACTCGACCAACCAGGACGATTATCGCTGGGGCAAGCTCCATCGAATCGTCTTCGATCATCCGTTTATCGAGGCGTTCAGCGTGCCGCCGCAGCCGCCGGGCGTGTTCCCGCAGCCGGTGCCCGGATTGCGGGGTTTCCCGACCGACGGCGGGTTCAACGTCGTCGATGCGTCCTCGCACAGTGCGCGCGCCGACAGCGTCAACGAGTTCCAGTTCGGCGGTGGCCCTGTCCGCCGCTTCACCGGCGAGCCGCAGGGCGGATTCCGCACGGGTGCGGAGTCGATCTGGGCTGGCGGGGTCAGTGGAGTGCCGTTCCCGGGCAATCCGTTTTACTCCAACCTGCTCAATTACTGGCTGGTCAACGAAACTTTGCCACTGGTGTTGCGGGCCAAGGACGCGAGCAACGGGGAGACCATCAAGGCCGTTCCAATTAAGTAGCAATCGTTACCGGGGCCCGCAGGTGCGGGCCCCTTTTTTTCGTTTCGGTTTTAGCGAGCAGCGATGTTTGAAATCAAGGGCATCGATCACGTCGTTATTCGCGTCAGCGATCTCGGACCGATGCTCGAGTTTTATATCGATGTACTCGGTTGCACGCTGGAACGGCAAAACGAAGAGATTGGCCTGTACCAGTTGCGGGCTGGTTCCTCGCTGATCGACCTGGTGCCGGTGGACGGTGTGCTGGGCCGTGCCGGTGGCGCGGGTCCGGGTGCTGAGGGCCGCAATGTCGATCACGTATGCCTGCGGGTCGAACCCTTCGACGGCGACCGGCTGATAGCGTTGCTGGAAAGCCGTGGTGCGTCGCCCGGGCAGGTCGAGTCGCGTTATGGGGCCGAAGGTGCCGGTCCGTCGCTTTACCTCGCGGATCCCGAGGGCAATGTTATAGAACTCAAGGGCCCGCCATGGCGATCGGAGAGCGGCTGACAAAAAATCGGCCGCGCGTCGGGTTGCCTTAGTATTTACGCGGCTGATCCGGATGCCGGTCTGCCTCGAGCGGGTTATCGCCCCCGACTCGCTCGCCCGCCATCGATCCGGGCCGCTGGCGCGCCGTGTGTCTGAGGCTTTGGCCGCCACTGGTCAGAGAGCTGGCCGAGAGAGCGAGTCCCGTCGGCCGGCTGCGGTCGGCATTGGCGAGCGAAGAGCGTTAATTGCCGGTTTGGTCGCTGCGCGTGCGGCTATCGGGGTTTTCCCCAATACCGCGTGCCGTCTGAAAGCACTATTTTCGCGATCGTGGCAGCAGCCTGACGCGCGCTGCCGGCTTGCCGTCCGGTTGGCTACGGCAACGTGGATTCGAGCCACGCCTGTCTCCCGGTCGGACTCTCTCTTCCCGAAAGGAACAAGGGGAACGACATGACAAGGAAAGCCCTCATCTCCTCCGCAGTAGCGCTTTGCCTGGCCGCCGTTGCAGGCGTTTCCAGCGCCGGCGAACCGGTAGATCCGATTAGCCCGGCAAAGGAAATCAATCTGGCCCAGGCCGAGCTCGGCAAGAAACTGTATTTCGACCCGCGTTTGTCCCGGTCGGGTTTTATCTCCTGCAACAGCTGCCACAACCTGAGCATGGGTGGTACCGACAACCTGAAAACTTCAATCGGTCACAATTGGCAGCAAGGGCCGATCAATGCGCCCACCGTGTTGAATTCGTCGTTAAACGTCGCGCAGTTCTGGGACGGCCGTGCGGCCGACCTGAAAGAACAGGCGGGCGGTCCTATCGCCAATCCGGGCGAGATGGCATTTACCCATACGCTTGCCGTCGACGTCCTGCAGTCGATCCCGGGATACGTGATCGAATTCAAACAGGTCTTCGACACCGATGAGATCGATATCGACAAGGTCACCGCGGCGATCGCCGAGTTCGAGAAAACGCTGGTGACGCCAAACTCGCGGTTCGACCTCTGGCTGCTCGGCGATACCACGGCGATCAGCGAGCAAGAGAGATCCGGCTACCAGCTGTTCAAGGACTCCGGCTGCGTCGCGTGCCACAACGGATCGGCATTGGGCGGTACCTCGTTCCAGAAAATGGGCGTTGTGAAGCCCTACGTTACGGATAATCCAGCCGAGGGACTCAGCGCGGTAACCGGCAAGGACGCGGACCGGTTCAAATTCAAGGTGCCCACGCTGCGTAATGTCACGCTGACCTATCCCTATTTTCACGACGGCGAAGCGCAGACCCTGACAGAGGCCGTCGAGATCATGGGGCGCCTGCAACTCGGGCGCGAATTCAGTGACGTGGAGAACGCGAAAATTGTCGCGTTCCTGAAAACCCTCACTGGCGACCAGCCGGCTTTTGCGCTGCCGATCCTGCCGCCGTCTTCGGACAAGACCGTGCCGCCGACCCCGTTCGAGTAGAGCTACGGCCGATTTAATCTGCGCTCACCAACGTGGCGCAGCATGACGCTGGATTTTACCGGGCGGTCTGCGTCTTTGCGGCGCGGGCAGGGTGACGGCATGGTGTGTTTTTGGGGCCGATACCGGCTATGGTTCGGCGGCGCTGTGTATCTGCTTTGTTTGCAATCCCGAATCGACTGCTGACGATTCGAGGTATTATCGGGCGCATATCACCACGAAAATGGCAGGAACCGTTATGGCCGGCGGCGACCAAGATTCCAGAATGGCGGCGTTGTAACTGCTGTGCCTAGCGACGCCTTGCCGGGGCTTGAGTTTCAGTGAATGCCGAGGCGGCAACCGCGGCGCTGCGACAGGCGGTGGAGCATCAGCGCGCGGGGCGACTCGAGGCCGCCTGTGCCGCCTACCTCCACGCCCAGCAGTCGGATCCGAAAAATCCTCAAATACCGGCAGCGCGTGGTCTGCTCCTGTTGCAAATGGGGCAGGCGGGCGACGCGGCCCGCAGCCTGCAACGCGCGGTGGAGCTGGCACCCGATAGTGCGGAGCTGTGGCTTACCCTCGGCAACGCCCGCATCCGGAATGACGAACTCGAGGGCGCCGGGCGGGCCTTTTCCCGGGCCGCCGAATTACGCCCTGATCTGGCTGTGGCGCACAACAATCTCGGCAATGTTCTGCGCCGCCAGGGCCGGCCGGACGAGGCAATCGCCTGTTATCAGAAAGCGATAGCGCTCGAGCCGGATACCGCGTTGAGCCGTTTCAATCTCGGTAGCGTTTTGAGCGATACCGGCGCATTGGCCGAGGCCGTCGCCGCCTTTCGCGAAGCCCTGCGCCTGGATCCGTCGTACCTGCCGGCACTCAGCAATCTCGGTGGCGTTTTGCTACGCCAGCAACGTTTTCGCGATGCGCTCGCCTGTTTCGAACGAGTGGTCGCCATGCGTCCGGATTTCAAACGCGGTTTCTACAATGTCGGTCTGGCATGCCAGGGTCTTGGCAAACTCGGCGCGGCGGCGGCTGCCTACCGCCGTGCGTTGGAACACGACCCCGGGGACGAATGGGCGCTCAACAATCTCTGTATCACGTTGATGAAAAGTGCCGAACCGGCACAGGCGCTTGCGGTATGCGATGCCTATCTCGCCATGTCGCCGGCTAACCGCAAGCCGCTGGCTTACAAGGCTGCTGCGCTGATCGAACTCGGGCGACGCGAAGAGGCGGCGGTTCTGCTGGATTTCGACCGGTTGCTGTTTCCATATCCTGTGGCACTGCCGGACGGGTTTGCCTCCATGGCGGAGTTCAATGCGGCGTTGGCCGAGCATATCCGCGCCCACCCGACGTTGCAGCCGGAGCCGCATGACAAGACCACGATAGGTGGCAGCCAGACCGGTGAGCTGATGACCGAACCCGAGGGCGCTGCAGCGGTGCTGGAGGGCGCGATCCGGGAGGCGGTTGGCGCTTACATTTCTGGATTGACGGCAAACCTGGATACGCACCCGTATGTGAGCGGCCTGCCCGCAAAATGGCACCTCGATACCTGGGGTGTCATCCTGCGCGCGCAAGGGCACCAGGGTCCCCACTTTCACCCCGAGGGCTATATCAGCGGTGTCTATTACGTCAGTGTTCCGGACGAAGTGAGCAACGCTGAGAGCGATGAGGGGCATATCGAGTTCGGGCGAACGGCCGAGGCGATTGGCGGCATGGCCGAACCGTTGCTTCGGGTGGTAAAACCCGAGGCCGGGACTATGTTGTTATTTCCGTCTTATTTCTATCACCGCACGATACCGTTCGACAGCGATACGCCACGGATCTGTGTCGCCTTCGATGTGATTCCCGAGTCCTGACCGACGTGATGAGCGTGGCGGCCTAGCCGAGCACCGGAAACTTGCGCCGTTTCGCCAGTTTGTCCATGCCTTTTTGCAACGCGCGTTCGATCTGCGCGTATTTGCGGTCGACATATTTCTGGTCATTGAGTCGCTCCGGGTCGGAATCGAGCTCGATCGCAGGCAGGAATTCGGTGCGTATCTTGGCGGGAAGCGGAATGTGCTGAAACGGGGTAAGGTGCAGGCTGACCCCGAACGGAATGCTAAAGGTTATCGGCGCGACATCGCTGCGCAGACGTTTCTTCAGGCCCAGGGCCCGGGCAATGCCGCGCCCCTCCGACAGCACGAACAACGTGTCGTGCCCTCCGACAGTGGCGACCGGCACGATCGGGACGCCTTCGCGCATGGCCAGCCGGATAAAGCCCTTGCGACCGCCCAGTACCGCGGTGTCGCGTTTGCTCCAGGCGCGAAATGCATCGACCTCGCCGCCCGGCCAGAGGATGACATCGTCGCCTTTTGCGAATGCCGCCGCGATATTTTCTTTGGTTGGAGAGATGACTCCCAGCCTGCGAAAGTATCGGCCGAGGCCGGGTGAGTTCATCAGCACATCGTGAGCCGTACCGTGCAGACGCCGCGAGTCCTCGAAGCGTCGCCACCACGCAAGCGCAACGGTCCACGCGTCCATCGTGAGAGGTCCGCCGGAATGCACCCCGATCAGAAGGCTCGGCTGATCCGGGAGACGATCCCAGCCATCTATTTCGAGGCGGAAATAGCGATCCATCAATATGTTCCAGATCGGTGCCTGAGCTTTCATCAGCGCCGGGTCGGGGCCGTCGAGACCGTCGCGCCTGCCGCTACCGGGCGCGCCGCCGCGAACGGCTTCGGTGGCGGCTTCGAGGTTATCCAGCGACTTACGCAGGTCGGCGGCGGCCTTGCCGCTCAGTTTTTCGCCTGCGACCGCCTTACCCAGCGCATCTGCGGGTACCTCTTCGAGCGCGGCGACCAGGCTTTTGACGCCGTTGCCGGGACGCCCGGATTTTTGCGCCCTGCCACCGCCTGTGTTTTTTTTGCCGGCGTTGCCAATTGCTGCCTCGAGCTTGTCGGCGGCATCAGCCAGGTACTCCGCTATCAGATTTACCTCCGGGACGGCGTCCGGGCAGGACAAAAGACCGAAGTCGAGACTGTCATCGTGGCTCGTGACCGTAATGTTGAGCGCCTGGCCATCGGACAGCATCGATACCGGAAACTGGCCGATCAGCCGCGCGCCATTGAGAAAGAGCGGCCGCGACGATCCGCGGACATTCGATACGACCACGTTTGCGGGATGCGCGATCCGGTCGGACAACCCGAGTTCCTGGGTCAGCAGCATTAACCCGCCGAGCAACAGCGTGTAGTTGCCGGTGGTCTCGCGCGAGCGCCCGCGGATTTGCCCAATCGCGGCGTGGGCGGAGTCGCGGATACGGTGCAGCCGCTCGAGCGGGTCCGCAACATCAGTGGCGAGAGAGCAAATTGCGACCGATACCTGGTTGCCCGCCTCTTTTTGCCCCGCGTCGCGCAGCGACACCGGAACCCAGGCAGCCAGCGAGCGCGCCGGCAGCTGGTCTTTCTCGGCGAGGTAGCGTTGCAGGGCACCACTACAGAGTGCGAGCACGACATCGTTGACGGTCGTCCGCGTCTTGCTGCCCATCGCCTTGACCCGGCTCAACGAAATAGTCTGCACGGCGAGCCGCCGCTGCGGCGTGATCGAGCGATTCATCGGGGTCCGCGGTGCCGTGAAGGGGGGAGGCGACTTGTGTTCGCGTAGATTCAGCGCATCGAGACCGGCGCCGGCAATCGTCGCCGATAGCTCGGGTAGCGTCTTTACCTGCTGCAACAGGCTCGCCGAAGTCTTGCCGAGGCGGTCCAGCAGGCTGGCTGGTTTGCGTGGTGCGGCAGATTCGGCCACAGGTTGCCAGGTCGCCCGGCGCGCGATCTTGCGCGCCGAGGTCGAAAGCGGCGCCAGCATGTAGTCCATACCTGAGATGCCGTCCGCCATCGCATGGTGGAACTTGAAGTAAATGGCGACATGGCGATCCTTCAGCCCTTCGATCAAATAGCACTCCCACAATGGCCGGGACCGGTCGAGCTGATGCGAATGAATGCGTGCCACGAGGTTGGTCAATTGCTCCATCGAGCCGGGTTTCGGCAGTGCAGCGAGCCGTACGTGATAGTCGATATCGAGATTGTCATCCTCGACCCAGCCCGGCAGATCGAGCAGGTTGTCACTCAGTTTGAGATTGAAGGGCGGCGTCGCGGCGGTCCAGTCGTCGAGGCCCTGCATGAATTCACGAAAGAAATTTTTGCGGTAACCCTTGGGAAGTTTGAATATCCAAAGGCCCGCGACATGCGCCAGTCGCGATGGCGATTCCGTTTGCAAAAACGCCCAGTCAATCGCGCTCATTGGATGTTTCATATGGCCCCCGTGGCGCTGCCGATCCCGGGCATTTTGGCGCCGCTCCCGATGCCTGCCGCAATACTCTTACTTTCTCTGCCCTTTGGGAGAGTCTAGTCAATGTGGCGACGGTCTGCCGGCGCTGCGTCTGCACGATCGAGCAGCCATGATCACGGGCCGGGCAACGGCCCTGCAAACGTGTTTTTATCCGGCATAAAAAAACGCGGAGCCAATTGGCTCCGCGTTCTGTTGGCCGCTATGAAGAAAGAATCAGCCGCCGGCTTTTGCCTGAAGATCAGCGACGATTTTTGCGATATCGTCGTCACTGAGATTGGCCGTGGCTTTGTGTTTCGGGTTTTCGCGCAATTTCTTGACTGCCTCGACGAGGCCGGCGGTTGGCGTGTCGGCAAATTCGGATGCCTCGTGGCAATCGAGGCATTTGTCTGCGCCGGCCATCGCTGTGCCGTAGGCGCCCAAAAGACCGATCGTGGCAATGATTGTCGTTTTTTTCTTCATTCTCAGTACTCCAGGACAATTGTGTGGCTGGGAAAGCAGCAACGCCAGGTTCAATAGTACCCGGCATGCCCGGCCCATTCAAAGAAGGGCCGCAGCGGGGCATGCGGCGGATGCCGGTCTTGACCTGGCGGCGGGTTTCCACCGGCGCGCCGCGCTAGCCGAAAATAGTCCGAAGGATCAGAAAGAACACGATCGCGAGGAACGCGCCTACCGGTAACGTGACCAGCCAGGACAGGAAGATTTGTCCTACTACTCCGAGCCTTATCGCAGCGATGCCGCGGGCGAGACCGACCCCGAGCACTGCGCCGACCAGCGTATGCGTCGTTGAAATCGGTACACCGGTTCCCGAGGCCACGACGATCGTGCTGGCCGCGGCGAGCTCGGCGGCAAAGCCGCGTGTCGGGGTCAACTCGGTGACCCGCCGCCCGACCGTGGCGATGACCCTGTAGCCGAGCGAGGCGAGGCCGAACACGATACCCCCCGCGCCTAGCATCAGTACCCATAGCGGCAGTTTCGCGCTTTGATCCACGACGCCGGACTGGGCGACACTGATTACCGCGGCCAGTGGTCCGATCGCGTTGGCGACGTCGTTTGAGCCATGCGCAAATGCCATGCCGCAGGCCGTGACCACCATCAGGACCGCAAAAACCCGCTCTACGCTGTGGAAGTGAAACTCTCGGTCGGATTCCGGATCGGCCTTAATGCGGTTGATAAAGACCTTTCCTATCACTGCCACCAGTATCGAGACCGTAATGGAAATAACCAGCAACTCCGACAGTTCGAGATCCAGTCCGACATGCTTGAGACCCTTGAGCGCGGTCACCAGGCTGAGCATGAATACCGCGAGAAAGATGTAGAACGGAACGAATTTCCGCGCTCGCGCGAGCGGGTCCGGGCGCGACAGGATCAACCACTGCACGGAGTTGAAAAGCGCAAATGCGATGACGCCGGCGATTACCGGGGAGACCACCCAGCTCGCCGCGATACTTGCGATCTTGCCCCATTTCACCGCATCCACGCCGATGGCGACGACCGCGAATCCGACAATGGCGCCGACAATCGAGTGGGTGGTGGAAACCGGCCAGCCGCGTTGTGATGCGATCAGCAACCACGTGCCGGCCGCGAGCAAAGCCGCGAGCATGCCGAAAATCAGCAGTTCCGGCTGGTCGCTGAACAAACCCGCATCTACTATGCCTTTGCGCACTGTCGCGGTGACTTCACCGCCGGCAAGGACGGCGCCGGTGAACTCGAAGATTGCCGCAACCAGCAGTGCCTGTTTGACCGTGAGGACCTTCGATCCGACCGATGTCGCCATTGCGTTGGCGACATCGTTGGCGCCGATGCCCCACGCCATGAACAGCCCGAACAGCCCCGCGAGTCCAATGTAAATCGCCGCATTTTCCATCGCTGTCAGCGCCCCAACAGAATTTCGAGGCGGCGGCCGACCGACTGCGCCCTGTCGGCAATATCGCCAAGCAGTTCAATGACCCGATAGAGAAACATCACGTCGATCGGGTCGAGTTGCTTTTCCAGCGTCTGGAGTTGCTGGCGTATTTTGATCTGCATGTCGTCCGTCTGGTTTTCGATCTCATCGAGTTCGTTGATCAGTCCCTCGATGACATCTGTTTCCTTGCCTTTGAATCCCGCCTCGTAAAGCTCATCTAGTTCGCGGATGGTTTTGTTCGCCATTTTGGCCGCATCGACGTTGCGTGCGGCAAAGGCGAGGAACGAATCCCGAATGGGCTCGGGAATGGCCATTCTTCTCCCGAATACCAGGCCCGATATATCGCGAGCGCTATTGGCAATTTTGTCCTGGACGACAACGAGCTCGAGAAGATCCTCGCGGGCCACAGGCATGAACATTCCGCCCGGAAGCTTGCTGCGTACCTCCTTTCAGAGTGTCGGCGCGATGTTCGTACTCGACGAGCCCTCGCCCGTCCTTCCTCGGCCTGGGTCCAGTCGCCCGCTGCTGCATGGCGTAACATGTCGAGCATGGCATTAGCGGCCTGGTAACAAAGACTGCAGTGCTCCTGAATAGGCAGCACTGGCGATTCGCCGAAAATCTTGTGGAAATAACCCGCCACGTCTGATCCCCCTTGGGCGCAGGCCCCCACCTGCCATTGAAAACTTAACAGAACGATCCTGTTCGGGCCATCGATATGACGGTACCATCGGGCTATGCCGGCGTTGCCCGCATGAATCGCGATGCAACTCCCAATTGACCGGCGCTGTCCGATTACTCTAAGTTTGGGCAAATCGCTCACACCGCACCGGCCGACCGGGTCACTTCGAGGAGCGGCTCGAATTCAACAGTGTGACAGAAGGAAAAACATGATGGCTATTTTTCGCAGACTGCTCCTGGTGGCGTTGGGGATGCTGGCGGTATCGGCGGTCACACGCCGAGCAGGGTTCGTTCGTCAAGTCGATTCCCCAGTCGATACCGGATAAACACCTCTTTGAGGTGTCATCGACCGGATCGATGGCGAACAACCGGCGACCTTCAGCGAAAACATCCGGATCAAGGCTGGTACTCACCAATTGGTTGTCAGGCTTGAGGCTGCCCTTGGTATGACCAATATGAGCGATGTTGTCGAGGTCTCCAAGGAGATGACGCTCGAGGTCGAGGCGGGCGCTACCTACCTGATCGCGGGTGAGGTGAACCCGGATGCGACGCTGGAACAGCAGAGAGCCGGCGATTTCTGGAAGCCGGTGGTCCACAAGGTTGTCAAATAGCCGACTGCAACTGTCGCCGCCATTTGGCGACTAGACAGTGTACTTCCGCGGGTTCGTTGACCTGGGTTTGTGTTGCCGGCCTGACAGGCCCCGGTCGGGACGGGTTGAGGCGTTGGTCCGGGGCTCGGCTGTTGCTTCGCACTAGCCTTGGCGACCTGCACTCCTGATCAGCTAAAGCGGCGACCGGGCATTTTCGCCGCACGATCCGGCAGGCAAAAAAACGCCGCGCGAGCCCGGGTGGGCCAGTGCGGCAGTTTTTAAGCGCGCGGGGATGAGGGACCTGATTAGCGTCTACTCCTTGCGAATCTTGGCCATCCAGCCGCGGAAATAATCTCCCAGCGTTTCGTCTTTCCAGTCACGAAACTCGCCCGCATCGAAATAGACACCGCAGCCCTCGGGGCATTGCTCGTAGCTGATGTGAGTCTGTTTCTCGTCGGTAATATGGTCGAGCCGGGTACCGCAGACCGGGCAATCGATTACCTCGATCTTGTTTTGTTCGCGCCCGACCTTGGCATCGCCCTTGTCGATCACTTCGGCTTTGAAACTGTTTCTGAGGTGCTTTACGTCGCTCGGCTTGAACCAGATCCCGTGACAGTTCACGCAGCGGTTTACCGAACGGTCGCCGGGTCCGTATCGCAGCGACTCCATATCGTGATTACATTTTGGGCAGTCCATGGTTCCCCCTGGCGGCATTGGTGTCTGCGCGGATTATCGCAGAAACCCGCTGCAAAGGTGTCATCGGCGCAGGACACGGGATTGCGCCAGCGCGGTCTTTCGCCTGACAGCCATTTGCCGAGCGCGCGCAACGCAGTCGACCGGGTCTCATGGCCTGAACTGCGGCGCCGAAATCGCGGTCTCGGTGATTGCGCCGTATTTCTCGAGATCCTCGCGAATTTCCGCGCCCCTTCCGATTATCACGAACACGAGATCCTTTGCAGCCGGATACACCCGTGCGATTACCGCGCGGGCGGTTTCGTCCGAGACCGCGTCGATTTGCTGCGTGTAGTCGTTAATGGCGCTATCGGGCTCGGCATAAAATTTCAGCTGGCCCAACGCGGCCGCGAGCTGTGTATTGGTTTCGAAGCCCAGCGGGAAAAGCCCTTTCCTGTAAGACTTCCCGGACTGCAGCGCGGATTCGTCCAAACCGTCCGTTTTGAGCTTTTCCAGCAACGACAGCGCCATGTCGATGGCCTCGACGGTGGTATCGTTGGCCGTGTAGGAAACCATCGCCACGGTGCCCGGCTGGGTATAGCGAGCAAGCGCCGAACTTGCCCCGTAGGTTAGACCGGATTCCACCCGCAGCGCGTTGTTCAGCATCGATGTGAACCGTCCGCCGAATAACGTGTTGACCAGATCAATGGCGGCCGTGTCGGGGTCGGTGCGGCTGACACCGGTGTTGCCGATCCAGAAATAGGTCTGCGTCGCGTCGGGCTTGTCGACCAGGTAGACGCGACCACCGCGTGCGGCGACGGGTGCGGCGACCTGCGGTGCAGCGGTTTTTGCCGGTTTCCAGTCGCCGAGGCGCCGCTCCAGGCTGGCCTTCATGGCGGCGGAGTCAAAATCGCCCACGACAGTGAGCTGCAGCCGGTCGGCGGCAAAATTATCGGCATAGAACTGCAACACGTCTTCGTGGCCGATGCGTTCGAGGCTGGACTCGCTGCCATTGCGTGATCGTCCGTAGTGATGATCGCCATAAACAAAGGCATTCGCATAGGTTGAGATCAGTCCGCGTGGATCCGAGTCCTTGGCGGCGGTGACGCTTTGAATCGCGCGCAATTTCACTTTGTCGAACTCCGCCTCGTCCAGCGATGGCGCGCGCAGCATATCCACCAGCAGATCGGTCATCAGGTCCGCATCCCGCGACATGAAGTCGCCGGAGACGACGATCGACTCGAGCCCCGCCGACACCCCGATTACGCCGCCAACCGCCGCGACGGTATCGGCAAACTCGCGCGCATTGCGCTTGCCGGAGCCTTTCTCGAGCAATTCCGCGGTGAGCGCGGCGACGCCGTTCAGCTCCGCCGGTTCGGCCGTAACGCCGCCACGCAGGGATGCGCTGAATGACACCAATGGCACGTCCCGGCGCTCCATCAGGATCAGCAAGGCGCCATTGTCCAGCTGGAACTCTTTATAGGCGGGGAGCCGGACTCCAGCGGGGGCTGCTGCGGCGCTGGCAGCCGCACAGCAGAGCCACAGTGCGGTGGCGGCAACACGTTGCGGTAAGCGATTAATCATGGCCCTTCCTCCGCGCTGGAGGCATCCGGAATCAGCAGCCCCACCGTGCTGTTTTCCTTGCGAAAGACGCGTGCAGCCAGGGTCTGGATTTGTTCCATGCTGACTGCTTCGAAGCGTGCCGGAACGTTGAGCAGCGCGCGAAAATCACCGTGGAAAACCTCGTATGTCCCGAGCAGGTCGGCCTTGCCGTCTATCGTCGCGAGTTTGCGCCAGAACTGCGCGAGCTGAATATTTTTCGCTTTTGCCAGTTCCGCAGCAGAGACACCGTCCGCGGCGATTCTCCGCAGTTCCTCGAACAGCGCATCCTCGACTTCGGCGAGATCGCCTCCCGGCGGCAGAATGGCAAAGAACCACGCCAGACCCGGATCGAATCCGGCGTCGTGGTAGCTGTCGATTTCCACTACCAGCTGGTCCTGCTCAACCAGGCGCTGGTGCAGTCGCGACGAACTGCCGGTGGCAAGTATGTCCATCAGCATGACGAGCGCCGGCATTTCAGGATCGCTGGCACGCGGAATATGGAACGCCATTTCGATGATCGGTGTCTGTGCCTCCTTGCGAATCTCGAGGCGGCGCTGGCCTTTTTGCGGTGGTTCCACGGTTCGTACCGGTGCCGGCTCCGGTTGAGCCGGGATCTTGCCAAAATAACGCTCGGCGAGCGCGAAAACATCATCCGGTTGTACCGCGCCGGCGATGGTCAGGGTCGTGTTATTGGGGGCGTAATAGATGCGGAAAAACGCTTGCAGGTCCTCCAGTGTCCAGTTTTCGATATCGGACGGCCAGCCGATCGTCGGGAACTGGTAGGGGTGCGCGACATAGGCGGTGGCCTGGACCTGTTCGTACAGCATATTGACGTTCTGGTTGTCGTAACTCGAACGGCGTTCCGAGAACACGACCCCACGCTCGCTCTCGACGACTTCCGGGTCGAAGGCGAGGTTCTGGAAGCGGTCGCTTTCCAGGTCCATGTTGGTTTCCAGCGCGGTGGCCGGCACCCAGTCGGTATAGACCGTCACATCCGAACTGGTGTAGGCATTGTTTGCGCCGCCGTTCGCTTCCATGATGCGGTCGAACTCCCCGGGCGCGCGGCGCTCGGTGCCATTGAACATCATGTGCTCGAAAAAATGCGACAGACCGGTAATGCCGGGGTGCTCGTTGCGCGAACCGGCGCGGACCCAGTGATACCAGGCGATATTGGGAATATCGAAATCCGGCCACACGATGATTTTCAGTCCGTTCTCCAGCGTCCTGGACTCGATCTTTTCAGAGCCGGCGAGATCCGCTGCCCCGTCCGCGGTTCCGATCAGGGCAGCAGACACGAGCAGTGAAACAATAATCCGTCGCATGTTGATACCTTTGTGAGGGTTGTCGGTTGCAACCGCGAAGCCTAGCACCGCGCGGCACGCTCGGTGTAGCGGCGCCTCTGCCGGGCGAATCGTTGCCTGGCGCGACTCTGGGCATTGCCCGCAGCCCGCTGCAAGAATGCTGATCATGGCGATCAGAGAATTTTCGGATGAGACATTGGGCCCGGTGCAATAGAATGGTACCAGCAGTGCCGCCAGAACACGTTAGCGGCGCAGGTCGGAGAGATTCGACGCCCGGGAAGCAACAAGAATCACAAGGAGCCGAAGATGCAAGCTGCATCCGCTGATTTTTACCCGTTCATCGAAGTGTCGCTGGCATGTACCGATGTCGATGAGATGGAGCAGTTCTGGATCGATATGTTCGACGGCAAAGTGATTTTCCGCGGCAAAATGATGGGTCAGCGTTTCAGCCGGATCATCGTTTGTGGCGTGACACTCGCGTTCCGCGAGGATCCTGACATGCCGGTTCCACCTGGACCGGGCGAGGAATTCCTGTTCCGCAACCACCTCGGTCTGCGGGTGACCGATCTTGACGCCGCGATCGAGCGGCTCGAGGCGCGCGGCGCCAGATTCGCGATGACGCCGGCGATGGTCCGCCAGTTCCAGCAGATGAAGAAGGATGACGGCGCGAAGTTTCTCGAGACCGACTACGTTGCGCCGCCGCTGACCGCGGAGCGAATGGCTGCGGGCGAATTCAAAATCGATGTCGCGATCCTGGCAGGGCCCGACAACCTGTGGATCGAGCTGAACGAAATCCACGAACCCGCGGATACCAACTGGTTTCCAGGCGCCTGATACGGCTCAATCCGTCTTTACGTCTTTCGTCTTTCGTGTTTAACGCCGGGTATGATCGCTGATTCTTACCGGCGTGAGGCCGCCATCCGTCTCCTGAGGTCTGCGACGACGGCGCCAGGCGACAAGACCCGGAGACACCAAGGAGCACGACCATGAAACCGATCGCCAGCGGCTGGATCCTCTACAAGCCCGACCCGGGCCTGGTAAAACAGGAGACTTACGAAATCGATCGGCTCGTGGCGGCGGCACCGGAGAACGGTTACGCCGTCGATGTTGTCAGTCCGGACGAGATCGGTTTGCTGGTTACCAGCAGCAAGGGCCATAGCGTGTTCCTGCGCGGCAAAGAGGCCGATTTGCCGGATTTCGTAATCCCGCGGATGGGCTCGACCACCACCTATTTCGCGATGGCGATTCTGCGCCAGCTGGAACGCCTCGGTGTCTACTGCCTGAACGGCTCGCAGGCGGTCGAACTCGCCCAGGACAAGCTCTACCACCTGCAGGTACTGGCAGCGGCCGGCTTGCCGGTGCCAAAGACGATCCTGGTCCAGTTTCCGGTAGACCCCGATCTCGTCGGACGCGAACTCGGGTTCCCGGTCGTCGTAAAGACGCTGGTCGGCACCCAGGGAAGCGGTGTGTACCTGGCCGAGGATCGGGAGAAGCTGATGGACCTGTTGCAGTTCGTCGAAGCCAACAACCCGGCGGCCCAGCTGGTATTGCAGAAATACATGGCGGAGAGTCGCGGCCGCGATGTGCGGGTGCTTTCCATCGGCGGCCATATCGTCGGGGCGATGGAGCGCATCGCCAAATCCGGATTCAAGTCGAATTATTCGCAGGGCGGCACCGTGCAGCCTTTCGCGTATGGGCCGCGTAACGAAATGTCGGTGGCCGAGACGATGCGGGTACTCGATATGGATATGGCCGGGCTCGATTTTCTTTATGACGAAGAGGTTGGTTTCCGCATTTGCGAAGTCAACTCGTCACCGGGTTTCGAAGGTCTCGAGGAGGCCTGTGAAGTCGATGTGGCGGCCGCTCTTTTCCAGTATCTCGATGTGAAATTCCGGATCTCGCGGAAAGCCCGCGCGCGAATTCTGGAACAGCTGGGCAAAGGCGGTAAAAACGACTGAACATCGGCTTGCGTCGCAGCGCGGAAGGGTTCGGCGCGAGAACGCGATCCGGTAGACTAGTCGTTTTCCCCACACCAGGTTTCAGCCGTCATGTTGCATCATCTGAAAAACGTGCTGACCGCGGACGAGCTTGCGCGGTTGCGGCAGATCGCCGAAGAGGCAGGATTCGTACCTGGTCAGGTCACGAACCCTCATAGCCGGATCAAAAACAATTTGCAGTTGCCGCAAAACGACCCCCGTTCCGAAGAGGCAGGAAAGCTGGTGCGCGCGGCCATTTTCCGCAACCAGATGTTTCGTGACATCGTGGTGCCGAAGCAGGTTGCGCGCCCGACGCTGTGTCTCTACGAACCGGGTATGACCTATGGCTATCACGTGGACGAGGCCGTATTCCCGTCGACTCCTCCGATGCGCTCGGATGTGTCCTGCACAGTCTTCGTATCCGATCCCGACGATTACCAGGGCGGCGAGCTGGAGGTCGAATCCGGTGCCGGGATTGTCAGTTTCAAATGCGCCGCCGGCGAAGCGGTCGTCTACCCGTCGACGACGGTCCATCGGGTCGCGCCGGTAACAGAAGGCAGGCGTATTGTCGCGATTACCTGGTTTCAGAGCATGATCCGGGATCAGCGTCAGCGCGACGTGCTGCTGCAGTTGCAACAGGTGGCCAATATCCTGCACACGGCGGGTGACCCGCAGGGCGGACGCACGATCACCGAGGCGATCCGTACCAACCTGATGAGAATGTGGGCCGAGCTCTAACCCGCGCCAGGCAGAAATACCGGGTCCAGCTGCTTCTCGAGGGCGGGGTGAGTGCGAAGCAGCGTCGCTGCCCAGGTAAGTCCTTGCTGGATCTCGGCGCTAAAGCGGCGTCTGCTGTCGTCGAGCTCGCGCGCTCGCAATTCGCCGGAATAGGCGTGCTCGGGGGCCTTGGCGTAGCGATTCATCACGCCACTCGCGAGCACTTTGGCGCTATCCTCCGGCGCTTTGTTCGTGGCGAAAAACCGGCCCAGCGCGTGGAGTTCGCTGCCCGGAGATCGCAGGAAATCGTCGAAGTCGAGAAACAGCAGACGCTCGGCGTGGTCCTTGCGCGCCGCTGAGAACAGCGCCACGCATGACAGCCAGTTCACCACCGCGCGTTGTGGCAGCGAGAGCTTGTACAGGCGCAGCCCGCAATCAGTGCCGGCCAACTCGAGCAGGTCCTGCAGCCGGCTCCGGGCGTGACTCTCCGTGTCCGTGCGCGATCCGCCAGCGCGCAGCATCGTCGCGAGGTAATTCTCGAGAGACAAGTACAGCAACATCGCGCGTGAGTCCGGTGCAGCCTCGAGTACCGGTGACAGCAGGTTGTTGCAGCTGCTCGTCGCCTTGACCAGTGGCATGCCATCGACGCGGTAGCGCCGGCCGAGCAGTGCCAGTACCAGGTCGAGGATCAGCGGCCACCGGGCCGGGTCAAGCCGCGACAGCGGACTGCCGAGGTCGCGCCTGGCCTCAGCGAGACTGCGCAAAACGGGAGGTTCGCGTAACGGCAGGTATCCGCCCAGGGCGGACAGCAGTCGCGACAACAGTGTCGAGCCACAATGGCCGACATGAAATATCCAGTGTTGCGGCGGCGCTTGCACGGGTTGCCGGCCAAACCGCGTTTCGAGATCCTCCAGACTGACCCAGAAACCGGGGATGTCGGCGCCGGACAGGCGCTCGTCGAGAAACGCCGCCTCGTGGTAGATCCGCTCGTCCAGCCGCAACAAAAGTACCCGTTCCCCGTTCAGCTCGAGTTGCTGCGGGAACAGTTCGGGAGACCCGAACAGTAGCTCGAGTTTCTCCAGCGCGCGCTTTTTGTCGAGTGTCGCCACGGCGGTCTTGAGATTAAGGGTCTCGGTCAGGGGTTCTGCTTGTAGCCTACCATCGCTGCACGGGCCGGGCGCTGGCCTCAGCGTCCTCGCGCGCGCAAAGTGCTCGACTGGAAGTCGGCGGCACGTATACCTTCAACGTTGGCCCGGGCGCGCACCGTCAGCGTGGTGCAATGGCGTGCCTGCAGATCGATCATCGAGGCGCCATCGAAAATTGGCGCTCCCGAGCCGGCATTTTCAGGTGCGTGGTGGTCGGGGTGGGAGTACGCGGCGATGGCGAGTTTCCACAATTTGCCGGCCCGGTCATAAGTCAGACCCAGCGGCGTAAGTCTGCCTGTCGACATAGAAAAACCGCTTCGACAACGGGTGGCCTTTTTCGCCCGGCATGGCTTCGAGCAGGTATACCGGGCGCATCTGCCAGCGAACCTGCGGAAAACAACCGCCGCGGCCGCCAGTGCCGACGAACGAGAAACCGTCCGCCTGTGGTTCCCGGAGTCCATCGAGTGCGTTATGGCGAAACATCGGCAGAAGCATCATTCGCTCCCCGATATAACGCCAGGTCATGTCCATGATGCGGCCGTTATAGCCGAGAAAGTCCTCGATCATGATGTCGCTGCCGAGGAACGCAGCGGTTTTCTGTCCGGTCGCCAGGCGCCGCACCCGGCGCTGGAACGGCACGTACATCCAGCCCTGCTCCTGGCTGGTGTCGTCTTCGAGGCGGTGTATCAGCAGCTGCGTGTTTTTTACGTTGGCCGGGTAGGTCGCGCGCAAGTAGAGCCCGAGAAATATTTCTCCCGGATTGTCCTCGATTGATGGAACGGGCTGTTCGACATGGCGATGCATGAAACGCATCATGCTCGCGGAAAACCGCACTTCCCGTTCCACCTTGTTCCGGTTCATATCGCGGTAGTGCCAGATCATGTCGGTGAGAACGCCGTTGTCACCCGACCATGCGTAGCGCATGTTCCAGGCCAGCCTGTCACCCGCGCGCGGATCGTCGCCGCGCGGCGGCGAATGCGGGGTGAGTGTCGAAGGAGATTGGATCGCCCACCCAAACCGTCATGTCACCGTTTGCAATCAGGCGTGCGACTTCCGCATCAAGGACGTGTTCGTGCGCGCCGATATAGGCGCTGTCGATGACGCTGCCAGGGGGGCGGTCCGGCCTCGCGCAACGCGGCCATGTCAAAGGCAAAGGGCTGCGCGGTCACCGCGCCGCACGACAGCAGAAAACAATCGCGGCTTGGGTCGCGCGGGTGATCTGGTGCGGCATGTGGCGATGACTCCGTCCCTGCGTTCGGGGCAATCCTACACTTATCTTGCAGCGCGCCGTGAAACAGGCTCTGATGCACATTGCGAACCGGGAATGAGGCGGTAATGACCGAGTCGATGCTTGCAGTCGGGCTCGCGTTGGCGGGGTTTTTTGCATCGAATCTCGACAACCTGGTATTGATGGCCGTTTTGCGGGCGGCGGGTGCAAGCGCGGCACGGATCACGCTGGGCTTCGTTTCGGCGCTGGTCGTCGTACTCTTGATTGCGACCGGGGCCGGCTGGCTGCTGGCCGGATGGTCGGCGCGGATGACGGGGTGGCTGGGGCTGATTCCGCTGGGCCTTGGGGTGGCTGTACTGTTGCGGACGCACCTGGCAGGTGGCGCCGAGGCCACGGAGGCCGGAACCATGCCGGCCGTGCCCGGTTATGCCGCGATCGCGATGCTGATGCTCGCGACCAGCGGCGACTCGATTGCGCTGTTCACTGCCACTTTTGCCGATACCGCTTCCGGATACTGGCCGGCGATGACCGGCGCAGTCCTCGCTGCCGGTGTCGCATGGAGCGCGCTTGCGAGCAGTCTGGGTGCGCGGATCGGAGGAAATGGCCGCGGTGATCCGCTATGCGACCCGTCTGGTGCCGTGGATCATGATCGCGATCGGCGCTTATATCCTTCTCGACACCCCGACGGATCTGCTGTGAACCCTCGCGCCGTACAGGGATCAAACAGTGGGGCGGGCCGGCCGTTAACTGCCATGGGCATGAATTGGATAAAATGTCGGGTTCTATGCACAGACTTAACCCATCTTTGCTGTTTCTGGCTGGGCCGGCGCTTGCGGTTGCCGCCATGGCCGCCGCCGAGCAGCCGCCATTCGTCGAAGTCGCCGGCCAGACCGGTCTCGATTTCGTTCATTTCAACGGCATGACCGGTAAGGACTATTTCTCCGAAATGATGGGGGCGGGCGTTGCGCTGATCGACTATGACGGCGATGGCGATCTGGACGTCTACCTTTTGCAGGGGCAGTTGCTCGGCGAGGACGACGCGATAGGAGACGCGCTGATCCCGGTGAGCGGCAAACCGCCGTTTTCGGACCGTCTTTACCGCAACGATCTCGAAATCGTGGCAGGCAAGCCGGTGCTGCGTTTTACCGATGTCACCCGGGAGGCCGGTATCGCGGTAACCGGGTACGGTATGGGCGTGGCCAGCGGCGATGTGAACAACGATGGTCATATGGATCTCTACATCAACAATTTTGGTGAAAATACGCTGTTGCTGAACGATGGCGGGACGCGCTTCAGCGATGCCACTGCGCAGTCGGGCTCGGCCGACCCGCGCTGGAGCGTCAGTGCGTCTTTTCTCGATTTCGACCGCGATGGCTGGCTCGATCTGTTTATCGGCAACTATGTCAACTACACGGTGCGCACCCACGAAACCTGCCGTCTGCCGAACGGCATTCCGGATTATTGCTCGCCGTCTGCCTATCGGCCCGTCAACGACCGGTTCCTGCACAACCAGGGGAGCGGGAAATTTGCCAATCGCAGCAGCCAGGTCGGCATCGACAAGACGTTTGGCGCCGCGCTCGGCGTGATCGCCGCCGACTTCAACAGCGATGGCTGGACCGATGTGTACGTCGCCAACGACGGTGCGGAAAACCAGTTGTGGATGAACGACCAGAAAGGCCGCTTTCGCGACGAATCGCTGCTTGCCGGCACGGCGGTGAACATGGAAGGCAAGGCGGAGGCGAGCATGGGTGTCAGCGCGGAGGATTTCGACGGTGACGGCGACGTCGATCTGTTTATGACCCATCTCAGCCGCGAAACCAACACGCTTTACGTCAATGACGGTCAGGGCTGGTTCGAGGATCGCACGATGAGCCTTGCGCTTGGACAGAGCAGCCTGTCGGCTACGGGTTTCGGCACCGCCTGGTTCGACTATGACAACGACGGCTGGCTCGATCTTTTCAGTGCCAACGGGGCGGTCACCAAGATCGAAGCGCAGATCTCTGCCGGCGAGGCTCTGCCACTGCGGCAAACCAACCAGTTGTGGCGCAACCGCGGCGGTGATCGTGGTTTCGACGAAGTCTCCGCCGCGGCCGGCGCGGCGCTCGCGTTGAGCGAGGTCAGTCGCGGCGCCGCATTCGGCGATATCGACAACGATGGCGATGCCGATATCGTGGTGACCAATAACGGCGGGCCGGTCAGATTGCTGCAGAACGTGGTCGGGCAGGACAGGCACTGGCTCGGTGTGCGCCTGCTGACCCGCGCTGGCGGCCGCGATGCGATTGGTGCCACGTTGGCATTGCGGGCGGGAGACAGAACCCTGTCGCGCCGGGTTCATACCGATGGCAGTTACGCCTCTGCCAGCGACCCGAGGGTGTTGTTCGGGCTGGGTGATTTTGCCGGCGACGCGGAACTGGAGGTGCGCTGGCCCGATGGTTCCGTCGAACGATTCGCGGGACTTGCGAGCGGCCGCTATCACGAGCTGGTCCAGGGAAGCGGAAGCAAATAAATGTCCGGCCGGAGATGACTATGGCGGATCGACAGACTCGGGCAGCAGGCCTTTTGCGCGACGGTTTCGTGGCGCTGCTGTTGAGCCTGGCCGCTGTGACGGCGCAGGCGCAGACCACTGCGTTGAACCCGGTTCCGGATCCGGATCTCAGCGAGTTCGAGCCGGCGGTGCGCAATGCGCTGCGATCGGCGGCGGAGCGCGTGCGGGAGAATGTTGCCATGCGGGACGGGCCGGCAGGGGGGTCCGACTTTGGCCGTCTCGGCATGTTGTACCAGGCGCACGATCTTCGGATTCCGGCTGCGCAGTGCTTCGACAATGCAATGCTGCTGCAGCCGGGGGAAGCGCGCTGGCGCTACTACCGTGCTTTTCTTCACCAGGAGGACGGCGATGTCGAGGCCGCTATCGCGGGCTATCGCAGGGTGCTGGAGCTCGATCCCGAATATTTTCCTGCGGCAGTACGCCTCGGTCGAATGTACCTGCAGAGCGGCGCAAACAAGGAGGCTGCGCAATGGTTTCAGACCGCGCTCGATATAAGGCCGGGTGAGGCCGCGGCGATCGCCGGGCTCGGTCAGGCCGAGGTGCAGCTGAAGCGTTATGAACAGGCCGTTACCCACCTCGAGGAAGCGTTGCAACGGGAACCCGCGGCCAGTCAGCTGCGTTACCCGCTGGCGATCGCCTACCGCCAGACCGGTCAGACTGACAAGGCACGCGAGCAACTGGAACTGCGTGGCGAGGGCCAGGTATCGCTCGACGATCTGTGGCTGGGGCAGATGCATGCGCTGTCGCTGAGTTCCGATTACTACGTTCGCGCGGCAATCTATGAACTCAACCGCAAGGATACCGAGGCAGCTGCAAAACGTGCGGCCCATGCGGTCACGCTTAATCCGGAGAACGTCGGTGCGCGGGTTTTGTACGGTGGTATTCTCGACAGCCGCGGCGAGACCGACGCGGCAATGAGCCAGATCGACGCGGCGCTGGGCCTGGAGCCGGATAACTGGCAGGCGAATTACAACAAAGCGGTGCTACTGGAAAAATCGGGTGACGACGCGGGCGCGCGCGACTATTTCCGCAAGACGCTCGAGGTGCGCAGCGATCATTCCCGCTCGCGCAGGCTGCTGGCGAATTCGCTGATGCGCGCGGGTGACTATTCGGCTGCGGCAGAGGAATTTCACGCGCTGCGCGAGAGCCTGCCGGAAGAGTCGCAGCTGTATTTCTGGGAGGGTCTTGCTCTGATTGGTAGCGGCGACTGCGATGGCGCGCGGACCGTGCTGGAAGAAGGATGGAACGCGCACCCATCCTCACCGGTGCTGGCGCAGGGTGTACTGCGGGTGTTTGCGACCTGCAGCCGACCGGATCGGGCCAGGCTCGACGAGGCGTTGGCGATTGCCGACCGCCTGGCGCGGCAGCAACCGAGCATCGCCCATCTCGAGACCGTGGCGATGCTGGTGGCGGCAACCGGCCGCTTCGATGCCGCGGTGGATGTACAGACACAGGCGATTTTCGAAGCGGCCAAGTCCAACCAGGTCGAAAGCTATCCGGGTCTGTCGATCAACGTGCAGCGCTATCAGAACAACGAGGCGGCGACGGATCCGTGGCAACCGAATGACCCGATCTTCGCGCCGCCGCCATTGCCGGGCAGCCAGCAATGAACCGTCGCGGCGGTTTTTCGATTGGCGACTACGCTGGTGCCGCGCGCGGCCCGATAGCGTGGTAAACGGCGATGACCCGTCTCTATTACGCTGCTGCCTGCCAGACCGATTTTCCGGCGCCAGCCGAGCGTGGCGAGATCGCTGCAAGGACGCGCCGGATGTGCGCAATCATCGAGCAAACGATCACCGGTTACGAGCCGTTTTTCGATGTTCGTTTGCTGGCATTTCCCGAGTTTGCCCACGCAGTGCCGGTTTATCCCGAGGCGGCGGAGCTGCGGCGGCGACTGGCAATACCGTTGCCGAACGAGCATACCGACGCTTACGAACGTCTCGCGAGAAAGTACGGCTGTTATATCCAGACCGGCACCTTTCTCGAGGCCGACCCCGACTACCCGGAAGATGTTTTCAATACAACCGTATTGATAGGGCCGGAGGGCATTCTCAGCAAGTATCGCAAGGTCAACCCGTGGATTCCGTGGGAGGTTCACACCAGTCCGCATGATATCGAGGGCTACACGGACGACCCGTTTCCGGTCGTCGATACCGAACTCGGCAAGCTGGGTGTCGCGATCTGTTATGACTGGCTGTTCCCGGAAACGATTCGCCAGATCGCTTTCAGCGGTGCGGAATTGATCGTACGGGTGTCGGCATATATGGATCCGTGGGGAGCGACCGAGCCGATGGACTGGTGGACGTTGATCAACCGCACCCGGGCGCTCGAGAACAGCGTCTACGTGGTCGCGGCAAACCAGGGCGCCAGCCTCGCCAACTACCCGCCGTTCAGCTGGCCGGGAGGCAGCATGGTAGTGGATTTTGACGGTCGCATCCTGGCCCAGGCGGATCCCGGCCCGGGCGAGAAAGTGGTGGTCGCCCCGATAGACATTGCGCGCCTGCGTGACGAGCGCGAGCGGCGCCTGGGACACGACATGCGGGCGCATTTGCGCAGCGAAATACATTCTTATCTCGACAGCCGGCGCCTGGCACCGGCTGGCGCGGCCCTGAGTAGCGACGGACACAAAGAGCGGATACGCGATGCGAAGAAAACGCTGGACTGAACGCGGCCGGCCTGTCGTCTGGCCAGCGCTGTGCGCAGGCATGGCAATGCTGCTTGGCGCGGGGTGCGGCAGGGACGATGCGAGTGGTTTGTCGGCGGAGGTAGTGGAGAGCAACAATCGCGGCGTCGGGCTGATGGGCAGTTTCAACTACGGCGCGGCCGAAGAGGCATTTGCCGAGACGCTGCGGCTCGCTCCGGATTGGGACGATGCCCGGGTCAATCTCGCCATCGCGACGCTGAACCAGGAACGCGACAGCGAGGCGCTCGCGATCCTCGAGGAAGTGCTGCAGGAAGCGCCGGATAACCTGCGGGCGCGGTACCTGTCGGGCGTACTGCGTTTCTACCGCGGCGAGTCGGAGCAGGCGCTCGAGAGTTTTCGCGCGGTTGCCGCGGCTGACGAGACAGATGCTTATGCTGCGTATTTCGTCGCCCAGAATCTCGCACAGCTCGAGCAGCTCGAAGAGGCGCTGCAGTGGTACGAGAAAGCGCTCGCGCTCGATCCGTATCTGCGTTCCGCATACTACGGCGCGGCGCAGTCGCTGCGGCGTCTTGGGCGCGGCGACGCAGCGCGGCAAATGATCGAGGCCTACGAGCGATTCAAGGACAATCCGCGTGCGCGACTGGTCGAGATCAAATACACCCGGATGGGGCCGAAAGCCGAAGCGCTGGCCATTGGCGAGCCCGCACCGCGGCGGCCCTCGGTGCCCGCGGGGCCGCTGTTTCTGCCGCCGGTTCTGCTCGGTCACGATTCGTTCCCCGTTGGTGCCCGATTGACAACGGTCGATCTGGACCGCGACGGCAGACAGGATCTTTTCGTCACCGGGGGTAACGCGGACTCTTCTGCGGTCGTGTTGATCGGGAACTCGGAGGGGGGGTTTTCGCGAGCTGCCGGGCACCCCTTGCAATCGCCTCGGGGGGTCAATGCGGCGATGTGGGGGGACTTCGACAACGATGGCCTGACCGATGTTTTCCTGTGCGGGGAGTCGGCTAGCGCGATCTGGCGGCAGACTGAGCGCAACCAGTGGCAACAGTGGCCCGACGCCCTCGATGACGAGGATACGGGGTGCATTGATGGCGCGGTTTTCGATGCGGATCACGACGGCGATCTGGATATCTTCACGGTTAGCGCCAGCGGCAATGACGAGTTGTGGAATAACGATCGTGACGGTGGTTTCCGCCGTCTGGCGGAGGACCAGGGACTGCGCACTACCGGGACGAGTCGCGGTGTGGTCGTGGGAGATTTCGATGGCGACCGCGATACCGACATCCTGGTGGTCAAGCAGTCGCCACCGCACCGCCTCTTTCTGAACGACCGCATGTGGCGTTACACCGCGGCCAGCGAACCCGCGGCGATGCTTTCGCAGCCCCTGCTCGGTGCGACCGCCGCAGATACCGATAGCGATGGCCAGGTCGAATTTTTTGGTCTGGCTGCGGATATCGGGGTATTGGGCTGGCAGCGAAACGAATTCGACGGGTGGGAACAATTCAGGGTGGATAAGACCGCGCCGGCGTCCGCCGCCGCAATCGGTGTTTACGATTTCAACGGCGACGGAAAGCTGGAACTGCTTTATGACGACGGTGCCCATTTCCAGATTCTTGCGGGGGGAGCCAGCGGGTGGACCAGTCTGCACCGCGGGGTCGCGAGCGGTGTGATTGCCGTGATCGATGAAGCGCATGGCTCCTCGCATGCGGGCTACGGCGTCGCCGGATTCGGTGACGGCGAACTGATCTGGTGGGAGCCGGGATCGGGACGCCATGCGTTTGTCGTGCTCGAACTCAGCGGTCGCGAGAATGCTGCCGATTCAATGCGCTCCAATGCCTCGGGTATCGGTGCCCGGCTCGCGCTGCGCAATGGTTCCGACTGGGCCATTGCGTATACGCTCGATAGCTGGTCCGCGCCGGGCCAGAGCCTGCAACCGGTCGCGCTCGGTCTCAACGGCACGGCGGCCGCCGACTTCATCGCGATCGACTGGTCCGACGGGGTCTACCAGACGGAGCTCGGTCTCGGCGCGGGCCACCACAACGTGACGGAGACTCAGCGCCAGTTGTCGAGCTGCCCGGTGCTGTTTGCATGGGACGGAGAGAAATACTCCTTTGTCAGCGACGTGCTCGGCGTGGGAGGCCTCGGTTTTCTGCTGTCCCCGGGAAACTACGCCACACCACGGCCATGGGAATTCTTCCTGTTGCCCCCCGGTCTGCCGGTTGAGCGCGATGGTGCGGTCGCGCTGAAAATTACCGAACCGATGGAAGAGAATGCCTATATCGATGCGTTGCAACTGCATGTCCACGACCTGCCTCCAGGCTGGTCGATGGTGCTCGACGAACGTATGGGTACTGCGGCACCCGCGGTTACCGGGCGCGGCATTTTTTATCGCGAAGAGCGCCAGCCCGTGCGTGCGACGATCGGTGTACGTGAGGTGACGGATCTGCTGCGCGATGCCGATCATCGTGCTGCGCTGCAGGGGCAGCGCGACTCGCGTTTTCTTGGTTTGTTGGCCGATCCGCAGCCGCTGACGTTGTTCTTCGATGAGCCGCTCAATGGCGATGGCGCTGTGCCCGTGCTGGTCGCGGACGGCTGGGTCGAATACCCTTATTCGTCAGTGGTGTTTGCGGCATGGCAGGCCGATGAGAGCTACACACCGCCAACGCTGGAAGCGCAGACCGCTGACGGCGCATGGCACCAGGTTTACCCGCGATTCGGCTATCCTGCCGGCATGCCGCGACGGATGGCGCTGCCGCTTGCCGATTTGCCGCCGCAGACAATGGCGTTGCGCCTGAGCGGAAACCTCGAAATTTACTGGGACAGGATGGCGATCGTCTTCGAAGAAGCACCGCCCGCGCACCGTCATGACGTGCTCGAGCCTACAGTTGCGCGGGTTGCCAAGACCGGTTTTGCACGCCGCAGCACGCTGGCCCAGCGCCGGCCTTCCTACGACTATGCGGCGCGCAGCCCGTTCTGGGATACCCGTTATCTGCCAGGTTTTTACACCGCGCTGGGCCCGGCATTGCCGCTGGTTGCCGCGGAGGACGATGCGCTGGCAATAATCGGACCGGGCGAAGAATTGCACGCGCAGTTTGTGGCGCCGCCGGCGCCGCCGCCGGCGGGCTGGAGCAGGCACTACGTACTGGAGACCCGCGGCTACGCCAAAGACATGGATCTCTATACTCGCGACGGCGAAGCCGTCGGCCCGCTGCCTGCGAAATTTCGCGACGACGCGGTGCGCAGCGCACGAGCGCGCCAGCTCCATGAGCAATTCAACACCCGCTTTCAGGCGGGTCACTGATCGTGCGGATCGCGGCGCGACGCCCGTGACGAGCCGGCGCAGACAGTCGCAGGTCCTGCCGCCGGGGCTGCGGCGTTTGCTGCTGGCGGTGTTTGCATTGTTCGCGCTGCTGGCGATCAACGCGCTGTACCTCGCCGCGGTAACGTTCGCGGAATGGCTTTCGGGTGAGACCTTTCAGGGCCGCTTCTACCAGGTGATGTTCCTGGTGCACCTGGTGCTCGGACTCGTGCTGATTGTGCCGCTTTTGATTTACGGCGTTCGCCATATGCGGCTTGCATTTCATCTCCCCAATCGCAATGCGGTACGTGCGGGCATGGCACTGTTCGTGGTGGCGATCCTGTTGCTGGCATCGGGTCTCGCGCTGACCCGCGGGCTCCCCTATGTCGAAGTCCGTCATCCGGGTGCGCGCGAGGGCCTTTACTGGCTGCATGCCGTGGCGCCGCTGCTGGTGGCCTGGCTGTTTGTGCTGCATCGTCTGGCCGGGCGCCGGATCAACTGGCAGGTCGGGGCATGGGTAGGAGCCGGGGCCGTGGTCACGGCGCTTTTGTTGACCCTGTGGCAGGCGCGCGACCCGCGCGAATGGAATCGCTCTGGACCCGATTCGGGTCAGGCTTATTTCCAGCCGTCGCTGTCACGCACCGCGAGCGGCGATTTTATTCCGGCCGAGAGCCTGATGAACGACCAGTACTGCGCCGAGTGCCATGCGGATGCGCATGAGGCCTGGTCGGCGAGCGTCCATCGTTTTGCATCGTTCAATAATCCCGTATACCGGATTTCGGTGCACAACACCCGGGAATTCCTGTTGCAACGGGACGGTAATGTGCATGCTGCGCGGTTCTGCGCCGGCTGTCATGACCCCGTCCCGTTTTTCTCCGGTGCTTTCGACGACCCGGACTTCGACGATGCGTCGCATCCGACCGCGGCGGCCGGGATCACCTGTACCGTCTGTCACGCAATCACCCATGTGGCGAGTCCTCGCGGCAACGCCGATTACACGATAGAAGAACCGCTGCACTACCCGTTCGCCAACAGTGAAAACGCGGTACTGCGCTGGATCAATCAAACGCTGATCAAAGCGAAACCGGCGTTTCACAAGAAAACCTTCCTGAAACCGCTGCATCGCAGTACCGAGTTCTGCTCTGCCTGTCACAAGGTGCACATACCCGAGGAGCTGAATGCCTATCGCTGGTTGCGAGGGCAGAATCATTACGATTCGTTCCTGTTGTCCGGCGTCTCGGGTCACAGCGTATCGAGTTTTTACTACCCCGAGCAGGCCGAGGCGAACTGCAACGGTTGCCATATGCCGCTGCAGGTTTCGCAGGACTTCGGCGCCCAACTGGATCCCGCGGATGGTCAGCTCAAAGTCCATGACCATTTCTTCCCGGGTGCCAATACCGCAATGGCCTGGTTCAAGGATCTGCCCGACTGGGCGCTGCACAAGCAACGCGCAATTCTCGAGGGCAGCGCGCGGCTGGATCTGTTCGGCATTCGTCAGGATGGGCGGATCGACGGCGCGCTTTCGGCACCCCTGGATGGGCGCTTGCCCGCATTGACGGCCGGTCGTGAGTATCTGCTCGAGGTGGTGCTGCGGACCCTGACGCTTGGTCACCTGTTCACCGAGGGTACCGCGGATTCCAACCAGGTATGGGTGGCGGTCGACGTGTACGACGGAGATCGCCTGCTCGGGAGCAGCGGCGCGCGCGATCCGGTTTCTGCCGCAGTCGATCGCGACGCGCATTTCGTCAATACCTATTCGCTGGATCGCGAGGGCCGGCGCATCGACCGGCGCAATGTCGAGGATATCTTCACCTCGCTCTACAACCACCAGATCCCGCCGGGTGCCGCAGACACAGTGCATTTCGGACTGTCGTTGCCGGCTGACGCGGGTGGCCCGATCCGTATCGAGGCCAAACTGCTGTACCGCAAATTCGACAATCACCTCTTCGGCCTTGCCCAGGGCGATGCGGGCGCAGCGAATCCGTTGCCGGTGACCGTGATTGCAAGCGATACGATTGTCTTGCCGCTGCAGGGCCGCAACGCGGAATTTGTTCGCGCCACGCCAACCCACGAAAATGTCCCGCTGTGGATGCGCTGGAACGACTACGGTATCGGACTTCTGCGCAAACGCGGTGCCGGGCAGCTGCGCCAGGCCGAAGAGGCGTTTGCCGAGGTGGAGCGCCTCGAGCCGGGCATTGGCGCGCTTAATCTTGCGCGGGTTTATGTCCGCGAGGGCCGGCTCGAGGAAGCGGTCGACGCGCTCGGTCGTGCCGCCGCGGCCGGCGCCTATCCGTGGACGGTCACCTGGTTCAGCGCGCAGGTCAATCTGCAGAACGGCTTCATGGACGAGGCGATTGCCGATCTGGAACGGCTGCTGGACAGCGACTTTGCCGGCGCCGAGGAGCGTGGCTTCGACTTTGGCAAGGACTATCGGGCAAGAAACCTGCTGGCCCAGGCTCTGATCGAGCGCTCGCGGCTCGAGCGCGGTGAGACGCGGCGGCCGGCGCGCGAGGCTTTTCTGCGGCGTGCGATCGATAATTACAGCGAAGTGCTTGGGCAGGACCCGGAGAACGTGGCGGCTCACTACGGGCTGGCGCAGGCGTATGCCGACCTTGGGCAAGATGCGGACGCGGCGACCCATCGCGCGTTGCATGCGAAATACAAACCCGACGACAATGCTCGCGATCGCGCGGTTGCGATGGCCCGGCGGCGCGACCCGGCGGCAGACAGGGCGGCGAACAGCGTCGTGATTTATCCTCTGAAACCGGGGCCGTTCAGCACGGCTGATGCGTCGCCAGGTGGAGCCGGGCGTGGAAGATGATCACAACAACAAGGCTGACGAGGCGCTCATAGCACGCGCCTTCCGCCGCTCGCTGGCGGTACTCGCGGTTCTGGTGCTGATCGCGCTGGCTGCCGGCTTGTGGCTGAATCGGGAGCCGCCGCCGCCCGCGCAGAGAAGCGCGCTCGCGGAGAAGCCTTTGGCGGCGCCGCAACACGCCACGGCCGGGCTGCCCCAGCTCAGCTTTACCGATGTCAGTGCGGCGGCCGGCGTTACTTTCAAACATGTCAATGGCGCCTACGGCGAGCGGCTGTTGCCGGAGACGATGGGCGGTGGCGTCGCATTTTTCGACTTTGACAACGACGGCGATCAGGATCTCCTGTTGGTCAATTCCATGCACTGGCCATGGCAGGACCGGGAAGGAGCGCTGCCGGCGACCAGCGCGCTTTATCGTAATGACGGCAGCGGATTTTTCGAGGATGTCAGCTCGGCGACCGGACTCGATGTGACGCTCTACGGTATGGGCGTCGCGGTGGGCGATTACGACAATGACGGCTGGGACGACGTCTATATCACGGCGGTCGGCCAGAACCGGTTGCTGCGCAATCTCGCCGGCCAACGATTTGAAGATGTTACCAGGGATGGCGGCGTTGCAGGCGATGCCGCGGACTGGAGTACCAGTGCCGCATTCGTCGATTACGATCGCGATGGTGACCTCGATCTGTTTGCCGCCAACTACGTGCGCTGGTCCAGGGATATCGATTTCGAAGTGGACTATCGTCTCACCGGCATCGGCCGCGCCTATGGGCCGCCGACCAACTACGCGGGTACCCAGTCCTATCTGTTTCGCAACGATGGCAACGGCCGTTTCGCGGATGTCTCCGATCTCATTGCCGTTTCGAACCCGGCCACCGGCGAACCGGTCGGCAAGGGGCTCGGTGTACTTCCGGTGGACATCAATCTCGACGGTTGGCCGGATCTCATCGTCGCAAACGACACGGTACGAAACTTCCTGTTTATCAACCAGGGCGATGGCAGCTTCGTCGAGAGCGGCGCCGACGCCGGGCTCGCATTCGATTCGAGCGGTGCCGCCACCGGTGCAATGGGGATCGATGCGGCGTGGCTGGGTGAAGAGGAAATGCTGGCCGTGGCAATCGGCAATTTTGCCAATGAAATGAGTTCGTTGTTCGTCGCGGACTCCGCGGGCGGTGTATTTACCGATGAGGCGGTCATTTCCGGTATCGGGCCGGCGAGCCGCAAGGTGCTGTCATTTGGACTTTTTTTCTTCGATGTCGATCTCGATGGCCGGGATGATCTGTTTCAGGCCAACGGCCATGTCGAAAACGAGATTGCGATTGTGCAGCCGAGCCAGGCCTATGCGCAGCCGCCACAGCTATTCTGGAACTGTGGCGATGATTGTCCGCGACGGTTCATTGTGGCCGCGGTGGGCGGCGATTTCGGCGTCGCGCGGGTGGGGCGCGGTGCAGCGTATGCCGATATCGATGGTGATGGCGATCTGGATATCGCCTTGACCGAAGTCGGCGGTCCGGCCCGCCTGCTGCGCAACGATCTGGCAACGGAAAACCACTGGGTGCGGCTGCGCCTGGCCGACAGCGCGCCGGTTTTCGGCACCAGGGTGCGGCTGTCGGCGGGCGGTCGCCAGCAGCTCAGATTTGTGCAGCCCGCGCGCAGCTATCTGTCCCAGGCCGAGGCGGTTCTGACGTTTGGCCTGGGCAGCGCCGATCGTATCGACGCACTGGAAGTCAGCTGGCCCGACGGTACGGTCGAAACGCCGCCGCTGCCGTCGCTGGACACGCTTACAACAATCCTGCGCCAGCGCTAGCGGGTCACCCAGGGCATATAATAGGGCGTTTACATCAGGGGCCCCGCGGCGGGGTCGCGGAGGACGGAGTTGGAACACGACAACAAGCCCGAGTCGCAGCCGGCGGCCGCCACGGGCGGGGCCGATGCAGATAGTCCCGAAGCGCAACGCGATGCATTTATTGCGTGGGCGAAAACCAAGCTGGACGGCGCTGCCCGTGTGCTCCGGGAAAAGGGCGTTTATGCGGCCCAGCCTGTCGAGGCGCGCGTCAGCTGGACGCTTCCGCACAAGCTGCTTATCGGCAAGATCCGGCGTGCCGACAATCCACAGGATTTCGTCTGGGTCATTGCTGGCGAGGATATCCCGACTGACCATGCCGAGGCCGTGGTTGCGGCCGAACCGCGCGATGTGGCGCGACACTTTGCATTGAAATGGCACCTGGATGCTGCGCGGCTAGAGGGACTCGACGTCGCCGATGGTCCGCGTACACGCGGCGGCGACGTCGACTGGAGCGGGATCGGCGAGGGATTGGCCCAGCGTGCCGAGACACTCTACACCTACGTGGATGACGAGGAAATCTGGTCCCGCAACGTTGCTCCGGATGCCTGAGCCGGCGAGGCGATCGCGTGTTTAATCCGGATCTCGACAGGGACGCAATCAGGGCCGAGTTTCAGCAGCGCGGCCGGGTGCGTATCGATAACGCGCTCGTTCCGGAGGTGGCCGAACGTTTGCGCAGCTGTCTTTTGCGCGAGGTGCCATGGGGACTTGCCTATCTCGGCCGCGACGGCAAGGGAGTAACCCTGCGCCAGGAGGAGATGAGGGCGATGGATCCGGCCGCGCGGCGCGAGCTCAACCAGTGGATCCAGACAAGCGCAAAAACCCAGTACCAGTTCGCTTACGAGACCTACATGATCGTAACCGCCTACAAGGAAGGACGCGATCCGCACTTGCCGCTGCACCGGTTTCTCGAGTACCTCAATTCGGTCCCCGGGAACCGCTTTTTCAGCGATGTGAGCGGTCTGGACAACCTCATCAAGGCGGATGCCCAGGCTACCCGTTATTTGCCCGGACATTTCCTGAAAACCCACGATGACAGCGGGTCGACTCGCGCAAGAGAGGTCGCCTATGTGATCGGCCTGTCGCGCAACTGGCAGAATGAATGGGGCGGGCTGCTGCATTTCCTCGACGGCGACGACGCGGTTGAGGACGTCTTGTCGCCGGAGTTCAATACGATCAGCCTGTTCCGCGTGCCGCAGCGCCATTTCGTCTCGCAGGTGGCGGCTTTCGCGGGCGAGCCGAGAATCAGTATCACCGGGTGGGCACGCTCGAAATGAGTCATGGCATCGATCTGAACACGAGGCTGGCGGACCTGATCCAGGTGTTCGACAATGCGCTGCCGGGGCCGCTTTGCGACGATATTGTGCGGCGTTTCGATAAGGACGGACGGCGTCAGCGTTACCGCTCGAGGGAAACCGCTTTCGAAGTCCTGAACATCGACTGCGAAATGGCGTGGCGCGACATCGAGAAAGAGCTGCTGGCGCTGAAAGATCGTTATTTCGCGCTTTACCGCGAGCGTTGTCCGGGACATTTCCCATCCAATCCTGAATACGAGGCGATTCGTATCAAGCGTTACGATGCGGCCAGCGGTGACGTCGAGGAACTGCTCCACCGACGTGTTGCGCAGCAGCCCGACCGCGCGGCGCGGGTCGAGCGCACTGCCCTGAACGCCATTGCGCAACTCGTAGGCTCCCGTCAGGTACACGTCGCGCCAGGGCCCGGACTCGGCGCGGAAGCCAAGCTGGTCGTACACGCTCGCCAGCAGCGCCTTCGCCGCGGCATTGGACGGCTCCGCGAACACGACGTGGTTCAACAGCGTCGCCGCCCACTGGTCTTCGCCGGCATCGTGCGCGGCCTGCGCGAGATCGACGACCTTGCCCGCACCGCCCATCGCCGCCACGTACTTGACGGCAGCCTCGGCGGGCGGCAACGGATCGAGGTTGGCCGGGTTCGCGTCGTACCAGCCGAAATATGCCTGGTAGACCGCCTTGGCATTGTGGCGCACGGTCCCGTAGTAGTCGCGGTTCGCGAACCGGTTCCGCAACGTCGACGGCAGCTCGAGCTGCGCGGCGATTTCGCGCGGCGTGTAGCCCTGGTTGGCCAGGCGCAGCGTCTGGTCGTGGATGTAGCGGTACGTGTCGCGTTGCGATCGCAGGTAATCGAGCGCGCGCTCGTTGCCCCAGACCGGCCAGTGATGGCTGTTGAAGACCACTTCCATGTCACCGAACCGCGCGGCTGCGTCATCCACGTAGCCGCTCCACTTGCGCGCATCGCGAACCTTGGCGCCGCGCAGCGTGTACAGGTTGTGCAGCGTGTGCGAGACGATCTCCGCGCCGCACCAGGCCTTGTGATCGGGCAGGTAGAACGTCAGCTCTGCCGGTGCCTCCGATTCAGGTGCGTACTGGAAGACGAAGCGCACGCCGTCGATCTGCATCTCCTGCGGCGTGCGATCGACCAGCACCGTCGGCTCGCGGATGCTGATCGTGCCGCCCGTCGGCACGCCCATGCCGAGCCCGGTGTCGACGTGTCCGACCGGACTGCGCGGCAGCGCCAGGCCGTACATGAACAGCGCGCGCCGGCCCATCGCGACACCCGCGAGCACGTTCTCGCTGGTCGCCTCCTCCATGAAGCCGGCCGGGGCAATGATGGGCACCGTCGAGGGTCCGGCCGGGAGCACGCCTTCGATGCCGCCGAAATGATCGACGTGGCTGTGGGTGAAGATCACGGCCGACACGGGTCGCTCGCCCAGGTGTCGGCGCGCGAGCGCGAGCGCGGCCGCGGCGGTCTGCTGCACCGTGAGCGGATCGACGACGATCCAGCCCGTGCGTCCCTCGATCAATGTCATGTTGGACAGGTCGTAGCTGCGCACCTGGTGGATGCCCGGCACGACCTCGTACAAGCCGGGCCGGCCGTTCAGCGTTGCCTGCCGCCAGAGGCTCGGATTGACCGTGGGCGGCGCGTCGCCGGTGACGAACGCATAGGACTCGAAATCCCACGCCGTCGTGCCGTCCGACCCCGCAACCTTCAATGGCGCATCGGTGGCGATGAAGCCGCGCTGCGCGTCCTCGAGGTCCTGCATCTCGCCCAGTGGCAATGCACTGGCCACCGCGGCGTTAGCAGCGACCGTGTGCCGACTCGCGGCGCCGCTCGCCGCACCTGGTGTGCCCGCCACATCGGGTCCCTTCGCGCATGCGGCCAGCATTGCGAGTATCGCCGCCGTCAGAATGATTCTCGAACGCATCAACGTTGCTTCCCTGTGTGCAGGCCAGGCGGTACTGTACCGACCGGCCGGCATGGTTGCGACCTCACCGGACGGATTGCTCCGCTCGCGGCGCATCGGCGGCCGGATGCCCGAACCGCTCACCAGACAGACCAGGGGGATAAGCCATGCCGATCGCGTTACTTCGTCGCCGCGCTGGGACTCATCATCGGTTGCGCGCAAGCGAGCGAGCCGGTGCTGATGTCCGCTGGCTGGGGGGGCGCGGCCTGCGACGCCTGGAATGCCGACCCGGTGCTGACGCGGGACCTCGCCAGCAGCGGCTGGATCAAGAACGACAAGGGCCGCGGCTACAAGATCATGCAGGTGTTTCGCGAGGACTGCGGCGACAAGCCGACGGTCGAGCTGCGCGTGGCACTCGAGGACGGCGCGGCGCGATGCGTTACGGAGGCCCGATCCAGCAGGACGCGCTCGATCGCGGCGCCGACTACGTGATCCATGCGAAGACGGCACGCTGGGTCGAGATGGGCCGCGGCGAATACGGGCCGATGAAGGCGATGATGCTCGGCCGGCTCTCGTTCAGCGGTCCGTACACCGAGGCGATGGGCAACATGGGACCCTTCACGAACTTCCTGCTACTGGTCGGCAAGGTGCCGTCCGACACGACGGCCTGCCCGGAATGACGAAAACCTTCGCAGCCGAGGGCCTGCGCCTCGCCTACGACGACGTGGGCGTTGGCGAACCGATCGTCCTTCTGCACGGCTTTGCCGCGGATCGCCGCCTCAACTGGAAGTTGACCGGCTGGTACGAAACGCTGGCGGGCGCCGGGTTCGCGTGCTCGCGTTCGACGCGCGCGGACATGGCCAGAGTGACAAGCCCTCGGACATCGAAGCCTATCGACCCCAAGGCATTGCAGCGGATGCAGTACGCCTGCTCGACCACCTGTCGATCCGCAAGGCGAACCTGTTCGGCTACTCGATGGGCGGCCGCAACGCCGCCTGGCGCTCGCGCACCATGGCCGGCGCTTCGGCAACGTGGTCATCGGCGGCACCGGACTCAACCTGCTCGGCCCCGCCGAAGCAAGGCGCTGGGCGAAGCGCGGCTACGCACTCACGTCCGACAACGCGCGGTCCGATCGCTCGCGATTCCGGCCATGGTGCCCCTCTATCGCCGCGCGATGAAACGCGGCGGGCGGACCGGCGCGCTCGCGGCGTGCCTGATGGGATCGTTCCCGAACATGAGCAAGCGCGATTTCTCGCGCGTGAAGGTGCCGGTGCTGGTCGCCTGCGGCAGCAAGGACACGGTGTCGGGCAGCCCGATCCCGCTGGCCGGGTCCATTCCGGGGGCCAAGGCCGTCGTGATCCCGGGCCGGACCCACCTGAGCGCGGTCACCGACCCGTTCTTCAAGGGCGCCGTGCTCGGCTTCCTCGGCTGCC
>CAVOVJ010000013.1:0-169988 GCA_963699835.1 uncultured Gammaproteobacteria bacterium | reverse complement strand
CGCCCACCAGTACCGCACCAGTCAGCACAAGTTCGGCAGTCGGTTGCGAATGGGACGCTTCTGAAGCTTTTATCTGCGAGCGCGGCGTTTGGACATGGTGCACTCCAGCTATTCCCGTGATCACCCAAGCGTAGCAGCCGGTCGGGCCACGTGCCTGGCCATCCGGCGGCCACCGAAAAACAGACGTCCAACGCTTCGATCTCCTGCTCATTCACCGCCTGATACAGGGAAATGGGTATATACAATTAGGTGTGTTGGTCACTTGGCTGGATGGTCCATTTCGAAAACGTTAATGAGCATTGCTGTCAGTTAGTGACCTGCTAAACTCGCTTCATTGCATTTCCATGGGGGCGTCGAATGCGAGTCTTGCGTATGCGTCCGAGCAATATTCGATAGCGGAAGAGATCTTCCTCGCCTTACGTAATGGCGGCCACCATGTCTTCTACGACCGCGCCCATCTGCCGCCGGGCGGCGACTATAACTTCACGAATTCTGGATGAGATCAGATCCAGCGACATCTTTGTCTTTCTCATCAGCATCGAGTCTCTGCAAGAGGGCTCCTATACCAGGAGTGAGTTGCGTTTCGCACGGGATATATGGCCAAGTCCCTTAGGGCACGTCTTGCCTGCTTGGTTTGGCTCTGTTGATTTGACAGATATTCCCGCATACTGCAGAGCAGTCACAATATCCCGACCGGAGGGCAACGTCGCGGCGAATGGCATCTGCTGTGTTACAGCTCAGTGACGATACTCCAAGTCATTCAACTGGCGAACGTCAGAACTTGTCGCATGAACTTTCCGACCTAAGGCACGAACTGATCACGTATGACCAGAGATATCTTGAAAAAGGAGGCGGACGCACAATTGATGGCAGATACGACACGTTCGGCTATGTTGTGTTTGTCCTCGTCTTCGGATTCAACATCGTTTTGGGCCTAGCAATTCTGTATGGGATTTTGGAGAAGTAGGCATTTTTTTTGGGCCTCTCTGGATGGCGCTAGGCGCATTTGCTCTTGTCTACAAGGTGAAGGATATGAAGGAGAGATCGAAATATAGAGAAGAGCGCGAACAACTGACCAGTCGGATAAGAGAGATTGAGAAAAAGCTAAGACGTCGTACCTGACCAGATATGTGAATGCATCCTAGGGATTTCTGTATGTATAAATCTCCTGCTGACGGGGTGGATTTCATGCTTTCAGCTCGCGTCCCGGCGCCAAAAAACCAAACCACCGTAAATCTCATAAGTAACTTAATAAAAAATATATAAATATAATTAATGATTAATACCTGACTTTCCTAAGCCTGACTTGCCCAAGCCTTACCCTGCCAAACCCGACCTTCCCAAGCCTAACCTAGCCTTACCTTACCCCCCCTAGTTTGATCGCGGCTGCACAATAAGCTAATAGTATAGAGAATCTGAATCAGCTTGCCGACGCGGCTGTAGTGGGAACTTCGCTGGAGAATTTCTTTCTGCGAGTCCGAGGTCACAGTCTTCACCTCCGCCAGGATCCGCTTTCCCTCCAGCATGGAGAACGACAAATCAACTGTGGAGCACGAGTCACCAATCAGTCTTCGAAGTTCACGGATCAGATGCGACCTCGGGCCGCACGGCTTGAACCGCCCGTATTTCTTAGGCGATCCAAACAGTGCCGCCACATTGTAGAACCGCTCAATAGGCGTCCCCGCATTCTCCCCTTCCGCAATTGCGAAGTGAACTATGACCTTCGGCTGTCCAAAATAATCCCTGGTTTCCCAAGACATATATCGCAAAACGTATTTGCCCTCGGGTACTAACGGCAAAATCTCGGATTCAGAAAAACTGAAATTGGCTGAAGACTCTGCTTCAATCGGAGTTCTCGTCTCGTCGCGATCAGTCATGATTGACACTCCACGATTGTTACCGGAAACGCGAATGTCAGTTCAGACCACTCGCGAGTCCGTGAAACCAACGACTCGGCCTTTGCACAAAACGCCAGCGGAGAAGTCCAAGACAGCCAGATTTGGGTTGCGACAAATCACGCTCGCCCTTGCCGCCATCTTCGGGTTATCTGGCTGGGCATAAATCACGAAAATCCTTGTCCCTTAATTTCCCAATCATTGGCGTTTCACCGCGAAATTCGGCATCAGGGCTTGGCAGAGCGTGGTACAGACTGTCCTCTACGGCACGCAAAGCCTCGACAAGGGTTGTGGCATTGGACGTCCGTACCATCCTCTGACCAAGTGAGTTGACAGCTGCTTCCAGCGTCGGGTGATAACTAATCCCCCTCCAGCAAGTCTTGGAGCCGCGCTTGCGAGTCGTTTCGACTGCCCAGCAGTGCTCATCGGAGCGAATCCGATGCTTGTGATCTATTGGGAGGATCATCGGCTCACCTCCATGGCCTTACGCCATTGTTCGGCGGCATCTCGGGCGATCAGCGTCCGATTTCCTACCTTCATAACGGATGGCCCTTTACCGTCCGCTGCGAGCTTGTAAAAAAAGGCTCGAGAAATACGATGAGCAGTGCAAAACTCGGCGACTGAGTAAGCCTCTCGGCGAATTTCAGGCGCACCTTCCCTGTTGCCCGTCTCGCGGGCATCAAATTTGTTCATGATTACCTCCTAGCCGGCTTGGCCAGGAGAATTGAGGTCAGCACAATAACGGCATCTCTTTATCTCCATAAATTGGACTAAAGAAGAAGCCACACCGAGGCGAGAATCGTGTATATTTACACGTGGAGTACGTCACTTCAGTGTGACACTGAGCCGTCGGTGGAATTGCAGTTCCATCGGCGGTTTTTTTGTCTCCGTCAACTACGAACGACGACCGGACTATATTCGGAGTTCGAGTCAAATGCACGCCCAGTCGAAATCTCCAAGCACACGAATTTTCCGCAATTTTCTACGTCTACACCACTTCAGTGATCAACAATCCCTATCGAATCGACGAGATTTTTGGCCGAAACCCAAAGTCAGGAAGACTGTTCTGCACCGCAGCAGCCACCTGCGAGGGCTGGAGATGGGCGTAGTGCTTCTCAACAATACGGGTATCGCTGTCGCCGATGGCCTGCGCAATCACCTGTAGCGGAACTCCATCCTGCGCCAGAAATGATGCGAAGGTGTGGCGGAGAATATGGAAGCCCACCGCTGGATCGATCTTCGCCTTGCGCATGCGTCTTTCATGCGACGGACCTGGTGCGCCTCGCCCCATGGCTCTCCATCATCCCTCACGAACACTCGCTGTTTGTTGCTGCGGCCCGCCGTCTGCGCATCAAAAAACCGACGTCCCTCTTCCGATAGAAAGACGTCCCTAGGCTTGCCGCTCTTCGAAATACGAATGTATACGGTACCGGCGTCGGCATTGTAGTCGCCCACTGCAAGGCGACATAGCTCACCATATCGGCACCCGGTCAGTAGAGCTGCCCGGACCATCTGTCGAAAATCGGGCTCGCAGGCGTTTATGAGCCTCTTTGCTTCTGCTTTGACAAGAAACCTCACTCTGGGTGCGTCTACGCCATGAAATGGCTTCACGGCTCGCCACGCTACATCAGACTTGGTCATTCCTTCTCGATACGCGAAGTTAAGCGCGGCTTTCAAAGCCGACAAATGCTTGTTGGCAGTGCTTTTCCGCTTTCGCTTAGCCTCATCGTCCCCATCTGTCTTCGCGAGCGAGTAGTGCCAGCGCCTCAACGCATCCCGCGATAATGCTGAAACACGAGTTCTCAGAAGCTTGTCCGACACCTTCTTGAATTTGGCGCGGTGTTTTCCGATCGACCGCCCACGCGTCTCGTAGTCACTCAAGTAGTCTTCGATCGCGTCGGCGACCGTGTACGAGTCAGCAGCTCGGTTCTTGACTTGCCCGACTGTGGCCATCTTGACCGCTTGCGCGTAGGACAACACGGTAATGCCGTCGGCGCTTGCGTGATCGTCCGCCAAACCAAGTCGACTTTGCACGTATGGGAATCCCGGCTCGGGATCTTCTTTTAGGCGACGCATATACCACGTGCCTCCCGTCGCACCGCGATAGTAGCCAATAAACAAACCGGTATGGATCTGGCTCCAATAAGGCTTGCCTCGTGGGCGGAGCTTCCTCCTGGCGTCACGTGTCTCAAGACGATAGTTACGGGGAAGGCGCGCCATCGGATTTACCTAATATTTACCTAATTGGCAGGAGTATACACCGATAGACCGATATGGGCAGTTAATTCATTATTTATATTAATTTCATTAATTTATAAAACCTTCTGTAGACGCCAATGGACATTCTCAGAGTATGTTTTAATTCTCTCACGCCGAAAACAGGGGTTCGAGTCCCCTAGGGAGCGCCAATACAGGCCATCATTTCGAATCGTTCCGGTTTCCAGCAGTTCCTCACAAGATCCGTTGACCGGATTCTTAACCTTGGGGGCGTCGCTCAATGGAAGATCTTCACGCGGAATTGATTCCGGCAGCAGCAAACCGGCCGCACCGCCCCGGCTGGCGATACGTCCAGCCAGGCCGGCGAGTGCCATCCGTGGCAGATTAGTGGTGCACGACCTTGTCGATGATCTCGTGCACTTCCTTCTCGAGCGTGGCCGAGGGCGTGACGACGACGTCGCGGTCGTGCACGGTCGCACAGAACCGGTTCACGTTTGCGTTACGCTCATAGGCTCCGCGAAGCTGGTCCAGCAATTTTTCCACTTCGAGGGGTTTCAGCCCATGCTCTTCCACCAGAGTATTCAGGCCGCTGATCTTCCCGTCGTGTATCCATGCCAGACCGAATTTCTTCGGCGGTTTCCCGATGAATACGTACGCGGCATGCTCCGCGGGGACGATTTCAAGACGATCCTTGACCTGGCCCGCCAACTGATCCAGCTCTTTTTCGACCTGGGCGACACGCGAGGCCGCCGCGCTGTTCCGATCGATGGCCGGGAAGTCCGGCTTGCTCGAGAAAAGACTACTCAAAAGACCCATGACTTTCTCCTGCCGATGTTGAGTCTCGCGACTGGAATGGTCACTTCTAATCCTAGTCAACACGGGCGAAGATTGCCAGCTCTGTCGCCTTGCGTTAGCTGCACGCTCAATTAACACGGGCTGACGTTAGAGTTTTCTGGCCGAGCAAGACTGCGAAGAGACGACGCACATTTACGTTTCATCCGGCAATTGACTCTCGGCCGGAATACACTGGCATCCCGCATTGCAGGTGCCGCTTTACGCCCGAATTCAGTCAAAAACCGACAAAATGACATTCAACGGGCGCATTCTTTCCTCCGCGAAGCGCTGGTGCCACGCGGCTCACGCGCGGCGCACCGGCCCCTTCAAGGTTCCTACCGGATGGTTACCAGCACCGCGTCGGCAATCACATAGCCGGCGGAATCATTGCGCAGGCTTATCGTCAGCGTCGATCCCGCAACCAGCGCCGGCACCGTGCACAGCCCATTGAACTGACCACCGTTCGCACGCTGGTTTACGGGTGCACCACAGTCCTGCGGCGCACCGCCGTCGACCGAGTACATGTACTGCACGCTCAACGCGCGGTTGGACGCCGCCGACCACTGCGCCGCGACGTCATAACTGCCGTTGGCCGCGATGGCATAAGTCCAGCTCGCCGTCTTGCTGCCCTTGCCCGCCCGCTTGTCGTGCGCATAATCGGTGGCGTAGTACCCCGGCCACCGCGCTCGAACTGGCCCACGAACCCACCGTGTCGAAGCCCGTGTCCGTGTTGTCGCAGATCGGTGCAGGGCAAACCGCCCCGCCCGCCGGCTGCACCGCAACCATCTGCTCCACCTGATCGGTCGCGCCCTGGTCATCGGTCACCGTCAGGCTCACGTCGTAACTGCCCGCTGCCGCATACGCATGCGATGGCGCAACACCCGCGCCGAACGTCCCGTCGCCGAAGTCCCAGTCGTAGCTGACGATGCTGCCATCCGGATCGTCCGAACCACCGCCGTCAAAATCGATCGTCAGCGTCCCCGGTTGCTGGCCGGTAGTGAACTCCGCCACCGGCGGCGCATTGCCATTGCCACCCGGGTCGACCCGCACCGCGTCGGCAATCACATAGCCGGCGGAATCATTGCGCAGACTTATCGTCAGCGTCGATCCCGCAACCAGCGCCGGCACCGTGCACAGCCCATTGAACTGACCACCGTTCGCACGCTGGTTCACCGGTGCACCACAGTCCTGCGGCGCACCGCCGTCGACCGAGTACACGTACTGCACGCTCGACGCGCGGTTGGACGCCGCCGACCACTGCGCCGCGACGTCATAACTGCCGTTGGCCGCGATGGCGTAGGTCCAGCTCGCCGTCTTGCTGCCCTTGCCCGCCCGCTTGTCGTGCGCATAGTCGGTGGCGTAGTAACCCGGCCACCGCGCTCGACGTGGCCCACGAACCCACCGTGTCGAAGCCCGTATCCGTGTTGTCGCAGATCGGTGCAGGACAAACCGCCCCGCCCGCCGGCTGCACCGCAACCATCTGCTCCACCCGATCGGTCGCGCCCTGGTCATCGGTCACCGTCAGGCTCACGTCGTAACTGCCCGCTGCCGCATACGCATGCGATGGCGCAACACCCGCGCCGAACGTCCCGTCGCCGAAGTCCCAGTCGTAGCTGACGATGCTGCCATCCGGATCATCCGAACCACCGCCGTCAAAATCGATCGTCAGCGTCCCCGGTTGCTGGCCGGTAGTGAACTCCGCCACCGGCGGCGCATTGCCATTACCACCCGGGTCGACCCGCACCGCGTCGGCAATCACATAGCCGGCGGAATCATTGCGCAGGCTTATCGTCAGCGTCGATCCCGCAACCAGCGCCGGCACCGTGCACAGCCCATTGAACTGACCACCGTTCGCACGCTGGTCCACGGGTGCACCACAGTCCTGCGGCGCACCGCCGTCGACCGAGTACATGTACTGCACGCTCAACGCCCGGTTGGACGCCGCCGACCACTGCGCCGCGACGTCATAACTGCCGTTGGCCGCGATGGCATAAGTCCAGCTCGCCGTCTTGCTGCCCTTGCCCGCCCGCTTGTCGTGCGCATAATCGGTGGCGTAGTAACCCGGCCACCGCGCCGACTGGCCCACGAACCCACCGTGTCGAAGCCCGTATCCGTGTTGTCGCAGATCGGTGCAGGACAAACCGCCCCGCCCGCCGAACCACTCGTCGATGCTGACGTTAAAACGCGTCAGTACCAGATCGATGCGGTTTGCAATGGTGACCGTGTCACTGCCGGCATACAGCAGTCCCGACGCCCCGGTTGAGTCCATCGTCACCGACAATCAGTGAACCCGAATCGCCGCCGGCGCTGAACCCGCCAGGCCCGACCACGATCTGATCGACAAACAACGCGACCTGAGAGCATTGCGGCGCGTCGTAGCAGACGGACACCGAGGCATTGATAGTGTTGACGCTGCCGCTGGTGAAACCGGTGGTTCGGCCGACTTTTTGCACCGCGGCGCCAATCAGCAGCGCCATGTTCTCATCGCCGATGGAATCGGCAATTCCGTAAGCCGGATGCAGCTCTGAACTCGGCGTACCGTACCCGACGACCGAGCCGAATTGACCAGTTGGCGTCGCAACGCCGATTGCGTCAGCACCGACAACGCTATTCCTGCGTCGATCGTGTTTGGTCCCACAAAATCCAGAGGCTCGAAATCGAAAAGCGTGGCGATGGCGTCATCGGGGTTACCCCCACCGTCCACTGACCCGGGTTGAATGATGCCATCGCCAAAAACCGCCAGATTGAGATCGGCAATTACGTGATTATTGCTTAAGTATGAAGACGTTGCTGCCATCAGTTACGCGAGCACCGAGCGTGCCCGCCGTCACCGCCGGATGACCGACTGACACCCCGATGGGCACCGGCAACGGCCAGCGTTCGCTGGTGCTACAGATATTGTTACCGGAGGATTCACAGGTCGGTCCCCGCAAAGCCACGATTCGATTGCTCAACTCCTTGTGCACACGCACGCCTTCGAGGTTGTCCGGCGTAACCGCGTCTTTGTCGGTAACCAGCACCCTTATGACCGGCTCACCTCTGGCATCGAGGCTGACGCCACTGGCGACTACATGGGGAATTGTCATTAGTGCAGGGGCTTGACGCTGATGCACGAGAACAACGCCATTTACCCGCTCTACCTGTTGCCGAGTGGGCAAGAGGTCGCTGGCGACGGCAGCAAACCCGGCCAGGATGGAAGCGAAAAGGACTGCAAGTCTTGTTGTCAATCCTGGTCTGGATTTCATTGGGTTATTCCGTTGCGGTCAAAATATCCGTTCTGCTGATTGTAGTGAACAGATCGATCTCTCGCTGGTTCAATCCAGGTTTTTTATGCAGGTCCGCGGGATTTGGTCCTGTGCGAGACACCCTGTTGTGGATTGCGTGAGCGGCCAAGCAACGGATTCCCGTTGATTTTTTTGCAGCTCTTTCGACCCGATGCGGCGGCAACAAAGCAGGCACCTGGACCGACTTTATGGCCGTTCGTGCCAGATCAACATTGCCGCAATAGCGCCAATCAACAACAGGTATCCCGGCGGGTAGGCCATTAGCGCGAAGCGATCGAGCTTTTGCAATAGTGCGTCGCGACCGGTGTTTTGCATTCGCTTCAACATCACGTTCGCCAGCACAACCGTCCCGGTTATTACAAAAAAGTCCGGCAAGAGCCGCATCGCCGACGGTTACATAGCCGAGCCGGGGTAGCACATTGCCGATCGTGAAATTGAACGCGATGAACAACAATAAGTTGCCGCTAGCCAAATCGACTCGCTTGCCGGTGTCGCGAAGGAAAAAGCTGAACCAGGACACCAGCGCGATCGGCAAAGAGCGTACGAGCAGCCGCAGGATGTAATAAATCAGGTGACGTCTGCCAGTGACCTCAAGCGCAAACCGCGCGCAAGGTCTGTTGTCGTGAAGCCAACTCTGCCGCTTGCGGCCGGTCTCGGATCTGACCCGCACCTATACCCGCCAGCACTCAACCGGTACTTCGCTGCGTTCGCGCAAACCTCACACGCTCGATCACCTCAGCATAATGCTTGCTCTCTGCTACATTTATTGTATTTGCGGGGAGGAGGACAGGACATGTGGCGAATTCTGGGAATAATGTGCTCGGGCCTGATTGTCGCGGCATGCGGAGGGGATAGCGGCAGCATTGACTCCTACGAAGCCGGCGTCGAGGCCCACACGAAGGTCATGACCGAAATGGTCAAAGTCCTGGAGGGCGTGACCGACGAGGCCTCGGCCAACAAGGCGGCGGCAGAGATCGAGGAATTAGGGGGTCGTCTTGCGTCAATCTCGGCACAGATGGCCGAGATTCCGCGCCCGGACGCCGCGGAGGTGCAGAAGCTCGCCAAGCAACGAAGAGCCGAAGGCATGGCTTTCCAGGAAAGGGCTGCCGCGCAAATGGAGAAGCTTGCTCAATACCCGGTGCTTCTCGAAGCCTGGACTCGTGCAATGGACACGATGAGATAGGTTTCGCGACAGCGGCAATGACAGTGCTCCGAAAAAGGCGCACCGCCGGCGCAGACCCGCGCTGTATGTCCCTTCACTCATCGCCGCAATCAGTGCAGTGTTCGCGAGTTGGCCACTGTCGGTTATGAGGGGCGCCAGGCATTCTGCCTGGCACCCCTCGGGTCCTTCCTGACAACCGACACCGGCTGCCTCGCTATATCTTGCCGATTACGGCTTCACGACATCCACGCCACAACTGACGCTGCCAACGTTACCGCTACCGTCCGTCGCCTCTGCGATCCACGTAATGCGCGTGCCGACGCCCCCGGAGTCGAGAACCGTGATCGTGTCACCCGCAAACGAAACGACACACGAATAGGTCTTGTCGATCACCTTGCCTTTCTTGGTCACCTTGAAACAATCGTATCCGGTAACCACTGCAGGCAGCGGACCTTCACAGACGTCATCCGCAGTCGCGGTGAACGAGATCGGCGCATCGGGTGGCGTGATCGTCAAAGGTGCGTTGCAGAACACCGCGGGCGGTGTCGTATCCTCGATCAGCACTTGCTGAATGTCCCCGCTGAGGTTGCCGTCATCGTCGGTCGCGGTCCAGTTAACATTGGTCGAACCCAGTGGGAACAACGCCGGGGCGTTGTTTTGCACAAGCGGATCGGGATCGCACGGATCGCTTGCCGTTGCCTCACCGATGTCGACAGGGCGTGCCGGCTGGCGATGAACATTCCGCCGTGATGTCATCGGGTATCGTCAGAACCGGCGGTAGCGTATCGATGACACTGACATTGGCCATGCACATCGCCTGGTTGCCTTCGTCATCGGTGACCCTCAGATCGACCATCTTGTCCCCGGTCGGGGTCGGGAATACCACGGACGGGGTTGCCCCGCCATTCGCAAGGGGGCTGCTCTCGAACGGTCCGGACCAATCGTATACAAGCGAACCCCCGTCGGGATCGAACGATGCCGGATCCGTCGAGCGTCGCGCTCAGACCGCACTCCACCAGGTAGGGCCCGTTGGCGTCGCAGATCGGAATCGCGCCGCCAATCGGCTCGACCTCGAAGAAGATATCGGGGTCCGGCCTGCCATCCGGGAAGTTCGTCGTTACCAGCGTGTTCCGGTTGTCGCCCCACATGTAGTAGAAACTACTGTCGTCTGAGGCCACTGCGATGTACTCACCCATGTAGCAGCTCGCAATGTTCGGATCGAAGTTCGGCCGGATCGGCGGTGGGGGAAAGTTCACATCCGTCACCCGGGTGAGCGGATCGAAAGTCGCGCCACCATCCTCCGAGAAGGTCTTGTAAACATCGATCAGATTGTTATTCGCCGAATCGTTTCGGCGGTCATACCACGCCACGCTGACCGTGCCGGTGCCTCCGACAGCAACGAACGGCTCGAACTGATCGGTGAACTGCGGTCCGGCCTCGGCGCCGAGCTGCACAGGCGCGGACCAGGTCAAACCGCCATCCGGCGAGCGGCTGAAGAACACATCACTGTTGTCCGGCAGCCCTGCCGGGTCACTCGCCCACACCAGGTACAGATTACCGTCATAGGCCCCACCGGTGTCGTCCACCGCCAGCCATGACTGGTGCAACATCCGGATATCACCGGTCAGCGTCGGGCGGTTGCTGGCACCGCAGCCGACGATGCTATCGGTACCCGGATGACGATTCCCGGTGGCTGCGGAAATCGGGGCCGAATAAGTAAGGCCCGCGTCCGTCGAGCGAGCGAACCGGATATCGTCTTGCGTTGTACCGGTTCGATCCGCCCAGGAGACGTTGACGCCTCCGTCCGAGCCCACGACGATGCTGCACCCGAACGGCGCCGTGCCCGCGGGCGACAGAATCTGCTCGTCGGTGTAGGTTGCGCCGCCATCGGTCGACCGCGAAACTCTCAGCTCGCTACCGGCGGGATCGAACCGGGTCCAGCACACATAGATATTGCCGTCGTTCGCGCCGCCGTTATTGTCTACCGCGATCCACGGCTTGTCGTTCAGCGTGGTGGTAACGATGGCCGACGCGCCCGGGCTGGCATCCACCGGCGCGCCGAACGATGCGCAGTCGTCGGTGGAAATCGCGACGCCAATCGCCGGGTTGCCGCCGATCGTGGCGATCTCCGCATAGTAGAAATCGCCACTCGCTTCGTGCACCGCAATCACGGGATCACCGCGCTGGCCGATCTCGCCTAGATCGGTCCACGTTGCCCCGAGATCGGTCGAGCGAGCAACACCGGAATAACGATTGGTGCCGGAATCGTTGTAACCGGCACAGATGGTGTTACCAAGTACCGCCATCGACGTCTCGCTCTGGGTCGTGCTCTCCGCAGTGTCCAGCGATGAATCATTGACCTGAATATCGAGACCCGGCACCGGCGGCGCGGCCTGGGTTACCGGGGTCGCCGACGGTTCCTTTACGAGTGCCGGCACCGGCGGTATGGCTCTGGCCTCCGGGGCAGGCAGCAGACCCTGTCTCTCCTTCATCAGCCGCTCGCCCGCGGCCGAGGGCCCGGTAAAGGTGTCGTCGGCCGACTCGGCAAACGTTACCCCCGCGCCGAACATACCAGCTACCAATAAACCGAGAGCCGCGGCTCTCCCCATAGTCGGAATCCAGGGCCTGGATTCCAGGAATCGAGCTATTCGTGTCATTACTTTTCCTCCCTTTGGATAAAGTAATTTCTGTTTTTCACTTCAGTTGAAGACTCCCGAGAATTTGCTCCACTTGTGCTTGCCTTTCCGAAAACTTCTCGGGAGACGTCGCAATAGCGGCGACAATCTGTATCAAATCGTTATCAGTCTCCGCGAAGATCGTCCGTGAACTTCCCGTGCCTGTGGCCTGGTAGGAGGGTATCCCGTTCAGCTCAACCAGCGTGAATGTCCGATCCAAGGATTCGCCGTACACGCGACGCATGTAATGGTCCAGCGAAACAACATGCAGCTTCGACATTGCGCAAATCTGCACGAATGACTGTTGCATTGGAGCAGCCGCGCCGGAATCGGCCGGAGGTCCGAAATCGATAAAGCGTACGCTGCGGCAACGCGCGCCATCCGCAAACTGGGTCGCAGCGACTTGTCCTTCGACGGCCCAGTCCGGTGGATGAAGTAGCGAAAATCCGACCGCCTGGTCTTCCAGCCTCTCCCAATGTGCCGGAAGTGCCCGGGTAGCGGCACTTGGACTGCCGGCCAAATCAGCAACGTCGGCCAAAACCACCATTACGGACAAGCCAAAGAGCGTGCAAACAACAGCAGTCGCTACCAGGCAAGAACGGAGATCCGGATGGCGTTCTGAATGCACGAGACCGCAATCCCCAATCCCCGAAGCGGAGACCGTTGGGTAGCGGTATTCAGGCACACTCACTATCAGCTCCAGACTTGCAGAACAAGCACGAAAACTCTTGCGGCACGGTCGTGCCCGCGCACACAGAATTATTCAGAGCCCCGCAGTACCAGCTTGTAGTTGTTTATTCGTCCAAAACGTGGGCGGAAAAGAACACGTTTCTAACTTACGGGACCGGCCTTAGATTATACCACTGCGCTGGCAATACGGACCAGACGAGTCAGCCCGCCACCTTCCCGAGATACATTATCTGGATGCGCAACCACGACAGCGCGATCCGCAGTTTCACCGCCAATTTGAAAATGAGTTATCCAGCGAGCGGGTTCAGGGGTTCAACCGCGAACCGAAAGCAGTTATTTTTGCGCCGGAAAAACAAACCCCCTCAATGCAGCGATCTCGAGCACCGATCGCAACTGATATCCCGCTCGCCAGACGCCGCCGTGAACGGCGCCATCCATAAATAGCTCGAGCGGGTGCGGCAGCGCGAACGAGGGGTTGGCTGCACAATTATCGTTTCGCAGATCGTGCACCAGTAATGCGGTCATGATTGCGTTGGTGGTCGCAGGTTCGAATATCTCCACCCCGTAGTGCCCCGCACCGGCATACGCCGCCTTGAACTCCGGCCGCGACAAGACCGAACTTGTTGCCGTGGAAGGCGCAACATTGACCGACACCCGGTGCCCGGCCGCCCGGGCCGAAAGCGCGCGCCATTTCTGGATTCGCTTGGCAAGCGCGTAGTTAGGCCCCTGTTGAGGTACAACGCCGTCGTAAAGCCCGTATCGATTGCCGTTAGCGTCAGTCAAATCTCTTTCCGCATTGGCCGCGTACAATCTTCCGCGGCTAATCTGATGGAGTGGGGTTCGCCACAACCGGCTTGCCCCCGACGATGCGAAATTCTGCCGTGCGGCAACGGCAGCTGCATAGGGGATTACAAAGACGTCGGTCGGGGTTGGCAGAAAGGCCAGCGCGACATCGTTTCGCTGCGCCGCCAGGTCTTCCATGATCGCGTCCATCGCGACCTCGACGCGGACATGATCCTGGCCGTGCAAATAGGCATAGCCGCCGATACAGAGCGCGCGATCCAACGATGCCAGCCAGGTTCGGATTTCGGGTGCCATTGTCAGCAAATCGGCTCCGGCCGCTGCGGTCAGACCTGCGTCATCCGCAATGGACGATTGCGGTTTCCGTAGCGGAAACAGCATTCGCCCTGCTCCGGCACGTGCAATCCGCAGCAAATTCTCCCAGATCTCCGGGCGGCCCAGGTCCACCGCAACGACATTTGCCCCCAGATTGCTCAGCGTTTCGGCGGGGCCGATTTCGGCGGCCGCCCCCAGGAGCACAAAATACTGGTCTCTCAGGTCCAGCCATTCCGGCTGACCGGCGACTCCAGCAATTGCGGCGGCGGCCGAAGGCTCCATTACGCCGGCAGCTACCCATTGATCCATTTGGCGACGCAGACTATCGTCCCGCAACAGCTTGCCGCGGTATGGTACCTCGAGAGTCCGTGAACGCTGCCCGATACCCTCGATACATCCAGTGTGAAAAATCTCCTCGCGCAGGCCTCGCATGGCCTCTCTCGGAGTCATCCTCTCGCCGTCACGAAAAAACCGAAATGTTTCATGTACTGCGGTAAGCCCATCGTTGACCAGTCCGGTAGCCATGTCGCTTTTCTCGAACGCCAGTTGCACGAATTTGACGAGGTAGCGACGGTAATTTTTGCGCCAGTTTCGTTCCGACCGGATTGCTGCAGCAAAGGCCGGATCGAGCTGCTGCGCGGCAGCAGCGAGAATCGCCTCGCTGGCGGCGGTGCTGCTGCGCCGCCCATCTTGCGCGCGGGGAAACTGGATTCCGGAAATCGTCTCAGAGAAGTGCATGGGTGCAAGGGCCTTGCATGACCTTGTCTCCAATTAATAGCAGGTCTTTCGCCGTTCGCATGACGGGGCCGAAAAAGCCCGCCCGATGCGGCGCATTTGCCAATCGGCGTTCGCAAAACTTTGTTCACATAAGTGCTGACCCGGTTGCTTCCGCAAGGTCTGCCCGCCACCCGGCCGCGCACAACCAGCAGAGTTAACCAGCGCCACCGGGGACGCCGATCAGCCCGCGCTGCCCGAGTCAAAAAGATCCGAGCGCGCAGTATCGGTGATCAGCACGACAGACTCGTGTTTCAGGCGCCGCTCGGGGGAAATGGCGTAGAAACGCTCCTTGATATCCCGCGCCCGTCCCACTACCGACATCCGGTACATACGGCAGATCTCTTTTTCGATCACGGTCGGGCCCGCGAACAACCCGGCGCCCGCCTCACCGAAGGCTTTCAACAAGGCGCTGTCGTCAATTTCAGCAACGATCCGCGGCGTTATCCCCTCTCCCTCGAACCATTCGTCCAATCGCCTGCGCAGCGCGGAATCGGGTGATGGCAGCAACATGGGCGCCTCATTGAGACTCATCGGAAACCCCGTCCTGTACTGGCGGCCCACTGCACGCTGGGCAAAAAACGAAAGTCCACTTTCCCCGAGCCGGTGGTTGTAGGCACGCAGACCGAGTCCTTTGGGAAGAGGTTGATCCGACAGCACGATATCGAGGCGGTGGATCGCCAGTTCGGACAACAGCTTCTCTAACGACGCTTCCTGGCATCGAATTCTGACCGGGCGATCGGCCTGCAGCGCAGGCGCAATAATTCTCTCGGCAATCAGCTTGGGAAGGGAATTGACGATTCCCACGCCGAGCATCGATGGACCGCCCACCTGGCTGCCGCGAACTACGTTGGCCAGTTCCCCGCCAATCGAAAAAATCTCGTTGGCGTACTTGTATACGACCAACCCCGTCTCGGACATGACCAGCCTGCGCCCGACGCGGTTGAACAACGATTGACCGACCTCTTGTTCCAGCAACTTGATCTGGCCACTGATTGTCTGCGGCGTCAGGTGAAGAACTTCGGACGCGCGTACGATGCTGCCCTCACGAGCCACAGTCCAGAAATAATGCAGATGGCTGTAATTCAGATGACGCACTCAGACACACCCATACTGTTATGCCAGACGAAATCGGCCGGCAATTCGAGACATCTCTGACTCCACGGCCGACAACCGCTCACTCGGTGGATGCAGCGCATGGATAATTGCGCCGAAGGGAAGCATAGACCACGGACGGAGCAAGCACATCTTCCAGCAACTCATAGCCCTCAAGCTCTTCCATTACGTGCTTCACAACCTCCTCAATTGATACTGCCCTGGCGACGCAAAAGGCCGCGTAAACTGATGATCCATGGTCTTTGATTCGGCGGGTGACATGGGCACGAACAGCACGCTCATCGATCTTCCCGAAGCGTTCGATATCTTCAGCGACATTTTCGGCGACCCGGGCATCCACCGATATAGCGCCATCGACAAACCCCGCAATATAGTTAGCGCATATCAGCGACTCAGAATCCGCCTTGTCGGCGGCGAAGTTCTCGCAGTGACTATGCAGCTCACTCGCGGTCTTTGGTTGGACAGCCTCGGCCGCTTGCATACACGCGATCCCACCGAAGACCATTAGCAAATAAACTCGGATCATAAAAAAACGCTCCTCGCCAATGTAATGAAAAAGCCAGAACACAATCCGCCTGAGAAGACCGCCGCCGCGACAACTCATTGCGGAGGCAGAACACCCGTTATCCCGACCCACAGCCAGACTGCAGGAAAATGTCCTGCGAGCCATGTCGCGAACACCCTCGCACCATCGCTATGCAGAATGCCCCGTGCGAAAACGCAAGCCGCACACAGCGCTTTCCTCCCAAGGAATTATCGCCCCTGCAAGGGTGCGAACGCAGAATTCTATTGACCCTCAAACCTCATTCGGATCATCAAAGCTCAGACTATACATCGATTTTCTCGAATTTAAGAAGCCAAATAATCAGTTTTACCCGGAGCATTAAGATATTTCATCATCGCGGCTGTCGAATACGAAAAAGGGCTTCCCGGAAACACAGCAGCGCCGATGAGATTCTGCCCGTTAGTGGCAACTTCCGTTCGGCACCGACTCTGCAAATCGGGCCCTGATCGGCCACCAGCGGAGGAACTAGATGAACGTCAATATTCAGGCTCCGAGCTTTACCGTCACCCCGGGGATCGAGCAAAGAATCCGGGCACGGTTTGGTACCACACTGCAGCGCCATGGTGACGCGGTGATTGGCACCGACATCTACCTCAGAGACATCAACGGGCCAAAAGGCGGTGACGACAAACTGGTGACAGTTCGGGTAAGGTTGCGAAACCAGCCTGACATCACGATTGAGAACTCGAACGAAGATCTCTACAGGGCGATCGACCGGGCCGCAAAGCGGGCCGACCGTGCCGTCAGGCGGTCTAGACGCAAACAAAGCCGCCTCGCACGTGAGCAGCTACGCTGGATGCGCCGGCGGGAGGTAACGGAGCCACAACCAAGCTGAACGCAAGACGACATCGCGCCGCAAAGGCGAAAGCCGCGAAGCCCGAACCGGGGCGCCGCAAGTTGGGGACAGACTGATGGACCCGGTGGTCTGGTTCTTCGTGCTGGGCGTCATTGCCGGACTCGCGCGATCGGACCTGCGCGTCCCTGCGGCTATTTACGACCTGCTGAGTATCCTGCTGTTGCTCGCGATCGGGCTCAAAGGCGGTGTCGAACTGGCGCGGCAACCAATCTCTGGCCTTCTGCCTCAGATCGGTGCGGTACTGGCCATGGGGTTCGCATTGCCTCTGCTGCTGTTTCCGGTAGCGCGTTTCCTGGTTGGTCTTGCGCGCCCGGACGCCGCATCGCTGGCCGCCCATTACGGTTCAGTCAGCGTCGCCACTTATGCGGTCGGCGTCGCCTACCTGGGCGCGCGAAACATCGAGTTCGATGCGCAGCTCCCGCTTTTGCTGGTGTTGCTCGAGGTCCCCGCAATAATCGTCGGCATTCTCCTTGCCCGTGGAATCGATGGCGCAACAAAATGGGGCAAACTGCTGCACGAAATATTCCTTGGCAAAAGCATCCTATTGCTGGTAGGAGGGCTCGCCATCGGTTGGGTATCGGGTCCGGGCGGGATCGGGCCGCTGGAACCCCTGTTTTTCGATCTGTTCAAGGGATTCCTTGCGCTGTTCCTGCTGGAAATGGGGCTGATCGCCGCGAGCCAGTCAAAATCTTTGCGCTCGCGTGGCCTTCAGTTGATCTTATTCGGCGCCTTGGCACCAATTCCGCTGGCGGTCGTTGGCGCTATCACCGGCACCGCGATTGGCCTGTCAATCGGCGGAACGACACTGCTCGCCATTCTCGCCGGCAGTGCATCCTACATCGCGGCACCCGCGGCCATGCGCATTGCCGTGCCGGCCGCAAATCCGGCGCTGTCGCTGACCGCGTCGCTGGGCGTGACATTCCCGTTCAACATATTCGTCGGGATTCCGCTCTACTTCGCGCTCGCCAGCTGGCTACACCGTGGGATGGGCTGATCGATGCACCAGCAAACACGAAAACTGCTGACCATCATTACCGAATCCGCACTCGAATCTGCGTTGTGCGAGGAATTGATCCAACTCGGTGCCGGCGGCTACACGGTTACTGATGCACGTGGCCGCGGCAGTCGCGGGGTCCGCGATGCCGGCTGGTCCTCCAGCGGCAATATTCGCATCGAAGTTGTCTGCGATACCGGCGTTGCCGAGAAAATGGCGGGCCGGCTTCGCGACAAGTACTACTCCGACTACGCGATGATTCTGTTCTTGTCGGACGTGAGCGTTTTGCGGCCACAAAAATTCTGAGCGGCCTGGATGCAACATGTCGGTCAGCCGGCACCGGGCGGCTGATTTCGGCATAGACTCTTCCCTCCTGACAGGTCTTCGGGGCGTTTCAGCACCAAAATGCCTGCCGCGATCCGCGGGGCTGTAAAGTCCCAGGTCGGGCCAATAAACTGACAGCAACATTTTTCTCGGACTTAAAGCGATGACCTTTCTAAACGGCATTACGATACTGCTGATCTATCAGCTCGCAGGCGAAATCAGCGTGGTTTTGCTCCGAATCCCGGTTCCCGGTCCGGTGCTCGGCATGATCATGCTTTTCCTGACTTTGCTGGTTCGCAACCGCCCGACCGGGTCGCTCGGCGAGACCTCCGCCGCGCTTCTGAGCCACCTTTCATTGCTGTTCGTCCCTGCCGGGGTTGGGATCATCGTCCATTTTGACCGGCTTATCGAAGAGTGGATTCCGCTGACCGCCGCGCTCGTCGTAAGCACAGTTGTGACAATGATGGCGACGGCTGCAATCATGCGCGGCAGTGTCCGTCTTCTGCTGCGGGATGGCGACAAAAATGTCTGAGCCGAATCTGGCAGAGATCTGGGTATACCTTGCGACGACACCACTGCTTGGCTTGACGGTAACGCTGGTGGCGTACGGCGTCGGCTATCGCCTCTTTACCTTCGCGGGTCACCATCCCCTGCTTAACCCGGTCGTCTCCGCCGTTGCGCTATTGATGGGATTTTTGTTGCTCACAGACATTCCCTACGATGCGTACTTCGAGGGCGGTCAGTTTGTGCACTTTCTGCTCGGTCCCGCCACAGTTGCACTCGCGGTGCCGCTGTACCAGCAATTTCCGAAACTGAAAACACTGTGGCTCCCGATCACAATAACGCTGATTTCGGGCGTCGTAATCGGTGCGGTGACATCGATCGGAACTGCCCGCCTGTTTGGAGCCAGCCTGCAAACGCAGCTCTCCATTGCCCCGAAGTCCGTTACCACGCCGGTGGCGATGGGCATCTCGGAACAGATAGGCGGCCTGCCATCGCTGACCGTGATAATGGTCGTTGTAACGGGTATTTTCGGCGCCGTTATCGGCACACGACTCTTCGAGCTTATGCGAATCAACGACGACGGCATCAAAGGCATAGCGATGGGCATCAGCGCGCATGGCGTGGGAACGGCGCGAGCGTTTCAGGTCAGCTCGGAAATGGGTGCTTTCTCCGGCCTGGCAATGGCGTTATCCGCATTTGCAACGGCGATCATCCTGCCATGGCTGCTCAAGGCGATCGGCATGATCGCCTGAACCCGGCGAATGAACCCCGCCGCGAATCCGAATATCTGTTCGACCCTTGTGCTCTCGGCCACATCTGATGCAAAAAGCGCCAATGGGCTTCCCTGGCGGGTCGACGCGTTTTGGACCGCCGGCTCTCGCTCCGAAACAACTCTGGCAGACGCCCGGCTCCGGGTATTTCTGACCAGGCTCACCATTGCGATCCGCATCTTCACCGAGGCCGAGCAGTCGGCTCGCTTCCTTTCGGACTCGACATGGAGACGCGGCGGGTAGATTACCTTTTCCGATCAGCAGCGCACATCGGCAATCCCGCCGAAGGCGGGGTATTGGTCGAGCGGAAAACTATCGTCGGGCTATCCTCGCCGGCGTCGCGCCAGACCCATCGCCAGCAAACCCAGACCGAACAGTGCGCCAATCGACGGCAACGGCACCCGCGCGACCTGTCCCCGAATCTCGCCAGGTGGGAATTCCACAGTGTGGATATTGATGTACCAAAGACCGTTTAGCAGATCGTCCGCCTGGTCCGATGTCAGCATCGCCATGCCCGACGCAAAGGCTTCGCCAGCCCCACCGCATGCCGGCGTTCCAGCGGGTCCCCCGCCAATGTTGGTGCAAATCCATACCTGCACACCCGCATTCTGATCGGGTGTGGCCGGACCGTGAAAATGCGCGAAATTGACATTGGAGTCGAAAAACGGCGTGACCTCCCCGATGTTCCAGGTCAACATCATCGTGGCGTCGTCGTAGATCATTTCCGCGGTGGCGGTCGACAAAGATCCAGTGGGGGGCAGCCCCTGAGCGCCATCGAGATTCGCGATGAGATCAATCTCCGTCGCCTGGACCGTTACCGAGACACCGAGACCCGCCGCGACAAGAAACACAGCCAAGGACATGCGAAGCGCAGACATAGAAAGTTCTCCTCAGCCCCCATTGCGGAAGCTTTTTTACCTAATCCGTAAGCAATATTCGTACCATTTAAGGAAAACAATGACTTGCGCGTAGTGTCGGCCCCTGCTCGGTACTTTATGTAAAAAAAATCGACGCGATTGGCGACAACACGTACTCGTGGCGCCAGTAAGCCATGCGACTGAGTGATGCGCGCACTGCGAGTTACAGCCGTGCGAAGACCGCAAGCCACGCCTGACAGTTGCCTCTGTGGTACCGGAGAGAGATGGGTCTCGCGTCACAGTCGACACTGCCGTCTCAGTCGAAACACCAACCCATTGCAAAACGGCCCGCTTCGCGAGGATGCAGGACATTTCCCTTTCTCGGTTAGCGTCCCGAACGGTGTGCGGCGTCGCCAAGTATCTCGCAGGGAATCGCGTCGCTTGACCCTCGGGGCGCTTGAGGGTTTCAACACTCTAACGGCAGACGACGCCATCCCCTTGTGGCTCACACAAATCGGGCCAGTTCCCGGCGCGCCAGTAGTCGAGCAAACCGAGCCGGTCGGCGAGTTCGGTAAACCGCGGATCACGCCGGAATGCCGGCGTGTCCGGTTGCCACATGACAATCCAGGCGTTGCCGCGGAAGTCGTCAAACCGCTCGTTCGCGACGGCAAACGCCTGATCGAAACGGCCGAGCACAATATTGGCTTCCAACACGGCCTCAGGTTGAGGCTGCCTGGGCAGATTGTCCAGAAACTCAAAATACTCGGCGCGGCTTGACGGGTCGGTTTTGACCGCGATCAGACCGTCTAATAACGCGCCTGGTGCGCCTATTGCATCGGTAAAAGCGGCAAATGCCTCTTTCGCCTTCGGATAGTCGCCACGACGAAAATAAACCCAGCCCTCGAACATCTTGCCGAACGGGTGTCCCAGGTCCCATGCAATCTCGGCATGTCTGAGCGTCTCCGCGTCGCGGCCGAGGATGTAGTAGCCACCCGCGAGGTTGGCATTGGTGCCCGGCGACAACGGATCGAGCCGATACGCAACATTGGACTGCGCGAGGCCGTCCTCGAACCGACCAACCAGCGTCAGAAACTCGCCATACCACAGACGCGCTGTCGCATCTTTTGGCTCGCGCTCAATCGCAGCAAGATAAAAATCCTCCGCTTCTTCCCACAGAAAGTCCGTGCGCGCCAAATCGCCGAGCACCGCATAGGCCTCGGCCAGGCTGTCGTCAAACTCCAGCGCCTTTATCGCCGCCTCCTCCGCACGCTTGTACGATTCAGCCTCGTCAGCGTCGGCGTAGACCGGCAACGTGACATATGCGGCGGCAAGACTCGACCAGGCGCGGGCAAAGTCCGGCGCGAGATCGATCGCTTCGGTAAATAACGAAATCGCCTTGCGGATGTTGTCGCCACCACGACGCTGCCAGAAATAGCGACCCTGGAGATACAGCTCGTAAGCCTCGAGATTTTCGGTCGGGTGACCGGCCGCGCTCATCGCGTCCACGGTTTCGGCGCCTAACGCAATTTTCAGGGCTTCGACGATGCGCTGTGATATTTCGTCCTGGATTGCAAAGACATCTGCAAGCTCCCGGTCATAGGTCTCCGACCAGATATGCCGGTCCGAACCGACATCGATCAGCTGAGCGGTAATCCGGACCCGGTTTCCGGCCTTGCGCACACTGCCCTCAACCACATGATTGACATTGAGCTTCTGCGCTATCTCCGGAACACTGATCCCTTTATCCCTGAAAGCAAAGCTCGACGTGCGCGAGGCAACCGTCAGACCATCGACCTTTACCAGGACATTCAATAATTCTTCGGAAATACCATCCGAGAAATATTCGTTGCTGGGGTCATCGCTCATATTGACGAAGGGAAGGACAGCGATGGACTGCTCCGTGGACACAGACTCCGCATTGCCCCGCGAATCGACGTCGGGCGTGACAGCTGCGTCGTCGCGACCGTAGTTATCACCGATACCGAAACGCTCGAGCGCTAGCAAAGTGACGGCCGCCGCGAGCAATACGACTATCGCGACGTTCAGCTTGTTGCCGGTACGCGCGGTCACCGACTGCGAGCGATCCACCTCGGACTCGCGTTTTATTCCTTCCGGTGTCAGCTCAAAGACCCAGGCGAATATCGCGACAACGGGGAAACCGAGCAGCAACAGGCCGAGCACCAGCCTGAGCCCCCAGTCCGGCACCCCCAGGACTGCGAACAGGACATCCGCAACCTGCAGCAGCAACCAGCCGGCGACCGCATACACTGCCGCCACCCGAAACACGTTGCGGCGTCGCAGTTCGGTCAGCAAACTACTGGACAAGGGTTGTCAGCAATGCAGCCATGCATGCCCTCCGGTCAGGATATGGCGGACGGATAGTCATCGCGGGACCTTTCATTCTTCGCGACATCTGGCGCGAAGTGTAGCGGCTTATGCCAACCGCCGGCATGTATGTTTCCGTCGCCAGTGATCGCCCGATTGGCGGCAGGTCTGGCTGCGAATCAAAGGAAATCATTTCACGCAAGCTACCGAACAATGCCATGCGGCAGATCGATTCGACCACACGCTGCGCTGGCGACGCGGGTCCGTGACGGAACTCTCGGTACCGCAACAGCCGCCAAAAACGTTGCGCCAGGGCATTGTTACAGCGGCGCGAAAGGTCTTGGCCCAGGCACTTCAAGTGCATTGCTGCGACGCAATATCCTGTGCGAATAGCGGACATTCGGACCACATAACAGTCCCATGCACGCTCGATCTGGTATCTGATTTTTGTCGGATTTTTTTACAAAAACAGTATTATTGACAATAAACGATTAACACATGTTATTGTTTTTGTTAACTAAACATAATTTGGCATAGTACTTGCCTTTTCATGAATGGAAGGATTCCTAAGTTTGACGAAACGGCTAAAGCGATTAGGAGATAATAATGAAGATGAAGAAAATACTGATCGGCACGACCGCCATCATGGGTCTGTCGTTCGGCCTGCAGTCAGCAAACGCGGCAGTGATCTGTGCCGGTTGCGAGTACCTCGAAGAGCCGACCTACCTCGGCCTGTACAATCCCGAAGAATTTGATAACGGGAATTTCAACCACACCGAAATCGAAGATCACGAGGGTCCGGGCGCCGATTTCGTCGATTTCTGGGTTTTCGACGTTGATCCCGATGCAAACGGTTCGATTTCCGCGGATTTCACGCAAAACACCCGGATCGATAACTTCGCTGCTTTCCTCTGGACGGACAACGGCGGTACAACCTGTGATGCCGGCCCGGTGCCGACCGCTTGCGTTGTTGACCCGGGCGAAATCATCGAATCCGCCATGGACATGGGTAACGATCGTTGGGAAATCATCGCCAGGGACCTGGTCGCCGGTCGCTACATTCTCCAGATCACGGGAACGACCAATCTTCGTCCAGGCCCGAGCGCATACTCCGGACAGTTGGCTTTCGCGCCTGTGCCGGAGCCGGCCTCGCTCGCCCTGCTGGGCCTTGGCCTGCTGGGACTCGGCGCGGCCACTCGTCGTCGCAACCGCTGATTCCAACGGTCGTAGCCGACAAATAGCCTTTCGTCGTGGAAGCGGCGGCCATATGGCCGCCGCTTTTTTCTTTGTCAAATCCCCCCCCCCCCGCACCACTGGCTCAGGGCTGCAGAATGACACGCTTTTTGTCGAAATTCTTTACAACAGTCGAAGCATTAGCCATAAGCAGTTAACACATGTTATTGTTTTTGTTAACTAAACATAATTTGGCATAGTACTTGCAGCCTTCACACGGGAGAGATTCCAAAGTTTGACGAAACGGCTAAAGCGATTAGGAGATAATAATGAAGATGAAGAAAATACTGATCGGCACGACCGCCATCATGGGTCTGTCGTTCGGTCTGCAGTCAGCAAACGCGGCAGTGATCTGCGGCGGTTGCGAGTACCTCGAAGAGCCGACCTACCTCGGCCTGTACAATCCCGAAGAATTTGATAACGGGAACTTCAACCACACCGATATCGAGGAACACGAGGGTCCGGGCGCCGATTTCGTCGATTTCTGGGTTTTCGACGTGGATCCTGATGCTAACGGTTCGATCTCGGCGGACTTCACCAATTTGACCGAGGTTGTTAACTTTGCCGCCAATCTCTGGACGGACAACGGCGGTACAACCTGTGATGCCGGCCCGTTGCCGACCGCTTGTGTTATTGACCCGGGCGAAATCATCGCGAGCGCGATGGATATGGGTGACGACCGCTGGGAGATCATTGCCAGGGACCTCGTCGCCGGTCGCTACATTCTCCAGGTCTTGGGAACGACCAACAGCCGGCCGGTCCCGACCGCCTACTCGGGCCAGTTGGCTTTCGCGCCCGTGCCTGAGCCGGCCTCGCTCGCCCTGCTGGGCCTTGGATTGCTGGGTCTTGGCGCCACCACTCGTCGTCGCAACCGCTGATCCAACGGTCGTAGCCGACAAATAGCCTTTCGTCGTGGAAGCGGCGGCCAGATGGCCGCCGCTTTTTTCTTTGTTAAATTCCGGTCTTTGTTTGCGCACCGTACGAACTGACCTCTCCCCGCCGACGGCCCTCAGCGGCTACCTGTCCGGACGCGACATCGCTTCGACGGTCCGTCGTTGGGCCAAACACTGCCCCGATCATGGCCACCCGGTTATCGCCACGATTTCGAGAATCCCTGACCTTGTAAATCAGGACGGGTTAGACGAACCAGGCCAGTTGCCAGGCTGGTACCTCGAATAGGCACCCACACCGGGCGGTGGCCCCTGTCGTCGCCTCTCCTCCTGCTGTCTGCAGTGGCTACAATCCGCCGTGGCTCAATCTCGCGGCAGCCTTGAGAAACACTCCCCCCGATCTTGCAATTGCCGAATACACCAAGGCCTGGAAGCTGAGACGCGGCGACCGCGCCTCGGCAATTCCGGTTTTCCGGAGCGTCAATCGCAAAAAAGCAGCCTGCACAAAAGACGCCGCATCGAAAGCTGATCATTAAGTCAAACAGAACCAGATTTGACCGGTAAAAAACGTTGATATCCTTTACATCGAGCTCAATACGATATGTAAAGTCCTCATTAAGATAATGTTTTATATGCTTTTATTAACCTTGGCACGGAGGTTGCAGCTACAGGGGCGAGCATCACAATTCATGCTCGATGAAAGACTCACTGACGAGGAGAAAAAAATGGACATGAAGAGAATACTGGTCGGGGCCACCGCGATTGCCGGATTTGCCCTGATGAGCCAGACGGCAAGCGCGGATGTCATTTGCGCTGGATGCGAATACCTCGAGGAACCGACCTACCTCGGCCTGTACAACCCCGAGAACTTCGACAACGGTAATTTCAACCACACCGATATCGAAGACCACGAGGGTCCCGGCGCCGATTTTGTCGATTTCTGGGTGTTCGATGTAAACCCTGATGCCAACGGATCGATTTCCGCTGACTTTACCCAGTTTACGGCTGTCGACAATTTTCGCGCCAACCTCTGGACCGACGGCGGCGGAACTGCTTGCGCTGCGGGACCGGTGCCAACCGGATGCGTCATCGACCCCGGCATGATCATCGCCAGTGCCATGGACATGGGCGACGACCGCTGGGAAATCATTGCGCGTGATCTCATGGCCGGGCGTTACATCATCCAGGTACTCGGCACCACCAACAGCGTCAACGCACCGACCGCCTATTCGGGTCAGCTTGCGTTTGCGCCGGTTCCGGAGCCGACCTCGCTGGCGTTGCTGGGACTTGGCCTGTTGGGCATGGGCGCGACTTCACGTCGTCGTCGCCGGTAACCGATCCGACTAAGTCCAGCCAGAGTCTTTCAGGAATGAAGCGGCGGCCTCACGGCCGCCGCTTTTTTTCGTTGCGCGGCCAGACACGATACACGGACTCCTGGCGCAATCGTGGCCTGCCGGGCGATTACAGCGCGGTGTAAAAACCGTTTCCTGGCCGGGTCGGCCGCAAATGAGGCCGCGGCACAACAGGAACCACGAAAATTGCAGCCGACGAGTCTGGCGGGGCCCGCCCAAGAAACCGGAGGTCACCGTTTCGAACTCAAGGCGTGGGAAATAGCCCCTGAGCGCCACCACGCCGCCCCGGCGCAGGCTAGAATTCTCGCAAACCACCTGTTGTTTACCGGGCCCGGTACAAATCGGTCCCTGAGCGGCGATTCCTTCGCCGTCGCCACCTGATTTGCCTGTGAGACATTCACCGGGTATCTGCCCACCGGTCTTGCATACTGGCAACGACGGCTGTGACCAGCGTGACTGTCCAGCCGCCCCGTCGGAGGGCGCACGCTTTACCTGCTGTGCCTTTTGCGTTGCGCATTCAGTTCAAAAGCCTGATGCGGGACCAGGTGGCGCTCGCCGGCTTTACAAGGTCACCGGTATGCCATTCTCGAACAGCGCAATCAAGCCTGATTTGCCAGATTCCGACTCCTCGCTGCTGTCGCCCTCGATCGTGATGCGAATAACCCGGGTCGTATCGGCGTCGGAATCATAAGTATGGTGCTCCATCACCCGGTAACCGCCAAAGTAGTACTTGATCAGCTTGACCGACAGTGAGTCGTCAATGGAATTTACCCGGATCAGCAGGTCTTCGTAGCCACTGGTACGGGTGTCAAGCGGGATTACCTCACACATGCCAAGACCCGCAGCCAGGTCTTCCTCCAGCGAGATACCGGTGTCGTCATCGAACTCCCACTCGCTGACGCTGTACAGATCCCACACCGGACAGGCGGTCGGAGCGCTATAACGCTGGTGATTGAGGCGAACGAAAATCTCGGGTTGGCCGTCTTCGTTGACATCGCGGCTGACGACGTCCAGGGACTCAACAAAGACCGCCTCACCCAGATCGTCCGCAGCAAACCGATACTCGGCCGTCGTGGCGAGGTAGGTCTTTATGGCATCGTTGTCGTCGCCGGCCGCCGGCGCCGGTTTTGTCGTTTTCACTGCAGAGACCGCGGCGGCAGGCGCGGGCGCAGCGGTCGCCCGCGGCGCCGGCGTGGGTTGCGACCGCGCGGTTTCGCCCGACGAGTCATCGTCTGCCTCAGACTTACCCACTGAACGGACTTCAGCCGCCGCGGAGGACGTCTGCGGATCCGTTCGGGCCGCAGCTACCGATGCTTCCATTGCGTCGTCTGAACCACCGGAAGCTATTCCAGACTGCGGGCCTGCGGATTGCTCGACCGCTACCGAGCCCGCGCCATCGGTCGCCGCACTCGATGCGGTGGCGGGCGCGCCTTCCGCCGGAAGGGCAGCAGCGGGCCCGGCGTCGACGCCGGCAATCAGCACTTCCGGTTCGCAACTCCAGAACCCCTTTTCCAGGCGTTTGACATATTCCGCTGCCTTGTTGACACAGTAAGCGTGGTCAAATTGCGCGCTGTAGATTCTCCGTGGCGTACCGTCACGAAATTTCCGATCGTAAACCTCGCAGGGCACCGGCGATGCGGGATCGACACGGGCAACGGTCACTTCGCGAACCGCATCGCCGTTCTTGCAGTGGTATATCGTCTCAGCCGTGCCATCCTGAGCCACAACTTCAGCGGAAATGAATGCCAGACTGGCAATGAGAAGGGTCTGTCTGATCATGAATCTGCACCGCGCTTTTTAATAATGGCCCAATCGGGCTTATTGGCTTCGCCAGACGACTATAGGCAATTGGGAATAACCAGTCCAACGCTAATCGCGGTCGCCGGGAAAAAAAGCGCGCCCGGCTGGCGCGGATAGCCGGCACAGCCATGGCCCGGTACTGAGAACGTCTGCAATCACGCACCCTGCCCGCCAGACCGATGCCGGTCGCGCCGCTCGCCGGGACTTGCTCCGCTGACCGTCGCCGCCTGATTATTCCGTGACGGAGTTAACGGAGCCGGCCCGCTACGAAGGGTAGCGTAATGAGCGAAGTCAGCCTGAACGCACACCCGCGCACACCACAGCACGTAGACAAGCGCTACCATACGGGAACGAAACGATGATTCGCAACCACAAGCCTGCTCCTGCGTTTGGCCATCGCTTCTGCAACCAGATGGCGCGGATCAGAGACATTGCAGCAACCGATCGTGAACGCGCAATGGTTACAATGCTGAAAGGACTGACCGAGGTTACTGATCTTGCGCTTTACATGCGCGATCAGACAGAGCTGCTGATCCAGCAGGTTCACGGCAACACCGCGCGGACCCCAGCGAAGAAGTGACGAACGCGGGTTGCCGGGCAGCAAAACGAAAGGCGCGTAGCTCAGTGGCAGAGCACTGCTATTACCTGGCAGAGGCATGTGGTTCGACTCCCATCGCGCCTACCATTCCGACAAACATCCATCCCTGTTCCTGCTGAAAACATCGCGACTTGCGAACGGCCGAACGACACTCGTAGCAATAGGCTCACCTGATAAGCCCGTGCATCTGCCTGAATGGGTCCATGAGGCAGGTACTGAACAACGACGAACTCGAGTTTTTCGAGGAACGTGCGGCAATCGGCGAATTCGACGGCGGCTGGCCACGACCTGTTGCCGAATCGGAAGCCCGTCGCGCACTCGATCATCGCCGCTGGAAAGCCGGCATCACGAACGTCAACCGGTGGCTCGAAGCGCCCGAGCCCGCCGAATTGCGCTGGCCAACTCCCGCCATCACGGCGAGATGAACTGCCGCATATGCCGCTGCAGGCAGCCAGTCCATCGTCCCGGATCGAATAATTCGGGCAGCGCCGCTCCCTGACAATCGGTGGAACAGTCACCATAGCGACGCAAATACCAGCCGCATCAGCACCAATCCGGAAGACCCGGAGTCTTCGAGAAAATTGCCGGCATTTTAATACAGAGGCGGGAGAGTCTGATTACCATTGTGGAAAAGCGGACTCCGCCACCGGTCGGGGATAAAGTCACCGAGGCTCGGCAACAGACAAAAAAAACCCCGCCGAGGCGGGGTTTCCGGTAGTAGCCTGCCGGGTCTGCAGGGGACGAGTTATTGTTGTTGTTGTTTCTCGTTGCCGACCACTACCTGGCTCCTCCCTGGAGATATTGTTTTTCCTTTATGAGACGACCTGAACCTACCGGGGTTACGCTGCCTTTCTACGCCGGGCAACACCCAAACCCGCCAGACCAAGCCCGATCAGCAACAGCGAGCCGGGCTCCGGAACGGTTTCGAAGCTCAAACCGGCGAGGTAATAGGGGATATTCTCTATAGCGCCATTGGCAATCATCCCGACCTGGAACGCGAAGGCATCGCCGATGGTGCTGAACGTCGGGAACGTCGCGTTGTCACGGTACTCGCCCCAATCGGTAAACGAGTTGGTCAGGCTGCCACCGTACAACTGGCCGCTGTCAGGGTAGCTGATAAATCCGTAGGGGCCATCGATTTCGCTATTCAACTCGATGTGATTGCCGTTGAACCATGCGCCGAGGATATTCACGTTCTCGGAAAAGCTGACCCATATGATCTCGTTCTGGATCGCGCTGTCCGCCGAGGTATCGTTGGCAGCGACTTCATCGGGCGTGGCCGCGCCCATGCCACCGCGATCCTCCGGAACGAGGTCATACCAGGGCACGAGGTCCTGGGTGTTCTCTGTCGGATTGCTGCCGGCAGTAACCGTAACGGTAATGCCACCGACATCGAAAATCAGCGGACTCAGGCAGTAGTCGTCTGTCCCGCCATTGCCACCGCAGTTCGGCGCCCCGATATTGGTCGGGAGTGCTTCCGCTTCACCCGTCGCGGTCTGGTCGAAGGAAAGTACCAGGGCATTGGCGCTGACTGAACCCAAAACGAACGCGGCGCCAATCAGCCCGCCAATTATTCTTTTTGTTGGAAACATCCGAACCTCCGCAATTGAAACAAACTCTTCTTTACCCAAGGCAATGCAAATTACGGGCCAATCCACCTGGAAGCCGCGTCGTTGCTCGCTTTGTACACAAGCGAATCATATGCTTACAGTCCGCTTTGTAAGAGAATTCGACACCTCCGTCACCATTGATGACGCGAAGCCCGGCTGCCTCGAACCCGGCTGGATCGTTTCGCCCGATGACGAGAAACGATTTGGCAACCCGGCAATCTCCGCCCGGGCGGGAATTGCTGTCGACTTTGCATCTGGCGCGGCAACATCATCAGCTTGCGCGCAATCCGGCAGCATCACTAGCGCCATCGCAGTATCGCCGTGGTCACAATGTCTGGTGCACTGGACGCCAACAAAGGGGAATGACGGGCTTCGGGATATCACCGGATTGATCCGGAAACAGACGCACGATTTCTTTCCAGGCCGGACCGCCCACTAAAAAATTCCGCGCTACACTCGACTCGGTGAGGAATTTCTGGCGGCCTTGACCGAATGAATCCAAAAATTCGCGATGCGCCGGATCATGCCACGGATTCCCGATCGCAAAGAACAGACGACAGACCGATAACGCGCGGTACAGAAATTCGCCAAAGGCAAAAAAATGCCCCGCAAGAGCGGGGCTGAATATAGGGAGGAAGCCAATGAATTCGGTGATGCCGCAAGGTCGCGATATTTCGGTTTGCAGCGCCCCCGATACGCGGCAAATAATAGTGACCCCCAGTCACCGTGACTTGTCCGAAGACACCGCTGACTGGTCGCGACCCATCACCGCAGAGGAAGCACCGGTATGCTGATGCCCGACTGGCTTTGCCAGCGCCCGTCGTACCGAGCAGGCCCCAGATCCGCCGCGACCATGTTTTTCGGCATCGCTGTCTGCCTCCTCCTCGCCAGTTGCAGCTCCAATCCGACACAACCGGAGACCCGGCTGGTACTCGCATTCACCGTCGACCAGCTGCGCGGGAGCGTGTTGCCACGATACCGGTCGAGGTTTGACGCCGACCCGTCCTCGGGCTTCGGCTACCTGCAGCGTCACGGTGTCGTATTCAGCGATGCGAATTTCGATCATGCCACGACATTTACCGCGGTCGGACACGCGACGCTGTTTACCGGTGCCCAGGCGTCAGCGCATGGGATCACTGGTAACGCATGGTTCGAGGGGAACCAGAAGGTGTGGTGCGTCGCCGACCCGGCCTCCCCGTTTCTCAACGGTGTCGATGGCACGACCGACAACGCCTCGCCGCGCAACCTGATGGTGGAGACGGTGGGTGATGCGCTGGTCGACGCGCGTAGCGGCACCGCACGCGTATTCTCGGTTTCAACCAAGGAACGTGCGGCGATCCTGCCCGGTGGCCATCGCGGCAAAGCGTTCTGGTTCGACAAGCAAACCGGCCAGTACGTAACGAGCCGATATTACTATCGGAAGACTCCGGCCTGGCTTGCGCAGTGGAATGCGCTGGGGAGGGTCGGCGACATGCGCCGCCAGGCATGGACTTTGCTCGATGACAGGGCTGCCTACGTTTACTCCGACGCGGACGACTCGGCATGGGAAACGGGTTCCGAGCACATTGGCAACACGTTCCCGCACACGCTTCACCGCGATGAGGACAGCGACTTTTTCTCGGCGCTGCGCTTCACACCCATGACCGACGAGCTTACATTCGACGTCGCGCGCCGGCTGGTCGAAGAAGAACGTATAGGCCAGCGTGGGGGCACAGACTTGTTGGCAATCGGTCTATCCGCGACCGATTATATCGGCCACTCTTTCGGACCTTCCAGCCTCGAGGCCGAGGACAACCTGTTCCGCCTCGACAAGAGTCTCGGGAGATTCCTCGAGTTCATCGACGAACGCGTCGGTCTCGAAAACACGGTGATCGTTCTCAGCGCCGATCACGGCATCCCTGAAATCCCGGAACGCTATATTGCGCAGGGCATGGATGCGGGGCGGATCGACGTCCCTGGATTATTGCAACGCATCCGCACGGAATTGCGTGAGGCATTCGCCACCGACCGCAATCTCGTGGCCGGATTTTCGAATCCGGCATTTTTTTTCGATCGCGGCGCAATTACGGAATTGCAGCTCGACCCTGCTGCAGTGGAATCCGTCGTGGCCGACATCGCAAGGGACGAGCCCGGAGTAGCCCTGGCGATAACCCGCACAGATATTCTCGCGCGACGAATACCTGACCCGGCGCTGGCCGCGAAGCTCCAGCATGCCTTTCACCCGACTCGCTCCGGCGACGTGATACTGGTCCAGAAACCCTTTTGGTACCTTCATCCGCAACCGGACGCCTATGCGACGATGCATGGTTCACCGTACCGATACGACACCCATATTCCACTGATCTTCGTGGTACCCGGCGTCGCAGCCGAGGGAAATCACCCGCCCGGTTCGCGCGGTGGACATGGCACCAACCCTGGCGCGAATACTCGGTCTGGATTCACTCCCGCATGCGAGCGGCAAAATTCTCCCCGAGACTGTCCCGACGCATCCCTGACCAGCGGCCACTCGCCTACGGCAAATTGCGGGCACGCCGCTTCCCCGGCGCAACCGGCGACCCGTCTCGCGGTCACTTGCGATTTCGCTCGCCAAGCGTATATTACGAAGACACGACGCACGTGAAATTAAACGGCGAAATAACCTAACAATAACAGCCGTTGGCGCGCGTCGGGACGTAGACGGGGCTGCCGATCAACGAGATGAGCGATTCGTTGATCGCGCGTTATTTCTTCAGTATTTCAGCGGTTTCTGGAGCCAGCAATGACCGAGGCGTGGGAGCGATTTTATCTGGCGACGCTTACCCTGGTAGGACCGGGGCCAATCAAGCAGCGTCTGATAGGTGCCTTTCTGGATAATCTTGGCGATCTGAATCCGGATCAACTTCCCGAGATTATTAAAAATGATTTCATGGAGTTAGCTAATACACTTAAACAAGTTACTCCAATCGGGAAAGAGACCCGCGTACACGCAACGGTGCGCAAGATGTCAGATGCCGAGGCCGATTTGTGCGCCGGCAAGATCGTGCAGATTTACTCGACGGTCACCCGGCAACGCGCGATTGCCTGAACCCCGCGAGCACAACCGCCACCCAGGCGGTGAACTTTCACCACCCCAAGGAACTCAAAAAAACACGAGTGTCCGTTCTGAGGCGGGCGTCTGATGGAAGATCTCCGTTGCTGAATCATCGAGCAGCCGCTGCCAACGTCCCGATCCGGATACGGATTGCGCTGATATTGCTGCCTGCAATTGCCATGGTTTTGCCCGGTACGGTTGTCGTCGCACAGCCGGACGCGATTCCCCGGGTTCAAGCGTTGCGAAGCGCGCACGGCGGTACCAGCGACACCACACTGCGCGAACTTCGGTCAATTGCCGAACGCAAGGACTCCACCGTTCTCGCGACCCGCATCGAGGCGTTGCTGGCCGATCAATCTCTCGAGCCGGCGGCCCGCGAGCGCTTGCTTGAAACTGGGGCGATACTCCTCGGCGGTCTGGCGCCGGACGCGAAAGCACGGCGCCTGCTCGAGCGGATCTCGAAACTGGAGCCGCAGACCTGGGTCTGGCTGGAAGAAGGCGGCCACCGGGCCGCCGTGCCGCTCTACGACCCGGCGGCTGCCGCGCGCGTAGCCGAACGGGGCTGGCGGGCGCGTGAGTATGAGACACGCCTCCTGGCAAAACTCGCGGCCGGTGAGCAAGGCCTGATTGACGATCTCGCGCGCGCCCGACCGGCTGAGCGCACCGGAGCGCTCAGCGCGGTTGCCGCACACCTGACACCACGTTGCTGCGCCTGACGCCTGAACTGATGGCTGCGCTCGAGCGCGGCACGGCTGTGGGCTGGTTTGCGGCCGAAGTGGCGGCCAGAACCGGCGATACCGATCTGGCTCGCTCAGCAATAAAGCATGCCGGCTCACGTGATGCGCTCGATATGCTGGCTGCGCTGGGCGAACGACTCGGGCCGGAACGCGCCCTCCCGTTGCTGCGGCTTTCCCTGCGCGACCCTGCACTTGCGTCGCATAGCCTGTTTATCCTGGCCCGGTTCGGACCGGTCTCGCCGGATGCCATGGCGCTCATCTGGAAGGAGCTCGAAAATCAGGACAACGGTGGCTCCGCTGCCGCGGCCCTTGCCCGCGTTTCCGATCCGGCAGTCGCGATGCGGGCCGCTGCGATTGTCGCAGACCCGGCTCGCGATAGCGCCCACCGCCGCCGCGCGCTGCTGTCGCTCTGTCTCGACAGCGGCGACATCGCACAGCGCCATTTGCAGCTGCTGACCGTATCGCTCGACGATAGCGATCTTGGACGCAAGGCAAGACAATGCGCCGGGCGCTAGCCTACTTTGCGGCAATTGCGGCCGCCATGGCTGCTGCGACGGCGGCAGCGGACTGTCGTCTGAACGGGGCATCGATCAGTAATCCCGATGATCCGTCCTGTCGCGACGCAATGTTCCGCTACGTCGCCGGCGCCAGCGCCAGCAGCGATGAGGTGACTCTCGGCTATCCGGTACCGATACCGGTCGATTCGCTGACACCGGTGGACGGTTTTCGCAGTTATGACAGTCTGAAGGCGCGTCACCTGGAACTCGCCATCATGCTTGACACTGTCGAATCCACCCGGATTGGTCAGACCGGTTTCGGTGAGGACATTGTCGCCTACATCATGGGTGACAGCGATCGGACCACAACGCTCGGAGACCCCGAGCCCGCCGTGCTGATCAACGGCATGATACATGCGCGCGAGTGGCAGTCGGCGGAGGTCGTCACCGGGCTGATGGAAACCCTGGCACAGCTTTCGAGTGATGCCGGTATCGGCCAGTACCTGTCTGACAATCTCAACGTCGTAATCATCCCGACGCTAAATATCGACGGGTTCCGCCAGACCCAGCGCTACCCCGAGCGTTTCAGTGCCGACCCTGATCAGCCCCGCGATGGCCGGATGCGCCGCAAGAACATGCGCTACGCAGGCGGACTTGTCGATACCGACCTGGATAACACGGCGGACAACTTCCAGGGCGTCGATCTGAATCGCAACAATGAGCACGGCTACGGTCAGAACAACAGCTCCTCGAGCGATCCGGTCAGCCTCGTCAATCGCGGGCCTGCGATTGCGTCCGAGCCCGAGATACTGGCGCTGCAGGCAGCGGCAACGCTGGCGCCGGCCGAGCGGCTGCGCCTGTATGTCGACGTACACTCTTTCTCGCAAATTTTTTTCGCGCCGTTGACCGGCAACGCCAGGCGTGACGAACTCACGGTCGAGCTGATGCAAAGGATGCGAGCGGTCACCAGCTTCAAGTATCGCGACGGCCGCAGCAATGCATCCGGAGTCGGCAGCGATGCGATCGGCACGACTGCAGACTATTTTGCGTATCAGTACCAGATACCATCATGGACTCTGGAGCTCGAGCCTCTGAACGGCGGACAGGACTACGGCGGCACCGCGAGCCACGGTCACAGTGGGTTCATTCTCCCCGACTCGGAAGTGGCACGCATGCGCGAAGAGCAGGCGCAAACGCATTTGCTTGGGTTTTATCGCCAGGCTGGCCCGCCCAACATGGTTGCCGTAGAAGTTCGCGGCGCGGATGACGGGAACATCGTGTACCGCGCGGACTGGTCCGGTAACGGCGGTCGGCGTTCCCTCCGGGTGAGCACCAATACCGCGCTTCTTCCCGGAGTCCGGTACAGCCTCTGGGTCGCATTCAGCAAACCGATGCGGTGGCGTGACGAAAACGGAGAGATTCGGGCCTTTGCCGGTCAGACGGTCGATGCCGACAGCGGCAGTGCGAGGCTTGAGTTTCCCGGCCAGAGTGCAGCCAGTCTTCCGCTTCAGATCAATCGCGCATCGGTCTGGAACGTTGGGCCCGGCGGCGCGCCCGATGGTTACCATCGCTATCGTGATGACAGCCTTAGCGTCGATTTCACGCTGCCGGCCAATGTCGCTACCAGCTCGGCACGGCCGGTTTTGCTGGTACTGGACAATGCCGACCTGTCGGGCCAGAAACTCGATGGCGACCCGGCGACGCCAGTATCGTGGTCCGCCGGGCACTGGACGGGATTCGAAAACGAGCTTGGCGAGGATGGCGATATTGGCGGCCCCGACTGCACGATCAGTTTTTTTGCCGCAACCGACGCAGACGCGAATCCACCGACCAGTTCGCCGAGCTGCAAACCTGCTCCACCCACGTCGAGCGGTAGCGGCGGCGGCGGCGCCCTGCTATGGCTGCTGCCATTGCTGGCCGTGTTTTCACCAAGGTCAGCGCGGCCCAAACGCATAGCGTAGTCCGGATTGAGCAGTCTCCCTGCATCGATGCCGACCGCCAGTCTCGCCCGCAGACTGGCTGCGATGACGTATGACTCGCTGTTACTGGTCGCGCTGTACTTCGTCCTGACCGCCGTATTGCTGTACCTGCGCGACGGTGACGCAATAGCGCCCGGGAATCCGGTATATCTTGCGTTCCTTGTCGCGACTTGTTGGGCATTTCATGTGGTTTTCTGGCGTCGCGGCGGCCGCACACTCGGTATGCAGTCATGGCGACTGCGGCTGGTGGACGATCATGGCAACATCCCTCCCACGCCGAGACTTTTCGCCCGCCTCGTTTTCGCCTCCCTGCCGTTGGCGCTGATGGCCTTCGGGATATTCTGGATACCTCTCGCGTTGTTTGCACTTGGGTATGTATGGGTCGTATTCGACCGCGACGGCCTCGCCTGGCATGACAGGCTGAGTGCCACACGCCCCGTGGTCGAAACGCGGCGCCCGCGTTCCCGGTAATGCTGAAATCAGCGCAGGCGTAATAGCCCGAACAGCGTCACCAACCCCAGAGCCAGCGAGGGCGCCCATGCGATCAGCATTGGATCGATATCGAAAACCTGACCGCTGTTGGCGAGCGTTCTGCTGGCTAGAAAGTAAATCAGGCCGATAATGACACCGATCGCCATTGTCACGCTGGTGCCTGATTCGCGCTGAAAACGAAATGCGAACGGCATTGCAAGCAAGGTCATGAGGATGATGGCGACGGGTCCGGCTACCCTGCCCCAGAAGGCAATTTCATACGACGAGGCATCGAGGTCATTGTCGCGCAAATAGTCGATGTAGCCGCGCAGATCGCGTCCGGTCATATTGTCCGGATATACCTCGGAGAAACGGATCAACTCGGGGCTGATTCCGGCCGACAGCTTGCGCGACTCCTCGGTGAAGGCCTTGAGCCGGTTCTCGTCGAGCCGGGTCTCGACAATACTGTTGAGTGTCCAGCGCTGGTCCGGCCCCAGGGTGGCCGATTCGGCCCGCCCGACGCCGGTCAGGTTGCGTTCGTCGTCAAAGTCGAAAACGTATACCCCGTCACCCCAGTCACGCTCCGAGCGCGGACTCGCGTTGATTATCAGCCCCTCGTGCATCAACCAGATACTCTGTTCTGCGCTCAGGTTCAGATCCGAATATTTCGCGAGCGCGCGCTGTTGTTCGGCGTAGCGCTCAAGAGGAGGCGCGATGAATTCCCCCAGTGCTGCATTGAGTAACGCAATCAACAGCCCCACCGCGAAAACCGACATGGCCAAACGCAAAGGCGTAACGCCCGCCGCGCGCAGCACGATCAGTTCGCTGTGTGCGGCGAGCCGGCTCAGCCCGAACAGCGTGCCAAGCAACGCCGCGACCGGCATGAACTCGAATGCTCTCTGCGGCAAAACGAGCAACACGAAGCTGAGCGCATCCGTGATGCCAAAAGTACCCTTGCCCACATTGTCCAATTGGCCGACAAACGTAATCAGGCCCGAAAGGGCCAGCAATACCGCGACGACCAGCACAACGCTGGACATAACCGTGCGCAGGATGTAGCGATCGACAATCAGCATGTGATCACCGAATGTCCTCGCGCCGTGGCCGGCGCCGGCTGCGTTCCTGCCACCACAGCATCACGACCGCCACGACGACAATCGAAACAGGGACCCAGTAAATACCTAGAGCGGACGGGAACATCTCGCGTTCCACCCATGAGCGTGTCGCCTCGGTCAGGTTGCTGTAGAGGACATAGATGAGGATACCGAGCGCGATCCGCCCGTGGCGGCCCTCACGCGGGCTCGCCCGGCATAGCGGTACCGCGATAAGGGTCAGCGCAAACAATGATAGCGGCGACGACAACCGCCATTGCAGCTCCGCTTTGTGCGAGGGGTCCGTGGAGCCAATCAGCTGGCCGGTGGGCATCAGCTTCGGCAGCCCGGTGTTGACCTCGCCGGACTTCACACGAACCGGAATCCCATGCTCGGCAAATCGAATGACCTGGAAATTTACCGATCCCGGCACCCCCTCGTAGCGCTCACCGTCATACAACAGCATGGTGCGCAGACCGGTGCCCTCGTCCTCGGTCACCCGGCCGCGCCGGGCTACGGCCGCCTCTACCCGCCGCTCGGTCCGGCGTTCGAGGAACAGGTTCCGCAGCATGCCCTGGTCATCGACCCGCTCTACGAAAACCACGGCGCCGCCGGTGTTTTCGGTGTGGAAACGGCCCGGCTCGAGACCGCCGCGATCAATCAGTTTGCTGGCGTTCGCCTGGATCTGTGCGGTAGCGAGCAGAGACTGCGGGACAACGACCAGAGTTAGCCACCCCAGCATCAGGGCCAACAGCGCGGCAAACAACAACAGCGGCCGAAGAAGTCGCGCATTGCCGACACCGCAGGCGTAAATCGCCGTCAGCTCACTGTCGCGATTGAGTCGGCCTAGCGCCAGCATAATGGCAATAAGTAGCGCCACCGGGATCAGCACGCTGACGTATTGAACCGAAGTCAGGCCAAGCAGCGCAAAGACCGCATCTTTCGGCAACTCTCCGCTCGCTGCCTTGCCCAACACGCGGGCGAACTGATTTGTCACCAGCACGAACAACAGGATCGCGGTCACACCGAGCCATGTGCGGAAGACTTCGCGAAGAATGTAGCGATCAAGAATTGCCACTATGACGGTTCACAGTCGTTTAGCCCGGCGGGTTTTAATCTAGTACACTATGCGCCCATTCAGTGTCCCGAATGGTATTGGCTTTGTGCAAGTCTACGCCACCGGGTCACACTCGCTAAATCTTAATTAAAACAAAAGCTGAACCGCCCGTGCGAGGCCGGTCAGCGTAACGCGCGGCCACGGCGACGTGGACCAAGGGAGCAGATATGCAGTTTCACGCCACCAGCGGTGCGCCCGCCCGCCAGAAGACCGACTGCGCCATCGTGGGCATATTCGAAAAACGAGTGCTGTCGGCGGCTGCGGTCGAGCTCGACAAGTCCAGCAATGGCGCCATCAGCAAGGTTCTGGCCCAGGGCGATCTCGGCGGCAAACGCGGAGAGACGCTGTTGTTACGCGACATTGCTGGGCTAAACTGCGCTCGGCTGCTGCTTACCGGGCTCGGCAAACAAAACGAACACGACCCGCGCAACCATCGTCGCGCTCTCAGCGCTGCAATGAAGGTGGTAGCCGCGACATCCAGTCGCGATACCCTCAGCTTCCTTGGCTGGGATCCCGCAGACAAACAGGAATTCCACAGAATCGGGCGCGACACACTGCTGGCCGCCCATGAGGCGACCTACCGATTTACCGAAATGAAATCGGGACGCTCGGAACCTGCGCCAAAACTCACCCGGATAGGTATCGGCGTTCCCAATCGGAGTGCTGCGAATGCCGCGCAGAAAGGCGCGGAAGAAGGCGCAAGCATCGCCGCGGGAGTCAGCCTCAGCAAGGACCTGGCCAACCTTCCGGCTAATGTTTGCACCCCGACCCACCTCGCAAATACGGCGAAGAAACTGGCGCGACAGCATCGCAAAATCCGCGCAGAGATATTGACCGAGGCCGATATGAAACGGCTCAAAATGGGGGCTCTGCTTTCCGTTACCCGCGGTACCCAGGAACCGGCCAAGTTGATCGTGTTGCATTACAAGGGCGCGCAGTCGCAGGCGCCGGTCGTGCTCGTCGGCAAGGGAATCACGTTCGATGCCGGCGGCATCTCGCTCAAACCGCCGCTGGCCATGGACGAGATGAAATTCGATATGTCGGGGGCCGCATCGGTACTCGGGTGTATTCATGCCGTCGCGAGCCTCAGGCTGCCGATCAACCTTGTGGTCGTCGTCCCGACCTGCGAGAACCTGCCCAGCGGTCTTGCCACAAAGCCCGGCGACATCGTTCGCAGCATGTCCGGCAAAACGATCGAGATTCTCAATACCGATGCCGAGGGGCGCCTGATCCTGTGCGACGCTCTCACCTATGCGCGCCGCTTCAAGCCGGCCGTCATGATCGACGTTGCTACGCTTACCGGAGCCTGCGTGATTGCGCTCGGGGGTCATATCACCGGCCTGATGAGTCCGAACGATACGCTTGCCAGTGATTTGCTGGCCGCTGGAGAGCGCACCGGCGACCGCGCCTGGCGTCTGCCTTTGGCGGAGGAATATCACGAGGGACTCAAGAGCAATTTTGCCGATTTCGCCAATGTGGGCGGACGCGAGGGGGGCGCGATAACCGCGGGCTGCTTCCTGGCAAAATTCACCGAAGGCGTATCCTGGGCCCATCTGGATATTGCCGGCACCGCCTGGAAGAGCGGCGCGCAGAAGGGCAGCACCGGCCGCCCGGTGCCGCTTCTCGTCGACTACCTGATTGAGCGCACTCGCTGACGACAGGCAATGACCCGCGTCGATTTCTACGTTCTCGAGTCCAGCGGACCGATGTCGCGGCATCGCTGTGCATGCAGGATTGCGGAGAAGGCATTTCTGCTGGATCACCGTATTTATATTCATGCCGGCAGCGAGCGCGAGGCACATACCATCGACGATTTGTTATGGAGTTTTCGCGGTGGCAGTTTCATCCCCCATGCCGTGGTTTCGTCCCGGGAAGTCCATGGTGAGGCCGTGCTGATCGGCCACGATCCCGAAACGGATCCCGCCGAAACCGACCTGCTGATCAATCTGGCCGAGGAAATCCCCATGTTTTTCAGCCGCTTTGAAAGAGTAGCCGAGGTAGTATCCGAAGACGAGTCGAGCCGGGCTTCGGGGCGAAACAGATTTCGCTTTTATCGCGACAGAGGATACGATCTGCGCACGCATCAGCTGCGCTGAGGAAAATTGCATGGCCTGGTGGAACAAACCGGAAGTACAGGATGAGACCAGCGAGGATGATATTCCGGTTCTGACCGAAGCGCTCAGCGCCGAGGAGATTGCCGAACTCGAGGGCGCTATCGTCGCAGCGCCCAGCTACGAGATCAGCGAAGAACAGCTGGGAGAAATGCGTGCCGATCTCGCCGCGCGCACCTACGACCTGGCCGATCAACTTGTCCACACTGCATTCAGAGATATGGAGGCGGCCTTGTTCGAACAGGTGTCCAATCGCCTGCGCGAGGAACTGCCGGAGTTAATCGAACGCGTTCTGGACGATCATCTGAAACAGGACCCGGAGTAGACATTCGGCGCTCCAGTCTGTATCGGTGACTTTTATATTTTGGGCCGCCCGCAACCGGCCCGTTCAGCTGTCGACGAAGAGGTCATGGAGAAATCATATTCACCTGCCGCTATAGAGGCGCGCTGGTACAGGCGCTGGGAAGAATCCGGCTACTTTGCCCCGCACGGTAGTGGCGAGTCCTATTGCATCATGATCCCCCCGCCGAACGTGACCGGGACGCTGCACATGGGACACGCGTTCCAGGACACCATCATGGATGCGCTGACCCGTTATCACAGGATGTGCGGACGCGACACCCTGTGGCAGCCAGGCATGGATCACGCGGGAATTGCGACCCAGATGGTTGTCGAGCGCCAACTCAATAATGAGGGGCTGAGCCGGCGGGACCTTGGTCGTGAGGCATTTGTAGAGCGGGTGTGGCAATGGAAGGACGAATCGGGCGGAGTGATATCGCAGCAACTGCGCCGGCTCGGGGCATCCGTGGACTGGAGCCGTGAGCGATTTACGATGGACGAAGGATTGTCGGCGGCCGTCACCGAAGTATTCGTGCGCCTCTATGAGGAAGGTCTCATCTATCGCGGCAAGCGCCTGGTCAATTGGGATCCGGTCCTGCATACCGCATTGTCGGATCTCGAGGTGCTCTCCGAAGAGGAGCAGGGTCATCTGTGGCATCTGCGCTACCCGATCAGCGACAGCGATGAGCATCTCGTTGTTGCAACGACGCGCCCCGAGACCATGCTCGGCGACACCGCCGTCGCAGTTAATCCCGATGACGAGCGCTATCGGTCTCTGATCGGCCGCGAGGTGACGCTGCCGCTTACCGGGCGCCGGATTCCGATCATTGCCGATGCATATGTCGATGCCGAATTCGGCAGCGGCTGTGTGAAGATTACCCCAGCGCACGACTTCAACGACTATGAGATCGGCCAGCGTCATGGTCTCCAGACCATCAACATTTTTACCGACGATGCCGCCCTCAATGACCAGGTTCCTGAGCCCTACCGGGGACTTGACCGATTTGCGGCGCGCGAGCGCGTTATCCGTGATCTCGAACAAGAGGGACTGCTGGAGCGCATCGACGATCATCGCCTGATGGTCCCGCGCGGCGATCGCAGCGGCACGGTCGTCGAGCCTTATCTGACCGACCAGTGGTACGTGCGGGCCGAACCGCTGGCGAAACAAGCGATCGCTGCCGTTGAAGACGGCAAAATTCGCTTTGTTCCGGAGAATTGGAGCAAGACCTATTTCGAATGGATGCGCAATATTCAGGACTGGTGCATCAGCCGGCAATTGTGGTGGGGACATCGCATCCCTGCGTGGTACGACGCGGACGGCAATTTCTACGTCGGGCGCAGCGAAGAGGCGGTGAGGGAGAGCCATGATATTCCCGCCGACCGGGCGCTGCGCCAGGAAGAAGACGTCCTGGATACCTGGTTTTCTTCCGCATTGTGGCCGTTCTCGACGCTAGGCTGGCCGGGGTCGACCGACGCCCTGCGCAAATTCTATCCGACCAATGTGCTGGTAACCGGCTTCGACATCATATTTTTCTGGGTTGCGCGAATGATCATGATGGGGCTCAAATTCATGGGTGACGTACCGTTTCACGAGGTCTACGTCCATGGGCTGATCCGCGATCATGAAGGCCAGAAGATGTCGAAGTCCAAGGGCAATGTCCTCGACCCGATTGACATTATCGATGGTGTCGATCTCGACACCCTGCTCGCGAAACGGACCAGCGGCCTGATGCAGCCGCATCTCAGGCCGCGCATCGAAAAAGCCACGCGCAAGGAGTTCCCGCACGGCATTGAGCCCTATGGAACCGATGCGTTGCGCTTTACATTTGCCGCGCTGGCCACTACCGGGCGCGACATTCGTTTCGATCTCGGCCGGGTCGAAGGCTATCGCAACTTCTGCAACAAGCTGTGGAACGCGTCGCGATTCGCTTTGCTTTACCTCGAGCAACCGACCGGGTCCGATGACGCCGAACAGATACCGGCGCTGGCGGAAAAATGGATCCGGTCGCGGCTCTCGGTCGCGATATCCGCAGTTCATGACAACCTCGCCACCTACCGCCTCGATCTCGCGGCAAAGGCCATATACGAGTTTGTCTGGTACGAATTCTGCGACTGGTACCTCGAACTCGCAAAACCGGTGCTCAACGATGAACAGGCATCTGCGGGACGACTCGCCGCCACCCGCGCGTGCCTCGCCGATGTGCTGGAGACTTCTCTGCGACTGCTGCATCCGCTGATGCCGTTCGTCACCGAAGAAATCTGGCAACGCGTCGCACCATTAGCCGGCCGCGCCGGCGATACGATCATGCTTCAGCCGTTCCCGGCCGCAGCCGATTACATTCGCGACGAAGACGCCGAATCCGAATTGCGATGGCTGCAGGGATTCATCCTGGGCATACGTCAGATACGCGGCGAGATGGATATCTCACCCGGACGGCGACTGCCCGTGCTGGTACTTGACGCCTCCGCGGATGACCGTCTCATGCTCGAAACTCACTCACCGCTGGTGGCGGCACTGGCGCGAATCGAGTCGATAGAAATTCTCGATGACGAATCGCAAGCACCTCCCGCCGCGACCGCGCTGCTCGGAACCACGAAACTTCTGGTACCCATGGCCGGTCTCATCGACGTCGAGGCCGAGTGGTCGAGGTTGCAGAAACAGCGCGACAAGCTGCAGCTGGATCGGAAACGTGCCGAACAGAAACTGCAGAACAAATCTTTCGTCGATCGTGCGCCGGCGGCGGTTGTAGTCAAAGAACGGCAACGCCTGGCCGAGCTTGGGGCGGCATTGGCGGAGCTGGACGAGCGACTGCAAAAACTCGAAGCGCTGCGATCGGAAACCACGGGCTGATCGTGCTAACCAATGCGATCGCGCGGCTGAATGAAATTGTCGTCGGGAAAGAGCGCGAGATTCGGTTGTGCCTGACCTGCCTGGTCGCGCGCGGACACCTGCTGATAGAGGACCAGCCCGGCGTGGGCAAGACGACACTCGCGCATGCGTTGGCACGGGTTCTCGGATTAACTTATCAGCGCATTCAGTTCACCAGCGACCTGCTACCGGCAGACGTTATCGGGGTTTCAGTATTCGACCGGGAGACCGCCAGCTTCAGGTTTCACAAGGGGCCGGTTTTCTCCCAGCTCATTCTTGCTGACGAAGTCAATCGCGCCAACCCGAAAGCACAGAGTGCATTGCTGGAAGCGATGGAAGAAGGACAGGTGACCGCCGACGGCAGCACATACCCCCTGCCCTCACCGTTTTTCGTGATTGCGACGCAAAATCCGAGTCACCAGATCGGGACGTTCCCGCTTCCGGAGTCGCAGTTGGACCGGTTCCTTATGCGCATTCAACTCGGTTACCCGGACGCCTCGGTGGAGCGCGTTTTGCTCGACGGGGCGCGACCGCCGCGATCTGCTCCAGGAACTTGATCCGGTTCTCGATCCGGCCACACTTGCGGAAATGCAGCAGCGAGTGCCCGCAGTTCATGTGGCACCTGCGTTGCTGGACTACCTGCAGGCGCTGATCGCCTATAGTCGCGAGGCACCCGTGTTCGAAACCGGGCTGAGCCCGCGCGCCGCAATTGGTCTTCTTCGCGCGGCCCAGGCGTGGACCATGCTCGCTGGGCGGAAAAGCGTTTTGCCGGAAGACGTTCAGGCTGTTCTGGCTGCAGTCGCCGTGCATCGACTACGTACGGTAGCGCTCGGAAAAGGCGAGGCCGGTTCCGACATTGGGGAGTACCTGCGCCAGGCGGTGCCCGTGCCATGAGGCACGCGACGCTCGACAAGAGCGTCGGACGCTCATCAGCGCGACACCAGCGGTCGGCGTGGGCGCAAAAATTGCGCCAGCAGATTGCGGCATGGGCACGGCGCCGGCATGGCGAGGACCGCGAGCCCGTCACACTGCACAAGCGTCGTGTCTATATTCTCCCCACGCGCGCGGGCATCACGTTCGCCGTGCTGTGTTTCGTAATGCTGCTCGGCGCGTTGAACTATGACAACAGCATGGGCCTGGCGCTTGCGTTTCTGCTTTCCTCGTGCGGCCTGGTTACGATGCACCAGTGTCATCGCAACCTGCTTGACCTGGTTTTGCGCTCGGCTGCCGTGCGCCCGGTGTTCGCGGGGGAAACAGCACGTTTCAGGGTGCTCATCGACAATCACGATGCGCGCGCAAGATTTCAGCTCCGGCTGCGCCTCAACGAGACCACCGGTGCGGCCGCGGATATCCCGGCCGACGCCACCGCCACATTGGAATTGCCGCTATCAACAGACACACGCGGCCGACTGCGGGTAGAGCGATTCAGCGTTACAACCTCGCAACCAATGGGACTGTTTCGCGCCTGGTCATGGATCCACCTGCCGCTCGAGTGCATCGTCTACCCTGCTCCGGCAGCATCCACGACACCTCCGCCATCGCGCGACTCCCAGGCTGGCTCGACAACCGGTCACGCCGAAGGCGACGAGGAATTCTCGGGTCTTCGGCCGATGCGGCCGGGCGACTCACCGCGGCGCGTTGCGTGGAAAACCGCTGCACGCGGACTCGATCCGATGGTCAAGCAGTTTGTCGGGGGCACGCAAGCACCGCTGTGGCTGCGCTGGGAAAGCGCCGCCAGTAGCGACCGGGAGCAACGCATCGCAATCCTGTGCCGCTGGGTTCTCGATGCCGACCGAGCCGGACGCACGTTTGGCCTCGATTTGCCAGGCAGCAGGACCGATCCCGGTAGCGGCCCCGATCATCGGCACCGCTGTCTGCAAGCACTGGCGCTATTACCGTCATGACCATCGCGGCGGCGCTGTCCCCGGTCAGGACAAAACGGGACGACGAGGTGACGAAACTCGCCTGGCTGGTCATCGCGCTGGTATTCGCGTTGCTCCCCCACCTCGCGTACTTGCCTGTCTGGATACCGCTTAGCGGTTTTGCTGTCGCCGTGTGGCGCATCCACGGGGCGTGGCGTGGCAATCCACTGCCATCCCGGCTTACCCGTCTGGTTCTGGCGCTCGCCGGTTTTGGCGGCGTTTTCATGGCGTTTCGCGGCCAGCTCAACGGGCTCAACCCTGGAACGAGTCTGCTTGCGGTAATGTTGTTTCTGAAACTGCTGGAAACAGCGCGGCGTCGCGACTACATGATGTTGCTGATGTTTGCGACGTTCCTGCCGCTTGCGGCATTTCTTCGCACACAGTCGGGCTGGTCGCTGGGCTACCTGGTGGCGACGCTGCTATTGCTGTTTGCAGCGATGATGCAGGCCGGTCGCGATGGTCCTCCGCTTGCGGCACGGGCTGTCCTCGGTCACAGCGGGCGGTTGCTGCTGCTGGCCGCGCCTCTGGCCATTGTGCTGTTCGTCTTGTTCCCGCGTTTGCCCGGCGCATTCTGGACGTTGCCGCGGCAGGGTTCGACTGGCGTAAGTGGTCTCAGCGAGGAGATGCGCCCCGGTGACCTGAGCAAGCTCGTGTTGTCCGAGGAAACTGCTTTCCGCGCGCGTTTCGAATCTGACCCGCCCCCAGCACCGCTGCGGTACTGGCGCGCGCTGGTACTCGAGGAGTTCGACGGCCGCACATGGCGCCAGGCCACGCGACACAGTTGGCGGGCACAGGCCGGTGCAATTGAAAAGAGCGGATCAAGGACCGATTACGAAATTGTGCTGGAACCGCATGGTCGCGACTGGCTGTTCGTGCTTGACTTGCCAACCGCATGGCCGCGTGACGCGGTTCTGTTCCGGCAACAGCAGTTGCGCCGGGCCAGCGGACCGGTGAACAGCTACTACGTCTATCGCGCAAGCTCCGACGTCGGAGCACGCGAAACGCTGCCGATCACGGCACAAATCAGGCAACTGAATACGAATCTGCCAGGCAACGCTAATCCGCGCAGCATGGCATTGGCGCAAAGAATCATGGCGAGCGTTGACGGCGATGGCGCCTTCGTCGAGGCGGTGCTGGCACTTTTTGGCGACCAGGAGTTCATCTACACACTGGACCCTGCCGCCGTCGACCCACGCAACCCGGTGGACGACTTTCTGTTCGAAACCCGCGAGGGATTCTGCGAATACTACGCTTCGGCGCTCGCGACACTGGCCCGTGCCGCCGGCATCCCGGCGCGTATCGTGACCGGCTACCAGGGCGGGGAACTGAACCCGGTCGGCAACTATTACATGGTGCGCCAGGCCGATGCGCATGCATGGACCGAAATATGGCTCGATGACCAGGGCTGGGTCAGGGTCGACCCGACTGCGGCCGTGGCGCCAGGCCGGATCCGATCGGGCATCGAGGAATCCCTCGACTTCGCCGGCCGCGACCGCAGTGGTGACTCGCAGTTCCTGCGTCGGCTGCGACTCTACTGGGATGCCGCCAATACCAGCTGGAATCGCTGGGTCATCAACTACGGCCAACCGCAACAGTTTGCGGTGCTCGCCTGGCTGGGATTTGCCCGTCCCGACAGCACCGCATATATCGTCGCGCTGCTGGCAGGTGCGCTTGGAACAGTCGGACTGCTCGTGTTTTGGCTGAATCAAACCGGAGTGCCGCGGCGTCCGGATGCCGCAGTCGATCTGTATCGACGCTTTTGCGAGCGCCTGCAACGCATAGGAATCCGCCGCACTCCATCCGAGGGTCCGATGGATTTCGCGGCACGCGCAATTCGCGAGCGCCCCGATCTGGGCTCATCGATCCGCGAGATCACCGACTGCTATGTCGCACTACGCTACGGCAGTGCCGACCCGATCCGATTGCTGCCCCGCCTGCGCAGCCGGGTAAAACAATTCAGGCCTCCGCGCCACCGTCGTCGAGACGCTTCGCAGCCGCCTCCCCCGCTTCGACATTAACTCGCCACAGCAATGCGCCGCCCGCAAGAAACAGGATCGACACTGCCATGATGCTGTCACGCTCGGTCGCGCCGACAATAACGATTGGCGTAAGCGCCATCAGCGTTGGCCCGATTATTGCCGCAAACTTGCCGACCATATTGAAAAACCCGAAAAACTCAGCGGTTTTGCTGGGCGGTATCAGGCGCGCGTACAACGATCTCGAAAGGCTTTGCACACCACCCTGTACCAGGCCGATCGCTATGGCAAGGTTGTAGAAATCTCCCGCATCGGAGAGCCACTTCCAGGCATAAACAAGCGCGCCGATATAAACGGCGAGTCCGATCAGGATCGCGCGCTTCGCTCCAATGCGGGTGCCAAGCCAGCCAAATGCCAGCGCCGCCGGGAATGCGACGAACTGGGTAACGAGCAACGCGGTCACTAGCGATGCCTGCGGCAGGTTCAGGACCCGGTCGCCAAAAAACACCGCGGTTTTGATAACGGTATTGACGCCATCGATATATAGCCAGTAGCCGACAAGAAAAAGCAGCAGGACGCGCAGATTGCGAATCTCCCGCGCGGTGTCTATCAACTGGCGTATCCCTTCGCGTACCGCCCGCATTGGCGGTGCCGGGTCGGCGGTGGGCGTTTCCCTGACATATTTCAGCAACGGGATCGTAAATAGCGCCCACCACAGCGCGACAGTCACAAACGAGGCTTTGACCGCTGCAATCGAACCGCTCAAACCAAACAACTCCGGCTTCTGCGCCATCAACACGTTAACCGCGAACAGCAAGCCGCCACCGACATAACCGGCACCGTAGCCGAAAGCCGAGACGAGATCGAACTCATCTCGCTTGGCCACATCTACCAGCATCGAATCGTAGAAAATATTGGCGCCGGAAAACCCGATGGTGCCGAGCCCGTAAAGCAGCAACCCGACCCACCATTGCCCGGCGTGTACCCAGGCCAGAGCGGCGGTCATCAGGATGCCGATCGCGGCGAAAGTCACGAGAAATTTCTTGCGGCTGCCACCGCGATCGGAGATCGCGCCAAGAAGCGGTGCAACGATAGCGACCAGCAGACTCGAACCCGCCAGCGTGATGTTAAACCAGAACTGCGACCGTTCCGCGCTGATGTCCTGGCTGATCGCGCTAAAAAATACCGGGAAGAAACCGGCCATCACCGTCGTGGCGAAAGCAGAGTTGGCCCAATCGTACAAGGCCCAGGACAAGACCTCGCGGCGGAAGAAAATTTTGCGCATTGGCTATTCCTTGCAAGTGATCCGGCAGATATGCGCCAGATCCGACTTCCGAGGCGCCGCTCTTCAGCGCCGGGCATCAGAGCAGCGAACCGTATTTCACGCCACATTCGGCTCAGCATCCGGCAATCGGCAGAGATACGTCTGCCGCTCAAATCAGGATGCGTCTGGTCTTCCGCGCCACATCAGTGCGCTGCATGCTCGCGCGTCTCCTCGAACCGCACATCCGGCCAGCGCTCCAGGGTAAGGCTGAGGTTGACCCGGGTAGGCGCAATGTAGACCAATGCGCCGGTGTGATCCAGCGCGAGATTTTCCGGCGAGCGTCGGCGCAAGTCATCGATCGTCTTCTTATCCTCCGCATGCACCCAGCGTGCTGTCGCGACCGACACGCTTTCGAAACCGCAGTCGACACCGTATTCGGCCTTTAGCCGGTGCGCCACGACATCAAACTGCAGAGGACCGATCGCACCGAGAATCAGATCGTTATTCATTATCGGCCGGAACAACTGGGTGGCGCCCTCTTCGCAAAGCTGATCGAGTCCTTTGCTCAGGGCCTTCATCCGCATCGGATCGTGCAGCACCGCGCGGCGGAAAAGCTCCGGCGCAAAATCCGGTATTCCTTTGAACGTCAGGTCCTCGCCCTCGGTAAAAGTGTCACCGATATTGATCGTGCCGTGATTGTGCAAACCGATAATGTCTCCGGCATAAGCTTCCTCGGCACGCTGCCGGTCCGCCGCGAGAAAAGTTACCGCGTCGGCAATACGGACATCGCGGCCAAGCCGCACATGGCGCAGCTTCATATTGCGTCGGTACTGGCCGGAGCAAAGGCGCATGAAGGCGATCCGGTCGCGGTGCGCCGGGTCCATATTGGCCTGGATTTTGAAAACGAAACCGGACAGGTTTTCCTCTGTCGCCGCGACAGTGCGCGACGATGCCTCGCGCGGTTGCGGCGCCGGCGCATGCTCAGCAAAGAAGTCGAGTAGCGGCCTGATACCGAAAACATTCAACGCCGATCCGAAAAACACCGGCGTCTGCCGCGCAGCGAGATAAGCCTCGCGATCGAACTCCGGACACGCTCCGCGGACCAGTTCGATCTCCTCGGTCAGTTCGTCCGCCCGGCTTCCGAGCACCTCGCGAGCCAGTTCGGAATCGAGCCTGGCGATCGTTTTGTCGTGGCCGACCCGCCCTCCCTCGCCGGCTTCGTAGACGTAGATCGCGTCTTCGTAAAAATGGTAGATACCCGCAAGTCCACGTCCCATCCCGATCGGCCAGGTGACCGGAGCACAGCTAATCCCCAGCACTGCTTCGATTTCATCGAGAAGTTCAAGCGGTTCGCGCCCCTCACGATCGAGCTTATTGACAAAGCTCATGATCGGCGTGTCGCGCAGACGGCAGACTTCCATCAGCTTGATCGTGCGCGCTTCTACGCCTTTCGCGCAATCGATCACCATCAACGCCGAATCCACCGCGGTAAGCGTTCTGTAAGTGTCCTCGGAGAAGTCTTCATGCCCGGGGGTGTCGAGCAGATTGATGATCCTTTCCGCATAAGGGAACTGCATCACGGAAGACGTTACCGAAATGCCACGCTGTTGCTCGAGGGCCATCCAGTCAGAGGTCGCATGGCGCGCCGCCTTGCGCCCTTTCACCGCCCCGGCCAGCTGGATGGCACCGCCGAACAGCAGGAGCTTCTCGGTCAGCGTCGTCTTGCCGGCATCCGGATGAGAAATAATCGCAAACGTTCGCCGCCTGCCGATTTCGTCGCTTGTCTGGGTCATGGCTCAGCGCACAAAAGGAACGCATTCTAACTGATTTGCGTTTGCAGCAGTGGCCGCAGACCTGCCCTGCCTATCGGGTCAGATGGCGAGTTCGAGCGCTAGCACCAGCGCGTCCTCGCGGCCCTTTTCGCTACGGTAATAGGCGCGCCGATGACCGACCTCGACAAAACCCGCAGAACGATACAGCTCCAGTGCGATCTGATTGGACGGGCGCACCTCGAGAAACATCGTTTTGACGCCCGCCTCCGTGGCTTGTATCAACGCATGTGACAACAGGTAACGCCCGAGGCCCATCCCATGCCGGTCGGGACGGATACATAAATTGAGCAGATGCGCCTCACTCGCACCGAACGAAACGATGCAATAACCGATCGCCTCCGCGCCGTGGCACAAAACCCGGCAACAATACCCGACCCGCAGACAATCCCGGAAAATGCCCTCCGTCCAGGGGAACTGGTAGCTCCGCGCTTCCACCGCGGCGACTTCGCCTATGTCCGCGGCGGTCATATCCCGCAACAAATAGGCCTCCGGGCTGCGTACCGCGCTCATTCCGCCGTCTCCGCAACGGATACCGCCATCTGCAAGTCCTGCCAGACCTTGCGTTTCTCCAGCGGGCTCCTCAGCAAGTAAGCGGGATGATAGGTGACGATCACCGGAATCGCAGCCGGGCCGAAAGCATGAACCCGACCGCGCATGCGCCCGATCGCCTCGGTGCTACCCAGAAGATTCTGCGCTGCAACCCGGCCCAGCGCGACAATCAATTTTGGCCGGACCAGCTCCACCTGGCGCTGCAGGTAAGGCATGCAGCGCTCGACTTCTTCACTTTTCGGATCACGATTGTGCGGTGGCCTGCACTTCAGGATGTTGGCGATAAAGACCTGCTCGCGGCGCAAACCGACGGCCCGCAATATGGCGTTCAGCAGCTGCCCTGCCCGACCGACGAAGGGTTCACCCTGACGATCTTCCTCGGCGCCCGGCGCCTCTCCGATGATCATCCAGTCTGCCGCGGGGTCACCGACTCCAAATACAGTCCGGGTGCGGTCCTCGCAGAGTTCGCAACGGGTGCAGGCGGCTACCTGCGCCTGCAATGCCGTCCAGTCCGCAGCCACCTGTTGCTGCGCGGGCTCGGCAACCAGCGCAGTGGTGCCAGACGCAACCGGCTGGTCGCGCGAAACCCATGCCGTTATGCCCATTGCCTTCAGGTAGGCGCGCTGGCGAGCTGAACTCATTTCAGTCTTCCGGCTCGCTCACCGCCTTCTTCGGCGGCACATGGTGCCTTCGGCGGTACAAACAGAGCAAGGGTCCAGTCAACGCATAGAAGAAAAACATCAGGAACAACACGACCGGCGGCTCGAAACTGATCAGGACAAAGACCAGGGGAATGGCAAGCACATAGGCGAACGGTACTTTTCTGCCCAGGTTGATGTCCTTGAAACTGTAGTAGCGAAAACTGCTGACCATCAAAACACCGGCGCCTGCCGTAAACAGGAAAGCGATGACGAGCGCCATCGTCCCGGACGCCTGCCAGTCCGACGCAAGCCACACTACAGCGGCGACCAGGCCGGCAGCGGACGGACTTGGAAGCCCCTCGAAGAATCGTTTGTCGCTCGAGTCGGCTCGCGCATTGAAGCGAGCAAGACGAAGCGCCGCCGAAACCGCAAACACGAAAGCTGCGAGCCAGCCGAGCTTACTCCACAGCCAGCCGTATTCCTTCAGTTCCGCGATGCCCCACTGGTAGGTCACCAGGGCCGGCGCAAGGCCGAAACACACCATATCGGAGAGGCTGTCGTACTCTTTGCCGAAATCGCTCTCGGTATGGGTAAGTCGCGCAACTCGTCCGTCCAGCCCATCGAGAACCATCGCGATAAAAATCGCAATTGCGGAATTATGCATATTGCCGTCGATGGCCGCGACGATCGAGTAAAACCCGGCGAACAGCGCAGCGGTCGTAAAAAGGTTTGGCAAAAGGTAGATGCCTTTGCGCCGATTAACGCCGTTCTTGTTTATGGTCGTCACGAATAATGCGCCGGGTTGCCGCGGAACAATGACACAGTTTGCCACGGATTCGCGTCGCCGGACACGCCGCAGGACTTCGCCGCACTGTACGCGCGATCAATCGCGCCGTTAAAATAACCGGTTTAGTCGCCGAACTATCGCACTGGAGTCCGGGCCGTCATGCGTTTGTCTGCTTTTCCACTGAATACACTGCGCGAGACACCGTCCGATGCGGAAGTCGTCAGCCACCAGCTGATGCTTCGCGCGGGAATGATCCGCCGTCTGGCGTCGGGTCTCTACAACTGGATGCCGCTCGGTTTGCGAGTTCTGAGAAAAGTCGAGCGGATCGTGCGCGAGGAGATGGAACGCGCCGGCGCACTAGAGTTGCTGATGCCGGCGGTGCAGCCGTCCGAGCTGTGGCAGGAGTCCGGCCGATGGGCCGAGTACGGCCCGGAACTGCTGCGGATGAAAGACCGTCACCAGCGCGAATTCTGTTTCGGCCCGACCCACGAGGAGGTCATTACCGATATCGTGCGCCGGGAACTGTCGAGCTATCGCCAGTTGCCGGTCAACTATTTCCAGATTCAAAGCAAATTTCGCGACGAAACCCGTCCGCGGTTCGGGGTCATGCGGGCGCGTGAGTTCCTGATGAAAGATGCCTATTCCTTCCACCTCGACGAAGAATCGCTGCGGGAAGGTTATCGGATCATGCGTGACGCCTATACCCGTATTTTCAGCCGCCTGGGACTCGAATTCAGGCCGGTGAGCGCCGCTACCGGTGCCATCGGAGGAAGCGTTTCCGAGGAATTTCATGTCCTCGCCGACTCCGGCGAAGATGCCATCGCGTTCTCCGACGGCGACGGGTACGCGGCCAACGTCGAACTGGCGGCCGCGCTGCCTCCGCTAATTCCGCGTCCCGCCGCGCGCTCGGCGATCGCCGAAGTGGCAACCCCCGGCATCCGAAGCATTGCCGAACTCGGGCCGTTTCTTTCGGTTCCTGCCGAACAGTGCGTCAAGACCCTGCTGGTGGCGGGCGCAGACGCGGGCGTGGTCGCGCTGGTGCTGCGTGGCGATCATGACCTCAATCCGCTTAAAGCAGAGAAACTCGACGGCATCGCGTCGCCGTTGCGGATGGCAGACGCGCAAATGATCCGTGCGGCCATCGACTGTGAACCGGGCTTCATTGGGCCGGTGGATCTCCCCTGTCCGGTGTATGCGGACCACTCCGCGCTGGCGCTCGCCGATTTCGTATGCGGCGCCAATCGCGCGGATTATCATCTGACCGGGGTCAACTGGGAACGGGATGCCGAACTTCCCGTGGCGGCCGATCTGCGTAATGTTGTCGAGGGCGACCCCAGCCCCAGCGGACAGGGGAAACTGCGGATCGCGCGCGGCATCGAGGTTGGTCATATTTTCCAGCTGGGTACGAAATACAGCGCCGCTATGGATTGTACGGTCCTCGACGAGAACGGCCGTTCGGTTCATCCCTACATGGGTTGTTACGGGATCGGTGTCAGCCGCATCGTCGCCGCCGCGGTTGAGCAGAACCACGATGAAAAGGGGATTGTGTGGCCGCAGCCGATCGCTCCGTTTGAAGTCGTTATCGTGCCAATTAACTGGACTAAGTCACAACGCGTCAGAGATGCCGCAGTTAAACTCTATGAAGATTTGCGCGAGCGCGGCGTTGAGGTCCTGCTCGATGATCGCGATCTGCGGCCAGGCGTCAAGTTCGCTGACGCGGAGTTGATAGGCATACCGCATCGCATTGTGCTCGGCGAACGCGGACTAGACGCCGGCAAGCTCGAATATCGATTTCGGCAGAGTGAGGAAAACGAGGACATTGCTGTTGATGAAGTCTTCGACAGGCTGGGTACGGCACCCGCGACATAGCCCCCCGTCCCGGGCTTTGCCGGTATTACTTTTACTGTTTGCGGGCATTCTGGGCGCAACACCGTGCTGGTCGCAGGCGGCCGCGCAGGATGCGGTGCTGCGGGACAAGCTGGGCGAAGCGGTTGCAGATACGGCCAGTTTCGGCGATCGTTTCGACGCAGAGGTGTGGCTTCAGTTCAACTCCGCTCGCCTCGAGCGCCAGGTGCCGGACCCGGAGGAACGGCTGGAAATTCTCAAACATGCCCACATGGAGGCGAGCCGCCTCGAGCTTTATCCCGAGCTGGTGCTCGCCGTTATCGACATCGAGAGCAATTTCGATCGATTTGCCATTTCCCGCGTCGGCGCCCAGGGCCTGATGCAGGTAATGAGCTTCTGGTTGAAGGAGCTCGACCGGCCCGACATCAATCTGACCCAGATTCAGCCCAATCTGCGAATGGGCTGTACGATCCTGCGCCATTACCTGGATATGGAGGATGGCAACTTTCGCATGGCACTCGCCCGCTATCATGGCAGCTATCCCAAGACTTACTACGCGGACAAGGTTCTCGATCGTTTGCGGCGCAAGTGGTACCGGCACTAGTCAGCCGGTCGTAAAATCCCGCAGGTCGGCTGCCGCAACGTCCGCCGACAGACGTTCTACCCGATCGACCCTGGCCATTGGCGGCCCCGACTGCAGCCAGCAGTAGAGAGTCTCCACGGCTTCCGGCTCGCCAACGGCAAGTACTTCCACGGTACCGTTGGCGAGGTTGCGGGCGTGCCCCGCAAGTCCAAGTCGTATCGCCTCTTTACGCGTGCTTTCGCGGAAGAACACCCCCTGCACCCGCCCTGAGACGATGAACGCGGCACTGTGACAATTCATAGCTGCCCGGTAAGCGAAACGGCCACGCGCGGTGTCCCGCGTGGCGCTATTCGATGGTCTCCCGCTTCGCCTCCAAAGTGATTCTCAGCGCTTCCAGCGCCTCGGCGCGTGCCGCCTCGGCGTCGCGGCGGGCCCCGGTAAACAAATGCTCTTCAAGCTTACTCTCGGCGCTATGCAGTAAAGTCTGCGCCGAGTTGAGCGATTCGGCCGCGTATTGGCTGGCGCCGGCTTCCGCCGCCGCCGTCACCGCCTGCCGCGCGTCACTCATCTCCTGCACCGGAGCGGCCGCGCAGGCCCCGAGCAGCGACAGTATCGAAACTACCAGTAATGCTTTCAGAAAGTTCCGTATCATATTAAAAAAACTATAGAAAAATAAAATCTAGCAGGGCCCGATTGGCACGTCAAGAAATGCAATAATACAATCCGCCGGCGTTTCCGTTTCCCGGACCAGACAATGGACATCACCATTTATCATAACCCCCGCTGCTCGAAATCGCGCGCCACTCTGACTCTGCTCGAAGAGCATGGACACTCTCCGAAAGTTGTCAGGTATCTCGAGACCCCCCCGTCGGTAGCCGAACTCGCCCGGATTGTTGCACTTCTGGGCATAGAGCCGCGCGACCTTATTCGCTCTGGCGAGGCCGCTTATCAGGACCTCGACCTCGCCAACCCCGATCGTGACGACGACGAGTTGTTGCAAGCCATGCACGCGCATCCCGCTCTGATGCAGCGACCGATCGTTGTGACCGCTGACGCGGCGCGTATCGGCAGACCGCCGGCCGCCGTGCTCGAGATCGTTTCCAGCTGATGCAGATTCTCGTTCTCTACTTCTCGCGGCATGGTTCGACTGAGCGCCTGGCACGGCAAATCTGTCGCGGTGTGGAGAGCATCCCCGGCGTCACTGCCATGCTGCGAACCGTACCGCAGGTATCCGGTGATTGCGAAGCCATGGCTCCGCCGATCCCCGATAGCGGCCCTCCGTATGCGACGCTGGAGGAACTGGCCGGTTGCGCCGGCTTGATTATCGGCAGCCCGACCCATTTCGGCAATATGGCGGCCCCGCTGAAATACTTTCTGGACCAGACCAGCGCGCTCTGGCTCAGCGGCACGCTGTCGGGCAAACCCGCTGCCGCGTTCACCTCTACCTCCAGCCTGCACGGCGGCCAGGAAAGCACGTTGTTGACGATGATGTTGCCGCTGCTCCATCACGGCATGATCATCACCGGCCTGCCTTACAGCGAAAACGCCTTGAGCACGACGAGCGGCGGTGGCAGCCCCTACGGCGCCAGTGCCTATCAGCCAGACGGCGCAAAACCCGGCCTGAGCGGCCAGGAAAACGAGCTGGCGCGTGCGCTCGGCAGGCGCGTGGCCGACATTGCGCTGCGGCTTGACCAATCCGTTGCCGGCGCATCGTGACGGCCAGCCGGGCACGCGCCGTTGACGCTGTCGCGGCGGCATTCCTGCTCATCTTGCTGGGCCTGTTTCTGCACCGCTTCATTTCGGCAATTGGCGTTGTCGCGGCTGCCGCCCTCGCGCTGCCGCTACTTATTCCGGTCTTTGTCTACCGCAGCAACCCGACCCGCGCCTATCAGTGGCTATGCGTCCTCATCATCCCGTATCTGGGTATCGCGATCGTGGAGCTGATCGCTAATCCCCAACAGCGTGTGTGGGCTGCGGCGTTTGCCGTGGCCGGTCTGATTCAGTTCACCGTGGCGAGCCTCGGTACGAGGATAAGCAGGAAGCCCTTATAACGCTCTTGACAAAGGGAATCGTCAATCGTCTTTGGGCGCTCAGCGACGCCTGGTCAAGCTGGTCGAGCAAACGAAACAGGGAATGGCTGTCACGCGCAAATCGGGTGAGCAAATAACGCCCGGTTTCTTCCGGCAACTCCAGACCGCGAACGCTCGCCCGTAAGCGCAAGGCGCGCAACCGGTCGGCATCCTCCATGGTCGCCAACTCGAAGACCGGCCCCCATCCCAGCCGCGACCTCAGATCCTCCAGCATGATTGGTACCGCGGCCGGTGGCGCGGACGAAGTGACCAGCCAGCGACCACCCATGTCGCGGCTCTGATTGAACAGCGTAAACAGTGCCGCCTCCCAGGCATTGTTGCCGGCGATTCGATCGATATCGTCGAAACACAGCAACGCGGCGTTGCCCCAGCCGGACACAATTTGCGCGGGAGGCAGCGGCTCCGTTCCCAGCCCAAAATAAGCACACTGTTCACCGCGGCCGATACCGGCCCGGCACAATGCCTGACAAAGATGGCTCTTGCCGCTGCCACACGGACCCCAGAGCCACGCCACCGGGTCGTCGGGGCGCGCCAGGAAACGCTCAAGGTAGTCGAGCACCGCTTTGTTCGGGCCCGGATAAAAAGACTCCAGGCGCGCCTGATCGGGTAACGCAACCGGCAGAGGCAGCTGGCTCATGCCGGCTCGTGGCTTACACGGTATGCGCGCATGCCCCACCGCCAGACATAATCAATGCCACTTACAACCGTGGTGACCAGCACCATACTGCCGAGAAGCAGCACCGCCCAGCCCGGCACGAACGCCGGATAGGCAGCCGCCGATAACACCGCGAGGACATAGAGCAACTGCATCGCGGTGTTGATTTTGCTGACCCCGCTCGGCTCGCCCTCGAGCGGCTTGACCAGAAAATTGTATGCAAATCCGCCGCCGACTATCAGCAGATCGCGTCCGATCACAATCAGCGCCAACCACAGCGGATTCAGACCGACGTAGGTGAGAGTAATGAAGACGCTGAACATCAGTAACTTGTCGGCGAGCGGATCCAGAATACCGCCAAGACGCGTCCGCCAGTCAAATCGCCGCGCCAGGTAACCGTCCAGTCCGTCGGAGAATCCGGCAACGAAAAACAACAATAGTGCTTTCTCAAATTCACCCCGAACCAGCAACATGACGATCGGCGCAACCAACAACATGCGCACGATACAGATCAGGTTGGGAATAAACTTCAGATTCATCGTCGATAGCGATACCGCAATGAGGGCGCGGACTCGGGCATCCCCGGTGACGGCTCTGATTCCAGCAGAGTGCCGAGACCGATCGTCCGCTCGAGCATCTCTGGCTCGGCGCGGAGACGCAACCGGAACCGAACACCGTCGGCGGAGGCCTCGTCGATCGCCAGGCTTTCGACAACGCTCAGTTGCTCCAGGTAACTGGCCACCGCGCCATATTCGGCAAAACCCTCGACCCCGCTGACCGTCAACATCAGGTCGCCGCTCTGCGGGCTGCCGCGAACCGCGAACAACTCGGCAAACCGATCGGCAGCGAGATCGATGCCTGCCTCGAGTCCGCCGAGCGCCTGGGCCTGTGTCGCACCCATCATCAGCGTCCAGCGTACCCGCCATTGGCCATTCTGCTGCAGCTGCGCACGGCCGATAAGCACTGCGTCGGCACCGTATCGTTCCGAAGCTTCAGCAATCTTGTCGTCAAACCCCGCCCATACATCGGAAAAGGTCAGCGACTGCATGTCCGCCGCATCGTTGAGAGGCAGAAGCAGCGGCAGGCCGCGCTGTGCCGCCCGCTCGCGCAGCAGATCGGGCATGTCTCCGACATCCTCGGAACCGAGGAGCGCGCGTTCGCCGCGACCGTTATCGAGGGCCAGCCACATCAGCGTTTCGGGGCGCTCGCCGCCCCAGACCCGCTCGCTGCGGGCAACGAGTTCGGCATTCACTGCGTCCTCATCGAAGCGCACCCAGAGCCGCCCGTCATCGAGAAATCGATATTGCTGGACGAATTTTCGCGCCGAGCCCAGCAGCTCATGGGCGCCGTCGCCTGGCTCGATACGGCGATATCCGGTCACCCGGATCAATACCTGCTCGAGCGCCCGGGTGTAACCGGCGCCAACACTGTTCGCAGTGCGGTCCTCGACCTCGACAGAGGCCTCGTAAAGACCGCCAATCTCGGTGGCGTAAAGACTGCCGCAGATGGCCGCAGCCGCTACCAGCACGACCCCAATTTTCCAGATCTTCGGCAAAAGCCTGCTCCTTTGACCGGTCAGCATCCGGCGCTCATTCTCCCATACAGCCCGGTGTACAATACATAGCCAGCGCCGCCACCGCGGCGGGCCGTCCCAATCAACCACTGAGCCGAGTCATCCATGAACAATAAAACATCCCTTACCTACCGGGATGCCGGTGTCGATATCGATGCCGGAAACGAGTTGGTCCAGCGCATCAAGACCAGTGTAAACAGCACCCACCGGGAGGGTGTGCTGAGCGGGATCGGCGGCTTCGGCGGCCTGTTTGCACTGCCGCCGGACCGCTACAGTAACCCGGTCCTGGTGTCGGGAACCGATGGCGTCGGAACGAAACTCAAGCTCGCAATCGAGATGGGCATCCACGACACGATCGGCATTGACCTTGTCGCTATGTGCGTCAACGATGTGCTGGTTACCGGTGCCGAGCCTCTGTTCTTTCTCGACTATTACGCAACATCGCATCTGCAGCTCGAGGTCGCTGAGGCCGTCGTCGCAGGAATAGCAGAGGGCTGCCGCCAGGCCGGCGCCGCGCTGATCGGCGGCGAAACCGCAGAGATGCCTGGTATCTATCGGCCGGGCGATTACGATCTCGCCGGGTTCTGTGTCGGCATTGTCGAGCGCGAGCGGATCATCGACGGCGCACACACACGGCCAGGCGACTGCGTGATCGGGCTCGCCTCGTCAGGACCGCACTCGAATGGCTATTCACTGATCCGCAAGATTCTCGAAGTCAGTGGCGGTCAGCTGACAGACCCACTTGGAGACGGGCTGCTCGGCGAGCAGCTACTGGCGCCAACTCGCATTTACGTCAAATCCGTCCATGCGCTGATGCAACAGGTCGAGGTACGCTCGCTCGCTCATATCACGGGCGGTGGTCTTCCGGAAAACCTGCCGCGCGTACTGCCCGATGATCTTGGTGCGACAATCGTTGGCGACAGCTGGGAGCGGCCTGCGGTGTTCGACTGGCTGCAGCGCAACGGTAACGTAGCTGAAGGCGAAATGTATCGGACATTCAACTGCGGTATCGGCATGTGCATCGTGGTTGCCGCGGATGAGGCCGGCCGTGCGATCGATATCCTCAGCGCTGCCGGGGAGACGGCGTGGGTCATTGGCCGCATCCACGCGGGTGACCACGCGGTGGAGATTTCCTGATGGCTCGGCCGTCATTGCGGCTGGTCGTATTGATCTCCGGCAATGGCAGCAATCTCCAGGCGATGCTGGACGCGCGCGACAGTGAACTGTCGGCGGCCGAAATATGCGGCGTGATCAGCGACAACCCCGATGCCTTCGGCCTGACACGGGCGCAGCAAGCCGCGGTCCCGACAGCAGTAGTCAGCCGCAGCGAGTGCTCCGATCGCCAGGCCTTCGACCGCAGGATTGGCGAACTGATCGACGATTTTGCTGCCGACCTGGTCGTACTGGCGGGATTTATGCGGATCCTCGGCACCGGGCTGGTTGAGGCCTACCGGGGGCGCATGGTCAATATTCACCCATCCCTGTTACCGTGCTATCGCGGACTGCACACCCATCGCCGGGCGCTGGAGAACGGCGATATACTGCATGGCACCAGCGTGCATTTCGTCACCCCGGAACTGGACGGCGGCCCGGTCATTGCGCAAGCCGAGGTCGCGGTTAGGCCCGATGACGACGAAGCCATGCTTTCAGCTCGCGTTCAGCAACGCGAGTACATACTTTATCCGCGTGTGATCAACTGGATCGGCACAGGCCGCCTGATGTGGAACGGCGCGGTACCGCAATTCGACGGCCGGCCGCTGGAGAAACCGATAGTATGGAAACACCAGTCCGGACCCGACTCGCTACCCTGACCCTGGCTTATGCCGCGCTGACCGGCATGACCGGCGCGGCGGACGCTGCCGGAACCGGGTCCGCTCTGCAGCCCTACCAGGCGCAATACCATCTGCACAGTTCGGGTTTCCGTGCGGCCGAGATCACCTCGACGTTGCGCCGCGATGGGACCGACTACATTTTCGAGACTCGCGGCAAATCGCGTGGGCTGGCGACGCTGTTCGTCCCCAGGCAGGCAATTGAAGTCAGCCGGTTCCGCGTCGGCGAAGATGGCCTCATCGCGCTTTCGTACCGCCGAGACGCTGGCAAGGACGATCCAAGAGACGATACCCGCGCCGAGTTTGACTGGGCAAATGGCACGGTGGCGACGGTCGACAAGGGCCGCGACGCGACCCTCGATCTCACGCCGGGCATGATCGAGAGACACATTCTGCCGCTTGCCATCAGTCTCGGCCTGCGCCGCGGCGCCGCGCCGCAGTCATTGACGCTGGTCGAGCGTGACCGGGTCAAGAGTTTCGCCATTACGGAGCAAGGGCGCGATCGGATCGAGCTGGAAGGAGTCGATTACGAGACTTTAAAATTCCTCCAGCATCGCGACGAATCCGATCGCCGCACGACGATCTGGTTCGCGCCGGATCTCGGTTTCGTTCCGGTAAAATTCGAGATTCACGACAAACGCGGATTGCGTGCGCGCATCCTGCTGCAGCACCTGACTTTCAACGCTGCGACGGATCCCGGAGGATGATCACGCCCGCGGCAGCGTTACCCCTTGCTGACCCTGGTACTTGCCGCCACGGTCCCGGTACGAGACATCACACACCTCATCGGACTCGAAAAAGATCATCTGCGCCACGCCCTCGTTCGCATAGATCCTGGCCGGCAGCGGCGTCGTATTCGAAAACTCCAGCGTAACGTGCCCCTCCCACTCGGGCTCGAGGGGCGTGACGTTGACGATGATGCCGCAGCGGGCGTAGGTCGACTTGCCAAGGCAAATAGTCAGCACATTGCGCGGGATGCGGAAGTACTCAACGGTCCGCGCCAGGGCGAACGAATTCGGCGGGATGATGCAAACGTCGCCACCAAAGTCGACAAAGCTGTTCGCGTCGAATTTCTTGGGATCGACCACCGCGGAATTGATGTTGGTGAATATCTTGAATTCGGCAGCGCAACGCACGTCATAACCATAGCTGGAAGTGCCGTACGAGACGATCTTGCCGTTCTCGTTTTCACGGACCTGCCCCGCTTCGAACGGCTCGATCATGCCGTGGCTGGCGGCCATCTGCCGGATCCATTTGTCCGACTTGATACTCATCAGTTGTCCTCAATGCTGATTTTGGGGAATAAGCGGCTGTAGTCGCGCGCCAGCATCGACAACCGGGCGCCCATGCGTCTTGCGATATCGAGATATCTGTGGGCGATCTCGCCGTCGGGTTGCGCGACCACGGTTGGCCGGCCGCTGTCCGCCTCCTCGCGAACACTGAGGTCGAGCGGAATCGCGCCGAGCAGGGGCACTTCATTGTCGGCCGCGATCCGGGCACCGCCACCGGTGCCGAAAATCGCCTCTTCGTGGCCGCATGCCGAGCAGATATGGGTGCTCATGTTCTCGACGACGCCAAGCACGCGCACATTGACCTTTTCAAACATCTTGAGTCCCTTTACCGCATCCAGCAGCGCAATATCCTGTGGCGTGGTGACAATGAGCGCCCCGCTCACGGGCACGTTCTGGGACAGCGTAAGCTGAATATCACCCGTACCCGGCGGCATGTCGATCAGCAGATAGTCGAGTTCGCCCCAGTCGGTCTCATTCAGCAACTGGGTCAGGGCCTGGGTCACCATTGGCCCGCGCCAGACCATCGGTTGATCCTCATCAATCAGAAACCCAATTGACATACAGACGAGCCCAAGCGTCCGGATCGGCCGCATGGTCTTGCCATCAGTGGTCTGCGGGCGCTCATTGCGCACGCCCAGCATCCGCGGTTGACTGGGACCGTAGATGTCGGCGTCGAGGAGACCGACCCGGGCGCCGTCGGCGGCAAGCGCCAGCGCAAGGTTCGCCGCGGTCGTCGACTTGCCGACACCGCCCTTGCCACTGGCCACTGCAATGATATTCCGAACCGAACCCAACGGCTTGAGGGTCGGCTGAACCGCGTGCGCGGTAACTTTCCAGCCGATGTCGATATGGATGTCCGTGACCCATTCCACCGCGGCGATTCGATCCCGCAGCACCTGTTCGAGAAGCGGCTTGTAACCGTCAGCCGGGAAACCCAGCTCGACGACAACGCTGGCCGCCCCCTCTTCCACCTTGATAGATTTGATCGCCTTGGCGCTAATGAGATCGGTCTCAAGATAAGGGTCCTGATATTTGCTGATCGCGGCTTCGATCTGCTCCTTGCGCGGCTCGCTCATCCTGCTGCTCCGTCGTTGGCTGCCCCGGCGGGGAAAAGGCGCAATCTTAACGTAATCCGGGACGCATACCAGCGTGGCGCGGCGGTTCAGACAGCAATGGACCCCAATCCGGTGCAAATAATGCAACCGATGCCACATTTTTCCCACTATCAAAGGCTTGGACGACGGGAGCAAGCACGGTATCGTAGGGGTTTGAAGAATACCGGGTCGCCGTGGCGACCGCGCCGCGGTGCGGTCGAGGGGGTACCCGGGCAGCCGGAACAGCCAGTTCGCAGGACAATTCGGGAGTTAGTCTGATGTCGCGCAAGCCACCGCAAACCGGGCGCTGCGCCACGTCGATGTCACTATGCTCAAGCTTTTCGGGTCTCTTAAATCGGAACGTCTGATCGCCCAGATCAAGGAGGCGAACGACCCCAATTCCGAGGAAACGCAGAAAGCGGCGAGCGCACTGCGCTCGGTCGGGCCGAAAGCCATCCCGAAAATCATCGATGCAATGGCGCATGCCGACAAAAGCGAAACCGTCGTCTATGTCGAAGTGCTGTCGGCGCTGATCAACAACAAGACCTTACCAATGGTTGTTGCCGGACTGACGGACGGGAATCCGCGCGCCGTTTCCGGGGTCGCGTGGGCGCTGTCCAGCAGCCAGCAGTACGATCCCGGCAAGCTTGTTGACTTTCTCGACGACGAGCAAATCTCCAAGGCGGCCCTGATGGGCGTGCTGATGACGCACAAGGACAAACTCAACGTGCGCTCGCTTCTGAGCAAGGTCTACGACCTCGAACCGTCCGAGAAGGCGGCCATGTTCAAGCTGATTGGCGAGATGGCAGACGCCAGTATCGTCGGAGACCTGATCAACCGCATCGAGGGGAAAGACCCGCTTGTTCGGGTACACCTGATCAACATCCTGTCCCGCTTCGATCGCCCGGACGTCCAGCAGGCGCTGGAAAAGCAACTGAAGGACCGCAACAAGATGGTGCGGCAGGCGGCGATCTCTGCAATGGGCCGAATGAGCAATGCGCAGAACATCGGGGTGTTGTGCGAATTGTTGCGCGATCCGGAACTCGAGGTCCAGAGCAAGGCGGTGGACGTTATCTCCCGGCTGAAGCATCCCGATACGATGCGTCACCTTGTCCAGGTACTGAAAGACGAGTCCGAGTATTCGCGCCGGTCTGCGGTCGAGGTCCTCAACGAGATAGGCGATTCGAACTCGATCAAGGATCTTTTGCAGGCACTGAAAGACGAAGACTGGTGGGTCCGCTCCCGCGCGGCCGATGCATTGGCCAAGATCGGCGGACCGCGAGTCGTCGAGGCAGTTATCAGCCTGGTCAAGGACGATGACGAAGATATCCGCCGCGCGGCGATAGAAATCCTCAACCAGACCAAGGATACCCGCGCGATGAAGCACCTGATGGCCGCCACGGAAGACAAGGACTGGTGGGTGCGCGAGCGTGCCGCTGATGCGCTGGCTGACATCGGCAGCACGAAAGCCGTGCCGGCACTGCTGAAAATGCTCGATGGGGACCCGCGTTCGATCCCCCCGGCGATTCGCGCCCTCGGCAAACTGGGCGACCACAAAATCATCGCCAAACTGATTCCGCTGCTCGACACCAACGACAAGGAAATAAAGGTCGAGGCGATCCATGCCTTGTCGCGGCTGGCCGACGAGGAACGCGCCGACACCGTCCGTACGCAGTTGAACCGCCAGGCGCAATTAGGAGACGAAACCGTCCAGCGCGCCGTCCACAATGCGATGCACGATCTGGACAACCGTTACTCGCCGACGATGATGGCCGCGCGGGAAGAGGCGGAGAAATTCCAGGAGCCAGCCAAGACCCTGCTCATAGAATCCGAACAGATCGCCGAGGTTGTCGCCGAGCATGAGCGTGATGCCAAACTCGACATCTCCACGCTGAAACCCGGCGATGTGATCGAAGGCCGTTATCGTTATATCCAGAAAATCGGCAAGGGCGCATTCGGCACGGTGCTTCTGATGGAGGACACCGTCGTCGACGAACGCTTGATTCTCAAATTCCTGAACCCCAATGTCTCCTCCGACGAGGAGATGATGAAGCGTTTCGTGCATGAGCTTCGGTTCTCGAGAAAGATCACCCACAAAAACGTCATCCGCATTTACGATTTTCTTTACATGGGTGGCAACTACGCTATCTCGATGGAATATTTTCCGTCGCACACGTTGGGTAACGAAATCGTCGACGAGAAACCCATGGCGCCGGAACATGCGTTGCGCATCGCCGCGGATATAGCCAACGGCATGTGCGTGGCACATCAGGCCGGCATCATTCATCGCGATCTGAAACCGGCAAATATCCTGATCAACAACGAAGGCCTGGTGAAGATCGTGGACTTCGGCGTTGCCGCTGCGCGCTCCAGCGGCGATACCCAGCTGACCAAGACCGGCTACGTTATTGGCTCGCCCAAATACATGGCGCCGGAACAGATTCTGGGTAAGAAGGTCGACGAGAAGGCAGACATTTACAGCCTTGGCGTCATTCTCTACGAAATGCTGACCGGCATACCGCCCTACAGCAAGGGCGATCATATGGCGGTGATGTACCAGCATGTTCAGGGCAAGGCGCTGCCCATTCGTGAAGTCAACCCCAACCTTGCCGAACCGGTCGCTGAATTGGTCACCAGGGCCATGTCCGTCGACCGCCTGAAACGGCACGGGTCAATGGACGAACTTCGCAAGAGCCTCGAGAACCTGCTTTGATTGCAACGGATGTGCTTGAATGTGCATCGCCTTCGACTATGATGTGTGCTGCTCCCGTCAGCGAATGAGATAGTCAATGGCTCGAATCGATTCCTTCCTGAAACTCGGCCTGGCCCAGGGCTGCTCCGACGTCCATCTCGCGGTTGGAGTGCCGCCGATGTTGCGCATGAACGGCGACCTGTTACCGATCAAATTCCGCGACCTCGCCGCTAACGAACTCGAGAGCTACATCGACGAGATCCTGACGGCAACGCAAAAAAATCACTTCCTGGGCGGCAACGATCTGGACTTCTCCTATGTCGCCGAAGAAGGTGCCCGGTTCCGCGTCAACCTGTTTCGCAAGGACACCGGACCCGGAGCGACCTTTCGCTACATCCCGTCGAATATTCCAACACTGCAAGGGCTGGGCCTGCCGGGCGTGGTCGAAAAACTGTGCGACATGCACCAGGGCATGGTTCTGGTAACCGGCTCCACCGGTACCGGTAAGTCGACGACGCTGGCAGCGATGATCGACCTCATCAACAAGACCAAAGCTGTCAATATCATCAGCCTCGAGGATCCGATCGAATTTGTTCATGACAGCAAACGGGCCCAGGTGATCCAGCGAGAACTTGGCACCCATATCCACAGCTTCGCCGATGGCGTGCGTGCTGCGATGCGCGAAGACCCGGACGTGATACTCGTCGGCGAAATGCGCGACCCAGAAACCATCAGCATGGCCATGACGGCTGCCGAGACCGGCCACCTGGTGCTAGGCACACTGCATACGACGAGCGCGACCAAGACAATTGACCGCATCATCGACGCCCTCCCTGCCGAGCAACGCGAACAAACGAAAAGCTTCCTGGCGCAGAGCCTGCAGGCAGTCGTAACGCAGATCCTGGTCAAAGCGCACGAGGGCCAGGGGCGCAAGGCAATCGTCGAAGTTATGCTCACGACACGCGCCATCGCAAAGTGCATCATGTCGGACCAGACTCACCAGATCCCGTCGCAGTTGCAAACCGGCCGCGACATCGGAATGCAACTGATGGACCAGGCACTGCTGCAGGCGATCCAGGCCAAGGAAGTGGATCCGGATGACGCCTACAACTACGCGATCGACAAGAAGCGCTTCCAGCGCTTCATTACCGACACCGGCCTTTTGCCAAAAATCGACCTGGTTGAGTAATCAAGACCGCCAGACCTGAACACTACGGTAGGAAACGTGAATCAAATCGATCAATACCTGCTAAAGCTCCTGGAGAAGCAAGGATCCGACCTCCATTTCCTTGCTGGCGGGCCGGCGCGTATCCGGGTCAACGGCGACCTGACGGTGCTCGATGAGGCAACGATTTCGCAGACACTGGCCGAATCGGCGCTGATGGAGATCATGCCCTACACCGCGCGCGATGCACTGGAGCAGCGCGATGGCGCGGACTTTGCGTATCAGCTGGAAAACGTCGGCCGCTTCCGGGTCAACGTTTTCCGTCACCTGAATGGCATGGGCGGAGTTTTCCGAGCGATCCCTTCCGAGGCGCTGACTCTGCAGGAACTCGGCATGCCGAGCGTGATTTACAATCTCTGCAAGTACCGCAGCGGCATGATCCTGGTAACCGGCAAGACCGGCTCCGGCAAGTCGACCACGCTGGCGGCGATCATCGACGTGCTGAACAAGCGCCTCAAGGGCCACATCCTGACGATCGAGGATCCGATCGAGTTCGTGCATCAGCGTCAGGGGTGCCTGATAAGCCAGCGCGAAATCGGCGCGCACTGCAACAATTTTGCCGACGCGCTGCATTCGGCATTGCGTGAAGACCCGGACGTGATCCTGATCGGCGAAATGCGTGATCTCGAGACCATGAGCATAGCCGTGACTGCCGCCGAAATGGGTATCCTGGTGATGGGCACGCTGCACACTAACGGCGCAGCAGCCACGGTAGACCGAATCGTCAATGTTTTTCCGTACGAGAAACAGGCCCAGATCCGGGCCATGCTGTCGACCTCGCTGCGCGGAGTCATCTCGCAGCAGCTGGTCAAGCGTGCCGACCAGCCGGGTCGTATCGCGGCCCTGGAAATCCTCGTCAATACACCGGCCGTGGCCAACCTCATTCGCCAGGGGAAACTCGATCAACTCGAGAACGTAATGCAGAGCGGCGCCCAGGCCGGCATGCAGACCATGGATGGCGATCTCCAGCAGCTGCACCGAAAACGCCAGATCAGCGGCGACGAGGTCTATCAGAAAGCGATAAACAAGAGCAAATTCGAGGACCTCAAGGGCCAGGGCGTCTGATAGTCGGCGCGCTGGATACAGGGCGTCGGTGCGCATGCCGACACGGGCATGTGGCATAATTTCCGCTTTGCACCATTCGCCACGGATTGCAGCCGGAATGTCCCCCAAACCACGTAAGATCCTGGTCACCAGCGCGCTGCCGTACGCCAACGGCTCGATTCACATCGGTCACCTGGTCGAGTATCTGCAGACGGACATCTGGGTGCGCTTCCAGCGAATGCGCGGCAACGAGTGTCTTTACGTCTGCGCAACCGATGCTCATGGTACGCCGGTTATGCTCAAATCACGCGAACTTGGTATGGAGCCGGAAGCGCTCATCACCGAGATGGGCGCGGAGCATCAGCGCGATTTCGCCGAATTCCAGATCGAATTCGACAATTTCTACACGACGCACTCGGACGAGAACCGCGAACTCGTGGAGACGATTTTTGCCCGACTGCAGAGCGCCGGACACATTGCCGAACGCGCAATCACCCAGTCCTACGACGAAAAAGAGGGCATGTTTCTGCCCGATCGTTTCGTTCGGGGCGAGTGTCCGCGTTGCGCCGCCGCGGACCAGTATGGCGACAGTTGCGAAGTATGCGGTGCAACCTATTCGCCATCCGACCTGAAGAATCCATTATCCGTTCTGTCCGGAACCGCACCGGTGCAGCGCGAGACGACCCACTTCTTTTTCAAGCTCGCCGACTTCGAACAGTCACTGCGCGCACTGGCTCGGCGGTGGACACATGCATGACAGCGTCGCGCGCAAACTCGGTGAGTGGTTCGATGCCGGTCTGCAGGACTGGGACATCACTCGCGATGCACCCTATTTCGGTTTCCGTATTCCCGGCACCACTGACAAATTTTTCTATGTCTGGCTCGACGCCCCGGTCGGCTACATGGCGAGCTTTCTCAATTTGTGCGCGCGGCGGGACGGGCTCGACTTCGACAGCTACTGGGGTCCCGACAGCGACGCGGAGCTCTATCACTTTATCGGCAAGGACATCATCTATTTCCATTCGTTGTTCTGGCCGGCCGTGCTGGAGGCCTCCGGCTTCCGCCGGCCCAGTGCTATTTTCGCTCACGGCTTCCTGACCGTGAACGGCCAGAAAATGTCCAAGTCGCGCGGCACGTTTATAACGGCGCATACTTTTCGTGAGCATATCGAACCCGAGTATCTCCGCTACTACTATGCGACCAAGCTGGGTCCCGGCATCGATGACATCGATCTCAGCCTCGAGGATTTCGTCGCACGGGTCAATGCAGACCTCGTCGGTAAGCTGTTCAATCTCGCCAGCCGTTGCGCCGGATTCATAACCAGAAACTTCGGTGGCATCCTGACGGACACGCTATTCGACGAAAAACTGTTTGCCCGGTTCGCCCATCGCGGTGAAACAATTGCCGACTATTACGAAGAGCGGCGCTATGCCAAGGCGATGCGTGAAATTATGGCGCTGGCGGATCTCGCCAATCAGTTCATCGATGAACACAAACCGTGGGTGATGGCCAAGGACAGCGCAACTGCCGGCGATGTCCAGGCAGTCTGCACCCAGGGGCTCAACCTGTTCCGCACGCTGATGGTGTATCTGAAGCCGGTGCTCCCGGGCCGCGCCGCGATGGCCGAGGAGTTCCTCGGCTGTGAGCCATGGTCATGGGGCGATGCTGCCAGGCCGTTGCTCGGTCATGCGATCAATCGCTACCAGCCACTGGGCGTTAGGGTCGAACAAAAAGCCGTTGAGAAAATGCTCGAGGGCCGCGCGCGAACCAGGGCCGGCCGCCGATGTCTCGGTCGCCGCTGCAGATGAGCGGCCAACGATATCCATTGACCAGTTTGCCGCGATCGATTTACGGATTGCGCGAATCGTTTCTGCCGAGAGTGTTGAGGGCGCAGACAAACTGTTGCGACTGGAGGTCGATCTCGGTGATTCGACACGGCAGATATTCGCCGGAATCAAGTCCGCCTACCTTCCGGATCAGCTGATTGGCCGGCTAACCGTCGTGGTCGCCAATCTGGCACCGCGAAAAATGCGCTTCGGCATGTCCGAGGGCATGGTCCTTGCTGCCGGGCCGGGTGGTGAAGAACTGTTTATCCTGTCGCCTGACGCCGGCGCAACGCCCGGCATGCGCGTCAAGTAGCAGGCCCGCCGTGACCGAACTGGCGCTCATCATTCTCAGCGCGGTACTGGTCAATAATTTCGTCCTGACGAAATTCCTCGGGCTGTGCCCGTTTATGGGCGTATCGCGGCAGACCGAGAGCGCAGTCGGCATGGCCGCCGCAACGACATTTGTCCTGACGCTGGCAGCGGGACTGAGCTATCTCGTTGAAATTTACCTGCTCAGACCTCTGAGCCTTGAATACCTGCGCACTCTCAGTTTCATTCTGGTTATCGCCGCGGTCGTGCAATTTACCGAGATGGCGGTGGAAAGAGCGAGTCCCCTGCTGCACAAGGTACTCGGCATCTATCTGCCGCTGATAACCACGAACTGCGCCGTGCTCGGTGTTGCGCTGCTCAATCTGCAAATGAGCCACAACCTGATGCAGTCCCTGGCTTACGGATTTGGCGCCGCAGTTGGCTTTTCCCTGGTCCTGTTGTTGTTCGCCGGACTGCGCGAGAGACTGGATCGCGCCGACGTGCCGGCGCCGTTCCAGGGCGCTGCGATTGCGCTGGTAACGGCCGGGCTAATGTCGCTGGCCTTTATGGGCTTTGCGGGCCTCGACTGAGCCGGGTATGTATGGAGGGGATTAACGGCAATACTGGCGCTCGGTATTCTCGCGGCCCTGCTCGGCCTGGTACTCGGTCTCGCCGCTCGCAGCATTCGTGTCGAGGGCAACAAGGTGGAGGAGCAGATCGACGCCTTGCTGCCCCAGACTCAATGCGCACAATGCGGATATCCCGGCTGTCGCCCCTATGCCAAAGCAATAGCCGCAGGCGAGGCAGATATCAACCTGTGCGCACCCGGTGGCGACGCCGCAATCCGCGCGCTGGCCGACCTGCTCGGGCGCGAGGTAAAGCCGATGGCGCACGATGTCGATCCCGATGAAAGTGCAGTCGTTGCGGTCGTGGACGAACCCCGATGCATTGGTTGCACACTGTGCATTCAGGCGTGCCCGGTGGATGCTATCGTTGGCGCGCCAAGGCAGATGCATACCGTCATAGCAGCCGAATGCACAGGCTGTAAACTCTGCCTGCCGCCGTGCCCGGTCGACTGTATCGATCTTGCGCCGCTTCCGGCGGCGGACAACGAATCGGCCTGGACCCGCCCCGACGCGCGTGCAGTCACCGCATGAGGCCGCACCGGCGATGAACCCGACACGCATTGCAGTCACTCCCGGCCGGTTCCATGGCGGCCTCAAACTCGATGGCCATCGCAAGCTCGCCACTGGAAAACCTATTACTCCGCTGCCACTGTCCGATCGCTACTTTCTGTGGCTCGCACAACATCATGGCGACGCCGCGCTACCGTGCGTTTCGGTCGGCGAACGGGTTCTGCGCGGACAGGTCGTGGCGCTACAGGAGGGCGAGCATGGTGCGTCGATACATGCGCCGACCTCGGGGGTCGTGCGCGACTTCCAGGATCTGCCGGCGCCGGCAGCGGATACGTCCGGCGCCAGCATGCTCGTCATCGAGAGCGACGGAGACGACCGGGCCTGCACCGATTTGAGCGGGTTGGCCGACTGGGACTGCGCAACGCCTGCAACCCTGGTCGAGCGCATCGCACAGAGTGGCATCGTGGGACTCGGCGGCGCGGTATTCGCTACCGCGGCCAAAATCGCGCGAGCCGCGGCCGGCGCGACGCTGATCCTCAACGGTGCTGAGTGCGAACCTTACATCAGTTGTGACGACGGCCTGATGCGAGAGCGTGCTGACAGTATTATTACCGGCGCGCAAATTCTGCTGCGAGCGCTTGGCAGCAGCGATTGCATCATTGCGATCGAACGCGACAAGCCCGAGGCCATCGCCGCGATGGAAATGGCCCTGCGCGACGCCGGCGACGAGCGCTTCCGTCTGGAGCGCATCTTCAGCCTGTACCCGGCCGGCGGCGAGCGGCAATTGATCGAAGCACTGACGGGGCGCCAGGTTCCACGTGGCGGTCTGCCGCAGGATATCGGACTGGTATGCGTCAACGTCGGCACGGCGACCGCGATTCGGCACGCGGTGTGCGAGGGCCGGCCGCTGACGTCCCGGGTGACGACGGTAACCGGGCCGGTGTTGGGCGCGCCGGGCAATTTCGACGTGCGCATCGGCACCCCGGTACGGGAACTGGTCGCCGCGGCCGGCGGCTGCAACGACCCCACGGCGCGCCTGATCATGGGCGGACCCATGATGGGAATCCCTTTGCGCGACGATCGCGTGCCTGTGGTCAAGGCAATGAACTGCCTGCTGGCACTGCCCGAGAGCGCGCTCGCCGATGGCCACGACCAGCGCCCGTGCATCCGTTGCGGAGATTGTGCCGAGGTTTGTCCGGCGCGACTCCTGCCGCAGCAGATGTACTGGGAACTTCGCGATGAGCGCTTCGAACCGGCACGCAAATTCGGCCTCGATGCCTGCATAGAATGTGGATGCTGCGACGTCGTGTGCCCGAGTCATCTGCCGCTGACGCAGTATTTCCGCTGGGGCAAAAACCAGCTGCACCGGCAAACCGTCGAACGCGAACGTGCCGAGCATGCGCGGCAACGATTCGAGGCTCGCAATGCGCGTATCGCGCAACAGAACGCACAGCGCCAGGCGCGCCTGGCCGCCAAGCGCGAGGCGCTGGAGAAAGCCCGCTCAGACGGTAATCGCGGCGCTGCCATCGATGAAATCATGGCGCGCAAGAGGAGCTCGACCGCCGGCAACGACGATACGGGACAGACCCGCTGATGTCGGTACCGGCAACCCCGGCACCGTTTTTGCGTTCGCCCGCCGGTGTCAGCCGGGTGATGGCCAGAGTCTTGCTCGCCCTGTGCCCGGCCACACTTGCCCACATCTGGTACTTCGGTCCGGGCATCGCGATCAACATGGCCATTGCCGTCTCGGCATGCGTCGGCAGCGAAGCATTGATACTGCGATTGCGGCAACGCCCGGTTGGCGCTTCACTCGGCGATCTGAGCGCGGTCGTCACGGGCGTGTTGCTCGCCTTCTGCATACCACCGCTGACCCCGTGGTGGATCACGGCGTGTGGCAGCGTCTTTGCGATCGTATTTGCCAAACAACTTTACGGCGGTCTGGGCTTCAACCCGTTCAACCCCGCGATGGCCGGCTATGCAGCGATACTCATTTCGTTTCCGGTTGAAATGACCCGCTGGCTGGCGCCGCGTCAACTGACCGAGACCACGCCGGGGTTTCTCGCCTCAGTGGCGGCCATCCTCAGCGGCAACCCACCCGGTGCACCCACCTGGGACGGCATGACAATGGCGACACCGCTGGACTTCGCCAAAACCGAGATTGCGCGACTGCAGACCATGCCGGAAATACGGGCCGATGTGATGTTTGGCGATTTTGCCGGGCTCGGCTGGGAGTGGATTGCTAACTGGATTGCCATCGGCGGGATCTGGATGATCTACAAGGGCGTCATCCGCTGGCACATCCCGGTCGCGATGCTGGCGAGTCTCAGTCTCTGCGCCTTTGTCTTCTGGATCGCGGATCCCGGCAAGTTCGCCTCTCCGGGGTTCCATGTATTCGGTGGTGCCGCCATGCTGGGCGCTTTCTTTATTGCTACTGATCCGGTCTCAGCCGCTACCACCAATTGCGGCAGAGTCATCTATGCGGCGGGTATCGGTGCACTGACTTACGTGATCCGCACCTGGGGCGGTTACCCGGACGGGATTGCCTTCGCCGTATTGCTGATGAACCTGTGTGTGCCGTTGATAGACCGTTATACCCGCCCGAGGATTTACGGCGATGGCAGCTGACAACGCCGGCAAGAGTGGTCTTGCCGGCGCATTCGGCACAGCGCTGATTCTCGGCACCGTTACCGCCGTCGCCGTGGGTTTCCTTGCATTGACCCACAGCTCTACCGCGGCACGGATTGCGGCCAACGAGCGCGCGTTCATCCTGCGCAATCTCGATGATCTGCTACCGCGCTCGGATTATGACAACGACCCGTTGGCGGACATTGTTTACGGATTTGCTCCGGAACTGCTTGGCCGCGAGCAGGCCTCCGCCATCTGGCGGGTCCGCCGCGACGGCCGACCCGTTGCGGCGGTGCTGCAGCCAGTCACGCCACACGGCTACAGCGGAGATATCGCATTGTTGGTTGCCGTCGCGGCGGATGGCACCCTGCTCGGGGTCCGGGTCACGTCGCATCGTGAGACACCGGGGCTCGGCGATGCCATCGAGCGTCGCCGCAGTGACTGGATTCTCGCCTTCGACGGGCGCTCCCTGGGTGACCCTGGCAGCGAGGGGTGGGCCGTGCGCCGCGATGGCGGCATCTTCGACGAGTTCACGGGCGCGACCGTCACCCCACGCGCGGTGGTCAGTGGGGTTCACAAGGCTTTACAATATTTTGCACTCAACGAAGCGCAAATTTTCGCTGCCCCCAGTGGCAGCACCCTGGAACCGATTCGTCCAGCCGAGCCCGATCCATGAGTACACATGATTACCGCCAGACATTTGCCGACGGGCTGTGGCATCAGAATGCCGGCATCGTGCAGCTGCTTGGCCTGTGCCCTTTGCTTGCGGTCACGACAAGCCTGATCAATGGGCTGACACTGGGCCTCGCAAGCACCCTGGTAATGCTTGGCGCAAGCGTTTCGGTATCGCTCGCACGGCACCACATTCCCCGCGAGATTCGCCTGCCCATCTTTGTCCTGGTCATCGCCGCATTTGTCACTGCGGTCGATATGCTCATGAGCGCCTACATGGATGGCCTGCACCGGGTGCTGGGCATTTTTGTGCCGCTGATCGTCACCAACTGCGCGATCATCGGCCGGGTCGAGGCGTTCGCATCACGCTACCCAGTTATGCCCGCCGCGGCCGATGCCGTAGCGACCGGCCTCGGTTTCACCGCCGTTCTCGGCAGTCTCGGCGCACTGCGCGAACTGATCGGTTTTGGCGGCATTCTCGGGGAATTGAGCCCCGCCGGCCCGGCCTCGGGCGGAGGCCTGTTGATTGCGATACTTCCACCGGGAGCATTCATTGGCCTGGCCCTGCTCGTGGCGCTGAAAAACTACCTCGACCAGCGTCGTGCCCGCGGCCGGGCGCCGTCCAGCGCCGCCATTGTCGAAAGCGGCGCGGCATGATCGCGCAGTTGGCCGCATGAATAAGGCTCGCAGGATCGAGATATTTTCGCGATGGCGGGCGGCGAGCCCGCATCCCACGACTGAACTCGTCTATGCGACGCCTTTCGAATTGCTGATTGCCGTCATTTTGTCAGCCCAGGCGACCGACAAGAGCGTCAATCGGGCCACAGCCGGGTTGTTTAGCGTTGCAGCGACTCCACGCGCCATGCTGGCGCTGGGACTGGAGGGTGTGCGCAAACACATTCGCACGATCGGGCTGTTCAACACCAAGGCTCACAACGTCATTGCCACCTGCCAAATACTCGAGCAGCGCCATGGTGGCGAAGTGCCACGGACGCGAGCGGAACTCGAAGCACTGCCCGGCGTTGGCCGCAAGACCGCCAATGTCATCCTCAACACGGCGTTCGGCGAGCCCACCATCGCAGTCGATACGCATATTTTCCGCGTCGCGAACCGCACCGGTATCGCGCCGGGAAAAACCGTGCTGGAGGTCGAAAAACGACTTCTCCGCATGGTCCCCGATGAATTCAAACTCGACGCCCACCACTGGCTGATCCTCCACGGGCGCTACGTTTGCCTCGCTCGCAAACCGAAATGCGGCGAATGCATCATCGCGGATCTGTGCGAATACAAGCACAAAAATTGCGTCACGGCGCAGAGTCCACGGCGCAATGTCACGAATAACCGCGCGCGGCAACGCAGCTGATGTTTTTCGGCGACGACCGCGCAAAATTGCGGCAACGCTACATCGACGCCTGGCGCAAGGCGCGGGCCGGCCAGCCGCTCGAACCGCTGGAACATCAGATCGCGGAGGTTGTCGAGGCACATCCCGAGTATCAGGCGGCGCTCGAGCGCGGCGCTGCAGCAGCGGATGCGGAATACACGCCCGAGGCCGGCGCAACCAATCCGTTTCTCCACATGGGGCTGCACCTTGCCGTGCGCGAACAGATCAGCACGGATCGCCCGCCAGGGATAAACGCGATATTTTACGCGCTGTGCCGCAAGATCCGCGATCCGCATTCCGCCGAACATGCGATGCTCGATTGCCTCGCCGAAACGCTGTGGGAGTCCCAGCGGCTCGCGGCTGCGCCGGACGAGCAGGCGTATCTTACCCGTCTGCGCAAATTGCTCGATCAGTCCGCGCCGTTGTAATAATTGGCTGTGCTCCCCGGTCTAAGGTGACAGAATCCATGAACACGACGAGTGGAGACAGCGTGAGAAATCCCGCGCATCGTAAATATGCCGTAACCGGCGCAGGGCTTGGTTTGCGCCGTAGTTTTATGGATGTGATGGCCAAAGACCCACCGGCCGCAGTCGATTTCTTCGAGGTTGCGCCCGAGAACTGGATTCGTATCGGCGGTGCGCTGAAGAAAAAGTTCAGGTTCTTTACCGAACGCTACCCGTTGGTGACCCACGGTTTGTCACTGTCGCTGGGCGGCCCGCACCCCCTGGACGAGAACCTCGTCGGCGAGATCAGGAATTTTCTCGATGAGCACGATGTCAGGATTTACAGCGAACACCTGAGTTACTGTGCCGATGACGGGCACCTCTACGATCTGATGCCGATCCCGTTCACCACCGAGGCTGTCACGTATGTCGCGGATAGAATCCGCCGTGTGCAGGACATTCTCGAAAGGCGAATCGCGATCGAAAATGTCTCGTATTACGCCGCACCCGGCCAGGAAATGGACGAAGCGGAGTTCGTTTGTGCCGTGCTCGAGGAATCCGATTGCGATCTGCTCCTCGATATCAACAACATCTATGTCAACAGCATCAATCATCGTTACGATCCGCTCGGGTTCCTGCGGCGGATGCCGGCCGAGCGGATCGCTTATCTGCATGTCGCCGGCCACTATGTCGAGGCCGAGGACCTGCGCGTAGACACCCATGGCGCCGATGTGTGCGATCCGGTGTGGGCACTGCTCGAATCTGCCTACCGCCGGTTCGGCGTCATTCCGACCCTGCTCGAACGTGACTTCAACATTCCCCCGGTAGCGGAGCTGCTGGGCGAACTACAGAAAGTCCATGCACTGCAGTCATTACAGGTTACCGGGCTCGTGCAAAATGGCTGAGCGGCAGGAATTCAGGGCGCTGCAGCGGGCGTTCGCCGCGCATATCCGCGACCCGCAAAATGTGCCCCCGCCGGACGATATCGAAGACCGCCGGATGGCGATCTACCGCGACCTGTTTTTCAACAATGTCGTGAGCCTGCTGGCGGGCACGTTTCCGGTACTTCGCAGGATTCTGGGCGATGACGGGTGGCAGGATTTGATCCGCGACTACTTCTCGGTGCATCGCTCACGCACACCGTACTTTCTCGAGATGCCGCAGGAATTCCTCGAATACCTGCAGAAAGAACGCGGTCAGCGCGAGAATGACCCGGACTGGCTGCTGGAACTCGCCCATTACGAATGGGTCGAGCTGGCGCTCGCGGTATCCGACGATGAGCCGGACTGGAACGCATTCGACCGTGATGGAGACCTGTTCGGACAATGCCCGGTATTGTCGCCGCTGGCATGGCCGCTGAGCTATCGCTATCCGGTGCACCGCATCGGACCGGACTTTCAACCGGTCGACCGCGCCCGGGTCGGCGACATTTCTGGTCGTATATCGAGGCCCCGACGATAAAGTCGGGTTTATGGAGGTCAATGCCGTCACTGCGCGGTTACTGGAACTGGTGCAGGGCGATGATCAGCGTAATGGCGAGAACCTGCTGGCCACGATCGCGACGGAACTCGGCCAGTCAGCGGACGAGCACTTTCTCGAGGCCGGGCGCCAGGCACTGGCCGAACTGCGCGACCGCCACATATTGCTGGGTCCACGCCGCCCCCAGTCATCGAAGTAAATCAGATCCGGGAAAACACGCATGCTGGAATTCACCAACCGCCTCCAGGACCTCCTTGACGCGACACGAAAACTCGATTTTCTCGGACCGCTGGCACTTCGTCTCTACCTGGTCCCGGTTGTCTGGGTCGCCGGCATGAACAAGTTCAGCGGGTTTGACAACGTCGTCGCCTGGTTTGGCAACCCGGACTGGGGGCTGGGCCTCCCTGCTCCCGCGCTGATGGCGTTTCTCGCCACCGCAACCGAGGTCGTCGGAGCTGTGCTGTTGCTGTTCGGTTTGGCGACGCGCTGGATCTGTATCCCCTTGATGGCGACGATGATTGTCGCGGCGACGACCGTCCACTGGGACAATGGCTGGCAGGCAGTGCACGACGCAAAAAGCCCGTTCGCCAGTCAATTTGTCGGTGGGTTCGAAGCCGAGGACGCGGCCGCAGCCGGGGAGCGTTTGCAGCGAGCCAAGGCGATCCTCGAGGAAAATGGCAACTATGACTGGCTGACCGAGTCAGGCTCGTTCGTGATCTCGAACAGCGGGATCGAATTTGCCGCCACCTATTTCGTGATGCTGCTCGCGCTGTTTTTTATTGGCGGCGGAAGAATCTTCAGCGTCGATTACTGGATCGAAGAGCGCTTCAGAAGCTAGCGCCACAGCCAGGCCGCCCGAATCATTTTCTCTTCGGCGCATAGAGATCCGTAATCGTCCCCTCGAACATTTCGGCGGCGAGGGCTACGGTCTCGGACAATGTCGGATGCGGATGGATCGTCAGTCCGATATCGGCCGCATCGCAACCCATTTCGATAGCCAGCCCGACTTCGGCGATCAGATCACCCGCATTGGTTCCAACGATACCGGCGCCGATCACGCGCTCGGTTTTCGGGTCAAAGAGAATTTTGGTGAAGCCCTCATCGCGCCCGATTGCCAGTGAGCGGCCACTTGCCGCCCACGGGAAAACCCCTTTCTGAAAAGCGATACCCTCCTCACGCGCCTGTAATTCGGTGACCCCGACCCAGGCAACCTCAGGATCCGTGTATGCGACGGAAGGAATCACGCGCGCATCAAAGGCACGTTTGTGACCGGCTGCGACTTCCGCCGCAACCCGCGCTTCGTGCGACGCCTTGTGCGCCAGCATCGGATTTCCGCAAATATCGCCGATTGCGAAAATATGGCCGACATCGGTGCGTTGCTGTTTGTCCGCCGCGATAAATCCGCGTGGATCGACACTGACGCCGGCATTTTCCGCGCCGATACGATTGCCGTTGGGACGCCGACCTACCGCAACCAGCACACGGTCGAATACCTGCGGTTCAGGCGCGCCATCGCCCGCGAAACTGACGCGCAATCCCTCCTCGAGGGCGTCGATCGCAGTCACCTCGACACCCAACAGAACGCGCTCGTAACGTTGCCTGATCCTTTTCTCCAGGGGCCGCACGAGATCCGGATCACAGCCGGGCATCAGTTGTTCGGTCAGCTCGACGACCGTCACCCGGACGCCGAGAGCGTCATAGACCGTTGCCATTTCGAGACCGATAATGCCGCCACCTATCACCAGCAGGCTATCCGGCAACTCCTCGAGTTCCAGCGCCGCGGTCGAATCCATCACCCGTGGATCATCGGGCAAGCCCGGCAGCATCAGCGGCTCGGAGCCGGCGGCGATGATGCACTGTTCGAATCTGAGCAGCCGGGTCCCGTCAGCACCGCTGACAGACAGATGATGCGCGTCGCGAAACCCGGCCTCACCCCGCAACACCCTGACTTTTCTCTTACGCGCGAGTCCATCCAGGCCACCGGTCAGTTTCGCCACCACGTCATTTTTCCATCCACGCAGCGCGTCCGTGTCGATAGCCGGCTCGCTGAAACGAATCCCGTGGGCCGCCATCGCGTTGGCATCCTCAATGACTTTTGCTGCGTGCAAAAGTGCTTTCGAAGGGATGCAGCCGACATTGAGGCAGACACCGCCAAGGGTTGGCCAGCGTTCGATCAAAACCACATCGAGACCGAGATCCGCGGCACGGAACGCCGCGGTGTAACCGCCCGGTCCGGCACCGAGAACAGCCAGCGCGCACGAGAGATCGGCGCCGCCCTGGTCCGGCGAACTGTGCGGGCGATTCTGCTGCTGCATCGCCGACCCGGTCTCGGTCGCCGGTTCGGATTGCGACCCGACCCGATCCTGATGCTGATCGCCAACCCGAAGTTGGAGGACCACATCGCCAGCCGATACCTTGTCGCCGACGCGGATTTCGATTTTCTCAACCACGCCGGCAATCGGCGCTGGCACGTCCATCGCGGCCTTGTCGGTCTCAAGGGTGAGCAACGGCTGATCGACGGAAATCGCGTCGCCCTCGTTCACCAGCACTTCGATGACGTCTACGTCGCTGAAGTCACCGAGCTCCGGGATGACGATTGGCTTAATGTCACTCACGGGATCGCCTCGAGCAGACCATCCACATCCGCCAGCGCATCTGCCAGCGCCCGGGTGAACCGCACCGCGGCGGCGCCGTCGATAACACGGTGATCATAGGACAGCGATAGCGGCAGCATCAGACGCGGCAACCACGCTCCCTGCTCATAGACGGGAGTCATCGTCGAACGCGACACTCCCAGAATCGCCACTTCTGGCGCATTGATGACAGGAGTAAAGGCTGTGCCACCGATACCACCGAGGCTCGACACAGTAAAGGTGCCACCCTGCATTTCGTTCGCGCTTAGCTTGCCATCGCGCGCCTTCGCGCTGAGCGATGCCAGTTCCTCGGCCAGTTCATAGACATCCTTTTTATCAGCGTCGCGGATGACCGGCACCATCAACCCGTTCGGCGTATCGGCGGCAAACCCGATATGGCAATACTGTTTGAGCACGAGGCTCTGGCCGTCCTCATGCAGGGACGAGTTGACCATCGGAAACCGCATCAGGGTCTGCGCGCAAGCCCGCATGATGAACGCGAGCGGCGTAAGCCGCAGTCCACGCGCCGCGGCGGCGCCCTTCAGCTTGGCGCGCCTGCCCTCCATATCGGTAATATCCGCCTCGTCGAACTGAGTAACGTGCGGGATATTGACCCAGCTCGCGTGCAAACGCGGCCCGGAAATCTTTTGAATACGGGATAACGGCTCGACGGTAACCGGCCCGAAGCTGGCGAAATCGACTTTTGCCACTTCGGGCAAGCCGGCCGCGGGGCCGCGCTGTAACTGCTCTTTGACCCACGCTTTAACGTCGTCCCGCGTGACCCGTGCTTTGGCGCCGGTACCCGTGACCCGGCCGAGATCGGCGCCGATTTCGCGGGCAAATTTGCGCACCGACGGACTCGCATGGACCTGGCTAAAGGTCTTCTCGTCAATTCGCGGTAAGCCAGCACGCGGGCCCGACGATGCGCCGGTCGGCGCCTTCGGCAACGCCTCTTTCGCCGCGGCTGGCGCGGTTGCGCGCTTCGCTTCGTGCACCGGCTCGCTCATCGGCGGCCAGCACCAGCCCGTCATCCGCAACCTCGAGGATCGCGATCAAGTCGCCCTCCGAAACCTTGTCGCCGGGGCTCACTCTGAGCTCGCGCAGCCGCCCGGCGACCGGCGACGGCACGTCCATCGTCGCTTTTTCCGTTTCGAGCGTAATCAGCGCGGCCTCACGCGCGACGATGTCGCCCGCCGCCGCGAGGACTTCAATGACGTCAACATCGGCAAACTCACCAATATCCGGCACCCGAATCTCGCGCAGCGCGGGGACCGGCTGGGTACGCTGTATCGCTGCCCCGGCGTCGCCGGCGACGACTTCATCGGCCGCCGCGGGTTCCGCCTCTTCGTGCTGAGCGCCGTCCTCATTGCCCGGCTTGTCGCCGCCATGACCGGCTTCGGCTTGCCCGTCTGCGGCATCCACTCGAAGCACCAGGATCGGATCCCCAGCGGAAACCGTGGCGCCGGCCGCCACGGTCAGCGAAACGACTTCCCCGGCATCGGGTGAGGGAATATCCATCGTCGCTTTGTCGGTCTCGAGCGTAATCAGCGGATCTTCTTTGACAACGCGATCACCCGGTTTGACCAGGATGTCGATGACATCGACATTCCGAAAGTCACCGATATCCGGGACCATCACTTCGAGTTCGCGCATCAGCTCCTGTCCTCCACCACGTCCGCGGACATCACGACTAGCGACTGACCGGATCCGGCCGCTCCGGATCCACGCCCAGGCGATCGATCGCCTCGTTAACCGTTGCCGCATCGATCTTGCCTTCGTCCGCAAGCGCTTTCAGCGTCGTCACGACGATATGATTGCGATTGACCTCGAAATACTCACGCAGCGCGGCGCGCGTGTCGCTGCGGCCGTAGCCGTCGGTGCCGAGTACGACATAGTTGCCGCGTACCCACGGCCGGATCTGATCAGCCACAAGAGTCATATAATCGCTGGCCGCGATAAAGGGCCCCTCGCGATCGCCCAGACATTGGCTGACATAGGTTTTACGTTGCGTCTCCTCCGGGTGCAGCCGGTTCCAGCGATCGGTGCTGAGTCCTTCACGGCGCAGCTCGCTGAAACTGGTGACGCTCCAGACGTCGGCCGGGACGCCGAAATCCCGCTCGAGAATTTCCGCCGCGGCAATCACCTCACGAAGAATCGTGCCTGAGCCCAGCAATTGCGCCCGCACCCGACCCTTGCCGCCAATCTGCAGCAGGTACATGCCTTTCAGTACTCCCTGCTCGACGCCCGGGGGCATCGCTGGCTGGCGATAATTTTCATTCATGCAGGTGATGTAATAAAAGACGTTCTCCATCTCCGCATACATCCGCCGCATTCCATCCTGGACGATAATAGCCAGCTCGTATGCATAGGCCGGGTCATAGCCGACGCAGTTTGGAATCGTCGAGGCGAGGATATGGCTGTGGCCATCCTGATGCTGCAGGCCTTCGCCTGCCAGGGTGGTGCGCCCGGCGGTACATCCGATGAGAAATCCTCGCGCCTGCATATCACCCGCCGCCCACGCGAAATCCCCGACACGCTGGAAGCCGAACATGGAATAGAACATGTAGAAAGGCACCATGTGTACGCCGTGGTTGGCATAGGAGGTACCCGCCGCGGTCCACGAGCTGATTGCACCGGCTTCATTGATGCCCTCTTCCAGCATCTGCCCGGTCTTGTCCTCCCTGTAATACATCAGCTGATCAGCATCTTGCGGGGTATAAAGCTGCCCCACCGAGGAGTAGATGCCGAATTGCCGGAACAACCCTTCCATGCCAAAGGTGCGCGCCTCGTCCGGAACGATCGGCACAATATGGCGGCTTACATTGCGATCACGCAACAGCACGGTGATTATTCGTACCAGCGCCATCGTGGTCGAAATCTCGCGATCACCACTGCCCTCGAGCTGGACCTTGAATGCCTCGAGCGGCGGGACCGCGAGCGGCTGGATTTTGTGGCGGCGCACCGGAAGAGAACCGCCGAGACGTGCACGACGTTCGAGCAGATACTCCATTTCCTCGCTCTTCTCCGGTGGTTTGTAGAACGGAACCTTATTGATTTCCTCGTCCGAAATCGGGATTCGAAACCGGTCGCGATAGTAGCGCAGCGCCTCGTCGTCGAGTTTCTTTTGCTGGTGAGCGATATTGAGGCTTTCACCGGAAGCACCCATACCGAACCCCTTGACCGTTTTCGCCAGAATCACCGTTGGCTGGCCTTTGTGGCTTGCAGCCGCCGCGTAGGCAGCGTGCACTTTGAAAGTATCGTGACCGCCACGATTCAGTCGCCAGATGTCGTCATCCGACATATTCGCGACCATTGCCTTCAGCTCCGGATACTTGCCAAAGAAATTATCGCGGGTATAGCCGCCCCCCTTGGCCTTGAAATTCTGATACTCGCCGTCGAGACATTCCTCCATGCGCCGCCGCAACAAGCCCTGGTCGTCGCGCGCCAGGAGCGAATCCCAGCGTGATCCCCAGAGAACCTTGATGACATTCCAGCCGGCGCCAAGGAATGCGGCCTCGAGTTCCTGAATGATCTTGCCATTGCCACGTACCGGCCCGTCGAGCCGTTGCAGATTGCAATTAATGACAAAAACCAGATTATCGAGACTCTCCCGCACGGGCATCGTCAGCGCGCCCATCGATTCCGGTTCGTCCATCTCACCGTCCCCGAGAAAGCACCAGACCTTCTGGTCGCTGGGAGAAATGATGCCGCGGTGTTCGAGATAACGGCAGAACCTCGCCTGGTAAAGCGCCATCAGCGGACCAAGGCCCATCGACACCGTGGGAAACTGCCAGAAGTCCGGCATCAGCCACGGATGCGGGTAGGAGGAAAGTCCCTCGCCGTTGACCTCCTGGCGAAACCGATTCAGCTGCTGCTCGCTGAGACGTCCTTCCAGGTACGCGCGTGCGTAGATGCCCGGCGCGGAGTGACCCTGGATAAAAACCATGTCGCCGGGATGGTCGGCGCTCGGAGCGCGCCAGAAATGATTGAACCCCACCTCATAAAGTGTCGCCGACGATGCATAGGTCGAAATGTGCCCACCGAGCTCGGCGCTGCGCCGGTTTGCCTGGACCACCATGGCCATTGCATTCCAGCGAATATAGGCCTCGATGCGCCGTTCCAGCGCGCGGTCACCCGGGTACACCGGCTGCTGGACTGTCGCAATCGTATTGAGATAAGCCGTATTCGGACGGAATGGCAGGTACGCGCCAGACCGCCGCGAGTGGTCAATCAGACGGTCGAGTAAAAAATGAGCGCGTTCCGGGCCATGCGCCCGCAACACGGAATCGATCGACTCCAGCCACTCTTGTGTTTCGTCGGGATCGATGTCGTCGAATCTTGCAATGTCTGCCATGGAGGAATGCCCGCTTTTGCTGCGTAGATTTCGGGATAGCGGTGGTGATTCGCAACGGCGCTCCTGCTACGATGGAGACCGCTGTGATCCCACAGTCGTTTGTATTCTCGATTAGTAGGCTTCGCTATCATCGAGGTTTAGATTTTTCTGGTCAAGGCGCGGCCGATTTCGCGTCCGGGCGACCGGAACAGCGTGACCCAAGGGGAGACAATGGCGCTCGATCTGCCTGCGATGGAACTACCGGCACCGATTCAACGCGTCGGTGATCTGACGCCGTCGTCGTTTCGCGCCCTCGAGGCCGCTGCAATTCTGTTACCGCCCTCACCCGCCGCCCGGGTCTGGAAACGTCTGCCGGGTGGCACCGAACTGCGCAAATTCTGGAAACGCCGCACGGACAACCGCGCGTCCCCGCTCAGCCTTGTGTGCGGCGACATCTCCATCCACCTGATCGCAGTCGATGAGGGCGCTGACTGCTTCACCTGCCTCAACGCCGCACGCAAGGTTGTCGGCGAGGCACTGAAGTCGAATCCCGCAAGCCTGGGTCTCGGCGCCGCGGGCCACAGCAACCTGGCGGGAACCGCTACCGCGGACGCGTTGCTCGCCGCGGCCGCCGCAGCGGTTTTTCGCATGCCGGCATTCAAGTCGCAGCCTCACGCAGCAAATCGCCTGCGCCGCATCACGCTCATCGGCAATGACGAGCGCATCGACACCGCGAAAACGCTGGCCGCTGCGGCGGGCACGAATCTTGCTCGCTGGCTGACCGCACTACCCGCCAACCGGCTCGATCCGAAATCCTATAAGTCGATCATTGGCCAACTCGCCAAAGCCGAGGACTGGGAGTTCGAATATTTTGATCGCGCCAGGTTGCGGCGTGAGAATGCCGGAGCGTTTCTGGCTGTCGCCAACGGTTCGGTCGGGGCCGGCATCGCGCGCTTGCGCTATGTGCCGCAAGGGGCGAAGTCGCCGCCGCAACTGACCCTCGTTGGCAAGGGCGTCTGCTTCGACACCGGCGGCGTCAATCTGAAGCCTTTCAAATCGATGCAGGGGATGCAGGGCGACATGCAGGGCAGCGCCGTGGCGCTTGGCACGCTTCTGGCCTGCAGCCGGCTCGATTTTCCCTACTCGGTCGAATGCTGGCTTGCGATTACCGAAAACCTGATTGGTTCAGCCAGCTACAAGCCCAGCGATCTGATTACCGCGTCCAACGGCACGACAATCGAAATCGTTCATACCGACGCGGAAGGCAGAATGGTGCTCGCCGATACACTGCATCTCGCAACCCGGGAAAAACCCCCGGTCGTAATCGATTTCGCAACCCTGACCGGTGCCTGCTGCGTGGCGCTGACTACGCGCTACAGCGGCGTATTCAGCAATCGGCCGGCTTTGCATGACGCGCTGATCACGGCCGGACGCACCAGCGGCGAGAGAGTCTGGCCATTCCCGCTCGACGAGGACTTCGATGAATTGCTCGAAAGCAAGGTCGCCGATATCCAGCAGTGCCCAGCCGGGAGCGAGGGCGACCACATCCTGGGGGCGCGGTTTCTGAACCGTTTCGTCGCACCCGAATCGGCATGGATTCATGTCGACCTGAGCGCAGGCGAAAACAAGGGCGGCCTCGCGCATGTGCCGACTACCGTGACCGGTTTTGGCGTGCGCTTCGCACTGGATCTGCTCGAGACTCCGGACATCGCGGCGGCGCTGGCAGCAAAGTGAGCGCAGCGATGCTGACGATGGTCCGGCCAGACGACTGGCATTTGCATCTTCGCGATGGGCCCCAGCTTGCCAGCGTGGTCGGATTTACCGCGCAGAGATTCGCTCGCGCCATCGTAATGCCCAATCTTCGCCCACCGGTGACCACTACGGCGCAAGCGCTTGAATACAAGGCGCGGATTCTTGCCGCGTTGTCTGCGGATACGGCTTTCGAGCCTTTGATGACTCTTTATCTCACCGACAACACCACGCCTGAAATTATTGCCGATGCGGTTGCCAGCGAGGCCGTGCGAGGGGTCAAACTCTACCCCGCCGGCGCCACCACCAACTCGGATTCCGGAGTCACCGACCTCGCGCTGTGCGCGCCTGCGCTGGAGACGATGGCGGAGCTCGGCCTGCCGTTGCTGGTACACGGGGAAGTCGTCGATGACGCAATCGACATCTTCGATCGCGAGCAGGTATTCGTCGAAACGGTGCTGGATCCGCTGCTGCGGCGGTACCCGGACCTGCGCGTGGTGCTGGAGCACATCACAACCCGGCAGGCGGTCGGGTTTGTCCGCGCCGCGGGCGACAACGTCGCGGCAACAATCACGCCGCAACACCTGCTATGCAATCGCAATGCGCTGCTCGCCGGCGGTTTGCGCCCGCACAACTATTGTTTACCGGTTCTCAAGGCCGAACACCACCGGCAGGCGGTGCTCGAAGCGGCTAGCGACGATCATCCGCGTTTCTTTCTCGGTACGGACAGTGCCCCGCATGCGCTGGCGGCCAAGGAAAGCGCATGCGGCTGTGCCGGTATATTCTCGGCTCACGCCGGTATCGAGCTGTACGCCGAGGCATTTGCCGCTGTTGGACAATTGTCGCGACTCGAGGCCTTTGCGAGTCTGCGCGGCGCGGACTTCTACGGACTGGCAAGAAACACCGACGAAATCACGCTGGAGCGCAAGGACTGGACAATTCCGGACACTCTCTCTTTCGGTGGCGAAACACTCGTGCCGTTCAAAGCAGGCGAGACTCTGCACTGGCGACTGCGACGGGAGACGGCCGGTGACTGACACCGATTACGAAATACACATGGCGCAGAGGTTTCGCGGTTTCCTCCCGGTCGTGGTCGATGTCGAGACCGGGGGATTCAATGCCACCACGGACGCGCTGCTGGAAGTGGCCGCCGTTTTGCTGACGCTGGGACCGGACGGGCTTCTGACTCGTGGCGAGACGATTCGGGTTCATGTCGAGCCGTTCCCCGGATCCAACATCGAACCCGAGGCGCTCGAGATCACCGGTATCGATCCAAGCCATCCGTTACGTCCGGCGTTACCCGAGAAAGAGGCGTTGATGCGCGTTTTCCGCGAAGTGAGACGGGCGGTTCGCGATACTGAGTGCAACCGCGCGGTGCTGGTCGGACACAACGCGAGTTTCGATCTCGGATTTATCAATGCGGCCGTCGCGCGCAACGAAATCAAACGGAATCCGTTTCATCCGTTCTCCTGCTTCGACACGGCAACGCTCGGCGGCGTCGCGTTCGGTCAGACGGTACTGGCCCGGGCCATCGATGCAGCAGGCATCGATTGGGATGCGTCACAGGCACACTCGGCAGCCTACGACGCGGAGAAAACCGCTGATTTATTCTGCCTTATTGTGAACAAGTTTCGCGATATCCATGCTCAGAGTATCAGCAAAACAAAAGCCGCCGGCTGACTCGCCATTGCGGCGAGCCAGCACGATTTCGGGGCATTATTCCTCGGCGGATTCCTGCGCTGTGGCAACGCCCTGCAGCAGTTCCGCCAGTTCACCGGACTTGTACATTTCAAGGGCGATATCGCTGCCTCCGATCAACTCGCCACCCACATACAATTGCGGGTAAGTCGGCCAATTGGAATAGCGCTTCAAGGCCTCGCGCACCTCCGGTTCCTCGAAAATGTTGACGAACGCAAAATCGGCACCGCAGGCGCGTAATGCCGCCACTGCCTGCGCCGAGAACCCGCATTGGGGAAAATCCGGAGTACCCTTCATGTACAGCAACACCGGATTGGTACCGATCTGGTCCTTAATCCTGTCGATCACATCCATCTCTTTCATCACTCCTCGGTAAACCGGTCTCAAACCACTGCGCCGGCTCGCAGCCTGCGCGACTCGGCGCGGAACAGGATCCGGCGTTGTTCATCCGGATTCGCTGCCGACCAAGCACCGATTTCGTCCACGTGGCGAAAACAACCCACGCACACACCACCGCTGTCGAGCTTGCACACCAGCACGCATGGCGATGCCGGACGGGCCGCAGAATCTTGCGACGCCCGGCTCGAATCGAAAACCGCCTCAGTCACGTGTCAGCCGGCGAAATTCGCGGCGGCGAAGTCCCAGTTGACCAGGTTCCAGAAGGCCTCGACATATTGCGGACGGGCATTCCGGTAGTCAACGTAATAGGCGTGTTCCCAAACGTCGCAGGTCAACAGCGGCGTCGTATCGCCGGTCAGCGGCGTATCTGCATTGCTGGTCTGAGCGATGGCGAGACTGCCGTCGCCGTTACGAACGAGCCAGGCCCAGCCGGAGCCGAAAAGCGTCACTGCCTTGGAGCTGAACTCTTCCTTGAAGGCAGCGAACGAGCCGAAATCGCGCTCGATCGCGGCACCCAGGTCGCCATCCGGCGCGCCGCCCCCGTTGGGACTCAGGCAATTCCAGTAGAACGTATGATTCCAGATCTGCGCCGCGTTGTTGAAGACGCCGCCGCTTGCCTTGCGCACGATGTCCTCCAACGAAGCCGAAGCGAACTCGGAATCCGCGATCAGCTTGTTGAGATTGACTACATAAGTGTTGTGGTGCTTGCCGTAGTGATACTCGAGCGTCTCTTTCGAGATATGCGGCTCGAGTGCGTCCATTGCGTAGGGCAGCGCCGGCAATTCATGTGCCATGGGTATATCTCCTTGCATAGGTCCGATGTTGGGTTGCGATCACGGCCCTCACGCCGCAACCGCAGATTAAGGGCGCTCATGATACCAGACCTAGATCCATTCCAACTCCCCGCCGGGCGCCGGTGTTGCCGATATAATTACCGGTAACCTGCCCAATGGAGACCACGCAGTGTCAAATGCCCAACTGCCCGCGTCGCTGGAGCGCAACGTCGAACTCGCGCTCGCCGAGGACATCCGCGGTGGCGACCTCACCGGCCTGCTGATTCCCGCGACGCTGCGCGGCCGGGCCCGGGTGCTGTGCCGCGAACGGGCGGTGCTTTGCGGCAGCGCGTGGTTCGACGCTGTATTCCGGAAAATATCCCCGGCAATCGAGATTGAGTGGCTCGTGCCAGAGGGTGCGAATATTGAGGAGAACACCGTCGTTTGCCGCCTCGAAGGACCGGCGCGAGGGCTGCTGACAGGTGAACGTAGCGCGTTGAATTTCCTCCAGACCCTGTCCGGAACGGCCACACTGTCGCGACACTACGTCAACGCCATCGCGGACACTGGCTGCCGCATCCTCGACACCCGCAAAACTCTGCCGGGACTGCGCGCGGCACAGAAATACGCGACCCGGGTCGGCGGCGCAAGCAACCATCGTCACGGCCTCTTCGACGGCATCCTGATAAAGGAAAACCACATCATTGCCTGTGGCGGAATCGCCAATGCGGTGACGGCCGCCCGCGCCAGCAAAGCCGGCGTCCCGATCGAGGTCGAGGTAGAGGACCTTGCAGAAATGCGCGAGGCGTTGACCGCTGGCGCCGACATACTGCTGCTCGACAACTTCACTGCAGACGACCTGAGGCGCGCAGTCAAACTAAACCAGCAATGGGAGAGGAAACACGGGCGCCCGCCAGCTACACTCGAGGCTTCGGGGAATATCACTGCGGAGTCAATTGCCGAGGTCGCTGCGACCGGTGTTGACTTCATTTCCGTTGGCGCGCTTACCAAGCATGTCAGGGCTATCGATTATTCGATGCGAATGGAACTGATAACGCAATAGCTTCAGACGACAGTGGCCGCGGCAATGCGACTCGGCTCGGAGACGCCATAGCCCTGCGCATAGTCGACGCCGAGACCGCGCAGCATCGTGATGATTTCGACATTCTCGGCGAACTCCGCAATCGTGCGCTTGCCGGTGAGGTGGCCAATCTCATTAATCGAGCGGACCATTTCGCGATCGATCGGGTCGTGCAAAATCTCCTTGACGAAACTGCCGTCGATCTTGAGGAAGTCGACCGGGAAATGCTTCAGATAGCCGAACGATGAAAGACCGGTACCGAAATCGTCAAGCGCGAACTTGCAGCCCAGCTCCTTGAGCGACTGGATAAACCGCTTGGCCTGAGAATAACTCGCCACGGCGGCGGTCTCGGTAATCTCGAAACAAATTTTGCTCGCATCGAGCCCGCTGCGACGAAACTGATCCACGACAAAGGGCAAAAATTTATCGTCACCGAGACTCTGACCGGAGAGGTTGATCGAACACAGCGACAGACGCTCTCTTTCATCGGCCTCGGAAACGAGCCAGCGGAAGGCATTCTCGATCACCCAGCGGTCGATGTTCGGCGTGATGCCATAACGCTCGGCCGCTGCGATAAACAGCTCGGGTGACACGACACTGCCGTTCTCGTCACGCATCCGCAGCAGCAGTTCGTAATGCGCCCCGCTTTCGGTATTGTCCTGCAGCGGCAGGATCGTCTGGCGGAACAATTCGAAGCGCGCTTCATCGAGGGCGTTGTTGATACGCGCCGCCCATTGCATTTCGCGGCGCCGGCGCATCAATTCGATGTCGTTTTCGGCGAAGCAGTGAATACGATTGCGCCCTGCTTCTTTCGCCGCCGCGCAGGCGGCATCGGCCGCCGACAACAGCGAGGCGACATCGTCGTTGTCCGCGGTGATCGGGACTACGCCAATACTGACGCCAAGGCGGAATATCCTATCGTCCCATTGAAATTTGAACTCGCGAATCGTTTCGCGCAAACCTTCAGCATTGGAAATCGCCTCATCAACGGTGCAGCTTTCGAGGAGTACGCCGAACTCGTCGCCGCCCAACCGGGCGAGCGTGTCGCGCCAACGAATCTTGGACTTGAGGAGTGCCCCGAGTTGCCCGAGTAACGCGTCGCCGGCGCTGTGGCCGCAGGTGTCATTGATGATCTTGAATTGGTCGAGATCGAGATAAAGCAATGCGTAAGAGGTTTCCCGTGCCTTGGCGCTCTTGAGGGCCCGCTCCAGCCGATTCTCGAATTCGCGCCGGTTTACGAGTCCGGTCAGGATGTCATGGCTGGCATGGTAGCTGAGACGGCGGTTGAGTTCGCGCGCTTCGCTGACATCGTGAAACACCAGCACTCCGCCGGTCACCTTGCCGCCGCCGTCGCGGATCGGCGACGCGGTGTTCTCAATGTATAACTCGTTGCCGTCGCGACGGATCAACAATGTCGGACGAACAGACTTGATCGCGCGAGTACGACGAATCGCCATCGACATCGGGTTATCGAGCGGTTCGCAGGTTTCTTCGTGAAAACTGCGGAATATCTCGTCAATGTGACGGCCGGTTGCATCATCCAGACGCCACCCGGTCAATTCCTCGGCGACCGGATTGACATACTCGACGTAACCCTCTGCATCGGTAGTAATCACGCCGTCGCCAATCGACTGCAGCGTAATCTGCGCGCTCTCCTTTTCGCGGAAAAGCGCCTCCTCGTACAGCTTACGATCAGTGATATCGAGCTCGACACCGACCAGGCGGCGGGTCCTTCCGGTCGCATCCTCGCGCGCTTTTGCCCGCGACAGCACCCAGCGCCATTCGCCGTTGCAGTGGCGCATGCGATGGACGCTCTCGAAAATCTCGGTCTTTCCCTCGAGGTGCTCCCGAATCTGGCCCTGCACCCGGGCGAGATCGTCCGGATGAACGAGGCGCCGCCAATCCGGGGCAGAACTACACAGATCATCCGGGCCATAACCCAGCATGGCCTTCCACCGCGGCGACAGATACAGCGTGTTGGACCGCATGTCGAAATCCCACACGCCGTCGTTGGCTCCGAACATCGCAAGCTCATCGCGTTCCTTGACCTCGTGCAGCTCACGCTCGAGATCAAGCCGTTCGAGACCCGAACCCAGGGAGGTGGCAAGCAACTTCATGAGCAGCCCATGATCGACGTCCCATGCGCTGCGGCCCTGGCCACCGGCTACCGCCAGCAGGCCACGCAATTTGCCGCGGGTCCTGAAGCCGGCGCCGAGCAAACACCCGATTTTCAACTTGCGCAGCCGCCGCCCTTCTGCGAGCGCGAGCAACTCGGCGGTGCCCGGTATCGGTAATGTCTACCAGCCTTTGCTGGTCGAGACGACTGCGCAACCAACTGTATTTCTGCAAGGACTCGCCCGTCAGCACTTCCGGGTTGAAGGTCGCGAATACCGCACGGTCGGAGTGGATTTTCGTGATCCGTTTGCCATCACCGCTGATGAAAGCAATAAAAGCGGCTTCGACCCCCACCGCCTCGCGCAGATTGGCCAGACAACGAGCGAAAGTTGTCTCGACGTCGCTGTCGATGGTCTGGAAGTCGATTGCGAGTTTGGTGTACACGGTATCGATGTTAGCGCGGATTCGTGATCCCGCCGGCATGAATATCCCTTCTGGGGCGCTGACGGCCGCTCCTTGCGGCTCGTGCCCTGGCCCGTGATTCTGCAAGCTCACGGTTTGTAATTATTCAGATGTCTCTCTGCTCAATAGTTTTTACGAACGGGCCGCCGGGCTTGTTCTCTATTGAGCCTTCCCCTGGCTGCGGCAGTAGTTGCGGGCGATTGTGACATAGTTTTTGAAGAAAACAAGATAAGGGGCTGTTTGCTATGTATTAAAACTTTCCATTCTCACGGGAGATAGGCGTCCTACGTCCGGTAACCTGCAATGACCAAACGCATCTGCGCATGCGCTGACGCTATTCCTGCCCACGTAACCCGGGCCTGAACGGCCTGAGTCTGCGTGACATGCGACGGATGCAGCCGGATTCGGCCAAGCTCGGCGGCGTCCCCTGGGCCGATCAGGTAATGTGGTTGGTTTTGCGCACATTCCGACCCGCCTGGCGCCGAGACAGACCGATCATCCTGGCCCGACCCTGCGCGCCGGCAGGCCCCGAGGAAGGCCTGAATCGGACTGACCAGCCGGCGTCCGCCGAGCCCGGATCATGACGTCGTTCTGCCTTTCATCGCCGGTTAAAAATTCGGCACACCGCCCATGCGCTAGCCTGGGGGTCCGGGCAGCCGGCCGCGCTTTTCTACCGGTATTCACCCCTTGTTAAGCCGTGCTGACTTTGCGGTGCCAACACAGCCCGGTTAAGCTTTCGCGCGCTCCCCCACTCAAGGAACCTCATGCTGGCCGGATTACTCGGTGCACTGGCAATCGGCCTGAGCCTCGGCCTGCTCGGGTCGGGCGGATCGATATTGACGGTACCGGTGCTGGTCTATCTTTTCGGCCAGGACGAAAAGGTCGCCATCGCCGGCTCGCTTGCGGTCGTCGGCAGCATTGCCCTTGCAGCGGCGATACCCTACGCGCTTCGCCGCAGCGTCGACTGGCGCAATGTCATGTGGTTCGGCATCCCGGGGATGCTGGGCACCTATGTCGGCGCCTGGGTGGCAAACTTCATCTCGGGTGCCGCGCAACTGGCATTGTTTGCCGCGGTCATGCTGTTGGCGGCGATCATGATGCTGCGCCGCCCGCCCGAAGTTGACCCTGATGACTCACATCGGCATCCGGTCAAAATCGTTGCCGATGGTCTGGGCGTGGGAGCGTTGACCGGCATCGTCGGCGTCGGCGGAGGATTCCTTATCGTGCCGGCGCTGGTGCTGCTTGGCGGCATGGGGATGCGCGTCGCGGTCGGCACCAGCCTGGTCATCATCGCTATGAAATCGGCCAGCGGCTTCGTCAAATATCTCGACGTGCTGGAACGTTTCGATCTCTCCCTCGACTGGCATGTACTGGGCATCGTCACCGCTGCCGGCATACTGGGCACATTTGTTGGCAATATGCTGAGCGGGCGGATTCCGCAGTCCACGCTGCGGCGGATTTTCGCAATCTTTCTTTTGCTGATGGGCGCCTGGATACTCTGGCGGACGCTGCCGCAAGTCATCTGAGCCGGTCCGCGCCGGTTAGCGCGGGCGACCTGGCAGTGCGCTGCAGCCGGCCTCTCCGAGCGCTAACCGCTGCCCACGGCTCCGGAAATCCTGGCTGCCGCGGCCCGATATTCAGCCTCCAGACGATCGCACAGCTCCGCAATCGTTGGGACGTCATCGATGCCGCCCACACCCTGCCCCGCCGACCAGATCGTTTTCCAGGCCTTGACCTCGCTATCGATTGCCTTCAGGTCGGGCTTGTCCGCACCCGCCTTTTGCAACAATTCGACATCGATGTCGTTGTCCTCGAGGCTCTGCCGCAAAAAGTTCGCGCTAACCCCCGAAATGGCATCGGTGTAAACGATATCCGCCGCCACGGCATTCTCGATCATCGTTTTGTACTCGGGCGGCGCCGCGCTCTCGGTGGTATTGATAAAACGCGTTCCGACGTAAGCAAGATCCGCGCCCATCGCTAGCGCCGCCGCGATGTGACCGCCCGTGCTGATACATCCTGACAGCAACAACGTGCCAGCGAAAAAACTGCGGATTTCCTGGGTGATCGCGAGTGGATTCAGTGTCCCCGCGTGGCCGCCGGCACCGGCGCAGACGGCAATAAGCCCGTCGACGCCGGCCGCCGCAGCCTTGCGCGCATGGCGCATATTTATCACGTCATGAAAGACGACTCCGCCATAGGCATGCACCCGTTTGACAAGGTCCGGGACCGCACCGAGCGAGGTTATGACGAGCGGAACCTCGTGCTTCTCGCACAACGCCAGATCCGCCTCCACCCGCGGGTTGCTGCGATGAACGATCAGGTTCACGCCCCAGGGCGTAGCGATATCATCGGCCGCGAGCGCCGCCTTGATCTCCAGAACCCACTGCTCGAAGCCCTCGGAAGTCCTGCAGTTGAGCGCGGGAAAGCTGCCAACGACCCCGCCGCGGCATGACTCTATAACCAATGCCGGATTAGAGACGAGGAACATCGGCGCCGCGACGGCCGGCAACCGCAACTTACCTTCGAACGACTTTGGCAGCGACATTCAGACTCCCCTCGCAATCAGGCCGCGCGCGAAGCACCGGCAGGCTTTTTGCGGCGCTCATCGAGACCGATTCCACGTGCGATGATCTCTTTCATAATCTCTGAAGATCCTGCGTAGATTCGCGAGATTCTCGCATCGGTGTACATGCGGCTGATCCGGTACTCGTCCATGTAACCGGCTCCGCCGTGGAGTTGTACGCAGTCGTCCATTACCCGCGCCTCGACTTCGCTGGCATGCAGCTTGGCCTCTGCGGCCACCTCTGCCGACAGTCGTTCGGCATTGTGCTCGACCACGCACTGATCGATAAACGTTTGCGCAACATCCAGCGCGGTCCGCATCTCTGCCATCTTGAAGCGCGAGTTCTGGAACGCCGCGATCGGCCGGCCGAAAGCATGACGCTCTTTGATGTAGTCCATCGTGATGTCGAAAGCCGCCTGAGCGTGAGCAATGAACGAACATGCGCCCATCAGACGCTCCTCGGCGAGGAACTGCATCAGGTAGTAGAAACCACGGGCCGGCTCGCCGAGTACATTGGCTTTCGGGATACGCACGTTATCGAAAAACAACTCGGCGGTATCCTGCGCCTTCAGCCCCATTTTTTTCAGGTTGCGGCCGCGGCTGAACCCTTCCATATCGCCTTCCACCAGGAACAGGCCAATTCCATGCGGATTGTCGGCCAGGGTCCGGGCGGCTACGACGAAGAGGTTGCCGTTGATACCGTTGGAGATGTAGGTCTTGGACCCGTTGAGAAGGAAATAGTCGCCCTTGTCCTCTGCCCGCGTCTTCATCCCGGCGAGATCGCTGCCAGCGCCGGGTTCGGTCATAGCGATGCCCATGATGCGCTTGCCGCTGATGCAGTCCGGCAGAAATCTCTGCTTCTGTTCCTCGTTGCCGAGTTCGCCGAGGTAAGGACCGACCAGACGGCTGTGAAGATTCAGGAAAAATCCGGGCTCGCCATGTGCGGCGTTCTCTTCCATCAGAATCTGTTCGTAGCGAAAGTCCTTGATGCCGGCCCCACCATATTTTTCGTCCGCCCACATCAGCAGGAAACCCATGTCACCGGTTTTCTCGAAAATCTGCGGATCCACCGCCCCCTGCTCGCGCCAGCGCTCGGAGTGCGGCGCAACTTCGTTCTGAAAAAATTTCCGCGCAGTATCGCGGAACATGTCATGTTCTTCCTCGAAGATCGTTCTCGGCATCATCGGTCTGGTTCCTCGTGCTATCGAAAAAAAGCGCCGCTCAGCGATCGCGCGCGCCGTTCCTGTTACGCCGCGGAGCGTGCGTCTTCGGCGGTTCCGCGGTAAAAACTCTCGTTTTTCTCCGCTTTTTCCTTCAGCCAGGCAGAGGGTCTGAAACGCTCGCCATACGTATCGGCAAGCCGCTCGCATTCCGCTACAAACCGCGCGATCCCGATCGTGTCGATCAGCGAGATCGTGCCACCCGTCCATGGCGGGAATCCCCAGCCGAGAATCGAACCAATATCAGCATCGACCGCTTCGGTAACGACACCCTCTTCGATACACCGCGCAGTTTCGAGCGACTGTATGTATAGCAGGCGTTTCTGCACTTCTTCCACCGTGGGTTGCTCTGGCGCAAGCGGGAAAATCGCGCCGAGTTCCGGCCACAAATGTTTCTTCTCGCCTTCCGGATAGTCGTAAAAGCCCTTGCCAAAGCGCTTGCCCTTGCGATCCAGATCTTCGACAAAGCGCGTGACGGCGTCATAGCTCGAAGGCTTGACCCACGCGTCGCCAAGATCCTTCTTATGCTGAGCCATGATCTTGTACTGCAACTCGATCGTTACTTCGTCGGATACCGCCAGCGGACCCACCGGCATACCGGCCATCTTCGCCGCATTCTCGATCAACGCAGGGTTTACGCCCTCGGCGAGCATCGTAATGCCTTCGTTCGGATACATACCAAAACAGCGGCTGGTGTAAAAACCGCGGCTGTCGTTGACCACGACCGGCGTTTTGCGGATTTGCTGGACGTAATCCATGCTCCGCGCAATCGCTTCCTGCGACGTCTTCTCACCGACGATGATCTCGACCAGCGGCATCTTGTCGACCGGCGAAAAGAAATGGATACCGATGAAGCTATGCGGGCGCTTTGACGCCTCTGCAAGACCGGTGATCGGCAACGTCGACGTATTACTCGCAAAGATTGCCGTCTCGGGAATCACCGCTTCGGTTTTCGCGGTTACTTCGGCCTTTATGTCGCGATGTTCAAACACCGCTTCGATCACCAGATCACAGTCCTCGAGATCCGCATAGTCGGTCGTCGTTTTGATCAGACCAAGCATTGCCTCGGCTTTGTCTGCAGTCATGCGGCCCCGTTTTTTTGCTTTTTCCAGCAGCGTGCGCGAGTAGTTCTTGCCGCGGTCGGCGCTGTCCTGGTCGGTATCCAGCAAGACGACCTGGATCCCGGCACGCGCGGATACATAGGCAATTCCTGCACCCATCATGCCCGCACCAAGAATGCCCAGTTTTGCGACCTTGCTGCGCTCGATACCTGCCGGTCGCCGCACCAGTTTGTCCGCTGCCGTCTTGTTTACAAACAGGCTGCGCATCATGTTGCGCGCAACCACGCCTGTCACCAGTTGCGCGAAGTACTTGGACTCGACCTGGAGGCCCTTGTCAATCGGCAAAATCGTACCCTCGAACACGCAGGCCATGATCGCCTCGGGTGCCGGATAGTTGTGCTGGGTTTTACCTGCAAGCAACGCATTGCCGACGATAAAAGTCTCAACGGACTTCGGGTTCATTGCGCCAGCGCCACCCGGTACTTTAAATCCCTTTTTGTCCCACGGAGCAACCGCGTCGGGAGAACCCTGCAGCCAGCGTCTCGCCGCATCCAGCAACTGCTCGGCGGGAACGACTTCGTTGACGATGCCGAGCGCCAGGGCCTTGTCGGGTCGCACATGGCGGCCTTCGAGCATCAACGGCAGTGACTCGCGCAGGCCGATCAAACGCGGCAGCCGCTGGGTGCCGCCAGCGCCTGGCAATAAACCGACCTGGACCTCCGGCAAACCCACGACGGCTCTGGGGTCATCGACCATGACGCGGTAATGGCAGGCCAGACACAGCTCGAGTCCGCCACCCAGCGCCGTGCCGTTGATCGCTGCGACAAACGGCTTGCCGCAAGTCTCCATCCGCCGATACAGTTTCGACAGATGCTGACTCCACTCGTAGCCCTCCCCGACCGAAACACCGCGATCATAGGCGGTGACCAAATCCTTGAGGTCTGCCCCGGCAATGAACGCCTTCTTGCCTGAGGTAATCAACGCGCCCTTGATGGCGTCGTCGGCAACGACTTTCTCAATGGCTTCAGCAAGATCGTCGAGAAATTCCGGGGTAAGCACGTTCATGGAACGGTCCGGCACGTCGATCGTCAATGTGGCAATACCGTCGTCGGCAACTTCAAATCGTATCGTTTTACTCATTATCCAAATCCTCTGTCCGTTCCGATGGACACCTGTTCGATAACCCGCTGTCGCGGTTCAGTGCGGGCCGGGAAAGCTAGACGCGCTCGATGATCGTGGCCGTGCCCATGCCGGCGCCGATACACAACGTGGCGAGTGCGGTATTCAGATCGCGCCGCTCCATCTCGTCCAGAACCGTGCCGAGGATCATCGCGCCGGTCGCGCCGAGCGGATGACCCATCGCAATCGCGCCCCCGTTGACGTTCACCTTGGCCGGATCGAGTTCGAGTTGCTGCATATAACGCAACACGACCGCGGCAAAAGCCTCATTGAGCTCGAACAAGTCGATGTCCGAGGTCGTCATGCCCGCCCGCTTCAATACTTTTTCGGTGGCAGGCGTGGGGCCGGTCAGCATGATCGTCGGCTCGCTGCCGACTGATGCAAAGGCGCGGATCCGCGCCCGAGGCTTCATGCCCAACTGCTCGCCAATCGCACCGCTTCCGACCAGCACGGCCGCGGCGCCATCGACGATGCCGCTCGAATTGCCGGCCGTGTGACGATGGTCGATGGCCTCGACATCCGGGTAACGCTGAATCGCCACCGCATCGAATCCAGCCTGCTCGCCAGGCATTTGGAACGCCGGGCGCAGCTGGCCCAGGTCTTCAGCGGTCGTACCCGGACGCATGATTTCGTCTTGCTCCAGAAGTACCTGACCGATCACGTCCGTGACCGGAATAACCGATTTCCGGAAAAAACCCTCGTCCCAGGCATGGGCCGCCCGGCGCTGGCTCTCCGCGGCATACTTGTCGAGATCTTTGCGACTAAAACCGAACCTGGTCGCAATCAGGTCCGCGCTGATGCCCTGCGGAACGAAGTAGAGCTTCTGCGCGACCTGTGGGTCGGTCGGCCAGGCACCGCCATCCGAGCCCATCGGAACCCGTGACATCGCCTCGACGCCGCCGCCGATGACCATGTCCGACTGCCCCGACATGACCTGTGCTGCCGCGGTATTGACCGCCTCCAGACCCGACGCGCAAAAGCGATTGATCTGCTTGCCCGGCACCGACTCGGCGTAATCCGCATTCAGTGCCGCGACCCGCGCAATATCCGCGCCCTGTTCGCCGACCGGCGAGACACAGCCGAGCACGACGTCATCGACGACCGAGGTGTCGAGCTCGTTGCGATCGCGGATCGCGCGCAATGCCTGACTCGCCAGTTCTACGGGAGTTACCTCGTGCAGCGCCCCGTCGGCTTTGCCTTTGCCCCGCGGCGTTCTAACGTGATCGTAAATGTATGCTTCAGTCATGGTTTACAGTCCCTGTGTTGCAATAGCTGTCGTGGCAAATGCTCACGATGCGGCCGCGCGGTCATGGTTGCCCGGCGGCGTGAGTAGAAACTTGATTTCGCGTTTGAGCGCCTCGTGCATTTCGTATAGCGGCATCTGCGGGTTCACCAGCCACTGAAACGCAATACCAAGGAGCAGCGCTACGAATTGCTCGGAGACCCGCGCGGCACAAATTTCGGGGCGGACGATACCGTCCTTCTGCCCCAATTCGACCCAGCGCTGGACATCCGAGCGCTGGGCCCGGTGCACGTCCGCGACATTGGTTTTGAATTCCGACGCCGGGTCACCGGAGGCCATCCACAGAATGTGCATGGCGCGCAGCTTCTCCGGCGCATCCTTGATGAAATGGTATTGAACATCGACGACGGCCGTCAGCGCATCGATGCCGATCTGCTGACCGACCGCCTGGTCGACACGGGTAACCCATTCCGCGGAAACATGGCGCAGAACGTGGCGGAACAGCCCGGCCTTGGACCCGAACCGGTGAGTGGCCAGACCGCGGCTGTAACCGGACTGCTCTCCGATCGCCTTCAATGTCGTGCCACCGACGCCCTGGGTAACGAGCAAGTGGATCGCCGCTTCGGTCATTAGTCGGTCGGACAACGCGGCGCGCTCGGCCTGCGTACGCGACCGGGGACGAACTTCGGTGCTGGTATCGTGACTCAAATGTGCTCGCGCCTAAACTTGTTAGCGACAAGCAAGTGTATTGCTGCCATGCACCATGTCAAGAGAAATCTCGGACCGAGTAATCCCATTTGGCGGTCGCGGCGGTCCGGTCAGTCAGGCCCAAGCGACCGCGGCAAGCGCAACAGCGCGCCAGCACTGGGATTTTGTGGTCAGCGGCAGAAACCGCCCCGGGACGGGGCAAAAATCTTGCCCGGTGTGGCGGGGTTACGTTGAGAAACACGCTCCGCGCCAGTCCCGCTTCTCACCACCTCTGCGCCGGCCCGCTTCCGGGCACCAGTACCGGGCATCGGCGGCCGGCGCCGGGTTGCCGGCCGGCACCGGACCAAGCTCGTCGCCAACCCGGCAGCGAGCCTTCAGACCGGGCCGAGCCGCGCGAGCTCAGGCCGTCGCCGGTTGACCGTCGTGCAGTCTCGCCAGCTTCTTGTCCGGGTTGACGAGGATGCGAACCAGCGCCGGCAACAACACCAGCGCGCCAAGCATATTCCACAGGAACATGAATGTGAGCATCAGGCCCATATCCGCCTGGAACTTGATCGGCGAGAATATCCATGTACCGACACCGATTGCCAGCGTCAGACCGGTGAATGCTACGGCGGTGCCGGTGGTCCGCAAGGTCTTGTAATAACCCTCACGCAAGGTCATGCCGCGCTCGAGGTAACCCTGCAATCGGCTGTATATATAGATGCCGTAATCGACGCCGATACCCACGCCGAGCGCAATGACCGGCAGCGTTGCGACCTTCACACCAATGCCGATCATGGCCATCAGTGCCTGGCCAAGCAACGAGGTCAGCGCCAGCGGCAGGATGATGCACAACACGACCTTGACCGAGCGGAAAGTCAGCCAGCACAGCAAACTCACGACTGCATAGACCCACATCAGCATCTGGTACTGAGCCTTGCCGATCACCGAGTTTGTCGAAGCCTCGACACCCGAGTTTCCGGCAGCAAGCTCGAATCTAACCGCGTCTGTGTTGTATTTCTCGGCAAACGCCTCCGCCGCCGCGGTCACCCTCTCCAGCGTCTCCGCCTTGTGGTCGTCGAGAAAGACCAGCGCGGCAGCCATGCTGCAATCAGTGTTGATCAGCGGACTCTGGACGTTGCCGAGGGAGTTATTCAACACGAAGCGGTTGCGGCTCAATGCCGCCCATTTAAGGTTGCCCTCGTTCATTGCTGAATTGACCAGCTTTGCGATAGTAACCAGCGAGACGACACTCTGCACCCCTTCGACATTGTTCATCACGGCTTCGAAGCGGTCGACCGCCGATACGACCTCCCAGGCACCACACTGCTGTGGCTCGGTCTGCACCATGACCACGAAAACGTCGGTACTGGTCGAATAATTCTGGGTCAGGTAAGCGTTATCGAGGTTGTAGCGCGAATCCGGGCGCAGTTCCGGCGCTCCCGGATCCAGATCGCCGATCTTGAGATCCTTGCTGACATAGAAACCGCCGATCGCCAGCAGGACAGCAATGCCGATGGCCACTTTTGCCGGGCCGCTGTCGGCAAAGGCGCTTACGGCTTTCCATAACGGCTGCACTTTGCCACGGCGCGACTGATAGAAACGCTTGCCCGACTCGGTAACGCCTACATAGGACATCAGCATTGGCAGCAGCAACAGGTTGGTCACGATCAACACTGCGATGCCGAGACTGGCGGTCAATGCCAGTTCCTTGATGACCGGGATGTCGATTACTCGCAGCGTCAAAAACCCGATGCCGTCGCTGACCAGAGCGACCAGTCCGGGAAGATAGAGCTTGCGAAAAGCGCTGCGCGCCGCTTCGAGCGATGTGGAGCCACCGGCGCAGGCGATCGCGATATTGTTGATCATCTGCACGCCGTGACTGATACCGATTGCAAAGACCAGGAACGGCACCAGCATCGAGTAAGGATCGAGGCCGAATCCGAGCGTCCGCAGCAATCCCAGTTGCCAGATCACCGCAACGGTGGAACAGATCAGCGGCACCGCCGTGGCGAACGGACATCGCGAGTAAATGAACAGCAGAACCATCGTTATCAGGAATGCGATACCGAAAAACACCGCAACCTGGCTCGCGCCCTCGATCAGGTCACCGACGACCTTCGCGAATCCGACGATATGAATCTTGATCTTGTCCGTCTGGTACTTGTCGCGCACCAGCGTTTCGAGGTCAGCGGACAGTTTGCGATAGTCCAGCCGCTCGCCGGTTGCGGCATCAATATCGACGAGCGGCGCCAGTACGATAGTCGACTGGAAATTATTTGCGACCAGCCGCCCCACCTGTTCCGGATTTCAGTACATTCGTGCGCAGCAACTCGAGGCTCTGCTCGGATCCGTCATAACTGTCAGGCACCACGGCACCGCCGCGAAAACCCTCCTCCGTCACCTCACTCCAGCGTACGTTCGGCGTCCACAATGACTGCAGGTTGCCGCGATCGACGCCTGCCACGTAAAAGACCTCGTCCGTGACCTTTTTCAGCGTGTCCTGGAAGTCAGCCGTAAATATGTCTCCCTCGGTCGTCTCAACGATAATCCGCACCGTGTTACCCAGCGCCGACAACGCGTCGCGATTCTCGAGGAAATTCTCGATGTAGGGATGCGAGGTCGGAATCATCTTCTCGAAACTCGCATCCGGCTGAATCTTCGAGGCGTGATAACCGAAGAAAACGGTCAACGCCAGAAAAAACAGCAACCAGACGGCGCGGTAGTTAAAAAACAAGTTCTCGACGAATGGCTCCGCCTGGGAAACCGGATGGCTCAGAACTTCTTTTGTCGATTCTTTCATGTCAGCCGCCCTTCGTGTCTTTGCCGTCGGCAGTCACGACCTCGACGCCACCGCGCCCGGTCAGAACCAGATTGCCGTTGCCATTTTCGACCACCGCGCTATTTGGCAACCGTTCCGCCCGAATATGACTCGAGAATGTCACACCGCCATCGGTGCTTCGCAAAACGATTCCGGAATTACCGACCAGAACCACGGCACCATCATTCAGCGTTGCTCCGCCAAACAAGGCGAGCTCGGAGCCGGTGGAAACCGGCGACCAGCTGTCGCCGTCGTCACCAGATCTGAAAATATTCCCGCGCAAACCGAAAATAAGGATGAAGGGACTGCTGCCGCGATCACCCGGCAGAACGCCGAAAAACGAACCGGCATAGGGTGTCGGCAAACGCTCCCATTCCTTTCCCTTGTCCCGCGAACGGTACAACAGGCCCTGCTCGCCAGCCAGAATAAGGGTGCCGTCAGCGCTACTGTCGAGACTGTAATAATGGAAACCATCGGGATTGGAGATATGTTCGCTCCAGGCCTCCCAGGTTTCGCCGCCGTTTAGCGTTCGGAAAATCATTCCGTACGACCCGACCGCGACGCCGATCTTTTCGTCGGCAAACCAGACATCCAGGAACGGGTTGGACGGACCGTCGTCGATAGCGGTCTGGATCGACTCGAGCGCGATCTCGGCGTCCTCGACCGCATACTCGAGATCCTCGAGATCTTCCGCGCCTGCGCTGCGCGCCTCTTCAACGGCTGCGCGTGCCCGCTCCAGCCGGCGTTCACCAAGAACCAGTTCCAGTTTCGACGCCTCATATCCCGTGAACTGCAACGCCCAGTTTTCACCACCGTCATCGGTACGGAGAATGATGCCTTCGTGACCTACGGCCCATCCGGTCTTGTCGGAACCGAACGTGACCGCGGTCAGAGTCTGCGAGACCGGGACCGCGCCTTGCTTCCAGGTCTGCGCCCTCATCGTCCGAGTAGACCACGTAGCCGCGTTCACCGACGGCGACGATCCGGGTGCCGGCGCGAACGATGTCGAGTAGCAGGCCTTCGTGCGCCTCGTCGGTCGGAACAGTCGGTAAGTAATTGAAGTCACTGGGGTCCTGAGCAAGTGCCTGCTAACGAAAAAAGTGAGCCGAGCAGGACCAGTGCAAGGCCGCCGAGTCGCGAGGTGGCAGTGAGTTTCAAGCTGCGAAACTGCCCGAACAGCAGGCCGTCTGTCATAGGTCCCCCCAGAGGCAGAATGTTGTAATGAGTGTCTGTCGAGGATACAAGTGACCCGCCATCAGGCGGGCCACTCGTTCCATTTTTTCAGGCTGCGCGAGAGCGGATGCTCATCAACGGACACCTGCGCGCCGCAATGCTGCGGGCGTATATTCTTTTGGCGAAGCCTTGTAATTCCACTCGTACGTATAACCCGGAATCTCGTTATCCAGGCCAATCGGCAAGTAGCGGCCCGAAACGAGATCGTAGCTGACCTCCATCGCATACCACGGCACCTGCGACTCGAAATGCAAATTCGAGTGGGCTTCCTTTACCCGCCACAACTCGCCGCGACTGTCGTACAGATCGCCGACCGCGATCTGCCACGTATCTTCATCGACGAAGAACACGCGGCGGGCATAGATGTGACGCGCACCCGGCTTCAGCGTTGCTTCGACCACCCAGACCCGGCGCAATTCGAAGCGCAGAAGATCGGGATTGGTATGGCCCGCCTTTAATATGTCCTTGTACTTGAGACTCTTGTCGGCAAGTTTGTACGAGTTCGAGCCGATGTACATCTCCTGCTTGCCGATCAGCTTCCAGTCATAGCGGTCCGGTGCGCCGTTGTACATGTCGAGATCGTCGGCGGTGCGCAGGCCGTCGGAGCCTGTGCCGGGGCCGTCGTAGGCAACGTCAGGGGCACGCCGCACACGGCGCTGGCCGGCGTTATAGACCCACGCCGCACGCGGTTCTTTGACCTGATCGATGTTCTCATGCACCAGCAGCACGTTGCCCTCGAGACGAGCCGGAGCCTGAATCGACTGTTTGTAGAAGAACAAACGGTTTGGTTCAACCTGCTCAGACATGTAGCTGGCGAATGTAATCTGATCCTGGAACTGCACCGGCGCAAAATTGCCGTTGGCCTGCATCGGAATCTGGGTATAAGTCCGCCGGACACTGCCGCCGCGATAGCGGATGATGTGATTCCAGATGACTTCCAGGCCACTCTGCGGGATCGGGAAAGGCGTATCCGAGGCGAGATTGACCAGCCCGTTACCGCCCTGGACCATTTCAACGGTCGTCGCATTGGCCTTGATCCTGTCATAGACGTCCTGCGGGTACCCGGCCGTGCGTCTCGACTTGTACACATTCATCTTGTACGTGTCGGGATAGCGCTGCAGCAGCGCGATCTGACCTGGCGACAACTTGTCGGCATGGTCCGAATAATTTTGCGCAGTGATCGTAAACAGGATCGGATCGCTAGCGAACGGATCGCACAGTGGCTTACCCTCGCTCCAGCAGGACGGCGCTGTAGTCAGCGGCTCCCACGCAGGAATCGAACCATCCGCGTTACCAGCACGCTCCGCGCCCATCGGCGTCAGCTCGGGGCCACCCAGACGGGCGGCCTCCTCGGCAGACACCGCCGCCAGCGACACGGTGCTCACAATCGAGCCCGCGGCGATACCGGCGATCAGAATTTTTTTCATTGCTTTCATTATCAACTTCCTCGTTAACTGGATATCGTCGCCAGGCAGGGTCAGAAACTCACACCGACGCTGAGCGACAGAAAGTCACGGTCGTTGCGAGAGTCGTAATCGCCACCGAAAAACGAGACATAACCGATGTCGGCGCGATACTTGCGATTGTATTCCGCGCGGACGCTGAGACCCAGCGCCTGATTGTCTGCATTAAAGCCCGCGCCCGGGAATACGCCGGCGACATCGTGCGACCAGGCAATCTGCGGAAACAGGTTCACGCCGCTGAACACGTCGTTGTATTCCCATACCCCGCGAATCCGATAGCCCCAGGAGTTGTCGGTGACGTAACCGTCGGAAGTACAGTGACTCGGGGTCACGTTGGGAGCGATGCCGAGGGCAATGTTGCCCGCGCCGGTGCCATCACAGGTGAGAGGTCCAAACGGTGTATCGATCGGCGTGAACTCGCCCATACCGTAGGCCGGGTGCCGGCCGAGACGGCGCTCGGCGCGGCCGGGGCGGCCGCCGACATGCGCCCAACCGACTTCGCCGATCAGCGAAACCCGACTCGCGCCCATGATCTGATCGAAAAACTTGACGATCGTCGTCTGCGCCTGGGTCAGGTCGACTTCCTGGTAGCCGGAGAAAAACTCACCCGGTGCCAGAGTCTGCACCACCGGCGTCATCTGGCCCCACGGCGGTGCGATCAGCGCAGCCTGCAGAATTTCGGTCGAGTTGATCTGCGCCGGCCAGTCTTCCTTGTAGCTGATCTCGCCGAGACCGCGAAACTCGCGACGTTGGTCGCAAAGCTCGCCCCGATCAGCTTGATGTCCTCGGGAAACTCAGCCGTGAACGTGGGGTTGCCGCCGTACGGGTCGCCCGGAATGAAAAGCACGCCAGGCGGCCCACCCAGCGACTCGTTACTGGAATTGAAACCGCCGAATACCGGGGTACGGCTGTGATAGTTGATGTAGTAAAGGCCGAACTCGGTCGAGTTGAGGCTCTCTGCGAAGTAGCGCAACGCCACACCCCATTGCCCGTCGTCGCTCGCCTCCTTGTCACTGCTCCGGTTAATGTAAACACCGTTGGCAACCGATGCGGCATCGTCGATCGGAGCAGTCAGTGTCAGCAGGTTGCAACCGTCTGCTGCGAAATCCGCATCCGAGAAGTAGGTACCGCAACCGTCGATTTCGGTCTTGGCCCACTCATACTGGTAGAAGGCCTCGATGCTCATTGCATCGGTCAAGCCCAGCTGTGAGTAGATCATGCCGACCGGCAACAGGCCTTCTTTGATTTCGACACCGGGACGACGGAAGGCAGTCACGTCGACCGGGTTGATCACGTTGATGCCGTTCTGGATGAATGTACTCTCGCCCCAGCTGACGACCTGCTCACCCACACGGACGTTGAGCGGTTTATCGAAAACTTCGAAATTGCCGTACAGAAAGGCGTCGAGGACATTAAATCCGGATCCCTTCGCGAAGTCGCTGAAACCGTTGTCATCGAGCGATTCGTTACGCTCGTAATTGTTCACGTTTCCGTGATTGCGATCGCCTTCTTCCTGCTCGTAGTCATACCAGTATTTGAACCGCAGAAAGCCGCCGATGTTGCCTCGCTTCAGCTCGAGATCATGGACGCCTTTCAAGATCAGCGAATACATGTCATTTTCGTCGTAGTTCAGGTTGCCGTCGTCAGAGTTGCTCGACGACGCCTTGCCTCCGGCCTTGTTGCCGGACCAGTACAGGTTTTTGTCCTGCTCCTGCATCCGCCAGCTCGCTCCGAGACTGATGTCCGAAGTAAAACTGCCATCCAATCCCCACAGATTGAAATCGATGGCTTGAGCAGGCGACGCCAGCATCGTGGAAAACGTCGCCGCTATGGCCAGGCCCAACCGCCGACTTTTGGTGTAACGCGATTTCATACTCACACCCTTCTTCTTGTTTGAAGATTTATATCGAGAATCCACCCTTTTCAGGTCCGGGCGATGTGCCCGCGGAAGGCCTCGGAATGCCGTGACAGCACCCTGGTAAGTTTCCCCCTGAAACCATTCCTCAAGAACGTTGAATTCCGGAACTAATTTCCGCCGGTAATCCTAGCACCGATCCCGGGCCGAGAGTACCGTGAATACGCGCGGAATATCGTTGTATTTCATACTGCATTGCAGCATTCCTGTGGTGTGCAATCGAGATGCCGATTGAGCTGCGAAGCAGGGTAACGAAGCAGCAGGAAGCGGCTACCCAATGCGGCGATATAAGCATCGATCCCGGCCGCTCTTTCCGCGGCCACTCGAATCACCCGTAGCGCGGCGCTGGCGGATACGTCATCGACGCAGCGCAAACCCTTGCAAACACCGGGATAGACGCTGGCCGTGCGCGACAATAGCGACCGCAGCGGGGGCGAAATCGGCGCCGTCAAAGAGCCCGTATTCCACTGCGGCGGGCCCGGACATCCGCAGTCATTAACGCCAGGTTCGCTGCGCCGCCGCCCGCGGCCCAATTGCACGCGTCATCAGGCGTTGTCCGGCCCGGGCCCCGACTGGCTTTATCGAACCCGCCGGGAACCGGCTCGATCGGGAAATTTGGGCGAACCGGCTGCAGCCAATCTCCCGAAGATTGCGCAGCCACCGCGGCGATCGGCTCGTCCGGCGCAACGCGTGCCAGCCATGCACCGACACGCAAAACGAAGGCGGCGAGAAACCACTGCTGCGCAAAAACACGCTGCAGCAACAAATCGGGCCCGCGTGCCAGCACCTGTAACGGGAACTGCACATGCATTGGTTCGCGGAGGAAAAACAGAACCACGGAAACAATCACCGCCAGCGCGATTGCCTCGAGCATCTTTCGGATTGTTGTCGCCACGCTCGCCATCGTTCGCCGTCCCACTCGTATCGCCCGAACGGCCCGTCCGGGTTAGGTCGCCGCCGCTACGGAATTTCAAAGTGGGTGTGAGTCTGGACGCAGCCGGTATCAGAACGATTTCACCTGGCGTGGGGTTTGTTGCAGAAACGTAACGTGGCGACCCCCGGTCAAGCCTCACCCCGGGTGAGGATCAACGGCGATACCTTGGGGGGATCGGCGCAGCAGCGCAATCATGAGCACGGATCAGCGATTGGTGCCGGCAGAGGGATTCGAACCCCCGACCCCATCATTACGAATGATGTGCTCTACCAACTGAGCTATGCCGGCATCGTGCAAGGGTCGCGCAGTATATCGGGTGCCCCGCGCCGCGACAACGGCACGCGGGAACGCTATCAGGACCTGTTGCGGATTCGGATTATCACCTCGACACCGTCCTCGACAGTGCCTTCCGGCAGGCGCGGCATAGCGCTTATTGCGACCGCGCCAGGCTCGATATCACACAACTGCCCGGTGTCGGAATTATAGAAATGATGGTGCGGCCGGGTCGTCGAATCGTAGATCATGCGGGTTGGATCCACGTTGATTTCACGGACGAGTCCGCGCTCGACAAACAGCTTCAACGTGTTGTAGACGGTCGCTTTGGAAACTCGCGAACGATCCCGGTTAACCTCGGCGAGAATCTCATCGGCGGACAGATGCTGCGGCTGGCGCAACACGACCTTGCCGACTTCGAGACGCTGTTCGGTCGGCGTTACCCCGCGCGACTCCAGCAACCTGACCAGTTCTTCCTGTCTCAAGGGATAGTCCCCGTCAAAAATACAATGCCTGCATTATACGTTGGACCCCGTGTCCAGCCAATTGCCGCGGCGACCCTGCGCGGCATGATTGTACGCAAAGACCAGAAACTGACCGGCACGGACAGATTACCGCGTGGCCGCCGCAATCTGTCGTCTTTTAATCTCGACGCGGTGGACAACTTTGATTCGTATTCTTGCCACAAAAACGGCATGACCTTGCTGGAATTGCTAGTGGCATTGTCGATCACCGTGATCGTGACGGCCGCCGCGCTACCCTACTTCGGCAATCTGCTGGCGGACCAGCGGCGAACAAGCACGCTCAACGGCCTGGTGCATGCGGTTCATTTCGCCCGTTCCGAGGCGGCCAAGCGCGGCCGCGACGCCGTGCTCTGCGCCTCGGCGGACAGCCGTTCCTGCAGCGGCAATGGGGACGGCTGGCAACGCGGATGGATCATCTTCGTCAACGGCGACCGCGATCGGCCGCCCGTGGTCGACCCGGGCGAACCCGTACTGATCCGGAACACCGGTAACCTTGCCGCAACGCTTGCGGGTAACCGCAGCGCATTCGTATTCCGGCCATTCGGCAAACGCGCCACCAACGGCACGCTGGTCTATTGCGATCGCCGTCGCGAGGCCAGCGCACGCGCCCTTGTCATAAGCTATACCGGACGCCCGAGAGTGGCACCCGAGGGCCCGGCGGGACGCGCTCTCGCCTGTCCGCCGCCACCGCAATGACCGTTTATCGGCAAATCCGGACCGCTCGTCCGAAATCCTTTGGGAGCGCACAGCGTGGCTCGCTAAAGTGGCGCCATGGACAAACTTCGTCAATCCGGAATCACGCTGCTCGAACTGCTGGTCACGCTATTTATCGCCGGCATCGTCCTGGGGATCGGAATTCCCAGCATGGTCGAGTTTCAGCGCAATGCGCGCATAACAACGGTCGCCAACGACATGATCGCGGCGATTTCCGTGGCACGGGCCGAGGCGGTCAAGCGACGCGCTCCGGTGACCCTTTGTCCTACCGACGATACGGCTGCGGCCGCGCCGGCCTGCGTCGCCGGGGCCATTGCGGGCTGGATCGTGTTTGCGGATGACAACGACGGCAATGGCGATGGCCTGCCCGACGGTAACGGCACCATCGACGCCGGCGAAGACATTATCCGGGTCCAGCCGTTTCCGGACGGCGTCAACGTTCTTACCGACGGTAATTACGTCTCCATCGCCGCCACCGGATTTACCCGCGACATCCCCGGACTCGGCGCGGGCGTGAACAACTTCCTATTTTGCGATGTCCGCGGCAACAGGGATCTTGGCGGCGGGAATTCGGCGGCGCGAACGATCACGGTTGCCCCGACCGGACGGCCGCAGGTTTATCGCGATACGGCACGGGTCGCGGCAACCCTTGGTGGCTGTCCCTAGCGCTGACGCCGGGCCCGACGGGATTTGAGAGGCATACAAATGCAATCGTCACAATATGGCAAACGACAACGCGGATTCTCGCTGATCGAGGTGCTGGTGGCACTGGTCGTGCTCTCCATCGGCATGCTCGGAATCGCCGCTTTGTACGTCGACAGCCTGCGCTCGGGTCGCACGGCGATCCACCGTACCCAGGCCGTAATCCTCGTTTCCGACATGGCCGAGCGCATCCGCGCCAATCCGGGCGCCGGGGCCGCTTATGCCGGAGCGGCAGCCGACAACAATTGCGCCGACGATGTCGGAATCTCGAACGACTGCACGGCCGCCGAGATGGCAGCCGATGATCTTCAGATCTGGCAGCAATCGATTGCCGGGCTGTTGCCGAATGGCGTGTCGCAAATCCTGTTCGCCCCGGCCGTCGCGGGACTGCCGGCCACCTACACCATTTCCGTTACCTGGAACGAGGTGGGCCAGGCTGCCCCGGTATCCTACGTCCTCACGGTGCAAATATGATCATCGCCAGCCGAACAACCCGGGTCGCAATGGGCCGCCTCATGCGTGGGGTCACACTGGTGGAACTGATGGTTGCGCTGCTGATCGGCGCCATTCTGCTGGCCGGCGCCATCACTGTGTATGTCAACAGCCGCAATGCTTATCAGACCAACGAGATACTGGCGCGCATTCAGGAAAACGCGCGGTTCGCGCTTGATATCGTCGAGCCCGATATTCGCCAGGCCGGGTACTGGGGTCTCAATAACGGCATGATCACCGTTGATGGCGCGGCCGCTCAGGGCGACGCTCTGGCAGTCGGTGTGGCCGGAGATTGCCGCGTCAATTTTTCGGTCGACCTCAATCTCACTATCGAAGGCAACAACAACGCCTTTCCCTGGGCGGGGTGTGCCGCGTTCGGTGCCGGCGTCCAGAACAATACCGACGTCCTCGTCGTGCGCCGCGGTTCCATCGAGCCCACTGTGGCTCAACCGGGGCGCGTGCAGGTCCAGAGCGACCGCCAGCGGATCCAGGTTTTTTGGGACGGTGTCGTACCCGGCGGGTTTGCCCCGGCCCAGTCGCAGACTCACGACGTGGTCGTGCACGCCTATTACGTGAGCCAGGATTCAACCATTGGCGCCGGCATCCCGTCGCTGCGACGCAAGACCCTGGTCGCAGGACCCCTGCTCCAGGATGAGGAAGTCATTCCCGGGGTCGAGGACTTCCAGGTCCAGTACGGCGTCGACACGAGCGGCGACGGCGCGGCGAACCGCTACGTCAACCCGAACAACCTGCCGGCAGGCTCTTTGATTGTGGCGGTGCGGCTGTGGTTTCTGATGCGCTCCGACCAGCCCCAGATCGGTCACGTCGACAACGCCAATTACGTTTATGCAGATCGCAATGTGCCCGCACCCAACGATGCGTTCCGCCGGGTGCTCGTCTCAAAAACGATTGAACTCAGGAACTCGCGAACATGAGCAACATCACACTGCAATCCCGGCAGCAGGGAGCCGCGCTGGTAGTCGGCCTGGTACTGCTGCTCGTGCTCACCGTCCTCGGTGTTTCCGGAATGAATACGGCCACGCTCGAGTGGACGATGGCCACCAATGACCAGTATTCGGAAAACGCGTTCCAGGCCGCTGAAACCGGCATCGACCGGGCGCTCACGGGTGGCGACTTTACAACCCAGGGCACGGTGACCTCACCGCTCACGGTGCTGCCGAATCAGTCCACGTTTGTCAGCGAAACGAGTTTCGAAATTGAGACGGCGCCGCCGCCGCGGCCCGGGCTCGGTTTCACCAGGGGGTCGGCGGTGGCGGCTTCTCGGCATACCACTTTGAGGTTGGCAGCACCGGCCAGGCACAGCGCAATGCCAATTCGGTGCACAACCAGGGTTTCTACGTCATCGGCCCGAACGGTGGCGGCAACTGAGATTCGTCTCAGGGAGGGTAAACAGTCATGAAAACCACGCTTCTTTTCTCCATATTCACGCTTGCGATATCCGCCTGGACTCCGGCCCACGGCGCCCAGTTCATGGAACTGGTCGAGGATGCCTACGAGGTCAGCGCCGCCGACGTGCAGCTGCCGGCCGAGCAGGGCCGCACGATGTACGTAAAAACCTGCTCGGATTGCGCACCGACCGCGATGCAGTCCGACGCGAAGACAAATTTTTTCAAAGAAGAGGAAACCGTTGCCTACACGGATTTTCGCGAGTTGCTGAAAGAAAACTATGACTCCGCCGTGTACGTGTTCTACCGCCCGGGCACCAATGAAGTCACTCGCATCGTCGTGAGCCCGATCACCAGACCGTCGGCTTCGCCGGCAGCGCCGCCCGCCACACCCGAGCAGGACGACCAGCGTCGCCGCCCGGGCTTCCGTGCAGGCCTTAAGCGAAGCTTTAGGGAGGTCAGTACCATGAAACGGACTGCCATACTGAATTTTGTCGCCGCGCTTGCCGTGCCGCTGTTTACCGCCGGCCCGGTGACCGCAGACGATACCGAGTTGTTTCTCGGCGAAGTCGACCCGATCGACGGCTCGCAACCCAATATCCTGTTCATTCTCGACTCGTCGGGAAGTATGGGTGGCCAGGTCGTCACCAAAATCCCCTACGACGCGGATCAGGTCTACGATGCCGGTTGTCCGGACGATGTCGTTTTCTGGCGCGAGGGCCCCGGTGATCCGCCGGCCTGCAACAGCGACAACTATTTCAACCGCGGTGCGCTGGAATGCGAATCCGCCGAGATTGCATTCGCCAGTTCCGGCGTCTACACCGATCGTGCAACCCAGTACCATCGCGGGAATATTCGCTGGCAACGCATTCGCGCCGGAGCAAAAAATCGCGAAGTCGAGTGCCGCGGTGACCGCGGCATCCATGGCGAGGGCGACCCCAACAAGGTTTTTGCCCAGGATGGCGACGTGAACGAGATGTGGACCGCCGACGAGGCCGCCGAGGTGTCCTGGACCGGTGCTCGCACCGGACGCACATATACGTTGTATGACTCCAACTATGTGAACTGGTGGAACGACAACGGGATAACGATTGGCGTCGATACCCGGATTAACATCGTCAAACAGGTGACCAACCAGCTGCTCGACTCGATGAAGGGCGTCAATGTCGGCCTGATGCGTTTCAACAACGACCAGGGCGGCCCGGTGCTGCAGCAAATCGACGACATCGACTTGATCCGCGACGACATGAAAGCGCAGGTCAATTCGCTTGCCCTCGCATGGCTGGACGCCGTTGTCCGAAACACTTTACGAGGCCGGTCAGTATTACACCGGCGGCAGTGTCGTGTATGGCGATGTGGGCCCGGTGCTCAGCGTGCCCGGCTCGCGCAACCCGGCCGATCTCACCGCTTACAACCAGCCGGTCAGTTTCGAATGCCAGAAAAATTACATTGTCATGCTCTCTGACGGTGAGCCCACCCGCGATGTAGATGCCGACGACCGGATTGCCGCGCTGCCAGGCTACGCCCAGGCGGTGGGCCCGGCTTGCGGGAGCGGTACGAATGGCGCGTGCCTCGACGACATGGCGAAATACCTGTTCGAGGCCGATATCGAGCCCAATCTGCGCGGCCAGCAAAACGTCACGACCTACACCATCGGCTTCGTAGAAAACATCCCGCTGCTGCAGGAAACGGCAAACAAAGGCGGTGGCGAGTACTTCCGGGCCAATGACGCGGCGTCGCTGACGACGGTGCTGACCAATATCGTGCGCGAGATTCTCGAAGACGATACGACCTTTGTCTCACCGACGGTGTCGGTCAACGCATTCAACCGCACCCAGACACTCAACGATCTGTTCGTCGCTGTGTTCCGCCCGGCCGGCGAAGAGCACTGGCCCGGCAATATCAAGAAATACAAACTGGTGGACGGTGAAATCGTCGGTGCCGACGAAGTCACCGCCGTTGTCGACCCCGCTACCGGGTTTTTCAAAGAGAACGCTCACAGCATCTGGTCGGCCCAGGCCGATGGCTCCAATGTCAGCGAAGGCGGCGCGGCCAACCAACTTCCTGACCCCGCCATGCGCAAGGTCTTCACCTACCTCGGCAACAAGAATCTCGCGGCGGACATCAACCGCTTCAACGAGGCGAATGCGGATCTGCTGGATGCGCTCAACGGTTTGCCCGGCTATGCCGCCGAGAACACCTGCCCCTCGCGCAATTGCGACATTATCCGCCACGCGCGCGGCATCGACATGACCGACGCCGACCAGGACGGCAATGTCGATGAGCCGCGCTACGCAATGGGCGATCCGTTGCATGCCAGGCCGGTTTCGGTGATCTACGGCGGCACCCAAATCAATCCGGATCTCGACGACTCCGTTATCTACACCGCCAACAACGACGGGTACCTGCACGCGCTGGACCCGAATAGCGGTGAGGAGCTGTGGGGGTTCATCCCTGCTGAGTTGTTCGAACACCTGCCGCGACTGTACGACAACAATGCGACTGCCGACCGGTTCTACGGGATCGACGGCAACCTTCGCGCGGTCAAGGTGGACATCGATCAGAACGGTATCGTCGAGCCACTTGAGGGTGACAAGGTCTACTTGTTCTACGGGATGCGCCGCGGCGGAGACACCGTGTTCGCGATGGATGTCACCGACAAGAAAAACCCGATCCTGATGTGGGCCAAAGACGGCAACGATATTCCGGGTCTTGGTCAGACGTGGTCGACGCCGATTCCGACCCGGATAGAGATCGCCGACAAGGGGCAGAATCCCGATGATTTCGTGCTGGTGTTCGGCGGTGGTTACGACTCGAGTCAGGACAACGATCCCTACAGTGTCGATGGGAGCGGCAACAACATCACGATCATTGACGCCTTGTCCGGCGCGCTGCTGTGGCAGGCGAGCAGCGATAACAGCAATCTCAACTTGCCCAAGATGGTCAACTCCATTCCGGGCGATGTTCGGGTCCTCGACCTGAACAATGACGGCTATGCTGACCGCTTCTATGCTTCGGACACCGGTGGACGGGTGTGGCGCATAGATATTACCAACGGCAACACGGCAAACACGCTGGCCGCCGGCGGCGTCCTTGCCGAGCTCGGTGCGGCGGGCATGGGCGCACCCACCCTCGCGGACACGCGCCGTTTCTATTACGCCCCGGATACCGCAGTCATCACTACCAGGTCGATGCGGTTTATGCACATAGGCATCGGTTCAGGCTATCGCGCGCATCCGCTGGATCGCGATAATCACAATGCCTTCTACGCGCTGCGTGACAAGAACACCTTCAACCGCCTGACCCAGGCGCAGTACGATGCGCTTGCGCCAATCACCCCGGCCGATCTCGTCGATGTTACAGACGACGCTAGTCCGAACATCGCCGACGGTCAACCCGGCTGGATGATCGAGTTGCGCGATGGCGGCTGGATCGGTGAGAAAGTGCTGGCGGAGGCACGTACATTTGCGGACAAGGTCTTTTTCACGACCTTTACGCCAAAATCCGGCGACAATCCGTGCCTGCCTGGCCTTGGCGTCAACAAGTTGTTCATTGTGAATGCCTCCGACGGCAGCCCGGTCAACAACCTCGACGGCGTTGGCGGTGAAGACGATCTTACCGTGGAAGACCGCATATACAGCCTGTCGCAGGGCGGTATCGCTCCCGAGATCGTGTTCCTGTTCCCCGGTGACGAAGCGTGTAAGGGCGGTGACTGTGACCGGGTCTATGGCTTTGTCGGCGTGGAGGGCATCGGCGGACTGGATCTGCCGCCGTTCGTACGCACATACTGGAGCCAGGACGATACCGAGTGAGCAAGCGGGCGCCACATCGGTGGCGCCCGCTTTACTCCGGAGCAACCGAACATGAAGAAAAAGATACTTGGCGTAACCCTGATCGAGCTGATGGTCGTGGTTTTGATCGTCGGCATACTGGCCGCGTTTGCTCTCCCGAGTTACCGCCAGTACGTATTGCGCGCCAACCGCGCCGATGCCAAGGCGACGCTGTTACGACTGGCCGCAGCACAGGAACAGTTCTACGCTCAGAACAACACCTACACAAACAACCTCGCGGCTGCACCGCCGGCGGGGCTGGGGATAGCCGGTACCGAGAAGGGCTACTATCAGCTCAATGTCGTCAATGCCGATGCTGTCGGTTTCACGGTTACTGCGGCGCCTGCGGCGCTGAGTCCGCAACTGCAGGACGGGGCGTGCCAGACATTTACGATCACCGCGACGGGCGTTCGCAGCTCATTGAACGGCGGCGGCGCCGATAGCACCGCCGAGTGCTGGAATCGCTAAGCCGTTTGCGTGTCAAACCTGCCGATCCGCCAGCCGACGAGTAATCGGCCGGCAACTATTGCGCAGTCCGTGGCTTAACGGCTGCGTCATTTTTTCGCAGAAGCCTGGGCAACGAAAACACCACTTGTTCCGGTCGCCCGGCAACTTCCTCGGCGAGATCGCCCCCCCATTCGCGTAGTCTTTCGATGACCTGACGCACCAATAGCTCGGGGGCTGAGGCGCCCGCGGTGACGCCAACCGCAACGCATTCGTTAAACCACTCCTCGCGCAAGTCCTCCGGACCGTCGATCAGGTGCCCGGGAATCCCGGCCTTTTCCGCAATTTCACGCAGCCGATTCGAATTGGAGCTGGTACGCGAACCCACCACCAGCATTACGTCGACATTCAGCACCAGTTTCTTGACCGCATCCTGGCGATTCTGTGTGGCATAGCAAATATCTTCCTTGCGTGGACCGGTCAAAGCAGGAAATCGGGCTCGCAGCGCATCGACAATCGCCGCAGTGTCATCCACTGAAAGAGTCGTTTGTGTAACGAATGCGACTCGGCCCGGACTCGCGAACTCCAGGTTTTCTACATCTGCCACCGACTCGACCAACACAATGCGTCCGCCGTGTTCCGCGTCAAACTGACCCATCGTGCCCTCCACTTCGGGGTGGCCGGCATGACCGATCAGCACCACCTCACGGCCCTCGCGCGCGTAACGCGTCACTTCCATGTGCACTTTGGTAACCAGCGGACAGGTCGCGTCGAAAACAGTCAGTTGCCGCCGTTGCGCTTCGGTCTGTATGGCGCGCGCCACACCATGAGCGCTAAAAATCACCGTGGCGTCATCGGGCACCTCGTGGAGTTCATCGACGAAAATGGCGCCTTTGCGTCGCAGCCCGTCAACCACGAAACGATTGTGGACCACTTCATGTCGTACGTAGATGGGCGGACCGAATAACTCGAGCGCGCGCTCGACGATCTCGATCGCGCGATCTACGCCCGCGCAAAACCCGCGCGGATTAGCCAACAAGATTTTCATAGTCTGCGTGCCTGCGTTGCCGAGAAAGCCCCGAATCCTAGGCGGACTCGGACTTCGGTTCCTTGCGCCGCCCGTCGAGCAGCGCCTCGAGGATCAGGAGCGTGGCGCCGACGCTGATCGCTGAATCTGCCACGTTAAACGCCGGAAAATACCACGTGCCTTGGTGAACGCTGATGAAATCGACGACATAACCAAGCATTGCCCGGTCGATGACATTGCCAAGCGCTCCGCCAACAATCAGCGCCAGCGCAATTGCCAGAAGGGTCTGTCCGGTGCGCGGCAAACGCCGCAGCCAGATCATTATGAACAGGGTCACGACCAGCGCGAGACCGATGAACATCCAGCGCTGCCAGCCACCGGCGTCACTGAGGAAACTGAACGCGGCACCGGTATTATGCAAGCGGGTGATATCCAGCCACGGCAGGATCTCGATTCGTTCATAGAGATCGAAGCGTGTACGGATCCACCATTTGCTGACCTGGTCGGCCACGATGATCAGCAGCGACAGCCATAACCACTGGCTCGCGCCATGCTTGTGAATCGGGGTGCTCATGCGAAATGCCGGACCTCGCCGGCATCGAGATTGGTGACGCAGCGGCAACATATTTCAGGATGGGCTGCGTTGCTGCCGACATCGGCGCGGCGATGCCAGCAACGCGAACACTTGGGCGCCGATGAAGCCACAGCCCCGATCCAAAGACCTTCGATTGTTTCGGCCGCAACGGCCGCCGGATCACGATCCGCGGCGGCACAGACCCTGGCCTCCGAGGTAATCAGCACGAAGCGAAGTTCGTCACCCAGCGCATCCAGCGCGGCGCGCAGCTCGCCGTCGCAAAAAAGCGTGACGTCGGCCTCCAGCGCGGAACCTATAACGGCGTTTTCGCGCAGCCGCTCCAGCTCCTTGGCGACCGCTTCGCGGACCGCGAGGATTCTCGGCCAGTCGAGATCGTGCGCGCCCGCCGCGATGTGCGGCAACCGGTGCCATTGCCCGAGCATTACAGATGCCGCTCGCTTCCCGGGCAGCGCCGCCCAGATCTCCTCCGCGGTAAAACACAGAATCGGCGCCAGCCAGCGGACCAGCGCCTCGGCGATGTGATACATCGCTGTTTGCGCCGACAGGCGAGCGTGCCCGTGGGCCGGGGTCGTGTACAGCCTGTCTTTCAAAACGTCGAGGTAGAAACCACCCAGATCGACGATGCAGAAATTATGGATGCCCTGATAGATCTGATGAAAATCGTAGCTCTCATAGGAAGCGGTCACTTTCTGATGCAGCGCTTCGGCCCGCTGCAGCGCCCAGCGGTCCAGGGCCAGCATCTGTTCCACTGCCACACTGTCAGTGGCAGGATCGAACTGGTGCAGGTTGCCGAGCAGGAATCGGGCGGTATTGCGGATACGCCGGTAGGAATCCGAAACACGCTTGAGAATTTCATCGGAGACACTGATCTCGCCGCGATAGTCGGTTGCCGCCACCCATAGACGCAGGACGTCGGCGCCGAGCGAGTTGACCACTTTCTGCGGTGCAATGACGTTACCCAACGACTTTGACATCTTGCGGCCGCGCTCGTCGACGGTAAAACCGTGGGTCAGCACCTGGCGGTAGGGCGCCGCGCCATGCATCGCAACCGCTGTGAGGAGCGAACTCTGGAACCACCCTCGGTGCTGGTCCGAGCCTTCGAGATAGAGGTCTGCGGTTCCGCTAACCGCCGGAAACATCGCCCCGACACAGTGATGCGCCAGTCCCGAATCCACCCACACGTCCATAATGTCGGTAGCCTTCTCATATTGCCCGGAAATATAGACCGGCAGTTGCGCCGGATCCAGGTCATACCATGCGTCGATCCCGCGCTGCTCGACCACGCGCGCGACATGCTCGAGTATTTCCACACTGTCCGGATGCGGTTCGCCGCTTTGGCGATCGACAAACAACGCTATTGGCACGCCCCAGGTACGCTGTCGCGAAATACACCAGTCAGGCCGGCCCTCTACCATCGCCCGAATCCGCTGTTCGCCCCACTCGGGGACCCAGCTTACATCGGCAATCGCAGCAAGCGCCCGCTCGCGCAGACCCTGCCTGTCCATACCGATAAACCACTGCGGCGTAGCACGGAAAATAACCGGCGATTTGTGCCGCCAACAATGCGGGTAGCTGTGGCCAAATGCTTCGTGATGCAGCAGGCTGCCGCGCTCGGCCAGCAGGTCGACGATTTTCTGATTCGCCTCGAACACCTGCTCGCCCGCAAAAATCTCCGTATCGGGGAGAAATCGGCCATCGCGTCCAACCGGGTTCTCCACCGGAAGGTCGTAGTCGCGACCCACCGCGAAATCTTCGAGGCCATGGCCGGGTGCGGTATGAACCGCGCCGGTGCCTGCATCCAGCGTCACGTGATCGCCGAGGATCAGCGGCACTTCGCGATCGTAAAACGGATGCCGGACGAGCAGCGATTCCAGTGCCCGGCCAGACACCAGGCCAAGTTGCGAGAAAGACTCGCGGCCATAGCGCGCCATCACCTCTGTCAGTAAATCCTCGGCGATAACAAGACGCTCGGGCCCGTCATCACTATGGACCTCGACCAGCGCGTAGGACAGCCCGGCATTCAGCGCGACAGCCTGGTTGGCCGGGAGCGTCCATGGGGTCGTCGTCCAGATGACTACCGATATCGGGCCGGCACCCTCGGCCTCGATATCTGCGAAACATTGCAGCAGCGCGGCCTCGTCGACGACCCGAAACCGCACATCGATAGCCGGCGACGTGCGATCGGCGTATTCGACTTCGGCCTCGGCCAGCGCCGAGCGGCAATCGAGGCACCAATGGACGGGCTTGTAGCCCTTGTACATATGTCCGTTTTCGATGATTCGGGCAAACGCACGCAGCTGCTCCGCCTCGTAGCGAAACTGCATCGTTTTGTAGGGGTCGTCCCATTGCCCCAGTACGCCGAGCCGCTTGAAATCCTTTTTCTGATCTTCGACCTGCCTGTCGGCATATTCGCGACAGGCCTTCCGGAACGCGCTGGCATCCAGCTTTGCGCCAACTCTGCCCTTTTTCTTCTCCACGACAAGTTCGATCGGGAGGCCATGGCAGTCCCATCCGGGCAAATACGGGGCATCGAAGCCGGCCAGCGTCCTGGAGCGGACGATGATGTCCTTAAGGACTTTATTGACCGCATGCCCGATATGGATCGCGCCATTGGCGTAAGGCGGGCCATCCAGCAGCACGAATCGCGGCCGGCCCCTCGAGGCCTCACGAATCTGGCCATACAGGTCCTGCCGATACCACTCCTCGAGCATGGCCGGCTCGCGGTTGGCGAGATTCGCCCGCATTGGAAAACCTGTCTGCGGAAGGTTCAACGTATCCTTATATTCGGCCACCTTATCTCTGCCTCGATATCGGTTCGGCTTGCTCAGCCCGCGCGGCAAGTATTTGCCGCGCCTCATCTGCGTCCAGGTCCATCTGCTCGGTCAGTGCCTGCAGCGATTCAAAACGCCGCTCATCGCGCAACTTGGCGAAAAAGTCCACATGCACATGCTGACCGTACAGATCGCCGTCGAAGTTGAACACATGTACTTCCAAAAGTGCAGTGTCACCGTCGATAGTAGGCCGGGTACCGATACTCGCGACCGCGTCACGCGCCTCCAGCCCGTCGCCCTCGATGCGCACTGCATACACACCATGCAACGCCAGCACGCGCCGGCCCGGGCGGATGTTGGCCGTCGGATAACCGAGTTCGCGACCGAGCCGCCGGCCCGGGACAATCCGACCAGACATTCTATAGGGACGCCCCAGCAACCGGTTGGCCGCAGCGATCTCCCCGCCAAGCAGCAAATGCCTGATTCGCGAACTGCTTACCCGCTCTCCGTCAACTTCGAATGTCGGGGTGTTCTCTACCTCGAAGCCGTCGCGCCGGCCACAGGCTTTGAGCATCTCGAAATCGCCACGCCGGGCATGCCCGAATCTGAAATCGTCACCGACCACCAGGTAGCGCACCCCAAGCCCTTCGACCAGCAAGCCCGACACGAACTGCTCGGCCGGCATTTGCGAATATTCGGAGCCGAAGCGTATACACAGCATGCGGTCGACACCGGCAGCCGCGAGAGCCTCGTATTTCTCCCGGAAGCGGGTCAATCGGGGCGGCACTTCGCCGCGACCGAAAAACTCCTGCGGCGTCGGCTCGAACACCATGACCAGCGACGGGAAAGCAAAAGCGGCCGATTTCTCGAAGAGCCGCGCGAGAACGGCGCGGTGTCCGAGATGTACACCATCGAAGTTTCCGACTGTCGCCACGCATCCCGCATGGCGCGATCGCAAATTGTGTAACCCTCGAATCAGCTCCATATTCCCGGGCCGCAAAAAGCTGGCGATTATACGTCAGGCCCCGGAGCATGCCCACGTAAATGCCGCGGCCGCAAGCCGAGCACAGCAAGCACCACGAAATAGGTAGCGCCGCCGGCGGCAATGCACGAAGCAAGACGGGCGATGCGCGCGGACAGAGCCAACTCCAGCCAGGTACTGGCTGGCCCGGCGAGGTGCCACAACACCAGCGCCATTGCCGCGCTGGCCACGCCAACCCGGATGACCAGCCACAACCAGCCGTCGCCGGGACGATACACGCCGGCGGTGCGCAGGCCGCGGTACAAAAGAAATGCGTTGAGCGCCGCCGCCAGCGCCGTCGCCAGCGCAAGCCCGGCATGCGGTGCGCTGAATCCAGCCTCGATCATGGCGTAGACGAATACCAGGTTGAGGGCGATATTGACCAGCAGGGCAATCACCGCGATCCGCACCGGGGTCCGCATTTCCTGACGCGAGTAGTAGCCCGGCGCCAGCACTTTGACCAGCGAAAATCCGAGCAGACCAAGCGAATAGGCCTGCAAGCTGAACGCTGACATTGCCACATCGTTGGCATCGAACCGGCCGCCAAAAAACAGCGTCGCAAGAATCGGCGCCGCCAGCACCAGTAACGCAACCGCCGCGGGCACCACGATCAGGGCAACGAGCCGCAGCGCCCAGTCGAGCGTTGCCGAGAAGTCGCCGCGCGACTTTTGCGCATGCTGCTCGGACAGACCCGGCAGAATCACCGTCGCCAGTGCAACACCGAAGACGCCGAGCGGAAATTCCATCATGCGATCGGCATAGTAGAGCCAGGTAATGCTGCCGGCCGCCAGGAACGACGCGATCAGCGTATCGATCAACATGTTGATCTGGGCCACAGACGAGCCAAAAATCGCCGGCAGCATCAGCCGCCCGACCTTGCGTACTCCGCTATCGCGCCAGCCCCAGCGCGGGCGTGGAAGCATCCCGATCCCGCGCAGAAAAGGCAGCTGGAAAAAGAGCTGGACCAGGCCGGCCAGGAATACGCCAAGCGCCAGGCCCAGACCCGGTCGCGGCATCAACGGCTCCAGCCAGATAGCTGCAGAAATCATCACCACGTTTAGCAACACCGGTGTAAAGGCCGGCACCGCGAACTTGCCAAAACTATTGAGCATCGCACCGGCGAAACCCGTCAATGAGATAAACAGGATGTAGGGGAAAGTGAACCGCAACATCGCCGTCGCAAGTTCGTATTGTTCGCCCCGGCCAAGAAACCCCGGCGCAAAAATCATGATGAGAATCGGTGCTGTGACAACGCCGATCAGGGTCACGACGAACAGGCCAATACCGAGCGTGCCGGATACTCGATCCGCCAGTGCAGTGAGCTCGGCCCTTGTACGCGTCGACTTGTATTCGGCGAAGACCGGAACGAATGCCTGCGAGAATGCGCCCTCGGCAAAAAACCGCCGCAGCAGGTTCGGGATTTTGAACGCGACAAAAAACGCATCCATCACGATGCCGGCGCCAAACAACCGCGCGAATACGATATCGCGGGCGAGACCGAGTACTCGCGACAGCAGGGTCATGCCGCTCACGACGGACGTGGATTTAAGAAAACGACGGCTCAACGGGCAGGCTCCGGACCTGACGTGGCCCGTATGATATAGCGTGTCAGCGGCAAGCGCTCGATGTCACAGCGAGTCAGGCGGAATGGCGCCGTTCGAGTTCGCGCTCGACACTCGCAAGATCGAGACCGCGGGCGTTGAGCAGTACGAGCAGGTGATAAACCAGGTCCGCGGCCTCGCCGACCAGGGCTTCATCGTGATCGGATACTGCCGCGAGCGCGGTTTCCACGCCCTCTTCGCCGACTTTTTTTGCGATACGCCCGACGCCGTCGGCAAGCAGTCGCGCAGTGTAGCTCTCCGCGACCGGCGCGTTCGCCCGCTCGGCAATTACGCCCTCGAGACGGGCGAGAAAATTGCGCGCGGGCGGTTTGCATGGATCGTCGCCGTCGAAACAGGTGTCCGTCCCCAAATGGCAGACCGGTCCGGCCGGGCGCGCCCGGATCAGCACAGTGTCACGATCGCAGTCAGCCCGGATCGCCACCAGGTTCAGGACGTTTCCCGAGGTTGCGCCCTTGCGCCACAGTTCACCGCGGCTGCGGCTGAAAAACACGACCTCGCTCAAATGCAGGCTGCTTTGTAGCGATTCACGGCTGACGAAGCCGAGCATCAGAACCCGATCATCGGCGGCATCCTGCACGATGGCCGGCAGTAACCCGCTGCCCTTGTCCCAGTCCAGCGCCTCAATATCGTTGTCATTCTCTATTGCTGTCACTGCCTCACCTCGATCCCTTCGCCGCGCAGAAAAGCCTTTAGCTCCGGTATCGCAATCGTGCCGGAGTGAAATACCGTGGCCGCCAGCGCAGCGTCGACCCGGCAGGTGGCAAAAACGTCGGCGAAGTGGTTCATTGCGCCGGCGCCACCGGATGCGATCAAGGGTACGCCACAGCGCTGGCGCACAGCCAGAAGTTGCTCGAGATCGTAGCCGCTGCGGACCCCGTCGTGACTCATGCAGTTCAAAACGATCTCTCCCGCGCCGCGGGACTGGACCTCGTCAACCCACTGCAAGGTCGCGACCGGCTCCTGACGCATCGCGTCCGGATCACCGGTGTTGGCATGCACAAACCAGTCGCCGCCGCGGACCCGGCTGTCGATTCCGACGACCACGCATTGCGAGCCAAAGCGTTGCGCCAGCTCGTCGATCAGCCCCGGGTTTTCGAGCGCGGGCGTATTAATCGAAATCTTGTCCGCACCGGCGTTGAGAATCGCCTCGGCGGAACGGACGTCACGAATACCACCGGCCACGCAGAACGGGATGTCGATGACCGCCGCGACGCGGCTGACCCAGTCATGCTCGACCGAACGTCCCTGCGGGCTGGCGGTAATATCGTAAAAAACGAGCTCGTCCGCCTGCTCCTCGCGGTAGCGCCGCGCCAGCTCGATGATGTCGCCCATATCGCGATGGTTGCGGAAGCGGACACCCTTCACCACGCGCCCGTCGCGCACATCCAGACACGGAACTATGCGTTTGGCAAGAATGTCCGTGACTCCTCGAGTTTGAGATCGCCCTCAAGCAATGCGCGCCCTGAAATTGCACCGGCCACCCCGGTTTCGGCAAGCGCGCGCAGATCGTCAAGCCTGCGCACGCCACCTGACGCCTGAATCAGAAAATCCGGAAAGCGGCGGCAACACTCCGCATACAGCTCAAGATTGGGCCCGTTCATGGCACCATCGCGCCCGATATCGGTACACAGCACATGGCGGATAGCTGAATCGGCGTAGATGCCGAGCACCTCCCATAGACTCGTTTCCTGTTGCCGCTGCCAGCCATGGCTTGCCAGCCTTGGTACGCCATCCCCGTCGAGACGGACATCAAGCGCGATGACCAGCCGTTGCCCGCCGAACTGACGGGACCAGGCGATAACCGTTTCCGGCGCGTTGATCGCAGTGCTGCCGACTACCGCCCGGCTAACCCCCGTATCGAGGATGGCCGCCACATCTTCACCGGTGCGCAGGCCGCCACCGACCTGCACCTCGATGCCGCTGCCGGCTGCGAGCGTCGCCAGGATTGCGGTATTTACTGGCCGTCCTTCCCGTGCACCATCGAGATCGACAACATGCAATGTGGCCGCGCCGGCATCGCGATAGGCATTGCGCAGCGTCGCCGGCTGCTCCGGATAATGCGTAACCTGATCGAAATCGCCATGCAGCAGGCGCACGCAGCCGCCCTGGTACAGATCTATCGCAGGGATCAGTTCCATTACCCGTCACCACCGAGGCGCAGAAAGTTTTCGAGCAGCCGCGCACCGTCGTCACCGGATCGTTCCGGATGAAACTGGGTGGCAAAAAAATTGCCCTGTTCTGCGACGGCGGTAAACGCTGCGCCGTACTCGCAACGCCCGGTGGTGGCCGCGACCACCGGAACGGCATAGCTGTGGACGAAATAGAAATAGCTGTCGTCCGCGATGCCATCGAGCAACCGCGAGTCGCGTGCCTTTGCGACACTGTTCCAGCCCATATGCGGGACCGTGAGCCCCTGGTCCCGGGGGAAAACCTGCGCGCTCCCGCGCAGGATCCCAAGACAGGGAGTGTCGCCCTCTTCCGAGCACTCGAACATCAGCTGCAGACCCAGGCAGATACCGAGCACCGGCTGGGTCAGTGTCGGAATCACGCTATCCAGGCGAGCCGAACGCAGCCGCTCCATCGCGGCAGCGGCCGACCCCACGCCCGGTAACAAAACGAGATCCGCGCGCCGGATCTCGTCACCATCGCGGCTTAGCGGCGCCTCCACTCCCAGCCGCGCCAGCGCATACCGCACCGACCCGATATTGGCGCCGCCGCTATCGACGATGACGACGCTCACAACGTTCCCTTCGTCGTCGGTAGCCCGGTGCCGGTTTGCGCAAGTGCCGGCCGCATCGCACGTCCGATTCCCTTGAACACCGCCTCAATCATGTGATGGCTGTTGTCGCCGGACACCTTGATGTGGATGGCCGCCGCCAGCGCATCCGACAGCGAGCGAAAAAAGTGCGGGACCAGTTCGGTCGGCAGTCCGCCAACGCTCTCGCGTTCGAATTCTCCGCTGAACTGCAGATAAGGTCGTCCGGCAAGATCGACGGCAACCTGGGCCAGCGCTTCGTCCATCGGCAGAACGAAGCCATAGCGGCCGATGCCCTGCTTGTCGCCCAGTGCCTCGCGCAACGCCTGACCGAGCGCGAGCGCGCAGTCCTCGACCGTGTGGTGTTCGTCGATTTCGAGGTCGCCCTTGCAACTGAGCTGAAGCGCGAAGCCGCCGTGTTTCGCAAACTGCTCGAGCATGTGATCGAAAAACCCGATGCCGCTGTCGATCGCGATGGGTTCCGGCTTGTCGAGCGCAACGTTGACCGCGATGTCTGTCTCCCGGGTGCGGCGCCGGACTTGCGCAACTCTCAGCCGGCGGAGCAACTGGTCCGCGATATCAGGCCACTGCACTCCGCCATCGGCGCCCACCCTGATGCCATCGAGACCGATATTCGCGGCCAGTTGCATGTCGCTGTCACGGTCCCCGATTACCCGGCTGGCCGCGCGGTCGAGTTCGGTATTGCGGAGAAAATCTTTCAACAGTCCCGCCGATGGTTTGCGGCAATCACAACCATCAGCGGCAAAATGCGGGCAGATATATTCCTCGTCAAACTCGATGCCCTGGGACGCGAACAGTTCAATAATGAAATCGTGGCTCTCGCGAAAAGCCGCCTCGGGGAAACTGTCGCTGCCGCGCCCATCCTGATTCGACACCAGCACCATTCGGTAGCCGGCATCACGCAACCTGATCAGCGCGGGGATGACACCCGGCAGAAGGCGGATCTTGTGCAACGCGTCTACCTGCTGATCGGCCGGTTCCTCGACCAGGGTCCCGTCGCGATCGATAAACAGCACCTTGACGCTAGCCATTGCCGTATTCCTCCAGCGCGGCGATCAGCGCATCGTTCTGGGCGGGATCGCCAATACTGATCCGCACGCAATTTGCGAGTTCCGCTTGGGACGAAAAATCGCGCAACAAGATACCGCGGCCGGAGGCATGTTCGAGGACACCGGCGGCGTTTGCAAACCGGACCAGCAGGTAGTTGCCGTCACTGGGCCAGACCCGGACCACACCCGGCAACGCCGCGAGTGCGACACCGAGTCGCGTTCTTTCACTGCGCGTTTGCATGATTCTGTCTTCGATACAGTTGGCGTAGCCGGCCCCGGCCAGACCCAGCGCGGCGTCGACTGACAAACTCGGTAACGCATACGGCGGCATCACACCGCGCACCAGCTCAACCACGTCGGCCGCTGCCAACAGCGCTCCGACCCGCGCACCGGCCAGCGCATGGGCTTTTGACAAAGTCCGCAAGACGGCGAGGTTCGGAAATTCATCAAGCATCCGTGCCGCGCTTGGCTGCTCCGAGAACTCGATATAGGCCTCGTCAATGACGACCAGCGCGGAACCGGACAGTGCGGCACACAGTTCGCGCACGGTTTGCGCAGCTATCGAATTGCCGGTCGGGTTGTTGGGCGAGCACAGGAACACCAGCTTGACGCCTTCGCGTGCGGCGGCCAGAACCGCCGCGGTATCCAAGGCAAAGTCACGCTCGGCCAGCAACGGTATCGACGCGACGCCGGCGCCCTGTACCTGCGCCGCGACACGGTACATACCAAAAGTCGGTGGACACTCGACAATCCGGTCCTCACCGGCACGGCAAAAAACCCGCAGCAACAAATCAATGGCGTCATCGCTGCCGCGCGTTACCGCTACTTGTGCGGCATCGACCGCGTACAGACGCGCGAGTGCGTCCGCCAGCTGTTGCGGCCACGGCTCGGGATATCGATTGAGCCCGCGTTGGGTTGCGTCCCAATGCTGCCGCCACGGCGCCTCGTTGGCATTCAAACGCACGCCATCCGCAGCCGCGGCGGGCTGGTACGGTCGCAGCGCGCGAATCTCCGGACGCGCCAGATCGGCGGCGCCGCTCATGGCCCGGCAGTCCCGCACCGGGCCAGCCGCAGGCTCACCGCGCGGGCATGGGCATCGAGACCTTCGAGCTGCGCCAGCGTCTCGGCGACCGGTCCGACCGCGCGCAATCCCTCCGGATTGAGCTGCTGTACGGTCATCAACTTGATGAATGCGTCGACCCCGAGACCACTGGTGTTGCGGGCGAAACCATAGGTAGGCAACACATGATTGGTACCGGAACAGTAATCACCAACCGATTCAGGCGTCCAAGGGCCCAAAAACACCGAACCCGCGTGACGAATATCCCGCAGCCACTCGCGCGGCTCCCGGGTCTGGATGATCAGGTGTTCCGGGGCATACTGGTTGCTGACCCCGACCGCCTCGGCCTGGTCCTCGACGATGATCAGCCTGCTTTCGGCCAGCGCCGCGCGAGCGATTGCGGCTCGCGGCAGATCCTCGAGCTGGCGTTCGACCTCGGCCGCGACCGCGACAGCGATCGCCCTGCTCGTCGTCACCAGTACCACCTGCGAATCGGTCCCGTGTTCGGCCTGCGACAACAGATCCGAGGCGATGAACTGGGGATCGGCCGCCGAATCGGCCAGCACCAGTACCTCGGACGGACCGGCCGGAAGATCCAGCGCCGCGCCGCCGGGTATTTGCGCGGCGATCATCTTCGCCGCGGTCACCCACGCGTTGCCGGGGCCAAAAATCTTGTCGACCTTGGGCACCGATTCGGTACCGAACGCCATCGCGGCAACCGCCTGCGCACCGCCCAGTTTGAATATCTCGGTGACGCCACACAGGTGCGCCGCAACCAGTACGGCCGGATCTGCTTTGCCCTCCTTGTTGGGCGGGGTGCACAGCACCCGTTGCGGGCAGCCGGCAACCCGGGCCGGTATCGCCAGCATGATCACCGCAGAGGGCAGCGGCGCGGTGCCGGCCGGCACGTACAGACCCACCGCATCCAGCGGCCGTAACAGCCGCTCGCACAGCACACCAGGGACCGTCTCAACCGCGATCCGCGCGGGCAGTTGCGCCTCGTGAAAACGCTCGACATTGGCCGCGGCCTGGCGGATCGCATCGATCTGCCGCGCATCCAGCGCGGACCCGGCTGCGCTCATTTCCGCCGCGCCGACCCGGATACCGTCCAGTTCGACGTTGTCGAAGCGTCGCGTGTAGTCCAGCAGCGCCGTGTCTCCCTCGCGCCTTACCGTCTCGAGAATTTCACGCACCTGGCGGTCGAGTTCAGCGCCGTCGCGCATTGCCGGACGACGCAGTAGTTCGGCGCGGGCCGCCGGATCGAGTTCACTCCATTCGTGGATCTGCATTTCCTGCACCAATCAGGCCAGCATTTTTTCGACGGGTAACACCAGGACCGAACTGGCGCCCGCGCCTTTCAGATCCTCGAGCGTTTCCCAGAAAACGTTCTCGCGACAGACCGCATGTACCGCGACACGGTCGTCGCAACCCTCCAGCGGAATCACCGTCGGCGTCTCGGAACCGGGCAGCAGCCGCCGGATCTCGGCCAGCGAACCCCGCGGCGCATGCAACATGATGTACTTGCTTTCGCGTACCTGGAGCACACCCTCCATGCGTCGCAGCAAGCGCTCCAGCCAGCTCCGTTTGGCCTCCGGCAGCCGCGCACCGGTGGTTATCAGCGCGGCCTGGCTTTTCAGCACCGTTGCCACCGGTCGCAGATGGTTGGCGGCAAGCGTGCGGCCACTGGAAACCAGGTCACAGATCAGGTCGGCCTTGCCGAGTTTGGGCGCGATCTCGATTGCACCGGACATTACGGCGATCTCCGCGCTGACCCCTTCCCTGTCGAGGTATTCGCGCAGCAGTTGCGGATAACTGGTCGCGATGCGCTTGCCCTGCAATGACTGCACCCCAACATAGTCGTCGCTCTCGGGCACGGCGAGGCACAGCTTGCAGTGGCCGTAGTCGAGCGTACGGTGCAGTTCGAAATTGACCGCCATCGCCTCGGCCTCGAGTTCGAGGCGCCGCTCGTGCATCACGTTGTAGCCGACTATTCCGACATCGCAGATATCGTCTCGCACGAGATCCGGGATATCGTCGTCGCGCACCAGCAGTACATCGATCGGCATGTTCTCGCCATAACAAATAAGCTCGTCGCGGCCGCGGCTGTAAACGAGCCCACAGCGGTGCAACAACTCCAGCGAGTTGTCGGTCAGGCGCCCCGACTTCTGCACAGCGATCTTGATGCGCTGATCTTTTTCCATGGCGAATGCCTTTTGTGTTTGGGTCAGTGACTCGGATCGAGTCGTTGCAGAGCAATCTGATAACCGCCGTTTCCGTCGGCGAGAAACCGCGCGACACGCCCAACAGTGGTAACGCTCACTCCGGTCAGCTCGTATATCTCACGGTAGGGTTTGCCGTCGCGCAGCAATTCTACGACCCGCCAGCGATCCGCGAACGCCTGCAATTCCGCGGGTGTACCCAGATCGCGAAAGAAACGCCGGCACTCATCGACACTGCGAAGCGTCAAAACTGCGCGATATAGCGCCTCCTCGCGCTCGAATGCCTCTTCCTCGGTCGCAGGTCTGTCTTTCATTGGAGTCACGTTATTAATGTATTAACGCATTATTACATTAATACACACGGGCGTTGCAACCGCGGATCGACGCTTTCGTTGTAAACCGGCAAATGGATTGACAAGCACCGCCGCAAAAAAGACAATATTCGGCTTTCTTGCATGGGCCTCGCGAGGCCATGGACGTAAACAGAGGATTTCGACTTGGCTAACTCCAGCTCCGCCAGAAAGCGCGCCCGCCAGAACCAGACGCGCCGGCACCAAAACATGGCAATGCGCTCCAAGGCGCGCACCTACGTCAAAGGCGTGCTTGCGGCCGTCGCGGATGGAAACAAGGAAGAGGCGCAGAAACGCTACACGACTGCGCTTCCGATCATCGACAAAATGGTCAACAAGGGCATCATCCACAAGAACAAGGCAGCGCGGCAGAAAAGCCGTCTGAACAAGATGCTGCGTGCGATGGAAGCCTGAGCCCTACCCGGCTCAACGATTTTCTGGACCGGTGTCCGCGAGGATGCCGGTCTTTTTTTTGCCTGCTTATTGCGGCTCGGATTCTTCCTCCGCGGCCAATTCCAGGTGACGCATCACCGCCTGGGCAAGCGCGTCAGTTCCGGCACCGCTGATCGCCGATACCCGGAAACTGGGTCCGCTCCATTCCAGGCGCGACTCGATGGCGGCACAGATCGAGTCGGCTTCGTCGGCGGCCAGCAGATCCACCTTGTTCATGACCAGCCAGCGATCGCGCTGCGCCAGTTCCGCGCTGAACCGGTGCAATTCGCGTTCGATTTTCCTGAACTGATCCACCGGGTCGCTGCCGTCTACCGGCAGAACGTCGACCATGTGCAGCAGCAGCCTGGTGCGTTGCAGATGTTTGAGAAACCGCACCCCGAGGCCGGCGCCATCCGCCGCGCCCTCGATCAGCCCCGGAACGTCGGCCATGACGAAACTGCGATGCGCGCCAGCCGAGACGACCCCGAGGTTGGGATGCAACGTGGTAAACGGGTAGTCCGCGACCCGCGGACGCGCGGCAGACATCGCCCTGATCAGAGTCGACTTGCCGGCATTTGGCAACCCTACCAGCCCGACATCCGCAAGCAACCGCAATTCGAGCCGCAGATTTCGCACTTCGCCGGGGGTACCCGGCGTACACTGGCGCGGTGCCCGGTTGACACTGCTTTTGAAGCGGGTGTTGCCGCGCCCGCCATGACCACCGGCGGCGACTCGCAAGCGTTCGCCGTCGTGCTTGAGGTCGCCGAGCTGCTCGCCGGTATCCTCGTCATAGATCAGCGTACCGACCGGGACGATGACATCGAGATCGTCGCCGCCGGCACCGGTACAGTCTTTCGCCGAACCCGCGGTGCCGCGTTCGGCGACAAACTTGCGCTGCATCCGGAAGTCCGCAAGCGTGTTGACCCCGGAGTCGGCTTGGAGAAAAACACTGCCGCCATTGCCGCCATCGCCGCCATCGGGGCCGCCGAACGGAACATATTTCTCGCGCCGGAAACTGACGACACCGTTGCCGCCGTCCCCGGCACGCACCTGGATCGTGGCTTCATCGACGAATTTCATCGTTCAGCTCCCGTGGATACGAAAAACCCCGGCAATGCCGGGGTTTCTGGCGTAGCGCATTACGTCGCCGCTCAGCTTTCCTGGATGCTGACGACGCGCCGCAGCTTCGGCCCCTTGCGGTCGAACGCGACCTCGCCGTCCTTCAGTGCAAAGAGCGTGTGGTCGCGACCGATACCGACATTCGGACCGGGATGAAAATGAGTGCCGCGCTGGCGCACGATAATGTTGCCGGCGCGCACCTGCTCACCGCCATAGCGCTTGACGCCCAGGCGTTTGGATTCGGAATCGCGGCCGTTGCGTGTACTGCCGCCTGCCTTTTTATGTGCCATCTACTGTGTCTCCGTCTACGCTTACAGCGGCCGGTCAGGCTGCGCTGATACCGGTCACTTCGATCTCGGTGAAGAGCTGACGATGCCCTTTCGTGCGCCGATAGTTTTTGCGACGCTTGAACTTGATCACCTCGACCTTCTTCGACTTTCCCTGCGTGAGCACCTTGGCTTCGACCCTGCCGCCGTCGACGTAAGGCTTGCCGATCGTGACATCCGAGCCTTTGCCCACCAGCAGGACCTTGTCAAAGGCGACGTCGTCACCCTCGGCTGCGTCGAGCTTCTCGACCCGCAGACGACCGCCCTGTTCGACCCGGTATTGTTTACCGCCGGTCTCAATAACCGCGTACATCACAAGTGCTCTCCGTGAGAATTCGCCGCATCCGCCGCGCGTGGCGGCTGACAGACGCAGGAAAACGGGGCATTTTAGTGACTTATCCACCCCGGGTCAAACATTTGCGAGCGATCTTGCCACGCCCCAGGCCAGCCCCGCCAGCAGCCGGAGCAGGCTGGCGGACGGCGCGGCTTTCGCGGTAGCATTCGGGCGTCTTCAGTACACAAAAACCTTATGGAACTCGACGAGATACGTGACCTGATGGGTCACGAGATGGCCGCTGTCGATCGCCTGATCCAGCGCCGCCTGTCCAGCGATATCGCCCTGGTCAACCAGGTCTCCAACTATATTGTCGGCAGCGGTGGCAAACGCCTGCGGCCGCTGATGGTGCTGACCGCTGCGCGCGCCTGTGGCTACCAGGGTGACAAGCACCATGACGCGGCCGCGATCATCGAGTTTATTCATACCGCGACCCTGCTGCATGACGATGTCGTGGACGGCTCAGACCGCCGTCGTGGCCGGGACACCGTCAATACAGTTTTCGGCAACCAGGCCAGCGTCCTGGTCGGTGATTTCCTCTATTCGCGATCGTTCGAAATGATGGTCGACATTGGCGACATGCGGGTAATGGACGTGATGGCGGGCGCCACCAACAACATCGCCGAAGGCGAAGTCCTGCAACTGATGAATGTGCAGGATCCGGACACGACGGAACAATGCTACCGCGACGTCATTTACCGCAAAACCGCGCGCCTGTTCGAGGCCGGCGCCCAGGTTGCGGCGATCCTGAGCGGGATCAACGGCAGCGGCGAACAGGCCCTGATCGATTACGGACGGCACCTCGGGACCGCTTTCCAGCTGGTCGACGATGCACTGGACTACAGCTCAAGCTCAGCTGAACTGGGCAAAAACGTCGGTGACGACCTCGCTGAAGGCAAACCCACATTGCCGCTAATCCATGCGATGCAAAACGGCTCGCCCGCCGAGGCCCGGCTGATCCGTGAAGCCATCGAACAGGGCGGGCTGGACCAGATCGACGCGATCCTGCGCGCCATTGAATCAACCGGGGCGCTTGAGTACACTGCGCGGTCTGCCGAGAAAGAGGCGGCGGCCGCGATTGGGGCACTGGCGGAACTTCCCGACTCCGACTTCAAAAATGCCCTGGAAGGACTTGCACGATTCGCGGTCGCACGCCGTCATTGACCCACCGGCAAACGGGGTGTAGCTCAGCCTGGTAGAGCACTGTCTTCGGGAGGCAGGGGCCGGAGGTTCAAATCCTCTCACCCCGACCAGTTAAATCAATCAGTTAGCAACCACGACATCCCCTGTTTTGGTTTCAAACTGATTATTTGTCACAGCGTTGGACCTTGGTGCATGGCTCCCGCTGCGAAGCCTTATTATGCGCGACATTGGCTCAGCGTGGTGACCGAAATGCCTCAAAAATATCCTCAGCGGCACCAGCTCAAATACACCCGGAAGCAGTATCGAGTCCGAAACTGGAACGAGTATGAAACGGGTCTACGCCGCCGTGGCGATTTAACCATTTGGTTTGCAGAAGACAGTTTACAAGATTGGCATTCTGCCGCTGGAAAAAAGCCAGGTGGACAGCAGCGCTATTCTGATGCGGCCATTGAGGCAGCTTTGACGGTTCGTTTGGTTTACGGATTGGCGCTTCGGCAAACAGAGGGTTTTTTGCGCTCAATCGCCGAACTGTTGCATTTGAATATTGGAATCCCAGACCACTCGACGCTGTCTCGTCGGTCGGCAAGACTGCCGCGGGGCAATGTCGGATCAGTCGCTGCATCCGGTCCAGTCCAAATCTTGATCGATAGCACGGGATTGACCATGCACCGTGGCTCCGCACCACCTGAAGACGAACGAAACCGAAGAAGCTGGCGCAAATTACACTTGGTCGTCGATGCAAAGTCCGCTGAGATACTCACTGCAAAGGTAACGACACACGACACCCGGGATTCAACGCCGGTCCCTCAATTGCTAGCGCCGGTCAATCGGGAATTTGCCTCGGTCATGGCCGATGGCGCCTATGATCGGGCATCAGTGTACGACGCGATAGATAATCACCTTCTACACCAGAGCCACTCTGAAACCAAGATAGTGATCCCGCCGGGACGCAATGCGCGTCTTGGAGAAGACCACGGCGTTGTCAACGATCAGCGTGACAAGAACATTCGCCACATTGCACGCGTCGGTCGGCGTAAATGGCAGAAGGAATCGAGATACAACCAACGTAGCTTGGTCGAGACGGCTATGTCCAGATTCAAAAACGAATTCGGAGATGGCCTTCGAAGCCGAACCATGCAAACACAGGTTACGGAAGTACGAATCGCTTGCACAATACTGAACACAATGACGCGGCTCGGAATGCCGGACGGTCACTGTGTTACCTGAAAAATCTACCGAACGAACCCGCTTGTCTCAAAATCTAGCCATGCAACAAGACCCTTTAACGTCACGGCTAATCCAACTGCCCAGTGGACCGAACGGCAGTTACTCGAGGCATGCGGCACGGATGACACACCGCGATATCTCCTACGCGACAACGATTCGATCTACGGCACGGCATTTCGTCGGCAGGTCGAGGCACTTGGCATTGATGACGTGACCACCGCACCCCGCTCTCCTTGGCAAAATCCTTATGCGGAGCGGGTCATTGGATCTATCCGACGCGAGTGCCTCGATCACATGATCGTTCTGGGTCGCCGGCACCTGAAAAAGGTGCTTTCGGATTACGTTGACTACTATCACTCGGCAAGAACACACTTGTCTCTGGATAAGGACGCTCCAAACGGCCGTCCACGTCAGTCACCCGAGTATGCCGAAGTCGTCGAACTCCGACGTGTGCGCGGACTTCATCACGAATACGTTCGAATGGCGGCATAAATCGATGGCGCTGATGAATTTTTAGGAAGGACAGGTAAAACCCAACAGGTCAAAATGCACGACACAAATGTTCGAACTATACTTTCGTCGGACTTGATCTCCATTTCATTCAGTGAGCGAAACGGCTGTTTCGCAAAGACCATCATGGGTGGACTTTAAATGGCTGACGAACCGGACCGACCTCGAGACGAGAATTCTGACGAAGCACAAGCTGACTTTCGGAAAAACCTCGATGAGACGATTATCGCAATTCCTTTGTTGGAGGAGATGCAGCGACTGGAGGAAGCGGAGCGGCAGCGAGTAGAACGATCAGATGGGAAACCGACGAAGGATGGAGGAAGACGGGCGAGTGAACTGCTCGACATCATAATCGATCTCAACATCATGTACGCCGCCTCTCGGGAGAGCTGGCGGGCGCTCGAGTCAGCCAGGGATGACGCCAAGACCCTGGTCAGGAACACGGTGGAGGACTGCCCCCGTGATGTCGGTGAAGGAGAGTTCAACGGGCTGGACGAGTATAAGAGTGAGTATGCCTATCAACACATTTTCGCACGCCTCGACAGCGACCAGATTCGCCACCTGGCCAGACTGATCGAGGAAAAGGCCAAAGAGGCGTCTGAAAAACGCTCCGAGTCAGACCCGCCGTCTGGTGTAAACGTCAGACGCTTTCGACCGATTTACAAACTGTGGCTCGACTCGGAAGTCGAAGGGCAGATGTGGGAATCGGTACGCACGATCAAGGCCGATGCCTCCCAGATCTCGTTTGGGGCCAGAGGAGAAGGCATTTGCTGGGCCGTATTGGACTCCGGCGTCGACGGATCGCCACATCCACTTCGATTTCCATCGGAACCTGCGAGTCGCAGATCCCTTGCGGCATATGGATTTCACCGCGAGGCCCGCCACGCCATTCTCACCCGGCGAGTTGCCCTCTGACGACAACGGTCATGGCACCCACGTCGCCGGAATCATCGCGGGATCCTTCAAGGCGAAACGCCCTCGCAAAGGCTCGCCCACTGATGATCCTCCGGAGAATGCGACAGCCGTGTTCCGACGTCGCGATTCGAATGGGGCGACGAAACATGAAACGGGCGAGGTTTGGGATATTAGCGGTGTCGCACCCCGGTGCAAGATCCTGAGCCTGAAAGTCCTCGATAAGAACGGGAAGGGCAAGGAAAGCAACATCATCGCCGCACTTGGATACGTCGATAAGCTGAACGCTTCGTCCCGCTGGCCGTTGATCCATGGCGTCAATCTGAGCGTCGGGTACGAGTTCAAGGCGGACTGGTTCGGCTGCGGACAAAGTCCACTCTGCAACGAGGTTGACCGCATCGTCCGGGGTGGCCTGCCGGTCGTGACCGCGGCGGGAAACACCGGCTACGGAAAGTTGCGCCTGATTAACGGCGCGGTTTTTCGGTCCGGCCTGCCGCTCAGTATCAACGACCCCGGAAACGCCGCTCTAGCCATCACCGTCGGATCCACCCACCGGGAGCATCCTCATACCTACGGCGTCTCCTATTTCTCGTCCAAGGGTCCAACCGGCGACGGGCGCTCAAAACCCGACCTCGTCGCTCCGGGGGAAGGGATCATCTCCTGCGCCGCGGGCAGAAAGGGGCAGGATGCTGCCACTGAAGCGGGAGTTGACGTCTGTCATTACCGCGAAGACAGCGGGACCAGCATGGCGGCACCGCACGTGAGCGGGGCCATCGCCGCTTTCCTCTCTATACGTCGGGAGTTCATCGGCCAGCCGGAACGGGTGAAGGAAATTTTCCTGAACACTTGTACCGATCTTGGCCGGGAACGCTACTTCCAGGGCGCCGGGCTGCTCGATCTGATGCGGGCGATCCAGTCGGTCTAGCAACCGAAGCCAGTCGTGCGATGGAGAACAGATACCATGAGTGATCATATCGGAAGATTTCCCTACCAACGGGTTCAGTTCAAAAAGGACGGAACGATTCACGACGAGGAGGAAGTCAGTTCCCTGCTCAAGCGCATCAAAGAGGAGGCCTGGGACAAGGCCGTGTTTGTCGCACATGGCTGGAACAACAACATAGAAGAAGCCGAGAGGCTGCATCACGACGCTTTTCGGCAATGCCGATTCCCTGCTGGAAGGGCGAAACTACGGCAAGCTGAATGACCAGAAGATAGGGGTGGTAGGGATCTTTTGGCCTTCGAAGAAATTCACGCCCGACGCGCTCAAGCCGAGCGGGGAAGCTTCCGTCGACACCAACCCGGACAAGCCGCTGCTCGTGGAGATTGAAAACATCGTCGAATTTTCGGCTCGCGAAGATGCCGAGCTACTGGGCAATAGGGCCAGGGAACTAATCCCGACCATGGAGGACTCAGAGGCACAACAGAACGAATTCGTTACGATCATCCGCAAATTGCTGAACGATGCAACGGAGCAGGGCGAACTGACCGACGATTTTGAGATCGATGACGAACAGACTGGCAGCGAACTCCTGGAGGCGCTTTCGGATGTCGAGTTGCCAGACGAAGAAGAGGAGTTCGTCGGTGGTGCGGCTGGCCTTGGCGACTTTTTCAGTGGCATACGCAAGGGGGCTGCCCGATTCCTGAACACGGCGACCTACTTCACGATGAAGAAGCGCGCCGGCACCGTCGGCATGAAGGGTGGCGCGGACCTGGTCCGTAGAGTGCACGAAGCGAATCCCAACCTCTCCATCGACGTGGTTGGGCACAGCTTCGGCGGGCGTCTGGTGTCGGCGATCGCGAAGGCCCATGCTGACGAGGGTCTGAAACTGATCGATACCGTCACCTTGCTGCAGGCGGCGTTTTCCCACCATGGCTTCGCCAGGAACTTCGAAAATGGCCGGGACGGCTTTTTTCGGCCGGTCATCGATCAGGGAAGCGTCAAACGTCGAATCGCCGTCAGTTTCTCCGAGAATGATAAAGCGGTGGGGAGCGCGTATCCGCTCGCTTCCCGTATCCATCGGGAAGATGCAGCGGGTGGAATGGCGGGCCTCGGTGATGCGACGGATCGCTTCGGCGGCATCGGACGCAATGGCGCCCAGAAGACTCCAGAAGCCACTTTCGACGTGATTTTGGATAGTGCTCAATCTTACGCATTCAAAGGACAGCAGAATCCTCAACTTCGATGGCAGGAAGCACATTCTGGATCACGGTGACGTGACCAACGAGCATGTTGCCAACCTGCTGCTTCAGGTGATTGCTTGAGAGAAGTCTCTCTGCGGCCGATAATCAAATCCTCTGACGCTTCGGCCAATTTAGTCACTTTTTTCCGACCCTTATGGTAGGTATTATGTTCGAGAAATCTCGCTTTCTAGTCCGGACCCCCCCAACTCCTGCGGCCACTGTGAGCATTTCTTTAGATGCTGAACAGATCTGGCCAAATTGACCATTAGCCAGGCAATCAACGCCTCTCATTGCATATACCTATTTCCGTGTATCAGGCACTGTTTCCGAGGCGATGATTGATCTATCCCCCTTAATCCGGTCCAGGCAAGTTGGGAAATGTCCCTGTATTTTCCCAGCGGTCAGGTGGCTAGAAAACGCTGGGAACTCCAGTGCGGGCTATCGTAGGAAATCAATATGGCGAGATATCAAGCGACGCCCACAATACAGGCCACGATCCGCTCATCTGCGGGGCGCTGGGCAGGAAAGGTCTTTGTGAACTCAGAGATGACCTTCGGCAAGAGCAGTTCCTCCGAGGCGATCAGGTCGTTGCGGATATCCCTCAATAGAAGTGGCTTACGTCTTCTGCTTTCTTGAAGCTTCTGGTACCAGATGGGACGGATCAGATCGAGCCAACGGGCGGCCAATTCCTCCCAATCGGGCTGTATCTTTGCGCCTGGTTCTCTGAGAATCGCGGTCAGCGCGGCGAGAACATCGATTTCGTCCTGATCTTTGCGTTCCGCCGCAGATTCGAGGTAAGCATCAAGTACGACTTCCATTTCGTCGAGTGCCCGGAGCTTCCGCCGTGACAACAGGCGGCGCTCAACCAATGTCAAGCGGTCCAAGAAGTCACCCAGGACGCGCTCGGCGTCTCGCGAAATCTCATGAAGGTTCTCTACGTCAGGACCAAGGCGTGTTCTCAGCAACTCGCTTATGGTTCGGAGATCGGTCTCCGGATCCGATTTAAGGTCCTTGAGGAAGATCCAACGCGGCACTTTGGAGGCATCGGTGGTGCAAAAGAACGCCCACGGCCGCGTTGCGGAGACCAGGCTCACCCGGGACGTCACGCGAGCCCTCACACCGACATAGTCGAGGTACGTTTGTTCGGGAATCAACGCTGTCTCTCCGCTAACCAGCGCTCGAACCGGCGAAAAGGCGTCCTCTATTCCGTCCCAGCTGTCCGCCGTTGACTCGAATTCTTGAATGGCGTCTCGCGCCGTGTGGATGCCTTTCCGCCCGCGGATTGACTCAGGCAAGGGCATGTTGGAGCCAAGCAGGTTGTCGACGGTCTCGTAGCGCTCGATGAACCGCTCATCCGAACGCAAGGCGAATTCGGCCGCGTCCTCAGGCCACCAGGCGTAAATCGTTTTGTGGGGACTATCAAGTCGGTCGATGCGGCCCGAGCGCTGCTCTGCAATTCTGACAACACTTGGCATGTCTAGATGCACAATAGCCTTGGCACGTTGCAGGTTGACGCCTTCCGCGACGCTATCGGAGCAAAGCCCGATTGTGGGCGTCGCGTCGTCGCTCTTTGGGGAGAAGGCCTTAAGTAAGTCGCTGCGATCTGACTGGGTATCACCTGTGGCCACCATGATCCGCGGACCCGGCTCCAGTTTGTCGAGCAGCATCCTGATGTAGGCAAGCGTGATCGGGCGGCTGTCAAAGGCCAAGATGTACGGGTACTTCTTGGATAGCTTCGCAACAAGTTGGACTTTCGCGTGTTCGCGTTTCGCGGAGACAGACGACGTAAGCTCCAAGATGCTGCGGTAAATGGCAACGTCACTCCGACACGCTTCCTCGTGGGCTTTTTCGTCGCTCAACCACTCTGGCAAGTCAATTGATAGATGGGACTTCGGCAGCTTGCCCGCAGCCTTGGCTAACCGGTTGATGACATTCCCCGTCTTGGCCGATTTCTGGAAGCCTTCAAGGTTCGACTTTTTTGCTGCCTCCGCAGTACCAATCAGATGCTCGAAGAGCGCAGCGCGCGATGAACGCAGGGCGGACATGACGGAATACTGTGACAGGCGGTTGGCGCCCCGAAGGCGGCCCTGCAGGAACTTTTCCTCTGTCAGGCCGCGCCGGGCGAGTGCCTTGGGCAAGATAATATCTTTCTGGAAATAGAGAACACCCTTTAGCTGCGACGACAAGGCGCGAATTTGCTCGGCTTTCCCTCGATCATCGGCGGACTCGTTCAAGCCATACGTCTCTGCCTTATGCTTGGGGAAGCGGCATCGCCGACCTTTGGCATCTGTATAAGCGGCCGGGTCTTTGTCAATGAGCTGATTCAGCACTCGCTTGGTGCGTCGGACCGTGAATTTCGCGATCTCGCGTCGCAACTCGGCGATCTCGTCTTCGGAAAGCGTGCGCGATATCGATCGGGCTCCCAACATCCGGTCAAACGCCTTTACCGTGTCGTCGTCGAGGTTGTCAGCACCGAGCATATCGGCGATTCGAAGTAGGTCCAAAGCGCTGCGATTGATGGGCGTCGCGGTGAACAAAGCGACGTGGTCCGCCATATTGCGCAAGAGTTGCTGCGTACGATTCGAATTAAAATTCAGGAAGTTGTGACCTTCATCGACACACAGGATTTGCGCACGGCGCAGGTTGCTCAACACGCTGTCGTGCGAATCGCCCTTGGCCCGACTCAGCATGCCGTGAGAGAAGACGTCCAAAGGAACGCTCGCGATCGCGCTTTCTGAAATCCATTCGGCTGCGACCGATGGTGGCGAGATCAGGAGCGCTTTTCCGCGGCGCAGACGATTGGAGGCGATGATCTCGTGAACTTTGGCTCCAATCAGGTGGACACCAGTCCTTGTCTTTCCTGAGCCTGTCGCGTCCGCGATCAGGACACTGCCGCGCTCTTTCAAGATGAATAGGGCCTGAGCGATTCCTTGCCGTTGGGACGGCCAAAGTGCTGCGTCCCCGGGCAGATACTCGCCTCTCAAATACCGTTGCGCCCACTCTGCTTCGAGCAGCTCGGCGCTGGCACGGGCCACGGCCTCTTGCCAGGGGACGAGTCGCAGCAGCTGTTCGAGAAGCTCAATTAGCTGCGCGTTGTAATCGGCGCCGAGTTTCCAGAATTGCTGGGCAACTTGAGCAGTCTCCAGATAGCGCAGGTGCTCTTCCTTTTGCGCCGGCTTCCTGGCGTCGTCGTTACGCCGAAATCGGACATTGGCTTCTAGCTGATTTCGCAGTCCGGGATCGGTGAAATTGCTGGAGCCAATCGTTGCGGCGTTGTCGCCCACATACATCTTCGCATGCAGCCGCCAGGTGGAGCGCGCGACGTATCGCGTCTGTAGCGTATTGGCTTTCAAGCGCTCAATGCAGACTAGGAGTTTGGCGCTCAGCAGTATCGAAATACCGCGTTCTAGCCAGTATTCCTTCATCTCGTGAGGGAGGTCCAGTTCTTTGATTGAGAAAGTGTCCTGTCGAGAAGCGAAAGGTTCTGAGCCGAACACGACGCGAATCTGCTCGCACTGATCCGCATTCGCGACGAAGTCTATGAGGCGGTCCAGCGTCGCGAAGCCAGTCACGATCAGCGGGCTACTGGACGAGCGAAGGTCGGCAAGAATGGTGTCTTCGACTCTGGCGGCGTCCTGGTTCAGAGGGAATCGGTCGGGCGAAGGCCACTCCGCTTCGAGGCGCTGGTTGCTTGCTGCAGCAAACAGGTCGAGCGTTGTTGGTTTGGAATTACTCAAATGACGATCCCATTAAGGCGCGCTACGAGCTTGCCAGCGTCTCGCAGAACTCTTGGACTGCAGCAATTGAGTCCGCCTTGGCTGAATCGCTGCCGTAATCAGGATGTTCAATCACAAACTGTGCAGCGTAGTCCCTGGGCCCTTGCGCGTTCGTGTCTGCGAAATTAGCAGCCAACTCAGCTAGCGCTGTTCGGGAAGCTGTCATTTCTTTGTTGGCGAACTTCGCAAGAACGGCTTGTGCGGCGGGGATCGGTCCACCGAGGTCGTTGTGTAGCAGGACAAAGGCGATGTCGTACCAGTCTTTCGGTTTTCGTCGCGAGTAGGCCGCGGCACACTTTGCCAGAAGAAATCCAGCGACACCTGTTACGTTAATCTCAATAGAATGTCGAACATCGCCAACTTTGGCGATAAGTGTCCGCGACTCGATATCCTGCGTCGCGTATTTGGTGCCTCGTAGATTTACGGCGCCAAGCCGCTCGCAGTCGTCGAAGTGAACTGTCGCCTCATTCGCTTCATTGTCGAGGTCCGCTAGAAGCTCAAACTTGACCTCGGCACGTATTTCGTCACTGATTACTCTCCAGCGCCACACTTGTTCGCTATCTGGCTCGAATTCGGCATTACGGAGTGCGCGTTCGAGTCTGGCCGTGTTCACGGCGTTACATTCGATTTCGAGATTAACCTGGACATCAATATCAGTGGTCCCTGCATGCTTATGGGCGCTGCCAGAGCAAAGCAGCTCGGGTACAAGGCCGCCTAGGACGACAAACTCAGGCTTCTCGCCGTAGTGATGTACAACTCGGACAAGGGCTTGTTCTGCGGCTAGCCGCGCTTGTCGGCTTCTGGGGGTTTCATTGCTCATGCACTATCTCGTATAGATGTTCCGCTGCCTCTTCTCCGCGAACACCTTCTTTAAGTAGATCAGCGTAAACGCGCGGCCAGGGGGCTACTCGTATAGAACTGTCTTCAGTTCTTGTCAGGCGTTGAACAGCGCGGCTAGGGAACGGCATTAGCGTCAGCCGGCCACCTTCGATCGGTCGAAGGCTTACAGACTTCGCTAGCGCTTGTAGCTCAGCTAATGACTCCGCATCCACGTAAATCGCTGCTTGCGAGACTGCAGAGAGGAACGGCGCAATTAAAGCTGCGGCAGCTCCTCCGGTCAGCGCCCAATCCACTCCTTTTGCTTCGAAGCGATTAGCCAGCGTTGCTATGCCCTCGAGAGTATCCTGCCAGGTGACGCCAATTTGGAGTTTAGTGGCAATCGGCCGTTTGTTGACTTCGGCCGCATAAGCATCCAACAGACGACGTGAATCAGAAATACGTCGTGCAGATGCGGGTCCACGCTTTGCAGTGGAGGTCAACAAGTCCTCGTCCGTGAGGAATCGTAAGGCGTTCGCGCAGCTACCTGCTGAGAGCCCAGTCGCAGCTTGGGTCGCAGCCTGGGTCCCCTTTGTGCCACAAAGCAATGCTTCGGCGACCGCAATTACTGCCGGCGTCCAATGCTTTATATCGTGCGTTTTCTTTTCCGGTGATCCGCTGCGCGAAACGAGAATCGCGCCAACGGCGATTTCTGCGGCCCCCGTCTCATCTGCCCAACTGACGCCGGCTTCGGAGAGGGCAGCACGCGCACCGGGCGACATCTGTCGAGCTACGAAGATTACGTTGCGCTTCGGCCTCTTCTCGAGTGCAGAGCGAGCGTCGCCCAGGTGGCCAGGGCCGATCCACTTCACTTCAATTGGATAGCCGTTTACGACGAAATCATGCCGGCGATTAGCGCCAGACACTTTGACTTTTGCGGTGGGTGGTAATAGTGCGCGCACGGTCCTTTCGCCGCGGTCGCGGCTGGGTGGTGAGACTGTTGTATTTCGAGTAGTGCTCAATGGCTTATACCTCAGTAAAAGATAATACCTCAGTAAAGTACTGAGGTATAGCTAATTAATGAGGATTAGTGAATTTCCCAGGCCTAACGTTGGCAAAGGGCGGGGTGAGGGGAGCCCAAAGATTCGAGCCAGTCAGCCTGAGATTTTATGACCTTCTGAAGGTCACCCCGAACAGACTCGAATCGGAAAAACCGGCTGAGCCAATTGGGTTCATTTGGTCGACCACCGAGAAGAACAATTGGCATCGCCGAACAAGGCTGTCGAATTTCCAGCAGTCCAGAGACGCCATCGCTACTACCTTCCACGGACCGACTGATTATTCGGGAGCCACAGGCGTCTATACTAAGTTTCAATCACGAAGGGGGATCGATGCACAACTGGCGCAGGCTACTGGTCACCATTGCAATGGTGACTTTGAGTCAACCGGCGGTAGCCGGCATGACGCCGTGGATTCCGTTCCAACTGTACGGGGGGCATATCACCATCCCGGTCAGAATCGCGGATCAGGATACTTTCGCCCTGCTTGATTCGGGTGCGCAGATCAATGCGATTAATACCGATTTCATCAAGCAGCACGAACTGGCTCTCGATCCGGGCGAAAAGATCAGAGTGCGGGGCATCCACGAGGAAAGCGAGCGCTTCACCTACAATAATGTGCCCGTCGAGTTGTTCGGGATCGCGTTCGAGGTCGATGGAATGGTTGCAATACCGTTCAGCAATCGCCGTGCAACGATGATCATCGGCGCATCCTTTTTCAGCCGATTTCTGGTGCAGCTCGATTATCCCAACCAACAGATGCGTCTCATCGACCGGGACGAGCTCAACCTTGCAAAATCGGAAAACATCCGCACCCTGCCGCAGACCGGGTCCGGAACGCCAATCGTCGAAGTTGTTGTCGGGCAGCGAGAAAAAATCTGGCTGGCCCTCGATACCGGTAATAACGGTGGCGTCTTCGTGGAGCGCAAACTGGCGGAAAAGATGGGATGGCTGGATTCGATGGACGTCGAGCGGCACAGGTCTGCGGGAGCCAACGCGATTGCCGAGGTCGAGTCTTTCCTGATCCCTGAGCTCAAATTCGGCCCGTACACGCTCGAAAATGTACAGGCGACCGTGCCAGCAGAAGGCGCGAAGCTATCACTGGCAAGCTCGAACAGCCGGGTCGGATCAAGAATTCGGGGTAAGCGTGTGCGCGGGCTGATCGGCTACGACGTCTTCAAACATTTCCTTCTCACCATCGACTATAGCGGCGGGCACATGCATGTCGGACTGCCGGAATGATCGCGATGTGCAAACCCGCTTTCGGGTGAAGGGCGCAAAATTACGATCCGACCGGAATACCAGTGTCTTCCCGATGCTAATCGGCCTGATAAAAAGCTCTACTTAGCGGTCTTCCTGATAATTCGGAATCTCGGCGACGCCCGGGCCGCCATTTTCAAGTCCAGGTCTCGACCAGTCGCCGAAAATCTCTGCCTGCGGCAACAATTGGGTGTACCCAGGTCAGGCCGTTGCTCCACAACGCAGATCGCCGCTTCCGGGCTCTTACTTGTCGCTGGTTCGGGCAAGGGCGCGACGTTCTAAGCATCGTCAAACGCGCGCGATTGAAAACGACATCGTTGCCAGAGAAAGCAGGCATTTGAGCAAGCTCGCCATGGATTCGAGGATTGCTTACTCAAGGGTGAAACCGCAATAGAATCAAATTGCACGATTATTCTGGACCCACAACACGCGCCGAAAGTCGCCAAAAGAGATCATGTTTATAGGCCATTCCTTATATTTAAAAATGTATTAATAGGTTTTAGGCAATATTAATCTTGCATAAAAAGAAGTTATAGCCTATATCTCTCAGGAGGCTAGCTCAATTTGCAGGTTATGAAATGCGACCCCAAGACCGGGCCATGGCCCGCAAGAACATCGATAAGCGCCTGAGCCAGATCGGTAATTTACAAAACCTGGCGAGGCCGCCGCGCGGCTGGATCAAAGCTATACGCGAAGCTTTGGGCATGACCTCGAAGCAAATGGCAAAGCGCATGGGTGTTTCCCAGCCACGGGCCAGCGAAATCGAAAAGACCGAATTGTCAGGCTCGCTCACCCTCGATACGCTGCAGCGCGCCGCGCAGGCACTCGACTGCCAGTTGGTCTATGCCCTGGTTCCAAGAAAACCTCTGCAGGAGCTTGTCGAAGAGCGCGCACTGCGCCTCGCCCGCGTTCGCCTCAAGGCGACATCGCATTCAATGGCCCTTGAAGGTCAAAGCCTCGATGAAGCGGACGCACAAGGCCAACTCGATCAGCTCAGCAAAAAACTCGCCGAGTACGAAGGCTCGGCGCTTTGGGAGGTGGAATGAGCGATCCGCCGCTGCCTGACAATGACGGCCAGACCCCGCTCAGCAACGATGAACGTGAAGGACTGATCCCCTCCTACATCACCTTGCGCGCCGAGCTCAATGAGGCGGAACAGGCCAATATCCTGGAGGCCGAGGACTGGGCATTCAAAAGCAAGCGCAAAGTGCTCAGCGTTGATTTTCTGAAAAAGTTGCACAAGCGCATGTTCGGGCGCGTCTGGAGGTGGGCTGGAGCGTTTCGGACAACGGGCAAAAATATCGGCGTTGATACCTACCGCATTCGCACCGATCTGCAGGGGCTCATCAATGACTGTGCTTATTGGATCGAACACGGCACTTACCAGCACGATGAGATCGCTGCGAGGTTTCATCACCGTCTGGTCTATATCCACCCCTACCCTAACGGCAATGGCCGCCATGCGCGTTTGGCAACCGACCTCCTGCTGCGCGCATTGGACAGACCACGATTTAGCTGGGGCAGCAAGTACCTCACCGATGCCGGTGAGGCTAGAACCCGCTACATCGAAGCCTTACGCGCCGCTGATAGCCAAGACTATGCTCCGTTGCTGGCGTTTGTGCGGAGCTAGAGTGCTGGGTAATCAGGAGTATCCGCAATGACTGCCTGAACCACCGGCCAATTCTTGGCCACCAGCATCTGCAACAATCCATCGACGAGTATGTTGTCTATTACAATCGATGGCAGCCTCATCGGAGCCCGGACCAGAACCGACCCGGTCCAGCGCCGACACGCACGCAGAGAAAGTCCAGCGATCATGTTACTGCGTAACCGATCCTCGGCGGCCTGCATCATGCGCTACCTAATCCTGCGGCCGGAGTTTTTGCGGCCTATAGGGGAATTCGCTGATGACAAGGATGAATCTGTGGCATGATTACAGTGTAATCATTATGAACCACTATCAACCAAGAGAGTAAAATGAGTACAGAAGCATTCAGCGTCCGGTCGGATAAGGAGAAAGTCAGGAAGCTCGATAAGCTGGCCGCGCAGCAGGACAGATCCCGCAACTATATCGTCAACCAGGCGATCGATCAGCTCCTGGAACTGCATGCCTGGCAGGATGAACGCGTTAAGGAAGGCATCAAAGCGGCTGACGAAGGGCGTTTCGTCAGCGACGCCAAGATGGAGAAGATATTCAATAAATACAAAGATCCCTGATCGTGCGAATCCGTTGGACCGAACCGGCCGCAGAGGCCCTGCTACGCATACAGGACTATGTCGCCGAGGAGAATCCGCGCGCGGCGTTCGAAGTTGTGCAGCGGATACGGGTTGCGGTCAGGCAGCTCGAAGAGCATCCGCGGATGGGACGGTCCGGGCAGGTGCGTGGCACCTATGAACTTGTGATCCATGGCGTTCCGTATATCGTGCCGTATCGCATCAAAAAGAAAGAGATCCAAATTCTGAGCGTGTATCACACGTCCAGGAAGTGGCCGGAATCATTCGTATCGGCTGGAGATTGATGAATGAAATTCTATTAAGCGGCTCATCGGTACTGACAAGTTAACTTCGTTTGACCGATAGAATATGACTGTGAATTGTCATGCAACGGTTTCTGACCATACTTTGAACGCACGTATCGGGACTGTTCAGATTTCTGTGTCAACGTGAAGTTTCATAGTTCATAAGATCAAAGATCCAGTACCGCATCAAGCCGGCCTTCGAAGAAGATCGATAGCTGCGATACGGTAAGGTTCCAGTTCTGTATCGGCATCGTCCACTTTTTGCTGGCGTTGATTAGCCCTAAGTACAACAGCTTCAGCAGGCTATCGTCGTTCGGGAAGCCGCCTTTGGTCTTGGTCAGTTTTCTGAACTGCCGATGCACCGCCTCGATCGAGTTGGTGGTGTAGATGATCTTGCGGATGTCCTCGGGGTACTTGAAGTACGCTGACAGATGCTCCCATTTGGTCCGCCAGGACTTGATCACGATCGGGTATTTTTCGCCCCACAGCGATTCCAGTTCATCGAGCGCGGTTTCGGCCTCGCCCAGCGATTTAGCCCGGTAGACCCGTTTCAGATCGGCCAGGAACGCCTTGTGGTTCTTCGAAGCCACGTAGCGCAGCGAGTTACGGACCTGGTGCACGATGCAAAGCTGAACCTCGGTCTGCGGATAGATCGAGGCAATCGCCTCGGGGAAGCCGGTCAGGCCGTCGACCGAGGCGATCAGGATGTCGGCGACGCCGCGATTCTGCGGGTCGGTGAGCACAGATAGCCAGAAGTTGGCGCCCTCGTTTTCCGACAGATACAGGCCCAGCACTTCCTTCTTGCCGTCCATGTTGAGCGCCAGCACCGTGTATACCGCCTTGGTCTGGTAGCGGCCCTTGTGACGGATCTTGTAGTGGATGGCATCCAGCCGGCCTTGGTGCATGGCTCCGCCTGCCGTCCTATGATGCCGCGTCACTCCCGGCCGTTGAGAAATGCGATGCCGCAGGAATAACCACATCTTGACCAGCAAAAGTACACGAGGAAACCGTATTGTAATCCCCCCGGAAAATAGTCGAGGTTGCACGTAGAATTTTCTACCAAGAGGAGATTCAAGTCGGAAAGACCGGCTGAGCCAATTGGGTTCATTTGGTCGCCCGACGAAAAGAACAATTGACATCGCCGAACAAGGCTGTCGAGTTTCCAGCGTCCAGGGACTCCTTCACTGATACCTTCCAGGGGCTGCCTGATTTTTGCAGGCCCACAGGCATCTATACTACGTTTCAATCACGAAGGGAGATCGATGCACAACTGGCGCAGGCTACTGGTCATCATTGCAATGGTGACATTGAGTCAACCGGCGGTAGCCGGCATGACGCCGTGGATCCCGTTCCAACTGTACGGGGGGCATATCTTCATCCCGGTCAGAATCGCGGATCAGGATACTTACGCCCTGCTTGATTCGGGTGCGCAGATCAATGCGATTAAGACCGATTTCACCAAGCAGCACGAAATGGATCTCGATCCGGGCAAAAAGATCAGAGTGCGGGGCATCCACGAGGACAGTTCAGCTCGAGTTCTCCAGGCCAGGGAAACCGACCGACGACGCGCACATCGAATCATTCAATGGTAGCCTTCGGGACGAGTGCCTGAACGTTCATTGGTTCACGTCACTCGCCGATGCAAAGGAGAAACTGAACGCCTGGCGGATCGATTACAACGAGAGGCGGCCTCACAAGGCTCTCAATCATCGAGCGCCCAGGGAATACGCGGCCGAAATGGCCCATGCAGGCCGGAAATTCTCAGGCTGACTGGCTCGGCATCGGGGTGACCTTCAATACCAGGACATGCCGCAGGTCCCATGGCTCGAATTACTGGGGTACGGTCAAACTGGGCACACGCTCGACGACCTCAGGGTCCTCGATGCTCGCGATCACGCGAACCGTCCCACCGCGGTTAGCGACTATCAAGACTCGGTCAATTCGGGGTGCTCCTATTTACGACGTTTTTTCGTCCGCAGACCTTTGATGCGAGCATTCAGAGTTTCGACGAGGCGCTTGTCGGCCTTCGCCCCCTTAATATGGTCCACACCTGCTCCCAACGTGGCTAGGGCCTCCGCCTTTCGGTTGGAGGCGATCTGAGTGTCGGCAAGCCTCGTCGCGAGCTGAACTCAACCGTCCGTGGTGTCGGGGTAAAACCCCAGCCGAAAGCTGCCAGTCAAGAGTGTTTGTTTACTTCAGTCTTATTAAGGATTGAGTCTCAGGAAGTTATCCACGACGTTTCGACCTACAGCGTCACCGAGACGCACACCCTCAATCGAGTCGTATCGAAAGTGGATTCCGAGATAGATTCTGGATAGCCCGCATTGCATGGCAGCTGCGGAGAAGTTCTCGAAATCTCGTGTCGGCGGATGCATCTCGATTTTTCCCGAAAACGGGCCCGCCACATCAACCATCGGAATTCGCATAGTGAATGCGTATTCGTTTCCGAAAACATCGTCGAACGCCTTCATAGCGGCTGCACACGCTGTTCCGTGCGCGGATGGATATGACGGAAATGCATAGGTATGACGGTGTGTGTTCGTCCAGGTCTCTTCGGGCAGCGTATTCGGATTGCCGTCGTTCTCGGCCCATCGTATTGCTGTGTATGGCCGCCAATGGTTGTAGTGGAATTTGTTGTCGAAACTACTGACGTACCCGTCGAAAATGGTCATGTTGAGCAATGCCAGCAAGCGGACGGCTTCAGGTAACGGCAGGTCTTCCTTCTCGATAAGGTCACGCGCGAGACGATTGTGTGAGTTCTCGGCAAAGTCTTTCCACCACAAGGCGATGTGGGTCTGGTCGGGGGTACGGACCATGCTCTGGAAACGGCCAAGCTCCTTGACCTCATTGAAGGCTCGGGTGTAAGCCTCACTCGCTATCTCTGGCGGCGGAGGCGCCCGAAATTCATCGGGACGCGCCAATGCGAACCCTCGTGCTTTGGCCCAGCCCGCGCCAAAAATAAACCCCTGCGGCGTCCCACTGTGCTCCTGAAACTCGGCGTACACACCCGGCGCCATCGGATGCCAGCGATACTCGGCCTCCGAGTCCCAACCATCACCTTCTCGATTCTCAAGGATGGCGCGCGCCGCTGCTTTGCCCAGTTGCTTGGCAGTCTCGCTCGCCTCGCCCGCCTCGATGTCACCCAACCATCGGTCGCGTAGTGCCGCAAGCCTCTCTTGCTGATCGGGATACTGGTCTGCCGCCACGACGAACGCAGCTTCAGAGGCTGCGACAACCGGGTTTGCCTCCGGCATGACGCCCGCAAATGCGTAAATCTCATATTTGCCATTGATCGAACTCAGCGCATCATGCATTGCGATATGCATCATCGTGACGGTCCGCAGCCCTTTTAGCGTGAGGAAGCCGTCTTCCGCCTCGGCCATTTCGAGCACGGTCTCATTCCACTCCGTCGCAAGAGCCGCATCGTCTGCGAGCGCGTTTGCACTCGGCAGGCTCAGGGCCAAGATGGCCAGACCGGCAATGATCTTGGTGGCGTACATTTGCGTCCTCCAGGTGTGTCCTGACCTGTAGTAACCCTATCGTCGACGCGGATCTTGGACTACTCTCTTTTTTGTAGTGCATGAAATTGCCGGGGCCATGAGAATTATAGAAGGTAAATCATCAAGTTACGGTCAATACTGCCCGCTTGCGCTAGCGGCGGAACTGTTGTGTAGGCGGTGGACCATTCTCGTCATCAGCAGACTCGTCGATGGCTGCAGGACGTTCAATGAGATTCACCAGGGTATTCCGAAGATCTCGCCGAGCCTGCTCTCGACGCGCCTATCTGATCTCGAGCACGCTGGACTTGTAGAGCGACGCAAGATACGCAACGAGAATCGCTATCGCTACGAACCGACCGAAGCTGCCCTGGACCTGACGGATTTGATCGACCGGATGGCAATCTGGGGGCAACAGTGGTCGCGCGACATGGACATGGACGACCTCGACCCTGCGTTTCTGGCCTGGAGTATGTCGCTACGAGTCAACACCGATGCAATGCCCGAAGGCCGAACGGTCGTTGAGTTCGAATTTTCAGGGACGCCCACCGAGTTTCGACGATTCTGGCTCGTCAATAATGACGGCAAAGTCGACATGTGCCTGAAGGATCCAGGGTACGAAACCAACCTCCACGTCCGGTCTGACATGCGGCGCTTCGTAGAGGCGTGGCGTGGATTCCGCGATCTTCGTCAGGAGATTCGCGCCGGAAAGATCCGCCTGTGCGGCTCAAAGCAACTGGTGTCAGCGTTCCCCGATTGGTTACAGCTCAGCGCGCTTGCCCCATACCGACGACGCGTCAAGGGTCGCGAGAGCCGACTCTATGCAGCCGAGTAGTAATCCAAGGTGCTGAAAAGGTGCCTGAAAAGGTGCCGGGTTTATTTTCGGAAGGAGATAATAAACCCGGCACCTTTTCGGGCACCTTTTCGCACCGAAGGAGATAATAAACCCGGCACCTTTTCGCACCTTTTCGGCACATTCAAACAACCTGTCTGGTCCGACTACCGCTGACGGCGAACACGATTGAGATCGCCGTTGACCGCAACAGATTCGAGGTAGAAAAAAACCCGCTACGTCGGCAGCGGGTTTCTTTTGCGGCAAACGGGCGCGGCGCGAGCCGCGCCGCCCGACGGTTTGTTAGTGCTTTTCGACTTCGAACACGGTCGTCGTGCCGCTGACCTCGTAAGAGACGAGCAGCAGTGCCGTGCCGGTCGGGCTGTCGTCTTCCTTTACGAACTGCATGCCCTCAGGCGAGATGTCCGCGGTCTGCACCCACTCGAGCAGCGCGGGCGAGGCGGGGTCGGTGGCGTCGAAGGTCATGATGCCGCCGGCGCGTTCGAGCCCGACGAAGATCAGATTGACGCCATAGGCCTTGCCGGCGGCAACGGCTTCCGGCTCGGCGCCTTTGTCGTCGCTGCGGCCGTCGGGCGCGCCGGTCGTGCCGAGCACCGGGCCATTGACCCAAGCGTCCTCGCCGATCGTGGCGAGGATCTTGTTGGCGATCTGGTCGCCGCTGTCCCAGACGAGATTGCCGGCGCTGTCCCAGATCGTCACGGAGCGGGCGCCGTAGTTGGCGAGCTTGGAGTAGGTCAGGCCGGCGACGTCGGAGGGGTCGGTGTCGTCGCTCGGCGGCACGCCACCGGCGAATTCCGACGGGAAGAACTTCGACATTTTCAACCGGCCGAGGTTTTCGTCCTCCTGCAGGTCGTCCAGCGACGCGATGCCGGGTGGCAGTGGGAAGCTCGGGTCGAGCGTCAGGTCCTTGATCCGGCTCTCGTCGATGAAGCAGATCTCGGCACCGGGTGCATCTTCGTCGTTATTGGCGTTGTTGAAATACTCGCGGCCGTCGCCTTCGTTCGCGCTGGCGACCATGGTCATGCCCTTGGATTTCCACGAGGCGATCGCATCGGGCATGCTCATGCCGTGAACCGGCCAGTCGCGGATGTTGGCCGCGTCATCCCGATCGCTGGCGTCAAGCGAATTGCCCGGCAGGCTGTGGTTCTTCAGGCCGAGCCCGACGATGTCGATCACCGTTCCCGTTCTGGGGTCTATGATCGCGATCGCGTTGTTCTCCTGCAGGCTCACGTAGGCGGTCTTGCCGTTCTTGGCCACGGTGATGTACTCGGGCTCGAGATCCTGGGCGACGGTCGCGCCCGGCCACGTCCCGACGCGAACACCTTTCGCGCGCAGATTGGCTTCGCTGCCGTTGAACCCGGTGAAGTCCACTGTCGTCACGCCGGCCGGCGCGCCGCCCATGATGTCGATGATCGATATGCTGCCGTTCGGGTTGGTGGCGAGCGTCGGATCGGTGACGCCGACGCCGTTGCTATCAATGCAACGAGGCTCACCTTCGTTCGCGACCAGCGCCTGGGAGCCCTGGTAATTGAACGTCACCATGTCCGGCAACGCGCCGACCTGGACGACCGCGCTGGCGCCGGCGCCCGGGTTGGCCGGGTCGAAGAACACCGCGCTGCCGGGCAGCACGACCGGGTCGGCTGCGACGACCGCGACAGCGAGGCCGTTCTTGACCGCGACGCTCTGCACGCCCGCGCCGAAGGGCGACAGGTCGAAGCTGCTCGGCGCGCCGGCCGGCAGCGGGAAGATGTCGATCCGATTCTCCTCGCCATTGGTGACCAGTACGAGATCGTTGACGCTGTCGAACGCCACGATTTCGGCGCCGCCTTCGCCGCTACCGCTGTCGAAAGTCACGATCGGCGATAGCGTGATGTCCTTGATCTTCTTGGGCTTCTTCGCATCGGCCGGTGCGATGCCGGCGAGGGCGGTCAATGCAAACGAGGCGAGGGTGATGGTGAGGAGTCGTCCGGTTCGGGGCATGATTCTTCTTCCTTGTGCTGGTGTCCGAAGCCGACAATGCTGCCCGCGCAATTTTGCGGCTGTGTGACATGGGCGCGGATGCCCACCAAACATCAAGAAGCCGGGGTTCCACCTGCATCCGGCCCCGCCTGCGAAAGGGATCGCAATGGCCCGCAAATGACCTGTGACCCAACTCCGAGTCGGTAGTAAGCCGGCTGTTCCGGCACGACCCGGGCCCGGTCCGGGCTCGCCGGCGCGAACACGCCGTGAAATCTCGTCAGGTGCGCACGGGGTTTTGGCACCAGCGCGAAATCCCCCCCCTGCCCTGACTGTGAATGCACCCTCGTAATTTAAATCATGCGGATTGAGAGAACCGCACTCACTTCCCCCACCGGCTTCCCGATGCCGTGATACACGTAATCGGCAATATGCCGGAATTTCGCAATTCACGATCGACAAGGGCACACGCGACCGGACACTTTCCTGGATTTTTCAAGCGGTTTCTGCGACACACCCACTACACGCAGGTGCAAAACAGCGACAGCACATGATATCTAAGCTGGTCTTATCAACATATGCTGACGTCAGCGAGCCTGGGAAGTGGATGCGGAGGAAGTCATGACCGACTACCCGAGACTGCGAGAGCGAATGGTTCAACGTCAGATTGCGGGGCGCGGTGTGCGATCGGAGAAAGTTCTGAATGCAATGCGCAAGGTCCCGCGTGAGCAATTTCTGCCGAAGGGGCTCGGAGTACGGGCATACGATGACGCGCCGTTGCCCATTGGCGACGGCCAAACTATCTCGCAACCCTATGTTGTTGCCTATATGACGGAAGTCCCGGCCCTCGATGGCGGTGAGAAGGTCCTGGAGATTGGCACAGGCTCCGGGTATGCCGCAGCTGTACTTGCGGAGATCGCTGCGGACGTATACACCATAGAGCGAATCGATGGGCTCGCGACCATGGCGCGCACGATTCTCGGCAAACTGGGTTACCAGAACGTGCATGTGCGCCAGGGCGACGGAACACTCGGCTGGCCAGAGCATGCCCCGTTCGACGGGATTGTCGTTACAGCCGGGGGCCCCGATGTCCCTGACACGCTGAAGGATCAGCTCAAGACAGGCGGCCGCCTCGTCATGCCGATCGGCAAGACCACCTGTTATCAGGACTTGGTTCGGGTAACAAGGATCACAGCAGCCGAGTTCGAAACGGAATATCTGGTGCCCGTTCGTTTCGTACCTCTCATTGGCGAAGAGGGTTGGGACTCCCAGGTCCAGTTGATGATGCGAAGATGAGCGCCGCAATGGCGTACAAAACCAATGCGGCCAGGGTTACGAAGACGAAGCCAAATTCGATTGCCAGCAGAGTGGCCAGAACCGCGCTGATAACCGAGGCAAAGCCGTTGATCCCCCAGGCCCACGGAATGAAATTTGGCGCAGTTGCGGCTACATACTTGAGTCCCAGCGGAAACGGCATGCCCATACTGATGGCAAGAGGGGCAATCAACACGACCGAAATCACTATCTTCACCGGGTCCGAAAAACCGATGCAGCGCTGAAAAATCAAGGGCAGCAGGATCACGTACACGATTGCAAACAACGCGATGCCGCCGACAGCAACGGCTACTGGTGCGCGATCGTTTCCCTCGAGTTTCCCCGCCAGTATCTGTGACAAGGCACTACCGAGCCCCGCGAAAACGAGAAAGCTGCTCAGAACAACGGCAACCGAATACAGCGGATGACTCAGGAACAGAATGAACTTCTGGATGAACGCCATTTCGATGAACAGAAATGCCAGGCCGAGCAGCAGAAAGTAAGTGCCAATGCGCGGGCCAGTTCCGGCCGGCCACATACGCTTGACGCGGGAAAGTGGCAACAGGATCAGCACGAGCCCGGCGATCGCCGCCTGCAACAGAGTCGCGATCAGAATCAGGTAACCCCATTCGATCAGGCCTGCGCCACCGGCCCGACGCAGCGCGATCACTTCAGGCAGCGTCGCCCATTTGAAAAAGTGAAAGTAGTAAGGTCGGTTGTCCGTTGCAGGCTGAATGTAAAACTTGTAGCGCTCGGCGAATTCTCCGGCACGCGGCCCTAGTAGCGCCTTGGTGCCATTGTAAAGATACGGCTCACGCAGTACATTGAAGCGATTCGTATCGCTCGCCTGAATACCCGGAAACCAGGCCGTATCGAACGAGCGCGACCGTGCGAACTGCCGCACCGACTGGATGTCGTCAGGCATCAGGGCGCCATTCTTAATGAGCACGGTGCTCGTGTTCCAGCTACGAATAACGGCGAGCTGCTGTCCGGGCTGGGTTACTCCCATAGTGCGCAACGCATCAATCGCGGTCGCCACGAGTTTCAGGCCGTCTCGCGGCGGCAATTTGAGCCAACGCGTGATAGCGAGCAGGCCTCCGGGCGTCGTGTGTTCGAGGTATTCGCGAATAGCCTCCTCTGTATAGATATAGCTTTCACTTTGCGCATAAACACCGGCACCGGATGCACCGAAGGAATCGAGCAGGCCGATGTGGATCAGATCATATTGGGTACTGCTCTGAGCGACGAAACCGCGCGCCTCGCTGGCATGGACGGTAATACGCGGATCGTCATAAACAAAGCCTGCGAACTCAGCGTGGGTCTCGTGGACGAGTTTGCTCATTTGCGGATTGAGCTCCACCGCATCGATGCTGTTTGCGCCGTGATACAGCGCGAGCAGCACATCGCTGCCACCGCCGGCACCGAGAACCAGGACATCAGGTTTGTCGAGCAGAGCGTAAGGCAAAGCTGCCGTGACATCGTCGAGGTAGGCGACCGAATTGAGATCACCATCGAAGCGCGTTATGGCACTCATGCTGTCGGCGTCTGTAAAAACGGCAAGCTGCTGCGGCGGGATATGCAGCGTGCTGAAACTCAAGCCCGGCGCATGACGGATAGGCACCGTTGGGCTCTCGACGACCGTGAGTTGCCCCAGCGGACTGGACGATACATCCAGAATCCGGCTGTCGATCACCTGCAGGGCCTGACTCAGCCCTTTATATTCCGAGACACGCAGGCCAAGCCGGTTTTGCGGAATGCCGCTGACCAGCAAAGCAAGCCATAAAAGCTGAACAGTCATAAGCGGCGCGCGAGCCGAGGACTGTGTGCTCATGATTACCGACGCGATGAGCGGCAGCGTCATCAGCATAAGGAGTGCATCCTGAGGAATGAACGCGAACAGTGCACCTATAACAAGAATGGCGCCAAGGCCTGCGCCGAAGAGGTCAAAGAAGTAAATCCGACCGATGTCTTTCCGCCTGCACGTAAATGCCAGGCCAATACAGGACGCGGCAAAGAAGAACGGCACGAAAAATAAGAAATAGATCAGGCTCAGGTTAAGGAACTGCCTTGAGTCCCAGACGACTTCGAGCGCGTTGAAGGGCACATGCTGAGCCAACGCAAAGCACGAGACCATCGTAATACTGAACAACAGCGCACTCGTCGCGAAGGCTGCCTCGAATCGAGATTCCAGTCGAGACTCGAACAGCGCGATGAACGTGCCGCTGGCGCCATAGCCGAGCAAGGCGATGCTGATGATCATGTACGCGAAGTGATGCCACTGCACGATGGACAGCATGCGCATTAGCAACAGTTGGTAGCCGATTGCCCCTGCGGAGACCAGCAGCGTTGCGGGAAACAGGCGGCGCATGCGGACACGCCTAGTGCTGACCGGTCAACGGCACAAAGCGGACAGCGCCAAATTGCCGGGTAATGACCTCCCCATTCTCGGTCTTTTCGATCAGCAGCAGTGTTTGCGTCATGAAGCGGCTGCCGACCGGGATAACCATACGCCCACCCGGCTTCAGCTGTTCGATCAGCGGCGGTGGCACGTGGTCAGCGGCCGCCGTGACAACGATGGAATCGAACGGTCCGTGTTCTGCCCAGCCGTAATAGCCGTCACCGAGCTTCGTTGTGATGTTCTTGTAGCCCAGCCTCGCAAGATCTTGCCTGGACCGAGTGGCCAGCGCCTCGATAATCTCGATACTGTATACATGGTCGACAAGTTCGGCGAGGATCGCTGCCTGGTAGCCCGAACCCGTGCCCACTTCGAGAACGACGTCATCGGCATCGGGCTCGATGAGTTCCGTCATGAGCGCGACGATGTAAGGTTGCGAAATCGTCTGCCCATACCCGATCGGCAACGGCCGGTTCTCGTAAGCGAAACGCCTCCCTGATTGCGGAACGAGTTCGTGGCGTTTCACGGTGTTCATCGATGCCATCACGGCATCACTGATCCTGGCTGCATCCGGATCGTCCAGAATTTGAGCGTAGCGCCGCAACTCTTCGACCATCGCGGCTCGCGCGGCCGTGTAGCTGGCCTCCTCCGCATAAGTGGCCAGAGAGAGCAGTAAGAAGAAGCAAGTCAGCACCTTCATTCAGGTAAACACTCCTGCGGTATTGTCGCGTGGCACATCGCCCATCGGCGTGCGATACACGTCGGTGCCGCTCAACGCCAGGCCATGAACGGGCGTTCGCTGACAGGGGCCCATCAGGATCACGCACCGGCACTGATCGCGTTGAGGTCGCAACCGTGCATGAGCACCGGCCGCGACGGGCCTCAAACAGGTGTGTCCGGCATGCGGCACTATCAGTGCCCCGGGCGCGGGTGTATCCCGATCCTGCGCGCCGTCAGGCAGCGCCGCTGAAGTCGCACCCAATTCTCGGCCGCTCCCGGAGTAAAATTGACCGGCAACAGCGAGTGCCCGGATCAAGGTCATAGCTGTGCTCCTGACCCACGTGCAGTTTATTGTAGACCCCTGACCTGCAGAGCATATACGTAGGTTTACGAGTCTTCGCATTGATAGCGCATGGCGGGGCCTCATCTACCGTTTCAGGCATCTGGCGAACCCGGGCGGCCGACTGGAGCGCGGGGCTCGAGGACCAGGAGCCTGGCGAGCGCAGTCGCGGACGACCGCGGTCGAACGGCGGCACACGCGCGAAGTTCTATCACCAGGTGCTCGAAGCAAGACTCGCCCAGATCATCAAGGTGGATCTGAAAAGCGAGCTGTTCAGCTACCCGATCGATCGCAAGCTGCGGCTGGTGACGCCGACGCGAGCCACGCTCCGGACGGCGACGCCGAACTCGAACTCGTCCTCGATGTACCGCGGCAGCGGCCGCTCTGCGGCCGCCCGCCGATCCCGGAAGGTTGGATAGTGCTCGGCGACGAGCTGGTAGAGCAGCGTCGATTCCGGCCGGTGCCGCGAATAGCCCGGCGGTGCGATGAATCTCGCAGCCTGCCCAATGTCGCGCTCCGGCAAGCCCATCCCGTGCGTCCCTGCACTGCTTCGATGGTGTTAGCGTAGATCCCGGTCCGCCCGATCCGGCAGACCCAGATCTCGTCGAATCCCGGTGATTTCGAAGTCACTGCCGGTAACGCCGATGTTGTTGCACTTAGCCGTTTTGACACACATCAGGAAAAGCCGAAACCGCTGGCACGGATGTGTTGACGTTCTGAGCCGACAGCAATACCGGGGTCAGAGACCGATTGTTTCTGCACGGGGAACAATAGGTCTCTGGCCCGATTTCGCACGCTGCATGCCGCGAAAAATGGCGTCAGGTTTTCCGAATTCCACGGAACGAACAAAATCATGGGCCGATCAGGGCGCCTTGCTGCCTTTTGGCATCATGAATGAAGGAGCCTGCCAGGGAGCGTTCGATCCGGTCGGCCGCCCGGCGAATTTCTCGACCCTCAGGCATTTTCACGCCGACGCCGCCGGCAGCGTTGCGAGCAATAGCGGACCTCACACCAGCAAAGGGCCCATTTTCGCCGCCACGCGAACGGCCGGCCGCAACCGGCACAGGTCTTTGTTGGCAGGTGAGTTTTGGCGTGCATTTGTCTGCCTGGCCATTCATGTATAGATTGATTCGCCAATCAGGCACGCGCGGTTTCGCCTGGCAGCGGGCCATTTCGCGTTTCGAGGACGGATAGCTGATGAGTGCGCCAATGATCGATAGCAAGCAGTACGCGGCGCTGGCCTATGCGGGTACCCTGCCCTTTATCGCCTGTGCGGTCCTGCCATGGATCGGGATGCCGGTCGTCGCCGGCATCGGCAGTTGCGCCTATATCGCGGCAACGTACGGTGTCGCTATCGTTTCGTTTATGGCCGGCATACATTGGGGAACATTCCTGTACCAGGCAGACTCGCTGCCGGTGAACCTGCTACTGACAAGTAATGCGATAACCGTAGCCGTCTGGCTCGCTTTTATACTGACGCCCGTCGCAGTCAGTCTTGCAGTGACTGCGGGTGCCTTTGTGCTGTTGCTGGCCGTCGATTTCCGGCTTGCGCGGGCTGGACTGCTGACGGCTGATTACCTGCAAACCCGCCGTAACGTGACGTTGATCGTCTGCGCCATGTTAATGCTGACAATAGGGTCACCATGATCCGCGTTGCTATTGTCGGGGCAGGGCTAACCGGTCTGACGGTTGCCCACAATATCGGCGAAATTGCGCAAGCGGTGGTTTTCGAAAAATCTCGCGGCCCTGGAGGGCGGATCGCGACGCGCCGTGCTCCACCCTTCGAGTTTGATCATGGCGCCCAGTTTTTTACCGCCGAGGAACCGATATTCATCGCTGTTGTCAGGTCATGGCAGCAGGCGGGCGTAGTCAAAATCTGGCAGCCGCGATATGCCGAACTCGACCGCGGGGCCGTGGTGGCTGAACGCGATTGGGATGCCGGCCATCCACATTTCGTAGGCACTCCCGGGATGAACGAAATTGGCCGCCACCTGTCCTCCGGCCTGGATGTCCGGCTGCAAACTCCGGTCGGATCGGTCAATCCGCATGGTTCGGGCTGGCAGCTAATCGCCGCCGACGGGTCAGACCTTGGCGTATTCGATTGGCTGATCGTCACGGCACCCGCAACCCAGGCAGCAGCCTTGCTGCCCGAGGCGTTCGCGCATCATCGCGCACTGAGCGATACACAAATGCAAGGCTGTTTTGCTCTGATGCTGGGATTCAACCAGCCGCGCCAGTTACCGTGGCAGGCAGCACTCGTCAACAATTCGGATATCAGCTGGGTTTCGGTCAATAGCAGCAAACCGGATCGCCCGGCACCTTTCACGCTGGTCGCGCATTCCACCAATGCCTATGCGGATGCGCATATGAATGAACCGCTTGAAGGCCTGCAGCAGCATCTTTGCGCCGAACTGCAGGACGTCACCGGTATCGACGCGGAGCATGCGGATTTCTGCCAGCTCCACCGCTGGCGCTACGCGAACATTGCAGCACGGTCAGGCTTACCCGCGCTCATCGATGCGGACCGGCGCCTCGCCGCATGCGGAGACTGGTGCATAAGCGGCCGCGTCGAGTCTGCTTACAGCAGTGCCATGACCCTGGCAGAGTACCTGCGGACTGTCTTGCAGAGGACTCGCCCATCGAGTCACGATTAGTTTGGTGGCCAGGAAAAAGAATCAGCCTGTCGAAGTCCGAATCGAGATCGATGGCCTCGACGTTACCGCCGTGCCGGACAAGCACAGCGCCGAAATAGACCGCTTGCTCGAGCAACGGGGTGCCAGGTCCTTCGTGTTTATTCCGTTGGCGAAACTCGGAAAAAAGGGACAACGACTGCTCGACAACCCTGCCGCCGTGCGCCGCAAAAAGGCAAAGTTACCGGAGGTCGTTTGGTACGACGGCGAACTACGACACCGCGCTGATGACAGCGTGGTACCTGGCGTTCTTGCTTTCGACATTCGACGGCGCACCGCTCGCGAGATCGCCATGGCGGTGGGCGTGAATCAGTTCATATGGGGCACGTCCGGCGCGCCGGTCGAACCGCATGACGTCAAGATATTCGGGGACGAAGGTGGCCATACCTGGAAGTCGTGGCGAGCGCGCGCGTTTGCCGGGCTGTCGGATATGGCGGTCTCAGCGCGACATATTGCGGCTCTGCCGACTGCGGTCGGGGAGTCGCAGACGACAATGGAGAAGTTCTGGCAGCTGGTGGCCGCCGTCCTCGGTGCCGCGATCGTGGTCGGCGCCATCAAGGCCGTGCTGTCTGCGCTGCTGAGCTCGGATGAATCGATGTCATGGCTGGCGTCGATCGCTAACGCCCTTTTTTACCCGTTCGTAATACCGGCGGTTCTCGTGGGCATCTACCTGCGAGCGCTGATGCAGAGAGGCGCCAAGCAGGCACGCGATTTCACCGCAGCGGAAGCAGAGCAAAACTGGATCAAGGTGGCGCCCCACCTGCTCGCCCTGTGGGCCCTGTGCTGGATCGCTATTGTGCTGCTCACGTGGCTGCAGTCCGTTCCCAGCGCCAATCTTGGCTTACTCGGGCGCACCGACGGCGTGACGACGTCGTTTATCATCTGCGTCTGGATGTTGCTGCCGATCGCCCATTCTCATGACGTCGAGACGCTGTTCAAGTCAGCGTTCGAATCGGGAATCACTGCGGCGGTGTCTATATTCACGATCAAGCTGTCGTTGTACGTGACTAACCTCTTCACTGACGCGGTGCTTGGTTTACTCACGAGTCTGTTGCCGTTCGAGTTTCCCGAATGGCTAAGGCAGGTCATCAGTTCGGTCATCAATTTCGGCGCAGAGGTGTTTTTTGTGGCTGTATTGCTGGGTTACGCCTGGTCACGAACGCGACAGCAGTTCATGCGGTTGTGAGATCGCACCGGGTCTCGCTGTGATCGACGCCATGATGATGGCCGTGTGGCGGCGCAAACCTAACAGTAAGGTCATCGTGCATTCCGATCAGGGTTCATAGATAAATAAACCTGACATCATTTTCTGACATCATTTTCTTTTTCAGCCTCGGCCACAAGCGGACATTCGAAGCCTTGCCGCTAGTCGCACTCATCGCCGACTCGGACCGCAAGATCCTGTGGGAAGCCGTTGTATTTGTAGCCGAACCACTGAGCCCTTCCTGATTCTGTGCCAAGGAAGTACTCGACGCTCAAGCCAAAGCCTCCGTGCATGGAAACAAACTGACCGCCGCCCATGTGGTGCAAAGGCTCAGCATCGGAACCGTCGACAGAGCGCCACAATTCCATGCCCCGCGCACTGACACAGAATTCTTGATCCGGAGACCGATACTTGCCCGGCGCAGAGCTCAATACACCGTCAGGTATGGGGCTGCGCTCAGTCATCGAAGTGTCTACGTCAAGCAAAGCTGCCGCGATTTCGGCTTCGATGTCCGCGGCGCTGGGGACTTCATTACCGGCAGTGTTGACGATGACGAGTATTGCGAGTTCCGACTCAGGGTACTCAGCAAGCACTGCCGTGCCACCTGATCCGCTTCCGGTATGACCGATCTTTGTGTTTCCCCAGAATTCTCCAATTCGAATGCCCAAGCCATACCCGAAGTCAGCCTGGCTATCTTTTCTATGCAGGCGAGTTGGGCTGAACATTTGCTCCATTGAGGATGTGCTCAGTACTCGTCCTGAGCGAAGCGCGAGCCACCACCCCATTAGATCACCAGCTGTCCCACAGACGTTGCCGGCGCCGCCCCACCATCCGGCATCAACCTCTGGGATCAGGCGCACTTCGCCATTCTCATATGTGTATCCTGACGCAAGCACGGTATCCAAATCCTTGCAGCCAGCAAATGCTTCGAGGCCTAGCGGTGACGCGAGATCCTCGACCAGAAGCTCCTCCAAGGATTTGCCGCTAAGGCGTTCAGCAACCTTGCCGGCAAATAAGTAGCCACCATTGGAGTACATCCAGGTTTCACCAGGGCTTGCGAGTCGCTCGCCTTGATTTGCCCAGTCTAGAACTGCCCCTTCAGGCGGTGGCTTGGCATATCTGGCCGGAAGTTCGTTTTCGTTCTTCTCAATCTCCCAAAGCCCTGAGGTGTGAGTCAGCAGTTGGCGAACGGTAACGTCGGCGTGTTCAAAATCGGCATCAGGTAGATAACGCCTCGCTGGCGCATCCAGATCCAACTTCCCGTGCTCGGCTAAACGCAAAAGAATCGCGGCAGTAATATGCTTGCCAATTGAAAAGTAGTCGGTAATCGTGCGGCTGGTCATCGCAACTTTACCTTCTATGTGCGCGAGCCCATAGCCACGATCAATAACGATAGATCCGTTTCGAGCTACCACCGCGAGTAGCCCCTGAATACTTCCTGCTTCAGTTGACGAAGTGGCGACCTCATCGACAACAGCAGCTATCTTCAGATCTTCGCCAGCAGAATTAGCGCGAGCACCAGTCATCATCGAAAAGGCGACGACGAACACGACAAAACGTATGTAAAAAGGCTGGTTGATACTCGACCACTCGACACGCTAGCGAAAAACCAGATCAAAGCACCAAGTTCCGCTTTGGGTCAGTAGCGGGAACTTCACGATACCCCGAAGCGGCCGCTCGAGCGGCTTCTTACAGGTGGGGAGCAGCAATTTTGGCGGCTGCTTTCGGGAAGGGACCATCTCGCAAGATGGCCTTGCCGATGAGATTGACTAGATAAATAAACCTGACACGTTTTTTCTACAGACTAGATAAATAAACCTGACACGTTTTTTGACACGTTTTAAATAAACCTGACACGTTTTTTCTACGTTTTTTCTATGTGGGGTGAACTGCAACTATCTTCCAGTCAGCTATAATTTGGATAGCAATCAGCCCCTCGAATAAGAAAATAGGGGAGAGTGGAATGAGCCGAGCTCACTATAGCGCGACATTTGTTTGATCTGCCGTACTTGTGATGGCTGTGTGCGCGCTGAGCCCGTCAAGTCGTATGCCGATGAGACAGCCGATATCGCTCGAGTCCTCGAGCTGAACGATGCTTACGCAGAAGCGACCCGGGCTTGGCGCGCGAAGAAATCACGCGCGCAGAGATGCAGGCGAGGCAAAAGGCTATCCAGTCCGAAGCCCGCAGAATCCACTCGAGTTACGGCAATACAGGCACGCCCGAGCGACGTGACTGGGACCGAAAGGTGCAGGAGGCCAAGGCTGCCTATACCAAGCAGAAGCGCCTAGATGCCCAGGCCGCACAGGCAGATGCGGCTGCTCAGGAAAGGGAGGCAAGGGAAGCGGAAGGGCTGCGGCGGCTGCCGCAGCTGCTGAACAACAGGCGATTGCCGAGCAGGAGGCCGCGGCGAAGGCGGCCGCACAGCGCGCCGAGGCACTCAGTCGCCGCTCGTCCCGGTAGATCTCATCATCGATTTCGATCCCGCGAATCAGCTGGAACAGGACGCGCTGGCTCTCGCGCCGATCGAAAAAGAGATGCGCGCACTCGAAGCTGAGCATAATCAACTAAGTAAGCGCCTCAGGAACGCGACTGCGCGACGCACGGCTGTCCATGATCGCCGAGCGCCTCGACATACTGGCCGATAGCAAACAGCGTATTGCCTCGAGTTACAGCGATAAGAACGACGCGAAGGATCTCGAACTTCTGGCCCGCGCACTCGGCGGTGATCTTGACGGCATCAAACCGGAAGATGCGACTCACATACCGGCCGAGTTACAAGCGATGGTTGCCGAGAACGAAGAGCGATTGGAAGCCCAGTTGGAGGCAGGCAGGCAATATGCCAGACAACTTCAGCGCAAGGAATGGATCGACCTCCTCGTTGGCAGTGGTGGCGGCAAGCTGGCGCTCTGGGCCACCATCCTTCTGGGCATCGCAATGGGATTTGGCATACCTCGCGGCATTGCTAGCCTGTCAAAGGACGGGAAGACCCTTACGCTGTCGGGTCGGAAATTCGGTTTGTCGAAGTTGTCGGGGACGCTGCTCGACAGCCAGCAGCGGACCGAAGAAACCACGTTGATCGAGGCGTCGGGCGGCACCGGCACGATCGTAGGTGGGCACGGCTACATCACGCCTCGCCAGGAGGCGGTCAAGGACATCACTACCTTTGACACCTTGTTCCTGCGCGACGATGCTGGCGTGGAACACGAGGTCGAACTCGAAGACTTCGGGCTCCGCGCGCGGATCGGCAACCGCTTGACCGTAATGCTGGCTGACGGACCACGTGCGGGTGGTCGCCCGATACTGGTCCACAACGATGACACCCGGAAGTACTTCTACTCGAGCCGCGTGATGCGTGAACTTCTCAAACCGTCATTCATATGGGCGCTGGTGAACGCCGCGCTGATCTTTGTCATCGCCAAGGAGCTTGCCTTGCCATGGCTGGATGAAGGTGACGTACTGGCCTCCGTGCTCGTCAGCAC
>CAVOVJ010000012.1:0-179180 GCA_963699835.1 uncultured Gammaproteobacteria bacterium | reverse complement strand
CATTTTCTCGAGATAAATGTCTTTCAGATCCTGGCTGCCATGCGCGGAAATCGCAGAAATCGCGCCCTGGGTCAGCAATGGGCACAAAGAGAACGCGAGATTGGCCGACTGCCACATCTCCTCGACCGCGGTCCCGACCAGGTGGGGCAACCCCTGGCCTCCGTGCTCAGGCTTCATCGACAGGGCCGGCCAGCCACTTTCCTGGTACTGGCGATAAGCTTCTTTGAATTCGTCGGGCACGATGACGCGGCCGTTCTCGACCCGGACACCCTGAGTGTCCCCTAGCCTGTTGGTCGGCGCCAAAACCCCATTTGCCAGCAGCCCGGCCTCTTCGAGAACGGCGTCAACGATATCCGCACTCGCTTCCTCGTAATCAGGAAGCGCATTGATGGACCCGAGATCGAGAACATCGTGGATAAGAAACCGCATATCGCGCGTCGGCGCGTAATAATCGCTCATAGACCTACTCGTTTCCTGTCAATCCATGCCAATGGGGCGATCCCGCTCGTTCGCCCCATCGGCAATCTTACCCAGCCAGCGCCGCTTTAGCCGGTCGCTTCTTCGAACTGCTCTTCCTCGGTCGATCCTGCCAGTGCGGTGATCGAACTGGTGCCCGCAGTGACCGCCTGGGTAACCGCATCGAAATAACCGGCACCGACCTCGCGCTGATGTTTGGTCGCGGTATAGCCGTCTTTCTCCGCGGCAAACTCGGCTTCCTGGAGCTCGACATAGGCCTTCATCTGCGTGTCACGGTAGCCCGACGCCAGCTGGAACATGCTGAAGTTGAGCGCGTGGAATCCGGCCAGCGTAATGAACTGGAACTTGTACCCCATCGCCGCCAGTTCGCGTTGGAACTTCGCGATCGTGGCGTCGTCGAGATGACGCTTCCAGTTGAACGACGGCGAGCAATTGTAGGCCAGCATTTGCCCCGGAAATTCCTTGCGGATCGCTTCCGAGAACTTGCGTGCCTGACCGAGATCCGGCACCGAAGTCTCGCACCAGAGAAGGTCGGCATAAGGCGCATAGGCCAGGCCGCGGGAAATCGCCTGGTCGAGACCGGCGTTAACCCGGAAAAAACCCTCGGCGGTACGTTCGCCCTGGATAAAGGGGCGATCGCGCTCATCAACGTCGGCGGTAAGCAGGTTTGCCGCATCCGCATCGGTGCGTGCAATGACTATGGTCGGCACACCGCAGACATCGGCAGCCAAACGCGCGGCGACCAGTTTATTCACTGCCTCCTGGGTCGGCACCAGAACCTTGCCGCCCATATGGCCGCATTTCTTGGCCGACGACAGCTGATCCTCGAAGTGCACGCCGGCCGCACCCGCCTCGATCATCTGCTTCATTAGTTCGAACGCATTGAGCACACCGCCGAAGCCGGCCTCGGCATCGGCCACGATCGGCTGCAACCAGTCAATGCTGTCGTCGCCCTCGGCATGGTGAATCTGATCCGCCCGCATCAGCGTGTTGTTGATGCGCTTGATGACGGAAGGGACCGAGTTGGCGGGGTACAGCGACTGATCGGGATACATTTCCCCGGACAGGTTTGCGTCGCCGGCGACCTGCCAACCCGACAGGTAAATCGCTTTCAGACCGGCTTTGATTTGCTGCATTGCCTGGTTGCCGGTGAGCGCACCGAGTGCGTTCGTGAAATCGTTTTCCTGCAGATACCTCCACAGTTTCTCGGCGCCAAGGCGTGCGAGCGTGTGATCGATCTGCACTGTGCCGCTGAGTCGCAGCACCTCCGCGGCGGTATAGGGGCGTTCCACCCCTGCCCAACGCGGGCTTTCCTGCCATTCCTTCTGCAACTGCTCAGCGCTCTTCATGCTCTGTTCTCCTGCGGTAAACGTGAAATGCGTATCAATCGATTCGTTCGTAGCCTGGCAGCGTGATGAATTCGACAAACTCATCAGCCACGGTAATCTCGCGCATCAGATCGCGGGCCTGCTCGTACTTGCCCGCAGCGAATACATCCCGACCGAGTTGCTCGGCCAGTGCCTCCATCTCCTCGCTCATCAGCCCGTCAAACAACTCGACGGTAACCCGTCTGCCGTCATTGAGAACACCGCCGGGATGGCGCAGCCACTGCCAGATCTGCGCGCGGCTGATCTCGGCCGTCGCGGCATCTTCCATCAGATTATTGATGGGCACGCAGCCGTTGCCGTCAAGCCACGCCGCCAGATACTGAATGGCCACGTTGATGTTATTGCGGACCCCTTCTTCGGTTATCTCGCCTTTTGGCACTTTGAGCAAATCGGCCGCGCCGACAACAACATCGTCACGCATGCGATCGAGTTGATTGGCCTTCGGCATATGCCGGTCAAAAATCTCCATCGCGATCGGCACCAGGCCCGGGTGTGCTACCCAGGTGCCATCGTGACCGTCACCGGCTTCGCGCTCCTTGTCCTGGCGCACCTTCTCCAGCGCGATTTCGTTTGCCTCTGGATCGTTCTTGATCGGAATCTGCGCTGCCATCCCGCCCATCGCAAAAGCGCCCCGGCGATGACATGTCTTGATCAGAAGCTGCGAATAAGAGCGCAGGAAATGGCGCGTCATCCCGACCTCATGGCGATCCGGCATCACGAAATCCGGGTTGTTCCGGAAGCGCTTGATGAAACTGAAAATGTAGTCCCAGCGACCGCAATTCAGGCCGACGATGAAATCGCGAAGCTCATACAGAATTTCGTCCATCTCGAATGCGGCAAGTATCGTCTCGATCAGCACGGTGGCCTTGATCGTCGAGGCAGGCAGGCCAAGATGCTCTTCGCTGAACCTGAACACATCTGCCCACAGCCTAGCCTCGAGATGGCTCTCCAGTTTTGGCAGGTAAAAATAGGGGCCGGTACCGGCGTCGATCAGAGTGCGTGCATTGTGAAACAGGTACAGACCAAAATCGACGAACGCGCCCGGAACGACCTCGTCGTCGACGAGCATGTTTTTTTCGCTGAGATGCCAGCCGCGCGGACGCACGATAAGCGTTGCGGTGTCGGCGTTCAGGCGGTATTGCTTGCCGTTGGGATTGACGAACCCGATACTGCGATCGACGGCGTCGCGCAGATTGATCTGACCGCGAACGATGTTGTCCCAGGTCGGGCTCAGCGAATCCTCGCAATCGGCCATGAACACGCGGGCGCCCGAGTTGAGCGCATTGATCACCATTTTCCGCTCGGTCGGGCCGGTGATTTCCACGCGCCGGTCCTGCAGATCGGCCGGAACCGCTGTAACCTGCCAGTCGGCTTCGCGAATCTCGCGGGTCTCGGGAAGAAAGTCAGGCATCTCGCCTGCATCGAGCCGCGTCTGCCGTTGCGCTCGCGATTCCAGCAATTGCCGCACTCGCGGACGAAAACGTCGCGTCAACAGCGCAATGAACTCCAGCGCATCGGCGGACAAAATCGGTTCGAACTCGGCGCACACCGGTCCGGTTACGTTGCAAGGAAGCTGTTGACTCGACTCGGATTTATCCATTGGCCTTTTCATCCCTCCGGGCGGCAGCGGCGTTTGGTGCAACGCATCATAATAGACCGTCGCTCCGGTTAGCTGCAACACTAAGCCGGCGTCAAACAGGCAGAACCCGGTCAGCCGGGCGGTGACGGTAACTCATGTCCTTGATACTTTTGAACAAACCTTATGGTGTGCTGTGCCAGTTCAGCGGCGGCGATGGTGATGGCCGCGCGACGCTGGCGAATTATGTCACCACACCGGATGTCTATCCGGCCGGCCGTCTTGACCGCGACTCGGAGGGGCTACTGGCACTGACCGACGATGGCCGCTTCCAGGCGCGGCTGAGCCAGCCTGGACAGTGCTGGAAAACCTATTGGGCCCAGGTCGAGGGCGTTATCGACAGCGCGGCACTCGAATCCCTGAGACGAAGGCGTGGCGATCTCGGGCGGCACCACGCTGCCTTGCCGGGCAAGGATGCTGGCGGCGCCGGACGTGTGGGCGCGCGAACCGCCGATCCGGTACCGGAAAAACATTCCAACCAGTTGGGTCGAATTGCAATTGCGCGAAGGCCGCAACCGCCAGGTACGCAGAATGACCGCGGCGGTCGGTTTTCCGACACTCAGACTGATTCGCTGCGCCATTGGTCCGTTCAGGCTGGACGGGCTCGAGCCCGGCGCGAGCCGAACGCTGCCAAACCGGCGGGCGTGGCGATTACTGGACGGCTATATGGTCCATCCGAACTAGGTCCGCAGGTCGCGCTTGCGACAGCGGCCAATCAACATCGCCATTTCCAATGCCTGCTCGTAATTGAGCCGCGGGTCGACTTGCGACTTGTAGGCCCGGGCGAGATCGGCCTCGGTCAGGCCACGCGCGCCACCGGTGCACTCGGTCACGTCCTCGCCGGTCAATTCAAAGTGGACCCCGCCAAGATTGCTGCCGGCGTCGCCATGAATCTCGAAAGCGAGCTCAAGCTCCTTGAGAATATTCTCGAACCGACGGGTCTTGTAACCGGAGCCCGCAGTTTCGGTGTTGCCATGCATCGGATCACAGCTCCACAGCACGGTGCTGCCAGTGGCCCTGACCGCATCGATCATCTCCGGCAACCTCTCCTCGATTTGACCCACGCCGAAACGATGAATCAGTACCAGCCTGCCGGCCTCGTTGTTCGGATTGAGGACGCGTATCAGCTCTTGCAACCATTCGGCCGACATGCCTGGCCCGATTTTGATCCCGATCGGGTTCGCGAGACCGCGGTAGAACTCGACATGAGCGCCGTCCACCGCCGCAGTGCGCATCCCGATCCACGGAAAATGCGTGGACAGGCCGTACCAGCGCTGGCGCCGCGGCAAAAAGCGGGTCTGCGCCTGCTCATACAACAAATGCAAGCCTTCGTGGCTGGTGTAAAAGCTGGCGCGTGTGGTGTGGTGTATCGGCCGTCCGCTGATGCTCTCGAAAAAGTCGAGTGAGTCGGAAATCGAGCGGACGATTTCGCGATATTCGCGTTTCAGCGGCGAATGCCCGACGAAATCGAGATCCCAGTATTCAGGGTGGTGCAGATCGGCAAACCCGCCGTCGACGAGCGCCCGTACGAAGTTGATCGTCAGCGCCGCACGCTCGTACCCACGCATCAGCAGTTGCGGATCAGGAATCCGGTCCTCCGGCGTAAACGGGCTGCGATTGACGAGATCGCCGCGATAGCTCGGCAAAGTGACATCGTCACGCGTCTCGGTGTCGGCGGATCGCGGTTTGGCGTACTGACCGGCCATTCGGCCCATCCGGATGATCGGCATTTTCAATCCGTGCAGCAGCACGACACTCATCTGCAGCAGGATTTTCAGTTTCTTGGCGATTGCATCAGACTGACAATCATCAAAACTCTCCGCGCAGTCTCCGCCCTGCAGCAGAAACGCCTTGCCCTGCTGGGCCATGGCCAGTTGCTCACGCAGGTTCTCGATTTCCCACGAGGTGACCAGCGGCGGCAACGTACTCATCTGTCCCACGACCTTTTCCAGCGCGACCTGGTCCGGATAAGCGGGCTGCTGCTGTGCCACACGCCGTTGCCAGCTGGCAGGATGCCATTGTGTTTCCGATTGAGCCCGAGTCATCTGGTTGGTCTTCCTCCGGGCAAACTTCACCCGTCTGTGGTCCGGTCGAACCTCTCAGACTACCTGCGACCGGCTCAGGAGCCAAGCGCTACTGGAACCACCGGCTACGGGTTGGCACAATGCCTACCCTGCAACCGGCCCGCCGCGGCCTGCGGTGCGAACGGCCGATCTAATGAGGGTTTTGACATGACGATTGCGCGTGCTATCGGCAAATTCTGGATGTTCGAGTTGCTCGGACTCCGGGACGAGAATTACGGCTGCTACTGCGGCAGCAGTGGCTGGAGCGGCGACAGCGGCGCCGAAAAGCTGGTGTCGGTCAATCCCAGCACTGGCAAGAGCCTGGCCTCGGTCGCGCCGGCATCGGAGAAAGACTACGAAGCGGTGATCCGTTCCGCCGAGCAGGCGTTTCAGCAATGGCGCACGGTCCCCGCACCGAAACGCGGCGAAGTCGTGCGTGCCGTGGCAGAAGAACTGCGGCGGCAAAAAGATGCGCTAGGCAGCCTCGTTGCGCTGGAAATGGGCAAGATCAAGGCCGAGGGCGACGGCGAGGTGCAGGAGATGATCGATATCGCCGACTTTGCGGTTGGCCAGGCGCGCATGCTGTATGGCAAAACCATGCACTCGGAGCGGCCCCAGCACAGGATGTACGAGCAATGGCACCCGCTGGGACTGACCGGGATCATTTCCGCTTTTAATTTCCCCGTCGCGGTCTGGGCGTGGAACGCGTTTATCGCCGCCATCTGCGGCAACATCAGTATCTGGAAACCCTCGCCGAAAACACCGCTCACCGCGATTGCCGTACAAAATATCTGCAATCGGGTCCTGGAAGATCTGGGTTGCCCGCCGATCTTCCAGCTGATCATCGAGGACGGCAACGAACTCGCCCGGAAACTGGTCGATGATCCGCGAGTCGCTCTGATTTCCTTTACCGGCTCGTGCCAGGTCGGACGCACTGTCGGTCAACGTGTTGCTGCGCGAATGGGCAAGTCCATTCTCGAACTGGGCGGCAATAACGCGATCATCGTGGACGAGCATGCCAATCTCGATCTCGCCGTACCGGCTATCGTGTTCGGCGCGGTCGGCACCGCGGGGCAGCGCTGTACCACCACGCGCCGGGTGCTGGTTCACGAAAGCCGCTTTGAAGAACTGAGAACTCACCTGGTCAATGCCTATAAACAGGTGCGGATCGGCGACCCATTGGCCGAGGGGACCTTGATGGGCCCGTTGATCGACGAGAGCGCGGTCGAACGGTTCGAGGCCGCGGTCCTCGCCGTTACCGAGGCCGGAGGCGAAATCATCTGCGGCGGCGCACGCATTGGCGGGCCAGGCCACTTTGTCGAACCCGCGATAGCAATTGCAAGCAATGACTGGGAGGTCGTTCAGAACGAGACCTTTGCGCCGATTCTGTACCTGATCAAAGTCGCCGACCTCGACGAGGCACTGGCCCTGCACAATGCGGTACCACAAGGTCTGTCGTCGGCCATTTTCACCGACAAGGTGCAGCATGCCGAACGCTTCCTCTCCGCGGTGGGCAGCGACTGCGGTATTGCCAACGTCAATATCGGCACATCGGGGGCCGAGGTCGGCGGCGCATTTGGTGGCGAGAAAGAGACCGGAGGCGGCCGCGAGTCCGGGTCCGACGCATGGAAAGCCTACATGCGGCGGCAGACAAGCACGATCAACTGGGGCACCGATTTACCGCTTGCACAGGGCATCACTTTCGACCTCGGCACCTGATGGAGCGCGCCGGGGCCACGGCCCCGGCGCAGCGAATTCAGCGGGCAACGTCCTCGTGGACCATCGCTACCCAACGCTCCGGCGTGAACGATCCCTTGCCCCACCTCTCGTCAAACGCCGCGGTAGGTTTCGCAGCCTGAATCTGCTCCAGGCTTTTCCCCTCGCCGATGAGCTTGCGGACTGAAGCGGCAACCGCTACCAGCATGTCACGGTATTCCTCAAGACCGGCACGATCGGTCAACTGACCATGGCCCGGAATGATCCGGGTCGCACCGTCTGACAGGTCAAGCATCCGCCCGGCCGCCGCGATCACGCCGTCGATACTGCCGCCGCTACCGGTATCGATAAACGGATAGCCGCTGGTCCATACCGTATCACCGGCATGAATGACGTTGGCCGCGGAAAAATAGACAATTGCATCGCCGTCGGTGTGTGCATGGGGCACATGGACGACGCGAATCGTGTCGCCGTTCAAATGAAAGGTCACGCCGTCGTCAAACGTCACCACCGGCAGCGCGATTTTCGGCGATGCCGGCACTTCGCGGTCAAAGGCCGCGATGAACTGGTCCACGCTCATTCTTTGACGCACATTGTCGTGGGCCACGATCAGCGCGCCGTCCCCACCGAAAACCTCGTTGCCGCCGGTGTGATCGAAATGCCAGTGCGTATTGACGATAAAACGCACCTCGCCCGCTCCGAGCGCGGCTACTTCCGCCTTGATCTTGGCGCTGAGCGGCGCGAACTGATCGTCGATCAGGAACACACCGTCCTCGCCCGCCGAGACACCGATATTGCCGCCCCGGCCAAAGATTGCATGCACGCTGCCACCCACCGCGGTGGTTTTCAGCTCGACTTTGTCGAAATCCTGCGCTGCTGATAAAGCAGGCAGGACCAGCGGGACAAGCGCCCCCAGCAACAGCAATTTACGCATTGGAACTCCCCGGAGTTTCTGATGGTCGTCGAATGCAGATCCGGCCTCGCGGACCGCCGCTCGATCGTCTGCCTCCAATATTTCGCAGCCCAGCCCGAATCGGATGCCATTGCAGGGATTGCACGGCGCCCTGCCCAGCGCCCGCGGACGACAGACTCAGTCGATGGCTTCGAAACGGTTGGCCGAGCGGTTCTTTCTGACCCGGGTCCCGTCGAACACGCGGCCATTGATCGCAACATAGACCCCCGGCGCCGCCATGTGCAGCGCGCCAATGGCCAGCCCGACATTGAAAACGGCGTCGGTGGAACGAAACCGGGCGGGACTCAACGCACCGGTCAGCACGATGGTCTTGGCGCCGATGCCGACCAGTTCGATGGCCGTTTCGGCCATTGTGTCGGTGCCATGCGTAATCAGCACATGCGATTCCTCGCAGCGCTCGACCGCAGCGCGAATTACGGCGCGGTCGGCTGCATCGATTTCCAGGCTGTCCTTGCGCATCAGCGGTTCGACGGTCACTTCGAGACTGGCAAGCGCCTCACGCAGAATATGCTCGACGGTCGGTTCACCGATTTCGAATTCGCTTTTCGCATCGAAATACACTTTGTCGATGGTGCCGCCGGTCGTAAAAATACGCAGTCTGTCCAAGTCCCCGTCCTTTTCCGCCACCCTGCACGGCAGCGATCGCCATGCGATTCCTGATATTATGGACAACTCTGGTCGCAACGTGTCGATTGTCATGAGACTTCTGTTTCGACTCGCCGTGTTTTTTCTGCTCGCCGCCGCGACCGCCCCCGGACACGGCGCGAACGGCAGCACTGAGGTCGTGGTGCTGGAGGTCGCCGACGCGATCGGTCCCGCTACCAGCGATTACCTGCGACGCGGTATCGAAACAGCCGCCGAGCGCGACGCCGAACTGGTAATTATCGTGCTGGATACGCCCGGCGGGCTCGACTCGTCGATGCGAGACATCATCAAGGCGATACTGGCGTCGCCGGTACCGGTCGCCACCTTCGTTTACCCATCGGGCTCGAGGGCGGCCAGCGCCGGCACCTATATCCTGTACGCAAGCCACATCGCCGCGATGGCCCCGGCCACCAACCTCGGCGCGGCGACGCCGGTGCCGATCGGCGGCGGACCTGGCGCCGAGAAAGACAAACCGGGTGCCGAAACCGACGGCGACGGCGACGCGGCAGCCCGATCCCGGATCGGCGCAGAAACGCAAGGCAGTCAACGACGCCATCGCGTATATCCGCAGCCTGGCGGAGCTCCGGGACCGTAACGCAGACTGGGCGGAGAGCGCCGTCAGCAAGGGTGAGAGTCTGTCGGCCGAGGCCGCGCTCGAACTGGGCGTGATCGACGTGATAAGTAACGATATTCCCGGGTTACTGAAAGCCATAGACGGACGCACGGTCGCCACCGAGTTCGGCTCGGTGACCCTGGCGACGGCCGGGCTCACCATCGAGCGCCAGCTACCCGACTGGCGGACCCGGCTGTTGTCCGTGATTACCAATCCGAGCGTCGCCTATCTGCTGCTGCTGGTTGGAATCTACGGCCTGATATTCGAAGGCTACAACCCGGGCGCCATCGTGCCCGGTGTCGTTGGCGCCATCTGCCTGCTCGTCGCCGCTTATGCGCTGCAGTTGTTACCGGTCAACTACGCGGGACTCGCACTGATCGCGCTGGGCGTCGTGTTGATGGTGGCCGAGTTGTTTGCGCCCAGTTTCGGCGCGCTTGGCATAGGCGGCATCATCGCGTTCGTGATCGGGTCGGTTATCCTGATCGATACGGACGTGCCCGGCTTCTCGATCTCTCTCAGCCTGATTTTTTCGATGGCACTGGCCGGCGGGCTACTCGTTTTCGCGATACTCGCCGTGGCGATCAGGGCACGCCGTGCGCCGATCGTTACCGGGCGCGAGGAAATGATCGGCGACATTGGCGAGGCCCGTACCGATATCGCGGATAACGGCACGGTGTGGGTGCACAGTGAGATTTGGAACGCGCGCGCCGCAACGCCGTTGCAGGCGGGCGAGAAAGTGCGCGTGCTTGATATGGATGGCCTGACGCTGGTCGTCGAGCGATATAACGAAAAGGACTGAATCACTATGTTCGATTTTGGCATTGTTGCTGTTGTACTTGTTCTTGGCGTGCTGTTCAGCGCGATCAAGATTCTCAAGGAATACGAACGCGGTGTAATCTTCCAACTCGGCCGCTTTTACAAGGTAAAAGGTCCCGGGCTGATCCTGGTCATCCCGGTGCTGCAGACGATGACGAAGGTCGGTCTGCGCGTGGTCGTAATGGATGTCCCGACCCAGGATGTGATTTCGCGCGACAACGTCTCGGTCAAGGTCAATGCGGTCGTGTATTTCCGCGTGGTGGATCCGGAAAAAGCGATTATCCAGGTGGAGAACTTTCTCGAGGCGACCAGCCAGCTCGCACAGACGACTTTGCGCTCGGTGCTGGGTCAGCACGAACTCGATGAGATGTTGTCGCAACGCGACCGGCTCAATTCCGATGTCCAGCAGATACTCGATCAGAACACCGATGCCTGGGGCATCAAGGTATCCAATGTCGAGATCAAGCACGTCGATCTCGACGAGAGCATGATCCGTGCAATTGCGAAGCAAGCCGAGGCCGAGCGCACCCGGCGTGCCAAGATCATCCATGCCGAGGGCGAAGAGCAGGCCGCAGCGGCGCTGGTGAAGGCCGCGCAGAAACTGGCCGTGGATCCGAAAGCTCTGCAGTTACGTTACCTGCAGACCCTGACGGAAATCGCCGGCGACAAGAGTTCGACGATCGTCTTTCCGTTGCCGATGGACGTCATTAGCCCGATGATCTCCAAACCCGGCATCACACCGACGCCGGATCCCGACCCCGACCTCCGAGCCCGACCTTAAAGTCTAGGGAGCGGCGAGCGAGTCGAGCATCGCACTGATCGCACCGGCTGCGGCGAGCGCCGTTCTGGCTTCGCGCCACTGTCGCCGCAGTCGTTTTGCCGACGCCGGCTGCGCGGTGCCGAGGTGCTGCGCAAACACCGATACCCGGTATTCCTGCAATAACCAGCCATAGGCGCGAACCGCTTCCAGCGAACGGTACGGTTCGTCCAGCGCGAGCAACTCCTCCAGCGCCTGCTGGAAAGGACGAATCTCGTCGAGCCGGCGGTAGTCACGGCGCGGGTCTTCCTCGAGTTTCTCCAGCCTCCATACGGCCGCCGCAATGTAACGCTCGTAATATTGCAGGCGGCGCACCGAGACCGCGCGCAGAAATCCGGCCGCAAAAAGCGTCTCGGTCTGGATACGCACGTCATCGACGGTATCCGCAAAGCCACGCCCGGCGAGCGCGTCAAGCCGGCCTCTGACATGCTGGAGCCCGGCAACCGCGGCAGACAGTGCGCGGCGCAATTCGAGCCCAAGCGGAAACACGCTGCCCTTGCCGGCGCGAATTCGGTCATCGAAACCGTCCGCATCACGTATATCGGGGAGATCCCCCGGCAGAAACGCGAGTTCGAACACACGTTCGGCAAATACCTGGTCCATCGGCCGCGCCGATTCCAGCGCGAGACAGCCGAGTTGCAGGGCGCGATCGGCGACAAATTCCTTCCTGAGCTGGCGGTATTCGCGCGCCATTTTCAGTACCAGAAGTCGCAGAACTCCGTCACGGGTGACCCGTTGTGCCGCATCCGCAGACTCTTCGAGGCACAGTTCGACGCTTTCGCCACAGTCACGCAGCGCCGGAAACAGGCGCAGGTCGTGCGCGCCGTGACGCACCGACACATGGTCCGGAATCACCCCGAAGTCCCACTGAGTCACGCCGCTTCGTTGCCAGCCCGCATTGTCGTCCAGCGCCGAAACCGTGCGCGGGAGTATCACTAAGCTGTACCCTCAGCGTGGACAAGTCGCGACCTCCCGCCACTACCCTGCCTTTTTCGTCCTCGACCTGAACGTAGAATCGAAGGTGCTGCGGCAAAGTCGATTCGTCGAAACCGGATGGGTCGAGAACCACGCCGGTCATGCTTCCCAGCTCACGGCACAAGACCTGACGAAGATCGCCGTCGCGCCAGGCGAGTCGCGGCACACAGGCGTCCGCAAAATCCGGGACCGGGACGAAATTGCGGCGCAGCCGTTTTGGCAGGCCGCGCAACCAGGCGACGATCTTCTCGCGCAGCATGCCCGGCACCAGCCACGCCATCTCGGTTTCGTTGATCTGCGCCAGAGCCGGTAGCGGGACATGCAGAACCGGACCGTCATTATCGCTGCCCGGTTCGAAGCGGTAGCTCACCGCAAGCCTCGCACCACCCAGTTCGATGACCGCCGGAAACAGATCGTGGTCATATTCCAGAACGGCCGGATCGTCGACGACATCGGACTCTTTCAGATCGAGCAAACCCGGGTTCTGCTTCCCGGCCTTTTTCCACCAGCGGCGAAAACCGGCTACATCGACAACGTCCTCGGCGATTCGCGCGGCGAAGAACGCAGCTATCTTGTCCTCATTGACGAGGTGAAGTCCGGCGCGTTCGCGCGCCTCGATATCCGCGATGCGCTCGACCAATGCCCGGTTATTTTCGAGAAACTCTTCCTTAAGTGGCGAGTCACCGTGGACGAGTGCCGCGTCGATGAACATTTCTCTTGCGCGGCGCCGGTCGATGCGTCCGTATGCGACGCGGCGCCCCGATACAAGGACGAGGCCATACAGGGTCACCGTCTCGGTGGCGACGACCCGTCCCGGCCGGGCCTGCCAGTGAGGGTCGCTATAAGAGCGGGTCACGAGATGCCCCGCAGCACGTTCGATCAACTCCGGGTCAACGCTGGCGACCGGACGGGCGTAGACCCGCGTCGTTTCGACCAGGCTTGCCGCCATGACCCATGCCGGCGGTCTCGCCGCAAGTGCCGACCCCGGAAAGATCCGAAACCGGCTCGAGCGCGGGCCGTTGTAGACCTGGTCTTCGTCGAGTTTTCCGATATGCCCGACAAACCCGGTCAACAGTGCGGTGTGAAGATTCTCGTAGGAGGCGGACTCGTCGTTCAGTTGCAAACCGAGGTCGCGCGCCTGTACCCGCAACTGCTGATGAATATCGACCCACTCGCGCATCCGCACATACGAAATGAAGCGTTCCCGGCACCACTTGCGTTGCTGACTGCCCGAGCGCTGCTCGCGAACCCGTTTCCACTCACGCCACAGGCTCAACAAGCCAACGAAATCCGAGCGTGGATCGTCGAACTCGGCCTGGCGCCGATCGGCTTCCTGCGCCATCTCAGCGGGACGCTCGCGTGGATCCCGTATCGACAACGCTGCGACAATTGCCAGCACCTCGCGCAGCGAGTTACCGCTCGCCCCGGCCAGGATGATCCGCGCAAGCATCGGATCGACCGGGAACCTGGCGAGCTTGCGGCCGAGCCGGGTGATTTTGCCGCTTGCATCGACCGCCTGCAGTTCGCGCAGCAGACGGTAGCCGTCGCGAACAAAGCGGGGATCCGGCGCATCGATAAACGGGAAGTCGTCGATCTGGCCGAGACCGAGATCGGCCATCCGCAGGATAACCGAGGCCAGGTTGGTGCGCAGAATTTCCGCATCGGTGAATTCGGGTCTTTGCTGAAAGTCGTCCTCGCTGTAAAGACGGATACAGATACCGGCCCGGACCCGGCCGCACCGTCCGGCTCTCTGCGCCGCGCTGGACTGTGAAATCGGTTCGACGGGCAGGCGCTGGATCTTGCTGCGATAACTGTACCGGCTATGCCGTGCGAGTCCGCTATCGATGACATAGCGTATTCCCGGTACCGTCAGCGACGTCTCTGCCACGTTGGTCGCCAGCACGATCCGCCTGGCAGACCCGGGCTTGAACACGCGCGACTGTTCCTCTGCAGACAAACGCGCGAACAGGGGCAAAATCTCGCTGTCGTGCTCCCCCGCGCGGCGAAGCTTCTCGGCCGTCTCACGGATATCGCGCTCGCCCGGCAGGAAAACCAGCGCATTGTCGCGCGGCAACCCCGCCAGCGCCGCGACGACCCTGTCGGAAAGGTCCCCGTTGTCTCCTTCGTCGCCCTCATCGCGGTAACGGATTTCAACCGGATAACTGCGCCCGCTGATTTCGATTACCGGCGCATTGTCGAAATGGCGCGAAAACTTGTCTATATCGATCGTCGCAGAGGTGATGACCAGCTTCAGATCGGGGCGTTGCGGCAGAATCCTGCGCAGGTATCCGAGCAGGAAGTCGATGTTGAGACTGCGTTCGTGCGCTTCGTCGATGATCAACGTGTCATAGCTTTCGAACAGGCGTTCGCGCTGCATTTCGGCGAGCAGGATGCCATCGGTCATGACTTTGACCAGCGTCGATGAATCGGTCCGGTCGCTGAACCGCAGCTTGAAGCCGACCCCCTGGCCAAGGATCATTGCGGTTTCCTCGGCGACTCCGGGCCGCGACCGCGCGCGCCGCTATACGGCGCGGCTGGGTATGGCCGATCATTCCGCTGACGCCCAACCCGAGTTCGAGACACAATTTTGGCAGCTGCGTGCTCTTACCCGACCCGGTTTCGCCGCATACGATCACGACCTGGTTGGCCGCGATCAGATCGGTCAGTTCCGCGCGGCGCACTGCGATCGGCAATTCGGGCGGGTATGTTATTTGCGGTACCGTCGCGCGACGCCGCTCGACCTCGCGCGCCGAGGCCTGCACCACGCGCCGGAGTTCGTCACGTTCGCGACCGGCCGGGCGGCCCGCCGCTTCGCGTCTGGCGATCCGCTGTTCGAGCCTTGCAACCGTGTGGCGATCACGGCACATCAGCACTGGTGGTGCTGGGTCGCCCGGCTCTCGCGAGGTCACTGGATTGGACGCGTCGGCGTCTTTCAAGCGCGTCAACCCCCGCCAGGCAGTATCACGGTCACCCGGGCACCCCCCAGCGGAGAGCGGGAAAATTCGACCGCGCCGCGATAACCGGCGACGATCTCGCGAACGACGGCAAGACCGATGCCCTGCCCTTCCACAGCGCTGCTGGCGCGGCCACCGCGTTCGAGAATCCGCGCCTCGAGTTCCGCCGCCACACCCGGGCCGTCATCGTCTATGCGTAGCCGAAGGCCACGCTTGCGACCGCTTTCTGTATTCTCGAGCGACGTCACTTCGATCCGCACTTCGCTGTTGCACCACTTGCATGCGTTATCCAGCAGATTGCCTGCTATCTCTGTGAGATCGCCGCGATCGCCAAAAAACAGCGGCTCGCCTTCGAGCGCAACATGTATCCCGATGCGCTTGTCGGCATAGACCTTGTCGAGCGCGCTTTTCAGGCCCGCGAGCACTTCTCCGACGTTGAGCGGTTTCTCACCCAGACCGCCACCGCCTGCCGCCGCCGCCCGCTTGAGCTGATAGCTGACGATCTCGTCCATCCTGGTGACCTGGTCGCGCAACACCCCGAAGTCGGCTTCTCGTGAGCTCTCGGTCAGTCCGCGCAGCACCGCGAGAGGGGTTTTGAGGCTGTGCGCGAGATCGCCCAATGCATCGCGATAGCGCCGCAACCGGTCGCGCTGACCGGCAAGCAACCCGTTCATGTTGCGGCGTACGCCCTCGAGTTCGCGCGGATAGCCGGTACCGAGGTCCTCGCGCGCGCCCTGCTCGACCGCGACGATCTCCGCGGCAATACGTCGGACCGGGCGAAGACCCCAGCGCAGCAGCAGCGCCAGCGCCAGCAGCATCAGCAGCCAAAGCAGCAGAAACCAGCCCATCATCTGCTGGCGAAATCGGCTCACCTGGGCGAAGTAGCTGTCCATGCTCTCGGCTACGCCGAACACGAACGGGTGCACCGTACCGTCCGCAAACTCCCATTCGATGGCAAAACTATGGGTCAGGACTTTCGCATCCCGCGCCAGCTGGGATTTGTGCGTGGAGTGCTCGCCGACCGCGGGCACCGGACCATAATCGACGGTCGATCCCAGCGACGAAGGCGAGCGCCAGAGTTCGTTGCCCGCGCGGTCCGTCAGCCGGGCGTACAAACCGGATCCCGGATGGGCAAGGCGCGCTTCTGGCAGGTCCGGCGGGATCACCAGTGAATTACCGGGCCCCGGTTCGGCCACCGCCAGAAGCGTAATGATGCGGGCATCGAGCACGTCTTCCATGCCTCGCAGACCGGTGTCTTTGAAGGCGGCATCCAGCGCCAGCACCGTGAGCGCAAAGAAAGCGAGCAGCAGCACGCTCGCCGCCGTCAGAAGGCGATTATTGAGCGAGTACATGACTGCGCTGGTCAGGCACCTTTTTCGAGGTTCCAGCGGTAACCGCGGCCACGCAATGTCTCGATGGGTTGCAACATGTTGTCGGGATCGAGTTTCTTGCGCAGGCGGCGGATAAATACCTCGATGGTATTGCTGTCACGCTCGAAGTCCTGGTTATACAGCCGGTCGGTCAACTCGGCCTTGGACATTACCTTGCCGGCACTCAGCATCAGGCATTCGAGCATGCGATATTCGAAACTGGTCAGATCCACGTCTTCGTCGCTGACGCTGACCTTCTGGCTGCGCGTGTCGAGGCTGACCGGGCCGGAGCGCAATACCGCATCCGCCCAGCCTCCGGAGCGGCGCAGCAATGCCTGGACTCGCGCCAGCACTTCTTCGAAATGAAACGGCTTGACCACGTAGTCATCGGCTCCGGCCTGAAGTCCTTCGACTTTTTCCTGCCATTGTCCGCGCGCAGTCAGGATCAACACCGGGCAGGTCTTGCCTGCCTCGCGCATACGCCGGATCAGCTCCATCCCGGGCAGTTCCGGCAAACCGAGGTCGACGATCGCCAGATCGATCGGATATTCCGTCGCGAAGTAAAGACCCTCAACGCCGTCAACAGCGGCATCGACGACAAATCCCTGCTCCGCAAACTGCTCGGCCAGCATCGAACGCAGTGCCTGCTCGTCCTCGACAACCAACAATCTCATGGGTATTCCCCTTACAACAGGTTGCCGCTTTGCGCGTCGACCCGCACTTCGCGCACCCGCCCCTCGTCGCTCAGGATCTTGATCACGTGGACTTTGCGCCCGTTGTCATTGCTGGTCCTGGCGTTGATAACGCGGCCGCCGTAGCGTTTGCGCACGATCGACACGGCCTCATCAAGCGATACACCGTCTTTCAGGACCCGCGCGCCGGCGCTCAGATCGACGACGGGAACCGGCGTTGTCTGGCCGGGACGTGTCAGCGCAACCGCATCGGTCGCAGTAAAGCCGGCGACCAGCAGGCAGGGAATCAGTAATTTCATGAGATATCGTGCATTCACGATTCAGATTCTCGCCCGAGCCCGGTTCGGACGCAATCCGCGCACCCGATCCCCGCCTGCCGGCCCTCGCATCAAGCTTCACGCCGATCCGCTAACGGCGTCACCGATACACGCACCCGAATACGCTCACCGGGATGACTATCGGTGCGGGTAGTGAAGCTGCGGCCATGGTAACGATAGGTCACGTTGTAACCATCGATACGCTCCTCGCGGTCCAGCGTATAGCTGGTCTGGCAGCGCTCGACAGTGCGCGAACGCACCTCGTAACCATCGCGGCGCTGTCGCTTGACAGCGGCATCGTGGCCGATTGCGGAGCCGACAAGCGTGCCGACGACCGTCATCGCGTCGCGGCCACGTCCATCGCCAAACTGGCGCCCGATGACGCCACCGACGATGCCCCCGACAATCGTTGAACCCGCGGTGCTGCGGCGGCGCGGTTCCTCGTAGTAGACAACATCATCCCAGCATTCGCGGTGCGGTCGCCGCACCTCCACATAGGAAACAATCGGGACTACCTCGGTTACCCGGGCATAGTCGAAATCGTGATTGCCACGGTTTCCGCGGTTGTCCGCCTGGGCTGCGGCACCTGCAGTCAAAACGAGCGCGCCCAATGCAACAGTGGTGAGTTTGCGAATCATGGTAGTGCCTCCTTTAGCCTGGCTTTCGCCCGCCGGTCATTCCGGCCTGGCACCAGACTAAGCGCCCGACACTGAACACAAACTGAACCGCGCCAAGAAACTACAGACCGCTGGTTTTTGCCTCGGACCACAGGGCCTCCAGGGCATCGATACCGACCTTTTCTATCGACTCGCCGGCTGCCGTGACGCGTGATTCAACATAATTGAAACGCTTCTCAAAGCGCCGATTGGCACGCCGCAAAGCCTCTTCCGGATCGACCCGCAAATGGCGCGCCAGATTGGCCGTTGCAAAAAGAAGATCACCGACTTCGTCACTGAGGCGCACCGGGTTTCTTTCGCCGAGCTCATGTTCCAGCTCGCCGACTTCTTCCCTGATTTTCGCGAGCACACCGGCGATGTCGGGCCAGTCAAATCCGACCCGGGAGGCGCGCTTGCCAAGCTTCGCGGCCCGGGCCAGCGCCGGGATTGCCAACGGCACCCCGGCAAGCACGCCATGTTCGGCTCTGTCCCGACGTTCTGCCTGTTTGTGCGCCTCCCATGCCCGCGTCTGCGCCTGCGCATCACCGATGTCTGCATCGGCAAAAACGTGAGGGTGGCGCCTGACCATCTTGTCGCAGATCGCCGCGACGACGTCCTCGAAGTCGAAACTGCCCTCTTCGCGAGCCATCTGCGCGTGATAAACAACCTGAAACAACAAATCGCCCAATTCGTCACGCAGGGCCCCGGCATCGCCGCGATCGATGGCGTCGGCCACCTCGTAAGCCTCTTCTATCGTGTAGGGCGCGATACTGGCGTAATCCTGTTCGCGATCCCACGGACAGCCATCCTGCGGGTCACGAAGCCGGGCCATGATTTCAAGTAAATCCTTTATTGTCTTCATACCTTTATGTTTTGAATACCTTTTCATACATATTTATCAGCATGCCGGCGGTCGCGCCCCAGATATTGCGATCGCCGTATCGAATCTCGTAGACTGCAACCGCGCGATCGAAAACGGTCCGCTGCCGGCGAACATGGTTGGCCGGGTCCATCAGGAATTCCAGCGGTACCTCGAACGCCTCGGTGACCTCGACCTGGTCGGGTTGCACCGCGAAACCGGGTCGGACAAACCCCACTACCGGCGTGACGGTGTAACCGGTAATCGTCAGGTAGTTGTCGAGGTAGCCGCCGACCTCGACGAACCCGGGATCGAGTCCGATCTCCTCGAACGCCTCACGCTTTGCCGCAGCCGCCGGACCGGCGTCACTCCGCTCAATACGGCCGCCCGGAAAACTGATCTGTCCAGGATGATGTTTCAGCGTCTCGGCGCGCTGGGTCAGCAGTACGGTGAGTCCGTGCGGCCGCTCCACGACCGGCACCAGGACCGCGGCCGGCGTAAGACGCCTGCGGCCAAGAAGACGCAGGATGCCCGGGAGATCTCCCGGCGTGTTGAACGGGACGATTGAATGGGGATCGTCAGGCGGCGCAGTATCTTGAAGTCTATTCTCAATAATCTTTCTCAAGATACTGTTCCGTAAAGTTTAATTAGCAACATTTCCTGAACTTGACTGGATTGACGGCCGGTGGGTTTCGGGCATGCCAATCTACTCGTTATTCCGCGTCATCCGCAGCGGATCCAGTAAACGTCGCAGCTCGGTGTCGGCGATGTCGGTCATTTCGCGAGCGACATCGTATACCGCCCTGTTCTCGCGATAGGCGCGTTTCGCGATCTCTGCGGTGCGGTCATAACCGATCAACGGGTTCAGCGCGGTTGCCAGTATCGGGTTACGCGCTACCTGCTCGGCAATACGCGCCTCGTCGGGAGCAAGTCCGGGGATGACTTTCTCTGTCAGCGCATCGCAACCGTTGGCGAGCAACTTTATGCTCTGCTCGAGACTGGCCGCGATCAGCGGGAGCATGACATTGAGCTGGAAGTTGCCGGACTGGCCAGCCACGGTCACGGTGACGTCGTTACCGATCACCTGGGCGCAAACCATCGCGACCGCCTCGGGAACCACGGGATTCACCTTGCCGGGCATGATGCTGCTCCCCGGTTGCAGGGCCGGCAGGGTGACTTCCGCCAGTCCGGTAAGCGGACCGCTGTTCATCCAGCGCAGGTCGTTGCAGAGTTTCATTAGCGCAACGGCCAGCGTTCGCAAATGACCCGATAATTCGACCGCCGTATCCTGCCCGGCAAGACTTGCAAAGGCATTTTCGCTGACCCGAAAGTCAACGCCTGTCTCCCGCGCCAGCAACGTCGCAGCCGTGGCCGCGAAGCGCGGATGGGCATTCACGCCGGTACCCACGGCCGTCGCACCCAGCGCGAGCTGGCACAACCGGGGCAGGCAATCCCGCAGACGCGCCGAGCACGTCTCGACCTGGCTGCGCCACGCCGATACCTCCTGCCCCAACGTCAAAGGCAATGCGTCCATCAAATGGGTGCGCCCGGTCTTCACGATATCCGCGAATTGCGTTTCGCGTTCGGCCAGTGCCGCGGACAGCCGTTCGAGCGCTGGCCCGAGACGCTCGCGCCACAAAAGCATCGCAGCGACATGCATCGCCGTCGGAATCACGTCATTGCTGCTTTGACCCATGTTGACGTGATCGTTGGAATGAACCTGCCGGCCGCAGGAGGTGCTCGCGAGGCGCGCGATAACCTCGTTCGCATTCATGTTCGAACTGGTTCCTGAGCCGGTCTGGAAGATATCTACCGGGAACTGCGCATCGAGTTCGCCGCGCGCGACTCGCATCGCGGCGTCCGCAATGGCAGCGCCAATTTCCGTGTCAAGCAAACCGAGCGATTCGTTACTGCGCGCCGCCGCCCACTTGACCAGCCCGAGCCCGCGGATAAAACCGCCTGGCATCGCCATGCCGCTGAGGCGGAAATTATCGACTGCGCGCTGAGTCTGCGGACCCCAGCCTGCCGCCTCCGGGACTTCCACGATGCCGAGACTGTCTTTTTCCATCCTGTATTTCGAGCCTGACATGCGCGCCTCCCGGCGAAGCCTCGACGAACACGCCCGAGAACCCGGATCCCGCGCGGGAAAATCCCGCCAGGCACCGTCCACGGGCGACGCCCTCGAACCCGGACGTTTGGGTTATGATTCGCGATCCTAGCATCCAGATAGCAGCCGATGAACAAGCCATCTCTTACCGCCATCTCCCCGATCGACGGGCGCTATGCCGGTAAATGCGAATCGCTAAGACCGATCTTCAGCGAATACGGATTGATTCGCTACCGCACCCTGACGGAGGTTCGCTGGTTCGAACATCTGCTCGAAGAACCCGGCATCACTGAACTAACACAAATTCCGGCGCCAGCGCATCGTGCGCTCGAAACGCTGGCGGTCGATTTCTCGGTGGAGGATGCGCAGCAGGTCAAGGACATCGAGGCAACCACCAACCACGATGTCAAGGCTGTCGAATACCTCGTCAAGGCACGCCTCGAAGCCGCCGAGGTGCCTGGCGCGGCAAGCGAGTTCGTGCATTTTGCGTGCACCTCGGAAGACATCAACAACATCTCCTATGCGCTGATGCTGCGGACTGCACGTAGCGAGGTTCTGCTGCCGACATTGGATCGCCTGATCGCTCAGATCGGCGGCGATGCGGCGGCCCTGGCCGCGATCCCGATGCTATCGCGGACGCACGGTCAGACCGCATCACCGACTACCCTCGGCAAGGAGCTGGCCAATGTCGCCCATCGCCTCAAGCGCCAGCGCGATCAATTCGCCGCGGTCGAATGTCTTGCAAAGATGAACGGCGCAGTCGGCAACTTCAACGCTCATTTTGCCGCCTATCCGGAACTCGACTGGCCGGACATCTCTGCCCGCTTCGTCACGAAACTCGGGCTGGTTCCCAATCCTTTCACGACACAGATAGAGCCGCATGACTGGATCGCCGAGTATGCCGATGCACTTAGACGTTGTAACACGGTTCTGATCGATTTCTGCCGCGATGTCTGGGGGTATGTGTCGCTGGGGTATTTCCGCCAGCGCCCGGTGGCCGGCGAGGTCGGATCCTCGACAATGCCACACAAGGTCAACCCGATCGATTTCGAAAATGCCGAGGGCAACCTGGGTATGGCCAATGCAATGCTGGGGCACTTTGCCGAGAAGTTGCCGGTCTCACGCTGGCAGCGAGATCTCACCGACTCCACGGTATTGCGCAATCTCGGAGTCGCGCTGGGACATTCGCTGGTTGCGCTCGAGTCGTGCCTGAAAGGACTGGGCAAACTGGAGGTCGACAAGGACAGGCTTGCAACCGACCTCGACGCAAGCTGGGAAGTTCTGGCGGAAGCGGTGCAAACCGTAATGCGTCGATATGGCATCGAGAATCCTTACGAGAAACTCAAGGAGATGACCCGGGGACAGGCGGTGACCCCTGCGCTGATGCATGCTTTCATTAGCGGCCTGGACATTCCGGCCGAAGCCAGGGAACGGCTGCTGAGTCTGACCCCTGGCGCGTATATCGGAAACGCAGCGAGCCAGGCAAGCAAGCTGCGGGACTAAACCATGGCTGCGCTGCGATGGCCAGGGGCACTGACGACTGCCGGCTTTCTCGGCCGCTACTGGCAGAAACAACACCTGCTGATGCATCAGGCCCTGGCGGAAACCGGCGCCCCTTTCACAGCGAAACAGATTGTCGACCTCGCCTGCGATCCTGACCTGGAAGCGCGCCTGGCATGGATCGAGGACGGTCACTGGCAGATGCGGCCCGGCCCATTCGAGCGAGGCGATTTTTCGCGCCTCGAGGGCCTCGCGTGGACCGTCCTCGTTCAGGACATCGAGAAGCATTTTCCCGACCTGCAGGCCCTTCTGAGCCCTTTCTCTTTTCTTCCGCGCTGGCGCATCGAGGACCTGATGATCAGCCTCGCGACACCTGGCGGCGGAGTCGGGCCGCATCTTGACAATTACGACGTGTTCCTCGTCCAGCTCAGCGGCCGCCGGCGCTGGCAGGTGGACGCGCGGGGCGAGCCGGCAGAGCTATCCGATACTGATGGCTTGCGCCAGGTCGGCAATTTCAATGCGACGGAAAGCTGGGAAGTGGCGCGCGGAGACGTGCTTTACCTTCCTCCCGGGCTGCCCCACTGGGGCACGGCGCTCGCGGACGAGTCGCCGTGCATTACATTGTCGGTCGGGCTGCGCGCCCCCGGAGCGGATGAGCTGTTGCATTCGGTAGCGGAAGCACTGGCGGCCCGACCCGATACGCTGCCGCGTTATTGCGATCCCGATCTCGGCGAAGACGAAAATATTCCTGGATTCATTTCGACCGCCTCGCTCGGACGCGCACGGGCGCTGCTGCAACGCTGCAACGCACTCAGCGATACCGAGCTGGCGCTGTGTTTCGGTCGTCTCATCACCGAGCCCAAGCGCTGGCTGACTGCCGAGCCGCGTGAGCAGGTGCCCGCGGCCGCCGAACTGGTGCAGCGAGCCGAGGCCGGGATCGGCGTTACACGTCATCCTTTTGCGCTGATGGCGTGGTGCGAGTCCGGCTCGACGCTGGATTTTTTTGTTGACGGTGAACATATGAACCTCACCGACCAGTTGAAGCCGCTGCTTTTGAGGTTCTGCACCAATGACGGCAGACTTGGCGCTGCGGATTTGCGGCCGTGGCTCGACGATAGGCTCGCGATCGAGTTGATTCTCCACCTTTTGAGTGTCGGCAAGCTGGTTTTCGAGGACGAATGAGCAGGCAGAACGACAGGATCAGTATCCGTGTAGCAGACTGGCAGCGCGACCTCGGCGCCATCCGTCTTGTGCGTGACACCGTTTTCGTGGTGGAGCAGAATGTCGATCCTCACGAGGAATGGGACGAAGCAGACCAGGACTGCCTGCACGTGCTTGCCGAGACGCAAAAATGTGACGCAGTTGGCACTGGCCGATTAGACATAACGGGTAAAATTGGACGAATGGCCGTTCTGGAGGCCTATCGCGGCACCGGTGTCGGCTCGCTGATCATGAAATCTCTGATCCAGGCGGCGAAAGACCGCAGATTACAAGAGGTCTACCTAAATGCGCAGACCCATGCAGTATCGTTTTATACGCGACACGGGTTCAGGGCAGAGGGAGAGGAATTTCTCGAAGCCAACATTCCGCATGTACGCATGAGGCTACGATTGAAACCATGAGCAATCAGGAAGAAACGCGTTCCGAGACCAGAAGAGTCCTGACGAGTACTGCCGAGATCCGCGACGCCATCGTTGAAATCAGCGCCAATGCGCAACGTTCCGTTGCCATTTTTACTCAGGACCTCGAACCGTTCGCCTACGACGACGACCAGTTTATAGAAATCATCAAGCGGCTTATCCTCGCTCGCAGTTTCGCCCGAGTCCGGGTGTTGCTGGCGGATCCCTATCGCGCCATCCGCGACGGCAACCGGCTGGTCGGTCTCGGTCGGCGGCTGAGCAGCTATGTCGAATTTCGCAATGTTCACAAGGACTATCGCGAGCAACACGGCGAAGCCTACCTGGTGGCGGATGACAAGGGCGTCGTCTATCGAGCCGACGCCCGCCGGATGCACGGCATTGCCGACAGTTCAAACCGCGCCGTTGCGCGCAAGTATCTCGAGGAATTCGACCATATCTGGCACGCAAGCTATGCCGAACCGGAATTCCGGCGGCTGCATCTTTGACCCGCCCGGACAGCGGTTGCCCCGCGCGGGTCAGGGTTCGGGCTGAACCTCGAATGCAGCGGTACCGGATACAGTGGTGTCATCGCCATCGCTGAGCGAATAGCCGAAACCCGCGCCGCCCAGTCCACCATCAGCGTTGCCGCTGAAAAACCCGCCGAGATTACCGACACCGTCCTGACTAACGCCGTCGCTGCCGGTGATCGTAACGGTATCGAACTCACCGCCAAAGGTCGCCGCAGGGACGTTGATGTCCAGCCCGGAAGCCGCGGCGGACCACTCGGTACCGGTCGCGGGCATGCTGAGCTCAACGGCGGCGTCCACGGTCTGTGATGTGAAATCCGCCGTCAGTAATGCACCGCCCAGCACTCCTGAATTACCGTGATTATCGGTTGGTGCGGTACCGCCGACCAGCACAAATTCGCGTGTTCCCGACGTCGGCACCGTCGGTCGTGGTCCGTCGGCGAGTATCCAGTGCAGACCGCCGTCACCCAGCTGCAGAAGCCCTCTTTCGCCGCCGGGCGCCTTGACGTTGACATTACCGTCAGCCCAGCGCCCCCAGCGAATCCCGGTTCCCGCATCGCGACCGGTGTCGACGTTGCGCGCATTCTGCCGGACCAGGTAGACCGCCTCCGAATCGGGGCGCCCGGATTCGGGAATGCGGATCTGGGTCAGCCCGCCATTACCGTTGGCCACCGCCTGGGCCCCGTCAAAGACACGCGACAGCGGTGCGTTTCCGATCAGCACGGTTTCCTTGCCCTTGCCGTCATAGTTGCCGCCGCCCGAGTAGGCAAGCGCTAACACGGTTCGGCTGTCGCTTCCGGTGCCGCCGTCATCGTCGGGATCGTCGTTTCCGGGATCGATCCCACCGAAACCGCCGCCTGACCCGTCGCCTGACCCGTCGCCGGACCCGTCGCCTGACCCGTCGCCTGACCCGTCGTCTGACCCGTCGTCTGACCCGTCGCCTGACCCGTCGCCTGACCCGTCGTCTGACCCGTCGTCTGACCCGTCGTCTGACCCGTCGTCTGACCCGTCGTCTGACCCGTCGTCTGACCCGTCGCCTGACCCGTCGCCTGACCCGTCGTCTGACCCGTCGTCTGACCCGTCACCGGACCCGTCGCCGTGACCCGTCACCGGAACCGTCACCGGACCCGTCACCGGACCCGTCACCGGACCCGTCACCGGACCCGTCATCGGACCCGTCATCGGACCCGTCATCGGACCCGTCATCGGACCCGTCACCGGAATCCGACTCGTTTCCCGCACCGGCAAACAGCACGCCCGGAATCTCCGCGCTACCGGATGTCAGATCAATCACCGAACCGTTGGGGCCAATCACCGCCTCGCCGAGCTCGACCGCATCTTGCAAATCATCGCCGCCGTCAGCAGCGGGCCCAGGCACGTCCTTGGGTGAAATCGTTGTCGCCCCCGGCAAAACCGGCGTCAGCGCCGATACCCCCGGCGAGCCGGCGGTATCGGCCGAGCCTGCACCGGGAACTCCGACCCCGACCGGTGTGCCATCACCGTCCGCCTGGGTCGCCGCAAATGCAACAACTGTTGGCGCAGACGCCTCTTCTGCCGCACCCTCCGCGGCCACGGCCTGCTCAGGCAGGTCCTGGCTGGCCGGTTCCGAGACAAGGTCGGGATAGTCATCGGGAGGCAGCAATCCGTCGAATTCGGCGAACAACAAGGACGGATCGACACCGGCCACGGGTTCCGACTCGCGGCCTTTGACGAACCCGGTCTCACCGGCAAGAACGAGATGTTTGCCGGCATCATTGCCGATCTCGATGGCGCCGCTCACCACCATTAGATGAAGGCCGCGCGGAAGCTGGTTGTTGCTGCCGCAAACGCTGGTGCAGTACAGCGCGACATAGTCGGTACCGCGAATGCCAATGGTGGCGACCGGCGTATTCATCCGGTATGCCTCTTTGTTGGACTCACCGACCGCACCGGTCACCGAGCGCAGTCCACCTTTTATCAGCGAAAAGAAACTCTTGTCGCCGGAGGACGCGGGACGGTCTGTCGGGATTGCGGCCTGCGGTGCCGCGTAGCTGAACGACTCGACGATAAACTCGGTGTCCGGGCGCAGCGCAATCAGGCCGCCGTCGCTCATCAGCAATTCAACACGGCCGTTGAGTCCGGTCGCGATCCGATCACCCTGATCGATCGGCATCCCCTTGCTGATCGGGGTACGGGTGCCGTCGCTTTCAATGCGAAATGCATCCCCTGCAACGAAACTGACAACCCCGGCATCGGCCACTGCCGATACCGGTGCTGCAAGCATCATGGCAAGCAACAGCAGTCGCGCCAGATTAGCAACGGAGTGGATCACTATGCCCCCCCTGGGAGACCATGTCGTTTTTCGCCGAGAACAAGAATAAGGCAGAAGCGACAAGGTAAATCGTGACCCGCGTCACACTCCGTTGTTTGCCGCTTCGCTATCTCCAGCGCCTGCTAAGGCCGACAAAAGACACCCACCTGTCATAGCGGTACAGATCGACATTGGAATCGTTGTCCGAATAGCGCAGACCGGAATCGAGCTGCCAGTCTTCGCCCAGGGTCCAGTTAAGACCCGCCTCTGCATCAAGCGTGTCGTCCACACGATCACTGTCATATTCGAGCTCAAAAAAGGGTTTGTCATAATCCGAGCGCTGGTAGCCGAGACTGGCCCGCGCCAGAATCCGCTGATGTATCCGCCACCGCCCGCTGAGACGCGCCCCATACAGTAACCGGCCATAACGCGAATCCGAGTGGGTTGCATCGTCGCCGCCGATCAGCGCGGACAAAGTGATCAACTTGTCCCGCGATGCACCGATTCTGCGACTGGCGGAGACCCCTGCGAGAACCTGATCGACATCCTTGGTATCGAGCTCGTCTTCGTAACGCAGGACACCCGCGCGTGCAAAAAACCCCAATCGCGACCGATCGCCAATGGCCTGGTCCCAGGTGCCTTCCATCGAGAGGCCGTGGTTATTGAATTCGTTGTCGACATGCAGCCGGTAAGCGCGCAAGCCGATGCTGCGACTCTGCCCTTCGCTCAGCCACCCCAGCCCCACCCGCAGGTTGCCGCCGATAAAGTCGACGAAAGACGCATCGGGGTAATGGCGTGCCTGCAAGTCGGATCTGATGCCCGCGCGCAACCCCGGGCGAATATTTCTGCTTGCCGCGAACGCGCCATTCAGCTCGGCAAACGTGCTGCCCGTCTCCTGGCTTTGCTGGTCAAGGGTAAAGTCGAGAAAATCATTAGCGGCGGTCGCGGCATTGGCATTGCTGTCGTAACCGATTACCGGCCGCAGCATCGCTTCGCGGGACCATTGGCGGGTCGATTCCCTGTCATCCATCGCGGCCTGGTATTCAGCAATGGCCCGCCGTGCGACTTCCGGTGGCGATTGCCCGAGCAAAATATCGAACTGTTCGCGCGCCTGCGGATAGCGCCCGGAGAAATAACAGGACCGCGCAAGTTCCATGCGCGCGCCGGCGAACATCGGATCGGCAGTGACGACACGCTGCAACGGCACTATCGCCTCGTCGGGGCTGCCGCTCTCGAGCAACGCGAGACCCAGCAGGTAATCGAACTGGCCGTCGCCTGCATAGGTCGCTTCCAGCGGAGACAACAAATCCACCGCCTGCGCCGCATCGCCGGCGTCGATCAACGCCCGTGCATCCCGCAACGTCCGCGGGTCGGCGTGTGCACCGAGGGCAAAAAAGGCAAGCAGGATTGTGGCGGCAAAGCGATGCATTTGTCTCAGATCTGACAGCGAAAACGCTGTTTCCGGCCCCCGTTTTATGCGGATGACATAATGTATCCGGCACCTATTTCTCAAACTGTGATGCGCGTCTCAGGGCGCCCCTTATTCGCGATCGAGACCACGCTATACTGCCGCCATGGTCTGGAAACCTCACGTCACTGTCGCCGCTGTTGCGCAACGTCATGGTCAGTTTCTGTTCGTCGAAGAACGGGTCGCCGGCGAGCTGGTCATTAATCAGCCTGCCGGTCATCTCGAACCCGGCGAGAATCTGATCGAGGCCGTCGTTCGCGAAACACTCGAGGAAACCGCCTGGCACTTCGAGCCGGAAGCGCTGGCCGGCATCTATCTGTGGCGGCAACCGCAAAACGGTTCGACTTTCCTGCGGTTTTCATTTACCGGTCGCGTTACCGACCATGACCCCGGCCGCAGACTCGATAACGGGATCGAGCGTGCCATATGGTTGACGCGTGACCAGTTGCTCAGCCGCGAGCCACAACTTCGTAGTCCCATGGTCGTTCGCGGCGTGGACGATTTTCTCGCCGGCCAGCGCATACCCCTTGCCGTTCTGGAAAATCTGGATCCGGCGAGCGCAGCGCCAGGCGGCGCCCGCCTCCGGGTCTCCTAGCAGGCACACAGACAGTCTGTAACTGCACCACTGGTATAATCGCGGGATGCCCGTCACCGCAAAAAAACGCGTCATCGTCGGCATGTCCGGCGGGGTCGACTCCTCTGTCGCCGCATACCTTTTGCAGTGCGAGGGTTATGACGTGCACGGCCTGTTCATGGTCAACTGGGAAGAGGACGAGGACGGTTACTGTACGGCGGCAGCCGACTATCGCGACGCGGTTGCGGTTTGCGACCGTCTCGATATCCCGCTCCACCGCGCCAACTTCGCGCCCGAATACCGTGAACGCGTTTTCGCGTATTTCCTCCGCGAGTACCAGGCCGGGCGCACGCCCAACCCGGACGTGCTCTGCAACCGCGAGATCAAGTTCGGCGTGTTTTTGCAATTACGCGCGCCGCCTCGGCGCCGAACTGATCGCGACGGGCCATTACGCCCGCGTCCGCCACCGCGGCGAGGGCCCCGTTTTGCTAAAGGGCTACGATCAGAATAAAGACCAGAGCTATTTCCTGCATGCCGTCGATTCCGCCGCACTGTCGTGCACGTTGTTCCCGGTCGGGGAACTGGCCAAGTCGGAAGTGCGCGCGATCGCACATGAGCAGGGCTTCGTGACTCATGACAAACGCGACAGCACCGGCATCTGCTTTATCGGTGAACGCAACTTCGCGGAATTCCTTAATCGCTACGTGCCGGCCCAGCCCGGTGACATAGAAACTCCCGGGGGCGCGCCGCTCGGACGTCACAACGGCCTGATGTTCTACACGCTGGGACAGCGCAAAGGACTCGGGATCGGTGGCAGAAAAGACGGCGACGAGGCTCCGTGGTATGTCGCCGCGAAGGATACCGAGCGCAACGTGCTGATCGTGGTACAGCAGACCGACCATCCATTGCTGACAAGCCGTACGCTGCGCGCGGGCGACGCGCACTGGATCGCGGGTGCGCCACCGCAATTCCCGCTGCGCTGCCATGCAAAAGCACGATATCGCCAGCGCGATCAGGCCTGTGTGGTCAAACAGGGTAGCGATGGATGCCTCGAAGTGATCTTCGACGAGCCTCAGCGCGCGCTGACACCGGGACAATTTGTCGTGCTGTACGATGCGGATCGCTGCCTCGGCGGCGCAACGATCGAGCAAATCGGCATTGCGGCGCGCGAAAAGGATAGCAATAACCAGCTCCGGGAGCCGGCCGTATCGCCCTGAACCTGCCGATTCCGTATAATCCTTCGGCTTCGCTGGCAACCCCCTAACTTAGCCCCCGGGAGCATTCATGAAGAATTCTTTCGACGCACGTTCCACGCTGGACGTGAATGGAAAAACCTACGGTTTTTACAAGCTCGACGCGGTCAGGGAGGCCGATCTTTCGCGCCTGCCGTATTCCATGAAGATCCTGATGGAGAATCTGCTCCGCACCGAGGATGGCGAGAACGTTACCCGCGATGACATCCTCGCGATCGCCAAGTGGGACCCGCAGGCCGAGCCTTCCGTGGAGATCGCATTTACCCCCGCCCGGGTAATCATGCAGGATTTCACCGGCGTACCGGCCGTGGTCGATCTCGCGGCCATGCGCGACGCCGTGGTCAAACTCGGCGGCCGCGCGGAGGCCATCAACCCGCTGTCTCCGGCCGAACTCGTCATTGACCATTCGGTACAGGTGGATAATTACGGCACCAATAACTCGCTTGCCCAGAACACTGCCATCGAGTTCGAACGCAACGAAGAACGCTACTCCTTCCTGCGCTGGGGCCAGACTGCGTTCAGTAACTTCAAGGTTGTGCCGCCTAACACCGGGATCGTGCACCAGGTCAACCTCGAGTACCTCGCCCGGGTCGTATTTGACGCTGAGCAGGACGGCGACAGACTAGCCTACCCGGATACAGTCGTTGGCACCGACTCGCACACCACAATGATCAATGGACTCGGTGTACTCGGTTGGGGTGTCGGCGGTATCGAGGCCGAGGCCGCGATGCTCGGCCAGCCGATCACGATGCTGATTCCGCAGGTGGTCGGCTTCCGCCTCAAGGGAACACTGAAAGAGGGAACCACCGCGACCGACCTGGTACTCACAGTCACGGAAATGCTGCGCGACAAAGGCGTTGTTGGAAAATTCGTCGAGTTTTTCGGTGACGGTCTGTCCAACCTGCCGCTGGCGGATCGGGCCACGCTCGGCAACATGGCGCCCGAATTCGGTAGCACGTGCGGGATTTTCCCGATCGATAACGAGACCCTGCGCTATCTCGAATTGTCCGGGCGCGATGCCGAACAGATTGCGCTGATCGAGGCCTATGCCAAGGCCCAGGGGATGTGGCGCGAGGACGGTCAGCCCGAAGCCGACTACAGCGACGTCCTGGAACTCGACCTCGGCGACGTCGTACCGAGCCTTGCCGGACCGAAGCGACCGCAGGACCGGATACCGCTTACCGACGCCAAAACGGTTTTCGAAGGTCACCTGGCGCCGATTGCCAATGCGCGTAGCCCGGCGGGAAACCGTGCGGCGACGGTTGGCGGCGACTACCGGATGGAAGACGGCGCCGTCCTGATCGCCGCGATAACGAGCTGCACCAACACCTCGAACCCAGCGGTTTTACTTGCTGCCGGGTTGCTTGCACGCAATGCGTCCGCAAAGGGGCTGCAGGCCAAGCCGTGGGTCAAGACCAGTCTCGCGCCCGGTTCGCGCGTGGTTCATGACTACCTCGTCAAGGCCGGGCTCCTCGACGATCTCGAGACTCTCGGCTTCAACATTGTCGGTTACGGCTGTACGACTTGCATCGGCAATTCCGGGCCGCTGCGTCCGGAAATCGACGCGGCGGTCCGCGAAAACGACCTGGTGGGCTGCTCCGTGCTGTCAGGTAACCGCAACTTCGAGGGCAGGATTCACCCGCTCGTGCGGATGAATTTCCTCGCCTCGCCACCGCTGGTGGTCGCCTACGCGCTGGCAGGCAACATGAATGTCGACCTGTATTCCGACCCGCTCGGCAGCGACGCCGATGGCAACCCGGTATTCATGAAGGATATCTGGCCGAGCCAGAAAGAGATTCAGGATGCGATCCTTGCCAGCGTTGACTCAGAGATGTTCCGCGCCAGCTACGCCGGCGTGTTTGCCGGCGACGAGAACTGGAATGCGCTCGATGTTCCGGTCGGCGAGATTTATTCCTGGGCAGAGGATTCGACCTACGTCAAAAACCCGCCCTACTTTGAGGGTATGGGTCTCGCACCCGATGCCGTCGCCGACATCAGCGGCGCCCGCGTACTGGCTCTGCTGGGCGACAGCGTCACCACGGATCATATTTCGCCCGCCGGCAGTATTGCCGCCGACAGCCCGGCCGGTCGCTACCTGATCGAACGGGGGGTCGAGCCGAAGAACTTCAATTCATACGGCTCGCGGCGCGGCAATCACGAGATCATGATGCGGGGAACCTTCGCCAACATTCGCCTGCGCAATCTGCTGGCGCCAGGTACCGAGGGCGGCTGGACCACGTATCAGCCCGGTGGCGAACAGATGAGCATCTACGATGCAGCCATGCGCTACCAGGTCGCCGGTGTGCCCCTGGTGATCATTGCCGGCAAGGAATACGGCACCGGGTCGTCACGTGACTGGGCAGCCAAGGGAACGAAATTACTCGGCGTGCGCGCGGTAATTGCCGAAAGCTTCGAGCGAATCCACCGCTCGAACCTAATCGGTATGGGCGTTCTCCCGCTGCAGTTCCTCGATGGGGAAAACGCCGCGAGTATCGGCCTTACCGGGCACGAGACCTTCGCAATCGGCGGTATCGACGATAGCGACGCCGACACGGTAACCGTCGTTGCAACCGCGGATGGCGGAGATGAAATCCGCTTCGCGGCGCGGGTACGGATCGATACGCCGAACGAGCGTGAGTATTACCGCAATGGCGGTATTCTTCACTACGTTCTCCGTCAGCTAGCCAATTCCGACATCGCTGCGTGAGTACACGCCACGGCATTGCCGGCGCTGTCGCGCCGGCAATGCCGCGGTCTCCGTGACCGACGAGCCATTGATGGCACCAGTCCCTTCAGAACTGATAGCAACGCTGCGCCAATCGCGCGAAGTGACCGTCCTTACCGGCTCGGGCATTTCGGCCGAGAGCGGAATCCCGACTTTCCGTGATGCGCAAACGGGTATCTGGGCCGAATTCCGCCCGGAAGATCTCGCCACGCCGGAGGCGTTTGCACGCAACCCGCGCCGGGTGTGGGACTGGTATGCGTGGCGCCGGGAAATGGTCAGCGACGCTCAGCCCAACCCCGGGCACGGGGCCCTGGCGCGGATGGCGAGAACCCTGGCCCGCTTCAACCTGATCACGCAAAACGTCGACGGCCTGCACCAACGCGCCGGCAGCACGGATGTAATCGAATACCACGGCAACATCATGCGCGACATTTGCTCGATTGAGCACATCGTCGTTGCGCAACCCGCGCCCGGCGACGACGTTCCGCCGCGCTGCCCCGCCTGCGGGGGAATGCTACGCCCGGACGTTGTATGGTTCGGTGAAGCGATTCCGGCTGCGGCTCTCGAAGCGGCGCAGCAGGCGGCTGAGCGTTGCGATGTGTTTCTGTCCATCGGCACGTCGTCGCTGGTCTACCCCGCGGCAGGCCTGATGGAAATCGCGCTTCGCAACGGCGCGATCCTGGTGGAGATCAACCCGAGCCAGACTCCGATCACAAGGCTGGCCGAGTTCGCGTTGAGCGGCAGCGCCGGTGAAATATTGCCGCAATTGAGTGCCGCCTTGCTCGACCCCATTTGACGCCCGTGCAGGGAAAAACGGTGCCGAGCGATGACGATATCGCTACCATTGTGTTCAGACACAAGTACCTCAGACAGGGATGATCATGGCAGAGTGGATTGAACGGCTGCGCGACAGCACAGGGCGAATTGGAGAGAAGTTCAAGCGTCAGCCCGAATCGAGCGGTGACGCAACCGGCACAGGCACACGCAAGACGCTGATACTCGGCGGCATTGCGCTATTTCTATTGATTCAGATCGTTTTGGCGTGGATGTGGTCACGCGAACCGGATCTGTTCTGGGTGACCGGCAAAGATGAAGCTGGCCGGGCAGTAACCGGTTACAGCACCACGGAAACACTCATCCGGGTATCGCAAACGTTACTCGACAAACCCGGCGGCTTTCTCAGCAATGACATTACGCCGCCCAGCGTCTTCCTGGACAACATGCCGAACTGGGAAAAGGGTGTCATCATCCAGATTCGTGATCTGACCAAGGCATTGCGCAACGATTATTCGCGCTCCCAGTCGCAGTCAGCGGAAGATCCGGACCTGGCCCAGGCCGAACCCGCCTTTAATTTCAATCATGACTCCTGGATGTTGCCGGCCAGCGAACGCAAATACCGTGAGGGCATTTCCCATTTGCAGGCTTACCTCGCACGTCTCGAAGACGAGACCCAGAGCGAGACCCAGTTTTATGCGCGTGCCGACAACCTGCGTGAATGGCTGATCGTCGTCGAGAAACGGCTTGGCAACCTGTCGCAACAGTTGAGCGCAAGTGTCGGCCAGGTGCGGGTAGACACCGACCTGGCGGGCGACCGCGCAGCAGAAATGGCAACTCCGCGTTCGCCCGATCGTTTGGTCAGAACACCGTGGCTGGAGATCGACGATGTTTTCTATCAGGCGCGCGGCTCAGCCTGGGCGTTGCTCCACTTCCTGCGCGCCGCGCAGTTTGATTTTGAACAGGTGCTCGAAGACAAAAACGCAGTCGTTAGTCTGCGTCAGATCATCCGCGAACTCGAAGAGAGCCTGTCACCGATGCGCAGCCCGCTGGTAATGAACGGCAAGGGATTCGGCCTGTTTCCGAATCACTCGCTGGTGATGGCGTCATATCTGTCACGGGCGAATTCAGCCGTGATCAATCTACGCGAGCTTCTCGATCAGGGTTAAGCGAGTCGAGTCGCTCGCGCAAACCCGCGGCCAGGCCGGTACCCCACGCCGCACAGCCCGCGGCAGAAGGATGATAGCCGTCCTCAGCGAGGAATTCCGGGCGCGGCTCGAAGCGGACGTCCAGATACATCAGGCAACGGTGCCCGACAGCAAGACGCTGTAAATCCTGGTCGAGGATTCGCGCACGCATGCCGAGGAATGCGCGCAGCGGTTGCGGCAGGGCGCTGAACAAATGCATCGGTGGCAGGCGCGACACCGCAACGCTGCCGACGCCGGACGAGTGAAATGCGTCGGCGACCGCGACCAACCCGTCCTGCCAGCGGCGCCGCGACGTCATCGCCGTCGTGTCGTTGACCCCGACGCTGAGCAATACGATGTCCGGGCCGAAGGCAATGGCCGGCTCGACGAACTCACGTTCGATATCGGCAATCGTCGCCCCGTTACGGCCAAAAGCATGCCACTCAATGCAATGATAGCCGGGCTCGGCAAGTGCCGCGGCGGTCCGCCCCGCCAGCGCCAGCCGCTGGTCTCCGGCGCCCACGCCGGCAACGGTTGAATCGCCGACGACTGCAAGACGCAAACGTCGGCTGGCAGTGCCGCATACGCCTTGCCACGGTGGTCCCGCTTCCGGGAGGCGCAACGTACGAAGACGTGCGTAAACCGCCTGCGGCAACAGCACCGGCAGCGTCGCAAGCGACGTCCACCACAGCAATTCGAGTCGGCTCATCGCAATTGCATCGGCAACGACGGCTACCGCAATCCGCCCTGGCCACGCGCCTTGGAGCGCCAGTACTGAATCAGCAGGAAACCAAAGATCATGCCGCCGAGGTGGGCAAAATGAGCCACGCCCGCGGCCGAACCGGTCACACCCAGCCATAATGACAACAGCCCGTAACCGATCGCGAACCACATCGCCGTGATCGGGATCGGCGGAAACAACAACATCAGTCTTTGTTTCGGGAACATTAGCGCGAAGGCGAGCAACAGCCCGAATACACCGCCGGAGGCGCCGACAGTCGGTGCGCGCGAACCGGTAAATGCACCGACGATGAGTTGCACGATAGCTGCACCGATCACGCAGACCAGGTAATAGGTAACAAATCGCTGCGTGCCCCAGACACGCTCGACCTGTGTCCCGAATATCCACAATCCGTACATGTTGAACACCAGGTGCATCAGACCACCATGCAGAAAACCATAGGTCAGCAACTGCCACGGCAACGTATCCGGATACGGCAACAACGCAAATAGCACCAGGAATTTGAGGCCAAGCAGGCCTTGCAGCAAATAGATGACGCCGTTTGCGATCAGCAAACCGCGCACACCTGCGGCGTTAGGACTGAAACTCATACGGGATCTCCCGGTTTTTTGCCATTTGCGTCAGCCGCTAGCGCCGACCGCCCAGTGCCCAGCCAGGCAATTCGGACCACGCCCTGGCCAGACGCCGGTCCAGCTCCTCGTAATCCGCCTCGCACCGTCCGACCAGATGCCAGAACCTGCGTGAGTGATTCATGTGACGCAGGTGACACAGTTCGTGCACGAGCAGATAACGTACCAGACGCTCATCGAGCAGCATCAATGTGCAATTCAGGCTGATAGTGCCTTGCTGCGAGCAACTTCCCCAGCGGCTGCGCTGAGCGCGAATCTGTATCCGCTGATGGATCAGGCCGTAACGTTGACCCAGTGCCTCGAGGCGTGGTGGCAACGCCTTGCGTGCCTCGCCTTTGAGCCAGTTCATCAGAATCCGGAAAACGTCACGCTGATCGGCCACCTCGCCGCTAACAATGATTCGACGGCCGTCGTCTTTCAGACTCAGCCTGCGCGCGCCCGAATCACGGTAGGCAACCACACGCTCGCGGCCGATCGCTTTCAATTCGATATGTTGCGGTGGCTCGACAATTTGCCGAGCGTTCCCCCCGGTCATATGATCGCGGGCGCGCTCGATCCAGGCGCGGTTCTCTTCGACGAACGACCGGACTTCGGGCGGGCGGGCACGGTCGGGAACGACGACCTCGACGCTCCCCAGCGGATCGACCCGAATGCTCATTCGCCGTGCCCTGCTGCTGCGACGCACGCTGAGACCGCCTATCGGCGCGGCATCCGCCAGCAAGTCGATCTGATTGTCATCGGACACGCTCATGCGCGGACAGCAACGGCCGCCGCCGAAGCGGCCCCGGCGCGATCCAACAACGCCCGATCGCGGGCCAAGCCACGCCGTGTAATGTCACCTGAGCAATTATCGCCGGTTTTCAAGGTCACAGACTCATCGCCAGCCGCGTGCCCTGGTCGATCGCCCTTTTTGCGTCGAGTTCCGCCGCAATATCGGCGCCTCCGATTACATGTATCTCCATCGAGTCCTGGCCGAGCTCGTCCGCAAGTTCGCGACGGGATTCCTGCCCGGCACAAACGACCACATGATCGACTTCGAGGCAACGCGGTTGCCCGTCAACGGTAATGTGCAGCCCGCCTTCGTCGATCTTCTCGTAAGCGACACCGGCAATCATCTCGACGCCGCGGTGGCGCAGGGACAAGCGGTGAATCCAGCCCGTCGTCTTGCCGAGGCCTGCGCCAGGCTTGCTCGATTTGCGCTGCAAAAGATATATCTTGCGCGCGGCCTCTATCGGGCGCGGGCCGTCAGGCAGAACACCACCGCGATGCCGGTACTCGATATCGACGCCCCACTCGCGCATGAATGCCTGCGTCGCCTCCGCCTCGGCGACCGGCGTGTGAGCGAGAAACTCCGCAGTATCGAAACCAATGCCTCCGGCGCCAATGATTGCGACACGCATGCCCGGGGTTGCGCGTCCCTCCAGGACGTCCGCATAGCTGAGAACTTTTTGATCATCGATGCCTTCAAGCTGCAGAACCCGCGGCCGCACACCGGTCGCAACCACAACCGTGTCCACCTCGCTCTGCGCGATCTCCGCCGCGCTGACTGCGTGACCGAGGCGGACCGTTACACCGGCAAGCTCGAGCTGCCGGCCGTAATACCGCACCGTCTCGGCGTAGTCCTCCTTGCCCGGTATACGCATGGCCAGCAGAAACTGCCCGCCGATCCGGTCTGCCGCCTCATACAATGTGACCTGATGACCGCATTGCGCCGCAGTCACCGCAAACGACAGGCCGGCCGGGCCGGCACCCACGACGGCAATACTGCGCCGGGTCTGGGCGGGCCCGTCGACCAGCTCGGTCTCATGGCATGCGCGAGGATTAACCAGGCACGAGGCACGCTTCCCGGCAAAAGCGTGATCCAGGCACGCCTGGTTGCAGGCGATGCAGGTATTGATTTCGTCCGCCCTGCCCTGCTCGGCCTTCACAACGAAGTCCGCATCGGCCAGCAACGGCCGCGCCATCGACACCATGTCCGCGCAACCGTGGGCAAGAACTTGCTCGGCCAGCTCAGGGGTATTGATCCGATTGGTTGCGACGAGCGGTATCGAGACTGCGCCACGCAAACGCCGGGTAACCCAGCTGAAGGCTCCACGCGGCACCATCGTCGCAATCGTGGGAATTCGCGCTTCATGCCAACCGATTCCGGTATTGATAATGCTGGCTCCAGCTGCCTCGATCGCCTTCGCCAGTGTGACAACCTCGTCCCAGGAGCTGCCGCCCGGCATGAGGTCAAGCATCGAAAGACGATAGATGATGACGAAATCGGGGCCGGTCGCAGCCCGTATCCGGCGTACGATTTCCACCGGGAAACGCATGCGCTGCTCGAATCCTCCCCCCCATTCATCGTCTCTGTGGTTGGTCGCAGCCACCAGGAACTCGTTTATCAGGTAGCCTTCCGAACCCATCACCTCGACGCCGTGATAGCCGGCCTCAGCGGCGAGCGTCGCACAGCGGACAAAATCGTCGATCTGGCGCCGGACACCCCGCGTACTCAGCCCGCGCGGGCGGAATGGCGATATCGGAGAACGAATTTTCGACGGCGCAACCGCAAGGGGATGATAGGCATAGCGGCCGGCGTGCAGTATCTGCATGCAGATGCGCCCGTCGGCATTGCCCACGGCGCTCGTCACTTTGCGGTGCCGCGCAAGCTCGCGCCGGGAGCTCAGTTTCCCGGCCAGGGGCGCCACACCGCCGACGATATTCGGCGCAATGCCACCCGTCACTATAAGACCTACGCCGCCGCGTGCACGCTCGGCGAAATACTCGGCGAGAATGCCGAAATCCCTGGCCTTGTCCTCGAGTCCGGTGTGCATGGATCCCATCAGGACCCGGTTCGGTAATGTTGTGCCACCGACTTTGAGCGGTGAAAACAGATTGGGATAGTGCTGATGCATTCGCTGGCCTTTACGCTACGGGGCGGCGTCGCAAGGGTGCCCGAGCGCCGCCCCCGCCGCAAGACTCAGTTGCATCGCCGGTGTGACGCCCCGGTCCCGATTGCGTTAGCATTCGCGTCTTTGCGGAAGCTGTCGCGCGAGCGGGACGATTCATCACTATGTTTATCCAATACCTTGCACGCTGCACTCTTGTTTTCCTCGCGGCACTGGCGCTTGGCGCCGTGGCGGCCGCGGCAGACAACAATGTGAAATGGGATGTCAGTGATCCGCCCGGAGCGGCAACTTCGATCGCGATCGATACCACCGAAGGCACCTGGCTCAGCGTCGATATCAGCCCCGATGGCAGCACGATCGTCTTCGACCTCCTCGGCGACATCTACACTATGCCGGTGACAGGTGGCCGCGCGAAAGCGCTCGCGTCCGGCATGGCCTGGGACATGCAGCCGCGATTCAGCCCTGACGGACGCCACATCGCCTTCATCAGCGACCGCGACGGTGCCGACAATCTGTGGATCATGCGCGCGGACGGATCGGACCCGACCCAGGTCAGCAAGGAGGATTTCCGCCTTGTTCACAACCCCGCGTGGTCGCCCGATGGTCGGTTCATCGCGGTGCGAAAGCACTTCACCAAGCGGCGGTCGCTGGGCGCCGGCGAAATCTGGCTCTACTATCGCGACGGCGGGGAAGGCCTGCAGGTCGTCGAAAAACGAACCGATCAGAAGGACATCAACGAACCCGCATTCTCTCCTGACGGCAAATATATGTACTACAGCCTCGATGCCACGCCAGGTGAAAATTTTGAGTACAACAAGGACTCCAATGGCGAGATCTACCAGATCCGCCGTCTCGACCGCGCAAGCGGTGAGGATCTTGCCTACATCGGCGGGGCCGGCGGCGCAATCCGGCCGCTGCCTTCTCCGGACGGCAAATCCATCGCTTTTGTGCGCAGAGTCCGCGGCAAGAGCGTCTTGTTCCTAAAAGACGTCAACAGCGGTGTCGAGACCGCGTTGTTTGACGGGTTGGACCGGGACAACCAGGAAATCTGGTCCATTCATGGCGTCTATCCCAACATGGCGTGGCTGCCGGACAGCAGCGCCATCCTCGCCTGGGCCGGAGGCAAGATCCTGCGTATCGACGCAACCGGTGGCGAATCACAGACCATTGACTTCAGGGTCGAGGCGACACTGGAGGCGCGCGAGGCGGTGCATTTCCCGGTTGCGGTAGCACCGGACAAATTTACAGCACGGATGTTGCGTTGGCCCGAAATGTCGCCGGACGGCAAGCGGGTCGTGTTTTCAGCGCTGGGTCATCTGTACGTCAGATCCCTGCCGGATGGCGCAACGAAACGGCTGACCAGGCAGGACGAGCATTTCGAGTTCTACCCGTCGTTCTCGCGTGACGGGCGCAAAATCGTCTATGTCAGCTGGAGCGACGAGGAGTTCGGTGCGGTGCGTGTTATCGATGCCGATGGCGGCCGCAGCGAAGTCGTGACACCCGACCCCGGACACTTTGTCGAACCGCGCTTTGCTCCGGATGGTCAAAGTATCGTCTACCGCAAACTGTCCGGCAATCCGCTGCGCGCCCCATGGTGGGGCGAGGAACCGGGCATCTACGAAGTATCTGCGCGTGGCGGCGAAACCGATTTTCTTACCCGCGACGGTGAACGACCCAGATTCGGCGCAGACCGCGATAATCTCTACCTGATCCGAACGGGCGAGGAGAACGAACTGGTGCTGGTCAGGCGGCGCCTCTCCGATGGCGACGAGCAGGTCATGGCGAAGAGCGAGTTCGCCAGCGACTTCGTAATTTCCCCTAACGGCAAGTGGCTGGCCGTTCAGGAGCGCTTCCAGGTCTACTTGTTGCCGGTTCCCGGCATCGGCAAGCCGCTGGAGGTGAACCCGGACATGAAATCGGTCGGGGCAAAACGCCTGACAAGCGATGCCGGCGACTACCTCAACTGGTCGAGCGACAGCCGCAAGTTGTACTGGTCGTTGGGCCCGGATCTGTTTGCGCAGGAAATCGACGCCTCAAGAGGCGCCGGAGAAGTCGCTGACGCATCACGTATTGCGCTCGGTTTCGAGCAGGATCTGGACAAGCCGGATGGCAAGATCGCCATCGCCGGCGTGCGCATTATCACGATGAACGGCAACGAAGTCATCGAGGATGGCGTCATCGTAATCGACGGCAATCGCATCAGCGCGGTCGGTGCACGCGTCGACGTCCGCATTCCTGACGACGCGGAAACACTGCTGGCGGGCGGCATGACGGTCATGCCCGGCATTGTCGATGCACACTGGCACGGGCCGCAGGGCAGCAGCGAGATCATTCCGCAGCAAAACTGGGTCAACTATGCGACGCTCGCATTTGGCGTCACCACGATTCACGATCCGTCGAACGACTCGAGCGAGATATTCACTGCCAAGGAAATGGCGCGTGCGGGACTGATCACGGCTCCTCGCATATTCTCAACCGGGACGATTCTTTACGGCGCGAGCACGGAATTTACCGCCGAGGTAGAGAGTCTCGAGGATGCCCGCGCCACGCTGCGCAGGATGCGCGCGCTCGGCGCAGAAAGCGTCAAAAGCTACAACCAGCCGCGGCGTAACCAGCGCCAGCAGATCCTGACCGCCGCGCGCGAATTGAAAATCAACGTTTTCCCGGAAGGCGGTGCGCTGTACCAGCACAACATGAACATGATCGTGGACGGCCACACCGGTATCGAACACAGCCTGCCGCTGGCCCGGATTTACGCTGACGTGGTGCAGCTGTGGTCGCAGACCGATGTGGGGTACACGCCGACGCTGGTCGTCGCCTACGGTGGGATCGAAGGTGAGAATTACTGGTACCAGGAGTCGGACGTGTTCGCGCACGAGAGGCTTTCGCAGTTCGTTCCCCGCGAAGTGCTGGACCCGCGATCGCGGCGGCGCATGATTGCTCCGGAGGAGGAGTACAACCATTTCGACAGTGCTCGCGTGGCAGCCGAGCTCGCGGCGGCCGGCGTCTCGGTGCAGATCGGCGCGCATGGGCAGCGCGAAGGACTTGGTGCGCATTGGGAAATGTGGATGCTGGCACAGGGCGGGATGGCACCGCTCGAGGTGATCAAAGTCGCCACGATCAACGGCGCCACCTACCTTGGCATGGATAAGGACATCGGCTCACTGGAGAAAGGCAAACTGGCTGACCTGATTGTGCTCGAGGCGAATCCGCTGACCGATATCCGCAACAGTGAGAAAGTTAAATACGTGATGGTCAACGGGCGACTCTATGACGCGACGTCAATGAACGAGACCGGCAACCATCCGCGCGCAAGAAAAGCCTTCTACTGGGAACGTTGAAACAGTGGCCGGGTGTTGAAAAGATGAACCCGACCACAACGATCCTCGAGGTACGGGATCTCGTCAAAGAATACCCTGGCGTGCGCGCAGTCGACGGCATCGGTTTCTCGGTCGCCGAAGGAACCTGTTTCGGATTGCTCGGTCCGAACGGCGCCGGCAAGACGACGACGGTCGAAATCATGGAGGGTGTCATTCCGGCCAGTTCCGGTGCGGTGTTGTACCGCGGCGCGCCGATCGGCCGCAGATTCCGCGAAGAGGCCGGTATCCAGTTCCAGTCGACGGCGCTGCAGGACTTCCTGACCGTCGCCGAAACGCTCGATCTTTTCCGCAAACTGTATGGGAGGGTCGCTAGCATCGACGAAGTGGTCGGGCTATGCAGCCTCGGGGAGTTGCTAGACCGCGATACGCGCAAACTATCCGGCGGCCAGCGCCAGCGCCTGCTGCTTGGCATCGCTCTGATCAATCGCCCTGCGCTGGTATTTCTGGACGAACCGACCACCGGTCTCGATCCGCAGGCGCGGCGCAATTTCTGGCAAATGGTCGAGGGTATTAAGGCGCAAAACACTACGGTCGTCCTGACTACGCACTATATGGAAGAAGCCTATATCCTGTGCGATGCCATCGCGATCATGGATCATGGAAAGATCATCGCGGAGGGTTCACCGCAGGCTCTGCTAGCCGAGCACTTCGACGACGTCGTCCTTGAATTGCCGGATGCGGACTGGCCGCGTGACCTGGGCGGATTCGAGTACCAGGTATTGCGTGAGGGCCAAAACGTCGAAATATCCACCGCCGACGTCAATGCGGCGCTAATCGCGCTCAACGCAGCCGGGGTACCGATGCAGCGGCTCCGGATCCGGCCGCGCAACCTCGAAGACCTGTTTATCGAACTGACCGGCAAGGAGTTGCGCGCATGATCCGCCGGATGCTCGCAATCCTGCATGCCCGCAATCTCGAATTCGTCCGCGACCGCGCATCGTTTGGCTGGAACATCATGCTGCCGATCCTGCTCGTGGTCGGCATGGGGCTGATTTTCTCCGGCCCTCCGCGGCCATTGTTCAAGGCCGGAGTCCTCCAGGACAGTACCGAGATAGATCTCGACAGCCACCCCTTCCTCGGCACCCGCTACGTGCAGTTCGTGGCACTAACCGACGAGACGGAGTCCGTCGACAAGCTCAGCCGCCACCGTATCGACCTGTTGTTCGATCCGGCCCGCAACCGCTACTGGGTCAATACGGATTCGCCGAAGGGTTATGTGCTGGAACGGCTATTGCTGCAGGTCGACCCACGCCTGGAGAAGGCAACTGTGTCGGCGGAGCAGATCCGTTATATCGACTGGTTGCTGCCGGGTATCCTCGGCATGAATATGATGTTCAGCTGCCTGTTCGGGGTCGGCTACGTCGTCGTGCGTTATCGTAAGAACGGTTTCCTGAAACGGCTTCAGGCCACACCGTTACGGGCGATAGAATTTATCGGCGCCCAGGTGGTGTCGCGGTTGATGCTTATCCTGGCCGTCAGCATTTTCGTTTTTGTCGGTACCAACTACTTCATCCACTTCCGCATGGAAGGCAGTTATCTTGCACTGCTGCTGGTCGCCGCGCTTGGAGCAATTTGCATGATCTCGCTGGGTTTGCTGGTCGCGGCCCGCGCCACCAGCGAGGAATTCGCGGGCGGCGTGCTCAACATGATCACCTGGCCGATGATGTTGTTGTCCGGCGTCTGGTTCTCGATGGAAGGCGCTAATCCGATCATGCGCCAGGCCGCCCAGTTGTTGCCGCTGACTCACGTGCTGGAAGCAGCGCGCGCGATCATGCTGGATGGTGCCGGTCTCGCCGACATTTCCCGGAGCCTGCTGATACTCGGGGCGATGACCGCGGTCTTTATTCTCGGCGGCACCTGGCTTTTTCGCTGGCGCCTCGAGTAGACGGCTGCGGTTGCAGGAAGCATGGCAATGACCCGCTGCTGCCATGGTCCCCTTATCGGAAACCAAAAATGGAACTGATAGACATCGGTCTCAATCTCACTCACGACAGTTTCGACCCCGATCGCGAAGCCGTGGTCAATCGCGCAGTCGCGGCCGGCGTGAGCCAGTTTGTACTGACCGGCAGTTCGGTAAGCGGCAGCGAAGACGCGATTCGGCTGGCGGCAACACAACCCCGGCGTTTTGCGGCCACCGCCGGTGTCCACCCGCATCATGCCAGCGAGTTCGATGGCGCAACCGTTCCCGCTCTTCGTGCCCTGCTCGAATCGCCTCATTGTGTCGCAGTCGGTGAGTGCGGGCTCGATTTCTTTCGCAACTTCTCGACTCACCAACAACAGGAACATGCCTACAGAGAGCAACTGCGGCTGGCGGCGCGAATGAACATGCCGGTGTTTCTGCATCAACGAGACGCGCATGCGCAATTCATCGGCATGCTGCGTGAACACATCGACACTATTCCGCGCGCAGTCGCGCATTGTTTTACCGGCGCCGCCGCCGAACTTTTCGCGTACCTCGAACTAGGGCTTTATATCGGCATCACAGGGTGGATATGCGATGAGCGTCGTGGCCACCATCTCAAGGAAATCGTCACAGAGATTCCGCTAGACCGGATAATGATCGAAACCGACGCGCCATACCTGCTGCCGCGCGACCTCGCGCCAAAACCCAAATCGCGGCGCAACGAGCCCATGCACCTGGCCCATGTCCTCGCAACGGTGGCCGCGGCAATGCACCTCGATCAGGAGGAGCTGGCGGCGGCTACGACCGCGAACGCGCGCCGTTTTTTCGGGCTCGCCGCACCGGACTGATTACCCTCGACGCCGCATGTCAGCAGCCCGCCGCCCGACCCATCCCTTGATAACACGCCTGGCGGCCGGCGCCGCGTCCGGTCAACGGGCGCCGCTTGCAAACGCGTTGCAGGCACGGTCTCCGCTGCGATTGCCGGGCGGCCGCCGGGGCGCCGGCGGACGTATTTGTATTTCGCTACAATACGGCGATGAGCCACAGCGGGAACCCGTCATGAATCCAGAAAAAATCAGCGCATTTGTCAATCACCAGTGGGATGACTCGATCGTCCCGGAGCTCTGCGACTACATCAAGATTCCGAACAAATCACCGCTGTTCGATCCCGACTGGGAAGCACATGGATATATGGATGCCGCCGTTGCACTAATGGAGAAGTGGTGCCGCGCTCAGCCGATCAAGGGTCTGGAGGTCGAGGTGGTTCGCCTGCCGGGAAGAACCCCTTTGATTTTTTGTGAAATCCCCGGACAGATCGACGATACCGTGCTGTTGTACGGGCACCTCGACAAGCAGCCGGAATTTGACGGCTGGAACGAAGACCTCGACCCGTGGAAGCCCGTGATCAAAGACGGCAAGATCTATGGTCGCGGCGGCGCCGACGACGGCTATGCGATTTTTGGATCGCTGACGGCGATCCGGGCACTGCAGGAACAGGGCATTCCGCATGCACGCTGCGTGGTGGTGATCGAGGGCTGCGAAGAGAGCGGCAGCTACGACCTGCCCTACTATATCGATGCGCTTGCCGAACGTATCGGCCGTCCCAGCCTCGTCATTTGCCTCGATGCCGAATGTGGCAACTACGACCAGCTCTGGTGTACCACCTCCCTGCGTGGAAACCTGGTGGGCACGCTGACCGCCAAAGTGCTCAACGAGGGTGCCCACTCGGGCAGCGCGAGCGGTGTAACCGCCTCCAGTTTTCGGGTTATTCGCCAGTTGCTCGACCGGGTAGAGGATCCGGTGAGCGGTGCATCCCGCGTATCGATTCTCGAACCGGTAATCCCCGATCAGCGGCTGCAGCAGGCCCGCGCCGCGGCGGAAGTCCTCGGCGATATGGTATACCGCAAGCTCCCGTTTGCCGGTGGCACACAGCCGGTCAGCAATGACATCGTGGAGTTACTGTTAAACAACACGTGGCGCCCGACGCTCAGCGTAACCGGGTCTGGCGGCATTCCCTCGCTTGGCCAGGCCGGCAACACCCTGCGCCCGCACACGTCACTCAAGCTCTCGTTCCGGCTGCCCCCGACCTGCGATGCCGCGGCCGCGGCCGCGGCGATCAAGGAGACACTGGAAACCGATCCTCCTTACGGCGCCGAGGTCAGCTTCGATGTGGAATCGGCGATGGGTGGCTGGCATGCGCCGGAGGTCGCGCCGTGGCTGGAGAGCTCGATGAAGGCAGCGTCGACCGATTTTTTCGGTGCCAACGCGATGTACATGGGAACCGGCGGCAGTATTCCGTTTATGGGTATGCTCGGCGAGAGATTTCCTGGCGTCCAGTTCCTGATCACTGGCCTGTTGGGGCCCAACTCCAATGCGCATGGGCCCAACGAATTCCTGCATATCGACACTGGCAAGAAACTGACGATGTGCGTGGCCCGGGTACTTGCCGACCACGCTACTAGAGATCAGGCAATCGCCGCCTGACACCGTCACGGGCGGCGGCAACGACCACGCAGACGACTCCAGTGAGGTGCGTACGCCTCGCTGAGTTGTCGGCTCTCGCGCTCGCCCGGTTTCGCAAAACGAGCGACGAGATCATCCGGCAGACAGACTCCCGTCGGCGGCGTCCCGCTGATTACCGCATTTGGCCCGAACAGCACGATGCCTTCACAGGGTAGGTCGGGCGCATTGTGCCGCACAGCAGCGACTCTTTCCGACAAGGAATTGAGCGGGTTCGGAAAACTGTAGCGCTGGATGCCATCGATGACTTTCCAGTCATTGAGCCGCTCACCCACGAACACACTCCCGCGAACATCCTTGATATCGATAACAAGCAGCCCCTTTGCTGTGAGCGCGAGAACCTCGACGTGAATCTCGCCGTCCATACCGTCCGGGATCACGACGTCGCGAATGAAATCGAGACTGACGCGGCCCAGCGCCTCCCCGGTGCCCGTTTGACCGCGCCGGCGTAAAATAACGAAGATCAGTACGGCGGCCACCACGAGCACCCCAGCGGCTACCGCCAGCACCCATAACGGCACTTCTACTGCTCTGTCAAATATGCTTCCTATACTATTGATTTTTCAGTTCTTTATCGCTATAAATTCTCAGCTAGTCGATCCAGCTCCGGAGCGATCCGTGGTGCGGCGCCAGGCATATCCAGAAGCGCAGCAAGCTGTTCGGGTATCTCCACGTTACGCCCAATCAGAGGCTCGACGATCTCTTCGAACTTGGCCGGGTGCGCGGTCGCCGCCACAACCCAGTGCCGATCTGCCCGCCGCTTCTCCGAAAGGTGCCGGTAAGCCCACATCGCCGTGGCCGTGTGCGGACACCACACGCTGCCGTCAAGGCGAAAGTCGGCGGAGATTTCTTCGCGGATCTGCTGATCGTCAACCGACACCGCACTGACTGAAGCACGCAAGGCATCGATATCGTCGTTGAACTGCCAGCGCAGTCGTTCCATGTTACTCGGATTGCCGACATCCATCGCAGAAGCGAGAGTCGCCATACTTTCGCGCGGACGCCACTCGCCGCTCTCGAGGAAATCAGGAATCGGCCGATTGGCGTTGGTCGCGAGGACGACATCTGCGATCGGCAACCCCATCGATCTCGCCCAGATACAGGCCTGCGCATTGCCGAGATTTCCGGTCGGAATAATGAATCCCGGACGTCGGCCCTCGCTGCGCCACAGCGACAGACTCGCAAGCGCGTAATAGACCGCCTGCGGCAACAGCCGCCCGATACTGATGCTGTTGGCCGAACTAAGCCGGTGCGCCTCGCGCAGCGCCGGATCGGCGAAAGCCTGTTTCACCAGGCGCTGGCAATCATCGAAACTCCCTTCCACCGCCAGCGTTTTCACGTTACCGCCCCAGCAGGTCAGTTGTTTTTCCTGGCGCGGCGAAACCAGCCCGAGCGGATAGAGAACAACGACACGAACGTTGGGACGGCCGTGAAACGCGGCGGCCACGGCGCCGCCGGTGTCACCAGATGTTGCGACAAGGATGGTCAGAGGCCGTTCGCGGTCTGCATTCATCCGCTCGAGCGATGCCGCAAGAAAACGCGCGCCAACATCCTTGAACGCTGCAGTCGGCCCATGGAACAACTCGAGAACCGACAACCGTTCCGGCGCGGGCTGGAGCTCGACAAGCGGAATTGGAAACGAGAATGCTTCCGCACAGATTTGCGGGAGCGCCGGCGCCAGCTCCGAAGCGTGCAAAAACGGTTGCAACAGACGCTCGGCGATATCGGGCAGCGTTTCGCAAGCATCGAAATCTTCAAGCGCCAGTCGCGGCAGGCTGACCGGAACATACAGGCCCCCGTCCGGCGCGATGCCGCGCTCGAGCGCCGTGCAAAAATCAGTCGTGGACACCGGGTCGCGCGTACTGCGAAACTTCATCCCATATGCTCCGTCAACCGTGCCCCCGGGGCATCGATCGGCGAGACCCAGGCGTCGCACGTCATTCCCGCACTGGCAAATGCCTCCGACATGGCCGCCGTGACCTGACTCGCCGCATCCGCTTCCGCCCATGCAAACACACTCGGGCCGCTGCCCGACAGCGAACAACCCACCCCGCCCGCAGCCATGGCCGCCTCTTTGACTCTCGCGAACCCCGGCACGAGATGTGCGCGTTGCGGCTCGATCAGAACGTCAGTGAGACTTTGCCGCAGTAATGCCAGGTCACCGCTGTGACACGCCAGAATAACGCCCGCGAGATTGGCGCTATGCTCGACCAGTGTCGTCAGATTTACGGTTCGCGCCCAGCGCCTGCCGTGCATCGCGTGTGTGTACCTCGCACGCCGGATGCACCAGTACGCAGCGCAGACCCGCCGGGACGGGCAACCTGGCATAACGCATGTCGGATTCGCCACCGACATACGCGTAAACGAGTCCGCCGAACAGGCTCGCCGCGACATTGTCGGCATGGACACTGCCGCTTGCGACCGCCTCGCCCACCAAAGCGTGGCGGAATAATCCGGCAAGGTCGAGCGGCACGCGGCAGCAAGGCATTTGCCGCAACCACCGCCGCGACCGCGGAGGCCGCCGAGCCGCCCATGCCCGAGCCCAGCGGAATGCCTTTTTCGATCGACAACGTCACACCGAATCCCGGCTCCAGCGCGTCCCACATCGACTGCACTGCCCTGCCGGCAGTGTTGCTCTCAACAACGGTCGGCAGATTTTCGACGACGCCGGAAATTGCGGCTACCGAAACACCCGGATCGTCGCTGCGGATAGCCACGACGGCGTCGCCCACTGCATCCAGCGCATGACCGAGAATGTCGAATCCGACACCGACATTGCCGACCGAGGCAGGCGCAAAGGCACGAGCCTGGTATCGGATACCCATCTACAACGCTGCCCCGAGATAGGAGGCCAACCGCAACAGGTCGGCGAAAACGCCAGCCGCTGTCACATCCGGACCCGCACCCGGTCCGCGCACGATCAGCGGGTTATCGCAGTAACGCCGGGTAGTGAACTGAATGACATTGTCGGTAAGGCTGATGGAGGCAAGCGGATGACTCCGGTCGATACGCTCGAGCCCGACCGTGGCATGCCCGTCAGAATGGAGCCGGCCCACGTAACGCAAAACCTGGCCGGCATCCCGAGCAGATTCATGAAGCGTCTTCATCTTTGCATCGTGGGGCGGCAATCCGGCGAGAAACTGATCGACGGTGCCTTCGACAAGTTCGGCCGGAACCAGCGATTCGATGGTGACATCCGACAACTCGATCTCCCGGCCGGCCTCGCGCGCAAGGATGATCAGTTTGCGCGCAACATCCATGCCCGACAGATCGTCACGCGGATCCGGCTCGGTGAATCCTTTCGCGCGGGCCTCCTGCACGATAGCGGAAAACGGGCGAGTCCCGTCGAAGCGGTTGAACAGATAGGCCAGCGTTCCGGAGAACACGCCTTCGACCCGCTCGATTTCGTCACCGGTCTGTATGAGATCTCTGACCGTCTGTATTACCGGCAGGCCGGCACCAACATTCGTCTCGTACAGGAAATGAACGCTGCCACTGCGGCGCGCATGGCGCAACCGCCGGTAATAGTCATAGGGTCCGCTATTGGCAAGTTTGTTCGGAGTTATCACATGAACGCCCTGCCGCAGCCATTGCTCATAGTGCGCGGCCGGGCCGGCACTGGCGCTGCAATCGATGACTACCGCGTGCGGCAAATAATCGGCATGGATATGGTCAACGAAGCGGTCGATGTCGGCATCCAGTTCCGAGCCGGCGAGCTGGTCGCGCCAGTTGCTCAGATCGAGTGCGCGCTCACCCAGCAACATCCTGCTGCGTGATAGCAATCCGCGCATCCGCAGATCGACGTTGTTCTCCTCCCGTAATCGGCGCTGTTCACCCGCGATCTGGCCAATCAACGCGGCGCCGACGTTACCCGGCCCGATCAGGCCGATGGAAATGGTCTGCGGAGAAAGATAAAAGCCGGCATGTACAGCACGTAACGCGCGAGTGGCGTCGGCACTGTCAATCACCGCCGAAATATTGCGTTCCGACGAACCCTGGGCAATCGCGCGAATATTGACCGCCGATTCTCCGAGAGCGCCGAACACCTTCGCCGCGACACCCGGCGTTCCCGCCATGCCATCCCCGACCACAGCAAGCACGCTGGCCGAGCGTGTCACTTCCACGTTCTGAATCTGGCCATCGCGCAGCTCGACATCGAACGCCCGCCGAACGACGGCATGGGCGCGGTCCGCGGCAACCTCCGGAACCGCCACGCAGATCGAGTGCTCGGAGCTGGCCTGAGAAATCAGAACGACCGAGATGCCCGCCTCGTGCAACGCGTGAAACAGCCGATCGGCCGTACCCGGCACGCCGATCATCCCGGCGCCCTCGAGATTGATCAGCGCGATCCCGTCGATGCTGGTAATCCCCTTCACCTGGCCATCGGGTTCGGTGACCGCCGCAATCCGGCTGCCGGGCTGCGCCGGATCGAAGGTATTGCGAATGACAATTGGCACTTGCTTTGCAATTGCCGGCGCCATCGTCTGAGGATGGATTACCTTGGCACCGAAATAGGCAAGCTCCATTGCCTCGTTGTACGACAGCGAATGGATGACCGCGGCATCGGGGACCCGCCGTGGGTCGGCACTCATCACGCCATCGACATCGGTCCAGATCGTAATCTCGGTAGCCTCGAGCAACGCTCCGAAGATCGATGCAGAGTAATCACTGCCGTTGCGCCCCAGTGTCGTCTGTACCCCGTTTCGATCCGATGCGATGTAACCCGTCACAACAATGATGTCGGAAGAATCAGATGCCAACTGCTGCTGCAGCGCCTGCTGGCTCGCCTCCCAGTCAACGACCGGTCCGAGCTCGTGCTGGTCTATTGTCAGAACGGTGCGTGCGTCGAGCCAGCGGACCCGATCCGCCCCGACCCGTGCGCCCAGTTGCGCGCCAAGAAGCTGCGCCGACCAAAGCTCGCCGTATCCCGATACCACGTCGCGAATTCCGCGATCGGACGACTTCAACAAGGCCGCCGCACGCAGAATCTCGCGCAGATCGCCAGTGTCGTTGTCGATTACCTGTGCATAGTCAGCGCGCTGCTCTGCCGCCAACAACTCGTCGGCGAGATCGATATGGCGCTGTGCCAGCGCATGGAGCATCGCATCGACGTCGCCGCCACGCTGGGCCTGGCTGACCAGATCGAGCAAGGCATCAGTGACGCCGGCCGCAGCCGATACCACGACGGCCTGACGCGGATCCCCCTGCGCCCGCAAAATCTCGCTGACTTGCCGGAATCGTTCCGCATCGGCAAGGCTCGTGCCCCCGAACTTGTGTATGCGCCATCGGCGCTCGATCATGGCGGCCCGCCCCTCTTCGCCTGCAACCCTGACACACACTACCCGCGCCACCCCGGACTCGCGGCGGCCAGGCAGAATGAATGGAAATGTCACCCACGCACGGTGAGGGCACGATTGTAGAACGCAGGCGCAGCGATCGGGAAGGGTCCCGCCGCAATAAAATCAGCGCAAAAAAAACCCCGCGTTAGCGGGGCATGGGTCTGCAGGGTTGTTGTTTTTCTTATCGGCAGATTTGGACTGCATTATTATTATTTTTGCCAGTTCGTTCTTGGTTCTTCCTTGGTTCTTTCGAGAGCTTGCCGGGCGCTTTACGGATATGGGCCGTCAAACGTTCGGCGCTATACTACAAGCAACAACCGTGCCACAACCAATCTTCATATATTCCTCAGTGACTTACAGCTTTGGTCTCAGATTAGTGCTGAAGTGAATGTAAAGAATCCCGACGCCACATGAGGATAAAACCCCATAAACGGTTTTTCATTATGTAAATTTAGCTGACAAACTCCGAGCCATAGTTAATGTTTTTTCTTGGTTGTATTGTTTAGATCCTGTTTTTACAATCCTTTTTCATATATCAATTTTCCCCTGATCGATCCTTCCGCCAACTGCACCGGATCGACTGGCGGGATCGGGATGCGCGGCGCGCGTCCGCGCTGGGATGTGCCGGCAATCCTTTTGCTCCTGAAGGCCACCCGGAAAACCGCGTCGCGGCAAAAACCACTAGACTGTTGCGATCGAAAACGCTGCGACAGGTATTGCGACTTTCGCGTACTGAGCAGTACTATATTTCGCGGTACCGATTCTCGAGCCGTTGCCGCAGGAGTAATCCAATGAATCCAGCCGCCCCCGGCGATACGGGGTACCAGTCTCTGGAGAACGTGATCATCCGTTTTGCCGGAGATTCCGGTGATGGCGTGCAGTTGACCGGCTCGTTGTTTACCCAGGACTCGGCGGTAATGGGTCATGACATCAGCACCCTCCCCGATTTTCCGGCCGAGATTCGTGCGCCCGCTGGCACGCTGCCCGGGGTCAGCAGTTTTCAGCTGAACTTCAGTTCGCGCGACGTGCATACTCCGGGCGATCGTCCTCAGGTACTGGTCGCGCTGAATCCGGCCGCCCTGCACGTCCACCTGGCCGACCTGGTTCCCGGTGGTCTTGTCATCCTGAACGAAGACGCGTTTACTGCAGCAGGATTCAAAAAAGCCGGTATCGCCAGCGACCCCCGTGAGGACGGCAGTCTCGCCGGTTTTTCGGTGCACGGCCTGCCTATCACCACATTGACGCTCGAGGCCGTCAAGCCTGCCGGACTCGGCAAAAAACAAGCTGAGCGATGCAAAAACATGTTGACACTGGGTGTCGTGTGCTGGCTCTGTGACCGCGATTGCGACGTCATCGAGACACTTATCGATGCCCGCTTCAGCGCAGCGGATGGGCAGCTGGCGGCAGCTAACAAGCTGGCCCTGCAAGCGGGATTCGGCTATGCGGACACCATCAGGCTGATGCCGCATCGCTACCGGGTGGAAAAAGCCAATCTCGCTCCCGGCAAGTATCGGCGCATTACCGGAAACTCGGCGGCGGCTATGGGCTTCGTGGCGGCATCGAAGCTGAGTGGCCGCCCGCTCCTCTATGCCTCTTACCCAATAACGCCCGCCAGCGACATCCTTCACGAGCTCGCCCGGCTGCGCCACTTCGGTGTCCTCGCCGGACAGTGCGAGGACGAAATTTCCGCAATGGGCGCGGCCATCGGTGCGGCATTTGGTGGCGCTCTCGGGCTAACCGCGACCAGCGGACCCGGCGTTTGCCTGAAATCCGAGGCGCTCAACCTCGCGGTCATGACCGAATTGCCGGTCGTTGTGGTAGACGTGCAGCGTGGCGGGCCCTCGACCGGCTTGCCGACCAAGACTGAACAGGCTGACTTGCTGCAGGCGATGTTCGGACGCAATGGAGAAAGCCCGCTTGCCATCATCGCCCCGCAAAGCCCGGCCGATTGTTTCGAGATGGCGATCGAGGCATTCAGGATCGCCATCAAGTACATGACACCGGTATTTTATCTCTCGGACGGTTACCTCGGTAACGGCTCCGAACCATGGCGGATACCCGAACTGGATGAGCTCGCGCCCATCAACGTAACCTTCGCGACGGACCCGGCCGCCTATATGCCCTACCTGCGCGATCCGCAAACACTGGCACGGCCATGGGCGATACCCGGAACCCCGGGGCTGGAACACCGGATCGGTGGCCTCGAGAAAGCCGACGGCAGTGGCGCGGTGAGTTACGACCCGCTCAACCACGAAAACATGGTCAGGCTGCGGGCCGAGAAGATCGACCGAATCGCAGACGATATTCCCGAACTCGAAGTCCTTGGCCCACAGTCCGGCGAATTGCTGGTTCTTGGCTGGGGCAGCACCTATGGCGCAATCCGTACCGCGTGTGAGGACATGCAGCGGGAAGGCGCCGCGGTTGCGTCCGCACACCTGCGTTATCTGAACCCGCTACCGCGCAATCTTGGGGCGGTACTGGACCGCTTTGACAAGGTACTCGTGCCCGAGATGAACACGGGACAGCTCCGCTTGTTGCTGCGCGCGCGATTTCTCAAAGACATCTCCGGGCTACAACAAGATCCAGGGGCAGCCATTCAAGACTTCGGAAATCAGCGAACGCATCCGCTCCATGCTGAGCGCCGGTCCGGCCCGGCGCGAGAGCGCCTGAGCCGGTCCGTCGCAACTGACCACGGCACACAATGGGAAACGACAGTGACACAAGCGGCAAATACTGAATATCGCAGGGAAGATTTTACATCCGATCAGACTGTACGCTGGTGTCCGGGCTGCGGTGATTACTCGATTCTTGCGCAGGTGCAGAGAATGATGCCGCAGATCTGCGCCGACAGCGGCCTCGCGCGGGAGGACATCGTATTTGTCTCCGGCATAGGCTGCTCGAGCCGGTTCCCGTACTACATGAATACCTATGGATTTCACACTATTCATGGCCGCGCGCCAACTGTTGCCCTCGGTCTGAAAATCGCACGGCCCGATCTGCAGGTGTGGGTCATCACCGGTGACGGCGACGGACTGTCAATCGGTGGGAATCACCTGGTCCACACATTGCGGCGCAATCTCGATGTCAAGATCCTGCTGTTCAACAACCGGATTTATGGCCTGACCAAAGGTCAGTACTCGCCGACTTCCGAGTTCGGTAAGCGCACCAAATCCAGCCCGCTCGGCGTTATCGCGCACCCTCTCAACCCGCTCTCGCTGGCGTGCGCATCACGCGCAACTTTCATCGCCCGGACCATCGATAAGGACACGAAACACCTGCAGCAGGTATTGCTGCGCGCTGCCCGCCACCGCGGCTCGGCATTTGTCGAAATCTACCAGAACTGCAATATCTTCAACGATTTTGCGTTCGAGCACCTGACCGATCGCAAGGTCCGCGACGAACGGCTCTTGTATCTCAAACATGGCCGTCCGCTCGCCTTCGGCAAAGACGCCGACAAGGTCATCGTCGCAACCGGGCGCGGCGCCACCAGCCGTCTCGCTGTTGCCACCCGCTCCGAGGCATCCGACTCTGACATCGTGGTGCATGATGAGACCACCGACAACGATGCCTACACCTATGCGCTGAGCGGCATCGACCATCCCCAGTTCCCGGTCCCGGTGGGCGTCCTGCGCGCAATCGAAAGTCCGACCTACGAGGACCATGTGGCCAGCCAGATCGAGGAAGCCCGACGGCGCAAGGGCCCCGGCAGCCTTGAAACGCTGATGCATTCAGGCGAAGTCTGGACAGTTGACTGAACAACGGGCATCTTTACGCGCCAGACCAGTAAATCCCCAGCAAGGATCTCGCGAAAATGACCCACGTCGTGACGGAACAGTGCATCAAGTGCAAATACATGGACTGTGTAGAGGTGTGCCCGGTGGACTGCTTCCACGAAGGGCCAAACATGCTCGTTATCAACCCTGATGAATGTATCGACTGCACCGTTTGCATTCCTGAGTGCCCGGTAGAAGCCATCTATCCCGAGGAAGACCTGCCCGAAGATCAAATGCAGTTTCTCAAAATTAATGAAGATCTGTGCAAGGACTGGCCTGTCATAACCGAGATCGGCGATCGTCCGGCCGATGGCGACGACTGGGCGAACGTGCCCGACAAGCTCAAACTGCTGGAGAAATAACAGCGGCCGCGTTCCGGCTGCACCCGGCTTATTCGCTGCGGGTACCGTACAGCTGCAGAAAAGTCGCCACGACCTGTCTTGCATGGTCGCCAACCTCGCCCCGCTGCAGTGGATCGCGCACCCCGACCAGACGCGCGTGGAGGTCGTCCCAGAGCATCAAGCCCCAAAAATGGCGCGATGCCAGGGCTGGATTCTCTATCGTGAGATTGCCGAGCGCATTCTGCGCGGCCAGAAACCCGGCCAACTGTTTTTGTACGGCAGCGGGACCACGCTGGAAATAGGCAACGCCCAGTTTTGGAAATCGCCAGACCTCCGAAACCACTACGCGCACAATAGCGATGTGCTTCTCATCGAGTATCAGTGTCAATGCCTGCTCCGCATAGGATTGCAGGGCCCGCTCGGCATCGACATGGGCCTCGGCGAAACCCGAAAGCGCACGCGACAATTCCTCAACGATGCCATCCGACAACGCCGAGATCAGACCCTCTTTGCTGCCAAAGAATTCGTAGATCGCGGATTTGGAACAGCCGGCCCTTTCGACCACCGCGTCGAGGCTGGTACCACCGTATCCCTTCTCTTGAATCAGGCTGGCCGCCGCGGCGAGAATCTGCCGGCGCCGTGCCCGCGCATTGCGCTGCACGCGTACCGACTGTTCCACCGTCCTGTCAGTCATCGCATTCCCCTCGTTTGCCCGCGCGGCTTTTCTCGACCGGTCCTCAGCTTCGTCACCCAGCATGTCCGCGACTGCCTATGGCTGGAGCTTGTGCGACAGTGACAGCTCGTTTTTCGTACTATACGGTACCAAAACGTACCGTGCCGCACCGGGGAGCGTACGGCGGCCGTTCAACCCAACGATGACCCGAGTTACGGCCTGCGGGGAAACCATAGGACTCACTGGAAATACAAACAGTGCGTCCAATGTGGCGCAAAAATCGTCCTGTCGATCGCGGTCCGTATCCGCTGCAACCACATCGCCGCATCGGCCGGGGCCGGCCGGATTCCTCAGGCCCAGCGATCGCCGCTCCGGCGGATCCATTTCGCCCCGGCAGCGCCGAATCGCACGACCGCAGCTTGCCAAGTGGCTTAAGAAATACGATAAAAGGAAAGCACAGACTGTCTCGGTTTTCGCCGGCGGGGCCGATTTCGATTCCATCCCCGGCTGTAATTTTAATGTCACCAGCGGACAAATCGCGGACCATTGAGCAATGACCAGCAAGACACTCCAGCACAAGGCCGAACCACGCGGGTCCTTTCCGCATGCAAAGCGATGCGGTGATTTTATTTTCATTTCGGGCACCAGTTCGCGCCGGCCGGACAACACGATCGCAGGCGCAACGATTGACGCAAAAGGAAATCCGACACTCGATATCAGCGCGCAAACGCGAGCCGTCATCGAGAACATAGCGGATATTCTTAGCGCATTCGGCTGCGGCCTCGAGGACCTCTGCGAGATCAGCGCATTCCTGGTGAACATGGCCGATTTCCCGGCCTATAACTCCGTTTATTCGGAGTTTTTCGACTCGGATGGCCCCACCCGTACAACTGTCGCGGTACACCAGCTGCCGCATCCGTTCCTGCTTGTCGAAATGAAAGCAGTTGCCTACAAACCTGGCCCGTCACCGGAGTAAGAACGAGATTCAAAAAGACATATCGTCACGGAGATCTGATCCTTCGTTCGCCGCTTCGGGTCTATCGCGAGAATCTGCAGCAGAACGAACCGAAACCCGCGGGCGGTTGGCAATCTTCGCGTTTGGGATCATGACCGTGCACGAAAACAATATTGATGCGCCGAAGGTCGACATGCGGTTGCTAAATGTGTCGCATTGGATGCCCCAGCAGCGACACCCCTTCCCCGGCGCAATGAGCTGAGCCGCACTATTTCGCTTACCTCCAAAACAAGACACCAGAGGAAGGCGGGTAACATGCTGACTTGCCCGGTTCCGCGACGCTACCCGCCCCACCTCCGCGCACGCAATACACATCGCCGCGGCCGGATCGGCGTCCAGCCGTCGCGGATCAACCGGTTCGCCACACTCGGTGCAATCGCCGTAATCACCAAGCTCGAGCCTGGCCAGCGCGCTTTGGATATTGCGTATTCGTTCATCGCGACGCCGATTGGACTCTATTGACATCGCCTGTGCCTGCATCGCGTCCATCCGCGACAAGCGCCCAACCCGGGTCTGATCGAGTTCGACTATTCTGGCCGCATCGATCGCGCCGTCCCGGGTTGCCTGGAGGGCATCCAGCAGCGCCCACAACCTTTGCCGAACCAGATCAGTCTCAATTGACATTTTTTTATTTTTAACAATCAATTACAAAATATTCATCACAATTCACTGGATACCTTAATCGTAGCGGACGCCTTCGTACATCAGCCAGCCAGGCTGATGATTTCCGCGGCGTGTTCTGTGGGTCCAGTGCACAACCCCGCCCTTTTCGTTCCATTCGTATTCGCCGCGAAAAGTGACCGCGCTCCCTGCTTCGAGGTTCGGAATCCGCTCGGCAACATCGATGTTATGCGCGACCAGCACGGTCAGGCCCGAGTCCAGCTCGAGAATGAAACGCTGGTGTCGCGCTCCATCCCGATCGTCCGCCAGAACCTTGACGACAGTACCGCCGCCGCTAACCATCAGGTTGCTCTCACGAGCGGCGAACGCGGCATCAATCTCGCGAAAGTCGATTCTCTGCGGTCGGGGCAACTTGCTCTTGGTTGAAACGCGGGTCCGGTGGCAGCTCGGTACGCTGCTGGAGCCAGAGGGCTGCTCCGATAAGCGCCAGCGTCAAAATCTGAATCAGTCGACGTGAACGTAGCTTCATAAAGGACGCCCTTGGCAAAACAAAATAACGAGGCCGGTTTTTCAAGCCCCGCCGTCTTTCAGTGTAGTCGCAACCAGACTGCGCTTATGTCGCAGCGGCAACTTTTTGATCGTGTGCTCCCTGCGCAGCGCCGCGCCGCGTCCCCGACACGGCTCGACATAGACGAGACGAACCGGGCCGCGTCCGCGCGTATAGCGAGCCCCGATCCCCGCATTGTGTTCGGCTACACGACGCTGCACATCCGTCGCAATACCCGTGTACAACGTCGCATCCGCGCATTCCACGACGTAGACAAACCACCTGTCTGAGCTCATGGCCGCGCCTGCCCCGGACAACCGCGAGCCCGACCTGAGAGGGCCGAACTCATTCCGGTTCGATCTTGCCGCGCAGCGATTTGACCCGACCACGCCGCGTTTTCTCCGCCAGCCTGCGCTCGCGCGCGGTCTTTGTCGGCGCTGTCGCTACCCGCCTCTTTTGCACTTCGACACCCCGTTCGATCAGTGCCTTGAGGCGTTGCACTGCATCTTCGCGGTTCTTGCGCCGACTGCGGTACTGCTGTGCCTTGATAACCACGATGCCGTCGCCCGATATTCTGCTGTCGCGGCAAGCAAGCAGGCGCTTCTTGTAAACCTCCGGCAACGATGAGGCTGCGATATCGAAGCGCAAATGGACTGCCGTGGAAACCTTGTTCACGTTTTGTCCGCCAGCGCCCTGGGCCCGAATCGGCAGCATTTCGATCTCGCTTTCCGGAATCACGATGGTGTTTTTAATTCGAAGCATCTGTTTGCAACCATCCCGCAGCCCGGAGGCCAATTACGCATCCGGGGGCGATCGGATAAGCGTGCATGTCTGCTCGCCGCTGGTCGGCGCACCCAATTCGGCGCGATGTTCCCGGCGCAAATCCCGGGGCCCCCGCGTTGGCAACAAGGGATATTGAGCCGCGATCAACGCACTCGAGTCAAGAATGTCTCGAACACGCATCTGCACCTGACCCGGTTGCGCCTGCGCCGGATATTGCCAGCGGCGAAGTCGTTTGTCCGGCCGCAAGCCGGTGCGCCGATTGAACGGCACTGCCGCGGGCTACGGCATATCGTCTACGCTTAGCATGGGCACCATAATATGACCGCAGCGGGTCGTCAGCAGATTACCGCGATGGAGGCTCGTCACCACCGGGAGATTGAAGTATGACAGAGCGTGAACGCATACCGCGCAGCAAAGACGACGACTACAGCAGAGACTGGGCGACACAGCGGCGCGAGTTCATCGAGCGGCATTGCGGCGGAAAACTCGAGCACATTGCTCATTACAGCGTCGATCCGCAATTGCTGCCCGGCAACATCGAGAACTTTATCGGCGTGTGCCAGGTGCCTCTCGGCATTGCCGGCCCGTTGCGGATAAGCGGCGAACACGCCCGGGGTGACTTCCTGATTCCGATGGCGACGACCGAAGGCACGCTGGTCGCCAGCTATAGCCGCGGCATGCGGGCAATCAGCGAATGCGGCGGCGTGACAACGACGGTGATCGAACAATTCATGCAACGCGCCCCGGCATTTATCTTTCCCGATGCCAGAAAGGCCCGCGAGTTCGGAACCTGGGTGGAACGACATTTCGCCGAGATAAAGGCGGCAGCGGAATCCACCACGCGGATCGGCCAACTCACCCACATCCAGCAATGGTCGGTCGCTCGGACCCGCTACCTGCGGTTCAATTACACGACCGCCGATGCCGCCGGCCAGAACATGGTGAGCAAGGCCACTTACGCCGCCTGCATGTGGATCAGGTCGGCATTCAAGGGCTCCTATCGCTACCAGTTGTCAGGCAACATGGATACGGACAAGAAACACTCCCACCTCAACATGCTGCACACACGCGGGACACGGGTAATCGCCGAAATGGTTTTCGCGAAGGAGACGCTGCAGCGAATAATGGGCGTCGACACACGCCAATTGTGGGAGGCACGCCATATTTCGAATACCGGTGCAATGCTCGCCGGCGCCGCCTACAACGGGCCGCACTCCGCCAATGGCATTGCAGCGCTGTTCATCGCCACAGGCCAGGACGAAGCCAATGTAGTGGAATCGCACGCCGGCCAGGTCGTCAGCGAGTTGCTGGAGAATGGGGACTACTATTTCTCGGTAACACTACCGTCCCTGATCGTCGGCACCTTTGGCGGAGGCACCGCATTGCCGACTCAGCGCGAATGTCTCGAGATACTAGGCTGTCATGGCAAGGGCAAGGTGAAAAAATTCGCCGAAATTGTCGCGGCAACGGTATTGGCTGGTGATATTTCGCTGGCTTGCGCTGTCCTTGCCGGCGATTGGGTCAGCAGCCATGAGAAAATGGGACGCAATCGCTGATTGCATTGCATGTACCCGGCGGACACCGGGCAACATCCGCATGCGTCGAGCGCGGTGTGTTCAGCTGCGCACTGCCGTCTAGCGGCGGCGGCTGTAGGCCTCGCGATTTGCCGGCGTGGTGACCTGCCAGTCGGCGAGCGCGAGCCACTCCTGTGAGGTCCCGCTCCATGTCGAGTAATGCCACGATTCGGCGATACTTTCGAGCCCGATCCGCAGAGTACCGGTATTCGCCAGCAGTTTGATGATGTCGAGCGAAACGGCCGCTCGATAAGTCGCATATACCGGCAGGTTTGTCTGATAAAGCGCTTGACCCCGTTCGTCATTCCACTCTTCGAGTTCGATCACTATCGGAATACCGGCAGTCAGAATCGACAGCGCCAACGGCTTTGGCGGCGCTTCACGTGTTCTTGATCGATCAACGGTCGTCGCCATGCCGATCCACAGGTAGTAACTGCGCTGCCCCATCCGATTGAACTCGACCGGCCCGACAAAAGCGTAGTCGCGCGAACTATAGGCCAGATCGGCCGCTTCGCGTGCCAGCGTAACCGGAACATCGAGGGCGGTGATCGTGACCCCTGTACGTTCGTCCAGGCGTTCGCTCATCAACGGTGACTCACTCGCGCAACCCGCAAGCAGAAACGCCACCGCAAGCACCGCGGCAAACCGTAACGACCATATTGCAAAAGAATTTGCATGCATCAGAATTCCGCCTGATATCCAAGATTGATGTAGTACTCGGTCCACTGCTCGTCATCCTTGTAAACCGCGTCGTCGAAATAGGTCTGCTCGAGATCCCGATCGGTAAACCGCGCTCCGACATCGAGTTCGAAACGGTAGCGCCGATGCCAGCGGTACAGCAATCGCAGCATCGGCGAGACGATCCACTGCGAGGAATCATCGGAACTATATTCTCGCTGCGAGACGGCAATCCGTGGACTGAGTCTCAACCCCTCGCCAACCGGGTAACGCATATCGAGCATCAGCGTATTCGTGGTCGCATTGGAAGTGGTACTGCGGCGAACACTGAAAATAGTCGTGTCACCGACCTGCAGCAGGCTCGAGCCGATCAGGCTGACATCGAAATAGAACTGGTCGCCGCTGTCCGGAATTTCCGCCACCCCGCCCGATCTCTCGGTCGCATCGATATGGCTATAGCTGACATCCGCATTCAGTTGTAAGCGATCGGTCATCACCGTTGAAATGCCAAACGCAGCAGTACGGGCCTGCGCGGTCCGGTCGCGCGCGAGACGCCGAATCTGACCCTCCGAGTACACCGTATTCAAATCGTCTATCGTCGACACCGGCTGTCCAATAAGGGCGTTACCGGTAGTAAGGAAAGGATAGGCATGGATGTCCGCCCTGGCGTTCAACGTAATCCGGTCGGAGGCACGCAGCGCCCCGGAGATCAGTGCCCAGTTCAGCACTCCATAAGAAAAGTCATAGTCGGTCGAGGCGGCGAGATTCCAGCGCTCGTTGCGATATCTCGCCTCACCGCCGACCGCCTCGCGATCGGCCACGCCATCAAAACGCTGGACATGGGTAAACAGACTGACATCGAGGTTATCAGCCAGGTTCTCGGCATCGACGCTCATCCCGACGAATACCCGGCGGCCGTCCGGCGAATGGCGCGGAGTGTCAGCTGGCAGACCGCCGGTGACGTTGACTGAAAAACCGGGCCGCCACTGGTAGCTGAGGTTTGCGCCATCAAAACGTCCGAGAATACCCTTGCCATATTGCGTCTGCCGACCCAGGCGTGCACCTATTCCCGATTCACGATCATCGATCTGAATATACGCATCGGAGACGATTGCCTGGTTGCCGTCACCGTAGCGATCATTCGCTACTTCATAGTTGAAGCCGCCGGCAAACCGGGCCTCGATGTCCACCCTGTCACCTTCGCGCCGGGTCCAGAAATCGCCATATGACATCACGGCCGATTGCGAATAGGATTCGATGCCGTCCGTTGAGGGCTCGACCGCATCGTATCTGTAGTACTGCGACACCCCGCCATGAAAATCCCAGCGCGACTGCTCCCATCGTATGCGCCGCTTGTGCCACGGCCGCTCCGCGTCTCGCCGCATTGTTCAGGGCGAGACTCTGCGCTGCCGATAGCATCCCGGCAAGGCGCTGTCGCACACGCTCCGCATCCGTGCCTTCGGGAAACTCGGCCAGGAAAGCCTCATACTCGGCCCTGGCATGAGCCACCTGGCCGTTGCGCTCGCGCGCAAGCCCGAGATACTCGCGGGCCTCGCGGCGGTGTCCGGCCCCCGTCATTTGCAATGCACGGGTATACAGAGCAACGCTGCGCTCGAGCTCACCGTCACGCAATGCGTCTTTTGCCTCGTTCATGAGCTGCCGCACATCATCGCCCGGTTGCGTATCAGCGTTGTCGCCCGACGCGGAGGCGGCGACAATCCTGCCACGCGCCACGGCAACGGCACTTTCATTCCGCTGCCGCCTGCTCTTGTGGCCGCGCGACGACGATAACGAGATCCGGAAATTGTGCGGCAAGTTGCACAGAGACATCCTGGGCTTCCTGCTCGGTCGCAAAAAACCCGATGCGGAGCGAAGTGAATACGCGTCCGCCGACGCTCAGTTCACGGGTATAGATTTTGCTTTCAGGGGAGGCATTCGAATACCGGCGTGGGCATTCTGCGCTGGTCCGCATACGCCGACAATTGTATAGCGAAGCGATCGCCGGCGGGCTCAGCGTCAGATGCGGACCGGGTCAACGCGGCAAGGCTGGGCACAGATCTCGCTGATCGCGCCGCAGCGTTGCGCGGCTTCCTCACAGTCGGCTGCAGCGGCGCCAGAGGCTCCAACGTATTCGCCACGGCATCCGCCGCAGTATCGACGCCGATGCGCAGTCCCGACAGGCTTTGTGAGACCTCGAAGACCACAGGCCTTGAGAAACGAACCGTCAGATTCACCGCACTCAATGAGGCTGCATCAAACTCCAGTTCTTCGATACTGGCCATCTGGCGGCCTTCCGGACGCAACACTTCGCTGCGAATTCCGCCCAGCTCGCGCCAGCAAATCGGGGAAACGCGCAACCGGATACGCAACTCCTGTCCCGAATCGTCCGGCGTGTGATCGACATAACGCATCGAGCAGGCGAGATCGATCATTGCTTCGGCGCTATCGCCACTGCGCGATAAGCGGACGTCCTCGATAGCACGATCAACCGCCTGGACCGGTGCAAACAGCAACAGGCTGGCACCCATGACACCGGCCCGCAGGCATTTGGGCATGCGCGAGATCACTGGCGCCACCCGGCTGGAGAATGACAGGTATCGCATTCGTCCATCGTCGGGATGTGTTGCGGATGCTGCCCGCGCGCAATCGTGCCGTTATGACATCCCGAACAAGTACCCATCACCTGTAAATGATCGACTCGCGCAACCGGGCTGAACGACATTGTGTTGTGACAGTCCTCGCAAACGTTGGTGGCGGGAATATGATCCGCAGGCTTGCCTTGCGCCGTCGTCCCGTTGTGACAAGACGCACAGTTGCGGTCGATCCCCGCATGATCGAAAAACGCGGGTCTCCATGCCGTGGTTCGGTGACAGTTATCGCACTGGTTGTCCGTCGGTAAATGATTCGGTGGCTTGCCGGTGGCCCTGCGATTGTCATGGCAACTCTGGCACGTTCCGTATGTCTCGAGATGATCGATTCGCGCGATTGGCACCCAGGCTGCGGTACGGTGACACGAGTCGCAGCGTTCCGAAGTCGTTATGTGAGTAGCCGGCTGGATCGTCGCCCTGACCAGGCTGGCCGATCGGTGACAATCCCAGCACTGAGTCGGGGTTCCGGCGAATGTGCCATAGACATGGCAGGACTCGCAGTCGACGAATTCGTGGGCACCATCGAGTCGATAGCCTGTCGTGTAATGATCAAAAGGCGACGTAAAACTCGATTGCGCCCACAGCGACGCCGGGCGCAAAACCCAGCATTATCAGAGACAGCAGCCTGACCGCGGCGCGGATACCGTTTGCAAACTGCCCTCCTCGATTCCTGTTCATAGTTCTGCAACCCGTGCAAAGGAGCTGGTCGAATGGCAACTTCCGCAATCAGGACCGAAGCGGCCATCATGCCGATCGTCGCGCTGATGACATTGACCGCATTGCGTGGGGGCACTTGCGGTCGCGCTTGATGACCCACGATGACAGGCGCTGCAGGCAAGACCGACATGCTCGCCAGTCAGCGCAAATTTTGTACCGGTGTCGTGATCGAAGAGTGTCGCATTCCACGATGCGGGGTTATGGCATGCCGCCGCATTCCTGGCCCAGCGAACCTCCATGCGAATCGTCATCGGCATGGCAATCCGCGCAGCCTTCCGCTGCGTCATGGAATGCCTGGGACTCGTGGCAACTGGCGCAGACAAGATGTTCGTGCTCGCCCAACAACGGAAAGGCAGTGAGTCCATGATCGAACCGAATGCTATCCGCCCACGCGACCTCGCCGTGACAACTTGCGCAGTTGGCGCCCAATTGTCCGAGATGGGGATCTTCACTCGCATGGCATGACCCGCATTCGCTCGCCACGGGTTCCGCAGCCGGCACCGACATGGCAGGCGGCACAAGGTGCCGACGCATGTGCGCCGCGCAGTGCGAAATTGCTGACGGCCGCATGATCAAATCGGGTCTCGACCCAACCCGACACTGCATGACAACTTGCGCAGTCCGTGCCAAAGCTGCCTTTGTGGATGTCATCCCCGACATGACAACTGTGACAGGTCGCATCGCGTTCCGCGGCGAAGTTGTCAGTCGCATGGCAGGCACTACAGGTCAGGCCGTCGTGACCTCCATTGAGGGCAAATCCGGTCAGCCCACGATGATCGAATTTGAGCGAAGGCCAGTTGCTCGTAACGTGACAATCACCGCATTTATCACCGTTGCCGCCTTTGTGTACATCCTCGTTACGATGACAGTCAACACAGCGTTCGGAGACCTCGGCGAACACCGGGCTGCGGTGGCAACTTTCACAAGTCGCACGTGTATGCGCTCCAGTCAGCAAGAAACCCGTCAGGTCATGTTCGAACGTCGCTTCTTTCCACTCGCTTTGCGAATGGCAGTCCCCACAAGACGCCCCGAGCTGGCCTTTGTGCGGATCCTGCTCGCGATGACACGCCACGCATTCGGAAGCCGTTTCCGCATACACCTGGTCAGGGCGATGACAGGATTCACAGGCAACGGTGGAATGCGCGCCGACCAGGGCAAAGTCAGTAAATTCATGATTAAAAAGACGCGGCTCAAACACGATGATTTCCGCATCCCGGCCCTCATGATCCGTATGACACGTCGAACAGTTCTGCGCGGCGGCCAGTTTGTCCTTGCCATGGAAGCCGCTGCCAGAATCGATATCGCTGCCCACTCTTTGGTGGCACGTGACGCACAATTTCTGCTCGGAAATACCGGATCCCTTGCTGTGGCATTGCGCGCACTCGCCTTCAATCTCCTGGTGCACCGCTGCCACCGGACCCGGCATCACCAGTTTCTCCAGGACCGATCCCGTTGCGACCGATGCAAAACTCAACGCCACGCCAATACCAAGCACCCGTGCAACCGACAGCGCACAATTCGCTATTTTTCGTATGCCGCGCATCAGTACCAGTGCACCGCGATGATGTGCACGATGACCGAAACGACCAGCAGAATGAAGAACGGCACATGGACCGTGTGCCACAGGCTAAAGAGCCGCTCGTAGGCGAGAAACTCCGCTACCCGGCGCACCTGCCTGAGGTGTGTTCGCAGGTAATTATCGATGGAACGGTCGAGTCGGTCCGCGTGCTGTGCCACCAGTGCTGATGCTGCCGACTCGATTGCCAGCCGTCTGCGCGCAAATTGCAGCAGTCTGTAATGAGCGATCCGGGTTCTGGCATTCAACAAAAAAGGCAGTCGCAGGCTGTCAAACAGATTCTTAGGCGGGACCAGGACCGCCTGATCGAACGTCTTGACCTGTTCCATCAAATCCGGAATGAACCTGACCACCGTCCCGCCCGCGGGCGGCGTCAGTTTGACGCGGCTCAACAGTTTCTTCAGTGAACGCTTGCGGCCATTCAGGCCATGATGGATCTTCTGATAGATGAAACGCCCTACCAGCCCGCTTGCCGCGACCGTCAGAAGCGAAAACAACGCAATCCTGCTATTCGTGGAACCCAGCTCGAAATTGCAGTGATAAAGAGCCGTTAGGGTCGCGGTCGCACCCATCATCATGTGTGCCCTGAACCAGTCCTTCGTCGGGCCCAAAACCTTTAGGCGCTTGAACCTTTTTCTGAACGGATAAACGAGTAGCAACAGCATGCAAAGAACCGACAGCACACCAAGAAAGTACCCAATTCCATGCTCGGCTGTGACATCGCGGGCATCTCTACCACTCCACCCGATAGCGATGACCGCGAGCGCAAGCACAAACCTGCCGCGTGCGTCGAATGCACTGCGCAGCGCTGCAAGAATCTGCCGCTTTCCGGCCGTATCGGCCGTTGCAGTTGCGAGTGCGCTCCTCAGTTCAGATTGTGACGCTGACATTTCCGTTGACCCAATCAATGTTCGTCGGCAACCGGCAATTAGCTGGGCGCCGGCGACCCTGGCGAGTGCGATTACATAATCCTGACAATTCCGGCCTCGAACCGACGTTCTGTGTTGTCGGCAAAATGCGACATAACACTTCCTCGCTCTGAAACGAATTCGAAACCATTGAGAAAAAAGCTGGCGTGAGCCAGATCACAAGATCACGAATGAGTTCGCGAATACAGGCCGTCAGCTGGCTCCCTAAGCGAAAATTATGTTGCGCTTCTGGCACCGGACAACGGGGCTTGTCTTTAGCCGTTACGAAGCCACTCCGACTCGACATAATCGATATCCTGATTGAGACCGTCATCGCATTTTTTTTCTCCGATGAACCGTATAGTGCAGACCGTCGGAAGCCAGCCGACAGACAGACCTTTGCGCCTGAAGAGGAAAGCCGACCTCAATGAACGCCATGCGAATTGCCTTACTTGCCACGCTGACAGTGATGACCGTTTCCGGCTGCGTCAGGTCAGAAGACGCACTGGACAATACCGGATTCAGCGACCCTGTAAGCCAACCCACATCGAAACTGGAAATCGCAGCGCCAACGGACATCACGCGGGAAGCGAACGCTCGAAATACCGCGGTCGATCTTGGTCAGCCCTCGATTGACGGAGCGAACGGTGATGTCGATGTGGAGCATGACGCACCGGCCGACGGATTCCCGGTTGGACAGTCCGTCGTCACCTGGACCGCGACCGATAGCCAGAGCAACAGCGACAGCGATACACAGACAGTCCTGATTACCGACACGACGCCACCCGCACTTTCGGCCCCGGCCGATATCGTCACAAACGCAATAGGCCCGGGCGAACTGACAGTCGTGAACCTCGGCGTGGCAGAGGCCAGCGACATGGCCGACCCGACCCCGCGAATCGCCAACGATTCGCCCGGTCAGGGCTTCCCGGTCGGCATCTCCAGCGTTACCTGGACCGCAACCGACGCAAATGGCAACCGCAGTTCAGCCGTACAAACCGTAACGATAAACGCGCTCGTCGGCGGCAGTAATCTGAGTATTGCCGCCCCCGCCGACATCCAGAGCGAAGCCACTGCCGTCAACAGCGTCGTCGTCCTTGGACAACCAGCGGTACAGGGTGGGATCGGTAACGTCGAAGTCACCAACGATGCACCGGTCGCAGGTTTCCCGGTGGGAGAAACGATCGTAACGTGGACCGCAACCGATGCGTCGCAGTCCCGCGTCATGGCCGCGCAGCGTGTCCTGATCAGCGACACTACAGCCCCAACCATCCAGGCACCGGCTGATGTCACGGTTATCCAGAGCGGTAATCTGACGCCGGTAGCCGTTGGCGTACCCTTCGTTACCGACCTTGCCGATCCGAACTCGGCCGTTAGCAACGACGCTCCCGCGCAGGGATATCCGCTGGGCACGACGGTAGTCACCTGGACGGCTACGGATGCAAGCGGAAACAGTGCCTCGGCAACGCAGCTTGTCACGGTCAACGTCGGAGTCTTCGCCTGTTCGAGTCTGGAGCCCGACTTCGCCGACACCGTGTATCCGATACTCGATACCCCCGGAATTTGCGCCAGATGCCACACTCCGCCGAATACGGTCAGCACTGGCAACGGATTCAATCTCGAGGGTAACGACGCCGAGGCTTTCGCCTTGTTCCGCACGATCGCCGCAATCGATGTCAACGGCGAATCCAATATTCTCGTTAAAGCAATTGGTGGCGCGGGCCACGGTGGCGGCGACCGGTTCCGCGACCTCGGCAAATCCGATCCAAACTATATTGCGATAGAAAACCTGGTCGACAAGCTCGCGGTATGCACTCCCGATCCGCCCCCTGTCGAAGAGGGCGCAGCACTCGGCAGCGGTTACGAGCAACTCTACAAGCTAACGATGTCGCTCGGCTCGAGGGTACCGAAACCGGCGGAGGTCGCTGCCGTCGAGGCCGCCAACGATCAGGACGAAGTCCTGCTCGAGCTGGCCCCGGTCATCCAGGATCTGATGAACGAGGATGTCTTCTATCAGCGTCTGAAGGAAATCTACAACGACCTGCTGCTGACCGACATGATGTACACGAGCAGCAATAACCCCGATCAGGTCTTCGATCTAAATCGCTACGAAAATGAAAATTTCTATCGCGATGAAAACCCGGACCGCAAACGCGATGCCAACTATGGACTTGCCCGGGCGCCCCTGGAACTGATTACCTACGTGGTCAGAAACAACCGCCCATTCACCGAAATCCTCACTGCCGACTACATGATGGTAAACCCGTACTCCGCGGTGATATTCGGCGTCGATGCAGGCGATCCCTCGTTCCCGTATGACTCTGACAGGAATGCCGCCAATCACGATCGCGACGATTTCCGACCGGTTGACCGGATCTTCCAGAGCGATGGCCTGGAATTCGTCAATGCCGGCATACTCGGTACGCACGCGTTTCTCGACCGCTATCAGTCAACCAATACCAACCTCAATCGCAAGCGCGCCAGTGTTGTGTTCGACTATTTCCTTGGCATTGAAATCGAAGGCCTGGCACCACGCGATGCTCTGGACCTCGACAACGTGATCGGCGATGTACCCACGTACGAGGATCCGCAATGCACCGTTTGTCACGACGTCATGGACCCGGTCGCAGGGCTGTTTAAGAACCGCGCTATCCGCGGTGCTTATCGCGGTGACCTACGTTGGCAAAATACCCGTTTTACCAATGGCGTGCCCAACATGCTTGACCCAGGTTACACCGTCAACCAAGCCGACGCATTGCCTGCCGGCGAATCTGCTCAGGCATTGGCATGGCTCAGCGATCGTCTCGCGGCAGACGATCGGTTCGCGCAGAAGACTGTACGCACGATATTCACAGGGTTTACCGGCATCGAGGCAACGTCGGCCGCCACAACCGAGTACCTGCGCCAGCTGAAACTCAACTTCCAGGCCAGCAATTACAACCTGAAAGTGCTGATTCGCGACATCCATATGGGGCCGTATTTTCTCAGCCAGAACCTTGCCAGCGGCGACGATCCCAGCCAGTTCCCGGATTTGGGCAGCGGCAGGAGACTGACGCCCGAGGAACTGCAGTCGCAAGATCGCCGCGGTCATTGGCGAGGACTACGAGTGGAGAGGACCGGAGACACGTAGCGGGCTGCTGGGCGAACACCTGTTGCTGTATGGCGGCCTGGACTCCGCAGACATCATAAAGCGTACAACCGAAGCCAACGCGCTGAGCAACGGGATACAGCTGCGAATCGCCAACCAGATCGCCTGTGAGCGGGTAGCTGCGGACCTGAACGACGGCGGCATCCTGTTCCCGATCGCCTCGGTCAACGATGATCCGGACACGGCCGCTGGCGCGGACCGGATTCGCCGCAACATCCAGTTCCTCCATCGTCATCTGCTTGGCGAGGACCTGGCACTGGCGGATCCGGAAATCGAGGAGTCGCTGGCGTTGTTCCTTGCTGCACGCGCAACGGGCGAGACTGCTATCCCGGGTGCCTGCCGCGGCGGCGGTGGCGCAAACGACGTCAACGGTACCGTGATCCCGTGGATGGCTGTCGTCACCTATCTGCTGTCCGACTACCGCTTCTTCTATCACTAACAGAACCTCCGGGATCCATCACATGAACAGACGTGACTTCATTCGAATGTCGGCCGCAGCCACCACGATGATGTGTGGCCCGATGCGTCTCGCACTGGCGCAACAGGGACCCTACCAGGGGCCGTTCCTGTTGATGATCGAGGCCAATGGGGGATGGGATCCGACCAGCTTCTGTGATCCGAAGGGACGGGGCAACGGACCGGACGGGAATATCAACAACTACGATCCTGCCGATATCGGCAGAGCCGGCAACATCCGCTATGCGCCGCCACCGGATTCGTTCTTAGCCGGGCGGTTCCAATTTCATCGACGGCCTTTACACGAACAAGCAGTTCTTCGATGCCCATTTCCAGCGCCTGACCGTGATCAACGGCATTGACTACGCCACCGGATCGCACTCGATCGGTCGTGCCGCAAGCTGGACCGGCACCCGCACACGGTTCTATCCTGCCATCGGCGGCGCTGGCCGCCGCCGAGCTGGCTCCCGACGCACCACTGCCGTTCATAGCGAACAGTACCGGCGAGTCGGCCCAGACGGCGGGTGTCGCGCCGCGCGCAATCATTCGCAATGACAACCTGAGATCGATCAAGGAAATCGCTTATCCTGACCGGATCGACGTCGATAATAGCAATACGTATATGCCCGGCGCTCGTGTCGCAACTGGTCAACAGTGCAGCGGGTGAGCGGCGACAGCGTCAGCTCGACGAACAGCGGCTCCTACGAATCCGCCGGGTTTTGTCCGACTTCAGTGACATCCGCGGAATCGACAGCTCGACGATCGCGACCTTTATCGAGAAGCTCGAAAACGCACCTCGGCCTAATGCCTATGGTCAGCGCTTTGGCGCGGCGAGGAACCTGTTCCAGCAGGCCCAGGTCGCCTTCTCAGCATTCGAGGCCGGCGCCGGCGCCGCGGCACAGATACGCCTTGGCGGCTTCGACACCCACGGCAATCACGATGTCTCTCATTACCCGCGGCTGATGCATTTTCTGGCCGGTGTCGACAACATCATCACCGATGCAACGGCGCGCGGGCTGGGCGACAAACTCGTCATTATGATCGGTTCCGATTTTGCCCGTACCAACCGCTACAACGCCAACGCCGGCAAGGACCATTGGTCGCATGGAAGCGTCATGGTGTGGGCGGGTCCGAATTTTGCCGCGGGCAACCGCGTCGTTGGCGGCACCGACAGCAACCAGGTCTCGCTGGAACTCGACCTCAACACGCTGCAGCCGGATCCGCAGGGGGTCAGGCTGTCGCCCGAGTACGTGCACCAGGCGATGCGCGATCTTCTCGGCATCGCACAACGGCCACAGGTCGTCACTCAATTCCCGTTCGCCGAAGATGTGCTGCCCATCTTTGCCTGATCTGCCGGTTCAAGAGCACGAATTCCGGCCGGCACTTAAGCCTTGTCGCGTCCGTCTGCCTCTTTTTAGCGCACCGGGTACTGGCCTTGTGAATCAGGAAATATCGGAATTGGTTCAGTCTTCCACCGCCACGTAGTTGGCACGTACCTACGAAGGTCGCGATTGCATAAGGCTTACTGCCATCATCCGGATAGGCTACGTAATAACCTTCGTCCCAGTCATCGACCGTCTCGGGTGATATCGTTATCGCCCCTTCCTGAGTTTCGACGAAGAAAGGTTCCGCGACAAACAACAACTGCACCGTCGAGGATTTGCGGAAGCGGGGTATATCAGCAGGCTTGTTTTTAAGAGAGAAATCCATTTCACGCCCATTATGTTCCCACGGTGAACCGGCAGATACTAACTTGGCACAGATCGAATGCCCGCTGAACCGGGTCTGCGACGCGGATCGACGCTCGGAATGTGAAGGACAGATACAACAGCATCAAAACTGGCGCAGACTGCACGCACGTGCCAGCCGACCCACTTCACCGTTCCAGGAGCGACCGAGTGAGCAGAAGAAGGGGCTTCAGCAGGTGAGCCCAGCATAATCAACGGGACTCTCTGTCTGCGGAACTCCCCGCCGCGATGGCCAGAGTCGCGCCGCGGATTCAGACGAAGCGGAATCCCAACGTGCCGAGATCCTGGTAGCGAACGCAGATGTTGTCCCCCGCCTCCACAGCGACCGCAGCGGTAATACCACCGGTCATGATGAATGTCCCGGGCGGAATCTCTTCGCCACGCTCGGCCAGCATATTTGCCAGCATCGCCACACTTGCCGCCGGATGACCGAGAACGGCGGCGCCTGCTCCGAGTTCAACAATCTCGCCATTCTTCTCGAGTACGACGCCCAGGACGGGAAGATCGAGAGTCTCGGGGCGTGCCATGCGCCCACCGGTCACATACCCCGCAGCGGAGGTATTGTCGGCAATGACGCTTTTCAGATCGAAACGAAAGTCCTTGTAGCGCGAATCAATGATCTCGACAGCAGGAATGACGAAATCAATAGCTGCAAGCGCACTGCCAATATGGCAACCCGGCCCGCGCAGGGCAGACTTTGTTACCATCGCCACCTCCGCCTCTATGCGGGGATGGATAAACCGGCTGGTGTCAATCTCGGCGCCTTCCGCAAAGGACCCGTAGTCGGTAAGAAAACCGAACACCGGTTGTTCAACACCCATTTGCTTCATCTTGGCACGCGAGGTCAGTCCCATCTTGAGACCCGCAATACGCGTGCCGCGAGCTTCCTTGCGAGCCCGGATCGCATATTGAATTGCATACGCATCCTCATAGTCCATATCCGGGTAGTCATCGGTGATTTTGACAATCTCCTGACGATTGAGCTCGGCGTTCTCTACATGCTCGGCCAGTTTGGCGATAGTCTCTTTGTCCAGGTTCATCGGTTGTCCTTAGCAATTCGGCATTCAGGCGGCATCATCGTTGCGTTGTTTCAAAAGATTCAGGGCGACATCCTCGATCATATCCTCCTGGCCCCCAATGGTATTTCGCATGCCAAGCTCAACCAGAATCTGGTGTGACGGCACGCCGTACTTCGCGGCAGCACGTTTCGCGTGCAGCAAAAATGACGAGTAGACGCCGGCATATCCCAGCACCAGTGAGTCGCGGTCTATCCTGATTGCCTGGTCCATCATCGGAACGACAACGTCCTCGGCGACGTCCATCAGGCTGAAGGTATCGACGCCGGTTTCCGCCCCCATGCGATCAAGCACCGCGACGAAAACCTCGAGCGGGGTATTGCCCGCGCCGGCGCCCAGCCCCGCCACTGAGCCATCGATACGACTCGCGCCCGCCTCGATCGCGGCAAGCGAATTGGCAATGCCCATGGCCAGATTGTGATGGCCGTGAAAACCGATCTCCGTAGCCGGATCGAGCGCCGTCGCGCAACGCACCGATCCGGGCGGTACATCGTCCGGCAACATGTAGCCCGCCGAATCGGTGCAGTAAATGCAGTTGGCCCCGTAGCTCTCCATCAGCTTCGCCTGCTCCACCACCCGGTCGGGCTCAATCATGTGAGCCATCATCAGGAACCCGACAGTGTCCATTTCGAGCTGCGGGCGAGCGAAATATGCTGCTCGGACACGTCCGCCTCGGTACAGTGGGTGGCGACCCGGATCGTCTGCACACCACAGTCCCTGGCCATCCTGAGATGATCGACCGTACCGATTCCGGGCAGCAATAGCGCCGAAATCCGGGCGTTCTTCATGTGCGGAATAACGGCGTTGCAGATATTCCTCATCGCTGTTTGCCGGAAACCCGTAATTGATCGACGCGCCACCAAGCCCGTCACCGTGGGTGACTTCGATCAACGGTACGCCGGCTTCATCGAGCGCCGTCGCGACAGCGACCATCTGCTCGATACTGATCTGGTGACGCTTGGCATGCATGCCGTCGCGCAGGCACATGTCGTGCAATATGACCTTTTTGCCTGACAAGATCCATGTTTGACTCCCTAGGCGATCGCCGCTCGCAGCGTAATCGTGCCGTTATCGATTTCCTCCGCGAATAACTCCGCGGTGCGCAGCGCCGCCGCCGTCATAATGTCGAGGTTGCCGGAGAATCTCGGCAGGTAGTCGCCAAGCCCCTCGACCTGCAGAAACATCGAGACCCGGTGACCGTCGAAGACCGGCCCGTTGACCAGCCGGTAACCCGGCACATACTTCTGTACCTCCGCGATCATCGCGTTGACCGACTCCCGGATCGCATCCTCATCAGGCACGTCCTCGGTCAGGCAATGCACGGTGTCGCGCATGATCAGCGGTGGCTCGGCCGGATTGAGGATGATGATCGCCTTGCCTTTCGCCGCGCCGCCCACATCCTCGACGCCCTGCGCCGTGGTCCGGGTGAACTCGTCAATGTTCTTGCGCGTGCCCGGACCCGCCGATTTCGAGGCGACGGTCGCAATAATCTCGCCGTAGCTGACCTTTTGCACGCGGCTGACAGCGGCGACCATCGGGATGGTTGCCTGGCCCCCGCAGGTCACCATGTTGACGTTCATTTCCTCCTTGCCGACATGGTCTTTGAGGTTGACCACCGGCACGCAAAACGGACCGATTGCGGCCGGTGTCAGATCGATCATCAGTACCCCGAGTGCCCGAGTTTGCCGCGTTGTCAGCGTGAACATAAGCAGATGTCGCGTCGAAAGCGATCTGGATATTGTCCTCCTCTATATGCGGCAACAAACCGTCGACACCGGCATGAGTGGTTTTCAAACCTTTGTCGCGTGCCCTTGCAAGGCCTTCGGAATCGGGATCGATGCCGACCATCCAGACCGGATTGATCCATTCGCTTCTCAGCGCCTTGTACAACAGGTCCGTGCCGATGTTGCCAGAGCCGATCAAAGCTGCATTTATTTTCATCCGTGCATCCTTGTGTGTTTCAACACATTCAGCCCTAGACGAATCTAACCGCGGCACTACCGATACCACCGATCCGCATATGCATCGAATCGCCTGCCACGATCGGAATCAACGGAGCCAAAGAACCCGACAAAATTACCTCGCCGGCACGCAATCCGATTCCGTATTCGCCCAGTGTATTGGCCAGCCAGGCCACCGCATTGACCGGCGAACCGAGCGCGGCTGCGCCGGCCCCGGTCGCAACGATTTCACCGTTCTTTTCCAGCACCATACCGCAGGTCGTCAAATCGACATCGTTCGGGTCGACAAGCGCGTCTCCAAGCACGAATACGCCGCAGGAGGCGTTGTCGGCAATTGTGTCCTGGATCTTTATTTCCCAGTTGCGAATACGCGAATCGACGATTTCGAAACAGGCCATCACTCCAGCAGTCGCGGCCATCACCTCGGCATTGGTTACACCCGGCCCGGTAAGATCCTGCTTCAAAATGAACGCGATCTCCCCTTCTGCGCGCGGCTGGATCATTTCTTCACCGACCGCCACATCGTCGCCCGTGGAATAGACCATCCGATCTGTCAGGTATCCGAAATCGGGGCGATGTACGCCAAGCATGTTTTGCACCGCCTTGCTGGTAACACCAATTTTCTTACCTATGACAACTTCGCCGTCGGCCTTGCGTCGCTGCAGCAGGCGCAAGGACACGCCATAAGCATCCGCGATCGTTATTTGCGGTTCACGCTCGGTTAATGGCGCAATCATTCGCCGCTCGCGCAGGGCGCTGTATAGCTCGTCGCCGTACTGGTCGATCCTGATTGCTTCCATAGCGTCAACGTTCTCCGGTTCAGAGCTTCACGCAGATATTTTTCGTCTCGGTATAAAACTCCAGCGAATATTCGCCACCCTCGCGGCCGATACCCGACTGCTTCATGCCGCCGAACGGAGTTCTGAGATCGCGCAGGAACCAGCTGTTCACCCAGGTGATCCCCGCCTCCATCCTGGCCGCCACTCGATGCGCGCGCGACACATTCTCGGTCCAGACAGCCGCCGCAAGCCCGTAATCGGTATCGTTGGCAAGCGCGACGGCCTCATCCTCGTCGTCGAAGGGCTGGACATGACAACACGGCCCGAATATCTCCTCGCGGACAACGCGCGCGTCTTCGCCGAGACCGGTCCAGATCGTCGGTTGCACCCAGCAGCCAGCGCTGAGTTCGTCCTCCATATCGGGCACGCCGCCGCCGCAAACGACTGTGGCGCCCTCCTCGACGGCCAGCCGGAAGTAGGACAGTACCTTTTGCCGATGCGTCTCGCTCACCAGCGGACCGAGATTGGTTTCAGGATCTTCAGGGCGGCCGAGGCGCAACGCCTGAGCACCCGTTCTCAAGCGCGCCACGAACTCGTCGAAGATCGGCCTTTGCACATACAGTCTTTCGGTGCCGAGACACACCTGTCCACAGTTGGCGAATACCGATCTGAGACTGCCCTCGATTGCCTTGTCCATATCGCAATCGGCAAAAACGATCCCAGGATTTTTACCGCCGAGTTCGAAAGAAACGTCGCGAACACCGGTCGCAGCGGCCCGCATTATCGCCTCGCCGGTTCGGGTTTCACCGGTAAATGTGATTGCGTCCACCCCACCGTGCTCGGTCAGAAATGCACCGGCCGACTGCGGACCGAATCCATGTACGACGTTGTAGACACCTGCGGGAATACCCGCCTCGTTCATGACCTCTCCAAGCAGGGTCGCCGTCGCCGGTGTCTCCTCCGAGGGCTTCACAACCACGGTGTTGCCACAAGCAAGCGCCGGGCCGACTTTCCAGGTCATCAACAGCAGAGGCAAGTTCCACGGACAGACCACCGCGATAACGCCTTTCGGCACGTGAATCGCATAATTGATCGCGCCTTGTCCGTCCGGTGTCGCGGTTTGGAAAGATTTATTGGCAGAGTTGCGAACCGTGTCGGCAAAAACCTTGAAATTGGCCGCGCCGCGCGGAATGTCGATATGGCTGGCCAGGGAATACGGCTTGCCGGTGTCGGCGCACTCGGCTTCAAGGAATTCGTTGAAGCGATTGTTGATGCCATCCGCCACGCGGTACAGAAGTTCGCAGCGTCGTTCCACGCCGAGCCCGCCCCATTCACCACCGAGCGCGCTGCGTGCGGCAGCAACTGCCGCGTCGACCTCCTCGCGGCCAGCTTCATGAACCTGTCCAATCACACTGCCCGTAGCCGGCGCGACATTGTCAAAGGTCCTGCCGCTGACCGAATCACAGTATGCGCCATTGATGAAATGCTGAAACTGCTTCATTTGCCACCCCTGATCGTATGCAGTCTGTTCGCTATTGCGACGTGCCGGCCAGCGTCGACCGCCTGGCGCGCGTCCGTTACGCTCACCGCTGGGGTCAGGTCGGCCCTTCCTTTATCATCCCTTCAGTCGAAAACGGACCGTCGGCTGTGGCGTCCGAACAAGGTGCGCCGCGGCTGCCAACATTTTCGACAAAGGTAATAATTATCGATATTATATGCAAGCCTCGATACGAATTTTTCGCTTTCGCACACAATTCCCGAATCAGGGGGCGACAAATGGCCGAAACAAAACCCCAGACATTGGCGCAGGATGCGTACCAGCGAATCAAGGCCGATATCATCTCCTGCGTGTTTGAACCCGAGCAACGCCTGCGTATCGAGGATTTGCGAAAAACCTATAAGACCGGGGCCAGTCCGCTGCGTGAAGCGTTGAGCCGACTCGCGGCCGAGGGTCTCGTCGTATCGATCGGGCAGCGCGGTTTTCGTGTACCGGCCGCCTCAATCAATGAGCTGTGTGACATCACCGATACCCGCGTGCTGATCGAAACGGCGGCGTTGCGCGCAAGTATCGAGAACGGCAATGATGACTGGGAGGCCGGGGTAGTGGCCGCTTTCCACCATCTGACCAAGTTCGAATCCGGCAAAGTAGACGACTTCGAGTCATGGGAGAAAGCCAACAAGCGCTTCCATGACTCGCTACTGGCGGCCTGCCCGTCGCGCTGGCTGCTGCGCTTTCACGAAACCATGTACGATCAGCACCGGCGTTACCGCGCGATGTCGCTGCAAGCCATCCACATACCCCGCAGCGTTCACGAGCAACATGCCCGTATCCGCGACGCCGCCCTCGCGCGGGATGTGCAACGTGCCTGTGCGGAATCCGAAACCCACATCCGCCAGACCGCACAAATAACCGAGAAGATATTTTCGGAGAAAGCCAGTTCTTTGGATCTGACGAGTCAGACGGCAGGCTGATCAACCCAGGCTTGACCAGGTAACTGCCGGACGAATTTCCGAATGTTCGCTACCACTCGATCGCCGAATCGCCGGCGGCGGCCTTTTCCAGCAGCGCGGCAGGCTGCCAGTAACGCTCATCGAGAGTTTCGCGAAAGTGGCAGATTCCCTGGTAAACGCGGCGCAGCCCGATCTGCGATGCGTAAAACATAGGCCCGCCGCGGTAGCGGGGAAAACCGTAACCGTTCACCCAGATGACGTCGATATCGGCAGCGCGTAAGGCAATCCCCTCCTCCAGGCACCGCGCTCCCTCGTTTATCAACGCAAAAATGCAACGCTCGAGAATTTCCCGGTCGTCGATTTCGCGCTGCACAATACCGAGCCGCTTCGCCTCGGCGCGGATCATCTCCCGAACTTCTGTGGAGGGGTGAGCAACACGCTCACCCTCGCGGTAGTCGTACATCCCCATACCGGTCTTCTGCCCGAAACGGCCGCGCTCCACCAGCATGTCGGCGATGCGGTAGAAACACGGATCGTCAGGACGATCCGTCCGTTCCTGACGCACCCGGTAACCGACATCAAGCCCCGCCAGGTCTCCGACCGCATGCGGTCCCATGGCCATGCCCCAGTCGTACAGCACCTGGTCGATGCGTTCCGGCGCGACCCCTTCCAGCAGCAGCATCTGACTCTCGCGGCCATATCCGTACAGCATGCGGTTACCGACGAACCCGAAACAGTTTCCGACCAGAACACCGACCTTGCGCAGCTGCCGCGCAAACGCCATCGCTGTTGCAATCACCGCGTCAGAGGTCTCCCGGCCACGCACGATCTCCAGCAGACGCATCACATGCGCGGGACTGAAGAAATGCAAGCCGATGACATCGTGTGGCCGGGTCGTGGCAGCGGCGATCCGGTCGATATCCAGTGTGGACGTGTTGGTCGCGAGTACCGCGCCGGGTCGGCAAAACCGGTCGAGACTGGCAAACACGTCGGTTTTGACATCCAGGTTTTCGAATACAGCCTCGATGACGAGATCCGCCTCGGACAATGAACCATACTCACTCACCAGCCCAAGCCGATCGAGATTCGCCGCGGCCTGATCAGGCCGGATGCGCCCTTTATCAACCTGTTGTTGCAACAGCGAAGCGATCCGCTGGCGCCCCGCGCCCAACGCCTCATCGCTGCTGTCGAGCAGGCGGACCTCGAACCCGGCGCCGAGACAGGCCAGCGCGATTCCGCTGCCCATCGTGCCGGCACCGAGCACGGCAACCGTCCGAATCGGGCGCGGCGATGCAGCAGAGTCCAGCCCCGGAATCCTGGCGACCTCGCGTTCGGCAAAAAACAGGTGCCGCAGAGCGGCCGACTGCGGCGATGCCTTGCATTGCATAAAACGTTCGCGCTCGCGCGCCAGTGCGTCGGCAAACGGCGCTGACACCGCGTCCTCGACGCATTGGACGATCAGCTCAGGTGACAGCAAACCGCGGGTCCTGCGCGCGATCTTCGCCCTGTAGCTGGCAAAAAAGCCCGCCTCTTTCTCTTCTGGGATCGCTATCGCTGCAGTTTGCCGGGTACCCGCCGAACTCGCCGCCAGTTGTCGGGCCCAACGTATGGCCCCGTCACGCAGTTCGTCCGATTCGATGATTTCGTCAATCAGACCGGCAGCGAGTGCCTGCCGGGCTCCAATCGGGCGGCCGCCTACCATCATGTCCAAAGCCAACTCGACGCCGACAAGCCGCGGAAGTCGCTGGGTCCCGCCCGCTCCGGGCAACAGCCCCAGGTTGACCTCCGGCAAACCGAGCCGGGCGTCACTGCTGGCGCAGCGGTAATGGCAGGCCATCGCGGTTTCCAGCCCGCCGCCGAGCGCCGTGCCGTGGATCGCGGCGACGACCGGTTTGTTCACAGCTTCAATACGATTCAACAAATCGGGCAGATGTGGTGCGCGCGGCGGCTGGTCGAACTCGCGGATATCGGCCCCGGCGATAAAGGTACGTCCGTCGCATATCAGCAGCACCGTCTCAATTGCATCATCTTTCGCGGCGCTTGCGAACGCATGGGCGAGCCCTTCGCGCACGGCATGCGACAGCGCATTGACAGGTGGATTGTCGATCGTAACGATCGCCAGCGTTGCGATCGTTTCGTACTTTACTACCTGGCCCATTTGCGGCCTCCACGTTTGGCATTGCCGGTCATGACAACGCGCTTCCAGTCACAGTGGCTCGACCCTGGCTACGAGTTGACCACGCACTCGCCATTCCTCGAACGTCTCGGCAAGGCGCTCGCATTCCGCCACGACCCGGCGCCAGCATCGTATCCTGTCGTCATTGCCCATCGTCTCGAAGTCCTTGCGGTCAGGAATCTTGCCATTGGGCAAGCCCGCCACGAACTCGGGCGAAGGATGGATCAGCACGGTGCGTTCGAGGCTGGCCCGACCGCGCCGGTTTTTCAATGCCTTGTCAAACCACCCCGGGACAATGTGACCATAGAAATGCGGATAGCAGACCAGCCCGCGTCCACCCGATAACTCGACATCGAAGTGGTAGTCGATGATTCCTCCGTCCCGATAGGTGCCACGGGCAGCACCATCGATGTCGCGCACACCCTCGAGCACCAGCGGGATCGACCCGGTCGCCAGGATCGCTTTGCCGAGATTTCTTTCCGTCAAGGCCGCTCGCTCGAGAGGCAACCCGGACATCGCGGCAAATGGCGGTTCGTCGCGTGGATCGCTGAAAAGACTGCGCACATAGAACCAGCCCAGCAACCTCCGATTCGCGGCGTTGGCCAGTGCCGAGATCGCAAGCCCGGCAAGCAGTGCAGGACGGGCGTCGGACGCGGTTACCCGTCGGCTTCGCGCGGTCATCACATTGAGGCGAGCCAGCGGAGAGGTGAGAATGTCGCTCGCACCATGCTCGCCCAGTACAACCTCGAGAATCTCGCGGCTGCGAGCGGTTACCTCCTGCGCGCTCGGCCGGCGGTCATAACGCTGGCCAATGTACGCCTCTTCGAAACGCACAATGGCATCGACCGGATCGGCCTGAGCGACGCATGCAAAACGCCACGCGCCAATCGATGAGCCGAGCAAAAACAGCGGCGATTCACGATTCGCGAGAATCCACGGAGCAAGCACCCGGTCAAGCTGGCTGAGCACCAGCCATTTCGGCCCGCCCGATGCACCGGCCATTACCGAAAATGTCTCGGGAACCATGCCGTCACGCCTGATCTGCGCCAGCGCGGCGGGTCCGGCGCGAAGTTTCAAAGCCGAGAAGGCCATCGCTTACCTGCAGTCATTCGAAACCGGCGGTCGATCTAGCAGCGATCACCACGGCGGGTCAACTGCAGGCTGTGTGGCTAATGCTCACCGGGATAGCCGAGTCGCGCCAGAGCGCGTTCGATCTCGGCGAGCGAAGCCGGATCATCGATCGTCGCAGGGATCTTGAACTGCTGGCCATCGGCGATTTTTTTCATTGTCCCGCGCAAGACCTTGCCGGAGCGCGTCTTCGGCAGGCGGTTGACAATCGTGACCAGTTTAAAGGCTGCCACCGGCCCGATGACCTCGCGCACCCGCCGCACGAGGCTGGCGCGAATCTCATCTTCGTCCACGTCGACACCCGACTGCATGACGACGAGACCAAGCGGAATTTGCCCCTTGAGATTGTCCTCGACCCCGATGACCGCACACTCCGCGACATTCGGAAAAGACGCAAGCACCTCCTCCATCTGCCCGGTGGACAGGCGGTGACCGGCGACATTTATGATGTCGTCGATTCGGCTCATGATCCACAGATAGCCGTCGCTATCGCAGTACCCCGAGTCTCCGGTCAGATAGTAGCCGGGATAACGCTCCAGGTATGAACTCCGATAGCGCTCATCTTTTTTCCACAACGTCGGCAAGGTGCCTGGCGGCAGTGGCAGGCTGATAACGATGTTGCCGGTCTCCCCCGCCGCTACGGGCTCACCGGCCTCATCGAGCACCGCAACACGATAGCCGGGCACGGCACAGGTCGGCGATCCGGGCTTTACCGGCAGCAACTCGATACCGACGCAGTTGGCCGCGACAGGCCAGCCGGTCTCGGTTTGCCACCAGTGATCTATCACCGGGATCCCCAGGTTCGACTGGGCCCATTCCAGCGTACCCGGATCGCATCGCTCCCCCGCCAGAAACAGCGTGCGCAGACTGCCCAGATCGTATCCGTGAAGTAATTCGCCGGCGGGATCGTCGCGCCTGATCGCACGGAAGGCAGTCGGTGCGGTAAACAGGCAGTTGACACCGTACTCGGACACCACCCGCCAAAACGCACCCGCATCCGGTGTTCCCACCGGCTTGCCCTCATACAGAACGGTAGTACATCCATAAATAAGTGGCGCATAGACAATATACGAGTGACCAACGACCCATCCCACGTCCGAAGCCGCCCAGAAAACCTCACCGGGGTTGATCCCGTAGATGTTTCGCATGCTCCAGTTCAGTGCCACGGCATGACCGCCATTGTCGCGAACCACGCCCTTCGGTTCGCCGGTGGTCCCGGACGTGTACAGGATATACAGCGGATCGGTTGCCGCCAGCGCCACGCACGGCACCGGCTGCGCGGCCTCCGCAACTGCCGCCCAGTCCTCGTCACGGCCATCGATCAGTGTCGCCTGACACTGCGGTCGCTGAAATACGATGCAAGGAATTGCACCGCGACCCGCGCCGTCTATTGCCGCATCGAGCAATGGCTTGTATTCGACCACGCGCCCCGGCTCAATTCCGCACGATGCGGTAAGAATCATGGCCGGTTCGCAATCGCGTATCCGCGTAGCGAGTTCGTCCGCCGCGAAGCCCCCGAACACGACCGAGTGAATGGCGCCGATACGCGCGCATGCCAGCATCGCGACCACCGTCTGCGGAATCATTGGCATGTAGATAATTACCCGGCTGCCGCGACTCACACCGCGGGCCGCCAGTGCGCCGGCAAACGTACTGACCTCGTCGAGAAGTTGCGCATACGAGTAGCGCGCTTTCGTATCGGTAACCGGGCTGTCGTAAATCAGGGCGGTGCGCGCGCCGTTACCCGCCTCGACATGCCGATCGAGCGCGTTGTAACAGGTGTTGATCTCGCCGCCTGCGAACCACCGGTACATCGGTGCATGCGAGGCGTCGAGAACCTCGTCCCACTGTTTCGACCAGGCCAGCTCGCTTGCTGCCGCCGCCCAGAACTCGACAGGCTGCTCAACCGAAAAACGATAGACGCTACGATAATCTTGAGACATGGATCTGCTGCGGTCGCCGCTGTTGGAGCGAACCGTCCCTGTGGCACAAACGCCGATTTTCGCGCGCGGCGCCAGCAAACACCATTGGACTTTAGATTGATATCCGAGCCGGGCCGGGAACTGCCGTATTCAGGTAAAAATCTGTGCCAGCGCGATCTTGCCGCGGCCCTGACGCCGCCGCGCCATGACCAGCAGTAACTCCGCGGTCGCGATCGCGTCGGCCAGCGCATTGTGGGCGCGGACCCGGGGAAGGCCATAATGTTCGCGCAATGCACCGAGCCGTAACGCACCCGAGGTATAGCTCTGGTTACGATGCGCGCGACGGCGTTTTTCGAGCTCGAGGGTGTCGACGCAACGCGCGACCAGCGGCACGCCATACGCTTCGTTACACGCCTTGTCGAGGAAGCTGCAGTCCAGAGGGGCATGGTGCGCGACCAGCACCCGTCCCGCCAGCGCGCTCAAAAACTCATCGAGCGCCTGCCCCAGCGGCGCACCGGCCGCAAGATCCGAGTCGCGCAGGCCATGCACGATCGCGCTCTGATTCATCGGGTTTCCGGTACAAATGACGATGTGGCTTGCGCTTGCGAGCAACACCCGCGAGCGGGTCACCAGAACCCAGCCGATACTGACAATTTCGTCCGCGAGCGGATCGAGACCGGTGGTCTCGAGGTCGACGACGATGAACTCGGCCACATCATACGGCGTGTTGGCACGCGGCGTTGGAGTATCCAGGTAGGCCTGCATGGCATCGCCGCGGCACAGTTTGCGCAGACGACGGCGGCGGCGGTCTATCGCCCAGTCCCAGCGCATTGCCATGAGCTCAGGCCAGACCGAAACTATTCAGCAGCGCCTGCTGCGAGGTACGCACCACTCCAAACGCGGCTTTCAGATGATCGCGCGCAAGTGGTGACAGGCTTTTTGGTTTTACGTAGTTATCAGGCTCCTCGCCGGCCCGCAATTGCCGCGCCTGATGGCTGAGACGAGTCGAATCGATAAGTTCGAGGGCGTCTTCAAGGCTCTTGGCATCGTTGCGGTTGAGCCGGCCGCTACGCGCGGCGCCGCGCAGCCGGCGCCGCGTATTGACGCGTAATTCCCCGCTGGCAAGCGAATGGATGCGCGCCAGCTCGACAATCGGAATCACGCCATTCAGCTTGAGATTCAGCGTCTCCTTATGCTCACCGCCGCGTTCCAGCACGAACTGGCGGAAAAACCCCAGCGGCGGCGTAAAGGTCATTGCGTTTCGCGCCATCATGGCAAGAAAGATCCGGTTCTGCCGTGCCAGTTCACCAACCCAGCCCTTCAGTTCGTCCACCAGGGATTCGTCACCGTACGAGAAACGCAGATCGAAGAAGATATCGGCATACATCAGGGCCTTGGGCTCCGGCTCGGTCATCCAGCCGTCAAAATAACGTTTCCAGACCCGCAGCGGTTGCAGCCATTTTTCGTTGGTCGCCATGACGTTGCCGGGGCAGTAAGGATAACCGCAAAGAGCGAGCCCGTCCGAAACGAAGCGCGCCAGTTCTTCGAAGTACTTGCGATCGGCGTCGGTCGCCTCATCGGACATGACAATTGCATTGTCCTGATCGGTCTTCACCGTTTGCTCCTGGCGCGCCTGCGAGCCGAGCGCCAGCCACGCGTAGGGAATCGGCGGCGCTCCCAGTTTCTCCTCGGCCAGCATCACCAGGCGCCGTGTCACCGCATCGGTGACGGCCGTTACCACTTTACCGATCTGGTCTGCCGTTGCATCGGCATCAACCATACGCAGGAACAGGCTCGGAAGACTGACGCACACCTGGGCGATACTATCCGGATCAGGTTGCTTCAGGATGTCTCCGATCATGTAAATCGGATGCTCGGACTCCGCGCGCAGCAGATCCGCAAGCGAAACCATCCCAACCGGACGACCTTCGCTGGTTACCGGGAGGTGGTGGATATTTGAGCGCATCATCGTCAGCAGTGCATCCGCCAGCATTTCATCGGCATCGAGTGTCATGGGTCGCGGCGTCATCACCGTCGAGATCGCATCTTCGTAGGGTCGACACTCAGCGACGACGCGATTGCGCAGATCGCGGTCTGTAACAATTCCGGCCAGTGACTCGTTGTCACAGACAAGCAAAGCCGACACCCGTTTCTCGGACATGCATTTCGCTGCGTCGGCAATACTTGCCTCCGGCGTGACGACGACCGGGCTGCGCTGGACCAACTGACGCAAGCGTGTCGTGGCCACCTCCGCCGACGAGACGTTCGTCGACATAAGACTGCAGACGCTCAGCGAATGCCTCGGTGAAATACTGATCGAACCGCGGATTCGCATGACGCAGCCTGTTGAATATCGCCACCGGGCAGATGATAGACGATCGTATCTTCCAGGGCGGTGACCCGGTAGCGGACCGGTCGACCGCTGAGCAAAGAGATATAACCGAAATAGTCGCCCTCGCCCAGCCGGGCCACGAGCTCATCCTCGCTGTCGTGCAACTCCACCGCCCCGTTGCGGATCATGTGCAATTCCATGTTGTCCGAGTCTGCCGCCAGAATCTGAGCGCCACGGCGGAAGTATTCAATTTCCACCGCGCGGACGGTGCGGGCAATTTCCTCCCCTGGCAATTCATCGAATGGACGATGTGCGATCAGAAATTCAGTGATTTCAGGTAGCTCGATCATTGAAGGCCACGCTCCCGTGCTGTCTGCATCTGCCGATCATATTCCGCAAAAAAAGGGGCCACCGCAAAGGGTGGCCCCGGTAGTGCACCTTACTTGCGTCGTTAGTGAGCCGCCCCCGCTCCGGCGCCGCGCGGAACACGGATGTCCTCGACGAGGTGCTGGATGTGTTCCGGAGGTGGCGCGGTCGCACGCGATACCGCGTACGCCACGGCGAAGTTGATCAGCGCGCCTACTGCGCCGAACGCCTCTGGTGAAATACCCAACAGCCAGTTGTCAGCCGTGTTGGCTGCCATCTCGGTACCAGGCACGAAGAACCAGCCCTTGAACCAGAAGATGTACAACAGCGTCGCACTAAGCCCCGACAGCATGCCCGCAATCGCACCGGCGCTGTTTGCGCGTTTGTCGAAGATACCCATCATCAGCGCCGGGAATATCGACGAGGCCGCGAGACCGAACGCCAACGCCACGACCTGCGCCGCGAAGCCTGGCGGATTCAATCCCAGCCAACCCGCCAGCACGATCGCAAACGCCATCGCAATACGACTGGCCATCAGCTCGTTCTTCTCGGATATTTGCGGCATGAACACGCCTTTCAGAAGATCGTGCGAGATGGCCGACGATATGGCCAGCAGCAGACCGGCTGCGGTCGATAGTGCCGCCGCGATTCCACCTGCCGCCACCAGGGCGATCACCCAGTTGGGCAGACTCGCAATTTCCGGATTGGCGAGCACCATGATGTCGCGGTCGACCTTGGTCATCTCGTTGCCTTGCCAGCCCCAGCCTTCAGCCTTGGTGACAAAATCGGCGTTGGCGTCGTTGAAATACTGAATCCGCCCGTCGCCGTTCTTGTCCTCGAAGCCCAGCAGGCCGGTGGTTTCCCAACGCTTCATCCACTCCGGACGCTCGTCGGCAACCAGGTTGCCGGTCGGAGAGCCGACATCGCCAATCTGGATGGTATTGGTCAGATTCAGCCGGGCCATCGCACCGACTGCAGGCGCGGTCGTGTACAGAATGGCAATGAAGACCAGCGCCCAACCGGCGGAGTAACGTGCATCCCGCACCTTCGGTACCGTGAAGAAACGAATGATGACGTGGGGTAATCCCGCGGTTCCAATCATCAGCGACAGCGTGTAAAGGAACATATTCAGCATGTTGCCGTTCGAAGATGTCGTATATTCGCGGAAACCCAGATCGGTGACGATAAGGTCGAGTTTATCGAGCAGATAGGTACCGTCCGCCATCGTGCTGCCAAGACCAAGCTGCGGGATCGGATTGCCGGTCAGTTGCAGTGAGATGAAAATCGCCGGAATCGTATAGGCGAAAATCAGGACACAATACTGTGCGATCTGGGTGTACGTGATGCCTTTCATTCCACCCAGAACTGCGTAGATAAACACGATCCCCATACCGGTAAAGAGACCGGTCGCGAATTCGACTTCCATAAATCGTGAAAACGCCACACCGATACCTTTCATCTGCCCGATTACGTAGGTAATCGAAGCGACGATCAGGCAAATGACCGCCACGATGCGTGCGGTTTGCGAATAATATCGCTCACCGACGAATTCCGGCACCGTGAACTTGCCGAACTTGCGCAAATAGGGCGCAAGCAACATTGCCAGCAACACGTAACCGCCGGTCCAGCCCATCAGAAATACTGATCCGCCGTATCCAAGGAAGGCGATCAGACCTGCCATTGAAATAAACGAAGCCGCGGACATCCAGTCAGCGGCCGTCGCCATACCGTTGGCAACCGGGTGAATACCCTTGCCGGCCACGTAGAACTCGCCGGTGGTCGATGCCCGCGACCAGATCGCTATAGCGATGTAGACCATAAACGTAAGGCCCACGACGATATAGGTCATAGTTTTTAGTTCCATGATTTTCCCCTTAATCCTCGTGGACGTCGTACTTTTGATCGAGTTTGTTCATCTGTCTTGCGTAGAAGAAAATCAGCACCACGAAGACGTAGATGGATCCCTGCTGCGAGAACCAGAATCCGAGTTTGTAGCCCCCCAGACGTATACTGTTTAATGGCTCCGCAAGCACGATGCCGAACAGGTAAGACACTATGAACCAGATAACGAGACAGATCGTCACCAGGCGCAGATTGTCTTTCCAGTAGGCCGCACGATTATCTTTTGTGATCATTAGGACCTCTCCTCTCCCCGCTTACCAGATGCAAAGGCGCAATAAATCTATCAAAGGGCAAGTCGCAACTAAGCCCTACTTTAGTCTTACTGGGGGGCGCCACCGGCGCGGGGACGGAGCAGACAGCAGATATGTTTTGCTGGCTAATTCAGTGGCTTGCGTTCTTTGACGGGGCCGTGCAGAACGCTTGCCCGGGCGCCTTAGACCATGGTATTACAGGCCTTCAGGTCGGTCTCGGGGGAGCCCTTTGCTTAGTGCAGCACTACTTCTTGCGCTATCCCTGGGGTACGTGGGCATTCTGTTTGCAATCGCGTACTTCGGCGACAGACGGCCGCGCCGCAGTGGTGCACGAGAATCTCGCGGCAGAGCGCTCGTCTACAGTCTTACGCTGGCGGTGTACTGCACGTCGTGGACCTTTTATGGCGCGGTCGGCACAGCGGCCTCCAGTGGCTGGCAATTCCTGCCCATTTATCTCGGTCCGATTCTGGTGTTCCTCTTCGGCTTCGATCTGCTCAACCGGATCGTCAACATCAGCAAGCGCCAGAATCTGACATCCATCGCGGATTTCGTTGCCGCCCGCTATGGCCGGGCTCACAGCATCGCGGTACTGGTCACGGTCATGGCCGTCATCGGCACCGTCCCCTACATCGCGCTGCAACTCAAGGCAGTGGTCATGGGCTACTCAGTCCTGACCGATGGCCACAACCTCCCGGACGACAGCGGCTGGGCCAGTCTCGCGCTGTATGCCGCGCTGGCGCTGGCATTGTTTTCGATTCTGTTCGGCACTCGCCAGCTCGATGCAACTGAACATCAACGCGGCATGATGCTCGCTATCGCATTCGAATCGGTGGTCAAGTTATTCGCTTTCGCCGCTGTCGGTTTGTACGCCATCTATGGGGTATTCGGCGGCTTAGGCGACATGCTCGCCAGAACCGTCACCGACCCGCGCCTCAGCACGACCTTCAGCAGTGACATTGGCATCGCCACCTTTTTTGCCCAGACGGTCATCGCAATGGCGGCGATCCTGTGCCTGCCGCGCCAGTTTCATGTCGGTGTCGTGGAATGCAATGGCGCCAGCGACCTGCGTGTCGCACGCTGGGCTTTCCCGTTATATCTTGTCGTGATTACTGCATTCGTCATGCCGATCGCCCTCGCCGGGCGGCTGACATTTTCCAATCCGGACATCAATGCAGACACCTTCGTTCTGGCCCTGCCGGCGTTTTATGATCAGACCCTGTTATCTCTGCTGGCTTTTCTCGGTGGATTTTCCGCAGCAACCGGGATGGTCATTGTTGCCAGCGTCGCTTTGGCGACGATGGTAAGCAATGAAATCGTACTGCCTATGATCCTGCGCAACCAGGCGCGCAACAGGGCGGCGCGGCACGACTACAGTACGGTATTGTTGAATACCCGGCGCATTACCATCGTGCTGATTGCACTCGTTGCCTATACCTATTACCGGCTCACTGCCGAGAGTTCGGCGCTGGCGTCGATTGGCTTGCTGTCGTTTGCCGCCGCAGCCCAATTTGCGCCACCGTTAGTCACCGGAGTGTACTGGTCGGGCGCCAATCGAAATGGCGCCATGAGCGGACTCGTCGCCGGATTTTTGCTTTGGGCCTACACGTTGCTAATACCCACGCTATTCCGCTCCGCGGGAATCGACGCCGGCTGGATCGATACCGGACCATTTGCAATGAGCTGGCTGCGACCGGAGGCACTGCTCGGAACTCAGGACTGGCCGACCATGGCGCACGGTGTGTTCTGGTCACTTGCCGCCAATATCGTCGCGCTGGTTATCGGTTCGTTGACGACTCGGCAGTCCGTTCGCGAAGAGCTGCAGGCAGTGGCGTTCATGGACGTTCCGGGCCGGCGAGCGCCCGGGTTGTCCCACCGCCAGCAACGGCTCGTCACGATCGGCGACCTGGTCGCTCTCGCGGAACGCTTTATCGGCACAGATAACAGTGAGCGCGCGTTCGAACGCTATCGTGCCGAGCACGGCCTGCCCCAGGACAGTGGCGCGCAGGCCAAACCGCAACTGGTCCAGTTTACGGAACGGCTGCTGGCCGGCTCTATCGGGGCCGCGTCTGCGCGTGTGGTGATGACAACGGCGCTGCGCAAAACCGGGATGGAACTCGGTGACGTCGTAACGCTTCTCGACCAGACGAGCCAGGCGCTCAAATTCAACAGGGAACTGCTCGAATCGACCCTGGAGAACATTAGCCAGGGTGTTAGCGTAGTCGATAGCGATTTGCGTCTGGTCGGCTGGAACAAGCGTTACCTCGAGTTACTCCACTACCCGGATGGACTGGTCTACCTCGGCAAGCCGGTAGCCGAACTGATCCAGTTCAACGCCGAGCGTGGCCTTTTCGGAATGGGCGCGGTGCACAACGAGGTCAGGAAGCGGATCGAACACATGCGCAAGGGTCATATCTACCGGCACGAACGTCTCTATGAGGACGGAAGGGTCCTCGAGCTTCGTGGCAAGCCGATGAACGGCGGCGGCTACGTCACCACCTATACCGATATTACCGACTACAAACATGTGGAGACCGCATTACGCGAGAGCGAACGCAGCATACGTCTTTACACCGACAATGCACCCCTTATGCTCGCGTATGTCGACCGGGAAGGCCGCTACAGGTTTGCCAACAAAGCGTATCTGCAATTTGCCGGTATCCCGATGCAGGACATTGTCGGCAAACGCATCGAGGAAGTGCTTACCGAGAGACAGCTGCTACAACGTACCGGCTATATGGAGGGCGCCTTGCAGGGCGTGCGGCAGGATTTCGAATTGGAGCTGGAGGCGGCCGACGGCAGTAATTTCTATGCTCTCGGGACCTATATTCCCGAGCATGACGAAGACGGCAATGTGCTCGGATTTTACGGCATGTTTCAGGATATTTCCGGGCGCCGCCGCGCCGAGCTCGCGCTGCGCGACGCAAAAGCCGAACTGGAACAACGGGTCGAGGAGCGCACAAAAGATCTGACTCATGCAATGACCGCGCTCCGCGCAGCCAAAGCCGACGCGGAACAGGCTAACATCAGCAAGACGCGTTTTCTTGCCGCGGCGACTCATGACCTGCTGCAACCGTTGAACGCCGCCCGGCTGTTTACCTCAGTTCTGGCCGATCGGGAAGACGAACTCGATCGACCGCATCGGCGCCTGGTGCGCCAAATCGATGGAAGCCTCGGTGCCGCGGAAGATCTGCTGGGTGCTTTGCTCGATATTTCAAAACTCGATTCTGATGCACTGGTACCCGAACACGAGTCGGTCCACCTCGGAGAGCTGCTGCCGGCATTGCGAGAACAATTTGCCCCGCTGGCCGAAGAGCGAGGGCTGCGCATACGGGTACACGCAAACAACGAGATCGTGCGCAGTGATCGCCAATTGCTGCGGCGGATTCTGCAGAACCTGCTGGTCAACGCCATCCGCTATACCCGCGAGGGTGGCGTGCTGCTCGGCTGCCGCCGCCGCGGTGACAACGTCGAGATCCAGGTTTGGGATACAGGCTGCGGTATCGCCGAGCACAACCTTGATACGATTTTTCTCGAATTCCAGCGCATCGAGAGCGCCGGCAGCAAAGATAAGGGCCTGGGGCTGGGTCTTGCGATCGTCGAGCGTATTGCGGGAATGCTGGATCACTCGATCAAGGTCCGGTCGCGTGTTGGCCAGGGCAGCGTGTTCACAGTTACCGTACCGGCAGCCAGCGAGTCGGAGAAGATCATCCGCCCGCTGACAACATCCAGTTACATTGCCGGTACCCGCCTGGAGGGCGCTCGGATTCTGTGCGTGGACAATCAGCCAGAAGTTCTTAACGGTATGGCGGCACTGCTTGGCCGCTGGGGCAGCTTGCCACTTATGGCAGCGTCACTCGCCGAAGCCAGAAAACTGTTGGAGGGCCAGGACCCGCCCGACGCCATGCTGGTCGACTATCATCTGGACCACGGAGAAAACGGGCTGGATCTGATGCGTGAATTGCGTACGCAATGGCGCGGCGACATTCCCGGCGCGGTGATTACCGCGGATCACTCCGAGGAACTTCGCCTCGAAGCAAAAACACAGGGGTACCCGTTATTGCGCAAGCCAGTCAAACCGGCCGCGCTGCGGGCGACCCTCGACAGTCTGCTCAGAACCCGCGCGGCGGCCTGATTCAGGCCTGTTCCAGCGTTGCGGGATCCATTTTCGGCGGCTTGACCGTCAACCGTCCGGCCTCGAGAACAGCCTGGGTGCGATTATTGACCTTGAGCTTTTTCATAATCGCGGTCACATGCGCCTTGATCGTCGCTTCCGATACCGACATCTCGAACGCAATCTGTTTATTCAGCAACCCCTCGGACAACAGCATCAACACCCGGAACTGCTGTGGCGTCAGCTGCGCAATACGCTCGGCAATGTCGCTTTCACGCGGATCGAGCGTGCCACCTTCGGTTCCCGGAGGAAACCACCGCTCCCCCTCGAGCACGGTCTGCATGGCTTCGGCAATTACCCGCACGGGCGCCGATTTCGGGATGAATCCTGCGGCACCGTGGTTACGGGCGCGCTGGATCACCCAGGTCTCTTCCAATGCCGACACCACGACGGTTGGCAAGGTTGCCTGGTGGGATCGCACATAAATGAGACCGCTGAAGCCATTCACCCCCGGCATGTGCAGATCCAGCAGCAGCAGGTCCGCGCTCGGGTGAGCGTCGGTCACCGCCTGCAGGCTGGTCAGATCCTCGGCCTCGACGATTTCGCAACCCGGACAAACCCGCTCCACCGCCTGGCGCAATGCCTCGCGAAATAGCGGGTGGTCATCCGCGATTATGATTTTGTCCGCCAGATTCATCTGGCCACCTTTTTTCGCTCAGCGGTTTTGGCGGTTATCGATCAACTGCTCGACGACCTCGGGCTCGGCAAGTGTCGAAGTATCGCCGAGATTATCGAATTCATTTGCGGCAACCTTGCGCAGAATACGCCGCATGATCTTTCCCGAACGAGTTTTCGGCAGACCGGGCGCCCACTGTATTAGGTCAGGTGTCGCGATCGGACCGATCTCTTTTCGCACCCACTGCCTGAGCTCCTTATGCAACTCGTCGGACGGCGAATAACCGTCTTTCAGCGTCACGTAGACATAGATGCCCTGCCCTTTTACATCATGTGGATAACCAACCACCGCGGCCTCCGAGACCGCGTCATGGGCAACCAGCGCACTCTCGATTTCAGCCGTGCCCATGCGATGACCGGAGACATTCAGCACGTCGTCGACACGACCCGTGATCCAGTAATAGCCGTCCTCGTCGCGGCGCGCCCCGTCACCGGTGAAGTAAGTTCCCGGGAACGTGCTGAAGTACGTATCGACAAATCGCTTGTGGTCGCCATACACCGTGCGCATCTGCCCCGGCCAGCTATCGAGCAGCACAAGGTTGCCCTCGGTCGGCGCCTTCGAGGCGGATACCGTCACCATCGACGATCGCCGGCTGCACGCCGAAAAACGGTAGCGTAGCCGAACCCGGCTTCAACGCGGTAGCGCCCGGCAAGGGTGTGATCAGAATGCCGCCGGTCTCGGTCTGCCACCAGGTATCGACAATCGGGCAGCGCCCGTCGCCTACGACTTGGTAATACCACTCCCAGGCCTCGGGGTTGATGGGCTCACCGACTGACCCGAGCAGGCGCAGGCTCTTGCGTGAGGTCGCCTTGACCGGATCATCGCCGTGGCGCATCAGGGCGCGAATTGCGGTTGGCGCTGTATAACAGATATTGACCTTGTGCTTGTCGCAAACCTGCCAGAAGCGGCTGAAGTCGGGATAATTCGGCACACCTTCGAACATCAGCGTGGTCGCACCATTCGCCAGCGGACCGTAAACGATATAGCTGTGCCCGGTTACCCAGCCGACATCCGCCGTACACCAGTAAATGTCGCCCGGGTGATAATCAAAAACGTACTCGTGGGTCATCGCGGCATAGACCAGGTATCCGCCGGAGGTATGCAAGACGCCTTTGGGCTGACCCGTGGATCCCGAGGTATAGAGGATGAACAGAGGATCTTCCGCGTTCATCTCCTCAACCGGACATTCTTTTGCCATGCCCGGTGCAATCTCGTGCAACCAGACATCGCGCCCGTCCTGCATCTCGATAGCGCCTCCGGTGTTCCGCACGACCAGCACTTTTTGCAGCGAGGTTACTCCCGGTTTTTTTGCTGCCTCATCGACATTTTTCTTCAGCGGTACCGTGCGGCCTCCACGCAGGCCTTCATCGGCAGTGACTACTACGGTCGACTCGCAATCGATGATCCGCCCGGCCAGCGCGTCCGGAGAGAAGCCTCCAAAAACCACTGAGTGAATCGCCCCGATGCGGGCACACGCAAGCATGCAGATCGCTGCATCGGGAATCATCGGCATGTAGATTGTGACCCGATCGCCCCTCTTCACGCCGAGTTCCTTCAGCGCGTTGGCAAATACGCATACCCGTTCGTACAACTGGCCGTAGGTGATGTGGTCATCGCGAGAGGGATCATCACCCTCCCAGATAATTGCGGTCTGGTCCGCTTTCTCCGGAAGATGACGATCCACGCAGTTGTGACAGACATTGAGGCTGCCGTCCGCATACCAGCGGATATGCAGATCGTCGCGATCGAACGATACGTCCTTGACTTCGCTGAACGGTTTTATCCATTCGACGCGGGCTCCGGCTTCGCGCCAGAAACCTTCATTGTCCTCTACCGAACGCCGATACATTTCCTCGTATTTCGATGCGTCGATATGCGCCGTCCCGGCGAGACTGTCGGGCACCGGATAAACCTTGCTGTCCATACCATTCGCTCCCGTCTGTTTCAGGAATGCCATTACCAAGCGGACCACGGCCGACTCATTCACCACCGGCAACACGATCGCTCACACCATGAAGTCTCGTCGCGCCCCGCTATTTCGCCAATTAGACCTTGGTCGACACGACCATGATGACTTAGACCATTGGCTAATACCCAGCGCCAATTGCATCGACCACCATGACCAAGCCCGTCAATCTTCCGGACGAGGGAGGAGATATGTCTGAACAAAGAAATCGCTCACTACGTGGGCCACTTGTTGCCATTCTGACTGCCATGCTGGCCGTCTGGAGTGGTTCCGCATCCGCCGCCAGCGATCAGGAGGTACAGCAGCTCGAGGCGCGTGTTGCCGAACTGGAGGCGTTGGTCAGACAGCTGGCCAACGGTCAAAACATGCAGCGACAGGAACTGGCCACTGTCGAATCCCGCACGGCAACGGTCGAAAAGAAAGTCACAGAAGTTGTCGACGACAAGCCGTGGAACGATTACCAGTTCGGCGGCTACGTCAAGTTCGACACGTTTGTGAGTAAGTACAACGACGGCTCCGTGTCAGAAGACAGCCTGATGCGTCAGTTCTATGTGCCGTCGCTGGTTCCGGTCGACGCTCCGGACAAGGATGCGCAGGTCGATATGCAGGCCCGTGAAACCCGTATCAACTTCAAGAGCCGACATGAGCTTCCAAACGGCAAGGAAGTGAAGACCCTGCTGGAGATGGATTTCTTTACCGGCTCGGAGGGCGATGAGCGGATCAGCAACTCGTATCAACCGCGCCTGCGTCATGCGCTGATCTCTTATGACGGATGGGACGTGGGCCAGACCTGGTCGACTTTCCAGAATCTGGGGGCGTTCGTCGAGAACCTCGACTTCATCGGCCCGACCGAGGGCACGATCTTCGTCCGTCAGGCACTGGTTCGCTACACGACTGGTCCGTGGCAGTTCGCGCTGGAGAATCCCGAAACGACAGTGACTCCATTCGGTGGCGGTTCCCGCATCAACTCCGATGACAATTCGCTGCCTGATTTTGTTGGCCGCTATAACTGGACCGGTGACTGGGGCCATATCGCTTTCGCCGGATTGCTGCGTCAGCTCAAGATCGAGGATAACGTCAACAATCTCGACGACGATGAAATCGGCTACGGAATCTCGGTATCCGGTAAATTCAACGTCTTCGAAAAGGACGATATCCGCTGGATGGTCAACTACGGCGACGGTATTGGCCGTTATCTCGCCCTGAACGCGGCGAATGGTGCGGTGCTGGATTCCGGCGGCGATCTCGAGACGATCGAGCAGATGGCAGGCTACGTCTCCTATCGTCACTTCTGGACCGGCAGCTGGCGTTCGAACTTCACGGTCGGTGGCCTGTCGATTGACAACGACGACAGCCTGACTGGTGGTGGCGTGAACAAGGAACACTACAGTGTCCATGTGAACCTGCTGTTCGACCCGATACCGAAAATGACACTCGGTGCGGAGTTCATGTACGCCAGCCGCGAACTCGAAAACGGACTGGACGGCGACATGACCCGCTTTATCGTTTCGGCCAAGTACGCTTACTAGGCTGAAACCCGCGCCTAAGGCGAACCTTCAGGCCCCGGTGGCACCTGTGCCACCGGGGTTTTTTTCATTGCCTGGCACCAGACGGCTGGCATGACTTGTTATACGCCTCCGGTGTATGCAACTCTTCCATCCTGACCAGGAACCGGCAGGAGTCCCGTCGCTACCATGGCGCACACAGCAACCCGAACGGTATACCGCGCATGTCATCTATGCGAGGCGATCTGTGGTCTCGAGATCAAAGTGGAGAACGATGCCATCCTGCACATCCGCGGCGACAAGAACGACCCGCTGAGCCGCGGTCATATCTGCCCCAAGGCTGTGGCGCTCAAAGACATTCATGAAGACCCCGATCGCCTCCGCCAACCGATGCTGCGCGATGGCGACGACTGGCGCGAGTGCGAATGGGACGAGGCGCTCGATCTCACCGTTCGCCGTCTTTCGGCGATCGCACAGCGCGACGGCGACAACGCCGTTGGCATCTATATGGGTAATCCCAGTGTCCACAACTGGGGAATCATGACTCACAGCTATCACTTTTTTCGTCACTTCCGGACCCGCAACCGGTTTTCGGCGACCTCGGTCGACCAGCTTCCTCACCATGTCGTCTGCCATGCGATGTACGGTCACCAGTTCCTGATTCCGGTCCCGGACATCGACCATACCGACTGTTTTCTGATGCTGGGCGCCAATCCGATAGCTTCCAACGGCAGCCTGATGACGGTGCCCGATTTTCGCAATCGTATCCGCGCTCTGCAGGCACGCGGGGGGCGCCTGATCGTGATAGATCCGCGCCGGACCGAGACGGCGAAGATCGCCGACGAACATCACTTCATCCGTCCCGGTAGCGACGCGTTGCTGCTGTTTGCGATGCTGCATGTGCTGGTTGTTGAACGCAACGCCGATGCAGGCAGTCACACCGATTACACCAACGGTCTCGAACGGTTTTGCGACACCATTTCAGCTTTTACGCCGGAGAGCGTCGCCGTCGCCACGGGTATCGGCGCGGCAACAATTCGCCGCCTGGCGCACACGATCGCCGATGCTCGCAGCGCAGCATGCTATGGCCGCATGGGGGTGTCGACACAGGCTTTCGGCAGCCTGTGCCAGTGGGCGCTGCAGCTTCTGAACCTGGTGACCGGCAATCTGGATCGTCAGGGCGGGGTCGTACTGACCCATGCAGCGATCGGCATGGCCGGGCCGTGGGACAAACGCCCGGGGCATTTTGCCGCCTGGCAGAGCCGCGTTCGCGGACTCCCCGAATTTGCCGGGGAGCTTCCGGTAGCGGCACTCGCGGAAGAAATCCTGACACCCGGTGATGGCCAGATTCGCGCGCTCGCAACGGTAGCCGGCAACCCGGTTCTGTCTACGCCCAACGGACGCCAGCTCGATCATGCGCTCGCCGATCTCGATTTCATGGTGAGTTTCGATTTTTACCTGAACGAAACCACTCGTCATGCCCACGTGATCCTGCCGCCCACCAGTCCGCTCGAACATGATCACTATGACCTGGTTTTTCACCAGCTTGCCGTACACAACACGGCGCGCTACAGCCCGGCCGTGTTCGAAAGGAATCCGGCAGCGCTGCACGATTGGGAGATCTTTAATCAGCTCGCAAGCCGTTGTCAGGAAAAGCTCGAATCCGGGTCGGATACGCTGCCGCCACCAACGGTTTTGCTGGAACAGGGCCTGGCCGCGGGGCCGTACGGAAAGCGTCACAAACCGGATTCGCCTCTGGATCTCGATAAATTATCCCGCCATCGCAGTGGCGTCGATCTCGGACCGTTGCGCGGTGGATCGATACAAGCGCGCTTGTGCACTGATGACCAGCAGATCCATGCCGCGCCGGATTTCCTGGTTGCAGACCTTGCTCGTTTGCAGGCCGCAATCGATTCGAATCAGCGTGCCACTGAGTCATTGCGTCTGATCGGCAGACGCCACATCCGCAGCAATAATTCGTGGATGCACAATTATGCGCGGCTGGTAAAGGGAAAAGACCGTTGCAATCTGCTGATGCACCCCACTGACCTGGCAGCACACGCCTTGCATAGCGGCGACCTCGCGGAATTGCGTTCGCGCAGCGGTTGCCTGACCGTCAAAGTCGAAGCCAGCGAAGATCTCATGCCCGGCGTCGTCAGCCTCCCTCATGGTTGGGGCCATGACCGCGCAGGCAGCCGGCTCTCGATCGCCACGCGCCACCCCGGCGTATGTATCAATGACCTTACCGACGAGACTTTTCTCGACGTTTTGTCTGGCAACGCGGCACTAAACGGGGTGCCGGTATCAGTCACCCGAATTGACGCTGACGCAATCTAGGGATTCAGTATTTATCGCGCCATCTGCCGGGCCGTGCCAGTCTGCCCTCTCTGCATCCGCCGCCAGGCGGAACTTCGCGCCGGGCGAAACCGGTGCAAACCCGTCGATCCCGGACATTTTGCGCTCGCCGAATTATTGGTAGCATGCGCGCCACGCGCAACCGCGGCCGGTGCAGGAAGCAGTAGCGCCGCCATCGACCCCTTGGGCCGACCGGCCGGCACGGCAGTGCCCCCGGCATGGCGGCTACCGGGTTTTACCGCGCTGACCACGCAAGCAAACCATGAATCACAGAGAATTGAGTATGAATCGCAAGAATTTGCCACGACCCCTCCGGGTCAGAATTGGCGGCCTGCATTTGCTGCTTTGGAGTGCGTGGGCATTAATCTTCGCGGCCCCGGCCCATGCTGCCAAGGAAGACATCATCCGTCTCGCCAACGGCGATTTCGTCACCGGTGAGGTCAAGAACCTCCAACGCGGCAAACTCAGCTATGGCACCGACTCCATGGGCACCATCTCCGTCGAGTGGGACGAGATTCTGAGTGTCGAAGCAAAAAAATACTACCGCCTGGAGACCTCCGATGGCACCAAGTACTTCGGCTCTCTGAACCCCGGCATCGCCGACGGCAGGTTGCTTGTCGTCCGTGGCGGTGCAACGTCGGAGCTCGCGATGATCGATATCGTGCGGATCCAGACGATCGAAAGAACCTGGCGCGACCAGATCGACAGCACATTGAAAACGGGCTATAGCTACACCAAGGCGAGCGATGTGGAGCGATTCAATCTCAATTATGACGCTCTTTACATCAGGGAGTTATCCCGCACGAACTTTGGCCTCGGCGGACTGGTGACCGACGACGGCGACGAGACGACCAGTCAATGGACCGCCTACGTCGATTACCGGCGCTGGCTCGAGAATCGCAACTACTGGCTGGCGCTGGGGTCAGCAGAGCGTAACGACGAACTGGGGTTGGATTTACGGCTCCTGACAGGTGGCGGCTATGGTCATCGCTTCTGGCAAACCAACGTCTCCGAGCTATTCGGCGAAACCGGCGTAGTCGTTAACCACTCTGAAAACTCGGACGGCACGTCGGACACCGACCTGGAAGGACTTCTGCGCAGCGGCTGGTCGATCTACATCCATCACACGCCGAAGCGCAGGCTTGATGCCACGCTTGCAGTATTCCCCGGCATTACCCAGTTGGGTGAATACCGTACCGATTTCGATATCACGCTGCGCCAGGAGATCATCGAGGACTTTTTCTGGGACCTGAGCTTTTTTCACAAATATGACAGCGATGTATCCGACACCGACGCATCGAACTCGGACTACGGCATCAATACCTCACTGGGCTTCGAGTTTTAGATTTCGCTCGCCCCCATCCGCCGGTGGGCGGCGGTTGCCGCCAAAGCCGGAGCGGGGAAAACGAACACCCAGAAAGGAGGCGCGTCGCCTGGCGCGCCTGCTTTCCTGTCAGCTCGCGACCGGGCGCTATTCTTCGATCTTGCCGGTCTTGATCCGCTTCGCATGAATCTTCTCGAGCTTGTACAGGTCCTGCTGCAGCTCGAAGAAGCCATGCCAGTGCGCATAGTCCGGAGCGCCCATCATCGCCCCCTGGCGCGCACGCCGGCCCTCATGATGCCATAGGTAGTAGAAGGTAATCTGGAACTCGTCGCTCCACGGATTGTCCTCCAGCAGACCTTTCTCCTTGAGTTCGTCGAGCATTGCCTTGGCGGGTTTGTAATAGGCCTCGTTATACAGATTGACCGCCTTGTCGCCTTGCGCGAAGAACCCGTCCGTGTGCAGCGAACTATGGCACTGGGCACAGACTTCCTTCATTCGCTCGCGCCCTTTCGGTCCGTCGCCGAGAATCGGGCTCATCGGGTCGTCCGAATTTCGCACCGGCGAACTCTTCGACCACAGCACCCAGTACAGGCGATCGGAAACATTATGCGTGGCGGGTTGCTCACCGGCAGCGCTCATATGGCAGCTCGAACAGGTTGGCGCGCGATAATCGACCCCTGCAGTCCAGGCGTCGCTGGCACCCTCCCAGTTCCAGTCCTCGCCCTGGGTGTTGTAGACATGGCCGTGCTTGCTGTTTTCGAAAATCTCGATGTTCGGATGATCCGGACCAAGATGGCACGACGCGCAGGCATGCGGGCGTCTCGCCTCGGCATTCGAAAACGCATGGCGGGTGTGACAGGCCGAACAATTTCCGGTGCTACCGTCGGGATAAATGTTGCCCATACCCGCGTTCGGCCAGGTTTCAGGGGTCGGACTGCCGTCCTCATCCAGCTCGATTTTGGTTCCATGGCACTGCATGCATCCGGTCTCGTTCGGGGCGTCACCGAATTCGGGATGTGAGCGGCCTTCGTGCACCTGGGTCAGTGCGTGGAGGCTATCTTTTGGAATAATCTGCCGGTAGGCGCGGAAGTGGCCGCTGGCATTGAACTGCTCGACCTGGTCCGCGTGACAGCGGCCGCAGGTACTTGGAGGCACCAGCACCGAGACTTTGGCGCCTGAACTCATATGCTCACCGCCCATGGGCGAATGCTCGTCTTCAACGCGGTGGCAATCGAGACAGGAGATACCCACTTCGAAATGACGACTGCTTTTCCAGTCGGCCACGATTCCCGGTTGCTGTTTGGTATGGCAGCTGACGCATCGTTCGGCGTCCTCTGAAAGCTTCGCATCCTGCGCGACCGCCGCGGTGGCAAATGCGGCGCACGCGAACAGCGTCGCTATAAAACCGAACTCCTTGCAGAACAGTCTCATGCTCGCTTCTCCCCTTCGTTTTTCGCGCATATTCCTCCACCGTTCACTTTGACAGAGTGACGACCATTATCCGACTATACTTTGGGCTCACGCCTGTTGCGCCACCGTTGCGGTCGCAGCGCAACGGATTCCTGCTGGAGGCTATTTGAAAACACGGCAGAAATAGCGCGCGCAACGCGCCCGGAGTTCGAGCGGACGCTGCGGGCCGACAGGCGTCCGTTGGTTGCATCCCGTGGCAAGCGGAATCCTGACACCGGAGAACCGCGGCAACGGCCCGCCCCGAAGATGCCCGGCGACCGACAGTGGCAAGGGCAATCAGGCCGCGACGGTGTAGGGACCAGCCCCCTGAACGCTTCTGAGAACGGCGCGAAGATCCTCATCGACCGGTAAAACATCAATGATTTCACCGAGATGAACCGCATGAATCCGATCATCCGTTCCCAGGAACGCAACTGACCCCCAGTCGGCTGACCAGGTATCCGCCGTGCGGCAACACAACATCCGCCGCAGCAGAGAGCGACTAAGGACAACCGGGTTGGCAAGAGACATCATAGGGATACAATTCCGGCCACAGAGTCTCAAACCTGCCAGCGACCAATACTCGGGGCAATAGGTATTTCTGCGGATGTTGCGCCGCGGCAAAATACAGGGCCATGGAGCGTAAAACCGCCCCCTCTGCCGCCGCCTCGGTGCGCAGGCGGCGTACCGCTGAAAGAAACGGGGCGACTTACGCCGCCCCGCCCACTTCGCGTGATAATCAGGCTACTTTGATCGTCTGCCGTTTCTGAACTTCAACTTTCGGCAAAACGATCTCGAGAATGCCTTCTCGCAATTCGGCTTTTGCTTTTCTGATATCCACTTCAGCCGGCAACAGAACAGTGCGGAGCAGTGATCCATAGCCCATTTCCGACCGGAAGAAGGTCTCGTTCTTCTCCTCTTCCTTAAATTCCCTCTTCGCCTTGATCGTCAAGCGATCACCGACGAGGCTGATATCGAGGTCCTCCTTCTTCACACCGGGCAATTCGGCGCGAACAAGCAGAGTTGCTTCGCGGTCGATCAGATCGACATGCGGATAGAAGGCTTCGCCGAAGCCCTCGAACTCGCGCGCCAACGGCCGTTTCAGCATAAACGGCTCCATCAGCGACTCCATCCAGCGGCGCGGGAATAATTCGAACAAGTCTTCCATGCCGTGGACAATCGGTCTCATTGCTGCCCGCTCGCGTTGAACCTCCACCGGTGTCTCTTTCGGGGTGATTTTGCGCACGGTTGTCATGATTGTTTCCTCCTTGTCACGCTACAGACGGCCAAACCCCTGACCATCATTTTCAAGAATAAACCGAATGGCGAAAAAATTAATCCGGTCATACACTTATTGACTTAATGGAGAGGCCGGCCCGGGGGCAGCCGCGGTGATGCCCGAAAGAAAATTCGTTGCGCTCGCGCCCAGTGGAATGACCGATCCGGGGCTGGCGAGTAAGACGCTATCCGGCTATACCAATTAGACAGGCCGGACACTCCCGTATTGCCGCGCGGATGCGTTTGGCTACATAAATACAGGCAAGCCATCGCGATTCCAGGGGGACTTTGACGATGGAACTATCTCCGAGAGCACTTGTAACCAGACTATTCAATCATGCCGGAATTGACATCGGCGGGAACGCGCCGTGGGACATTCGGGTGAACAATCCAAGATTCTATCGCCGGGTGCTGCAGGGATCCGTCGGTCTCGGTGAATCCTATACCGATGGTGACTGGGACACACCGCAACTCGACTCGATGATTCAACGTCTGCTCCGCACCGGCGCGCCCTCCACCGCCGTCGCGGGGGCCGGAAGAATTCTGCAAAACCTGCGCTCCCGGATTGCCAATATGCAAACACGACGCGGTTCGCGGGCTATGGCGGAACAGCACTATGACCTCGATCATCGGCTATACACGCACTTCCTCGGGCCTCACAACCAGTACACTTGCTGCTTCTTCGACGGCACTGATGAGCTCCGGGTTGCCGAGGAATGCAAACTGGAAATGCTGTGCGAAAAACTCGAACTCGGTCCCGGTGACCGGGTCCTCGATGTCGGCTGCGGCTGGGGCGGCTTTGTTCGCTATGCGGCCAGCACCCGCGGCTGCACGGCAGTCGGAATCAGCCTCTCCGCCGAACAGATCGCGTATGCGCGCAAATATGCGGCGGGATTCGACGTCGAGATCGTCAGGTGCGACTATCGTGATCTGCCTGATCGCTTTCCTGCCGCCAGTTTCGACAAAATTCTCGTGTGCGGCATGCTCGAGCACGTTGGGTACAAAAACTACCGCAGACTCATGAAAATCATCCATGAGCTTTTGTCCGAAAACGGCCTTTTTCTCCTCCATACGATAGGCAACAAAGACGTGACCACTATCGTCGACCCATGGATCGAGAAATACATCTTTCGCAATTCGATGATACCGGCCATGAGCCAAATCGCGGATGCTGTGCGCGGTCTGTTCGTGATCCAGGCCTGGGAAAACTACGGATACTATTATTCGAAAACGCTGCGTGCCTGGTATGAAAATTTCAACCGCAACTGGCCCCGAATAATGGAGATAGAGACCCGGCAACGGTTCGACGAGCGCTTCCGTCGTATGTGGAATTATTACCTGTTGTCGTGCAAGGCCGCCTTCGACGTTGAGGAACTCCATTTGTGGCAAATCGTGACGTCAAAATATGGCGCCCGCAGCGATGTGTACCGGCGCGTGATGACTCGGAATTGCGCGACCGGGCAGCGGCAACGGCATGCCGGCTGAAGCCGGCCGTTACGCATTTTGCGCAGTAACCAAGGACCGGGCGGGTCACACCGCATCGATTTGGGTGGGTGCTGATTGGCAAGTCGTCGGCACTCGCAGCTAGAATTCGTGTCTGATCGCTGCGCCAGGCAGTGCCACCAAGTCAACAGGTCAAACTCATGGACGAAAAGACAGGAGTTTCCCGCCGCAGATTCGTCAAAGTCTGCAGCATGATGAGCGGTGCGGTCGCGCTCAACCCGGCGCTGCTGGCGGCCCGCGGCAATCCGGTTCAACAGGCCGGTAATGTAATGCTCACGGACCCGTCCGGCGCGCCGCTGGACGGAAAAAAACTCGCGCCAGGCAAGTCCTATGTCTTTCACTACCCGTATGCCGCGACACCGTGTTTTCTGCTCAATCTCGGACGCCGAGTCAGCACACCTGCAGATCTCGAAACCGAAAACGGCGACCGCTACCGCTGGCAGGGCGGAGTCGGACCTGATAACTCGATCGTCGCCTTCTCGGCGATTTGCGCGCACAAGATGAGTTATCCGACCCGCCGCGTCAGCTTTATCAACTACCGCCATGACGGCATGCCAGGCGCAAGCCCGGAACAACCGCGGCGCCCGGTGATCTATTGCTGCTCCGAGGGCAGCGTCTACGACCCGGCCGAAGGGGCACGGGTACTCGGCGGCCCCGCGCCGCAGCCTCTCGCGGCCGTTGCGCTTGAGTACGACGGCTCAACCGGACACATCTCAGCGGCCGGAATCTACGGCGGCGATATGTTTCGCAAATTCTTCGACGAGTTCGGGTTTCAGCTGGCCCTGGAGACGCGCAGCAGCGACGTCAGCGCATTTGTAGGGGATACCAGCACAGTGTGGCCGATCGAGGATTACTGCACGAATCCGGCGCCCTGTTAGCGCCTCAGGTGGTTTCCATGGCGGCACCCGACTCGGGCCCACCACTTCCGCTCGCAAGAGTCGCGGCGAGTTCGGTGAATCCCGCGCCACGCGCCACGTCAGCCGGTGTATTTCCCGCCATGTCCCGCAGTTGGGTGGCGGCGCCATGCTCTACAAGCACCTCCGCGAGTCGCGCGTGCCCGCCAGCCGCGGCTATATGCAGCGCGCTCGAACCCGATTCCTGAACTGTATCGAGACTGATACCCTCGACGCCGAGCAGCAGCGCGACCAGGTCGGCATGGCCGCCGCGGACCGCCCGCATCAGGCTGGTCCAGCCGTAGGCGTCCTGCCCATTCACGTCGGCGCCCGCTTCGATCAGTGGCCGCGCAGGCCCGCTGTGTCCCTTTACCGCTGCAACCAGCAGTGCCGTCCACCCCAGTTTGGCGCGGATATCGACCTTCGCACCAGCGCCGATCAATAGCCGCGTCACCTCGGGATCGTTCACCATCGCCGCATACATCAATGCTGTGCCACCATTGTGGTTGGTCGCATTGACGTCGGCACCGGCCCGGATCAGTGCCGCAACCAAAGCCGACTCACCGCGCTGTGATGCCAACATCAGAGCAGTCTTGCCATTTGCTGCGGCAATGTTCGGGTCGACTCCCCGCGCGAGCAATTCGCTCAATGCAGTCATCGTTCCGGAGTCGAGCGCGGTCACCCAGGCGTCCGCAGCCGAGTTACCGGCCACGCTATGCCGGACCGGCACCATTACGATGACCACAGCGACCAGAGTGGCGAGGAAGTACTTCCGCGGACTCATGTGTAACAGCAAAGAACCGGGCGATCGCCAGCAATCAGCAGACGCAACGGAAACGGGGACGCTTTCGCATCCCCGCTCCATTTTGCAATACGGACATCAGCATTGCGACGTCAGTCAGGTCGTGGCGCCGCGGGTGCCGCCGACGGTGTTCCTCCATGCGGCGAGGAAGCGCCGCCGTGTTGCTGGTCCTTGATTTCTTCCCACCACAGCGGATGGTGGTTTATTGCGTACTGCTCATCGATATAGCCGGTGAGCATGCCTTCCAGGGAACCCTCGCTGCCGATCGTGGCGAGGTAGATATGGAGACAGATAAACGCAATACAAATGAGCGATGTTATGCCGTGGATCAGGTTGGCGAGTTGCATGCCCTCGCGGCCGGTTCCGAGATTCGGGAACAACAGGAAAACCCCCGACACCACCATGGCACCGCCCGCGAAAACGAGCGTCCAGTACAGCATCTTGTGTCCGGCGTTGGCAAAGCCCGCAGGCGGATGTCCGCCGCCGAGATAACCGCCGCCCTGGAGAATCCACTTCAGGTCATAGGCCTTGGGCCAGTTGTGATGCATCCATTTGAGGAGCGCAATCACGAAAAACACCGCGAATGGCACCGCGAGATAGTCGTGGATTGGTTTCGCCACCTGGGCCCAGGCAGCGAAAGCCTCCTTGCCTATCAGCGGAATCATTACCGCACGGCCCCACAATATGCTCAGCCCGGTAATCGTCAGGATGATAAACAGTGTTGCCATTGTCCAGTGGAGCACGCGGTCAATCAGTGGCCAGCGAAATACCTTACGACCTGTTCTCGTAGGCATTTTGTAGCCGCCGGTAATCAGGTGATAGGTCAGCAATGCGGCAATGATCCCCAGAATCAGCCACGCACCCACATTGGCAACCGGACCATTACGGAGCTCACGCCAGTTCTGACCGCCGTTCTGGATCAGTACATTCGCCTCCTGTCCGGTCACCGCGGAATAGCCCGCCGTCCCTTCGCGAACCGCTCGCCAGTACTCAGCGCGCGGATTGACATCATCACCGCTCGCCGCGTCTTTTTCTTCGGCCGACGTGTTCTGGGCCTGCGTGCTATCGACCAGCAGATACCCTGTCAGCGGCAGCACCATCGACCCCCCGAACATGAGCATCACGCTCAGGATCATGATACGCCGACGCCAGCTGCGCCTGTCTGCAGTATTCTCAACCATGGACTCAGGTCCTCCTGTCAGTCCTCGATGTGCCCCGCGTCTGCGCGGAGCGACAGACGGCAAACGAAATCTTCGCCCGGAGAGGTTCGTCGAAGCATTCCGGGCAAATCCCGCTCGCTATCTGTCGCCTTGTTTTTCGAAGCGTTCCGCGATCTCGTTTTCCTGTTCAGAACTCAGGCTTACGACATCGCCTCCCTTGTAAACTCCCGGCTCGTGCAGTGAGACCATCACGGGCTCGTCATAACAACCCGTGATGGCCAAAATCACCGCAAGGAGCGAAAGGGCCTTCGTCATGCTCGGCATTGCTGCCCCCTTGACATTACTGAGATGACCGTTGGCATAAGCTCCGCACCCTTTGCTCAGACGTCTTTCTTGTAGGCGGTATCCCAGCCCCAGGTCTGAGGACGCCCACCGCGTTTCATAATGCGCTCACGATAGATGTCAGCCACCTGATCGCCATCGCCTGCGATCAGTGCCTTGGTCGCGCACATCTCGGCGCACAGAGGCAGCTTGCCCTCCGCCAACCGGTTGCGTCCGTATTTGCTGCGCTCGGCGGCCGAATTCGCTTCCTCGCCGGGTCCGCCGGCGCAGAACGTGCATTTGTCCATTTTACCGCGAACGCCGAATGCCTCCTGCTGCGGAAACTGCGGCGCACCGAACGGGCAGGCATAAAAGCAATACCCGCAACCGATACAGAGGTCCTTGTCATGCAGCACCACCCCGTCATCGGTCGTGGTAAAGCAATCCACCGGACACACCGCGGCACACGGCGCATCGGTGCAATGCATGCAGGCCACCGAGATCGATTTTTCCCCGGGCACACCGTCGTCGAGAGTGACCACGCGGCGCCGGTTAACGCCCCACGGAACTTCGTTCTCGTTTTTACAGGCCGTTACACAGCCATTGCACTCGATGCAGCGCTCGGCATCACAAAGAAATTTCATTCTTGCCATGGTTGATACCCTCCTAGGCCGGCATGATCTTGCAGAGGCTGGCCTTGGTTTCCTGCATCGCAGTCACCGAGTCATAGCCATAAGTGAAAGCCGTGTTGGCCGAATCACCGCGTACGTACGGGTTTGCACCTTCCGGGTACTTGTCGATAAGATCCTTGCCCTCGAACCAGCCACCGAAGTGATAAGGGGTCCAGACCACACCGCGTCCGACACGCCGGGTCACCATTGCCTTGACCTTGATCTTGCCGCCCTCCGGGCCCTCCAGCCAGATCCACTGGCCGTCCTTGATACCGTTGTCGTTGGCATCGCCCGGATGAATTTCGGCGAACATGTCCTGCTGCAATTCAGCCAGCCACGGATTCGAGCGCGACTCTTCACCGCCGCCTTCATACTCGACAAGGCGTCCCGAGGTATGCACCAGCGGGTAGTCACCGGAATAGTCTTTCTCCTGGATCGACTGGTAGCGTGTCGGCAGACGCCAGAATCGTTTGCGATCCTCGTAAGTCGGGTACTTCGCCACCAGATCATGGCGGCTGGTGTAGAGCGGCTCTCGATGAATCGGTACCGGATCGGGGAAAGTCCAGACCACCGCACGCGCCTTGGCATTGCCGAAAGGTGCGCAGCCATGCTTGATAGCAACCCGCTGAATCCCACCCGATAAATCGGTTTTCCAGTTTTTGCCCTCAGCCGCGGCTTTCTCGTCAGCGGTGAGATCATCCCACCATCCGAGCTGCTTCAGCATGTCGGCAGTGAACTCAGGATAACCGTCCTGGATTTCAGCGCCCTTGCTGTAAGAGCCATCCGCAAGCAGGCTCTCGCCGTCGCGCTCAACGCCGAAACGGGCGCGGAAATTCAGCCCGCCATCGGCAACACTCTTGCTGGTGTCATAAAGATTGGGCGTGCCCGGGTGCTTCATTTCCGCAGTGCCCCAGCACGGCCACGGCAACCCATAGTAGTCGCCGTCCGCGGGACCTCCCTCGGCCTTCAGCGTAGTGGTGTTGAAGGTATGTTTGTTTTCCATGTGCAGCTTCATACGTTCCGGACTCTGCCCGGTGTAACCGACTGTCCACATGCCGCGGTTCCACTCGCGCGTGATGTCCTCGATCAGCGGCTCTTCACCGTTCACCTTGATGTTCTTGAACAACTGTTGATCGAAACCGAGTTTCTTCGCCAATTTGTACATGATGACGTGATCGGGCAGCGACTCGAACAACGGATCGATCACTTTCTCACGCCACTGCAGGGACCGGTTCGAGGCGGTAACCGAACCGTAGGTTTCGAATTGCGTCGTACACGGCAGCAGGTAGATATTATCGTCCCTGTCGGGAAGTACCGCGGTAACCGTCGGCACCGGATCCACAACAACGAGCAGGTCGACTTTTTCCATCGCCTTCTTCTGCTCTGGACCGCGGGTTTGGCTGTTCGGCGCGTGACCCCACAGGAACATTGCCCGCAGGTTGTCTTTCTGCGCGATGTTCGCCGGGTCTTCGAGAATGCCGTCGATCCAGCGCGACACCGTAATACCGCGCAGGTTCATTGCCTTGACTTCTTTGCCGCCTTCTTCGTAGCTACCCTGGTCAAAACGGCTCTTGACCCATTCGTAGTCGAGGTCCCAGACACGACTCCAGTGCTGCCACGAACCGTCAGCCAAGCCGTAGTAGCCCGGCAGCGTATCAGCCAGCACACCGAAATCGGTTGCGCCCTGGACGTTGTCATGACCACGGAAAATATTGGCGCCGCCGCCCGACTTGCCGACGTTGCCAAGGGCAAGCTGCAGGATGCAGTAGGCACGTGTGTTGTTGTTGCCAATCGTGTGCTGGGTTCCACCCATGCACCAGACGATAGTGCCAGGACGGTTCTCGGCCATGGTCTTGGCGGCTTCACGAACCTCGTCGCCAGGAATTCCGGTTACGTCTTCGACAACGTCGGGCGTCCAGTTAGCGACTTCGGCACGCACTTGGTCCATACCCCAGACACGCTGCCGGATGTACTCGTCGTCCTGCCAGTCATTTTCGAAAATGTGCCACAGCAATCCGTAAATAAGCGGCACGTCCGTGCCAGGACGCAGCCGCAGATGCTGGTCCGAATGCGCTGCCGTGCGGGTGTACCGCGGATCCGCAACGATGAACTTGGCCCCATTTTCCTTACCGCGAAGTATGTGCTGCATCGCGACCGGATGAGCCTCCGCCGCGTTGCTGCCGATAAAGAACATCGACTTGCAGTTATGCATGTCGTTGTAGGAGTTGGTCATCGCACCGTAGCCCCAGGTGTTCGCCACCCCTGCTACCGTCGTCGAATGACAGATACGCGCCTGATGGTCGACGTTATTCGTACCCCACATCGCGGCAAACTTGCGATACAGATAGGCCTGCTCGTTGTTGAACTTGGCGGAACCAAGCCAGTACACCGAATCAGGCCCTGATTTTTCGCGAATCGCGAGCAGCTGATCACCAATTTCATCGATCGCCTCGTCCCAGGAGATCTTTTTCCACTTGCCGGCGACCTTTTTCATCGGGTATTTCAGGCGCCGCTCGCCGTGGCCATGCTCGCGCACGGACGCACCCTTGGCGCAGTGACCACCCAGATTGAACGGTGAGTCGAAATCCGGCTCCTGGGCGACCCAGACACCATTCTGCACTTCGGCAATGACGCCGCAGCCGACCGAGCAGTGGGTACATACCGAACGTTTCGTCGATATCTTGCCGGTCGCTGCCTCCGCTTTCGCCTCCGCGCGACTAATCATCGATGTCGGCAATGCGCCCGCCACGGCTCCGCCACCCAACGCCAGGCCAGTGCGGCTCAGAAACGTTCTCCGGTCTACCGCGCTGCCGAGCACACCGGAAAGCGCATGCTTCGCCTCTTGCCCGGTCAGATCTCTCTTTTTGATCAGCTTCATCGCTGTTCCCTCGAAATTGTGCTGGAAATTTCTGGTGATGCTTCGCGTTTGCTGTTATCCGTCAAAAACGCGCTTTCTTGTAGTAGGTCTCAACGTGAGTTGTGACCTTGTAGCCCGGGTCGGCGGGTGTGACGCCGTCAGCGCCCGCGTCGATCTCTTCGGCTTGCGCGCTGCCGGTCACAATAACGGCTGCAGTCGCACCACCAGCGACCGCAATATCCTTGAGAAACTTGCGACGGTCGTTCCGCTCAGTTTTTTTCGCCTCGGTCATTTCCCTCTTCCTCCCGAACTACACACTCTGGGTTATCAAATCGACTCAGCCCGACTAATTCCGGCTGCCATCGAGCCGCGGGGCGGCCATCGCGAGATACTGCGATTCCACCTCAATAAACTGCTCGCCCAACTGGCCGACCGCGCGATAAAACCGCGCCGCTTCGGCTTGCTGCAAATCTCTGAAAAAACGGCCCATCCAGGGCTGGATGTGCCGGGTAAAGAATTCTGCCTGGAGTTGAGAATCGCTTTCCGCTGCACAGGCCACGATGAGTGACATCGCCTCGCACAGCGCCGCCGCATGATCCTCGGGTTCTGCAACGTCCTTCTTGCGCCCGAGTCCCAGCGCATCAAGATCCGAGCGCAATTGAGCAAGCGGCTGCTCCATTAGGAATCCGGTCAGGTACCAGGATCCATACGGGACCAGTTCGCCTCGTCCCACACCGATGAACAACTCGTGATACTCGTCGTCGAGCAAATCACCTTCGGCCCGCGACGCCGCACCCTTGAGCATCCCCCAGGCGGCGGCGAGCAAACTGGAGGCTTCGCCCTCTTCGGCATCAATTTCGCTCAGTGTCTCCAGCAGAGCGGCGCCGGGCGGCGCCGCGAGCAGCGCGCCCAACAGGCTGTAGGTGTTGGCCCTCAGCCGATCCTCGCCGGACACCACCGCCGCATGCGGTTCGGAAAATCCGGAATCTGTAAATGACACTTCAGTCATTGATGCCTCGGGTAACCATATTACCTAACAAAGCAAAAAACAGGCCACGTCTCAAAGGAAAAAACGGATAAATAATAACCAATACTCCGTCCTAAAGTGCCATTATCTTGCGTGATGTGACATTTTTTCCACTCATGTCCCATAATGGCCACTCGATCGGACGATATCATGCGTTCCCGGCCTCGCCGGAAAACATGTCTTTCACGCGGCAGTTCTCGCACATCTGCAGCCGCCGCCGCGACTCGTCGGTTTGAAACATCCAGTGCCCTTCGAGCTTCTTCTGCATGGCATCGAGCATGGACCGGGTCGCAAAAGGCTTGCCGCAGGTAACACAACAAAAGGGCTGCTCTTCATTGAGGATTCGCGGCTTGTGTCTGGCCTCGCTATCAAACAGGAATCTTGGCGCCCTGGTGATAGCGTGCTCGGGACAGGCTTTTTCACACAGGCCGCACTGCACGCAACTTGCCTCGGCAAAATTCAACTGCGGCAACCCGGCGCCATCGCGCAACGCATTTACCGGACAGACGTCGACACAACCCATGCACAATGTGCAGGCGTCGCGGTCTACCCGAATTTCGCCAAACGGCGCTCCCGCCGGCAGCTTGACCTGTTTGCGCTGAGTGCCTGCCTGTGCCGAGAGGTGGTCGATGGCAAGCCTAATCAGGGTACGTTTCTCATCCGGGGCTGCGAATGCCGCCGGCCGCGACACGGGCGACTCCGGCAGCTCGCGCCCCAGGATTGCCATTCCTTCAGCGTCAGCCGACACCAGCAGCAGGCTGTTTTCCTGAAATCCCAGGGCATCGACTATCGGTCTGACAAACCCCTCCTGCTCGCGAAGTTCGCGCTGCACCCGCGGCGGCGTATCCGCACTGACTGCCAGCACCACGGAACCCGCTCCGTAGGCGAGGCAGGTCAACCATGCATCCATTCCGACCGAACCGATCTCCTCCAGCCGGACCGGCAACAGGTTTTCACTACCCCCGTTACGCAAACACGCATCAACCGCCGCCTCGGATGTCTCATCATAAAACACGATGCAGGGGTTTTCGCCGCCCGCCTCCCGGTAGGTCCGGATCAGCGTTCTGATGTAGGCGAGCAGGTCGCTGACGCTGGGATAGGCGTAACGCATGGCGCCGCTGGGGCAGGCGGATACGCAACTGCCACCGCCCTGGCACAGATTTGGATTGACCTCGACGGTGTCACCCAGCGAAGAAATCGCAAGCGTCGGGCACGCATCAATGCACCGGGTACATCCGCCGATTCCGCTGCTGCCATGAGCACAGATGTCAGCGTCATAGACAAAGAACTTGGGTTTTTCGAATTCGCCGCGCATATCCGGCAACGTAGCGAGGACGGTCTGCAACGCTCCAGGATCATCGCCCGGCGCGTAGTATCCGAGCGGAAGCACCTCATGGGAGAGAAGCGGCGGCACGCCGAGGTCAAGCACGAGATCGAAACAGTCACCCGCGCGCGGCAACAATGCCACCAACGGCTTGCGCTGACCGCCCACTGCGACGGTCACATCGAATTGTCCAAGGCTGCCGCTGACCTGCGGCGAGTCGAAACGCGCAACCTGGACGTTCTCGTGCTCACTGACCGCGACGATTCCCTCCGCGGCCGGCGCCAGCACAGCGCAGTGCAGGCTGCCCGCAAGCTCTTTCGCGATAGGTTCGGCGATGTCCTCGGCGCCAACTATCAGCAGCCGCCCGCGCGAGAGAAAAGTCACAATCGAGGTCGGTGTTACCTCTGCCCGGCTGCGTTCGGCCAGCGCAACGACGCGCGCCGCACCGTTGCCTGTCCTTGCCGGGAAGCCAGACGTTTGTTCCGTCATCCTTCACCTTTGCCTGCTTCATCTTCGTCAAACACCGCCTGGGTATCCGGATCACCGGTGGCTCCCGCGGCCGCGAGCTCCGGGTCAACCGCAGGCTCGTGCGCGCTGACCGGATCTTCTGCTTCGCCGGTTTCCGCCAGGCGCTCTTTTAGGAGCCGCTCCATGTGATGACGCATATCGGCTGTAATGGTCGAGCCGAGCGGGGCAAAATTCCGGAAGTCGTCGCAGTAGTCATCGAGACCATCGCAGACGTTGAATTTGGGACTATGAAACAGTTTGCGCAGAGCAGCGCGGCGCAAACCGTGGCTGACACCTTGCGACAAAAACCCGCTGATATCGGAATCGCCGGTCAGCGAATCGAGCGGCGGCATATCGGCATCGGTCAGCGGCGGCTCCTCGGCAGCGCCGGTGATTACCTCCTCCGCCGTCGCCGGTACCGGCAACGAATCCTGCTCGGAGTCAATGACCACACCTTTTCGTTCCGCGTTTTTCAGACGCGACCAGCGACTGAGAAACCCTTCCTCATCGCTACCCGGTGGCATGGTGCGGTTGGAAATCTTTTCGCTCATGACGGCGGCCGCTCCGACCAGTTCTTTCGCTTCCGCTTTCTCTTCGGCTGCGGCTCATAGTTCTCGACGACGTAGCGCTCGAGATGATGATAAATCTGCGGCGGCATATTTACCGCAAAAACCTGGTCATCCGTCTCCACGGCAGACCCGGCCTCGTCCTGGTCGGCCGTAATGATAAAAGGCTCCAGATCGCCGCCCTCCTCGCCCGGCCTGCACACGACGAACAACCTCGGCTGATCGACAGTGAGATTACACCAGTAGCTCTCGCAGGCATCGCGGAAGAACCGCAGGCGGTATCCACTCCACAGATACTGTTGCTCGTCTGGCCCATCCCGCAGCAGCTGGCGCGACGGCTCGCCGGACCCGAGATTCTCTCCGGCAATGACACCGATGGCGTCCCAGCTGGGCACGCACCATCCTTGGCCGGCTACTTCGCGGCGTCGCATGATTACCGACACCGGTATCGTCAAATCTGCGCTCATCCAATACCGCCGGCGAACGAATCGTCCGGCCTGTCTCCGCCATCTATGACCCGGAAGCCCCGTACTGTACCGCAATTGAACACGACTGTTAGACAAAATTCAGGAGACTGACAGAGACGGACCCAAGCGTTGCTGAAATTGATAAGAGACTGGGACAAAAACTCCCATATGAACCAGCAGTGGGATATTTTGTCGCAACGGTAGCGCAGGTGGATTCCTCCCGGCCGCGAGCGAATGAACTCTATTCAATCTGTTATGCGCGGTGCGCAGAGCGGAACGAATTTTGCATCGTTTGCCGCCAGGGGAGGCCGAATGCGGTTTACAGTGAGTGCCGCGGCGGCAGGCATGTCACCTGGGAGGGGCAGAATGTGGATAATCTGGCGACCGATATCGCCGCGGCGGGGGCGAAACACACCGATCCCGAGCAAACTCCCAGGTTCATGAGCGTCAAACAGGTAGCCCACTATCTGCAAATAAACGAGAAAAAAGTCTATGCGCTCGTTGGCGATGGCCTGATCCCCGCGAGTAAAATCACAGGGAAATGGCTATTCCCAAAAGACCTCGTCGATCAGTGGATTCTTGAGTCCTGTCACGGTGGTCTGCTCACCGATCGGATGCTGATCGCAGGATCGGACGATCCCTTGCTTTACCGGGCGATTGTTCGGACCGCCAATGAGTTTCAGGCCAGCGCGCTGATCAGCTTCACTCCAACCGTGACCCAGCTCGGGTTGACCTTGCTGGCGCGAAGGCGCGCGGACCTGTGCGGAATGAGCTGGGGCCCTGCAGAAGAAAGTCACCAGCGCCATCCCGCGTTGATACGACAATACCCGCAGCATAATGACTGGCTGCTGGTGCGTCTTTTCCGGCGCGAGCAGGGACTGATTTTGACGCCGGGCGTGTGGAATAGCGGCGCGTCGCTGCAACGGCTGTTTTCCAGCGAAACGCGCTGGGTTGCCCACGAACAGGGAACCGGATCGCAACGATTTCTGCAGGAACTGGTGTCGCAATACGATCTCGATCTGGCGTCGCGCAGAATCGCCACCCATGCCTTTTCCGAGCGCGACGCCGCATCGCTGATTGCGATGGGCTACGCAAACGTCACTGTCGGTGTGCGCGCGTCAGCCACCGAGTACGGGCTGGACTTTCTGCCGATCGGCTGGGAGGCTTTCGACCTGGCCATGCACCGCGGCATCTTCTTCAGAACGCTGTTTCAGTCGTTGCTCGAACACATCCGCGGCAAAGACTGCCAGTCCCACGCGCGGATGCTCGGTGGCTATGATCTCAGCGAAGCCGGCAAGCTGATCTGGCCGGCCTGATCACGGATCCCTTCACTTCCTTCGAGCGGCGAGTCCATCGCGGAGTTTGCTAGCGCTTTAGTCGGCCCCGGAGGACAGATCCTGCTCGACCACGTGTGTGACACCAAGACCGGGCAACTCCAGAGTCATGCGCACGCGGACCGGGCTGTCCGCATCGAGCGTTCCGGATTGCAGCGCGGCGGTAACCGCCTCCTCTATTTTGCGTTGTGAGGAAATACCGACCGTTTTCAAGAATTTTCGCAGGTCGGTGTTGAGGCCTCCGCCGCGTTTTCCGTCGCCATTGTCGTTCATTTGTTACTCCTGATCATCAATTTTCATCGGTCCCGCGCGTACAGATTCAAGCCGGGCGCTCAAATTTCGGGGGTATCCGTCACCCCTAGTTTGCGTTCCAGCGTCTTTCGCGAAATTCCCAGCAGGCGCGCCGCCGCTGACTTGTTGCCGCCGGCTGACTCCAGCACTCGACGCATGTGATGGCATTTGACCTCTTCGAGGGTCCAGTCGATCGGGTACTCCGGCACGGCCAGCCGTTCCGCCGGTCGACGCGTACCGATCGAACCACTCGGGAACTCGCCGAGCATCAGCGTACGCTCGATAACATTCTTCAATTCGCGAACATTTCCGGGCCAGTCATGCGCCTTCAGCAGTTCGAACGTCGCCTTGTCCAGGGCGACCGCAGGCAACCCGAGTTCAACTGCGAGCGAGTGCATGAAAAACTCCGCGAGTAATTCAATATCGCCATGCCGAGCGCGCAAAGGCGGCAACTTGATATTGATCACATTGAGCCGGTAAAAAAGGTCCTCGCGAAACCGGCCTTGCCGGACGCGCTCCGGAAGATCGTGCTGCGTCGACGCGATGATCCTTACGTCGACCGCAGTTTCCGCGTCCGCGCCCACCGGCCGGATGGCACCCTCCTCCAGCGCGCGCAGCAACTTGACTTCCAGCGCAACCGGCATTTCGCTGACTTCATCGAGAAACAGCGTGCCCTGGCGGGCGGCTACGAACAAACCCTCGCGAACCCGATGCGCGTTGGTAAACGCGCCTTTCTTATGACCGAACAATTCGCTTTCCAGCAACTCCGGCGAGATGGCGCCGCAGTTAACCGGAACGAACGCGCCCTTGCGGCCACTCAGGCTGTGCAGCAGACGCGCTGCCAGCTCTTTTCCGGTTCCGGTCTCACCTTCGATGAGAACGGTCGCCGGTAACGGAGCTATTCTGCCAACCAGGCGTTTCACCTCACGCATTGCGGCGCTGTCGCCAATCAGCGAATCGGGCCGGGGGTCCCTGCTGACGATTCGCTGCATGGGTGGCGCGGTCGCCCCGCGCGCCGCTCTCTCCTGCATCCTCTCGATGGCCGCCACGACATCGCTTTCAACACAGTCGACGGACAGCAGATCGACGATCCCGGTGCGTATTGCGGCCGCCGCTGCGGGGCGGTCGAGCTTGTCACTGCACAGAATCACCGGCCGGAAATCGCCGTCGCGACGCAGAGACTCGATCCAGTCCAGCCAGTCGCGGCGGTGACCATTTTCGAAAACGAGAAGAAAGTCGAAGCGACACCGCGACATCAACGGGATGGCACTATCGCCATCGTCGGCACATTCGACCAGCCCGAGCCTGCGCGACAGCGGCGCAACCAGTCTTCGCCGTTGTGGCAATGTGGCGCCGAGAACGAGCACCGACGCATGCATAAGCCGCAGTTTTTCGGTCTTTTCTTGTTGCATGGACACGTCGCCCACGAGCTTTCCTCATTGCTGCCGGGTAATGTTTGCGTATTTGCGCAGAACACTCGGGCGGTGAAGTTTTCCGACACGTTTGTGACACCGATCCCGCACAAAATATCCTCGCCACGCAGGTGGCACAAAACAGACTTTCGCAACCGGCTCACTGAACCAACGGGTGAATTCTCCACAAAAAGAGTACGGGATGGGTCAGTATGGCGCAAATGCAGTGGAAATCTATGCCAAAATGTCCCGCCACCGGGTCCCGCGAGGCCATTAACCGTTCGCTGCCAGAAGACGAGATTCCGGGCAGGCGATCTGGCGAGGGGTCGGCCTGAGCAGGAGCAATCGCATACTTGCGGTCAGCGTCGGATCAGCGCGGGCCGAAAAATGATGCACATGAACGGAAGGAACTGATGCAAACACGGATCACCGGTATCGTTCTGGCGGGCGGCCAGGCACGTCGGATGGGGGGTGTCGACAAAGGCCTCATTCCGATTGCAAGGGCGGCCGATGGTCGAGTGGACGATCAGCGCGCTACGACCTCAGGTTGCAACGATCGCAATCAATGCGAACCGCAATAGCGAGCGCTATTCCGAATTCGGCTACCCGGTAATTGCGGACCACGAGGACGGATTTCTCGGCCCCCTCGCCGGCATGGCGAGCGGAATGCGGGCGGCACAGACCACTCATATCCTGACAGTCCCGTGTGACTCGCCGTTGATCGTGGCCGATCTTGCCGAACGGTTGTGGCAAGCGCACCTGCGAAATGGCGCGGAGGTCTGCGTCGCCCACGACGGCGATCGTCTGCAACCGGTATTCTCGCTACTGAATACGTCACTGCTGGTCAGCCTCGAGACCTATCTCGGTGGCGGGGGCCGTAAAATTGATCGTTGGTACGCCGACCAGACCATGGAGCTTGCCGACTTCAGCGATTGCCGGGACAATTTCCTCAACGTAAACGAACCGGCGGACGTGGCAGCACTCGAACCAAGGCTGGGTGAATCAGACACGGATCGTCAGCACACAGTGGAGACCGGAAAATGAGCCGCGCCGAAACCGGGATTCATGCGCCGAGCTGCATGGATCCGCACGACAGCGAAGCGCTGTCTCTGGATGATGCCGTCGCGCGTATTCGCGCTTCGATCACTCCCGTAGCGGGAGCCGAGACACTTGCCTTGCGCAGCGCGCTTGGCCGGGTGCTCGCGCAAGACGTCGTCTCGACGGTAGATGTACCTCCACACACCAATTCGGCAATGGACGGTTACGCGCTTGCCGGTAGCGACCTGCCACAGGACCGTGCCCGCAGCTATACCGTGATGGGTACGGCATGGGCGGGACGGCCGTTTGCCGGGGCCGTGGCGCCGGGTCAGTGCGTGCGCATCATGACAGGGGCACCGTTACCCGCCGGCTGCGATACCGTCGTCATCCAGGAGCATGTGATCCGCGAGGGCGACAGCGCCACTATTGGGCCGGACAACAAGGTCGGTCAGCATGTGCGTCCCGCCGGCGAGGATATCAGCGCCGGAGATGTCGCCCTTGCTGCCGGGTCTCGATTGCGCTCCGCCCACCTCGGCCTGATCGCGTCGCTCGGCATCGGCGAAGTCAGGGTAAGACGTCTGCCGGTCATCGCGTTTTTCTCAACCGGCGACGAGTTGCGCGGGATCGGCGAGACACTGGAGGATGGCCAGATTTACGACAGCAACCGGTACACGCTGTTCGGCATGCTCAAGCGCATCGGGTTGCCGGTGCTGGACATGGGTGTCATTCGCGACCGGCGCGAAGATGTCGAACAGGCATTTCTCGACGCGTCGCAGGTCGCCGATGCGATCATAACGTCCGGCGGCGTCTCCGTCGGTGAGGCAGATTTCGTCACGGATACGCTGGCCCGGGTCGGCACTGTCGATTTTTGGAAAATCGCGATGAAACCGGGGCGACCGGTCGCGTTCGGCCGAGTAGGCAAGGCACTGTTCTTCGGGCTGCCGGGCAACCCGGTATCGGTTATGGCAACATTCTACCAAGTGGTTCAACCGGCGCTGCAAGCGTTGATGGGTCTGGATGCAATCGATCCACCGATCTACATCAAGGCTGTCTGCGAAACAGGACTGCGCAAGAAAGCAGGGCGTCTCGAGTTTCAGCGTGGCATTCTGACGCGGGCCAATGATGGTCATTACGTCGTGAGAGGCTCCGACCACCAGGGAGCTGGCGTCCTGCGATCGATGGCCGAGGCGAATTGCTTTATCGTCTTGCCGATCGAGCAAGAGCGCGTGCCCGCCGGATCAACAGTCACCGTTCAACCTTTCGCCGGGCTCGTCTGAGCATGGTCGCCGCTGCAGGACCTGGCGCCTTGTCCGGCTTCGCCAATGAACCCGCTCACCGGTAACCCATGAACAGAGAATTCATTGCACTGAAAATCGCCGTTCTGACAGTGTCGGATTCGCGCAACGAAGACACCGACAAATCCGGCAAGCTGCTGGTCGAAAGACTCGTCGCAGCCGGGCACGAATGTGCGGACAAGCGAATCGTACCCGACGATATCTACCAGGTGCGCGCGGCATTGTCGCAATGGATTGCAGAACCCGACATACAGGCTGTGATCACTACCGGCGGCACCGGGGTCACTGGCCGGGACGGCACACCAGAAGCCGTAGCCCCGTTGCTAGATAAAATTATCGATGGTTTCGGCGAGGTTTTTCGGGCGGTGTCATTACAACAAATTCGCACGTCGACGATTCAGTCGCGCGCGCTCGCCGGAGTCGCGAACGGCACCTATGTCTTCTGCGTGCCTGGCTCAGGAGGCGCGTGCGCGACCGCCTGGGATGAGATCATTAGCGCCCAGCTCGACTATCGCACGCGTCCCTGCAACCTGGTCGAACTGATGCCACGGCTGCTTGAAACCTGAGCGTGAACCGGCTTGGCAGACAACGACCGAGCGCCCCATGGTAGCGCGCTCCGCTTCCCCGGGTACGGTAATGCTGCTGGTGGGTACGCGGAAGGGCCTGTTCCGGTTGCACGCGCCGACGAAAGGTACCGGCTGGGGAATCGACGGTCCGCACATCGCCGGCTATGAAATTCTGCACACCTGCGCGGATGCCAACGATCCCGATACCCTTTACGCGGCCGCGAGTCATACCATCTGGGGCGCACATGTCTACCGCAGCGGCGATCGCGGCGCGACCTGGTCACCCCTGGCCACGGCGCCTCATCATGCGCAGGGCAAGTTCGATACGCCGCTAAAACGAATCTGGTATCTCGCCCACTGCCGCGACGGCAGGCTATTGGCCGGCATCGACCCACCCGGACTATTCCAGAGCACTGATCACGGGCTTAGCTGGCAAGCGTTCAACGGTCTCAACGAGCACCCCAGCCGCGAAACATGGGAGCCCGCGCGTGGCGGGTTTTCAGTTCACTCGGTCTACGTTGCCGCGGACAATCCCGGCAGAATTTATGCCGCGGTTTCGGCTGGTGGCGCATACCGTAGCAACGACAATGGCATGACCTGGGAGCCGGCAAACAACGGAGTGAGAGCAGAGAACCTGCCGCGGCGCTATCCTCAATCAGGTCACAATATCCACCGCCTCGTGATGCATCCGATGAACACAGACAGGTTGTACCGGCAATGCTACAACGGCACCTATCGTAGCGACGATGGCGGCCTCGGCTGGACGGAAATCAGCGCTGGGCTGCCAAGCGATTTCGGCTATGCGATTTGCGTTTCCCGCCGCGACGCAGACACTGTTTTCCAGATTCCCGAATCGAGTTCGCACATGCGGACGACCGTGGACGGCAAGCTGCGTATCTATCGCAGCCGCGATGGTGGCAGGCTATGGCAGGCGCTTGACCAGGGGCTGCCGCAGAGCCATGCCTATGTCACGGTACTTCGCGAGGCACTCGATTGCGACGACAATGATCCCTGCGGCGTCTATTTTGGAACATCCAGCGGACACGTGTTCGTCAGCCGCGACGAAGGCGATCACTGGCAGCTTGCCGCCGGTTACCTGCCGAGAATACTCAGCATAAAAGCACTTGATGCGCATGCCGGGGACGCTGCTTGAAACCCGATCTCCTCGACGCGCTGGAGGCGCGCCGCGGCATCGTCTGCGCAGTCGGCGCGGGCGGCAAAAAGAGCACGCTCTACCGTCTTCTGCAACGACACCCGGGACGGGTCGCGCTGACGGCGAGTGCGCACACGACGTATTTCCCGGCCACACTCGGCCTGCACGAGATCATTGCGGAGACGTCCGCGCTTACCGCAGCGATCGCGGGCTGTGACGCGAAAAAAATCGGCTATGCGACCCCGAGCACCCGCCCGGGACGCCATGCGGGTGTGCCAGTCGGGATGATCGAGCAAATACACAGTCTCGGTGACTTCGACCTGACCCTGGTCAAGGCCGATGGTGCCAGGATGCGCCTGCTAAAAGCGCCCGCCGAGCACGAACCGGTCCTGCCGCCCTCCGCTACCACACTTGTGACCGTGGTTTCAGCGGCCGCGATCGGACGCGGCTTTGACGAATCGATCGTGCACCGCACTGAACAGGCTGCCAGGATCACCGGTCTCGAGACCGGCGAGCGTATCGCCCCGGTTCATGTCGCGCGCCTGCTGTCGAGCCCGGACGGCCTGTTAAAGGGTTGCGGAGAGATGACCGTAGTGCCGCTGATCAATATGGTCGACGACGCAACCATAGAGAAACTGGCGCGACAGGCTGCCGAAATTGCGCTCGACCAGACCACGCGCTTCGATCGCGTCGTGCTTGCCAGCATGCGACGCAGGGAGTCTGCCCTCGTTGCGGTGGTAACCCGTTGACCTTCATCGGCACATACGGATGACAGCGACCCGATTCGAATCGATAACCATTACCCTTCGTGACTCACTGCGCCGCTCAATCGGGTCAACGGTATCCGCAATGCAGCCAAACGAAGCGTGCGGCCTGCTGCTCGGCATGCGCCACCCGGGGCGCGCCACGGTCAACGCCGTACTCACCCTTGAAAATTGCACTCGCGACGATCCGCGCAGTTATTATGAGATCGACCCGCTCGATTTTCTTCGCGTCGAAAACGAAGCGCGAACGCGTAACGAGGAGGTCATCGGTGTCTGGCATTCGCATCCACATGGCCCGATACTGCCCTCCGCAACCGATCGTGAGCTCGCCTGGCCTGACTGGTGCTATCTGATCGCCGGGCCCGGCAGCGACGGTATGTTGGACTTTGCCGCCTGGCGTTTCGTGGATGGCAAAATGATCGAGGACAACCTGAGCCAATGACAACTGTCACTCTTCGAATTCCAGCGGCGCTGCGCGAGTTTGCCGACGGACTGCCCGAACTCGATTTGCAGGCCGCAAGTGTCGGAGCAGTAATCGAGCTGCTATCGCAAAGGTTTCCGCTCCTGGGCCAACGCATTGTCGATCACAACGGCGCGATCCGGACCTATGTGAACATGTTCGTCGGCGAAACAAATATCCGCGATGCCGAAGGGCTGGCAACCGCGCTCGCTGACGGGGATATCATAACGATTATTCCAGCCGTGGCGGGAGGCCGGTCATGAGCCTTAAGGACACCACGCTGGCGCGCCTCAGAGAGAAGATTGTCGAAGTCTCTCCGTCCGCAGCAAAGGCTTTGCACAGCAGCGGCGCCGTACTGATCGACATCCGCACAGCGGAAGAAACCGCCATGGGCATACCTGCGGGGGCCGCACTGCTGAACCGCGATCGGCTCGAACTCCATATCGAGGATCATGCGCCCGATCTCGATGCAACCGTTCTCCTGCTGTGTAACAGCGGAGTGCGCTCTCTGCTGGCAGCGGACAACCTGCTGAATGTCGGATACCGCGACGTTCGTTCTGTTGCGGGCGGATTCCTGCGCTGGAAATCCGAACAACTTCCCATCGATGTCCCGGTCAGCTTGGGCGCGAATGAGCGTCAGCGTTACGCACGCCACCTGTTATTGCCGGAGATCGGACTGGATGGGCAAAACACGTTGTTGCGCAGCCGCGTCCTGATTGCCGGCGCCGGCGGATTGGGATCGCCGGTCGCGCTGTACCTGGCTGCGGCCGGGGTCGGCACACTGACGCTGGTCGACCACGACGTGGTTGATCGCAGCAATCTGCAACGCCAGGTCCTTTATTCGGACTCAAACACCGGGATACCCAAAACGGAAGCAGCAAGGGCACGTCTCAGGGCGCTCAATCCTGATGTCCGGGTCAATGCCGTTGGCAAGAAACTCGTCAGCGAAAATGTCGAGGACCTCTTTGCGGGTCACGATGTCATTGTGGATGGGAGCGACAATTTCCCTACCCGCTATCTGATCAACGACGCTTGCGTCCGACTCGGGCTGCCGAACGTTTATGGATCCGTATTCCGCTTCGAAGGCCAGGCATCAGTGTTCTGGCCTGCGCAACCGGGCGCACCCACTCCCTGCTATCGCTGCCTCTATCCGCAACCGCCTCCGCCGGAACTCGCCCCGAGTTGTGGCGAAGCTGGCGTGCTGGGAGTCCTACCCGGGGTCATCGGCCTGCTGCAGGCAACGGAAACGCTGAAGTTGTTGCTTGGGCTCGGCGACCCGCTGACATCACGGCTGCTCCACTACGACGCGCTCCAGACACGGTTTACGACCCATCGTATCCGGCCCGACCCGAGCTGCCGGTATTGCTCGGGGCATGGCGAATTTCCCGGCTACATGGATTACGAGGAATTTTGTGGCTGACCAGCGCACCGCGAGCATGCCGGGCCTTGTCCTCAGCAGTGCCTGGCCGCGGCCTGGTTGGGTGCTGGACACACGGAAACGGACCTTGGCCACACCGCTTTGCAATCACCGGCGAGAGAAATGACGGCGACAGGGATTGAAACCGAACGTCTTCTGTTGCACCGCTTCACTCCCAACGATAGCGCGGACTTTTACGAACTCGGTAGCGACCCGGATGTCATCCGTTTTGCGCAACCGCAACCCTTTCACGATCTCAAAGAGGCGCGTCGCTGCATGCGCGAAGCAACGTTCGCCGATTATGAAAATTACGGCTATGGCCGCCTCGCAGTGGTATAGAAAAGCACCGGCGAAGTGATCGGATTCAGCGGTATTAAGCACCTGCCCCAAATTGGCATGGACGAACTCGGCTACCGCTACAAGGAGCGGCATTGGGGCAAGGGATATGCGACCGAGGCCGGTGCCGCGAACCTCGCCCATGCGGGCGAAGCGCTCGGGCTCGACAAAATCGCCGCGCTGATCCTCGACGGCAATGACGCGTCGGTCAACGTCGCGACAAAGTTGGGTAAGAAATTTTGCTCCGACGTGGATTTCGAAGACGAACGGCCCATGCTTTTCGCGATATCACTCGAGCATTGAATGCACCGCCGGTTCCGCGCCTGATTGCGCAATTGCCGGTGGGTTGCGGGGATCCCCGCAAGCGTCGATCGCCAGCCGACTTTGTGGAGTAACGCTTGCGACTTCACCTTGAACTGCCCGCCCGGCCCGGATACCTCAAACCGGCGGATAGCTGCAACAACGCAGTGCCTTGGCGTCTACGCGATCTTAGTATCTGATCGCGAACCGAAACGGCGGAGTATCAAAAATTACGCCGTCGCCATCCCCTCGTTGACCAACACCGGCGCGCTGAGGCCTGCGCCGGGATGTGCCGACATGGACCAGCCCGGAAAATCCGACCAGGTTCATTTTCGAGTAGAGCGCGCCACTCGGGCGAACGCGTCATTGGCTACGTTTACGGTCCTTGATATCCGGATCGGTATAATCGAGAATAAGCTTCAATAAACCATTTTTATTTATTGTTTTTATTTAAGAAATGGTGGGCCGTGTAGGATTCGAACCTACGACCAACTGGTTAAAAGCCAGCTGCTCTACCAACTGAGCTAACGGCCCCCCGGGGAAGTCCCCTTCGCACCCGAATACGGCGCGTCACAACGCGATTCCGGCACCTCTCTCAGGGAAGAGGGCGGCATTTTACGGAATTGTCCGGCATTGCGCTATGCCTGAGTAGGCGCGCTGCCGCGATAGTGGCGATTGAGCTCTGGCGCGCTGTCGCCGGCACCGATTCTCACCAGCGCTACTCACCCAAAAATTCAGTCGCTTGGCGCCTTTCGCAATCCAGGCAAACTCATTCCTGAGACATCAGAAAGTGTATCCGGGTACTGTTCATTCCGCCGAAATCAGTTCGCGGGGCTTTACGAAACATAGACCTGGGGCTTATTTTTAAACCCGCAAATAGATGCAGGCCGCACGGGAAATCGGAATTCCATGCGTGATCGGGACCACGGGACAGAACTGGATGGCCGTCGCGCGGCCACTAGCCGGCGAAATCAGCAGCGGTGGGCGCAACGATGAGTGGGCGCATTTTTCTGAGCTACCGACGCGCGGACGCCTCGCATGCAACCGGTCGCATCCATGACCGGCTGTGCGATAAATTCAATGAGAAAGACATCTTTTTCGATATCGATGCGATTCCGCTCGGTACCGATTTTGTCGAGAAAATCGAGGAATCCGTCAGTGCCTGCGACCTGATGCTGGTCGTGATCGGTCCGGACTGGCTAACGGCAAAAGACGCCAAGGGCCAGCGCCGACTCGACGACCCGAAAGACTATGTGAGACTGGAAATACTCGCGGCACTGAAGCGCAATATACCTATCATTCCGGTTTTCGTGGAAGGGGCAAATGCGCCGCGCGAAGACGAACTACCCAAGGATCTGGGCGCGCTCGCACGGCGCCATGGAGCCCGCATCAGCCACGTCGGTTTCGGACCCGACACGGAGCAACTGGTCCGCGGGATCGAAGCGCAACTGAATGAAATCAATCGCGCGCGGCTTGCCCGAGAACTCGACGAGCGCCGCGACGCCTTGCTGGCGCAGGGCAGTGTCGATCCGGAGACATCCGCTCGGGCGATTTTGATCGAGGAGGATTCGGAGCCCGAACCTGGTGCGGATGAGTCTGCGGCGGAAGCAGACGAAAACGATGACGCGGATGACTGGGCGGCACCGGTGCGCCATCTGCTGCCTGTTGCGATTAAGGTTGCGACAGCCGCGGCGGCGGCCGGATTCGTCGCGACCCATGCAACGACCTATGCCTATGCGGCAATACGTGAATTTCCGCCTTATGAGCCGCTCGCGACCAGCGTGGCAGCGCTGGTGATTGCATTATGCTGGGGTCTGATCGGCGCGATTATCAGCACGCTGGCAGGGCCGAGTCGCGAAACCCTGCGCAGCGCCGCGGCCGGCTGGGCGCTGCAATTACTGCTCGTAGCAGTGATTTTTTTGCTGTTTGATCGGCGCGATCTGATCCAGGGGCTGCTCCACTTTGGCATTCTTCTGGGGCCGGTCGGCGCGTTACTCGCCGCGGTTACCTGGCGGATCTGGTCGCAAGACCAGCACGACGGGCTGCTTTCCTGAGCTAGCGGTATCGGGTCGGGTCCGCGATTCGGGCTGCCGCAAAACCCTCACGCCGAATTCTGCAGGAGTCGCATTTACCACATGCGCGACCTTCCTCGTCGGCGTTATAGCAGGAAACGGTCAGCGCATAGTCGACCCCGAGGCTGCGCCCCAGTCCGATAATCTCCTCCTTGCTGAGCTCGATCAGTGGAGCATGAATCGTCGCCCCATCCCCTGCGAGACCCGCCCGGGTGGCCACCGCCGCCAATTTCTGAAAAGCTGCGATAAACGCCGGCCGGCAGTCCGGGTAACCGGAGTAATCGACCGCGTTGACACCGATAAAAATATCGGTGGCGCCGAGAACTTCGGCCCAGCCCAGCGCAAGAGCAAGAAAGATCGTATTACGCGCCGGAACATAGGTAACGGGGATCCCGCTGCCAGGCGTCTCCGGCACTGCAATCGCCGGATCGGTCAGCGCTGACCCCCCCATCCCCGCCAGATCGATACCCATTACCTTGTGCGCGCTTGCGCCAAGCGCCCGCGCCACCCGCGCCGCCGCACGCAACTCCGATTGATGCCTCTGACCGTAGAAGCAACTCAGCGCGTGGCATTCGTACCCGCGCTCCATGGCGAGCGCCAGGAGCGTCGCCGAATCAAGCCCGCCCGACAACAGCACCACGGCCCCGGGATTACGCAAATCGCTCACCGGCCTTTTTCCTCACCCCAAAGCTGTTTGTGCAACTGCAGCTGCAACCGCACAGGCAAGCGGTCCTCGAGGATCCACTCCGCCAAGCGAAGTTGGGTCCTGCTGCCCGAAGGATGGCGAGAACAGAACCTCACACACCTGATCCAGCCGTTTGTCGACCACCTGCTGGCGCGACCATTCATAGTCGCGTCGATCGCAGATGACAAACTTGAGCAAATCCCGATCGCAAAGATCCGCAATGATTTCGCCGCGGTTGCGGTGATGCTCGCCAGAGCCCGGAGTCTTTATATCCACGACCCGGACAACCCGGGCGTCAACCGCGGAGACATCATGCGCACCGGCGGTTTCGATCGAGACATCGAAACCGTCGTCGCACAGCCTGTGCAAAAACCCGATGCAGTTCTTTTGCGCCAAGGGCTCCCCACCCGTGACGCAAACCCGGTTGATTCCGTGCCGCCTGATGCGCTCGACAATGGCATCGAAACTCACCCATTCGCCGCCAAAAAATGCGTACTCGGTATCGCAGTAGGTGCAGCGCAACGGACAACCGGTCAGCCGCACGAAAACGGTTGGCTTGCCACTGCTGGCAGCCTCGCCCTGAAGCGAGTAGAAAATCTCGCTGATCTTCAGCCGTTCGTCGGCTGGCAACTGACTCTTGCCGGATACGTTCATTGCGGTGGCTACACCGGACTCTGCGCTCACGCCGCCCGGCCGATCGCGCGGATCAATGACCCTCGCTGTTCATGCGTTGCAGCCGCTGATTCGCAAGCCGTGCGGCGGTACTGTCAGGGTACTCCGCAACGACGCGATTCAACGCGCTACGCGCATCCTGCCATTGTTGCAATTCGTAATTACAGAAGCCGATTTTCAGCAGCGCATCGGCCATCTTCCTGGACATCGGAAACTTGTCGACGACAACCTGGAATGCCGCGCGAGCCTCAGCGAACTTGCGTGTGACGTAGAAAGTCTCGGCAAACCAGTAATGCGCGTTGTCCGCCAGGTTACTTTGCGGATAGGCGTCGAGAAAGCGCTGAAACCCGCCGGCCGCCTCGTCGTATCGACCCTGTTTCAGCAATTCGAACGCCGCCTGATACGCATCCTGTTCAGAAGCTGTGGCGGCAACGGCGATGCCCGCCGCGGACGCCGAACCAGCAGCGGCAGCCGGCACAGCCGCCGCAGACCCGGAACCACCCTGGAGCGACTGGATCCGGCCGTCCAGGTCCATATAGAGGTCGCGTTGCTGCTTCCGCGCAGAGTCGAGTTCGAACTGCAGTTGCTCGACGACTCCACGCAGTCCGCGCACCTGTTCCTCTAGGCTCGCGATCTCGCTGTTCATCTGGATCAGCGATTCGTTATCTACCCTGCGTTCGACCATATTGACACGTTGCTCCAGCTCCGCCACCTTCACTTCGGTCGGATCGGGCTGGGTACTCGCCATCGTGGTACAACCGGATACCAGGAAGCCGGCCACTACGGTCGCCGCCAGTGCGGAGAGATTGCGATCGTGCCAGCTCATGGGTAGACAATCTCGACGCGACGGTTACGCTCCCATGCTTCTTCACTGGTACCGAACATGGCCGGACGCTCCTCGCCAAAACTGACCGTCCTGATCTGTGATGAATTGACGGCCTGCAACACCAGTATGCGGCGCACGGCCTGCGCACGACTCTCGCCGAGACCGATGTTGTATTCACGCGATCCACGCTCATCGGCATGCCCTTCCAGACGGACCAGAACATCGGGGTTGGCCGCAAGATAGGCCGCATGTGCGGCCAGAACATCATTGAAGTCCGAGCGAACCTCGCTGCTATCGTAGTCGAAAAGAATCACCCTCGTCTCGAGCAGCGGATCCCCCTGCATCCCGATCCCACCAGCCTGGCTGCCGTCGAGATCCAAACCCGAGAAACCCCCATCATCGCCAACGCCGCTGGTCTGGGCACCGTCAGCGCCGGCCGATCCCGACGTGGCCGTACCCGCCCCGTTGTTGGTTCGTCGACAGGCACGGTCTGACAGCCGGCTGCCAGCCATCCACAGGTCGCGAGGATAAAGATCAATCGAATTTTCATGAATAAGTTTCTCTCAGAAGATAAAGCCAAAAAAATAGCCTGCAAGCTCGGGCGTCAATTCTATCGCAGCCGCTAGTTGGGCGGATACGGCGACCAGACCGGTTCGCGGACATCTGTACCCGGGGAACTGATCCGGCCACGCACCAGGCCATCTACCGATACCGTCTCGAGCATCCCGCTGCCATCCCTGCGACTGGCGTAGATCAGGGCGGCGCCGTTCGGGGCGAAACTCGGCGCTTCGTCGAGACGTCCCTCGGACAACACCTGGGCGCTGCGGCGGTTTATATCCACGACGGCAATACGGTAATTACCGCGGTCATTGTGCACTACCGCGATACGCTTGCCGTCCGGGGACATCCGCGCCCGCGCATTGTAGTTGCCTTCGAACGTGATCCTCTCGATCTCGCCTCCGCCCGCCGGCACCCGATAGATCTGCGGCCCGCCGGCACGATCCGACGTGAACAAAATATCCTGGCCATCGGGAGTCCATTCGGGCTCGGTATCAATCGCCGAATGCCGGGTCACCTGTTGCAAACGGCCACTGGCGAGATCCAGCGTATAGATATCGAGATTACCATCGCCTTCAGATAGCGTCAGGGCCAGCGATTTACCAGACGGATGCCATGCCGGCGCGCCGTTGACACCCATCCGTTTCGACACGCTTTCGCGGAATCCGGTGCGTAGTACCTGCACGTAGACCTGCGAGCGCCCGCCTTCGAACGAGACATAGGCAAGTTTGCGCCCGTCCGGCGACCAAGCCGGAGACATGATCGGGTCGGCAGAGTCGGCAATGACCTTGGGATTTTCCCCGTCGGAGTCAGCGACGACGAGCCGATAGCGTTGTCCGTCGCCCTCTCGATCCACGGTGATATAGGCAATTCGGGTCGCAAACGCCCCCGCCACGCCTGTCAGTTTCTCGAAAATCATATCGGCGATACGATGCGAGGCACCGCGCAGGCGGTCGAGCGGCGCATTCATGCGGTAACCGAGAATCTGATCACTGCGAAAGATATCGAAAACCTGGAACTGAATCGACACTGCATCGGGACCTGCCGGCGTAACCTGCCCGATCACCAGGATTTGTGAATTCAGCAGGCGCCAGTCCTGAAAATCCACCTCTGCGCCGGTGGTCGGCGTTTCCAGCATTTGCGACCGCGGCATCGGCTCGAATCGGCCGCTGCGGGCGAGATCCGCAGCCACGATCGCTGCAACGTCCTCGCCCGGGCTGACTCCGTCGACACGCCAGCCGAACGGCACCACCGCGATCGGCACCGCACCGCTGACACCTTTGGTAATCTCGATCCGCAGTTCGGCGCTGACCGGGCCGGCTGCAAGCAACGCAAACCCGAACACGGCAAGCAATGCGCCCGCGGTTATCCGTCTGTTCCTCATTTCAGGCAGTGCCCCTCTATTCTCACGTTGCATTCCTCATTCGGTCGGCGCGAACTCCAGCGACAGGCTGCGCTCGAATAAAGTCGGGTCGGCGGGTAACGGCAGTGGCGACGCCGCCCAGACGGCCGCCTCGACCGACCGCACTACCGCATCGTCGCCATTGCAGCGCGCTACCCGCACCGATACCACTTCTCCGCCCGGAATCTGGCTGACCTGTACCGTACATTTAAGACCGGGCTGTGCCGAAGGCGGCTTGATCCATGAGCGTTCCACTTTCTGCCGGATCAACGCCATGTACTGCCCGAGCAAACCGGAGCGCTGCGCCGCCACCCGCTTTTCCTCTTCCGCAAGCTGCTGGGCCAGCAAACTCTCACTCTCCCGCTGGCGCTGCGCCTCCAGTTCGCGCTGCCGGCGCGCCTCTTCCTGTTTGCGTTGCTGCTCGATTTTCGCCAGCCGTTCCTCTTCTTCCTTGCGTTTTTTCTCCAGCTCCGCCAGACGCTGGCGCTCGGCTTCTTCCTTGCGCTTGCGCTCCCGCTCGTCGGCTTCGCGGCGCGCTTTCAGCGCCGCCTGGCGCTCGCGCTCGGCAAGTTCGTCCGCTTCGCGCTTGGCCGCCAGGTCGGCAATGCGTTTACGCTCGGCCGCGGCATCGGCCTCGCGTTTCCGCGCCAGCTCCTGTTCGGCCTCCTCGCGTTCCTTCTGTGCAGCGGCGAGCTGCTGCTCTTCCTGCTCGCGCTTGAGTTTGGCATCCTCCGCCTGTTTCTGCTGCCGGCGCAGTTCCTCATCACGACGGTCGCGTTCGCGTTGCTCCTCCTCTTCGATCTGGCGCAGCTCTTCCTCGACCCGTTCCTGATCGACCACAGTCGCCTGGACCACCGGCGGCACAACCGCCGGCGGGATATGGCGCGGCAGGCCGATACCGGAAATCAGCAGCACCACCAGGACTCCGTGCAGCGCGACGGAAAGACCGAGGGGAACGGCATTGCTACGCAGGTATGCGATCACGGCGCGGCTACTCGCGAACGACCTCGGTTTGTTGTTCCGGGTCGGTCATGATGCCCACCGAGGGCGCACCGGCCTGTTGCAACAGCCGCATCGCGGCGACGACTACGCCGTGCGCAACGGCCTGGTCCGCCTTGACCAGTACCGGCGTGTCGCTCGCTCGTTGCAACACTGCGGCAGTCCGCGCCACCACCGTCGCCGCGTCGACCGGCTCGTCCTCGTCGCTGCCCACGTTCAGATATAGCGAACCGGCTGCATCGACGGTCAGCACCAGTGGCTCGCGATCCGGCGTTTCGATCGGATCCGCGCCGACTTTTGGCAAGTCGACGTCGATCCCCTGGGTCAGCAGCGGCGCGGTCACCATGAAAATGATCAGCAGGACCAGCATCACGTCGATATAAGGCACGACGTTGATTTCACCCATCAGTCGTCGTTTGTTGTAAGGCGTAGCCATAGTCGCTCAGTCCCCGCCGCCGCCCGGCGCATAGCGTTGCAGTATGCTGGAGAATTCCTCCATGAACGTGTCATAGCGACTCTCGAGACGGCCGACCTGATCGGCATAACGGTTGTACGCTATCACTGCGGGAATGGCCGCAAACAGCCCCATTGCGGTCGCAATCAGAGCCTCGGCGATACCCGGCGCAACCTGCGACAACGTCGCGTACTGGACGTTTCCCAGCGCGGTAAACGAGTTCATGATTCCCCATACAGTACCGAACAGCCCGACATAGGGGCTGGTGGAACCAATCGTCGCCAGCCAGGCGAGGTTGTCTTCGAGTCGGTCCATCTCGCGCCGCTGCGACACCATCATCGCCCGCCGTGAACCTTCCAGCACCTGGTCGGAGGGCAAGCCGGCTTGCTGGCGCAGCCGACCGAACTCACGGAAGCCGGCCTCGAAAATCCCGGCCATGCCCTGCGCCTCGCCCGGCGCGGACGCGACACGCTGATACATCTCACCAAGATCGCCGCCTGACCAGAAACCACGCTCGAAATCGTTGGCCGTCGACCTCGCCTTGCCGATCAACGAACGCTTGCGGAAGATAATGGCCCACGACGCAATCGAGGCCAGCAGCAACAAGAACATCACGAACTGCACCACCACGCCGGCTTGCAGAATCAGACCCAGAATTGAAATATCACCTTGCATCTAGTGCAGCTCCTCGAGGATGGCCACGGGTATACGGCGCGGCCGGAAAGTACTTGCATCCAGGCAGGCAACCCTCACTTGAGCCCGGCACAACCGCGAATCGTCCGGGCCGGCACGGTAAATCGCCTGTGCAAACACGAGACTGGCCCGGCTCGCATCGCGGACCCGCGCCGATATCGTCAGTTCATCGTCAAGTCGCGCCGGTTGCAGATAGTCGATCTGTGCCGACACTACCGCAAACACCAGGTTCTGCTCTCGCTGTAATACAGATTGTTCAAACCCGCAGCTGCGCAGAAATTCGCTGCGCGCTCTTTCGAGATACTTGAGATAGTTGGCGTAGTAGACGACCCCGCCTCCGTCGGTATCCTCCCAGTAAACTCTGACCGAAAGACGAAACGATTCGTTCACTTATGCGCCCCGTTTGTCCGCGTGCCGGACTCGTGCTGTAACAGTCGCCGGATACTGCCGCCGTTTGTCGCCGGCGCCGACCGGCGCTCCCGACTCAGGACTCATCGTCCTGTTCGAACAACTCGAGCGAACTTGCCGGGTTATCACCCTGCGGGGTGGGCAGTCCGAAGTGCAGGAAAGCATTGCGGGTAGCGACCCGGCCGCGCGCGGTTCGCATAAGGAAACCCTGCTGAATAAGGAAAGGCTCGATGACATCCTCGATCGTATCCCGCTCCTCTCCGATCGCCGCGGCCAGGCTATCTACACCGACCGGACCACCGTCGAATTTCTCGATGATGGTAAGCAGAAGTTTTCGGTCGAGCACGTCGAAGCCGCGGGCGTCGACATCGAGCATATCGAGTGCTTTTTCCGCGACGACTGCAGTGACCTCGCCCGTGGCCCTGACCTGCGCATAATCGCGCACCCGGCGTAACAGACGATTGGCGATTCGCGGAGTACCGCGCGAGCGCGCCGCAATCTGCGCGGCGCCGTCAGGCTCCACCTCGAGCGCGAGTATGCCCGCGGAACGGCGTACGATACCGCCAAGCTCCTGGTCACTGTAAAACTCCAGTCGCTGCACGATGCCAAAGCGATCACGCAACGGCGATGTGAGCAACCCCGCCCGCGTGGTCGCGCCTACCAGCGTGAATGGCGGCAAGTCGAGCTTGATCGACCTCGCCGCCGGTCCCTCGCCAATCATGATATCGAGCTGGAAATCCTCCATCGCCGGGTACAACACCTCCTCCACTACCGGGCTCAGACGATGGATCTCATCGACGAACAGCACATCATGCGGCTCGAGGTTGGTCAGCAACGCGGCCAGGTCACCGGCCCGCTCCAGTACCGGCCCCGAGGTATGCCTGAGATTGACCCCCATTTCATTGGCAATGATGTGAGCCAACGTGGTCTTTCCCAGCCCGGGTGGCCCGAAAATTAGCACGTGGTCGAGCGAATCTCCGCGTTGGCGCGCAGCCTGAATAAATATTTCAAGCTGCTCCTTGACCGAGGCCTGACCGATATACTCAGTCAGGACGCGCGGCCGGATGGCGCGATCGAACTCGGCCTCCTCGCCGGATTCGGCGGCGGAAATGATTCGATCCTGATCAGGCATCTTGTATCCGGTCCCTGCCGCGCTCAGTCAACGACAAAAATGTGTGCATGGAATGCCGAAACGTGTCCGTCTGCGGCCGCAACGCTGCCAGATCGCCGCGGTCAGCGCGGCGCAATATTTTGCAATGCACGGCGAATGATTTCCTCGGTCTCCAGTTCCCGCGTATCGACTGCGGCCAGCAGCCGCAGCGCCTCCGCCGGACGATAACCCAGCGCAACCAGTGCGTTCTGCGCCTCGGTCGCCGGCGCCGGTCCGGTTTCGGTCCCGGCCGGGGCACCCGACGGTATCGTGACCGCACCCTTGTCGATACGATCACGCATTTCAACGATCAGCCGTTCCGCGGTTTTCTTGCCGACACCGGGCACTTTAATCAACATGGCGGTGTCTTCGCTATGCACGCACCGCACGAAACCTTCGACGCTGATGCCCGACAGGATCGCCAGCGCCATTTTTGCGCCAACCCCCGAGATACGGATCAGATCACGAAACAGGCGCCGTTCCGCCTCGGTCGAGAACCCGAACAGAATCTGGGCGTCTTCCCGCACCAGCAGATGCGTCACCAGCGTGATCTCTCGCGCCAACGCCCGGCAGCACGTAAAAAGTCGACATCGGCGCCTCGATTTCGTAGCCGATACCGTTTACATCCACGACCAGCAAAGGTGGTTGCTTACTTGCGAGCCGGCCTCTTATAAAACCGATCATTGCCCGGGCTCTGCGCTACGAGCGTCCGGGTACGACGGTGATTGGCATGACAGATCGCAACGGCCAGCGCGTCGGCGCTGTCGGCCTGGATCGCTCCGCGTATCGACAGCAACGCCCCTACCATGTGCTGCACCTGCGTTTTCTCAGCCGCACCGGTGCCAACCACTGCGAGCTTGACCTCGCGCGCGGCATACTCGTGAATACCTGCTCGCCGCGCAAACGTCGCGCATAATGCAGCCGCCCGCGCATGCCCCAGTTTTAACGCGCTGTCGGCATTGCGATGCATAAATACCCGCTCGATTGCCACTTCCTCAGGTTGGAACTCATCCATGATCTCCCGCGTTCGGTCAAAGATCTGTTCGAGCCGCGCCGGGAAGTCAGTTCCATTGGTGCGAATCTGGCCGCTCCCGACATGGGTCATCCTCTGGCCCGCAACATCGATGACCCCCCAACCGGTTATTCGCGAACCCGGGTCGATGCCCAGAATTCTGACGCCGGCAACCATCAGTGAGCCGGATCGCTTCGCCCGGCCGCAGACAGCGAGCGCAACAGCTCAAAGCGCTGCAAGGATTTCGTCCGGGATATCGGCATTCGAATAGACATTTTGCACATCGTCGAGATCCTCGAGCATCTCGAGCAGTTTGATCATCGATTGCGCTTCGCCTTCGCCGAGAACGGCGGAAGTCGACGCCCGCTGGGTGACCTCCTCGACTTCCGTCCGAAAGCCGGCGGCATGAATCTTGTCGCGCACGTCTTCGAACTCCTGCGGATCGGTAATCACCTCGACCGAGCCGTCCGCGCCGGTAATAATGTCCTCCGCGCCCGCTTCCAGCGCAGCCTCCATCAGCGCCTCCTCATCGACACCTGCATCGAAACCGAGCAAACCGACATGGCTGAACAGGTAACCGACCGACCCGTCCGCGCCCAGATTTCCACCGAACTTGGAGAACGCATGCCTGACTTCCGCCACCGTGCGGTTACGGTTGTCGGTGACGCAGTCCACCATGACTGCAACGCCGCCGGGTCCATAGCCCTCGTAGCGAATTTCAACATACTCGGCGCCCTCGAGATCGCCGGTACCCCTATTTATCGCGCGCTCGATATTATCCTTGGGCATGCTCTGCGCCTTGGCCTTGTCCACGGCCAGGCGTAAACGCGGATTAAAGCCCGGATCGCCGCCGCCCATCCGCGCAGCGACGGTGATTTCGCGCGCCAATTTGGTAAAGAGTTTGCCGCGTTTCTTGTCCTGAGCACCCTTCCGGTGCTGGATATTGGCCCACTTGCTATGACCTGCCATGCGTTCAGTCCGTATTTCCCAGTCGTTGCTACTTGAATCAAAAACTCAGCCGTACGCCCAGATGCACGCCGGTATCGAAAGTCACATCGGGGTCACCCTCGAATTTCATTTGCACATGCCGGACCCCGAGGTAAACCCAGGCGTCCTGCATAATGTCGTAACTGATATAGAGGCTCTCCTCGTCGTAGGTATCGGTGTCACTGAACGAGAGCACGCCGGGCGCGTAATACAGTTCACCGCCGATACCGATCCGGTCGTAATTCGGAAAGACCCATCGAAAGTAGCCACCCAGCGCGAACGAACCGCCGCTGCTGCCGCCCTTGTCCGGATCCCCGTAAACCACCTTGGCGCCGAGGCCGGCCTTCACCGGATTAGTGCCCGGGGATGCAATTCCCGTGCGGAAAATGGCGAGACCGACCAGTTCGCCATCTTCGTCGCTGTGCAACCAGCTGGTCTCGAGCGCGGCCCTGTCAAAAACCGGGAAACCGAAGGCTACCTTGAAAACATCCGCGTTGAAACTGACGTCCAATGCCGGACTTTCCGCGCCAACCGGGCGCGCGAACGACACGAGCAACAGTGCCAACACACTGCAGATCCGAAACATTTATTGCTCCTCGAAGAACCTCGCAGAAGGCCAGACCCATGGCCCCCAGAAACGGCGTATGATAACGGCTATCGGTGGCCAGCACATCCTCAGGCTATCTCTTGGCAACAGCAGTCGATACAAACCAAAGCGCAACACCGGTCCCGTCCGGCGCATCGCTCGAGCAGGTGCGGGAATGGCTCGACGACGCAATCGGCGCAGACGCGGACGAGCGCAGCGTGGCGGCCCGCGACCGCGGCGAATCCATCGCGGATCTGGTTCGCGGTTTGCACGGCGATCACGACCTCGTCAGCGCCACCCTGATATTCCCGCTGGTCCACGCTGGGGTGCTGGACAGCGACCGGATAGCCGCGACCTTCGGTGCCGAGATGAAGGCGCTGGTCGACGGGCTCGTCTCACTCGGTGATTTTCACCTTCCGCAGAACTGGAATCCCGATTCGACCCTTTCGCGCGACCAGGCGGAGAGCGTTCGGCAAATGCTCCTGGCTATCGCGAGCGACGTGCGACTGGTGCTGGTGCGGCTGGCCGAGCAGCTCGACAGCATGCGGCGACTGAAAAACGCCCGCGCCGCGGACAAGCGTGCGGCGGCACGCGAAACCCAGGAGGTCTTTGCTCCGCTGGCCAACCGCCTCGGTATCTGGCAATTGAAATGGGAACTCGAAGACCTGGCATTTCGCTACCTCGAGCCCGCAACCTATCGGCGCATCGCGGGAGCCTTGCGGCAACGCCGCAGCGACCGGGAGCGCTTCATACTCGCGATCAACCATACGCTCTCGGACAAGCTCGCCGCCGAGGGGATCGCCGCCGAAATCAGCGGCCGACCGAAGCACATATTCAGCATCTGGCGCAAGATGCAGCGCAAACAGGTGGATTTCGACGAGCTGTTCGACATCAGGGCGGTTCGAATACTGGTGGATTCAGTGGCCGACTGCTACGCCGCCCTCGGTGTCGTTCATAGCCTCTGGCAGTACATTCCCGGAGAGTTCGATGACTACGTGGCCACGCCCAAGGAAAACGGATACCGCTCGATCCATACCGCCGTGATCGGTCCGGGCGGACAGGCACTCGAGGTGCAGATCCGCAGCCACGAAATGCACGAACATTCCGAACTCGGCGTTGCCGCCCACTGGCGCTACAAGGAAGGCGGCCGCGGTCACCGCGCCTTCGACGAAAAAATCAACTGGCTACGGCAATTACTGGTGCCGGATTCGCATCACGATACCGCCGAGGATTTCATCGACCGTGTCCGCGCGGAGATTTTCGAGGATCGTGTCTATGTCATCAGCCCGCGCGGCGATGTCGTCGACCTGCCGCAAGGTGCCACCCCGCTGGATTTCGCCTATCACGTGCATACCGAAGTCGGACATCATTGCCGCGGCGCCAAGGTCAATGGCAGGATGGTGGCGCTGACCCACGTGCTGGCCACCGGGGAGCAGGTCGAGATCATTACCGCCAAAAACGGGCATCCGAGCCGCGACTGGCTTATCCCGCAACGCGGATATCTTGCATCACCGCGCAGCCGGGCCAAGGTGCGGGCCTGGTTCCGCCGTGAGGACCAGGATCAGAACCGCCGCCATGGCCGGATCACGCTGGAGCGCGAACTGGGAAGGCTTGGCCTGCGCGATCTGAAAATGCCGGTTTTGTTAAAGGCACTGAAGGTCGGCAACGTCGACGAGCTCCACGTCGGTCTTGGGTGCGGCGACATCAGTCTTGCGGCAGTAACCCAGGCGGCCGCCCAGCAACACCCCGATAGCGGCGAGCGATCGCGGCGCTCGAGCGGGCGCGGAGCCAGACCCGCCCCACGCAATCGCAGTGCAGTTGCGGTCGATGGCATCGGTGACCTGATGTCGAATTTCGCACGTTGCTGTCATCCGGTCCCGCCGGAACCGATTGCCGGGTATATCACCCAGGGGCGCGGCGTCACGATCCACCGCAAACAATGCCGCAACCTGCTGCGCCTGCGGGAAAATCATCGCGAGCGGGTGTTGCAGGTGACATGGAACGAGGCCGGTGACGATGCCGGTCACCAGGTCGAAATCCGGGTGGAGGCGTATGACAGGCAAGGCCTGACACGCGACGTGACCGCCGTTTTCGCCGACGCGAGGATATCAATCCAGGAATTGAAACTGGAAACGTTTCCCGCTCACAATACGGCGGACATCCACCTGACGATCAACGTGCGCGGACTCGACGAACTTAGCCAGATTCTGCATCGGCTGACGACGTTGCCAAACGTCATCAGCGCGCAACGCAAAATGTAGGCGGCGACCCGGGCGTCTAGCGATTAATCGCGTGGATTGCCCGATTGTCTACCGCAAGGGCCGCCTCGTGGAGCGCCTCCGACAATGTCGGATGTCCGTGGATCGTGCGCTGGATATCCTCCGCGCTGGCGGAAAACTCCATTGCAAGTACCGCCTCCGCGAGTAACTCTCCGGCCATCGGGCCACAGATGTGCACGCCCAGTATTTCGTCGTCATCCTCGGCCGCGATTATCTTGACCAGTCCGGCCGCCTGCTCCAGCGCTTTCGCCCGGCCATTCGCCGCAAACGAGAACGTACCGATCTTGTACGCGCGGCCGCTTTCCTTAACCTGTTCTTCGGTCTTGCCGACCCAGGCAATTTCCGGCGCGGTGTAAATGATAGAGGGAATCGTATTGTAGTTCATCTCGGCGACCTTGCCGGCGATCAGGTCGGCCACCATCACGCCTTCCTCGGAAGCCTTGTGCGCAAGCATCGGCCCGCGAACCAGGTCGCCGACAGCCCAGACGCCTTCGACGCTGGTACGGCATTCGTCATCGACTACGACGAAGCCACGCTCGTCAAGTTCAATTTTCACCCCGTCAGCGATCAGATTCTCGCTGTAAGGCTTGCGCCCGACGGCAACGATAAGCTTGTCCACCACGAGTTCCTGCTCGCCCTTGCCATCCTCATAGCGCACCGTCACGCCATCGTCGCCGGCTTGTGCCGCGGTCAGGCGCGCGCCGAGCCGAATATCCAGACCCTGCTTTTTGAAATGCCGCAGCGCTTCTTTCGCGATCTGCTTGTCGGCCATGAACAGAAAATCCGCCATTGCCTCGATCACCACGACATCGGCGCCGAGACGTTTCCAGACGCTGCCGAGTTCGAGGCCGATGACACCCGCACCGATCACGCCGAGTCGAGCCGGAACCTCGGCGAATTCGAGCGCCCCCCACGAATCGACAATACGATCGCCATCGAATGGCGCAACGCCAAGTTCAACCGGAACCGAACCTGCCGCCAGCACGACATGGTCCGCTTCGAAGACTTGCGGCGTGCCATCGTGTGGCGTGAATTCGACTTTGCCCGGCGCAAGCAACTTGCCATGACCCTGCAACGCGGTCACCTTGTTGGCTTTGAATAACGCCTCGATGCCACCGGTCAGTTGCTTGACGATGCCGGCCTTGCGTTTTTGCATCGTCGCAATATCGACTTCCACTCCGTCCACTTTAATTCCGTGCTTCGCGAACTCATCGTGAGCACGATGGACGAGCTCGGAAGATTCGAGCATCGCCTTCGACGGTATGCAGCCCGCGTTGAGGCAGGTGCCACCATAGGAGAGACTTCCGTCATAGTTCTTCCACTCGTCGATACATGCAGCCTTAAGGCCGTTCTGGGCCGCGCGGATCGCGGCGACATAGCCAGCCGGACCGGCGCCAATGACGATTACATCGAATTTTTCGCTCATGAAAATCCTTCCTCGCAAAGACTGCAATAGGTTGCTCGCCGCCAGGATCGGCCAACGGCACGGCCGGAATTGCGAATTGAATCAGATCTGGAGTAACAGACGCGCCGGGTCTTCCAACGCCTCTTTGATCGTCACCAGGAACTGCACGGACTCGCGTCCGTCGATGATGCGGTGATCATAGGTCAACGCCAGGTACATCATCGGCCGGACCAGGATCTCGCCGTCGACCACCATCGGCCGCTCCTGGATCTTGTGCATGCCAAGAATCGCGCTCTGCGGCGGATTGATAATTGGCGTCGAGAGCAATGAGCCAAAAACCCCGCCGTTGGTAATCGTAAAGGTACCGCCGGTCATCTCCTCGATCGTCAGTGCGCCGTCGCGGGCGCGTCCGGCAAAATCACCGATACCCTGCTCGATCTCGGCAAAACCGAGTGAGTCAGCATCGCGCAATACCGGCACGACCAGGCCACGCTCGGTCGAGACCGCGATGCCGATATCGAAGAAATCGTGGTACACGATCTCGTTGCCGTCTACGTACGCGTTCACGGCAGGGAACCGGCGCAGCGCCTGGACCGCGGCTTTTACGAAAAACGACATGAAACCGAGGCGCACACCATAGTTCTTTTCGAACTGATCGCGGTAGCGTTTGCGCAACGCCATTACTTCGCTGAGATCGACCTCGTTGAACGTGGTCAACATTGCCGCCGACTGCTGCACTTCGACCAGGCGCTCCGCAATGCGCGCGCGCAGGCGGGTCATCGGTACCCGTTTTTCTCCGCGCCCGGTCTCGGGCAGGGCAATGCTCTGCGCCACGCTGCCACGCTCGGCAATGTACTTGTTCACATCGGCCTTGGTCAGACGGCCGTCGCGCGCGGAACCGGGAATCGCCTCTGCATCGAGATCATGCTCTTCGACCAGGCGTCGAACCGACGGGCTGAGTTTCGCGGCCGCCCTGCCGGCGCTTTCCGCAACCGGTTCGCTCTGCTCGGCCTTCTCCTCGGCAGGCTCCTGCTCGCCGGCTTGCGCGGGCGGCGCCGCCGCCGCGGCATCGCCCTCTTCGAGAATCGCGAGGATTTCACCACTCGTTACCGTGGTGCCATCAGCAATGCGGATTTCCTTCAGTACGCCGTTGGCCGGGGCCGGCACCTCGAGGACGACCTTGTCGGTCTCGAGATCGACGAGATTCTCGTCACGCTTGACTGGATCACCGGCGGCTTTATGCCAGGCAACGAGAGTGGCGTCGGCCACCGATTCCGGCAGTTGCGGTACTTTGACTTCTATGGTCATGCTTTCTTCCTAAGACTGACGCTGTTACTGGCATCGGTGTCTCCGCCGGCCGTGACGTCCGCGGCGATACCGAGCGCCTCCTTGACCAGCGCCTGTTGTTGTTGAACATGCATGCGGTAGATTCCGGATGCCGGCGCCGCCGCCCCGGCTCGCCCCGCATACAGGAGCTCGTGGCCGGGCTGTAAAGCCTCATGCAACCGGTGCCTGATCTGGTACCAGGCGCCCTGGTTTTCCGGCTCTTCCTGGCACCAGACGATCTCCGTGGCATTAGCGTAGCGGCCGATCTCCGCAGCGTACTCGTCGCTGGGAAACGGGTAGAGCTGCTCGACACGGACTATCGCCACATCGTCGATCGAATGCGTCGAACGCGACTCGAGCAGATCGTAGAAGACCTTGCCGCTGCAAAAAACGACCCGGCGAACTTTGCCCGCATCGAGGGTCTCGCTTTCCGGAATCACGGTCTGGAACTGCCCCTCAGACAGCTCCGCCAGCGCCGAAACCGACAAGCGGTGACGCAACAGGCTCTTTGGTGTCATGACGATCAGCGGCTTGCGCGCGTCGCGCAACATCTGCCGGCGCAGCATGTGAAACATCTGGGCTGGGTTGGACGGAACGCAAACCTGCATGTTGTGCTCCGCGCACAACTGCAAAAAGCGCTCGAGCCTGGCAGATGAATGCTCCGGACCCTGGCCTTCGTAGCCGTGCGGCAGCAGCAGGGTCAGGCCGCACAAGCGCCCCCACTTCGCTTCGCCCGAACTGATGAACTGATCGATCACCACCTGAGCACCGTTGACGAAGTCGCCAAACTGGCCTTCCCATATGACCAGTGTTTCCGGATCAGTCGTGCTGTAGCCGTACTCGAAACCGAGGACGGCTTCCTCGGACAGCAAGGAATCGGTAACGCGAAAACGATTCGCTTCGCCAGCGACATGCTGCAACGGGACGTGGTGGCTATTGCTGGCCTGGTCATGGAGCACTGCATGGCGATGGAAAAATGTCCCGCGACCGCTGTCCTGCCCGGTCAGTCTTATCGCATAGCCGTCACGCAGCAGACTCGCATATGCCAGCGATTCCGCAAAGCCCCAGTCGATCGAAAGATCGCCGCTTGCCATCTTGCGGCGATCGCTGATGATACGGTCCACCCGCGGATGCAGTTTCAGATCATCCGGCAATGCGGTCAATGCGGCCGCGAGTTCCGCAACCGTTGCGGCGTCGAGCGCAGTCGCGACGTCCTGATCAAGCTGGCCGTCGAGATAGCGGCTCCAGTCGACGGTGAATTGGTTACCAATCAGGCCAAGCGATACCGGCGATACGCGCTCGCCTGAATCTACATGGCTGCGATATTCCTCAACGAGGCCGTCAGCGCGCGCCGCGTCAAGCAAGCCGTCGCCAACCAGTTTTTCCGCATAGATTTGCCTGACCGTCTTGTGCTGGCGAATCGCCTTGTACATTTTCGGCTGGGTTGCGGCGGGTTCGTCAGCCTCGTTGTGACCATGGCGGCGGTAGCAGACCAGGTCGATCACGACGTCTTTGCGATACTCGGAGCGGTAGTCCAGCGCCAGCCGCGTGGCCTTGATGACCGCCTCGGGGTCATCCGCGTTGACATGCAGCACCGGCGCCTCGATCATCTTGGCGACATCGCTGCTGTACGGTGTCGAGCGGGCGTCGCGCGGATCGCTGGTCGTAAACCCTATCTGGTTGTTACAGATGATGTGGACGGTTCCTCCGGTACTGAATCCGCGCGCCAGCGACAATTGCAGCGTCTCCATTACGACGCCCTGACCAGCGAACGCCGCATCGCCATGCACGAGCACCGGCAATACGCTTGCACCCTGCGCATCACTGCGGCGCTCCTGGCGGGCGCGCACCGATCCCTCGACTACCGGGTTGACGATCTCGAGATGCGACGGATTGAACGCGAGCGCGACATGCACGTTGCCACCCCCGGTCTTGATATCGGTAGAGAATCCAAGGTGATATTTCACATCCCCCGAACGGGTCAGCAACTCCGGGTCATAATTGCCTTCGAATTCGGAAAATAATTCGGCCGGCGCTTTGCCAACCACATTGACCAGCACGTTGATGCGACCGCGGTGGGCCATTCCAATCACGACTTCTTCGAGACCGGCGCCACCGCCGCGCTGAATAAGATCTTCGAGCAAGGGAATCAAGGCATCGCCGCCTTCCAGCGAAAATCGTTTCTGCCCGACATAACGGGTATGCAGGTAACGCTCGATCCCCTCCGCCGCAGTAAGACTCCGCAACAACTCCAGTTTGTCGGTCGCGGCCAGCGGATACAGGCGATCGAGGTCCTCGAATCTCTCCTGCAACCAATGTCGTTCCCGGGCACGTGATACATGCGCAAAATCGGCGCCGATCTTTCCGGTATAGGTCTGTTGCAGCAACTGCAGAAGTTCGCGCAGCCGCAACCGCGACGATCCTGCGAAGCCGCCGGTGGCGAAACTGGAATCCATATCAGCCTCTGAGAGCCCGAAATAGTCCAACTTGAGAACGGACGGAACCGGGCGTTCCCACAAACCGAGTGGATCGAGATCCGCGATCTGGTGACCGCGCTGGCGATATACCTGGATCAGCCGTGCTACGGCTGCCTGTTTTTCATCGGCGGCACCCGATGTGACTGTGCGACCGGGTCGTATGCTGCGGGCTCGCGCCGCAAATGCCTCCTCAATCGGGCCGCGCGCGATCTCTCCCGATCGATCCGGGGCGAGACCGGCAAAGTACTCACGCCAGTCGGCAGAAACGAGTTGCGGGTCGCGCAGGAACAACTCGTATTGTTGCTCGACATACGCAGCGTTGCCGCCCGAGAGATAGCTCGACGCAAATCGGTCCTTCAGCGAATGGCTCATGCGGCGACAATTTTCCGAGTGTGGAGAAACGGTTGGGACAAGGCGCCGTATTCTAGCCCAACCCCTGCGCCCAGATCACGCGCAAGCCTCAGAAAAACCGCAAAAATGAAGGTTTTGCACCGATTCAATGCCTGCCCCGCCGATTAGCGGTTCGATGTCAGGCTCCATTACTGAGTATTTATCCAGTCACAAGCTGGACAAATACTCACATCATTCGTTTCAGCGATGCCAGCAGGGTCAGCTCGTAGCCGATCAGGACGATATAACAAAAAAGCACGAAATGGAGCACATAGCGGACCTGCAGGCGGCCGAACAAAAGCGCCTCGTTGCGGATAACCAGATAGATCACGCCGAGACCGGTCAGCGCCATCTTGGTCGCCGCGAAAGTCTGCAGATCGCCGTGAATCAGACCGACCATGAAAATATTGGCTTCCTGGGCGCCGATCTGCAGCAGTTGCAGCGTAAGTATCGCGTCCGTGGCGCTAAGCAACAGAATCGCAACGACGACGTACAGCAGCGACGGCGAATGCCAGTCGGCAATGAAAGTCGCGCTGTCCTCGGAACGCCTGGCGCTGCGCCGGCGGCGCTGCACGCTGCCGTAGATCATGCTCCAGATCACGCGCTTGCGCCGATCCTCCCCGGTTCGCTGGCAGGCGATCGCTACGGAAGAAGTCGGATTTGCGCTTGCGTTTCGGGCCGATCGATCCATTGATACTCCCCTGCTGCTGGAACTCATACGCTGCCACAACGCAGCTTTTGCCTGGACGGTGCAAGATTCGGGCCGATCAGGAATACCTATTCTTTTCAATGCATTGAGAACCCCCACTGTCGGCGGGGGCGACTTTCTGTAAAGGAACCCGACGACAATATGGAAAGTCTCGAGCGAACATTTCCGGCCCCAACAGCGCAGTCGCGCTCACCCTGTGCATGCAGCTTCTGCCAAAATCCGGCCATGACGGATATCTTTGTTCTCGGCCCACAACGCGAACGCCCGAATCTGACGGATGCCATGCGCCAGATTGACACCCAGGGCGCGATCTGCACGATTACCGCCGGCTGGCAGCAGCGCGAAGGCGAAGTCGATGATCTGCAGGAGCACCTCGAGTGCGAAGTGGAGGACCTGCAACTTTACCGGCGGATGGATCATGCCCTGGCGCTCGATCAGGAACTGGCCGGCGCGCACCGGGAGCGGCAGGCGCGGTTACGGCAACGCCAGCGCTGGTACCGCCGCCGTCTCCATCATTCAATGGAAGCGTATCTGGAACTGGCTGCCGAGACCGGAGCCAGCGCAGCGCTGCTGGCGGAACAGCGGGCCGCTCTGAATGCGATCCGTGCGCTCGATCGCCATCATTTGCGCCAGATCGGTGCAATCCACGCCGCGTTTACTGCGCGCTGGCGGCCCGCTATGCGGCCGGCCATGGCAGAGCAGCGCGATGCCGTTGTGCGACGTCTGGGCACAGCGGCGGCGGTGCTGGTAGCCGGTGGTCACGTTGCGGTGCTACTGAGCCGATTGCGCCTGTTCGGCCTGGTAGCGGAATTGCGCTCAAAGCCGCTGATCGCCTGGTCGGCGGGCGCGATGGCGCTGGCCGAGCGTGTCGTACTTTTTCACGACAGCCCGCCACAGGGAGCCGGGCACGCGGAGGTCCTGGATTTGGGACTCGCCCTATTGTCACGGTTGCTGCCGCTGCCGCACGCGCGCGAACGATTGCGCTTGCATGATCCGCGCAGAGTGGCGTTGATGGCCCGCCGCTTTCATCCGTTGCAGCCGGTGACCCTGGATGCGGGCTCGCTGATCCGCCTGTCCGAGGGTGCGGCGGTAATGGCGCAGGGTACCGCGCAACTGACTACCCGCGGAAATCTCGCTGGAGCGCCCCTGACATGAGCGCGCTGCACCCGTTCCTGTTGCAGGCAAGGGCAATGTCCGCCGACGAGCTCGACGCACTCATTGCAGCCAGCGAATTTCCGTTGGTCGACAATGACGGGGTTACGTTCGTCTATCGCGGTGCCGCAGATGCCGTCAGACTCCGGCACTGGATCTACGGTTTGCCGACCGCAGAGTCACTGGAGGCGCTCGGCACGCACGATTTGTGGTTTCTCCGACTCGATCTGCCGCGCGGCTCGAGAATCGAGTACAAGTTTGAAGTCGTCATCGGCGCCACCAGCCACTGGATCGTCGACCCGCTCAACGAGAGCGTCGCGGAGGATCCGTTTGGCGCCAACTCGGTGTGCTGCGCCTCCGGCTACGCGCGACCGCAGTGGACGCTCGAGAGCCCCCATGCGCGCCGCGGCACCATCGAACAGCTATCGCTTGACAGCGCAGCGCTCGGCGCAAGCAAAGACGTCAAAGTCTATATTCCCGCGCGGTTCCGCCGCCAACGCAGATACGCGCTGCTCATTGCACACGATGGCAGCGATTACCTGCGATTCTCCGGGTTGCAGCAGGTTCTCGACAACCTGATCCACCTGCTGGAAATTCCGCCACTGATCGTCGCCCTGTCCGACCCCGGCGAGCGCCTCGTCGAATACGCCGCGAACGAGCAACATGCACGCCATATCGTCGAGGAACTCTATCCAGCTCTTTGCCGCACTTTCCCGTTGCGTGAGGAACCCGCCAGCCGCGGCCTGCTGGGAGCGAGTTTTGGCGCGGTTGCGGCACTGCATACCGCATGGCGTTACCCCGGCTTCTTCAATCGGCTGCTGCTGCAATCAGGCTCTTTCGCATTTACCGATATCGGAACGCACAATCGCGGCCCACTGTTTGATCCGGTGGTAGACTTCGTCAACCGGCTGCGGCAACGGCCCGGCTGCCCCGCCAGCAAGATGTTTGTAAGCTGCGGGATTTACGAATCTCTGATTTACGAAAATCGCTCGCTGGTGCCATTGTTGCAATCGGCGGGCCCGGAAGTGCGGTTTGAAGAGGCTCGCGACGGCCATAACTGGGAGAACTGGCGAGACCGTTTGCGCGCGGGATTGAGCTGGCTGTTTCCCGGCCCACTGTGGATGGTTTACGAGTAAAACACTGAGCCCCGAGGGCAGAATACCCATGAGCGAGGAAACACGCCGGATCGGATTGTCCCTGGGAGCCGACGTTTGCTGGCCGATTTGCTTCGAGTCGATCCTGCAACGGCTGCGGCCGGACATCCGCATTGATGGCAGACGGGTCAGCATTTCCTGCGAGCGCGTCACGATCGAACCGTTCAACCTGCGACAGCCGTGCCGCTATAACGTCGTCATTGACCGTCTCAGTCACTGGTACTACCCGAGCCGGGAGTGGCTGAAAAAATCGATACTGCTGGATAGCCTGTACGTCTTCAACAATCCGTGGTCACTGCAGTCGATGGAGAAACAGACTTCCTACAGCGCAATGATGCGACTGGGGTTGCCGATCCCCGACACCTGGCTGCTGCCGCCAAAAGAATACGAACCGGTTGACGATCTCGAACCGACACTGCAGCGATATGCAAAACTGTTCGATCTCAGGGCGGTCGGCGAGAAGATCGGCTACCCGCTGTTCATGAAACCCTACAACGGTGGCGCCTGGGCCGGGGTCAGCAAAATAGACAACGAACACGATCTGCGCGAAGCCTACGAGGCGAGCGGAAAACAGGTGATGATCCTGCAAAAAGGGGTCTGGCCCTTCGAACACTTTGTTCGCGCAGTTGGCGTTGGCCCACAGGTGCGGCTCGTGAAATACCAGCCCGACGAACCTCTCCACGATCGCTATGGCATGGACCGGGGCTTCCTGGATGATGCCGATATCGCGGAGATCGCCGACACTACATTGACGATCAACAGCTTTTTCGGCTGGGATTTCAATTCGTGCGAGTCGCTGAAACGCAACGGCACCTGGTATCCGATCGACTTCGCCAACGCCTGCCCCGACAGTCAGGTGAGTTCGTTGCACTACCATTTCCCGTGGCTGATCAAAGCCAAGCTGCGCTGGGCACTTTTCTGCGCCGCGACCGACCGGCCGATGCGGCGCAATCTGCACTGGCAGCCGTTTTATGACATTGCCGACTCCGATCTGCGTGCGCGTGACAAGCTCGCGCAGTTTGCGGCGCTCGCCCGGACCGGTTTCGACAGTGAACGCTTCGCCGAATTCTGCGCGACTTTCCTCCGTGATCTCGACGCGGTCGCCTGGGAGTTTTTTGGCAGTGAAGTGGCGCGCGATGCCATCCGGCAAAAAATCGTATCGCTTTATCCCGAACATGAGGTCGACACTTTCGTCGAATTGTTCTGGAACCGCATCCAGGAATGGCGCGAGGCGGAAGGCCAGCATGACAATAGCGGCAATTTTCTCGTGAGCTAGGCGATGAAAGACTCGATCGTGTGGTATTCCGAGCGTCTTGAGCGCGACCTGCGCGTCAGCCGCTGGGGCCATTGGGGCACCCCAGTACTGCTGTTTCCGACCGCGGGCGGCGATGCCGATGAAGTTGAACGCATGGGGATGGTCGCGGCGCTATGGCCGCTGATCGACGCCGGGCGAATAAAGCTCTACTCCCTCGACAGTGTGGCCGGTCGCGCCTGGGTCGAAAGCGGGCACAGCACGGAGTATCGCTGCCTGCTGCAGAACCGCTTCGACGAGTGCATTTACCGCGAGGTCGTGCCGCACATTCGCAGGGATTGCCGCAGCGATACAGTCGAGATAGTCGGCGCGGGTGCTTCCCTCGGCGCGTTCAATGCCATCGCAAGCCTGTGCCGCCACCCTGACGTATTTGCCGCCGTCATCGGCATGAGCGGGACCTACGACTACAGCCGATTCTGCCCCGACGGCTTTACGATGGATCTTTTCTACAGTTCGCCGCTGCATTACCTGCCGGGTCTGGGCGATGGCGAACAACTGCGGCGACTGCGCCAGCGCTATGCACTGCTGACCTATGTCGGGGGACGCTGGGAGGATCCGCAGGAGACCTGGCGCATGGCGGGCGTGCTGGGCAGCAAACACGTACCCAACCGGGTTGTTGCCTGGGGCAACGAGTACGATCATGACTGGCCTGCGTGGCGCGCCATGCTGCCGCTGTACCTCGATGAAATACTTTAACAGCGCAGTCGCGGCGGCTTCGGTTCAGACCTATCGCCATTACCCCCGCGACTCCATTATTCTCTCCGTCGTAACCAACGTCAAAACTGGACCGCCCCAATGACTCAGCATCCGCCAGTCCGGCCCAACAGCACGCTGCGAAATGTCAGCTACGAGATACGTGGCACGCTGGCGAACCGTGCCCATGACCTCGAAAAACTCGGCTACGAAATCGTGTCTCTGAACATCGGCAACCCCGGCCTGTTCGGTTTCCGCACACCGGAGACGATGCGTCTGGCGATGATCGAGAATCTCGGCGACAGCGAGCCCTACTGCCACCAGAAGGGGATTTTCCCGGCGCGCGAAGCCATCGTCATGCAGCAGCAGAACCGTGGGGTGATGGATGTCACCGCCGAGGAAGTGTTCATCGGAAATGGCGTCAGCGAACTCATCGATCTCACCTTGCGCGCGCTTTTGAATACCGACGAGGAAGTGCTGGTACCGAGTCCCGACTACCCGTTGTGGTCGGCATCGGTGGCGCTGAATCGTGGCAAGGCGCGCTACTACCACTGCAAGCCCGAACATGGTTTTCAGCCGGACCCGGAGGAGATCGCAAGCCTGATCGGTCCGCGCACCCGGGCCATCGTGCTCATTAATCCGAACAACCCGACGGGCGCCGTTTACTCGGAGGAGTTGTTGCGTGCCATCGCCGCAATTGCCGAAGCTCACCAGCTGGTTGTTTTCAGCGACGAAATCTACGACTCGATGGTCTATGGCGAGGCCAGGCATATCCCGATGGCGACGATCGTCAAAGACACGTTGTGCGCCACATTTGGCGGGCTGTCGAAGGTTTATCGGGCCTGCGGCTACCGCGTCGGCTGGGTTTCGTTCAGCGGCGACAAGGAGCGCGCAGCCGACTACATCCACGCCGTCGAGTTGCTCGCCTCGCTACGATTGTGCAGCAATGTACCCGGGCAGTGGGCGGTCCAGACCGCGCTCGGCGGCTACCAGAGCATCAAGGAACTGATCCGCGAGAATGGCCGTCTGCACCAGTCCCGCCAGGCTGTCATCGACGCCTGCGCGGCGAGCCGCTATCTCGACCTGGTTGCCCCCGACGGCGCGATGTACGCTTTTCCGGGCGTGGATGCCGCAAGGCTTCCCGGTTTCGATGACCGTAAATTCGCTCTCGAGCTGCTAGAGAAGAAACATGTGCTGGTTGCACCGGGGTCCAGCTTCAATTTTCCGCGTTCCAACCATTTCCGGGTCACCACGCTGCCGAATCGCGCGGTAATCGAAGACGTATTCGGACGCATTGAAGACGTTCTGGACGGGATGGCCTGAGGCCAGGCTTCGGCGTTTTACTATTTCAGGCCCTTGCTGGCCGCATCCTCGACCAGGCGCCTGCGCGCTTCTACCTGGTAGCGCTCGGACTCGCGTTCGAGCACGGTTGTCCACGCCGCGTTCTCCGCGGCATCACGATCGAACTTGAGATTGACCCGGACCTCCAGCGGCATCTGAAAACGCATGATCTGGATCACGTAGGGACTCTTTCTCAGCGTGACGATTTGGCCGTTCGGGTCGTTGCTGGCCGGCCAGTCGCTGTACAACTTGCGCAGCAGCCGCAGGTACCTGTCGGCGGTCTCGATCGCTTCCTGTTGCGAGGCCGGTTTGATGATGCCCGAGATCGCGCCGATCTGACACGTGCCGACCGTGCACAGAATCTGCACCTCGGAGAAGTCGTCGGGCATGACGGCCTGGTCTGCGACGACCCGCATCGCGTCGTGACCGGCAAGGCCGATCATGAAAGCCGATGTGTCGGGTCCGACAATGTAGCGGTCACCGAGGCGGTAACCAAACAACTCACCGTCATTGGCGTCGGCGAGTGCAACCGGGCCGTTCAGAACTGCCACGGTCAGGGTCACCAGCAATGCCATTTTGCTGATTTTTCCTCTCATCGCCCTCTTCTCAACCCCTACCGATACGGCCGCCCGTCGCAGGCACGGGCATTACACCTGTTTTTCGCCTCGCCCGCACGCGCCCGGCGCCATGTTTATTGGCGCCCCGGACAGGAGTCGAACCTGTGACCTTCCGCTTAGGAGGCGGACGCTCTATCCTGCTGAGCTACCGGGGCCTGGGGTGCAAGTGTCGTTCGAACTCGCCACAGTTTCAAACCGGGCACTGCTCACCCGCTTCTGGACACCCCCTGCGGCTGACGACTTCGGTCCGGCCTTGGTTGCTCAAAGGGTGCCCGGGATCGACGTCCCTGGGCAACGCCTCACCGTATTGTTCCGGGCAGATGCGCATCGGGCCTCGGACTCCTCTGCTGAATTGATAAGCCGCCATGTAATCGGCTTCTGTCGGCCCTGATCAGGGTCTTTTCAGCGGCGTTGACGAGCGCCACATGATTTGACGCGTCCGCAGGCGACCGCAGCGTTGCGCAGCGACCAAGGCATTGATCACCCCGACGGCGGTGGCGGCGGCGAAGCGCACGCTATCACCCTTGTGGCAGGCGGCATAGCGGCGCGCGGCGGCCAGACGGGTCTTGCCTGGGCAGATCACTTCAGTGCCTGGCGGCAACGAATTGCAGGCGATTGATCGTCTTCGGTCAACTCCACTGGAGCTGCTCCGGGGTCTTGAGCACCGGGAAGCGCGCCTGATGGATACGTTGTTGCACGCTGCGCTCGCGCGCTTGCGCCGCCTCGCCGGCCGCCAAACGGGCCAGATAGGCGACCTGATTCCAGTCCACCCGCGCCGCCTCGCGGGGCAATTGCGGAGCATCTCTCCGTCAAATCGGCGAGAACGGGCCGCAGCGATGCAACAATGCCGGAACTGACCGCCAGGACCGGTTGCGTCGGGTTCGGGATGACGCCGTGCCTGACCGTGTCCGGCGTGACTTTCTCCGGTATCCTGCTGGCCGTGAGGGTAGCCTTCCAGCTCGTCGACCCGATGCACGGCACCGGATCGCGTTCCGTTGCTTCGGGATCGGCCCGCCATTCGTGCATGAGCTGGTCCGGTTGCTTACGGCAAATACTGCCAGCTGCAGATCGCCGAGCAAAGCGGGTGCACGGTGGAAAGGCCTTTGGTGCGGGAAGCTAAACGGATCGTCACATTTCTCATCGAACTGAAAGAGGCTGCCCATGACTGAACTGGTCCCCTTGACAATGACCATCGAGCTGCTCGGCGGGCTCGCGCTTTTCCTGTACGGCATGGAGAAGATGACCGACGGATTGAAGGCTGCGGCCGGAAACCAGATGAACACGCTGTTGGCCAAGCTAACAGGCAACCCTGCAATGGGTGCCGTCACCGGAGCCATCGTCACTGCGGTGATCCAGTCTTCTTCGGTAACCACGGTGCTGGTGGTGGGGTTCGTAAGTGCCGGGCTCATGACCCTGGTGCAGTCGGTGGGGGTGATTTTCGGCGCCAATGTAGGCACCACAATGACGGCGCAGATCGTGGCGTTCAACACGACCGCCCTTGCCTTTCCGCTGATCGCCATCGGGTTTTTCATGACCTTCGTGTGGAAGCAGGGCGTCGCACGCCACTATGGCGCCATGTTCATGGGGCTGGGTTTGATCTTCTATGGCATGGCGGCGATGGGCTCAGCCATGTCGCCGTTGCGCACGCATGCGGGCTTTGCCGAGTTCCTGCAATCCTTGCAGAATCCGTTTCTTGGAATGCTGGCCGGTGCGGTGTTTACGGCGCTGGTGCAATCGTCCTCGGCAACCATCGGTCTCGCGGTGGTCATGGCGACCCAGGGGCTGCTTACCCTGCCGGCGGGCATTGCGATCCTGTTCGGGGCCAAGATCGGGACCGGGATCACGGCGGTTCTCGCCGCGATCGGCAAGCCACGGGATGCAAAGCGCGCGGCCGCCGTGCACGTCCTGTTCAATGTGCTGGGTGCCCTGATTTGGCTGCCATTCATCCCGCAGATCGCGGCGGTCGCCGCGATGGTTTCGCCGGTGGCCGCGCATCTGGAGGGCGTGGAGCGGCTCGCCGAGGAGGTGCCGCGCCAGATCGCAAACGCGGCAACCATCTGGGCCACTGCCAACACCGTGATGTTCCTGCCGTTCGCCGCGTTGTTTGCAAAGTTGGCCACCAGGATCATCCCGGACCGGCCGGTTGAGGAGCGGGCAATCATCCGCCCCAGGTATCTCGACGAGGAATTGATTCGGGTGCCATCGATAGCCTTGGAGCGGGTGCGGATGGAGCTCGGGTACATGGGGGAGTTGACGGAAGCGATGCTGGCGAAGCTAAAGCCGGCCTTCGCCGCCAGAGATCTCAGCGAGCTCTCGCAGCGGCATGATCAGATCGTGGTGCTGCGCGAAGCGGTGCTCGCCTATCTGCAGCACGTCGGTCGTAGCGAGTTGAGCGATGCCGCAGCTGAAGAGCATGCAAGGCTGGTTGCCGCCACCGGCGACATCGAGAGCATGAGTGCCGCAATCAGCCGCGAACTGGTGCCGCTGGCCCGGACGCTCAAGGAAGCGGACATCACGCCTTCGCCAGCGACCATTGAGCTGCTGGAACGTCTGTTTCAGACGATACAGGAGTCAGCGCATGCCGCGCTGCGGGCATTGGTGGAGGGTGACGAGCGGGCGGCGCAGACCGTTGTCGGGAATCGCAACGCAATGCTGGAGCTCAGTTCCCAGTTGCACCGTCAGCAGTCCGCGCGGCTCGCCCAGGATGACCCGAACCGCCTGCTCAAGCACCGGGTGCAGATTGAGATGCTGGACAAGCTGCGGCGCATTTACAGTGTGGCTGAGCACATGGCCATCTCGGTACTGCCACGGAGCGTTCTCGTCGGAGAACTGTCGTTATAGTTTTCTGACGACCTGACCCCATGCCGATCCGGTCCGGCACTGGTCCATGCAACGCGCGATCCGGCTCAGGCAGGGAGCCCCTCAACAAGCGGCCGCAGAAATTCGCCACCTACACGGGAAGCAGCGACAAGGGGCGTCTGTCCGTCGCTGACGGAGACCACGACCCGATGCTCGATTCGACACACGACTTCGAGTATCGGGACACTGACAGTTCGGCGATTGGTTTGTCTCCGCTATGGAAACACATCATGCACCAAACGTCTGAGTATTCGGCTCGATTGGGTTTCAGCCCAGCTGATTGAGTACTTTGCAAACCACTCGCGGGCAACGATTTCGGTGTTGTTGAAGGAATCCGATGCCCGGGCGTTCCGGTGGGCCTTTCGGTTCGCGCCAGGGTCTAACCCATCGCCGAGCCGCTGTCGGGCACTGTCACGCCGGTGTCGCGCATTCTTGAGGCCTGCTTCAGGATTTACAACGAGCGACAAGCGCTTTTCCTTGCCCTCAAAGCGATACCTGAGCCGCCGCCACCGGTCCCCCGGTTGGCGATTCCTCCAGAACCACGCCTCTCTCGTTGACGAGTTTTACGGTTTCGTCTGCCGCTTTGCGTTCCCGATTTTGGCATCTGTCAGGGCCATGGGGGCAACTGCTCCCGGCAATACCACTGTTGCCTCCAGAGTTTCCGGATGTCATGGGATCATCATGCTCGGAGCAGACATCAATGCAAGAAAAAGCCTGCATTCGTGGCGGCTTAGAGAGATTCTCGGATGTCACTGGCTGGTCTGATGGTGGAGCCGAGGGGAATCGAACCCCTGACCTCGACAGTGCGATTGTCGCGCTCTCCCAACTGAGCTACGGCCCCACGAGGTCGCGTATTCTATACTCGGTATCGGCGCGAGTCACCCATCTCGGATTGCGCCCGGTCCGGAAGCGAACCAGTCAACTCACACTGAGGCAATCCCGATGTCATTCAGCATCCGACCCGCCGAACTGGCGGATCTCGACACGATCATCGACTTTAACCAGAGGATGGCGATGGAGACCGAAGGCAAATCCCTCAACCCGGGAATCATCCGCCACGGCGTGCTTGCAGTACTGGGTGATCCTGCCAAGGGCGCCTATCACCTGGCCTCGGGCGAGCAAGGGACTGTCGGCCAGATGATGATCACATGGGAGTGGAGCGACTGGCGCAACGGCAACTTTTGGTGGATTCAGAGCGTATACGTGCGTCCCGAACAGCGCGGCAAAAAGGTATTTTCGATGCTCTACCGTCATGTTGAACGGCTCGGCCGCGCAGGAGAGCGGCTGTTGCGGCCTCCGCCTTTACGTCGAACGCGACAATATTCATGCGCGCGGTGTCTATACAAAACTCGGTATGATGCTGACGCGCTATGACCTGATGGAAAGGGAATTCTGACCAAGGAGGTACGGGATGTTGAAGGCGGGACAGCGGGCGCCGGAGTTCACGCTTCCGGATCACACCGGCGTGGACCGCGACCTGACCGATTTTCTGCACCGTGGTCCGTTGATATTGTATTTCTATCCCGCCGATTTCACACCCGGATGCACGAAAGAAGCCTGCGAACTGCGCGATCTGCAACGCGATATAACCAGCGTGGGATTGCAGGTGGTAGGCATAAGCCCGCAGAGCCCGCAAAGCCATTCGCGCTTTCGCGACAAATACAGCCTTCCCTTCGTGTTGCTTTCGGATGCCGAAAAAACAGTCATTAATATGTACGACGTCAACGGCCCGCTCGGCTTCGGCGTTCGCCGGGCTACCTATTTGTTGTCGCAGGACCGCGTCATCCAGGACGCAGTCCTGGCTGACATCGCTATCGGCCGCCATAAGGCCTTCGTCAAAAAAGCGATCGAATTGCGTCAGACCGGGAGCGGCAGGACCAGCTAGTCAAAACCGTTCAGCGCCTTGATCGAAGCTGGATCCGCAGACGCGCAATCTCATCCAGAAGATCAAGGCACAGCGCGGCACCGGCCACATTCAATCCGAGGTCGGACTGCAGGCGAACCGCGCGATGGACGCGCCACGCGTGAAGCGACGAAAAACGCCAGTTGTCCGGCGCCGCGCCCGCCGGTTCCACGATGCCGTATTGCACGAATTCGAGCAGGCACGCATCGTCAACGTCGCAGAGTTCGAGCAGCTCGCTCAGGCTGTAGCGCGCGGTCTCGTCGAGAAACTCCCCGGTCAAGAATGAAGTGTGGTTGTCGTTCATCTGGGCATTACCCGTTGAGTTCCGCGCGCGGATCGAAGTCCATCTGCTCGGCCATGCGCCGCAACAGTTCCTCGTCCTTTTCACCCCGCACAGGTGGCATGACTACTTTGATGTCGACGATTTGGTCGCCCGCACCGGGTCCCGGAATACCCTTGCCCTTCAGCCGCAACTTCTGACCGCTTCGCGCACCGGCCGGAACCTTGAGCTTGACGCTGCCACCGAGTGTCGGGACGGTGATTTCCGCGCCGAGACCCGCCTCCCACGGCGCCACCGGTACCTCGAGATGGATGTTTTTCCCGTCAAGGCGAAAATGGCGATGAGGTTTAATTTCGATTTCGAGATACAGGTCGCCGGCCGGACCACCGCCGAGCCCCGGCTCGCCCTGGCCGCGTAGCCGGATATTCTGACCCTCCGTGACGCCCGCCGGGACCTTGACGTTCAGGCTGCGCTGGCCACCGCCCGCTGCCCGCAGGTGAATATTGCGAGTACTGCCGGCGATACGCCTCCTCCAGATCCACGCCAAGACGGTAATGAAGATCACGGCCGCGAGCTGCGAATATCGCGATAACCGCGTGCGGAACCAGGCCCTCCTCTGCCGAACATCGCCTCGAAGAAATCGCTGAAATCGCCGCTGCCCGCCCCACCGAATCCGGTATCGCGAAAGGTGCCGCCGCCCCATCCCGGAGGCGGCTGGAAATCGCTGCCGTCGTTATACCCGTACTTGCGCAGGTTATCGTATTCCTCGCGTTTCTCCGGGTCCTTCAGCACCTCATAGGCCTCGCCGAGCTCCTTGAATTTTTCCTCGGCGTCCTTCTCCTTGCTGACATCCGGATGAAACTTGCGCGCAAGCACCCGATAGGCTTTCTTGATCTCATCGGCCGATGCTGCCTCGTCGACGCCCATCACCTTGTAATAGTCCCTGAATTGCATTGTTCTGGCCTATCGGTAGTCAATCATCTAAATGGGTGCATTTACGCAGGCTTCAAGTTCCTTCGTCACCCTGAACCGTCACGAGGATTCGGCGTCTGTGGGGCGCACTACGATGTTCCCACAAATAGATGCCCTGCCAGGTTCCCAGGCCGAGCCTGCCAGCCTCAATGGGAACACTGAAGGCACTATGGGTGAGAATCGTACGCACGTGGGCTGGCATATCGTCAGGCCCCTCGGCCGTATGCTCGAAATCCGGATCGCCGTCGGGGACGCAGCGCGACATGAATGTCTCGAGATCGCGCCGTACCGCCGGGTCGGCATTCTCGCACAATATCAGCGACGCGCTCGTATGCCGAAGAAACAAATGAGCCAGGCCTCTGGCAACACCCGATTCGACAACGATATTCCCGACCCTTTCTGTTATGTCGATGGTTGCGCGACCCTGGGTGGTCACTTCGAGGTGCCGTTGTATCATGCGGTCAGAACTCCCCTGCGGGTTAAAGTATCAAGCTTATCGGAATGCGATGACACCGGAACGTTTCGCCAAACTCAAGCGTGTTTTGCAGCAGCGTCAACCCGACCTGACCGTCCTCGCCGAAGACGTTCACAAGAGCCACAACATCGCCGCCGTGCGCCGGAGTTGCGATGCGGTTGGCGCGCAAACGATGCACGCCGTATCGCCTGGCGGCGAGGTTCTGCGCCAACACATGAGTGCCGCCGGGACCCACTCGTGGGTGCCCGTCCGCATGCACGACACGGTAATCGCGGGGTGCCGCGAGCTGAAGCAATCGGGAATGGCCATCGTGGCTGCCCATTTCAGTTCCCGGGCGATTGATTTTCGCGCCTGGGACTACACCCGGCCCTGCGCGATATTGCTGGGTTCGGAACTGCGCGGCGTCAGCGATGACGCCGCGCAGCTCGCCGACGCCCACCTCACTATCCCGATGGAAGGCATGGTGGCATCGCTGAACGTGTCCGTCGCGGCAGCGTTGATCCTGTATGAGGCGCAGCGCCAGCGTCGCAACGCCGGGCTCTATGACCGGTGCCATCTGCAACAGGACGAATTCGAGCGTCTGCTTTTCGAGTGGGCCCACCCGGAAATCGCCAAACGCTGCCGCAGCCGCGGCCGCCCCTATCCTGGCCTCGACGAGGACGGCAATATGCTGTCCAACCCGCTGCGTGACTAAATCCGGTTCCACCCGAAAAAAAAGAGAAAATCAGTTCACATTGGGCTATCGGAGCGATACACTATCGAATCGATATATATCACTTTGATAGGTCTCTATGAGCATCGACGTAAAAACAGTCTGCCTGGGCATCCTCAGTCTGGGAGACGCCAGCGGCTATGACCTCAAGAAACGCTTCGAGAGTACCTTCGGGCATTTCTTCCAGGCCGGGTACGGGTCCATTTACCCCGCGCTCGCCCAATTGGCTGACACTGACCTCGTGTCCTGTTGCGAGGTGCTCGAGGAAGGGAAGCCGGCAAAAAAGCTCTACCGGATTACCGACAGCGGCCGCCGCGAACTCGTCAAAACCCTCGAGTCGACGACGCCTACCCACAAGATCCGCTCCGAATTTCTCGCCGTTTTGTATTTCGCCGAACTGCTCGGCCCGGCACAGCTCGACCGGATCATCAACCACAGGGTGAGTGAAATGCAGGATGTCTTGCGGCTGCTCGATGAACTGAAACACGACAGCGCCGCCGACCAGGGTCCCGGACCGCGATTCGTGCGCGGGTTCGGCGAAACGATTCTGCGCGCCGCGCTGGAGTATATAGAGACCAATCGCGCCGAACTCTGCGCCCGGCACGAACAACCCGGGCCGTTACTGGAGACAGCTCGCCGCGCGGCCACGTAAAGCCGATACGGATATCAGCAACAGGAATGCCAGCATGAGCAACCCCAGTATTTTCGCCCGCAAGCCGTGGATTCTGGCCGTGATTATCGCGGTCGCGGTCACGTTGTGGATGCTATCCGGTGAGATCGGCAAGAACAGCGAGGATGTCAACGGGACCCTTGCCACCGAAGTGGCCGACTCGAGTCTGGCCGAGGTACGGGTGCGTCGCGTGGCAGCCGAGCCTGTAGTGCGCTACGTGACGGTCAATGGGCGTACCGAACCCTCGCGGACCGTTGCGCTTGACGCCCAGACCGATGGTCGCGTTGTCGAAATTCTGATCCCGCGCGGCGAATCCGCGCGCAGCGGCGAAGCTATCCTCAGACTCGACGAGAGGGACCGCGAGGCACGCCTCAGCGAAGCACGTGCAGTACTAAAACAACGCGAACTCGAATACGCCGCGCGGCAAAAACTCAAGCAGGAAGGCTATGTCTCCGAGACCCAGCTTGCCGAAGGCGCGGCGCTGCTGGAACGCGCACGCGCCGAGGTCAAGCGGGCCGAACTCGATCTCGAGCGCATGGTCGTGCGGGCACCGTTCGACGGCAACGTCCAGGACCTGATGGTCGAAATTGGCGACTATCTTCAGGTAGGTGATCCGGTCGCGGAATTCGTCGACAACGAAACACTGCTTGTCAGTGGTTCGGTTTCCGAGATGGAGCGCGGCCGTCTGGCCGGCAATGAGACCGGCGAAATCAGACTCGTCACCGGCGCAACCGCCAGCGGCAAAATCCGATATCTCGCGCCGGTCGCCGACGCCTCGACGCGAACGTTTAAGGTCGAAGTAGCCATCGACAACCGCGAACGCCGCCTGCCCTCCGGGGTCACCGCCGAACTGCGTCTGCCGGTCGGCACGGTCAATGCTCATCTCGTCTCGCCCGCGCTGCTGTCACTGGACGACGACGGCAAAGTGGGCGTCAAGATTCTGGATGGAGACGACCGGGTCGTTTTCGTCAATGCCGATGTAGCGGCATCCACCGCGGATGGAATCTGGCTGGCCGGTCTGCCCCAGGTCACGACGTTCGTCACCGTCGGGCACGGCTTCGTTGCGGACGGTGAACGCGTTGTCGCAATCGAGGAAGAACCCGGCTCGACTGCCGTGGCATCGGAGAAACGGGAATGAGACTCATCGATGCGGCGCTCGGCAGAACACGGACGATCCTGCTTAGTCTCGCGCTGGTTCTCATTGCCGGAGCGTCTATCTACGGTTCCATCCCGAAGGAAGCTCAGCCGGATATCGAAATACCGGTTATCTACGTCCGCATGCATCACGAGGGGATCTCCCCCGAGGATGCCGAACGACTTCTGGTCCGGCCGATGGAGCAGGAATTGCGCAGCCTCGAAGGAATCAAGGAACTGTCCGGCGAGGCCTACGAGGGCGGCGCATCGGTAACCGTCGAGTTCTATGCCGGCATCGATACCGAACAGGCCCTGCAGGATGTGCGCGAGAAAGTCGACCTGGCCAAGGCGGAATTACCCGACGACACCGAAGAGCCGCGGGTTAACGAAGTCAAGTTTTCGAAAATGGATCCGATGCTCGTCATAAACATTTCGGGCGAGATCCAGGAACGGACGCTGATACGCCTGGCCCGCGACCTCAAAGATGATATCGAGAGCATCGCCGGAGTACTCGAGGTCGATATGCGCGGCGACCGCGAGGAGGTCCTCGAGGTCGTAGTGGACCCTCTGGCGATGGAGAGCTACGGACTCAAACAAGAGGATCTCTACAACCTGGTAGCGCGTAACAACCGACTGGTCGCGGCGGGTTCTCTGGACGCCGGCAAAGGCCGCTTCGCGGTCAAGGTGCCGGGCGTTTTCGAAGACCCCGAGGATGTACTCAATCTTCCGGTCAAGGTGGATGGCACCCGGGTCGTACGGTTTCGCGATATCGCCAGTGCCCGCCGCACGTTCAAGGATCCGGAGAGCTACGCCCGGATCAATGGCCATACCGCGATCGGACTGGAGGTGGCCAAACGCGCCGGCGCCAACATTATCGCCACGGTCGATCAGATCAAGACAATTATTGCGGAGCGAGAAAAGACCTGGCCACGCGGGGTCGGCGTCACGATTTCCCGGGACAAATCGGACGAAGTGAGAGCACGCCTCACGGACCTGCAGAACAACGTACTTTCCGCAGTCTTGCTGGTCTTTCTGGTGATCATCGGTTTCCTCGGCTTCCGCAGCGCCATGCTCGTCGGCATCGCTATTCCCGGCTCGTTCCTGATGGCAATTCTCGCGCTCGGACTGGCCGGCGTCACGATCAACATGGTGGTCCTGTTTGCTCTGATCATGGCCGTCGGCATGCTGGTCGACGGCGCGATCGTCGTCACCGAGCTTGCCGATCGCAAAATGGCCGAGGGCTATCACAGAAAAGAGGCCTACGCGCTGGCGTCGAATCGCATGGCGTGGCCGATTATCGCCTCGACCGTGACAACGCTCGCCGCGTTTTTCCCGCTGCTGTTCTGGCCCGGAATCGCGGGACAGTTCATGCGCTACATGCCGATTACGATTATCGCGACGTTGAGCGCATCGCTGCTGATGGCGCTCATTTTTGTTCCGACACTCGGTGCGTTCTTTGGCAAACAAGGCGTCATCAACCCCGAGGCAGCGCGACAGCTGTCACTCGCCGAGGGTGGCAACCTTGACGATATATCCGGGTGGACCGGTCGTTATCTGCGTTTGCTGGCGAGATCGCTGCGTCATCCGCTGTCGGCGGTCGCGCCTGGTCACCGTAGCACTGATCTGTATTTTTGCGGCGTACGGCAAGTTTGGCCGTGGCGTCGAATTTTTTCCCGAGACCGAACCGGAATTCATCACTTTTACGATCAAGGCGCGCGGCGACCTGTCGATTGACGAGCAGGACGACCTGGTACAAGAGGTGGAAGGTCGCATTATCGGGCTGGACGGGGTCAGAAGCGTCTATGCGCGCAGCGGTAAGGGCTCGCGCGAGGCCGAGGATGTCATCGGCTCAATCAAGCTCGAACTCGACGACTGGCGATCGCGGCCGCGTGCCGATGAGATCATTGCCGAGGTGCGAGCGGGAACCACTGACCTGGTCGGGATTGTCATCGAATCGTTCAAGCCCCGGGTAGGCCCGCCGCGTGACAAGGCCATTTCGCTCGAACTCGCTTCGATCGACCCGATGGCACTGGAACTGGCTACCGTGAAAGTGCGCAATGCGCTCGAGTCTGTCGACGGGCTGCGAGACATTACCGACACGCGGCCGCTGCCCGGCATTGAATGGCGCATCGATGTCGACCGCGAACAGGCGGCCAAATTCGGCGCCGACATAACGATCGTCGGTAACACGGTCCAGCTCGTCACCAACGGAGTAAAGATCGGCGAATACCGCCCCGACGATACCGATGACGAGATCGATATCCGGGTCCGCTACCCGATGCCGGACCGCAGTCTGGACCAGATCGGCGCACTGCGGGTCTCGACCAGCCAGGGCAGCGTACCGATCAGTAATTTCGTGGTCCGCGAACCGGCACCGAAGGTCTCCACGCTGCAGCGAACGGACCTGCGCCGCACGATGAAGGTCGAAGCCGATGTCGAACCCGGTGTGCTGGCGGCAAACAAAATTGCAGAGATCGACGCACTGCTGCCGCAGCTCGGTATCGACCCGATTGTGAAAGCCCAGTTCAAGGGCGAGGATCGCGACCTGCGCGAGGCAATGGACTTCCTGAAGAAGGCATTTATCGCGGCGCTCGCAATCATTGCGATTATCCTGGTGACCCAGTTCAACAGCATCTATCAGGCGATACTGATACTCACCGCCGTGCTATTTTCGACCGGAGGAGTGCTGCTCGGCCTGCTGTTTGCCGATATGGCATTCGGCGTCGTAATGAGTGGTGTGGGGGTGATCGCGCTGGCCGGAGTAGTCGTCAACAACAATATCGTATTGATCGACACCTATAACCACTTGCTGGCGGAAGGACTGCGCGGCAGCGAAGCGATATTACGGACCTGCGCCCAGCGTTTGCGTCCGGTCATGCTGACCACGGTCACTACTATCCTCGGTTTGATGCCAATGGTGCTGGAATTGAATATTGACTTCATCAACCGGGATGTAAGCATCGGCGGCCCGTCGGCGCAATTGTGGCGGCAACTGGCATCGGCCGTAGCCGGCGGTCTTGCATTCGCGACAGTACTGACCCTGATTCTGACGCCGAGCCTGTTAAAAATTCAGCAGAACGTTGCCGAGCGCTGGCACCGTCGTACCGGCAAAGAGGAAGAAGCCGACCCAGCGGGCCTCGCCACCGGTTAAGGCAGTTCGTCGCCGAACGATATTCGCAACGTAGTCGCCGCACCAAACCTCGGCACGGTGAGCACAAAAAGGTTGTCGTATTCGCCATCTTCGATCTCGATACCTGACGGACCACCGAAAGCGGCAACCAGATCCGGCACCGTATTGCTGTGACCGACAATTAGTACGGTCGTCCCGCGATGCCGCCGCCGAATCGCGCGCGCGAATGCCTGCGCATCGCCGGGTTGGTACAAACGCAGATCGGCCCGCCACGTTTCTGCGGCCGGCTCTGCCGTCTCCCTGGTCCGCCGATAGTCGGTCGAGTAAACCGCCAGCGGTTGTTCATCGGCAGCGATCGGTGCCAGCATGCGCGCCAGCCGCGCGGCGCGCGCCTTGCCGGCAGGGGTCAGGCCCGGATCGTCCGCCAGCCGCCATTTTCTCGGCATGCCGCACGATCACCAACGTCATCGCATGCCATTGACTGCTCCACCAGAGCGCCAGCGCCAACAGCACAATAGTCGCGGTGACAGGGATCGCGAGCGGCAGATAAAACGGCTTGCGACGCATTTTTCTGAACTGTTTTTTCATGCGGACCGATTACAGGTTTGGACAGAGCGCGCTCTGCATGACGCCCTTGACTCGTTCGAAAGTATACGCGGTGCGCGGTGGTGTCCGATTTTCGCGCGGCAAGAAAATCAGTGTCCGCCAGCTGTCACCGCGTGCCCGTTCTTGCATAAAAACCCTCAAACCACGGCTGCCAGGATTTGCCATCATCCTGCGACTCCTCAAAAAATTGCCGAACCCGGCCGTCGTCCAGAGAGGTCCAGGTGCCGCGAAACGGTTTGGTTTGCCCGCTCCCGATGTAATGAATATGGCCGCTAAGTCGCATCGATACGTCGCGCAGTCCGCCGGCAATGTCGATTATGACTCCCACGCCGACCCAGTGCTGCACCCAGTTGCCGGAGACCGGGTCAAAATAATTGAGACTGGTGCCTGTGCCACCCGTGGCACCGGACCAGCGCTCGATCAACGTACACCCGAGTTCTTCGCGACTGATGCGGTTTGCGCCGGCAACAGCGCCATCGGCGGTGGTCACCTCCCATTCGCCGACCCAAAAATCGAATTCACGAAATCGCGGATCGTAGTTGCAGGGCTCCGACTTGCGCCGCGCCTCGGCAATCAGAGCATCCCATCTGGCATGTGACCGTAGCGCGGCCAGATCAGCGTCATTGGCCAGTGCGTCGGCGCTGTACCCGGCGCCAACCGCGTCTTCGATACTCGCCAGCGCAAGCCGTGTTTCGCCTTGCGCAAGTTGCAGGCGAGCGCGTTCCACACCGATATAGCTCGGCGGTACACCGAATCCGGCCGCGGCTGCCAATGCCTCGCCGGCATTCCCGAATCGCCCGAGATGCCGCAGCGAAACCGCCAGCCGGTACCAGTAACGACCGTTTTCGCCATCCTCCGCCAGCAGTCTTTCGTAACCTGCGGCGGCGCCGCCCCAGTTCTCCGCCGCGTAGGCATCCGCGGCGCCGTTGTCATCCTGCGCTGTCGCCTGCCCCGGCGCAACCAGTCCCAGCAGTAACAGCAGCGACAAAGACGCTCATGCCCAGTGCTGAATTCGCTTGCATTACCCACCCCCTCGGCATCGATCCTGTCAGTTCACTTCGAACCCGCGCGAAGTGTTCGGGTTCATATTATCCACCCCGCAACCAGACTTGACGACGGAGGAGTTGTCAGCAATGATTTCGCCAGCGCCGATTTGACTCAGCTTGCGGGCGCTCAACAAATACTGCTAAACCGAGGCGGTCCGCGAACCTGCTGAGGCGCAAGCTGACGTGGGTTTTTTATTGCCCGAAGCTTACGGAACTGACGCTGACGGGACGGAGAGACGGATCATGCCCATCAACTTGCCGGCCGGCTTGCCGGCGGCGCAGCTGCTCGATGGAGCGCAGATTTTCGCGCTGCCGGTCGAGCGCGCGGAGCGCCAGGACATCAGGCCGCTGGAAATTGGTCTGTTGAACCTGATGCCGAACAAACTGGTAACAGAGGCACAGATTGCCCGCGTCTTGTCGAATACGCCGCTGCAGGTGAACCTGACCCTGGTCACGACGGCGAGCTACCAGCCGCAGAATGTATCCGAAGCACACCTGACCAATTTCTACGTGACCTGGGAAGACATCCGCGAACGGCAATTTGACGGGTTCATCGTAACCGGCGCACCGGTGGAGTTGCTCGACTGGACCGAGGTCGCCTACTGGGACGAGCTGACGCAGATATTGGATTGGCAGCGCGAACATGTTCACTCATCGCTCTTTATCTGCTGGGGGGCGCAGGCGGCCCTGTTCCACTACTACGGGATTCCGAAATATCGGCTCGAGGAAAAATGCCATGGCGTGTTCCGCCAGCGGGTCAAAGCGACGAGATCGCCATTGCAACGAGCGTTCGACGACGAATTCTGGGTTCCGGTCTCGCGCGAAACGGAAACCCGCCGCGGCGACATCGATAAACACCCTGCGCTGCGTATCGAATCGGAGTCAGAAGAGACCGGTGTCTCCGTCGTCTACGATACCGATCATCATCAGGTCTTCAGCTTTAATCATCCGGAGTACGACAGCGGCAGCCTCGCCGAGGAATATCAGCGCGATGCCGCAGCCGGAATTTCGCGGGCACCTCCGCACAACTATTTCCCCGACGACGATCCGAGCCGGGCACCCGCATTATGCTGGCGTGCACATGGCCAGCTTTTCTACAGCAACTGGCTCAACCTTTGCGTCTACCAGGATATTTCATTCGATTCCACAAACGCCGGAGAACAGACATGAGCGGACGAGATTATCAGCCTGAGACCCTGGCCCTGCATGCCGGCTATCGAGCCGACCCGGCCACCGGCGCCGTGGCAGTACCGATCTATCAAACGACCTCTTACCAGTTTCGCGATACAGAGCATGCCGCGAGCCTGTTTGCTCTCGAGGAGTTCGGCAACATCTACACCCGCATCATGAATCCGACCTGCGACGTTCTGGAACAGCGCATCAGCGCGCTCGAGGGCGGCGCGGCCGCGCTCGCCGTCGGTTCCGGGCAGGCCGCCTCGGCACTTGCAATCCAGAACATCGCCCAGGCCGGAGACAATATCGTCAGCTCGACCGATCTTTACGGCGGTACCTGGAATTTGTTTGCCAACACATTCAAGACGATGGGCATCGAAGTCCGATTCGTCGATCCGGCCGACCCGGACAATTTTCGCCGCGCGACCAACGATCGCACCCGGGCCTGGTATGCAGAGACATTGCCGAATCCAAAACTCACGGTGTTCCCGATCGCCGAGGCCGCCGCCATCGGTTCCGAACTCGGCGTGCCGCTGATCGTAGACAACACCGCGGCCCCGCTACTTTGTAGGCCATTCGCGCATGGCGCCAACATCGTCGTCTATTCGACCACGAAGTACATCGGCGGTCATGGCACGTCGATCGGCGGGTTGATTGTCGATGGCGGCAATTTCGACTGGGAAGCCAACGCCAAACGGTTCCCGATGCTGAATGAACCCGATCCGAGCTATCACGGCGCGGTGTGGACCGAGGCTGTGAAACCAATCGGGCCGGTCGCCTATATCATCAAGGCGCGGGTTACCCTGTTGCGCGACCTCGGACCGGCGATGAGCCCGTTTAATGCCTTCCAGTTTTTGCAGGGACTCGAGACACTGCCGCTCAGAATTGGCGCGCACTGCCGCAATGCCTCTGCGGTGGCGGCCTTTCTGCATGACCGGCCCGAAGTAAAGCGGGTGATCCATGCGGGTAGTCACACCGACCCGGAACAGCGACGTCGTGCCGACACCTACCTGGACGGTGGTTATGGCGGGCTCGTCGGTTTCGAGCTGAAGGGGGGCAAAGCGGCCGGGCGGGCGTTCATAGACGCCCTCGAGCTTTTTTACCACGTTGCCAATATCGGCGACGCGCGGTCGCTCGCAATCCACCCCGCCACGACAACCCATTCCCAGCTGAGCGCAGAGGAGCAGCGCGCAAGCGGCGTATCCGAGGGCTATGTACGGCTGTCGATCGGGATCGAGCACATCGACGATATCCTCGCCGATCTCTCACAAGCGCTGGACAGGGCTGCCAGCGACTAGCGGTGCGGCCCAGACAACGAGGTGGCCGGCACGCGCCATTTCCTGCCTGGGTCGTGGCTCCCGTCGCAGGTCGGTGCAGACGCGGTGGCCTTGCAACCACAAAACCAGATCTTCTCGGCACGCGGAGCGTCGAAGCGCACCGGTTCGAGCCCGGTTCCAGTATGCGAGCCGTCGCAGAACGGTTGCGTCCGACTCTTCCCGCACGCGCACCACCAATAGGTCTTCCCGGCGCTGACGTCGACAGCATAGGGGCAATCGCTGGCCCGCGTTGGCACCACTTGCGCATTGGCGTCGCTCGAATCCGTCATCCCTGTTCCCGCGTATTTTCCCTGCTTGCCGTCATGGTCCCGCTTGCAGACCGACTCGTGCTAACCTCGTCCCTCGCCGACTGACCGTGGCCAGCATTCGACGCGCATGCGCCCTACGTTGCTATGCCCGTCGCCTCTTACGACGTGAGAGACCGCATCGTGATGCGAATGCTCAAATTTCTGCTGATCGCAGCCGTTATTCTCGCGCTGCTGGCCGGCGCTTTGCTGTTCACGATCAAACGGGCCGACCTGGGCGCGTATCGCGTTCCGCTGCAAAATTTCGTTGAGCGCGAAACCGGGCGGAAACTACGCATCGATGGCGACTTTGAGCCGGTTCTCTCACTGACTCCCGCCATTCGCGCCACCAACGTCCAATTCGCCAATCCATCGTGGGCGGATTCAGAATCGATGCTGCGCATCGACGAGGTCTATTTCCAGATGCGGCTGTCGTCGCTCTTTTCGGGTCCGCTGCAAGTTATAAAACTCCGCGCCCACGGTGGCGAGTTGCATCTCCAAAGGACAGCGAACGGGCAGAACAACTGGACCTTCGAGCGACCGGACAACAAGACCTCGCCGAGCGAGGCAAGAGGCGAAAAGAGTTTTGTCACGCTCACGAATATCGATGTCAGCGACCTGCGCGTGACCTACTCTGCTCCGGAACGCGATAATCCAGTTGATGCAAATATCACCAGCCTGGCGGTAGCCGCCCAAGATATGCGCACAAATCAAATATCAGTGGACGGAAAATTGCATGGCACGCCCCTTCGCGCATCCGGCACAATCCCCCGTTTGGCGCACATGATCAACGGAGCGGCGTACAACGACCTGCAAATCGAGTATGGCGATCTCCGCATTTCGAGCAAGCTGGATCTCGACAATATCGAGGGACTGAAAGGCCTCGATGGGACCGTCGAGGTGAAGGGGAGCAATCTTGAGAAACTGACCAAGCTGCTCGGATTGCGCAAGCTAGATGACGGGCCGTTCAACCTTGCGACAACACTGAGAGAGGACAATGACGCGATAAGCTTCGACGGCAAACTTGAGGCTCAAACCGGCAAACTCACCGCCAATGGCTCATTGAAAAACTGGGCCGACAAGCCCGCAATTGCCGCAGACTTGACTCTGGCCGCGCCGGATATTCTGCCTCTTGCCCGCTACATCGACCTGCCGCTCGAAAAAAGCGGACCACTCGACGCACACGGGGGGATTCGCTGGGGGCCCGAAACCATCGAGTTCTCGAGTTTTGAAGCGACTTTCGATAGCAACGTCGTCAATCTGGACGGCGCTGTCGGCCTGCCCGCTCGACCTGACAACACCACACTGAAGATACGCTCCAAGGGCCCAAATATTGCGGCAACCATGGCGCTTGTGAATCTTAAATGGCGAATCACTTACGACTATGAATTCGCCGCCGATTTCAGCGGCAGCGAAGGCATGATCGTCATGCAGCCGGTGTCGTTGCGAGTGGGTGGCAACGACTTCGCCGGACGGGTAACGGTTGTACCGGGGAAGAAACCCATCGTCGAGGCAGATCTGCACTCAAAGCAAATCTTGATCGGCGACTACCTTGAGGATCGCCGCCAGCCGCGCTTACAAGACAAGGATGCGACGCTGGTATTCGATACGAAACCGTTCGACTTCTCGGCTCTCGATGGGTTTGACCTGCAAGCCAAAGTGGCAATCGATCACATCGTGGCGAGCAATACAGATATTCAGGACACCTCGATGGAGATCGTCGTAAAGGACGGCTCACTCAATATCGAACCATTCAAGACCATGATAAATGGTGGCCCACTAAGCGGAAGAATGCGCCTGGACAGCGCCGGCGAAGCCCCGCTGTTCCAGATCGAACTCAGCGGCGACAAGATCCGGTATGCGAGGACGAAGGAAGTCACTCCCGACGAAATGGCCTTGATACCGCCGAATACGCTGAACACGCGGATCAAGGCCAGCGGCAACTCTCTCCACGAGATGGCGGTTTCCGCCGACGGCTGGATCAAGATCGTTTCAGAGGCCGGGCGGCGCCCGCGGGGCAGCTTCGGCCTGTTCACGAACACCTGCTTGACGAGGTCTATTACAAGCTTCAGCCCATCGTAAAAAAGAGACCGTACCATCAGCTCGGTTGCGGTATTTATTACGTCCGGTTCGATAATGGCAAGGCAAAAGTTGAGCCATTCCTGCTGCAGACCGACTCCATCACGGTGCGAGCTCACGGCACAGTTCAGATGGAGGACGAGAAACTGGATTTCGACTTTGCGGCGAAACCGCGTAAGGGTGTCGGGCTGGGAGTCGCGTCGATCGCCAGTCCGTTCCTCGCGGTTCGTGGCACGTTGGCTCACCCGCAGGTGGGTGCAGATGTCGCCGGCGGCGTGGTCAGCGGGGCCGCGGCTTTCTTTACGATGGGTTTGTCGGTTGTCGGCAAAGGGCTGATGGATCGGGCGGCCGGTGGCCGCGATCTTTGCCCGGATATCGACAAAATCCTGAAAAAGTACCGGGCCGGCGAGGAAACCGACGCGATTTGGGAGAACGAGCCAGGATAACCATCGCGTTAGCGCCGCGATTTGACACCGCAATCCGGCTGGCGAGCGATCAGTCCGGGCTTTTCTCCGCGGCACCGGTCCAGCGCTTTAGCAGGCCGGGATCGATACCGAACAGGTCGAGTACACGAGCCACCGACGCGGTAACGATATCGTCAACAGTTCCCGGTTTGTCGTAGAAAGACGGTATCGGCGGAAACAGGATCGCGCCGATCATCGATGCCTCATACATCAGCTTGCAGTGCCCGGCATGCAACGGGGTCTCGCGCGGCATAATCACGAGTCGCCGTCGTTCCTTCAACGTGACATCGGCCGCCCGCACCAGGAGATTATCGGCGTACGAATTGGCAACCGCCGATAGTGTCTTCATCGAACATGGTGCGATGATCATACCGTCGTGTTTGAACGATCCGCTGGCGATGCTCGCGCCGATATTGCGGATACTGTGGACCTCGCTGGCCATCGCCTTTACTTCATTGACGGTGCAGGATGTTTCGACAGTAATATTCAGACGCGCCGCTTCGGACAGCACGAGATGGGTCTCCATCTCGGGTATCTCCCGCAATACTTGCAGCAGCCGGATTCCGTAGATCAGGCCGCTCGCTCCGGACATTCCAATTATCAGGCGCATGACGTTAACTTTTGCTCGTGACTGGATCGCGTGCCGCTGCAGTTTACCTGTTCCGGACAACGATCACCGGAAAACCCGCCTTGCACCCATGCAAATTTAAACCACTGCTGCGGCAGCGTATCCGTAATAGAGCCAATCGGTTGCTTTCGAGCCTGCTCAAAAAGGCCCGTTTGCGGACGGCGCCGGCGAAAAAAGACAGCTCTAGTTGCGGAGTGCCTTTAGCCAGTTCCAGGCAGGTGCAATTACCACTCCGACGACCGGAATCACGACTGCACCGACCGCCAGTCCGACGACACCCGAACCCGCTGCGGTCACGATCCACTCGGTCGCTCCCGCGAGCGTGGATGGCATCGCCGAACTCGCCGCTACCGCAATACCGTGTATCGCGTGCTCGATCCCGGTCAGGCCATAACCTGCAAGCGAATGGACCAGGATACCGCCGCCCACCCAGACCATTGCCGCCGTACCGACAATGGCAAGCGTCTTTAAAAAACCCGGCATGAACCTGACCAGGCCGCGTCCAAAACCACGAATCGCCGCACCGAACGGAGATTCCATGCCATTGGCGGCAAGCGCGACACCAACGTCGTCGGCTTTCACTATCAGCGCGACAGCCCCGTAGACCACCAATGTAATGCCGATGCCGACTATCGCCAGCACCGCGGCCTGGGTCAACAGTGTGGTACCAGGCACCGCCGCCAGTGCAATGGTCATGATTTCGGCAGAGAGAATGAAGTCGGTCTTGATTGCGCTCGCGACTTTCTGATCCTCCAGCGTCTTGGGATCGACTGGAGCATTCGCGACGGCAGCCTCATGCGCATGCGCCTTATGCGGGAACAACGCCTCGTAGACCTTCTCCGCACCCTCGTAACACAGAAACAACGCTCCCATCATCAGAAAAGGCGTAATGGCCCATGGCGCAAATGCGCTGAGGATTAATGCTGCGGGCAGCAAAAACAGCAATTTATTTTTTAGCGAACCTTTCGCAATTTTGGCAATGATGGGCAGCTCGCGGGCCGCCGCAAACCCAACCACATAGCGCGGCGTCACCGCGGCATCGTCGATCACGACGCCGGCTGATTTGGCCCCGGCCTTGGCCGCCTGCCCGGCCACATCGTCCAGAGACGCGGCGGCCACCTTGGCAATACCCACGACGTCGTCGAGTAGCGCAATCAGTCCAGTGCTCAAGACATACTCTCCCGATGACCCGCGGTTCAGCCCTGCCCGATGCAAAGGTAGACGACCGTGCGCGTCGCTGCCAGATCGCGCAATCCGCGTCGTCGCCGACAACCCGCACGCAGGTCGTCCAGTCCGGCACACCGATCGCCCGGTTCTCGCGACACCAGCCAAACCGGGGTACCACTGCCTGACTCCAAATCAGGCATTCGCTGCATTTCAGCCTGACTCAGACGTCCCTGAGGTCGACATCTTTCAACGGAACCTGGCGAACACGCTTGCCGGTCGCCGCAAATATCGCGTTCAACACCGCCGGCGCAGCGACCGCGATGGTCGGCTCGCCAACACCTCCCCAGAACCCGCCCGATGGCATAACGATGGTCTCGACCGCGGGCATCTCGGCCATGCGCATGGAACGGTAGGTATCAAAATTGTCCTGCTCCACGCGTCCTCCGTCGATCGTGCACTCACCATACAGCAACGCCGACAAGCCATAGACGAACGACCCTTCGACCTGGGCTTCGATTTGCTGCGGGTTGACCGCATGACCCGGGTCCGTTGCAGCCACGATGCGATGCACTTTCAGCTTCCCGCTGCCAGCGTCGACCGACACCTCCGCGCACGCGGCGACGTAACTGTCGAAGGCCTTGCACACCGCAAGTCCGCGATGCCGGCCTGCTGCCGCGGGCTTGTCCCATTCGACCTTCTCCGCGACTGCGTTCAACACCGCGAGACTGTGCGGATGATTCGCCATCAGCTGACGCCTGAATTCGAGTGAATCCTTGCCGGCCGCATGGGCAAGCTCGTCGATGAAACATTCGATGTAAATCGCATTCTGGTTAATATTCACACCGCGCCAGAAGCCCGGAGGTATCGGCGGATTGCGCATCGCATGGTCAACCAGCAGGTTCGGAATCGTATAGCTGATGCCGTGCGGCCCCTCAGGCAGCAGTCCCTGGAAGACCAGCATGTCCGCGCCATTGTCAGCGATTGCGGCCTGACTGCGGCCATAATCGATTGCCCGGAAATCCGCAAATGCAGGCCGACAAGATTCCCCTGTTCATCGAGCCCGCCTGTCAGTCTCGCCTGAGTGATCGGGTGATAGAAGCCGTGCAACATATCCTCTTCGCGGGTCCACAGCAGCTTGACCGGGGTTCCCGGCATCTGTTTGGCAATCGTGACCGCCTGGGTCACGAAATCATGAAATGCCCCGCGCCTGCCAAAGCCTCCGCCGAGGTGGATCTTGTAAACCTCGCATTGCGCCGGCGGCAAGCCCGCCGCTGCAGCCGCAGCCGCGAGCGCCGCCTCACCATTCTGCGTCGGGCACCAGACCTCGCATCGCTCGGCTGTCCAAAGCGCGGTGGCGTTCATCGGCTCCATCGTCGCGTGGTTTTGGTATGGATAGCTGTAGGTGGCCTCGATGGTCTGCGCTGCATCGGCTATCGCCGTGTGCACCTCGCCTGCCTGGTTGCCGACATAGGCATCGACTGCCGTGAGTCCGTCCTCCAGCATCGTTGCAATCGCCGCACTGCTCAGGCTCGCGTTCTCGCCTTCATTCCAGGTCACGGGCAATGCATCGAGCGCGGTATTGGCCTGCCACCATGTATCTGCCACGACCGCAACCGCGGCATCGCCGACGCGCACGACCGCACGCACGCCCGGCAGGTCCGCACCTCGGCATCATCGTATTTGGCCAGCGTGCCGCCGAATACCGGACATGCCTTGATCGCTGCATTCACCATCCCCGGGAGCTGGAGGTCGGTTCCGTAGACCTGTTTACCGGTCAGTTTCTCGAGCGTATCCAGGCGTTTTACCGGCTTGCCGGCAAGCTTCCATTGTGCCGGGTCTTTAAGCTCCACCTCGGCCGGCGGTACCAGTCCGGACGCGGCAGTCGCCACCTCGCCGAAGGTGGTCGTGCGACCGGTCGGACCATGTGTAATGACACTGTTTGATGCGCTGCATTCCTGCGCCGCAACACCCCACCCGTCGGCGGCAGCCGCGATCAGCATGACCCGCGCCAGCGCACCGCCCTCGCGCATGTAGCGATGGCTGCCACGAATGCCCTGGCTGCCACCGGTGGAAAAACTGCCCCAGATGCGATCTCGGGCAAGGCTCTCGCCCGGCGTGGGGTACTCGGTCGTCACCTTTGACCAGTCGCATTCGAGTTCCTCGGCAACCAGTTGCGCAAGGCCGGTCAGCGTGCCCTGGCCCATCTCAGAACGAGCGATGCGGATGACCACCGTATCATCGGGCTCGACAACTACCCACGCATTGACCTCCGGGGTCGCCTGCGGAGCGTCGGCGGCAACAGCCCGATTGATGCCGAGCGGTAAATAAAGACCGGCAGCCACAAACCGGCACCGGCGGAAGCCGTACCGATTAGGAATTCGCGGCGCGATACCGAAACGCGTTGTGTTGCCATCACGTGCTCCCGCGCTTGCCGAGTTCAGCGGCACGATGTATCCCGCGCCGCACCCGGTTGAACGTGCCGCAGCGGCAGATATTGGTGACACCCGCATCGATATCGGCATCGCTGGGATCGGGTTTGCTGTTGAGGAGCGCCGCGGTAGCCATGATCATGCCCGGCTGGCAGTAACCGCATTGCGGCACATCGAGTTCCGCCCACGCCTGCTGGACCGGGTGACTGCCGTCCGACAAGCCTTCGATCGTCACTATCTTTTGCGCCGGATTGAGTGACGCCGCGGGAACGAGACAGGAGCGGACTGCATTACCATCGATATGAACCGTGCACGCTCCGCAAATACCGATACCGCAACCATATTTGCTACCGGTAAGACTCATTTGCTCGCGCAGTACCCAGAGCAACGGCGTCGCGGCGTCTATCTCGATATCGACGGTCTCACCGTTAATATTCAGTTTTGTCATCGGTGACTCTCTCCACCATGCTTGTAGCTAAGCGGAATGTCCACTGCACCGCTACGCTCTGGCGCCATGTGCTGCGAACCGAGCGCCTGTCACCAACCATGCCGGATCCAGCAGGCAGCCGCCGCAGATACCTGTATGTCGGCTGCAACGCCCGCGCAGTCGCGACGAACTGTTGCGCCTGGCGAACCGAGGCATCGTGCGGAACTGCGCTCTTACGGTCCTCGCGGCGGCACGACAATCCAGATTTCATGCCGGCCTGTTCGGGATACGCTCCGCTGTCACGCGTACCGGCCCGAACCGGCCGACTCGCAGAACCCCAACCCGGAAACACAATATCGCATTCACCAAACGATCGACAGCAGGCCCACCGGCCGGGCAGCTCGTTACGAATACTGCCACATGCTTCCATCGACAACAAACCGACAGGCCGGGAATTTGTATGCGAGGCTGTCGGCGACCCCGATATCTTCACCGACTCACGGGTCTGGTGGCATGTATCGAAATACAAAATGATAGTTACACGTACGGCAACTGCCGCCGACTGCGGCCTGCAGCCGCACCGCTGACCTCAACATTCTCCTCTCAGTCGACTTATATCAGGTATGGCTAATTCTTCGCGAACTATGCAAAACCTCGACATAGTCGCAGCGACGCTGTTCAGATCGAAACGAAAAAAGCCGGTTCGTTCCCGATCCGCTGGCTATCGCGCGCCGCGTTGAGGATAATCGCGCCTCGCTGTCTAGCGGAGGATGGTCCATGAAGATCGGTGTTCCACTCGAATCTCATCCGGGCGAACGGCGGAGTCTGCGACAACCCCCGAAGTCGCGACCCAGCTCATCGAACTCGGCTACGGTGTGGTTGTGCAGGGCGGCGCCGGAGCCCAGGCCAGCTT
>CAVOVJ010000011.1:0-132659 GCA_963699835.1 uncultured Gammaproteobacteria bacterium | reverse complement strand
AGGGATATTGGTTCGTTCATGCCCCGGCAGCTCGCGCTCGTCATCCACCTGCAACCCCCAGATGCGCACATGCCGGACGTTCTGCACCGGAATCCGTTGCTCGTCGAATCGGCCGATCAGGTTCGGCGGCGGCGCGCCTCCGGCCCAGCTGGCGAAACCGCATTGCTTGATCGCAGCGACCGCAGCGGGCATGGAAACATTCTCGTCGGGCAGCTGGCTCACAACCCCCTCCTTCTCACCGTGAAACAGTGTTCCAAGGCCGAATACGTCACGTAAAACAAAAGATAGTCGAGAACCGTGTATCTCGCCCATAAGTAATTGTGCGGACACGGCAAAAGAGGGTGCGGGCAGGCTCAGGACGAATTTTTGCAAAGGTCCCGCATCTGTTTACTCGTCGGTACGAGCACTGATTTCTTTTCCCGGGCCGATTTCGAGGAACCCGCTGTTCCGCGCGCTCAATAGTGAGGCGGTCTCTCGTCCGCGGGGCCCTCGTCGGTTTGCGCCTCATTTTGCGAATTCAGACGGTCTCTCAGTGTCTCGATAACGAGCTCCAGCTTCTCGATGTGCGTCTGCTGCCGGACGATCGCGTCATTCAGCGTCTTCAGATCGTCCTCCACATGGGTCAGCTTGATTTCCATTTCCGCGACTCTTTCGTCCATCGCACCGCTCCGTCAACTCTTGTGTAAGTGGTTAATTTCGATCGATGTCTCTCGCAGAGGCGACCGTAATTCATGGGGCCGCGCATCAACCGGTAACGATTGGGGTGGTCGGGTCATTTGCCAAACAGGCGAGATGCACCCTGCCCAGAGAGGTCGGATGGTGGGCCATGTAGGACTCGAACCTACAACCAACTGATTAAGAGTCAGCTGCTCTACCAATTGAGCTAATGGCCCGAAAGGAAAATGGGGTGGACGATGGGACTCGAACCCACGACGACCGGAATCACAATCCGGGGCTCTACCAACTGAGCTACGCCCACCACTGTGCCACATTCTCATTGTGGCGCTTGTCCGTGCCAGATCCCGACTGCGGATATGGCGCGCCCGGCAGGACTCGAACCTGCAACCCTCGGCTTAGAAGGCCGATGCTCTATCCGGTTGAGCTACGGGCGCATCGTTGCCGTCTAACCGTTCGGGCTCGAGCCACCGCGGAAGAATGGTCGGGGCAGACGGATTCGAACCGCCGACCCTCTGCTCCCAAAGCAGATGCGCTACCAGACTGCGCCATGCCCCGCATAACTTCCGAAGCTTGCGCCCGCCGCGGACCCTAAACCAGCGCCTGCCAGCTCGGACAAGACCGCGAATTCTACGGAGGCGCTTACGTCGCGTCAATTTAATGACCCCAGTTGTTGCTTCCCCGGTGGCGTGCGACAATCCGCCCCGCTTTGGCTCCCTGAGACGACCTGCGCGGGATGACAGCCCGAATCATCGACGGTAAACAAGTGGCTCGACGCATCCACGCGTCGGTTCGCGAACGCATTGATTCCCGTGCTGCGTCGGGCGGTGCAGCCCCGGGGCTTGCCGTGGTTCTTCTCGGTAGCGATCCGGCGTCCCAGGTTTATGTCCGCAACAAGCACCGCGCCTGCAAGGAAGTCGGGATCCGTTCCATCGGGATCGATCTTCCTGTGACCACGACCGAGACCGGATTGCTGGGCGAAATCGATCGCCTGAACCAGGACGAAACCGTCCATGGCATCCTGGTGCAATTGCCGCTGCCCGACGTGATCGATCCGAGCGTCGTCATCGAGCGCATTAACCCGGGCAAGGATGTCGACGGCTTTCACCCGTACAACATAGGCCGCCTGGCCCAGCGAATCCCGCGCCTGCGTCCCTGCACACCGCTCGGGATCATGAATTTGCTGCGTCATTACGACATTCCGGTAACCGGCCAGCACGCGGTCATCGTCGGCGCGTCAAACATCGTCGGCCGCCCGATGAGCCTCGAATTCCTGCTTGCGGGAGCCACAACAACGGTGTGTCACCGCTTCACCCGCGACCTCGAAGCGCATGTGCGGCGTGCCGACATTGTTGTCGTAGCGGTCGGCAAACCCGGGCTGGTCAAGGGCGAGTGGATCAAACCAGGCACGGTGGTGATCGATGTCGGTATAAACCGCCAGGCAGACGGCAGCCTGGTGGGGGACGTCGAGTTCGAGCCGGCATGCAAGCATGCGTCATGGATCACACCGGTACCCGGGGGAGTGGGCCCGATGACTGTCGCGATGTTGCTCGCGAACACGCTGCAGGCGGCCGAACTGACCGATGCCGAAGAGAACGCCTGGGACTGAACCGCTAGATCCGGCGCCAGCCGGTCCCTCCCGCACCGTCTTCGAGCACGATTCCGGCACTCTTCAGCTCGTCACGAATCCGGTCGGCTTCCGCCCAGTTGCGCGTAGCGCGCGCCTGTTCGCGCTGCTCGATCATCGCGTCGATGGTGGCATCGTCGAGTGCGACCTGCGCGGTCCCGGTCGCGCCTCTTGGCCGCCGCAACCAGCCGGTCGGATCATCCTGCAGGATGCCGAGCACGCCGCCAAGCTGGCGCAGCAATGCCGCCAGCGCAGCGCCGCGGGAGCTATCACCAGCGTCGAGAACCCGGCTCAGCTCACGACGCAGGTCAGCCAGCACGGCAAGCGCGCCGGGCGAGTTGAAGTCATCATCCATGCATTCGCGAAATCGCGCCGTATAGTCTTCGTCGCACCCAGCTTCACCCGGCGCTACCCGCGCCAGCGCAGTGTAATATCCGTCAAGCGCGGCCCCGGCGGAGATCAGTTCCTGCTCCGAGTAATTGAGCGGCTTGCGATAATGGCTGCCAAGCATCAGGAAGCGAACCTCCTCCGGCTGGAAACGCTCGAGGATGTCGCGCACGGTAAAGAAATTACCGAGCGACTTCGACATTTTCTCTTCGTCGACCCGCACGAAACCGTTGTGCATCCACAGCCGCGCGAAGTCCGCCCCGCTGGCGCCGCAACTCTGTGCAATCTCGTTCTCATGGTGCGGGAATTTGAGGTCCATGCCGCCGCCGTGGATATCGAAGGTATTGCCGAGCATCTCGGTCGACATCGCCGAACACTCGATGTGCCAGCCGGGCCGCCCAGGCCCCCATGGCGAATCCCATTGCGGCTCCCCAGGCTTGGCTGCTTTCCACAGTACGAAATCGAGCGGGTCGCGTTTCGCCTCGTCGACATCGATGCGCGACCCCGCACGCAGATCGGAAAGGTTTTTGCGCGAGAGCCTGCCGTAGGCAGCAAACTGCGCGACGGCATAGTAAACATCACCGTTGTCGCCTCGATAGGCGAGACCGCGGCGTTCGAGCTCCGCGATCATTGCGATGATGGCATCCAGATGTTCGGTCGCGCGCGGTTCATGGTCGGGCCGCAATACGCCGAGCGCGTCGGCGTCGCGATGCATCTCCTCGATAAACCTTGCGGTCAGTTCGCCGATTCCGACACCCTGCTGGTTAGCCCGTTCAATGATTTTGTCGTCAATATCGGTAATGTTGCGCACATACTCCACTTCGAGCCCGACACTGCGCATATAGCGCACCACCATGTCGAAGACGATCATCATCCGCGCATGACCAAGATGCAGATAGTCGTAAACGGTTATGCCGCAAACATACATCCGCACCTTGCCCGGCGTAATCGGCACGAAACTCTCCTTGCGCCCGCTCATGCTGTTGTAGATGCAAAGCATTGCTATTCGCCTCCAGGACCGGCATGCCGCCGCAACCGCCGCTCGATCGAGGACGCTGGGATTAGTTCCAGTAACGGGCCCAGTTCCGGCCCGCTCAACCTTCCGGTCAGCGCGGCACGCAGTGGCATGTACAGGGATTTGCCTCGCGCACCGGTACGTTCGGTCACCGCCCTGGCGAGATCCTTGAGGGTATCTGCTCCCTCGGCAAAAGCGGCCGCGGCAGCAGCAAAAAAATCTCCGCCGGCCGCATCGATGGCGCTACTCGCGTCCTCCGCCGGCGGCGGCAACGAAGCGAAAATTCGTTCGCCCCAGTCCTCCATATCATCCGGACGGGCAAGATTCGGCCGCACCGCCCGGAGAAACGCATCACGCTTGTCCGCCGGGACCACGTCGAGTTCCTCGAGTCCGCCCCAAACCGCGAGGGTTTCGGCGTCGGCGTGATGAATGGCCTCGCGCTGCCAGTGTTCCAGCTGGTCGAGATCGAACCGCGCCGGGGCGCGGCCGAGGCGACCGATCTCGAACGCCTGCGCCATTTCGCCCGGATCGTACCAGCGCTCCTCGACCAGGGCATGGCCGAGGCGGAGCAGATGATTGAGAACGGCCGCCGGAAGAAACCCCTGCTCGCGAAGCTCGCGCAGACTGCTGGCACCATGCCTTTTCGACAATGGTGAACCGTCCTCGCCCACCAGCAGGGACAAATGACCATAGCGCGGCGCAGCCAGCCCGAGACTCTCGAGCAACATGATCTGGCGCGGCGTGTTCGTGATGTGGTCCTCGCCACGCAACACGTCGGAGATCTCCATCAACGAGTCATCCAGGGCGTTGGTGAAGAAAAACGCCGCGCTGCCGTCTGCACGCCGTATGACGAAATCCCCGATGTCGTCGCTGGCAAATTGCTGCGGCCCGCGCACGAGGTCGTCGAACCGTATCACCTGGCCGCTCTCGACCCGGAACCGCAGCGTGGCCGCCTCACCGGATGCGAGACGCGAGGCGGCTTCGGACTCGGCGAGGTCGCGACAGGTCCCGGCGTAACGCGGCGGGCGCCCGGATGAGAGCTGCACCTTACGCGACACTGCGAGCTGTTGTGGCGAGCAGAAACATGCGTAGGCATGGCGTTCTGCGGCAAGCTTTTCGAAATAGCCGGCGTAGAGGTCGCCACGCCGCATCTGCCGGTATGGTGCATAATCGCCGCCGCAATCCGGACCCTCGTCCCAGTCGAGGCCGAGCCAGGCAAGATCTTCCATCAGCGCATCGAGATAGTCGTCGCGGCTGCGCTCGGCATCGGTATCCTCGCTGCGCAACACAAAGCGGCCGCCGCACTGACGAGCCAGCAACCAGTTGAAAAAGGCGGTCCTGACATTGCCGAGGTGGAGACGACCGGTCGGGCTCGGTGCGAATCGGGTTGCAGTTGGGTTCATGGCGCGCAATGGTAGCGGAAAGCCCCCACGCAGCCCAGACACGCCGCACGCCGTTTTTCTGCAATAATCCTCCCTCGCCCGCGATTTGCTGCGGGCTGCCCGGAACTATTGCAATGAGGTGGAACGATGCGTGGACTGCTTTTGACGATATGCCTGAGCCTGGCGCTGCCGGCGTTGGCGCAGGAGATGATTTTGCCGGACCGGCCGCGGGTGAGAATCGATACGAGCGAAGGCAGCATCGTCATTGAACTCGACGCCCAGCGCGCACCGCTAACCAGCGCAAACTTCATCCGCTACGTGCAGGATGGCTTCTACGAGGGCCTGATCTTCCATCGGGTAATCAACAATTTCGTCGCCCAGGGCGGTGGCTACACGCCTGACCATGTGCTTAGGGAACCGACTCGCGATCCGGTCCCGAACGAGGCCGGTAATGGCTTGTCCAATCTGCGCGGCACGGTCGGCATGGCGCGAACCAGCAAGCCGCATTCCGCGACGACGCAGTTCTATTTCAACCTCGCCGACAACGAGGACCTCGACCCGTTGCCGACCCGCTGGGGCTACACGGTCTTCGGTACCGTCGTCGAGGGTCTGGATGTCGTTGACCGCATCGCGCATATCCCGACTGGCCCGTCGATGACCAGCGACGAACTGAGTGAGAACGTACCGGAGAAGGACATCGTCATCCAGGCGGCCACATTCCTGAACCCATTGCGAGCCGGCCAGCCCTGATCGAGCGATCGCGCGATGACGGCGCTGTTTGTTTCCGACCTTCATCTGGATGACTCCACGCCATCCGCGCTCGACCCATTCCTGCGGCTTCTGGCCGCCATCGCCGGTTCCGTAGACAGGCTTTACATCCTGGGCGACCTGTTCGAGGCCTGGATCGGCGACGACGATTCGCGCGCGCCCGCGCCGGTCGTGGCGGAAGCCTTGCGCGCTGTCCGCACCGCCGGGACACGGATCGGCCTGCAGCATGGCAACCGCGACTTTCTGCTGGGCGCGGACTTCTGCCGCCGCGCCGGTGTGGACTTGCTACCCGACCCGCATGTGATCGACCTGTACGGCCGCAACGTGCTGATCACCCACGGCGACCGTCTCTGCACCGATGACAGCGACTATCTGGCGTTTCGCGAACAGGTCCGCAGCGAGTCGTGGCAACGCCGTTTTCTGGCGCAGGACCTGGCGACCAGGCGCGCATTCGCCGAGCAGGCGCGAACGGCAAGCCGCGCCAGCCAGGCCGGTAAGGAAGCGCATATTCTTGACGCCAATCAACGCGCAATCGAGACCGACATGCAGAACGCCGGGGTGCAGTTCATGATCCATGGTCATACTCACAGGCCGGCCATTCACCGCTTCGAAGTGGCCGGAAACCGCCACACGAGAGTCGTTCTGGGCGACTGGGGGAAAACCGCGATGGCGCTGCGCTGGGATTCGCTCGGCTACACGCTGTTTGACGTTATCGGTGACCCGCTGTGAAACCGGAGTTGCGAATCGGGGCTCGTGATCAAATCAGCCTCGCGCTCACCGATGACCCGGATGCGCAGATCGACATCATCGCCGGAGGCGCGGTACTGGCGCGCAAATTCCAGGTACAGCGAAAAGTGGCGCGATTCGGAATTCAGCAGGCCGGTGTAGAAAGCGCACAGTTTTGGATCGAGCAACGGTGCAATCCGCGCAAACCTCTCACACGAGCGTGCCTCGATAAACGCGCCGACAATAAGACGGTCGACTAATCGCTGCGGTTCCTGGCCGCGTACCAGCTCGTGCAACCCGCCCGCATAGCGCGATGGCGACAGTCGTCGCCGCGCTATCCCGCGCTGGTCGAGGATCTGTTCCACCATCTCGAAATGGCGCAGCTCCTCGCGCGCAAGACGTGACATCTGCGCCGCCAGCTGCGGCTCGAGATCGTAGCGGAACATCATGCCCAGCGCGGTCGACGCTGCTTTTTTTTCGCAGTTGGCATGATCCAGCAACAACGTCGGCTGATCCTCGAGCGCAGCCTCGAACCAGGCCGCCGGGGTCGCGCAGCGCAAAAACCGGGCAATCTCACCCGGGACACGATCCAATGGAGGCTCTGCGCGACTCATGTCACGCCCCACGCCCGTTGCCCCGGCAGATCCGGCACCAGCAACGCAAGCACATCGAGCACCTCCTCGGCACTCTGGAAACGTTCACCGGGTTCCTTGGCCATCATCCGATCCAGCAACGGCTGCAGCGAGGCCAGAGCGGGATCGAGTCGCGGCAGCGGCGCATGGCTGTGCATGTAGATCACCGCCATCGGCGTCGAGCCCATATAAGGTTTTTGCCCGGTGAGCATTTCGAAAAAGATCACCCCGAGACTGTAGATATCCGCGCGCTCGTCGAGGTGGTCGGCATGCCCCTGCTCGGGACTCATGTAATAAGGCGTGCCAAAAATCTCCCCGGTCTCGGTGATCTCGGCCTCCATTCGCAACTCGCGAGCAAGACCGAAGTCGATCAGCGCGACACTGCCGTTCTCGCGCAGCATTACATTGCCCGGCTTAAGATCGCGATGCAGCACACCTACCGCATGAATCGCCGCCAGCGCCTCGGCGATCTGCGCCAGGTATGCGAGTGCCGTTTCGCTCGGCATGGGTCCGCGTAATCGCGATCGCAGATCCCCGTCGGGAAAGAACTCCATCGCGATGTAGGCATGATCGTCGGCCACGCCGAGGTCATAAATCTGTACGACATTGGGATGATCAATCCGCGCGATCAGCTCGTATTCGCGAATAAACCGGTCAAACGTATTTTTGCCCTCCGCAACATCGGGCACCTGCCGCAGGACCTTCAGCACCACCAGCCGACCGAGCTTCTCACTCTCGGCGAGAAATACCGACGACACACCACCCACAGCCAGCTGGCGTACGCAACGCATGCCGCGGATCTTGACCGCGCCAAACTGACTGGCCTTGTCGCGGGCACCGGTACGTACCTGCCTGGCGAGCTGCTGCTTGCGTTCCCGCGCCGCTTCGCGCACCGCCTGGACGAAAGCCTGGTGGCGAATCCGGTGCTTTGGAAAATACTCGGCAGCGCCGCTTTTTATCGCATGAGCGGCGAGCATCTCGTCACCACCCGACGCAACGAAGATCACCGGCGGGAACCCCGGTCGCCGTTTGAAATCGCGCAACCACTCGAGTCCGCCATCGCTGCCTGCCCCGCTGTCGAGTATCACCACGTCGAACCCGGCGGCAGTAAACTCACGCGGCAAATTGCCCTGGCTAACCGGGTCATGCTCGACTATCAGCGCGTCGTGCCACTCGCTACCGATGTGGTGTCCGAACAGGCGCCGGTAATCGGCATTGGCATCGATGACGAGAACGCGCAGAGGCATAAAGGCATGCTTCCAGAAATTTCGCGAATTGTAGCAAGGCGCAACCCTCAGGCGCGCAGGCCCATCGCCAGATCGGCAACATTGGTCCCGGTAGCCCCGGTTACCAACGTAGCCCCTGCCGCGTCGAGAAAGCGCGCTGAATCGAATGCCGCGAGGCAGCGTGACGGATCGAGCCCCCGGGCGCGGCCATGACTAACAGTATCGCCATCCACGATCGCACCGGCGCAACCGGAGTTACCATCGTCGCCATCGCTCGAAGCGGCCAAAAGGCTGAGTCCATGGCTGCGATCCATCGCTACAGCCGCCGTCAGCGCAAGGTGGAGATTGCGCCCGCCCCGGCCGGCGCCGTCCGCCAGCGTGACCGTGGTTTCACCGCCCCAGATCGTGGCCCCAGGCGCGCCGTCGCGCATTTCGCCAACGAGTTTTCGGGCACATAACTCCGCCTCGCCGCTGAGCGGGACGCGCCCGGGCCGCGCGACGAAACCCAACTGCCTTGCACGCGCGAGCGCGGCCGCGGTTGCCGTGGCATTGCTGCCGATCACCCGCAAAGTCAACGCTGAAGGAGTTACCCACACACCTGCCCCGGTGCCGGCAGCCTCGACCAGCGCCCGCGCCCATCCGGGCAGCGCATCGAGCGGCGCGCTGTCTTCACTGCGTGACAGCAAACCGGAACCGATCACCGTCGGCTCGTCGCCCTGCACGTCCGACAACATCAGCGCGCAAACTTTCCTGCCGCCCAGATAGCGCAGCAACCCACCACCTTTCAGACGAGAGATACGGCGACGAATCGCGTTGATCGCCCGGATTTCCAAACCCGATCCCAACAGCCAGGTGTTGAGGCGCTGCCATTGTTGCAGCGTCACGCTGTCCGGCAACCGCTCAATAAGGCTGGATGCGCCACCGGATATCAGGATCAGAACATTGTCGCCGACCGCTGTATCGCGGAGGAAATCGCAGACCCGACGTCCGGCCTCCAGGCTGCTCGCGTCTGGTACCGGGTGGGCCGCATCGATGGTTTCTATCTGCTTGCCTGCCGCTACCGCCCCGCTTGCCAGCCCATCCTTTCTGACGACCAGCCCCCGCGCCAGCCTCTGGCCCAGCACGTCGCAGGCACCTTCCATCATCGCCTCGGCAGCTTTGCCGACAGCGACCGCGGACCAGATGCCGCCCGCGGCGCAAGCCCGCAGTGCGCGGCTGACGCAGACACGCCCATGCGCAGCCGCGAGCGCAGATCGAAACAGGTTTTCGAGAGTCTGTCGGCGTTCCGATGAATTCGGAGCGGCCACAGCTACTATCAGATGACGCCCAGAGCCCGGGGCTTGTCCGGCCGTGCCGCCTCGCGCGCCGTCTTCGCCTTATCGGAGCGCGCACGTTCAAGTTGCGTCAGGTATTCAGGGGTAATGTCACGGGTGATGTACTCGCCGGAAAAACAGGAATTGTCGAACTCGCGTATCGCCGCATGATCATGTTTGACCGCCTGCACCAGGTCTTCGAGAGTCTGGTAGAAAAGCCGGTCCGCGCCGATGATGTCGCATACTTCCTGTTCGCTACGGCCGTGCGCGACGAGCTCGCTCGCAGCCGGCATATCGATACCGTAGACGTTCGGGTAGCGCACTGGCGGCGCAGCGGATGCAAAGTACACGTTACGCGCACCGGCCTCCCTGGCCATTTCAATGATCTGTTTCGACGTTGTGCCGCGGACGATTGAATCGTCGATAAGCAGTACGTTTTTGTTGCGAAACTCGAGGTCGATCGCGTTGAGTTTGCGACGCACGGACTTCTTGCGCATCTCCTGACCGGGCATGATAAAGGTCCGTCCGATATAACGGTTCTTGATAAATCCCTCGCGGAATTTCAGCTTCATGACATTGGACAACTGCAGTGCGCTGGTACGGCTGGTGTCCGGCACCGGGATCACCACGTCAATGTCGTGATCCGGCCATTCCCGAACAATACGCTCGGCCAGCTTCTCACCCATCCGCAGCCGGGCCTTGTACACCGATATGTTGTCGATGATCGAATCGGGCCGGGCAAAATAAACGTATTCGAACATGCACGGCGTGTTGCCGAGCGATGTCGCGCAACTCCTGCTGTGAACCTGACCCGACAGGTCGAGGTAGATTGCCTCGCCGGGCTCGACATCACGGATCAGCTCGAAACCGAGGACATCGAGCGCAACGCTTTCCGAGGCAATGATGTGCTCCGGGCCGCGCGCCGTCTCGCGTCGCCCGAGAACCATCGGGCGGATACCGTGTGGATCGCGAAACGCGACAAGACCATGCCCGATCACCATCGCGATGACCGCATACCCTCCGCGCACCCGTTTATGAACCGCACTGACCGCTTCGAAAACATTGTCCGGCTGCAGACAGTCGTCGGCCACCGCCGCCAGCTCATGGGCGAAAACGTTGAGAAGCACTTCGGAGTCAGAGGTCGTGTTCAAATGCCGGCGGTCTTCCTGCAACAGGAGCCGGGTAAGCTCGTCGCAGTTGGTCAGATTGCCATTGTGCGCGAGACAAATGCCGTAGGGCGAATTGACATAGAACGGCTGCGAGTCCGCTGACTTGGCGCAACCGGCGGTAGGATAGCGAACGTGCCCGATACCGGCATTGCCTTTTAATTTCAGCATGTGGCGCTGCTGGAAGACGTCCCGAACCAGGCCGTTTTTCTTGCGCAGATTCAACAGATTGCCGTTCATCGTCGCGATGCCCGCGGCATCCTGGCCGCGATGCTGCAACACGGTCAACGCGTCGTACAACGCCTGGTTAACCGCAGTCTGGCCAACTATTCCGACAATTCCACACATAGTGTTTCAGCCCATCAACGATTGCCGTTGCCAGGCGCGCGCCCGCCGCGCGGCCTAGTTCTCGCCTGAGGTCCCCAGCTGGATTTCCTCGCCAATATAGTCGATGCCCTCGCCGACGTAATCGCGAATCTGTTCGGCAACCTGCAATCCGTAGGGAACGATTCGGGATTCCTCCCACCAGGGTTCGCGATCGAGTTCCAGCACCTGCGCACCTAGCACCAGCAGACCCACAAGCAATATCCCGCGGCCGAGGCCAAAGCCCATACCGAGAATACGGTCTGTGCCCGATAGCCCGGTCTTGCGCACGGCCATGCCGATCACGCGATTCACTATAGCGCCGGCTACCAGGACCAAAACAAAGGTCATCAGTCGTGCCGCCCAGATTTGTAACGCCGGCGACGGCAATACTTCGGAAAAGAGAGGCACGAAAATCTGACCGAATTCCAATGCGAGCCAAAGCGCCAGCACCCAGCTCGCAAGCGACAGCGCCTCGCGGAAAAATCCACGCATAAAGCCGAGCAATATCGATAACGCGACAAGACCGAGAAAAATGTAGTCGATTACTGGCATAGAGATAATCGTGCAGGGAAAGGGATGTTGGAAGCCATCGGCAGACCGTTGCTCATCACGATACAGGCGACAACCTCGAGCATTGCCAGCCCGCCTGCGCCCGACTCCCCCTGAGCCGGCTTCAAGGCGGCGCCATTGTAACAGAGCCACGAGTCGCTGACTGCCTCCGCTCTCACGGATGCGGCATGACTTTCGCCGCATGACCGCTGCTGCTGAGCCGGGCTACCAGGGCTTCGGCCTCGGCGCGGCTTACGACCGGTCCGACACGGACCCGATACAGCGTGCGCCCACCCTGGGTGATCTCCGAGACATAGGCGGAGAAACCGCCGGCCTTCAACTCACGGGTAATACGTGTCGCAGAACTCTTTTTCGAAAAACTGCCGACCTGGGCGGCCCAGTTGCCAGCCGCCGCAGGTTGGGACGGGGCCGCCTGGGCGACAGCTTTGTCGGGTTGCCGAGATGCGGGTTTCGGCGCAGCCGTCGGCTTTGGCGGAGGAGTCGATTCGACGGGGGTACTGGTGGAAGCGGAGACCACCGCCTTTTCCGTCCTGACGGGGTCGATGACCAGCGGTGCCGTTATGGCGGTCGCGGCCGGTTCGCTTGCCCTGCCATCAAGCGCAATATCGACAGTGCGTGTATGTGCGCCGGGATTGAGTTCAAGCTCCTGGCGGACAGTCTCCTGCCCCGGGCCGTCGAGCAGCGCCGGTATCAGCAGGATTGCGATCGCCACCAGAACAATAGCGCCGATCATGCGTTCTTTCAGACGTTGCTCCATCGCCGTACCAGTGTGTGTTTAGCGCGCCTGCAGGTGCGCGCGCTCAACCGCGCGCGGGCGCGGCGCAGTATAGCCCAAGCGCCTCTGCGGCGGGAGCAACAACATAGAAGGACCCCAACACAACAACCCTGTCTCCACTTGCCGCCTCGGTGAGCAGGCCGGCACATGCCGCCTCAACCGAATCCACCGCGCGCACATCGCCCGCTCCACCCTCGCGCAACCGGGCGCTGAGCGCGGCTGCGTCCTGGCCGCGCGGGCGATCGATAGGGACGGCTATCCAGCAATCCACGCTATCGGCGAGTTCGCGCGCCAGCCCCACGGCGTCCTTGTCCTCCATCATGCCGATCAGGGCATGGGTCCGGCGCTGCGGTCGAACCGCGAGTTGATGTGCCAGGTTGGCAGCGGCGGCCGGGTTGTGAGCGACATCCAGGATCCACTCGACACCACCGATTTGCAGGCATTGAAATCTCCCGGGGACCTGCAGTTCGGCAAGTCCGGCGGTCAGCACGCCCGCGTCCGGCAAACTGTCATCTCCGAGGCATTCGAGTGCGGCGAGCGCACAACCCAGATTGCGCCCCGCCACATTGCCGGTAATCGCTGTGTCGGGAAGCCCCGTGCGGCGCGCCGCGATACCGACATAATCGAGGCCGGCAGCACGGCGCTCAATCCAAAAATCCGGCCCGTAGCGGACCAGTCTGGCCCCTATCGCAAGCGCATGGGCCGCTACCGTGTCGGGAGGATCGGGATCGCCGACAATCGCCGGCTTGCCAGGACGGAAAATCCCCGCCTTCTCACGGCCGATCTCGGCGCGGGTGGCACCCAGCCAGTTCTGGTGATCAAGATCAATGGATGTGACGATCGCGACATCCGGATCGATCGCGTTCACCGCATCGAGGCGCCCCCCAAGCCCGACCTCCAGAACCGCAATCTCGACGCCCGCCTGCTGAAAACCGAGCACGGCGGCCGCGGTGGTATATTCGAAAAAAGTCAGCGCGTCGGCGTGCCGTGCCGCTTCCACCGCCTCGAACCAAGCAATCAACTCGGCATCGCCGGCCATCCGGCCGTTAATCCGGACACGTTCGTTGAAACACCACAAATGCGGCGATGTGAGCGCCGCAACCGATCGCCCGGCACCACGGAGTAGGCTCTCCAGCATTGCGACGGTCGAACCCTTGCCGTTGGTTCCGGCGACGGTTATTACCTGAAATTGAGGATCGGCGAGACCGAGACGCTCAAGCACCAGCGAAATGCGCTCCAGTCCGAGATCGACAACCTTGGGGTGCAACGTCTCGAGCCGCCGCAGCCAAGTATCGAGATCCGTTTCACCAGGGTTCACTAACCGCCGTTTTCCCCACTTCGAAAGACGCCGCGTTGGCGCGGCACACCGGCGCAAATACGCTCGCTATTCGACTGCGGTCGCGGGCATCCCAACCAGCTTCGCGACCAGCGCGGCTATCTGTTGCCGCATCTCGCGGCGGTCAACGATCATATCGAGAGCGCCGTGTTCGAGCAGGAACTCGCTACGCTGGAAGCCCTCGGGCAGCGTCTGGCGCACGGTTTGCTCGATGACCCGGGGACCGGCAAACCCGATCAGCGCCCTGGGTTCGGCAATATTTATGTCACCCAGCATCGCCAGACTTGCCGAAACGCCACCGGTCGTCGGGTCTGTCATCACCGAGATGAACGGCACTCCCTCCCGCCCGAGTCGCGCCAGCGCAGCGCTGGTCTTCGCCATCTGCATCAGCGAAAACAAGGCCTCCTGCATCCTCGCGCCACCGCTCGCCGAGAAACAGATCAGCGGTCGCCGCTTCTCCAAAGCAAGCTCCGCGGCACGGACGAATTTCTCGCCCACGACAGACCCCATCGAACCGCCCATGAATTTGAATTCGAAAGCGCATACGACCACCGGGACCTTGCCGACCTGACCCTTCATCGCCACCAACGCATCTTTCTCGTCGACGGCTTTCTGACTCTGCAGCAGGCGATCGCGATAACGCCTGGTGTCTTTGAACTTCAGCGGATCGAGCGGTTCGAGATTGGCGAATAACTCTACTCCGCTGCCGGCATCGAGAAATTTATCGAGACGCACGCGCGCACTGATCCGCATGTGGTGCTCGCACTTGGGACAGACAAAAAGATTGCGCTCGAGCTCGGCGCGATACAACACAGCATCGCACGCAGGACACTTCGACCAAAGTCCCTCCGGTATCGATCGCGTGCGCCGCTCGGTTTTTATCCGGGACGGCATCAGTTTTTCGAACCAGCTCATTCGTTTCGTGCCCGCGTCAGGTCCAGCCCGGTAGAGGCATGATAAACGAATCCGGTACCGCCGCGGCAACCTCGATCTCGGGCAATCCGAATTCCGGCGGATACCCGACCGCAGTGAAGTACAGGCCCTCGGGCGGCGCGGTAACTCCTGCACGCGTTCTGTCGCGCCGCCGCAGAACGTCTTCGACCCATTCGGGATCGCGCTCGCCTAGGCCCACTTTCATCAAGGCCCCCGCAATATTCCGCACCATATGCTGCAGAAAGGCATTGGCACAAATTGTCAACCAGATGAAATCGCTGTGGCGCACGACATCGAGACGATGAATCGTTCTCGTCGCGGTATTTGCCTGGCAGTTTGCCGCGCGAAACGAGGTGAAATCGTGTTCTCCGAGCAGGCACAACGCGGCCCGCTGCATCAGGTCCGCATCGAGCGGGCGATGCACCCAGCAGGCACGGTCGCGAAGCAGGCAAGAGCGGACCCGGCGATTCACAAAAAGGTATCTGTAAGTTCGGCGGCGAGCACTGAAACGGGCATGAAAATCCGGCGTCACGACGCGGGCCCAGGTCGCGTTGACATCGTCAGGCAAATTGCTGTTGACGCCCAGGACCCAGGAGCGCTCGCCACGCGTAGCGGACGTATCGAAGTGGATGACCTGGCCGATTGCATGTACGCCTGAGTCGGTACGGCCGGCGCAGACAGCCTTCACCGGTTCATCGGCGACGACGCCGAGCGCCCGCTCGACGCAGGACTGAACGTCGCGACCGTCTTTCTGAATCTGCCAGCCGAAGAAGTCGCTGCCGTCGTACTCGACGGCCATGGCTATTCTGGGCATGACGCCGCCGGAGTCCGCTTTCCGATCTGCGCGCCGGTAGCGGCGCACACCATCAGGACAGGCTTTTGATCAGGCGTTCGGCGTCAGCTCGCTGGCCCTCGTCGCCTTCATCCAGCACTTCCTCGAGGATGCTGCGGGCACCGTCCGGATCACCCATGTCCATATAGGCGCGCGCCAGATCGAGCTTGGTGCCGATCTCGCTCATCGTGACCGCATCGCCCGCTGGCTGAAGGAACTCGTCAGATGGCAAGACTTCGGTTGCCGTCGGATCGTCGTCTGCGCCGCTTAACTCTTCGCCGATATCGAGATCAAGTACAGCGGTATCTTCCGCCCGTTCCAGCACCCCGATTGTTTCCGGGCTGTCGAAAATCCCGGTTGCTTCGGCGTTCTCGTTCAGGCCGCTGTCATCGGTCCCGGTGGCCTCTGCATCGGCGATACCAGGCTGCTCAACGGTATCGCCGAACTCGACGCTTTCGGCCTCATCGATCAGATCGCCAAGGTCGAGATCGATAGCCGAAGCATCATCGATAGCTTTAACCGATGCGGTATCCGTATCGAAAAACTCCGGGGCATCCGGCAGCGCGGTCGCAAGCATCGTCGCATCTTCGTCTCCGATCACCGCTTCCGGTTCCGCCAGATCTGTCGCAGCCAGGGTCTCGGTTTCCGAGTGCCCGGCATCCTCCTCGTGCCCCGCCACGTCGGAAAAGTCGAAATCGACCTTACGAATGCCAGTAGACGCGGCGCCATCGGCTGCACTCAGGTCTTCGTCAACGTCGAGCGCCTCGGACTGGCCAGTGCGGTCCAGCGGTCCGAGAAAGCTGTCGTCAAGATTGACATCAAGACCAAGATCGTCGAGATCGATCTCTGCCGTCTCCGAAGTCCTGTCACCGCCCGCGGCCGCGTCGACGTCCGCGCCGAGCTCCATTTTCTGCTCTATGGTGTCGGCCATTTCCGACTCGGTATCGAGCCACGGCGTCTCCAGCGTCGGAGTTTCCATCGTTGGCATGTCGACGGCCGGAGTCTCAAGCGTCGGAGTCTCCATCGTTGGCATATCGACGGCCGGAGTCTCGAGCGTCGGAGTCTCCATCGTTGGCCCGTCCAGCGACATGCTTTCGATCGTCGGCGTTTCCACAGTCGGGCTATCGGCCGCTGCCGTTTCAAGCGTCGGATTCTCCTGCGTATCGCCGCCGAAATCGAAATCCAGCCCTTCGTCCTCCTCACCGGCGCCGGTTTCGAGCCGTTTGTCGGCGACTGCCCCGGTCTCGGTCAGCGCGGGTGTCTCGCGGGTATCTCCTCCGGTCTCGAGCGCGTCACCGAAATCGAGATCGACACCACCTTGGTCTTCCTCGTCAAGCGACAGATCAACCGGCGGCGCAATCGCGGTCGCCTCCAACGCCAGGTCGACCGGCTCGTCACCCGCGGACCGCAGCTCACCAGAGAAGATCGGCTCCTCGGGAGCGATCTGCTTGCCCATGATCAGGATCTTGTCCCAATCCGCATCAGAACCGTCTTCGCGGGTGTCGAACAACTTCTGGGCACTTTCCAGGAACTGGTCCTTGTTGCCCCAGACGAAGAAAATCTCCGCCAGCTTGGCACGAAGATCACGGCGCTCCGGCGCCGCCTGCAGCGCAGATCTAACAACATCGGCCGCCTGGTCATACAGGCCGTAAGCCATGTGGAAATCGGCCTCGCCAATCGGGTCGCCCTGATCCTGGCCAAGACGCTCCATGATCGTGTTGGACAACTCGTCGATGGCGGAAATCTCGACCCTGTCCGGCTCCACTTCCGGGAGCGCCCCAGCCGGAGCCTCTGTCTTACCCAGATCGTCGAACGTCGGCAATTCTAGACTGCCCGTGGTCTCGGCCGTCGTCTCGAAATCCGGAAGTTCGAAGCTGCCGGTTGCCTCTGTTCCCGCCTCGAATACCGGGATCTCGAGACTGCCGGTGTCCTCCGCGGACATGCTCTCCTCGACGACAATCGACTCTTCGCCTCGGGCGCGGACCGGCAGTTCGGTCAATGTCTGCGTCTGACTGGTCAGCGACGAATCATCCGCGGCCTGACCGGCGCTGTCCCAGGGCTCAACGAATTCTTCGGCGGCGGCGCGGCGGCGGCGGATCACTGCGAACAAGGCCGCGGCAATTACAGCAAGGCCAAGCAGAATCAGGAATAAAGGCGCTGTAACGAAACCGATCAGCTTGCTGAACAGCGATTCGTCTGCGGTGGGCCGTGCTGCCGGTTTCACCGCGGCCGGCGGCGTCTCCGCTTCGGCGACCGGTTCGGGTTCCGGCTGCGACGCCAGTTCTTCGGGCTGGGCCGGCGTGACCGGCGATACAATCTCAGTCTCGGCCTCCTCGATGGCCCGCAAACGCTGCTGCAACTGCGCCATCTCCTCGTCACGCAACTGCAACAGCCGTTGCGATTCCTCTAGTTCTTCGCGCACGCCTTCGAGTTCGTCCCGGAGCTCGAGATTTTCTCGGGTCAGCTCGGCGTCGCCGGTAACCGGCTGGCCGCCCACGCCGGGCGAGCTCGCTTCACTGGGCGGGCGCAGCTCCAGCCTGGCAACCGGCTCCGACGGCGCCGTGTATGCACCGCCACTTCGCCATTCCTCGTACTGGCGCGCGACCTCGGCATTCGCCTGAGCTGTCGAAATCGCGGTGACCGCCGCGCGATCGGGTATCCGCAGAATCGAACCCGCGCGGACAAGATTGATGTTGCGTCCCATGAATGCGTTGGGATTGGCCTCGTAAATCGCCATCATCATCTGATTGACACTGACACTGTTGTCAGGTCGATAGCGATCGGCGATCTTCCACAATGTATCGTTGCGCTGCACTCGGTAACTGTCGCCCGGCGCGTCAAAGGGTTGACCTGCGGGCTGCTCGACCGGCGCGGTGGCTGACGCAGGCGAAGACGGCTGCCTGACTACGGTTCCTGTCGTTCGGGTTTCGGTTGTGGTGCTCGGCGCTCGCACCGGAGCGGGCGCGGGAGCGGGCGCGACAAACGTCGGTGGATCCAGAAACACCGTGTACTCACGCAACAAACGACCGCGGGCCCAGACCGCCTCAACCAGAATCGTGACAAAAGGCTCGGTCACAGACGCCGACGACGTCACAATGACCGCGGCATCGCCGTCGGGGCGTAACTCGGTCCTGAGGTTGAAACCCTGGAGGTACTCGGGATAGTCCAGACCCAGGCGATCGAATGCGGCGCGTGGCGCCAGCTGGACCGTCAGCCCCGTAACGTCGTCGCGGCTTGCGCCCTCGACGGTAATTTCAGCACGGAAAGGCTGGTTAAGATTCGATTTGAGTTCGATGTCACCGAGCGCCAGCCCCCAGGCAGATGCCGACAACAAATAAGTGCTAAGCAGCAGGCTCAGGATGGAAATATGCCGCGCCATGAATGCTCCCTTTGGTCCCATACCCCAATTCGGGCCGTTCGAGCCACCGCTTTGGGGGCCCGCGTAGAAGCTAATAAGCCTCTTTTAAATAATCGGCTAACTATAGCTTACAAATAGCTTTTTACCAACAATTCAGCGATTTGCAAGCTATTCAGCGCCGCACCCTTGCGCACGTTATCAGCGACCACCCACAGGTTCAAACCGCACTCATCGAAAAGGTCGTCGCGCACGCGTCCAACATAAACCGGATCATGACCGGCGGCGTCGCTGACTGCTGTGGGGTACGTCGCATTATCGGGATCGTCCATCAGGCGCACGCCGGGGGCCTTTTTCAGCAATTTTCGTGCCGCGGCGGCGGTCAGAGGTTGTCGCGTACGCACGTGGACCGCCTCAGAGTGACCGAAGAACACCGGCACACGGACCGCCGTGGCATTTACCTCGATCGACGTGTCGGCGAAGATCTTGTGCGTTTCCCAGACCATTTTCATCTCCTCGCGGGTAAACCCGTTGTCCTCGAAGACATCGATCTGGGGGATCGCGTTGAACGCTATCTGGCGGGGATAAAGATCGCTTTTTACGTCTCTGCCGTTCAGCAGTGCCGCAGTCTGGCTCGCCAGTTCCTCCATATGGCGGCGGCCGGCACCTGACACAGACTGGTAGGTTGCGACATCGATACGTTCTATGCCGGCTGCATTACGCAACGGATTGAGCGCAACCAGCATCTGGATAGTCGAGCAATTGGGGTTGGCGATGATGTTGCGGTTGCGGAACTCCTCCAGTGCCTCCGGATTGACTTCCGGCACAACCAGCGGGATGTCGTCGTCGTAACGAAAACGCGACGTATTGTCGATGACCACACACCCCGCTTCACCTGCTCGCGGCGCATGAATGTCGGACACCGACCCGCCCGCCGAGAACATCGCGATGTCCGTGCCGGAAAAATCGAAGTCCTCAAGGACACCGACCGTATATTCGCGTTTGCCAAAGCGAATTTTCGAGCCAGCCGAGCGTTCGCTGGCAAGAGGATGAAATGCCGCCACCGGAAATGCCCGCTCCTCGAGCAAGGCGATCATCGTTTCCCCGACCAGCCCGGTTGCACCCACAACCGCGACATTGAATTTCTTGCTCATCATTTATTACTCGTATCGTGAAAGGGTCGGCTGCGAACACCCTGCGTCATCGCAAACCGCGAGATTCTCTCCATGGCGTCAGAGCATTGCCCGTCTGCAGGCCTCGCTCGGACGGGTCCCGGTCAGGCTTTGACCACCGGTGTCACGCTGCGCACGTCCGCATTCTGCCCGCGCTGGCGCAAATAGTGATCCATGATCACAAGTGCCAGCTGCGCCTCCGCGATCGGGGTGGCGCGCAAACCAACGCACGGATCGTGACGGCCCTTGGTCAGCACTTCCACCTCGTTACCCGCAATGTCAACGGTTCGGCCCGCTGTGGGAATACTCGAAGTGGGCTTCAACGCGATACTTACAACCAGATCCTGACCCGACGAGATGCCGCCGAGTACCCCGCCCGCGTGATTCGACTGGAACCCGGCTGCAGTGATTTCGTCACGATGCTCCGTGCCTTTTTGTGCGACACAGGCAAAACCGGCGCCGATCTCGACGCCCTTGACCGCATTGATGTTCATCATTGCGTGCGCAATATCGGCGTCCAGCCGGTCAAACACCGGCTCGCCCAAACCGGGTGGCACGCCCGTCGCGATCGTCACGACTTTGGCGCCGACCGAATCCCGCGATTTGCGCAACGCGTCCATGTAACTTTCCAGTTCGTCGACGCGGGCCGGATCGGGGCAGAAAAACGGATTGTCATCCACGGTCTCCGGCGCAACCGGCTCGAGCACGATCGGCCCGAGCTGGGCGAGGTAGCCGTAAATGCGGATGCCAAGCCGCTCGCGCAGGTATTTGCGTGCGATCGCGCCGGCGGCGACACGCATCACCGTTTCGCGTGCCGAGGAGCGGCCTCCGCCGCGGTAGTCGCGGAAACCAAACTTCTGCTGATAGGTGTAGTCGGCGTGCCCGGGGCGAAAACGGTCCATTATCTCGCTGTAATCACGCGGTCGCTGGTCCTCGTTCTCGACGACCATCCCGATCGGGGTGCCGGTCGTGCGTCCTTCGAAGACGCCCGACATGATGCGGATCGAATCGGATTCCTTGCGCTGGCTCGTATGCCGGCTGCGCCCGGTCCGGCGGCGTTCGACATCAGCCTGAATATCGTCTTCCGACAATGCGAGCCCGGGTGGGCACCCGTCTACGATACAGCCCAAACCGGGACCGTGGCTTTCGCCGAATGTCGTCACCGTGAAAAGCTTGCCCTGCGTGTTACCGGCCATTCTCTTATTTCTCCCTGGCGGCGGCGAATTCGGCAGCGAATGCATCGAGTTCGCCGGCACTCATTAAAAACACACCTTCGCCGCCATGTTCGAACTCGACCCAGGTGAACGGCACCCTCGGGTATGCTGCCTCCAGCGCGGCCTGGCTGGCACCGACCTCGACGACAAGCAAGCCGTTGTCGGTCAGGTGCTGGCGCGCATTGTCGAGAATTCGTCGTGCCAGCCGCAAGCCGTCCTTCCCGGCCTCGAGACCGAGGCTCGGTTCGCGAATGTACTCCGCCGGCAGCTGCTCCATTTCCGACTGACTGACATACGGTGGGTTGCTGACAATCAGGTCGTACCGGCGTCCTTCGAGGTTCTCGAAGAGATCCGACAGCACCAGCCCCACCCTGTCCTCCAGCCCGTGTTGCGCGACGTTGATCGCCGCCACGTCGAGCGCGTCCGCCGACACATCGCTGGCGTCCACGGTGGCCTCCGGGAACGCGGCGGCGCAGGCTATCGCGATACATCCGCTCCCGGTACAAAGATCGAGCACTCGCGCGACAGAGCCGGAATCGGTCCACGGCTCGAAGCGGTCACCGATCAGTTCGGCAATTGGCGATCGTGGTACCAGGACACGACTGTCGACGTAAAACCGCAGCCCCGCGAACCACGCCTCGTTAATCAGATAGGCCGCCGGATCGCGGCTCGCGATCCGCGCCTCGACGATTTCCGTCAGCCGCCGCAGCTGCCCGGCATCCAGCCGCCTGGCGTAATCCGCGCCAGACACCGGGTACGTGGCAGCAACGACGTGGAAGACCAGCGCCGCCGCCTCATCGCCGGCATTGTCCGTACCATGGCCGAAATGAACCCCCGCATCACGGAAATGAACGGCAGCCCAGGCGATTGCGTCGGCGACAGTTGTCCCTGCCGCCAGGTCCGCATACCCGTTCTCGTCGTCAGCCATCGTCGCTCCCCACATCTGCCGCACATGATAGCCCGGCCGACGTGGAGCGCACCCGCGGTTGTGGGATAATGACTGGCTATGTCTGTGCCACTTCGCATACTCGCCGCCACGCTCGCGCTGTTCGCAGCGCTTGCCGGCGCCTTTACCGCATACCGGATGCAGTCGGCCGGGATGGTCGCGCCCGAAGACATCGACGCGACCATCTTCAGCGCCACCCGGCCGATCCCCCGGTTTGCGCTGACCGACCATAACGACGAAGCCTTCGACCCGCAACGACTGCAGGGGCACTGGAGCTTGCTGTTCTTCGGTTTTACCCAGTGTCCCGACGTCTGTCCCGCGACCCTGAACACCCTGGCTCGAAGCGTAGCGCTGCTCGGCGATCTGCCCGCTTCGCGGCGGCCGGAGGTGGTGATGATTTCGGTCGACCCCGAGCGCGATACGGTCACCAGACTGCGCGATTACGTTCCGTTTTTCGACCCGACTTTTGTTGGCGTAACCGGCACGACCGCCGAAATCGACGCGCTGACGGCAGCGCTTGGCGTCGCCCATCAGAAAATTCCTCGCGATGACGGCGATTACACGGTGGACCACACCGCATCGATTTTCCTGATCGATCCGACAGGTCGTCAGGCGGCGCTTTTTTCTCCCCCTCTTGAGGCCGCTGACCTCGCTGCCAGATACGAAGCGACCGTAAGCTACCTGGAGAGCCGAAGATGAGAATACTGGCGTGGGCTGTGCTCCTGCTGAGCGCGTGTTCCGGTGGCGAAGACGTAGTGATCGCAGACCCATGGGTGCGCGCCATGCCCCCCGGCAGCGGGATGACTGCAGCCTATTTCGAATTCACCAACCGGACCGGCCACGATCAGACCATCGTCGCCGCCTCAAGCGGGGCTTTCGGCCTGGTCGAAATACACCGCACGATCAACGCTGACGGCATCAGCCGGATGCAACAGGAAGACAGCGTTGTCGTGGGTCCGGGCGAGACGATTCGGTTCGAGCCGCACGGCCGCCACCTGATGTTGATGCGGCCGCGCGGAACTATCGAGCCCGGTCAGGTCATCGCTTTCGACCTGCAACTTGACGACGGACGCACCGTGTCATTCACCGCTGCAGTCCGGCACCCGTCCGACTAGCTGCATGGGGCCACCGACTTGAGCCACGACAACCAGGGCGCCAGCATCTTCGACCGCCTGTTTGCCTTACTCCAGCAGGTGCTCCCGCAGCACGCACTGTCGCGCGTGATGCACTGGCTCACCCGGCTCGAGGCGAACTGGTTCCGCAAACCCTTTACTCGCTGGTTCGTCAAGCACTTTGCCATCGACCTGGGCGAGGCGGTAGAAGATGACCTCGACCGCTATCCGACGTTCAATGCGTTTTTTACCCGCGCATTGAAACCCGGCGCACGCGAGATCGCCGCGGGTTCCGATGTGCTGGCATGCCCGGTCGATGGCACCATCAGCCAGATCGGCGAACTCCGGGATGGCCAGCTGGTACAGGCAAAAGGGCACCGCTTCGGCGTGCGTGAACTGCTCGGCGACCGCGCCGATCTGGCCGAACTGTTCGACGGCGGCTTGTTCGCGACGATTTATCTCGCCCCGTACAACTACCATCGCATCCATATGCCGAGCGACGGAAAACTTACCGAAACCGTCTACATCCCCGGCCGGCTGTTCAGCGTCAACGCGGCCACCGCGCGCACCGTCCCGAATCTGTTCGCACGCAACGAACGGGTTGCGTGCCTGTTCGATACAGCAGTCGGACCGCTGGCAATGGTGCTGGTGGGAGCGTTGTTCGTGGGCAGTATCGAGACCGTCTGGGCCGGGGAAATCACACCTCCGCGTGGTGGCGCGGTAACGCACAGAACTTACGTCGACAGTGGACCCGAACTGGCCAAAGGCACCGAAATGGGTCGCTTCAACATGGGTTCGACCGTGATTTTGTTGTTACCCAGAGGCAGCGCGGAATGGGACCCGCAGCTGGCCAGCGAGCAGAGCGTGCGGCTGGGTATGTCCATTGCCCGGGCCACAGGCAAGCGAACAACCTGATCAGGGCTCAGCGCGGCCCAGCGCGGCAACGAAATCGGCGGCAATAAGCTCGAGCCCGGACTGGTCGTGTTCATCAAAGCGATCAAACGACGGGCTGTCGACATCGAGCACGCCTAGCAGCTCTCCGTTGCGCACCAGCGGTACGACGATCTCGGAATTGGACGCCGCGTCGCAGGCAATATGGCCGGCGAAACTGTGCACGTCCGCCACCCGCTGCGTGGTAAGCGTGGCAGCAGCGGTGCCACAGACACCTGCGCCCAGCGCGATACGCACACACGCCGGACGGCCCTGGAACGGACCGACTACAAGCTCGCCGTCGCGGAAAAAATAGAAACCGACCCAATTGACATCGGCGAGTTCGTGAAACAACAGCGCCGCCAGATTGGCGGCGTTGGCTATGACATCACGCTCTCCCTCCATCAATGCGCCGGCGGCCGCGCGCAACATACCGAAATCCAGGGACCTGGTTCCTGCGCTCAAAATCGTGCTCCATTCGCGAATGCACTCATACCCTGTCCCAGCCAAACGCGAGCACCTTATCGAGCGTGTCCGCCCCGGCAACCAGCATCAGCAGTCGATCCAGGCCCAGTGCCACTCCCGCGCACGCGGGCATCCCGGCCTCGAGCGCCGCAAGAAAACGCTCGTCAACTGCTACGCGCGGCAATCCGAGGTGCTCCCGACGCGCGAGATCCGTGTCGAACCGACGCCGCTGTTCCGCCGCATCGCGCAACTCGTTAAAGCCATTGGCCAGCTCCATCCCGTCGATAAACGCCTCGAATCGCTCGGCCACTGGCTGATCGCCCGGTCTGATCGTGGCGAGCGCCGCCTGTTGCAGCGGAAAATCATATACGAAACTGATCCGCCCATGCCCCATCTGCGGACAGACCAGTGCTGCCATCGCCAGATCGATCAAGGCGTCGCGTTCGTCAAGTATCGAATCGGGCACATCGATCCCGCGCGCGGAAATGGCCGCGGCCATCGTCGTCGCATCATCGTTAAACGGATCGCAGCCGGCGAAATCGGAAAACGCCCGGGCATAGGAGACGAAATCCGGCTCCCCCAGATCCAGCCATCCCGCGGTAACGGCGGCGATCAGATTCGCCAGATCGCGCATCAGGTCATGGTGATCCATGCCTGTGCGGTAATACTCGAGCATCGAGAATTCAGGGTTGTGGCGTGCACCCGACTCCTCGCCGCGGAAAACGCGGCAAACCTGGAAGATGTCACCCGCACCGGCGGCCAGCAGACGTTTCATGGCAAATTCCGGCGACGTGTGCAGGAAGCGGGGCCGACCGGATGCCGTAGTAGCGGTCATACTGCGGATATGCGGGTCGGTTGTCGCCGCCCGCGACAACGCCGGCGTCTCAACCTCAAGCACGCCTTCGCGCTCGAAAAAGCGTCTTATCCTGCGCAGCAACTCCGCCCGCAGGCGCAATGTCCCGATGTCGGCACCGGGACGCCAGTCAGCGCTCAGCGCCACGATGGCCGCGGCAACACACAGCTCAAGCCGCCAGACTCCTAATCCTTGGCCCGGGAAACATATTCACCGCTGCGCGTATCGACCTTGATGACGTCGCCAATTTCGAGAAACAGGGGAACACGTACTACCGCACCTGTACTCAGCGTGGCCGGCTTCACGCCGCCCTGGGCGGTATCCCCACGCACGCCCGGATCCGTCTCGGTGACTTCGAGCACGACGAAATTTGGCGGTGCAACGAGAATCGGGGCGTTGTTCCACAACGTGACCTGGCACATGTCCTGCTCTTTCAGCCACTTTGCCGAATCGCCGACCGCTTTCGCATCGGCCGCGTATTGCTCGAAGGTATCCGCGACCATGAAATGCCAGAACTCTCCATCTTCGTAGAGATATTGCATCTCCGTTTCCAGGACGTCGGCTGCCTCGACCGTTTCGCCGGACTTGAACGTCTTGTCGACGACGCGACCGGTCTTGAGGTTGCGGATTTTGACCCGACTGAAAGCCTGGCCCTTGCCGGGCTTGACGAACTCATTCTCGACAATGTTGCAGGGATCACCGTCCATCAGAATCTTCAAACCGGAGCGGAATTCATTCGTGCTATAGGTAGCCATTTATAATGTTCCAACGCTGTTAGTTCTGCGACCGGCCAGCCCGGCGATCGGCAAAAACGCCTATGATACCGCTTACCCCCCACATCCGTCAGCCCGCGCCGTGGCAATCCGAGCTGGCATCGGCGATCACGGATCCGGCGGAACTGCTCCGGCTGCTGCGACTCGATGACGCATTGCTTGCCGCGGCCCAGCGGGCGAGCAGGTTGTTCCCGTTACGGGTCCCACGCGGTTACGTTGCGAGAATGGCGCTACGTGACCCGGACGATCCGCTGCTGCGCCAGGTGTTGCCACTGGACGCGGAATTCGACCAGGCGCCGGGCTTTGGCGAGGACGCGGTTGGCGACCTGGCCAGCAGTCTCGCTCCCGGGCTGCTGCACAAATACCAGGGCCGGGTATTGCTGATCACAACCGCCGCCTGCGCGGTGCATTGCCGATTCTGTTTTCGCCGCCATTTCCCGTATGTCGACCAGACTGCCGCGCGTGGGCAATGGGATGCTGCGCTAAAGTGGATTGGCGCCAATCCGGATATCAGTGAAGTCATCCTGAGCGGAGGCGACCCGCTTTCGCTGAGTGACGATAAACTCGGCCATCTGACTGCGGCGGTCGACGCGATCCCGCACATCAGGCGGATTCGTATTCACACGCGCCAGCCCGTGATGCTTCCCGAGCGGATCGACGACCGCCTGCTCGCATGGCTCAAACGGCTGCGAGCGCCCGTCACAATCGTGCTACATGTGAATCACGACAAGGAAATCAATGCCGATTTCCGCCATGCTTGCCAACGCCTGCGCGCTGCGGGAGCGATGCTGCTGAACCAGACGGTGCTGCTGCGCGCGGTCAACGACACCGGGGACACCCTGGCGGCGCTGTCCGAGAAATTGTTCGACTGCGGAGTCATGCCGTACTACATCCACCTGCTCGACCGGGTTCAGGGAACGGCGCATTTCGAGGTCGCGCAGAGCCGGGCGCAGACATTGATTGCGGAACTGCTCGTGCGCCTTCCAGGCTACCTGGTGCCGAAACTGGTTTGCGAAAAAGCCGGCGCACCGAGCAAAGTGCCTGTACCGCCGCTCGGGTCTTGCTAAGATGGGCCGTTCGACCCACGCGCTGGCCACAACGGGCCGAAGCGGCTGTATTTTTGCGGCAGGAGCAGGTTTTGAGCGACAAGAGTGCAGTGCCGATTATCGTGATTGCGGAACGGCCCGATAATGTCGAGGCCATCAACAGCACGCTGCGAAACGCCGGGCACCCGGTGCACTGCACCCATATTCCCGACGTCGGAGATCTCGCCGATGCATTGACCCAGATCAACCCCGAACTGGTACTGGTATTCAGCGAGGACATCAACACCTCGCTCGAGCAACTCGACGATATTCGCAATGCCTATGCGTCGGGCGTACCGATTATCGATGTGCGTGAGGAGGTAGACGAGGATTCGATCGCGCTGGCGATGCGCTGCGGCGCCCAGGACATCGTCTCCCTGCGCCACCGCGACCGGCTGCAATGGGTGTGCGGCCGAGAACTGCGGGCGTTTCGGCTCGAGCGCGCGCTGAACCGCACGCTGGCATCGGCGACCGAATACAAACGCGCACTCAATGCTTTCATGGAAGGATCCGCGGACGCCATCGCGCAGGTCCAGGAAGGCATCGTAGTTGATTCAAACCCGGCCTGGCTCGAGCTGTTCGGTTATCCGGACGCCGAGGCCATCGACGGCATGCCGCTGATGGACTTCTTCGATGCGGACAATCATGCCGCGTTAAAGGGCGCCCTGGTCGCGTGCGGACAGGGAAAATGGAGCGACCACGATCTCAAAATCCAGGGCCTGTGCAGTGACGGCTCCGCGCTGGCGCTCAATCTGCAGCTCGGCGAGGCGGAGTTCGACGGCGAACCGTGTGTCCGCGTCTGCATCAGGGCGGGTGCCGAGGAAAACCGCGAACCGGAAGAACGAATCACCGAGGTGGCAACCCGCGACCCGCTCACCGGACTGTTGCACCGGCAACAGTTCCTGAGCGAACTGGAAGCCGCCGTCGCGGAACCGGCCAAGGGGGGGGTGCGCGCACTCGCCTATGTCACGCCGGACAAGTTTCGTGCGATAAAGCGCAAGGTGGGTCCGATCGCCAGCGAGGATGTGATCGTCAAGCTTGCATCGACGCTTCAGGAACTCGCGGGGCCTGACGACCTGGTCGGGCGTTTCGGTGGCACGATGTTCGCCATTCTGCTGGCACGCGGAACCGATCTTGATGTGGAGGAATGGGCACAAAGCCTGTGCGCGCGGGTCAGGCGCCTGACCTTCGAGGGCGGCGGCAAGTCGATCTCGATTACCTGTACAGTCGGCGTCGCTCCGGTCGGGAGCAGCAGCGATACGATTGCCGACCTGGTCGCACTGGCCGATGACGCGAACGAAAAGGGCCGCGAGGAAGGCGGCGACAAGGTCGTCGTCAACAAGATCGACCTCGCCTCGTCGACCCGCACCGAGGCGCAGGACGCTGTCTGGGTCAAGCTGATCAAGGCGGCGCTGATGGAGAACCGGCTCCACCTGGTGCATCAGCCGATCGCGAGCCTGCAGAGTCAGGACAAAGACATGTATGACGTCGTTGTGCGCATGAAAGACCCGCGCGGCAACGAAATACTCCCGGGCGATTTTCTCCCCGCGGCGCAGCGCAACGGCCTGATGAAAACGCTCGATCGCTGGATCATCAATGCCGCTGTGCAATTCTGCGCTGCGCGCCGGGCATCAAGGGTTTTCGTCCGTATTTCCAGCGACTCGATCGCCGACACCGGGCTCGCCAAATGGGTAGCGCAACTGGTCAGGAGCGCCAAACTGCCGGCCAGCGTGATCTGTATCCAGATTCCCGAAAGCGTGGCCGCCGAAAACGTGCTGCCCACCCAGGATCTGGCGCAGCAACTCGGAGAATTCGGTATCTCCTTCGCCATCGAGCATTTCGGCCTGCTGGCCAATTCCGGACGTCTGCTTGAACAGCTGACGATGGACTACATCAAGATCGACGGCTCCCTGATGCAGGGACTGGCAAGCAACGACGTCAAACAAGCCAAGGTGCGTTCTCTCGTGGAGATGGCCCGGGCGCGCGAGGTACAGACCATTGCCGAACGAGTCGAGGATGCCAACACCATGGCGGTTTTGTGGCAGCTCGGCGTCCAGTGCGTGCAGGGCTACTACGTGCAGGAGCCGGAGGTCGTTCTCGAGGAACTGGCAATCTAGGCCTGCGGCGGCGCTACTCTACTTCCAGCCGTTCAACCTTGCGGAAACCGCGCGGCAGCAACGCGCCGCGCTGCGCACGATCTCCCTCATAGCGCTCGAGCTCGTGATAGCGAAAGCGCAGGTGACGCTGGCCGCTGTGGACCAGCAAATCGTTGTCCGGCCCGATCACGGTAACGGCGGCCAGTCTTTCTTCGCCCGACGCGAGACGCTTGGCCGGTATCTGGATGATCTTGTTGCCCTTGCCGCGCGCAAGTTCCGGCAACTCCTGAACCGGGAAGCTGAGCATATTGCCGCTGCTTGTTGCCGCGACGACCCAGGCGTTGTCGCCACCGGCCACCAGCGCCGGCGCCAGCACCGTGGCGTTCGGCGGCACCTTGATCGCGGCCTTGCCCGCGCGGTTTCGCGAGTGGAGGTCGCCGAGGCGCGCGACGAAGCCATAGCCGGCGTCGGTCGCCAGCAACCACCGCTCGTCGGGATCGCCAATCATCACGCCGGCAAAACTCGCGCCGTCGGCCGGATTGAGGCGGCCAGAAAGCGGTTCTCCCTGGCCACGCGCGGACGGCAGGGCATGCGCCGCAAGACTGTAGGCACGTCCGGTGCTGTCCACGAATACGGCCTGCTGGTTGCTGCGCCCGCGAACCGCCGCGAGACAACCGTCCCCGGCTTTATAGGAAAGCGTGGCCGGGTCGACGTCATGGCCCCTGGCCGCGCGCACCCAGCCGCGTTGCGACAACACGACGGTTACCGGGTCACTGGAAATCAGCTGCATCTCGTCCAGCGCCTGGGCCGCCGGCCGCTCGACCAGGCGACTGCGGCGATCGTCGCCATGTTGTTCTGCCGCCGCCATGATTTCCTTGCGCACGAGCGTCTTCAGTCGTGCGCGGCTGCCGAGGATTGCCTCGATCCTGGCACGCTCGGCGGCCAGCTCGCCCTGCTCGCCTCGGATCTTGATCTCTTCGAGCCGCGCGAGATGGCGCAGTTTGAGTTCGAGTATCGCTTCCGCCTGGGCGTCGCTGAGGTCAAAGCGCCGCATCAACACCGGCTTTGGCTCATCCTCGCTGCGAATGATCGCGATCACCTCGTCAATATTCAGGAAGGCAATGAGCAGGCCATCGAGTATATGAAGGCGATCAACGACTTTCTGCAGCCGAAATTCGAGGCGCCGGGTCACGGTCGCGAGGCGGAATTTGATCCATTCCTTCAGCAGCGAGCACAGATCGTGGACCTGTGGCCGGCCATCGAGGCCGATCACATTGAGATTAACCCGGCACGTTCGCTCCAGATCCGTCGTGGCAAACAAATGGCTCATCAGCTGGTCGGCATCGACCCGCGACGAGCGCGGCGTTATCACCAGCCTGGTGGGGTTTTCATGATCCGACTCGTCGCGCAGATCCTCCACCAGAGGAAGTTTCTTCGCCCGCATCTGAACGGCAATCTGCTCGAGCACCTTGCTGCCGGAAACCTGGTGCGGTAATTCGGTAACCACGATGTCGCCTTTCTCGCGCTGCCATCCGGCACGCACGCGCACTGATCCATGACCGGTCTCGTACAGCGCCTGCAGCTCTTCGGGCGGCGTCACAATCTCGCCACCCGTCGGATAGTCCGGACCCTTGATATGCTCCATCAGCTCGGCAACTGAAACCCGCGAAGACTCGAGCACCCGGATACATGCGGCGGCGACCTCGCGCAGATTGTGCGGTGGCACGTCGGTCGACATACCGACTGCGATGCCGGTCGTACCATTCAGCAGCAGGTTCGGCAGGCTCGCCGGAAGTATCGCGGGCTCTTGCAGCGTGCCATCGAAATTGGCAACCCAGTCGACGGTTCCATGACTGACTTCTTTGAGCAGCACCGCGGCATACGGACGGAGCCGCGCCTCGGTATAGCGCATCGCCGCAAATGACTTCGGGTCGTCCTGCGAGCCCCAGTTGCCCTGCCCGTCGATGATCGGATAACGGTAGCTGAAATCCTGCGCCATCAATACCATCGCTTCGTAGCAGGCGGAGTCGCCATGCGGATGGAATTTGCCGATCACATCACCCACCGTTCGCGCCGACTTTTTCGGTTTCGATGCGGCCGACAGTCCGAGCTCGCTCATCGCGTAGATGATGCGCCGCTGCACGGGTTTCAGCCCGTCGCCGATGTGTGGCAACGCGCGATCGAGGATGACGTACATCGAATAATTGAGGTAGGCCCGTTCCGAGAAGGCCTTCAACGACATTTGTTCGACGCCGTCGAAATTCAGTTCCTGGTTTTCCATTAGGTCCCCCGCAATCCGGCTCACACGTCTGCCAGATTGCCCTTTCGCTCGAGCCATGCGCGCCGGTCGGCGGCTCGCTTCTTCGCCAGCAGCATGTCCATCAACTGGTCCGTGTTGTCATCGCCTTCCAGTGTCAGCTGGACCAGGCGGCGTGTTTCCGGTGCCATCGTCGTCTCGCGCAGCTGCACCGGGTTCATTTCACCGAGCCCTTTGAACCGGGTGACGTTGACTTTGCCACGCAATTTCTCGGCCGCAATCCGTTCGAGAATCCCCTCGCGTTCGGCCTCATCGAGAGCGTAAAAAACCTTCTGCCCGATATCGACGCGGTACAACGGTGGCATCGCAATATACACGTGGCCGGCATCGACGAGGCTGCGGAAGTGGCGCAGGAAAAGTGCCGACAACAAGGTCGCGATATGCAGACCGTCCGAGTCCGCATCCGCCAGCACGCACAGTTTGTGGTAACGCAACCCCGACAAGTCGCTGCTGCCCGGATCGATTCCCATCGCGACGCTGATATCGTGCACTTCCTGCGAAGCGAGCACTTGCTGATGCTCAACCTCCCAGGTATTGAGTATCTTGCCGCGCAGGGGCATGACCGCCTGGAACTCCTTGTCCCGCGCCTGCTTGGCGGAGCCGCCGGCGGAATCACCCTCGACCAGGAACAACTCGGAAAGCTCGGGCTGCTGGCTCGCGCAATCAGCGAGCTTTCCCGGCAAAGCCGGACCGGAAACCACGCGTTTGCGTACAACTTTCCTGCTCGCTTTGAGCCGGCGCTGGGCACTGGAAATCGCCAGTTGTGCGATCCGTTCACCGCTGTCCGCATGCTGGCTCAACCACAGCACGAAAGCATCCTTGACCACGCCGGACACGAAAGCGGCGCATTCGCGCGACGACAGCCGCTCCTTGGTCTGGCCGGCGAATTGCGGATCACGGACCTTGGCAGACAATACGAAAGCCACCCCGTCCCAGACATCGTCCGGCGCCAGCTTGACCCCGCGCGGCAGCAGGTTGCGGAACTCACAGAACTCGCGCAGCGCCTCGGTCAGGCCACTCCGCAAACCGTTCACATGGGTACCGCCCTGCGCGGTGGGGATCAGATTGACGTAGCTCTCGGCTAGTGCGGTACCGCCTTCGGGCAACCACACGAGCGCCCAGTCAACTGCTGCGTTGTTGCCCTGCATGCTGCCGCAAAAAGTCTCCTCCGGCAGCCGCGGAACGGCACCGAGCGCCTCCAGGAGATACTCGTTCAGGCCGCCACTGTAGAGCCACTCGAATTTCTCGCCGCTCTTCTCGTTGCTGAAACGCACCTGCAGACCGGGGCACAGCACGGCTTTCGCGCGCAACATGTGAGTCAGACGCGGCACCGAGAACTTGTCGCTGTCGAAATACTTCGGGTCGGGCCAGAAACGTATCGTCGTACCGGTGTTCTGCTTGCCGACCTTGCCCACGACCTCGAGCGCACTGGCCGGCTCACCGCCGCGGAAGCTCATGTTGTATTCCTTGCCGCCGCGTTTGACCCAGACCTCGAGATTGCGCGACAACGCGTTGACCACGGACACGCCCACACCGTGCAGACCGCCGGCAAACTCATAATTCCTGTCCGAGAATTTACCGCCAGCGTGCAATCGCGTAAGAATCAGTTCGACCCCGGGGATGTTCTCTGCCGGGTGGATATCGGTGGGCATACCGCGGCCATCGTCGCTGACCTGCAACGATCCATCGGCGTACAACGTAACGTCGATACGTTTGCAATGCCCGGCCAGAGCTTCGTCAACACTGTTGTCGACGACTTCGTGCACGAGGTGATTCGGCCGCGAGGTATCGGTGTACATACCGGGCCTCATCCGCACCGGGTCGAGACCTGACAGGACCTCGATATCGGAGGCTGAATATGCTGAGCTCATTGGGTTTGGCAAGCTAGAAGAACCGGGTCCGATTCTACCGTGAAACCAACCGGCCGGCGCAAACCCGCGCCGGTTGCGGCGCCGTTGCCATATCCGCGGCCGCCTCACCCCTGCGACGGCAAACGGCGACCGCGGCTCGCGCTACCGGCGCCGACCGCCCGGCGTCGCGGCGAATCGACTCAGTCCAGGTCGGCTACCAGCGCCCCGCGTACGTCGGCGGCCAGCGGCTCGACACTGTAGCGGTAATTTTCATGGTCGATTCCGATCGAAAGCGATGCGCCTTCTTGCAACGCGCCGCGCATCTCGGAATCAAACTCGAAACGCATGAAGTGCACGGATGAAGTCTTCTCTTCGGTTTCCCGATCGAGATCTTCATCCGCGATCGCATAAACCCGCGGAAATCCGGCAACCGCCATCCACACCTTTTTCTCGACCCCGATAAGACGCGCCAGTTCGGTCTTGCGCTCCAGTGCATCGGGATATTCGAGCATGAACGTGGCCTTGAGATTCGTCCCGTCCGGAATCAACGGGTTATATGCGTTCAACTCGTCGGTAATGCCCTCAGCTTCGAAAATCCGCTCTATCCGGAGCATTTCCTGAACCTGGTACTGAATCGTCAGGCGGTCCTCGAAGTACAACGTCGCATTCGGCCCGACCGCGACCTGGCGCAGTTTCTTGTGGGCCATCACCCGCGAGCGGAATTCCGGCCGCTGCCGATAGTAGTCCTCCAGGCTGAGAAGATCGCTTGCTTGCAAGTGGTGCATGGGTTGCGTCCTTGAATGTGGGTTGGCCGCGCTCAGATTCCGTAGGCTAGACGCAGCAGTTTCAATGGATGTGTCGGCGGCGCGGCCTGCTCGGCGCCGGCCGCGATCTGATCGCCCGCCATCGGGCAGTCGCTCGCGTAAAAATCGGCGCCGGCTTCCTTGACCTTGCGAAAAACGGGCCGGCCGATTTTCATCGAGGTCTCGTGGTACTCGCGCTTGACCGCATACGTTCCATTGTGTCCCGAGCAGCGCTCGATCGGCGTCACCGTCGTGTCCGGAACAAGCTGCAGGACGTCGCGGGTTTTCATGCCGATATTCTGCACTCGCAGGTGGCAGGCAACGTGATACGCGACCGAGCCCAGAGAGCGAACGAAATCGGTGCGCAGCTTGTCATCACGATGACGGAGCATCAGATATTCGAACGGATCGAAAATCGCCTTTTGCACCTTGGCAACGGCTTCGTCACCGGGAAACATCAGCGGCAACTCCTGCTTGAACATCAGCACGCAGGACGGAATCGGGGCGACGATATCCCAGCCCTGATCGACCAGCCGTGCCAGCTCAGGAATGTTCTCTTCTTTCAGCTTGGCAACCTGCTCGAGGTCGCCAAGCTCGAGCTTGGGCATTCCGCAGCAACGCTCACGCGGCAACAGGGTCACCGGAATCCCGTTGTGCTCGAACACCGCGACCAGGTCCTCGCCGAGATCGGGGTGGATATGGCGGCCATAGCAGGTGCCGAACAGCGCGACTTTACCCTGAGTCGGGCCCGCCGCGACCGGCTCAGCTGCAGCCGGGTGGTGGTGTCTCATCCGCCGCGCCAGGGACTTCGGCTGGTAATCGGGTACCGGCGCTTCCGGGTGAACCCCGAGCGTCGCGTCGAGAATTTTCTTGCCAATCTTGCTGTGATTAACCGCATTGACCGTTTGCGCGACAACCGGAATCCCCGCGAGCCTTCCTACCATATCGGTCGCCGTCAGGACCTTGTCACGGAACTTCGCGCCCTCGTCGCGAAAGCGCTTGGCCTTGGCGCGCAACATCAGGTGCGGGAAATCGATATTGAATTCGTGCGGCGGCACATAGGGGCATTTGGACATGTAGCACATATCACACAAATAGCAGTGGTCCACGACTTCCCAGTAGACCTTGCGAGTGATTCCGTCGACTTCACCCGTTTCGGACTCGTCGACCGCATCGAAAAGAGTGGGAAACGAGTTACACAGGCTGAAGCAGCGGCGGCAACCGTGACAGATATCGAACACCCGCTCCAGTTCCTTGAACAAGGAGGTCTCGTCGTAGAAGTCCGGATCGCGCCAGTTCAAAGGATGTCGGGTCGGCGCTTCGAGACTCCCTTCTCGGGAGCGCGGAGTCGATTCACTCATAACAGTTCTCCCAGCCGCAAAGCAGCCGCGACCGGAGCGGTGACCGCTCCGGCCGCGAACCGCGGTCAGTCTTCAAGGAATCAGCCGTCGAGCGTATCCAGAGCCTTTTGGAAACGATTGGCATGCGAGCGCTCGGCTTTGGCGAGAGTCTCGAACCAGTCGGCAATTTCGTCGAAGCCCTCGTCACGAGCGGTCTTGGCCATGCCCGGGTACATATCGGTGTACTCGTGGGTCTCTCCGGCGATTGCCGCCGCGAGATTCGCAGAAGTGGCGCCAATCGGCAGGCCGGTGGCCGGATCGCCAACTGCCTCGAGATACTCGAGATGGCCATGCGCATGACCCGTCTCACCCTCCGCGGTCGAACGGAAAACAGCCGCAACGTCGTTATAGCCCTCGACGTCGGCCTTTGACGCAAAATACAGATAGCGGCGGTTGGCCTGCGACTCGCCTGAGAATGCATCCTTCAGGTTCTGCTCGGTTTTCGATCCCTTGAGGTCGGCCATTTCTGACTCCTTTGAAATTAACGGTTGTTGTGTCGATTCGGTGTTCAGTGGAAAAACTCTGCCCGGTCGCCCAGCGTATTAGACTGAGTCTAAGGACGTATAACTCTAGAAGCCGGGGCCGCGCTTGTCAATTCGTACATGCCCGGACTTCGCCCAATTGCATGCCGCGGATTCGGGCTTTGCGAAACCGGCGTTTGACCGTGTGATTCGCGCTCGTGCATCATCGCCTTCGCCGGCCCCCTGCAGGCAGTTCACCGAGGCTTAAAGCGCGTGACCAAAACCACGGAAAATCCCGAGTTTCACTTTGAAACCGCACTCGCCGAGCTCGAAACGCTCGTGGAAACCCTGGAACAGGGCGATCTGTCCCTCGAGCAATCTTTGCAACAGTTCGAACGCGGAGTGAAATTAACCCGCGCCTGTCAGCAGGCATTGAAAACCGCGGAGCAGCGTGTGGACATGCTCGTGTCCGAGGCCGAAGACAGCGAAACCGAGCCATATACCGGTCAGGACTGACGGCGTGGACATGACACGCCGCATCGACGCCTGCAGAGAACGGGTCGACAAAGCGCTCGCATCCTGGCTGCAACCGGAGCCCGGCGAACCGGCACGGCTCAACCAGGCGCTGCGCTACAGCGTGCTTGGGGGTGGCAAACGAGTCCGTCCGCTACTGGTCTATACGACCGGTAATGCACTCGGTGTCGCCGCGGACGCGCTCGACGGACCCGCCTGCGCGGTCGAGCTCATTCATGCCTATTCGCTGGTGCACGATGATCTGCCAGCGATGGACGACGACGACCTGCGCCGCGGCAAACCGACCTGTCATCGCGCGTTTGACGAGGCGACCGCGATACTGGCGGGTGATGCCCTGCAGGTGGTTGCGTTCCGCATCCTCTCCAGCGACCCGGCGATGACCGCACCGGCACCGCGGCGCCTCGAGATGATCCGGCTGCTGGCCGAAGCCAGCGGTCCGAGTGGTATGGCCGGTGGACAGGCGATCGACCTCGACAGCGCCGGGCGCGCTATCAGTCTCGGCGAGCTCGAAAACATGCACCGGATGAAGACCGGCGCGCTGATTCGCGCCAGTGTGCTGCTTGGCGCACTGAGTTATCCCGGGCTCACCAGCACTGAATTTGACGCGCTGGGCCGGTATGCCGAGTGTGTCGGACTGGCGTTCCAGATCCGGGATGACATCCTCGACATCGAGGGCGACGAGCAATTGATGGGCAAAAGCACCGGCGCCGATGCCGCCAGGGCAAAACCTACCTACCCGAGTATCGCCGGACTCGCGGCGGCAAAAGAAAAGGCGGGCCTGCTCCACCGCCAGGCCGTATCCGCGCTCGAACCTCTCGGCAGCCGTGCCCCCGGGCTCGCGGAACTGTCCGAATTCATCGTCCAGCGCCGCGGTTAACCGCCGCAGCGGACTTTGCCAAGGCGCGGCGGCGCTGTGATAATAGCCGCAGCGCCCCGATTGGAACCCCGGGGAATATTCACGCTCGGTCAGTCCAGGACGCAATGATCGACTCCTCCATATTCCCGTTGCTGTCGAAAATCGACTCCCCCGAGGATCTGCGCCGGCTTCCGGCCGACCAGATTGGATCCGTGGCGGAGGAGTTGCGCCGCTATCTGATCGAAACGGTTAGCACGATGGGTGGTCATTTCGCCGCCGGCCTCGGTACCGTCGAACTGACAGTCGCGCTGCACTACATCTTCGACACCCCGAATGATCGCCTGATCTGGGACGTCGGCCACCAGGCCTATCCACACAAGGTCATCACCGGGCGCCGCGACCAGCTGCAGACCATCAAAAAGAAGGACGGTCTCGCCCCGTTCCCGAAACTTGGTGAAAGTCCTTTTGATGTTTTCGGCGTCGGCCACTCGAGTACCTCGGTATCGGCGGGTCTAGGCATGGCCATTGCCGCAGCCCTGCAGAACCAGGAACGCAAGGTGGTAGCCGTTATCGGCGACGGCGCGCTCACCGGCGGCATGGCTTTCGAGGCGCTGAACCACGCGGGAAGCCTGAACGTCGACATGCTCGTCGTCCTCAACGACAACGACATGTCGATCTCGGAAAATGTCGGCGCAATGTCCAACTATCTCGCGAAGATGTTGTCCGGCAGGCTCTACTCTCACATACGCGAGGGCAGCAAAAAGGTACTGCGAACCATGCCCACGGTGTGGGAGCTGGCGCGGCGCTCCGAAGAGCACGTCAAGGGCATGGTCCTTCCGGGCACATTGTTCGAGGAAATGGGGCTCAATTACATTGGCCCCATCGATGGTCACGACCTCGACACGCTGGTAAAGACGCTGGAGAACCTGAAGCACCTCAAAGGTCCGCAGTTGCTCCATGTCGTCACGCGCAAAGGCAAGGGCTACGCCCCCGCCGAGCGTGATCCAATCAAATGGCACGGGCCCGGCCCGTTCGATCCCGCCACCGGCAGGTTTCGCGCCAAGGCCGCTGCCGGACTCTCTTACTCCCAGGTTTTCGGCCAGTGGCTGTGCGATATTGCCGCGCAGGATGATCGCGTCGTCGCGATCACACCGGCAATGCGCGAGGGTTCCGGCCTGGTCCAGTATTCGCGCGAGTTTCCCGATCGCTATTTCGATGTCGCGATCGCCGAACAGCACGCGGTCACGCTCGGTGCCGGATTCGCCTGCGAGGGCATGCGCCCGGTCGTCGCGATCTATTCGACTTTCCTGCAACGTGGCTATGACCAGTTGATCCATGATGTCGCGTTACAAAATCTGCCAGTCCTGTTCGCGATCGATCGTGCCGGGCTGGTCGGCGGCGACGGCGCGACTCATCAGGGTGCCTATGACATCTGTTTCATGCGCTGCCTGCCAAACATGACGATTATGGCGCCGGCCGACGAGGACGAGTGCCGGCAGATGTTGTTCACCGGCCTGCAGCTCGCTGGCCCGGCGGCGGTGCGCTACCCTCGCGGCAGCGGTCCGGGAGTAGTGCCCAGGAAAGAAATGCGCGCACTCCCGGTCGGCAAGGCGCAGCTGCGACGCAAAGGCAACGGCATCGCCCTGCTCGCATTCGGCGCGATGGTGCCTGCGGCGGAAAGCATTGGCGCGCGCCTCGATGCGAGTGTGGTCAACATGCGGTTCGTCAAACCGCTGGACATCGATATGGTGTTGCGTATGGCCGAGACCCACGATGCATTGGTAACGATAGAAGACGGCGTAGTAGCGGGGGGCGCCGGCAGTGCGATCATCGAGTGTCTCGCACAGCTCGGCAAGCTGATCCCGGTCCTGACTATCGGCATCGGCGACCGGATAATCGAGCACGGCTCGCGCTCCGACAATCTTGCCGACGCCGGCCTTGACGAGGAATCCCTGTTTCTCACCATCGATAACTGGCGGCCGAGTGTGCCGGCGGCCGCGCCGGGCGGCGGACTCGCCTGACTGCGATACGACAGAATCCGGACGACATTCACGAGCGAATACACGGGAAAGGAGCCTGAGCGCGCCCCGACGTCTATAATGGGTTTCGTTCTCAGTAATTTTCGACGGCATTGACAGCCACCGCTGGTCTGTTTCGTTCGCCCTCACCAACTTTCAGGATTGAATCATGAGTAAAGAGGCCCCCGCGGCTGGCGTCGCGATAGCCGAAATCGAAGACGTCCAGGGTCGTGCCGACACCCGCAGAATTCCGATCAACAAGGTCGGGGTGAAGGACATATTTCATCCCGTCCGGGTCAAGGACCGCTCCGGGGGCGAGCAGCACACGATCGCGAATTTCAACATGTACGTGAACCTGCCGCACGATTTCAAGGGCACGCACATGTCGCGGTTCGTCGAAATACTGCACCGCCATGAGCGCGAGATTTCGGTCAGATCATTCAAGGAAATGCTGGCGGAGATGACCGACCACCTCGAGGCCCAGTCCGGTCATATCGAGATGTCATTTCCATATTTCGTCAGCAAAAAGGCGCCGATATCCGGCGTCGAAAGCCTGATGGACTACCAGGCCAGCCTCATTGGCGCCCGCCGCGACGGCGAAACCACGACGTACATAAAGGTCGTGGTGCCGGTGACCAGCCTGTGTCCGTGTTCGAAGAAAATCTCGGCAGTATGGCGCGCACAATCAGCGTTCGCACGTCACCATCAAGGCGCGCATTACCGGCTTCGTCTGGATCGAGGAAATTATCGACATCGCGGAATCGGAAGCGTCGTGCGAGCTGTACGGGATACTCAAGCGTCCCGACGAAAAATACGTCACCGAGCGCGCCTACGATAATCCGAAATTTGTCGAGGATATGGTCCGAGACATCGCCGTCAGGCTCAATGACGACGAGCGGATCAGAGCCTATGTCGTGGAATCGGAGAACTTCGAATCGATTCACAACCACTCGGCTTATGCACTGATCGAACGCGACAAGGATGGAGACGACGACGCCAGTTAGCTGCCTTCGACGGTGTCACGACAAGGCGCCTACTGGACTTCGAGATCGAGGCGTTCGGCGCTCTGCAGTCGGCGGATCAGGGTGCGCAGGAATACCTTGTTGAAGCGCAACTGGCAGGCCGACGAGGCCTGCTCGAGCAGGCTCGAACTGACGCAGATCAGGGCAACTGTATCGGCTGCCTTAATCGTCGCGGTGCGGCGCGCGCCGAGGACGTAACTGGACTCGCCAAAACAGTCACCCGGACCGAGCTTGCCGACAACACGATCCTGCTGCTCAACGTGAACACCGCCACGGACGATCACGTAAAACCGATCGTCGCGCTCGCCTTCGCGAACGATTTCCTCGCCATTCTCATAGTCGTGCCAGTCGCTCGCACGCAACAGTTCCCAGATCTCGGCATGCGAGAACTCGTGAAAAAACCGCAGTCTGCGCAGGGTTTCATAGCGTTGCTGTTTGTCGACGCGGTCATTCTGCTTTTTCAGGCCCTGGAAGATCCGGGTAAGGTCCGCGGCAAGATCGACACCGGTCTTGAACCGCTTCTCCGGCTCCTTTTGCATGCACATCGCCACGGTCTGTTCCAGTTGCTCCGGAATGTCGGCACGCAGAGTGTGGATAGGCGGCGGCGTGGCATAAACGATTTGATGAAGAAGCTTCGACAGGTTGCTCGCACGAAACGGGCGAAACCCGGTCAGCAACTCATACATGGTTGCTCCGAGCGAGAAAAGATCGGAGCGACTGGTCAGCTCCTCCGAGGTCACCTGTTCCGGTGACATATAGCTCGGAGATCCGGCGATGCCGTCGATACGCGACACGTCGGAATCCCGCACGATCGCGATACCGAAATCGATAATACGGACATCATTGTCGAGCGTGAGCATGATGTTGCTGGGCTTGATGTCGCGATGAATCACCCCGCGGCCGTGAGCATAGGCGAGCGACTTGGCGCACTTGTAGATGATTTCGACTACATCGTCGATGCGCAACAAATTGTCCGGCTTGGTGTAGGAGGCAAGCGTTCGCGCGCCATGAATGTGTTCGGTTACGACGTAGTACCGGCCATTTTCTTCTCCCGCGTCGTAGATCGGGAGAATATTCGGATGCTGCAACTTGCCCACCATGTGGGCCTCGTTGAAAAACATCTTGCGCGCAACCCGGGCCTTGTCGTCATCGTCGTCAGCCTGGTAGTTGTATACCTTGATAGCGACATCGCGGCCGTATTGCGGATCATGGGAGAGGTAGACGTTGCCGGTGCTGCCGCGCCCGACCTCGTTGATGATCATGTATTTGCCGATTTGTGCGGGGATCGGCTGCTCTTGTCGTCGCGCGCTCAAGTTGTAACCTTTTCCTCAGCATCCACCTAGCCTCCGAACGCAGAGACGAGGCTGACAAGGAGCAGCAACCCGATGGCTGCAAATATCCCTGCCACAATGTCGTCTACCATAATGCCGAGCCCGCCCGGGATACTGTGATCCAGATCGCGTATTGGCCATGGCTTGAGGATGTCGAATATGCGGAAAAGTGCGAAGCCGGCAACGGTCCAGACAAGACCCGGCGGCGCGGCGAGCATGGTCAGGAAATAGCCGGCAAATTCGTCCCAGACGATACCCGGATGATCATGTTCACCCAGACGCCGCGCACTCTCTCCGCACAGCCAGACCCCGGCGATACAAACGGCAACCAGAATCCCCACCCTTGCCGTCATCGGCATTTGCCGCATCGGCAACTCGAGCAGCACTGCGGCAAGCGTACCGGCCGTGCCCGGGGCAAACGGCGCCAGACCGCTGCCGAATCCGAACGCGAGAATATGAACCGGATCGGTAAACACTTCCCGCGCCGTGACCCTGTGTTTTGACGATTCAGCGGAAATGATCGAAACCTCCTTCGTCCAGCGGCTCGGTGTTGCCGCACACCCTGGCGAAAAGCCCAGGCGGCGCGCAGATTTCACCGATCTCGGTAACAGCGCAAGACCAGCTGCGTGCACGCCGCTCGAATTCGAGCAAAGCGTGCGCGGGCATGGCAAAACAGAGCTCATAGTCATCGCCGCCGCCCAATACATACCTGCGCGCCTGCCTCGGGTCGGCAACCTCTGCCAATTCTTCCGATACGGGCAACGCATCCAGATCGATTACGGCACCGACCCCGCTTGCCCGCGCGAGATGCCCCAGGTCGGCGGCGAGGCCATCGGACACATCGATACATGCGCTTGCCAGTCCCCTGAGCTCGAGGCCCTGCGCAACACGAGGCTGGGGCCGGTTGAACCGACGCAGCAACCGTGCCGCCGGCCCCTGGGGGACACGCAAACCCCGTTGCCACAATGCCAGTCCGGCAGCGGCTTCGCCGGGCGCACCGGTGACGAACAGGCGGTCACCCGGTCGCGCTCCGTCACGACGCAACGCAGTGCCGCTCGGCAGGAACCCCGATATTTGCACGCATGCAGCCAGCGGGCCCTTCACGGTATCGCCACCCACCAGCACGACTCCGTGTTGCCCGGCCAATCCGAGCAGACCTTGCTGCAAACCCCGCAAGCCACGCCTCATCAGGGTCGGGAAGTGACAATGCCAGCGTCGCCCATGCCGGCTCCGCACCCATCGCCGCCATATCGCTGAGATTGACCGCCATCGCGCGGTAACCAATATCCGCCGCGGCCATATCATCGGGAAAATGCCGCCCCCTGACGAGCATGTCCACCGCGGTAATGAGATCGTGGCCATCCGGGACGGAGAGAATTGCGGCATCGTCACCGATACCGAGACAAACGTCGTCCCGATGCGAACCGGACGTCGCAAAAAACCGCTCGATAATATCGAATTCAGTCAGCGGCACCGCTGCGATACCAGCGCGGATAGTACTCGCGAACGACTGCGCCATCGCTGCGCAACACATGACATCCATCGATTTGCGGCGGACGCCGGTTCTCTCCACTCTGCTCCGATTTCAGCAGTGGCACGATCGTCTGCAGCGCGGCCACTGCCATATTGTCCAGCAACTTGGTGATATGGGTACAACCGCGGATACCGGCAAAAGCCCTCCGCACTTCACGATTCCAGCCCGGACCGATGCGCAAACCGATCAGCGCACTATATTCGGGAGTTATGTCACCGCAACCCGGATACGGATGCTTGTCGGTCACAGCCTCCGCGGCCACGACTTCCAGCCGTTCGTTGAGTGTCATTCGCAGCCACATGTCGTGCACAGGATCACCGGCCTCGACGGTGCCACGGAAACGGTTGACGAATGGATAGCTCTTGCTATCGACGATGCGGCCGTCGATGTCGAACAGGCCGTCATCGCGGCGATAACCCTCGCAGCGAATCTCCCGGGTGTGGATCGCGCTGCGCGCCACCGGTTGCGACAAGGGCATGACCGGGCCTCGCCTAGGCCCGATGCTCGACGGCGCGTAGCTCGGCCGCCGCGCGGTCCATGACCGCATTCACGTACTTGTGCCCGTCCTCGGCGCCAAACGTCCGCGTCAGCTCGACCGCTTCATTCAGCACAACCCGAAACGGCACATCGATGCGATTGAGCAATTCATAGAATCCGACCCAGAGGATGGCGTGTTCTACCGGATCCAGCAGGGTCGGATGGCGATCGGCAAATTCAGCAATCCGCGAATCCAGATCGTCGCGCTGCCCGGCGGCGCCGAGCAAGAGTTCCGTGAAGTACTCGGTATCGATATCCGCATTCTGCTCGTCCGCCAGAAACTGGTTGCAGACGTCTTTGATCGGCTGATCCTGGATCTGCCATTGATACAGCGCCTGCATTGCGCGTTCGCGCGCCAGCCGGCGTCCGCGGACCATCTTGCCGTGTGGGGCGCGCGCTCCCATATCAATTACCGAGCTCGCGCATCAGGTTGGCCATCTCAACGACCGACAACGCCGCCTCGGCACCCTTGTTGCCCGCCTTGGTGCCGGCACGCTCGATCGCCTGCTCAATGGTGTCGACGGTCAGTACTCCGAACCCCACCGGTACGCCGGTCTCCCGTGCGACCGCGGACAGACCTTTTGCACATTCACCCGCCACGTACTCGAAATGCGGCGTCCCGCCGCGAATAACCGCGCCGAGTGCGATGACTCCATCGTAGCGCCGCGATGCAGCAACTCGTGAGACCGCCAGCGGCAGCTCGAATGCTCCCGGCACATGAATAATCGTCAGATTGGACGGGTCGGCGCCGTGCCGACGCAACGTGGCTACCGCAGACTTGACCAGACTCTCGACGATGAACTCGTTGAATCGGGTTGCAACGATCGCCAGTCTCAGATCACGCGCAGCAAGATCGCCTTCAACGATCCGGGTCTTGTTCATATCCGATACTCTGAATCCATTGGTTTGATCATCAGTCCGATGCGGCGGCGGCTTTGGCCGTGAGCGGGCGCTCGTCGACATAGCCGACGACCTCGAGATCGAATCCCGAGATGCCCTGCATCTGTTTCGGCGAGCTCAGCACGCGCATCCGGTGTACGCCTAGATCGCGCAAAATCTGCGCGCCGATGCCATAGGTTCGGAGCATCGGCGCTCCGCCTCCACCGGCTTCCTTCAAATGCGCACCTGCCTGCAGCGAGGCAGCGGCATCTATCAGCTCGCGCGGACCCTCCTGCTGGCGCAGGATTATCACGACGCCAACTCCCTCGTCCTCGATCCATTGCATCGCATCGCCGAGAGGCCAGCCAAGCGCCGGGCTGCGTACTCCGACGACATCCCGCAGTGTGTCGGGCAAGTGAACCCGAACCAGCGGCGCATCTTGCTGCGAAAGATCCCCCTTCACAAGTGCCAGGTGGACGTTACGATGCACGTAATCGTCATAGCAATAGAGGCGCCACTGGCCGAACGCGGTGCTGACGTCCTGCTCCATGATCCGTTCGACGCTAGGTTCCTTGTCCAGGCGGTAGCGAATCAGGTCGGCAATCGTGCCAATTTTGAGGCCGTGGTGGGCCGCGAATTTCTCGAGATCGGGGCGCCGCGCCATCGTCCCGTCCTCGTTCATGATTTCAACGATCACGGCGGACGGCTCGCTTGCACCCGAGAGTCGCGCAAGATCGCAACCGGCCTCGGTATGTCCGGCCCTGCTCAGAACACCTCCGGCCTGGGCCATGAGCGGGAAAATATGCCCCGGCTGGCGCAAGTCCTCCGGCCTCGCATCGGGCTTGACCGCCGCTGCCACGGTGACCGCGCGATCATGCGCGGAGATGCCGGTAGTGATGCCCTCGGCCGCCTCGATCGACAACGTGAAATTGGTGCCGTGCTGATCGTCGGTATCCGACACCATCAGCGGCAAACGCAGTTGCCGGCAACGGTCTCGGGTCAGCGTCAGGCAAATCAGGCCACGACCGTACCGGGCCATGAAATTAATGGCATCCGGGGTAACCCTGTCGGCGGCCATTACCAGGTCACCCTCGTTTTCGCGATCCTCGTCATCCATGATGATAACCATCCGGCCAAGCCGCAGATCCTCTAGGACTTCCTCAATCGTATTGAGCGCCATACTTCTCTCCGTCTAGTCCGCAGCGAAGCCGTGCAGCCTGAGCTTGTCGAGATCGAGACCGCCATCCCCCCGGTCTCGCAGGAGTTGTTCCAGGTACCGCGCAATAACATCCACCTCGATATTGACGATTGTGCCCGGAGCAATGTCGCCGATGTTCGTCGCGGCAAGCGTATGCGGCACGATATTCACGCCGAACCGTTCACCGGCAACATCATTAACCGTAAGACTGACGCCATCGATACAGATCGAGCCTTTGCGTGCGACATAGCGCGCAAGTTCGCGCGGCAACTCGAACTCGAAGCGCACCGACCGGGCGTCCGCGCGACGCGACACACAGCAGCCGATGCCATCGACATGTCCGCTGACAAGATGGCCGCCGAGGGGCTGGCCGGCAACCAGCGCCTTTTCGAGATTGAGCCTGGCGCGATCATCAAGACCACCGAGACTGGTCAGACTCAATGTCTCGACAGAGCAATCGGCGGCGAACCAGTCCGGACCAAGTTCGATCGCGGTAAGGCAGACTCCGTTTACCGCAATGCTGTCGCCCGGCTTGACGGCGGAGAATTCGAGCCCATCCGACTGGATCTCGAGACGTACGTCGCCGCCGACGCCGCGCCGCGCCCTGATCCTGCCGGTGGCCTCGATGATGCCGGTGAACATCGAAATCCTAGGTATCTGCGAAGAGCAACCGGACTCTGAGATCCGGCCCGACTCTGACGCTTTCCAAAAAACTGCATTCTACCTTGTCGGACATGGATGCGACCTGCGGCAGGTGAAACATGCCGCGGCCGTCGCTGCCCAGCAGACTCGGCGCGTAGTAGACCACCAGCTCATCCAGCAGCCCCGCTGCGGCCAGCGCACCGTTCAAATGCGCCCCGGCCTCAACCAGGACCTCGTTGACTTCGCGCTGCGCCAGCTGCTCGAGCAGCTGGCGCAGATCAAGATGACCGCCCCGCTCCGCGATGTCCAGGAACCCGGCGCCTGCCAGCGCAAGCGCAGCGCGCCGGTCGCTGTCGCGGCTGGCCGTCGCAATCAACACGGAGCCATCGACGCCGAGGGTTCGTGCAGTCGGCGCAATACGCAGGCGGGTATCACAAATCACCCGCAGCGGTTGCCGTTCGCAGCCCTCGAGGCGAACATTCAGCGACGGATCGTCCGCGAGCACAGTGCCGATGCCCGTGAGAATCGCGCTGCAACCAGCCCGAAGCCGTTGCACATCGGTCCGCGATTCCGCGCTGGAAATCCATTTGCTTTCGCCGCTGGCGAGGGCAGTGCGGCCGTCGACACTCGCCGCGATCTTGCTGACCACCCATGGCCTGCCACGGCGCATTCGCGACACGAACCCGCGGTTGAGCGCCTCGGCACGTTCGCCGCAAAGGCCCACTTCTACCTGGATCCCCGCGTCGCGCATTGTGCCAATGCCGTTGCCATCGACGAGGGGATTGGGGTCGCGCATCGCTACAATGACGCGAGCCGGCCCCGCCGCGATGACTGCATCGACGCATGGCTCAGTTCTGCCGCGATGGCTGCATGGCTCGAGAGTCAGATAGATCGTCGCCCCGCGCGCACGCGCGCCGGCCTCGGCCAGCGCCAGCGCCTCGGCATGCGGCTCCCCGGCACGCCGGTGCCAACCCTCCGCCACAACCTGATCGCCGTTGACAATAACGCAGCCGACCCGCGGATTTGGATGGGTCGTATAGAGTCCGCGCGCCGCAAGCGCCAGCGCGCGCACCATGTATCCCTCATCCGTCGCTGTCAGACTCACTGGCGCCGGCCACGTCGCAGCCGATCCTCGGGCAACAGGGACATCTGTTCGCGATCGGCAAACTCGCGCGATACCTGTTGCAAGCGTTCGATCTCCTCGCGAAATTCCTCGACATCCTGAAAACTGCGGTAGACGGAAGCAAAGCGGACGAAAGCGACTTCGTCGAGCTGGCGCAACTCTTCCATAACGAGTTCGCCAATCAGGACTGAATGTACTTCGCGCTCCCCGGCCACCTGGAGTTTGTGCACGATTCGGGACAACGCCTCCTCCACGGCTTCGCTGCTTACCGGGCGTTTCTCCAAAGCCCGCTCGATCCCGGCACGGAGTTTGGCCTCGTCGAACGGCTGGCGGCTGGCGTCGCTCTTTACGACATGAGGCAGCACCAGTTCCGCCGTTTCGAAAGTCGTGAATCGCTCGGCACAACTCAGGCACTCGCGCCGCCGCCGCACCTGGCGCCCTTCTCCCGCCAAACGGGAGTCGGCTACCTTGGTTTCAGAGTGACCGCAGAAAGGACAGTGCATTGCTCACGAATCACGCGCCAACCGCGGCCTGCGTCGCCGACGGCGCCGCGCGGTAGACGGGAAACCGGCCGCACAGTTCCAGAACCTGTCCGCGCACCCGGTCGATCGTGTCCTCGTTGGAAATGTCGTCGAGAATATCGGCAATCCAGTGAGTCAGTGCCGTTACCTCGTCCGTGCCGAATCCGCGCGTGGTGATCGCGGGGGTTCCAAGACGCAGGCCACTCGTTACAAAAGGCGACCGCGGATCGTTTGGCACCGCGTTCTTGTTGACCGTGATATTTGCGCGCCCCAGCGCTGCATCCGCATCCTTGCCCGTGATGTCCTTGTCGATCAGGTCAAGCAGCAACAGGTGATTGTCGGTCCCGCCGGAAACGATCCTGAAACCCCGCTGCGTCAGGATCTCTGTCATCAGCCGGGCATTGGCGACCACCTGCTGCTGATACTCGACAAACCCGGGTTGCATCGCCTCGAGAAAAGCCACGGCTTTGGCCGCGATGACATGCATCAGCGGTCCGCCCTGGGTACCCGGGAAAACCAGCGAGTTGAGTTTTTTCGTCAGCTCGGCGTTTTCGCGCGCAAGGATGATGCCGCCACGCGGGCCGCGCAGCGTCTTGTGTGTAGTGCTGGTCACGACATCAGCGATGGCAACCGGGCTCGGATAAACGCCCGCGGCAACGAGACCGGCGACATGCGCCATGTCGACAACGAAGTAGGCACCCACCTCGTCGGCTATGTCACGAAATTTCTGCCAGTCGATGACTCTGGAGTAGGCGGAAAAACCGGCCACGATCATCCGCGGGCGATGTTCGCGGGCGAGCGCGCCGACCTGTTCGTAATCGATCTCGCCGCTGTTCTCGTCAATACCGTACTGAACGGCATTAAACAGCTTGCCGGAAAAATTGACCTTGGCACCATGGGTCAGATGCCCCCCGTGCGCAAGACTCATCCCGAGAATCGTATCGCCCGGCTGCAACAGCGCCATAAACACCGCGGCGTTGGCTTGCGAGCCGGAATGCGGCTGTACGTTGGCATAGTCCGCCCCAAATAGCTTGCACACACGTTCGATCGCCAGACGTTCGGCGATATCCACGAACTCGCAACCACCGTAATAGCGCTTGCCGGGATAACCCTCCGCGTACTTGTTGGTCAGCACTGATCCCTGCGCCTCGAGCACAGCAGGGCTGGCGTAGTTCTCGGAGGCGATAAGTTCGATGTGGTCTTCCTGACGCTGGCGTTCCTGTTCCATGGCCGAAGCCAGTTCCGGATCGAATGCGGCAATTGTCAGGTCGGGCGTGAACATTCTGGCGTCTCCATGAACAAAAATGGCAGGTTGCGGCGATTGTACCCGAGGGCGCGCTGCAACGGGGGCCACGCCGCCCGCCTTTGCTCCAGCGGTACACCACTGGCATGGCGGGCCGCGATTGCCGATAATCCCGCGCCTTTCCCGACAAATGCGAGACCCCATGGCCCAGTACGTCTACACAATGAACCGGGTCGCCAGAATCGTGCCTCCGAAGAAGTACATTCTGCGTGACATTTCCCTGAGTTTTTTCCCCGGAGCGAAAATCGGAGTGCTCGGGCTCAACGGCTCGGGCAAATCGACGCTGTTGCGAATCATGGCCGGCGCAGACACCGAATTCGAGGGTGAAGCGCGGCCGCAGCCCGGAATCAGGATCGGCTACCTGCCCCAGGAACCGCAGCTCGACGACAAACTCGACGTGCGCGGCAACGTCGAGCTGGCGCTCGGGGAGATCACCGCCGCACTGCAGCGGCTCGAAGAAGTCTATGCCGCGTACGCTGAGCCCGACGCCGATTTCGATGCCCTGGCGAAAGAACAGGCGCGGCTCGAGAACATTGTCGAGGCCGGTGACGGCCACAATCTCGAACGGGCGCTGGAAATTGCGGCCGACGCCCTGCGCTTGCCGCCATGGGATGCCGAGGTGACCAGACTGTCCGGCGGCGAACGGCGGCGTGTCGCTTTGTGCCGTTTGCTGCTCGAAAAGCCGGATATGCTTCTGCTGGACGAACCTACCAACCACCTCGATGCGGAATCGGTGGCCTGGCTTGAGCGCTTCCTCGAGTCTTATCCCGGCACCGTTATTGCGGTGACCCATGATCGCTATTTTCTCGACAATGTCGCCGGCTGGATTCTGGAGCTGGACCGCGGTCATGGAATCCCTTGGCAAGGCAACTACACCTCGTGGCTGGAACAGAAAGAGCAGCGTCTGGAAATCGAGGAAAAACAGGAGAGCGCGCGCATACGCTCGATGCAGCATGAACTGGAATGGGTACGCACCAACCCGAAAGGCCGCCAGGCGAAGTCGAAGGCGCGGCTGCGCCAGTTCGAGGAGCTGTCCAGCCAGGACTACCAGCGTCGCAATGAGACCAACGAAATCTATATCCCGCCGGGGCCACGGCTTGGCGACCTCGTCATTGAGGCAACCGGGCTCAGTAAGGGATTCGGCGATCGCCTGTTGATAGACGATCTGAGTTTCAGTCTGCCGCGCGGTGGCATTGTCGGGATCATCGGCCCGAACGGGGCTGGAAAAACGACGCTGTTCCGCATGCTGGCCGGACAGGAAACCCCCGACAACGGTGACATCCGTTTTGGCGACAGCGTCGAACTCGCCTACGTGGATCAGAGCCGGGCAGCACTCAGCGACGACAAGACCGTGTGGGAAGAAATCTCGGACGGCCAGGACATCATCCGGATCGGCAATTACGAAACTCCCTCGCGAGCCTATGTCGGGCGCTTCAATTTCAAGGGTGCGGATCAGCAAAAACACGTGGGCAGTCTGTCGGGTGGCGAGCGCAACCGGGTACACCTGGCCAAGCTGCTGCGTTCCGGCGGAAATGTGCTGTTGCTCGACGAACCGACCAATGATCTCGATGTGGAAACGCTCCGCGCGCTCGAGGAAGCCCTGCTGACGTTTCCCGGCTGCGCAGCCGTGATCTCGCATGATCGCTGGTTTCTCGACCGCATCGCCACGCATATTCTGGCGTTCGAGGGCAACAGCGAAGTGGTGTGGTTCGAGGGGAATTACCAGGCCTACGAGGAGGATTTTCACCGTCGCCGCGGCGATGAAGCCGCACAACCGCACCGGCTGCGTTACAAGCCGTTGCAGCGCTGAGCGCCCGCGCTCTCGACGAACCCCGGCGGTTGCGGCCAGATCAACGATCGCGCGATGGCCCGGACTTAACCCGATTTTGGTTGAAACAAACGGAAGGAAAATGAAAACTCAGATCAAAACAACCGTACTGTCACTGACACTCTGCCTTCGGATTTCAGGTCACCGGTGAAGCGCGCGCCGAACATCACGCCGACGCTGTGGGTACCGGCCTTCTGAAGGCCGTTGGCGGCACCCATCGCAGTCCCGCCAACCAGGCGCGCGACGAAAACCGGGATCCGGTGGAGACGCTCGCTTTTTTCGGCATCGAACCAGGTATGACAGTCATCGAGCTGTGGCCGGGCGGTGGCTGGTACACCGAGATTCTGGCTCCGTTTCTGCGCGACGAGGGAACCCTGGTGGCTGCCAGTTATGGCATGGACACGACTCCCGAATATCGTCCGCGTCTGCACAAGGCGCTGATGGACAAGGTCGCTGCCAACCCTGACGTATACGGCAGTGTCAAAATCATTGAATGGGACCCCCCGCGCAAGACCTCCCTGGGCGCGCCGGGCTCCGCCGACATGGTACTGACGTTCCGTAACACCCACAGCTTCATCAACAACGGGTTGGCAGACAGTGTCTTCGCCGAGGCCTTCAGGGTCCTCAAACCCGGCGGCGTGCTCGGCGTCGTCCAGCACCGTGCCGCCCCCGGGGCGCCCGCCGACAGTTCGAAATCGGGTTACGTAACGGAGCAGGCCGTGATCGCCATTGCCCAGGCCGCGGGATTTGTCGCCGAGGCTCGCTCCGAGATCAACGCGAATCCCAAAGATACCCACGATCATCCCGAGGGAGTCTGGACACTGCCCCCAAGTTATCGTCTTGGCGACGTGGACAGGGAGCGTTATCGCGGGATCGGCGAAAGCGATCGAATGACACTGCGTTTTCGCAAACCGCGCTGACAGCGTATCTCGCGGGTATAAAGAGCGGGCTGGTCGCCGCTGGCGGCCAGCCCGATTCCGTTTTAGATTAGGCGATAATCTCGACTTCACCGATCTCCAACGGAGCATCCGATGGCGGCAACCCCCCGCGTGAACCTTGACGGCCGCACCCTGACCCTCGCGCGGCTAGCGCAATTTGATCGTGAACGACCGCACCTCGAACTGGCACCCGGGGCACGCGCGAACATGCTCGCAAGCGTCGAAACCGTTGCCGCATGTTATCCGCAGCAAACGCATTTGCTACGGCATCAACACCGGCTTCGGTGCTTTCGCTAATCGTCATATTCCCGAGTCCCAGGTCGTCGAACTGCAATACAACCTGGCCCGCAGCCACACCTGCGGCGTCGGTGAGGCTCTCGGCGAGAAGCTGGTTCGCCGCGTCTTGGTTCTGAAAGCCAACAGTCTCGCGGCGGGTTGCTCCGGGATCCGCCCGGAAGTCGTCGACGCATTGCTGGCCCTGGGCAATAGCGACGTCATCCCGCTGATTCCGGCGAAAGGCTCGGTCGGCGCATCGGGTGACCTGGCGCCGCTGGCTCACATGACACTCGCGCTTATCGGTGAGGGCGAGGCGCTGCGGAGGGGAGAAAAAATCACCGGCGTCGACGTCCCGCGGGCCGCGGGGTTCGAACCGGTGAAGCTGCAGGCGAAAGAGGGGCTCGCGTTATTGAACGGAACGCAGTTGTCCGCCGCACTGGCGATCGAGGGCCTGTATCGCCTGGACAACCTTTTGCGCACGTCGATCATCGCCGGCGCGATGACCGTCGAGGGGCTTGCCGGCAGTTTCACGCCTTTCGATCGGCGCATACACGATGCCCGCGGCATGCGCGGACAGCGCCGCGTCGCCCAGGCGTTTCGCCGGCTGTTGACCGCCAGCAAAATCCACTCCGGCCACGCCGACTGTGACCGCGTCCAGGATCCTTATTCGGTCCGCTGCATGCCCCAGGTCCTCGGCGCCGTCTGGGATACCTTGCATCACTGCGCCGAGGTGCTGGAAAACGAGTGCAATGCAGTGTCCGATAACCCACTGATTTTCGGTGACGATGTGTTGTCGGGAGGCAATTTCCACGCCGAACCCCTGGGGTTCGTGTGCGACTTCATGGCCATCGCGGCGACCGAGCTCGGCACTATGGCAGAGCGTCGCATCGACCTGCTGGAACGCCGCATCAACCCGAGCCTCAACATGTTCCTCGCTCGCGAACCCGGGCTGCAATCGGGCCTGATGATCGCGCACGTTACCGCCGCCGCACTCGCCTCGGAAAACAAGACATTGAGCCATCCCGCCAGCGTTGACTCGATTCCAACTTCGGCCGGTCAGGAAGACCATGTCAGCATGGCTCCCTGGGCGGGACTGAAACTGCAGAGTATTTGCGACAACCTGGAGCACATACTGGCCATCGAATTGCTCGCGGCGGCGCGTGCAATTGAAGCGCAGTTTCCGTTGACGGCCACTGCCGAAATCGAGGCAATCCGGTTACGATTGCGCGAGTTTGCACCGGCGTCGGAGGGAGACCGCCGCCATGACGTCGAAATTGCCGGGGTGGGGAAGGCCATTGCAGGCGGCCAATTTCTGTCGCGGCTGGCGACGGCTGCTGAACTTGACACTTTCGAGCAGCATTAGGTGCATGGCGCCGGGACATCAGCGCACCGCCCGGCCGGCCGCGCTGCCGGACCGGCAACGAAAATCGGTCCATGTAACGGTTGATGCTGCCGACAAGCCGGGATGTTTTCGGCGGCTGCGTCGGCCTTGCCGTTTCATTTTCCCGTCGACTTGACTTAATCCCGCAGCTGCGGCGTATTTGCCCGTGCCTCAGCACGACCGATCGGCTAAACTCAGCAGCACAATAAAAAAACAAAAAAAGCTACCTGGGGACGGGCGGGAACATGTCCATATTTGTGGATTCGGACAATAGTATTCATCAGACATTCGAGTCTCAGCTTGCGCTGACCTGTCCGCAATGCCAGACCTATTCACACATCACCCCGATTTCGACCCCCGATTTCGACAGGCTGATGCGCTACAAACCAAAGCAGGTGGGCCTGGTGTACCGCTGCGAGTCCTGCAATGCGCCGGTTTTCCTCAGATTCAACGTCACCGCTTATACCGCGGAGCGGGTCGAACTCTCGCGCCAATTTGCCGAGCTCGAAAGGCCGGTTGAGGCATTCGACTTCACGCATATACCGGAAGACGTTGAACAGCTGTTTCGCGAAGCGCTGACCTGCTACTCGCATGCCTGTTTCAATGCGTTTGCCTCGATGTGCCGGCGCAGCGCTCGGCAGGTTTTCAGCGATCTCGGCGAAACCGGAAAATTGCGGGTGTTCGATCAGCTCAATGATGTAAAGGACATGGCCGCGATCGACAACGACATGTTTGCACTCGTGAAGGCGGTCATTCTCGATAGCGACAGCGATCCATGTCCGTCGCTGAACGCAGCGCAGGCAAGTATTTTACTGGAGCTGATGAAGGACATGTTCTACCAGTGCTATGTGCGCAAGGGAAAACTGCAGCAGGCAATGATGGTGCGGCGGATCTACACCGACAACAAGCCCGGGGACGATGTCGCCAGCGTTGCCGAAGCCGGCGCAGAACTGCACGGCTGACCGGTCAGGCGAGCCACAGACGCGCGTTTCTGAACAGCCGCAGCCACGGTCCGTCTTCGCCCCACTGCGGCGGGTGCCATGAATGCTGCACGGTGCGGTAAATGCGTTCCGGGTGCGGCATCGTGATCGTCACCCGGCCGTCCGCGTTGCATAGCCCGGCGATACCACCCGGCGACCCGTTCGGGTTGACCGGATAATTCGCCGCGACCGCGCCGCGATTGTCGACGAACCGCAGCGCGACCTGACCGGCCGCCCCGATCGCATCCAGCGCATGTTCATCAGCGAATTCGGCCCGGCCCTCGCCGTGCGACACAACGATAGGCAGGATTGAGCCCTGCATTCCGTCGAGCAACAGCGAGCCGGAATCCAGCACTTCGACGAGGCTCAGTCTCGCCTCGAACTGTTCCGAGCGATTGCGCACGAAATGCGGCCAGTGTTCGGTACCCGGTATCAACTCTTTCAACGCAGCAAACATCTGGCAGCCATTGCAGACGCCAAGCGCAAACGCATCCTCGCGCGCAAAGTAGTCGGCAAACGCGTCGCGGGCACGCGCATTGAACAGGATCGACTTCGCCCAGCCTTCCCCGGCACCAAGCACATCGCCGTAGGAGAATCCGCCGCATGCTGCCAGACCGCGAAATCCGGACAAATTTCGCCGCCCCTCGAGAATATCGCTCATGTGGACGTCAACGGCGTCGAAACCCGCACGCATAAATGCGGACGCCATTTCCATCTGGCTGTTGACTCCCTGCTCGCGCAGGATAGCGATACGTGGACGCGCGCCCGCGTTGATGTACGGCGCGGCCACATCTTCCGCGGGGTCGAATACCGGTCGCGCGAACAAGCCGGGGTCTTCGTCATCCTCGATGGCGTCGTATTCCTGCTGGGCGCATTCGGGGTCGTCCCGGAGTCGTTGCATGTGATAGCTCGTGGCCGACCACTGCCGCTGCAACGCGCTGCGTGCAGCGCTGAAGATCGTCTCGCCGCGATGTTTGATGACGATATCGGTACTTTCACGCGGTACGCCGATATCGTGCAAAAACGGGTCGACCGCGGTATCGCGGGCATACTCGAGAACCCGGTCGACATCCGACTCGCGAATCTGCAGCACCGCGCCCAGTTCCTCGGCAAACAACGCGGCGAACGGGTCCGAACCGAGGCCCGCGAGATCAATTTCAACCCCCTCCCTGGAGGCAAAACTCATCTCGCACAGTGTCGCCAGGAGACCGCCGTCGGAGCGGTCATGGTAGGCGAGCGCGAGGCCGTCGCGATTGAGGTTCTGCACGAAAGCGAAGAAATTACGCAAACGAGCGGCGTCGTCAAGATCCGGAACCGCACCGCCGTGGCGGCCAAAGCACTGCGCAACGATCGAGGCGCCGAGCCGGTTGCGGCCAGCTCCAAGGTCGATGAGCAACAATCGCGTCGCACCGCAGTCGCGGCGCAACTGCGGCGTCAGCGTCGCCCGAATATCGTCGACCGGTGCAAAAGCCGAAACGATCAGCGACAACGGCGCGACCACTTCGCGTTTACGCTCACCTTCCTGCCACGACGACTTCATAGACAGCGAATCCTTGCCGACCGGAATGGCAATGCCCAGTGCCGGGCAAAGCTCCTCGCCGACAGCGCGCACCGTGTCGAACAACGCCTCGTCTTCGCCTTCGAAGCCGCACGCCGCCATCCAGTTGGCCGACAGCCGAATCTTGCCAATTCCCTGTATTCGCGCCGCTGCCATGTTGGTAATTGCCTCGGCAACCGCCATGCGTCCGGATGCGGCAGCATCGATAATCGCCACCGGCGTGCGTTCGCCCATGGCCATCGCTTCGCCGGTCGTCGCAGTAAACGTAGACGCGGTTACCGCCACATCGGCAACCGGCACCTGCCAAGGCCCGACCATCTGGTCGCGGCAAACCAGCCCGCCAACACTGCGGTCGCCAATCGTGATGAGGAAGGTCTTGTCCGCCACCGCCGGCATCGCCAGTACCCGGGCCACCGCTGCGCCGATATCCACATCCGCAAGGTCGAGATTTTGCGGCGTTGCTGCGGCGCGTACTATGGTGCGGGTCATGCCCGGCGTCTTGCCAAGCAGAACCTCCATCGGCATATCGACCGGGTTGTTGGCGAAATGACTGTCGTGGACGGTCAGCTGCCGCTCCGCGGTTATTTCCCCGACGACGGCGTAGAGGCAACGTTCACGGCGACAAATACTCTCGAACAAATCGAGCTTGTCCGCCGCAATGATCAGAACGTAGCGCTCCTGCGCCTCGTTGCACCAGATCTCCATCGGCGCCATCCCGCGCTCGTCGTTGGGGACGGCGCGCAGGCTGATCGTACCGCCGCGGTGGCTGTGATCGATGGCTTCCGGAATTGCATTGGAAAGACCGCCCGCGCCGACGTCGTGGATCAGCAGAATCGGGTTGTCGTCGCCCAGTGACCAGCAGCGGTCGATCACCTCCTGGGCGCGGCGCTGCATTTCCGGATTGCCGCGCTGAACCGAGGCAAAATCCAGATCCTCCGCGCTCTGGCCCGACCCCATTGACGATGCTGCGCCACCACCGAGGCCAATCAGCATCGCCGGACCGCCGAGAACCACAATGACCGTGCCGGGCTCGATGTCCGCTTTCTCTACGTGTCCGGCCCGTATGTTGCCGACACCGCCGGCAATCATGATCGGTTTATGGTAGCCGCGAATCAGGTCCGGACGCGATGGATCGCACTGCTGCTCGAGGGTGCGAAAATAGCCGAGCAGATTCGGGCGGCCGAACTCGTTATTGAACGACGCCGCGCCGATCGGGCCTTCAAGCATGATATCCAGCGCGGAGGAAATACGATCCGGCTTGCCGTGTGCCTCCTCCCAGGGTTGCGGCAACGCGGGGATATGCAGGTTCGAGACACTGAAGCCGGTCAGCCCGGCTTTTGGCCTGGCACCGCGCCCGGTCGCGCCTTCGTCGCGGATCTCGCCGCCGGAACCGGTGGCGGCGCCAGGGAAAGGCGAAATTGCAGTCGGGTGATTGTGAGTTTCGACCTTCATCAGGATATGAACGTCCTCACGCTCAAAGCGATAAACGCCATCGCGCGCATCACTCAACAAACGATCTCCGCGAAATCCCTCGATCACCGACGCATTGTCACGATAGGCGGACAATACTCCCTCCGGGGCATGACGATAGGTGTTACGGATCATGTCGAACAGCGTAGCGGGCTGGGCTTCACCGTCTATTACCCACCTGGCGTTGAAAATTTTATGCCGGCAATGCTCGGAATTTGCCTGCGCAAACATCATCAGCTCGGCATCCGACGGGTTACGCGACAACCGCCGGAAATTCTCCAGCAAATAGTCGATCTCGTCCGCGTTCAGAGCAAGACCAAGCTCGGCGTTAGCGCGCGCCAGAGCCGTCGCCCCCTCACCAAGCACATCTATCGTCGCAAAGGCAACCGGATCGTGAGAGTCGAAAACCGCATTCGCTTCGCTCGCCCCGAGCACCACCGATTCAGTCATGCGATCGTGCAATGCACCGGCGAGATCGCGCAAACGTGGCGGCGCAATCGTCTGCACGGTGTCCAGTTGATAACAGACACCGCGTTCGATTCGACGAACCGCTTCGAGACCGCAAATGTGCGCGATGTCGGTAGCCTTGCTTGACCACGGCGAAATCGTGCCAAAACGCGGCAAAACCCATACTTCGGTACTCCCGGCCGATTCGTTCGCGCTATTGGGGCCGTACTGCAGGAGTCGCTCGAGCACCGCCGTTTCGCGCGGTTCGAGCTCGCGCGTGACATCGACCAGGTGCACGTAGGCGCTCGATAAACTGCGAATGGACGGCTCGTTGGCCTGAAGCGTGGCGAGGAGTTTGCTAATTCGGAAAGGTGAAAGCGCCGGCGGCCCGGACAATTGCAACATTTCGAGTTCCAGTTCTGGCAGGGCTGGGACGATGAACCCATCGCAGGCGGCAGAATGATACCCGAGGAGGCGGTGCCGAACTAGTGGTTGCCCGGGATCGCGATGGCGTGAGCCACCGACCGCGCCCTAACCCTCCGCGCGACTGCATGCCCTACCCTCGCGGGGCATGCCGGACAAACACCCGTTAGACGTGTCATCAGGCTGCCCCGGACCACTCGATCGAGACGGGATTGGGCGCAGCCGATGCCTCAGAATTCGAGCCAGCGCAACACATCGTGCTGGCTCGCAACCTCCACCGCCGTACGACTGTCACCGAGGCAGTCGTCGATGACCGTGCGAACCCGGTCCGCACAGTTGTTCACCTCACTGAGGTGCAGCGCAACCAGAGCATCGAGTTTTGTGCAATCTATTTGCCGCAACAGCTCACCCGACTGCGCATTACTGAGGTGCCCGTATGGACCGGCGACGCGACGCCGCAGAAACGCCGGATACGGTCCGGTTCGCAACATTTCCGGGTCATGATTGAATTCCAGCAGCAGCCCGTTGCATCCGGCCGCCACCCTGGCGACATGCGCCGACACATGACCAAGGTCGGTTAGCCATGCAACCCGGCGATCACCCGTGCGGAACAAAAACTGACACGGCTCGCGCGCATCATGGGGAACCGGAACCGGTTCAATGACGAGCTCGCCAATCTGGATGTTCGCGTGGCAATTGAATCGCACCGTCCGCGCGAATCGTTTTCCATGTAGTGCCTCTGCAGTACCGGGAGTCATCCATACAGGCAGGCCGAAACGCATCGAAACCGCGGCGGCACCGGCACAGTGATCGCCGTGTTCGTGCGTAAGCAGCAGTGCGCTGATATCGGCAGGCGAGCGCCCGATAAGCGCCAGGCGTTCCTCGAGCTGCGCAACACCGAGTCCACAGTCGAGCAGAACGCGGGTATCGCGATACTCGATCAATGCGGCGTTACCCTTGCTGCCACTGGCGAGCACGGCCACGCGCAATCGAGCGGATGCCACTGGCCGGCGCCGCCCGCCTACTTGTTACCGGATCCGGAGGTATCCCCGCCCGGCGTATAGACCGGGATCGGAAATTGCGCGACGTTGCTTCCCTCGATATTGGTAATCTTGCTGACGCCCTGTTTTTCTACTTCGTCAACGCGAATGATCGAATGCATCGGCAGAAAGGTCCGCTTTACGTTGGCGAACTCGGACTTGATTCTCTCCTCGGAAGGGTCGACCACTACCGTCGTTCTTTCGCCGAAGACGAAATCCTCAACCTCGATGAATCCGAACATCTCGCCATGATGGACCTGGCGCGCATAGATTTCGTAAACCTTTCCCTGGTTTGCGAAGACCACCCTGTAGATGTGTTGTTCAGCCATCGTTACCTCTGCGAGTTTCAACGCGGCCCGAGGTTACCACAGCGGGATGGCGGCGGGTTTTTTGCGCGAGCGACACCCATGGCCCCGGCGCAGTCACCAAAACCGGTATTCCAGCCGGCCCCACCATTGCCAGTCGTCGCCGTCACTGGGATCCCGACTGGTGATCTGCGTCGCACCATCGACCCGGGCGTGCAATGCCTGGCCGTTTGCAAATTCGAGATCGAACTGGAGGCCCGCGCCCCACCCCGAGAGGTCGAAATCTTCCTCCGCGCCCGGCAGCGGATCGTTGTCTTTCCCTCCTGCGTAGTCTCCGAACAACGCGAACTGCACCTGCCAGTCCTGCGGCGGCGACCGCCGCAAACCGGTCAGGTCCAGCATCCATTCGAGTGAAAAGAAGCCGCCTTTGTCCACCAGGACTTCGGACGTCGGGTAGGCGCGCACGCTGTAGGGCCCACCCATGGAGAACTGCTCGAGCGATGTCAGCAGATCGTCGGATTGCTGGTAGAACAGCCTCGCGAGCAGCGTGTTGTTAGCGCTGATCCTCTGCAGACGCTGGTACTGCAATATCCACTTGTTGAAATCGCCGCCGGCATAGTCTCCCGAGCCGCCCCTGCGGGTCGAATTGTCATCCCCGTCCTCATCCATCGACCCGAGAAACCTGTTCAGGCCGCGGTGGAATTCAAGCACCAGCTGGTTGAGCCCGCCAGAGCCAAGCCCGTCGGCGCCCTCCAGGCCCACGCCAAACGAAATGATGGTGAGGTTATCCTCGGGATCGTCGCCGTCCGCGGTCAGGTTATCGATAGTCGCCTGCTTGATACTCAGACCGGTATAGGCACTGGCACTGAAAGCCTGCGAGCGCCTGAGCTGATGACGGAGAAAAAGCGTGCCAATATCGGAGTCGCCACCGAGTCCGGGGATGTCGGACTGAGAGCCGGACACATCGTAGGCGTTCCTGCTGTAGGTCGCACCCAGGGTCCAGTCATGGCGATCCAGCGGAAGCTGATAACCCACCCCGCCATATGTGCCTTCATCCGGGTCGAAGGTTTGCAGTATATGGGCCGAAAACACATCGCCGATCCCAACAGGATTGAACCAGTCGAGCACTGCCCGTGCGCGACCGTTGCCGGTGTACTCGGTACCGTAGTTGTCGACGCTGGTTCGCAGATCAATACGCTGTTCCGCGACCTGCACGGTCAGATCAGCGGCACCGAACGTAGCGCTGGGCACGAAATCTGCTTCCGGTGCCAGGCCCGGATAGTCGCTGAGACTCAGCACCGCGCTTTCGATTTCGGATTTGCGCACCGGTTTGCCCATCAGTTGTGCAAACGGCTTCGTCACGCGACGATCCGAATAGCGTTCGTTACCCGCCACGTTGACCTGAGCGAGCTCACCCGCCAGAACTTCGACAGTAATAACGCCATCGTTTACGACCTGCTCCGGCAAGTAGGCACGTGCCAGAATGAAATCGTTGTCGCGATAGATAGCGCTGACAGTATGGGTCATTTCCTCGAGTTCATGAATGCTGAAACCGGACTCCGGCTGTTTGGAAATCCGGGCATCAAGAAAACTCTGCGCGCGAATCTGCAACACCGCATCGGCCCGTTGTTCGAGGTCCGGGTCGACCTTAAGCAGAAATTCGCGCACGACGACCGGCGGCCCCTCTCCGATACCCAGCGGTCTGTCGACAAATGGCGGAATCCTGACCATCTCCGGTTCGAGCTGCAGCACCTTGAACCGGTCCTGCTGTGGCAGCGCTCCACCCGGTGTGGCGGCACCGGGCAGCGGCGGCGGCAAGGGAGACTGCTGTGCGAGCGAAACACCCGTGCAAACGGCAAACAGTGTCAGCGAGCGGGCTAGGGACCCTGAAATCGTCCAGCCGGGGAATATGATGCTGCGCATCGAGCCGCTCACTCCTGCTTCGGATCCTTTTCCAACCGTCCGTTTTTCATTAGCAATTTCCCTTTCCGCGGGACATTTCACGGCCGCTCCCGGGCACCTGCGAGAGGACGCGTGTCACAGCGATCTTACAGGAATCGCACGCAATCGTGGCGGTCCGGAGCCCCGAGCAACCACCTGTTCCGATCGCTCTCAAATCGTCGCCGCAGCAGGCGCATGGTCATTTCCGATCCGGCAAATCAACCAGCTGACTTCCCCAACAACCAGTCCGTATCGGCAACTGTGCGGCGATCTCGCCCGCGTTTCTGAAGCGCACGACCGCGTCCTTGTGTCAGGCCCATCATCTTCCCGGCGGCCACGCCCACGCCGGCGCACCCATTCTCGGCGCTGATCGCATCTGCCGCCGGACAACCTCGCAGATGTGCTTTGACCGCGATACCGACATGGGTTCAGGCGCACAACAGCGAGATACCGGCGTGCCTCACCGTCCTGCCAGCGGGTGAATCGGTGTCCCGCCAGAAAGACGCAGGTCTACCGAACTCGGTTGCCACGATGGCATCGAATCCGAGGCCGATTGCCACGGCGCGCAACAATGGCTGGCCGTTGTCGAGGCGGGCAACATCCTGATCGCTGACCGCCAGGTTCTTCTCCAGACGGATTTGCGAGCGCAGCTCGTTCGCAAAAGCGAGGTATGCGGTCGTCTGGCGAACACGCTTCTGCTCAGTTGAATCCAGCGCCTGCCAGGCGTTAAGCAGCGTCTGCGCGCTGGCCGCGGACCAGTCATTGCGGTCGAGGAAAGCACGCAACAGGTCATCACCGTCGATCGCGGCCGGGCCGGCCATACCCGCGGCGCCCCCGTTGTCATTGTCGCCGTCTCCGAGGCCAAAAATCAGTGCGGTTAACAGCGTCACCAGCAGCGCCAGTACCGCGACCGCGGTCGCGGCGAGAATCCTCTTTCTTTGCTCGCCAGGCACCGGCGCCGTATCCGTCCTTCTGCGCCCGTTGCTGACCGGACGCGCCACGGCCCGGGTCGAACGCCCGGCGCCCACTTCGCTGCGCGGCACGGTTGCACTATCGTCACTGTCGCCGGCGCAGAGACCGTCCAGCAATTCCGCGCGGCGGCGGCGGTACGTGTCCTGTGGAATCAGACCGTGATAGTAATCACTGACCAGTTGTCTCAGTGTTTCAGCCGAAAGCATACCGTTGTTCCCTATTCGACCGCCCTGACGAGCCGCATCCCGGTTATTGTGTCGGGCTCACCGCTGTGCGCTACCCGCGCCGCCACCGAACAATTCTCTTTCGAATCAGTATAGGCGCCGCCACGCGCTTCGAGTTCACCGCCGGCATCGGCCCACTCACGAGCATTGCCGATGTAATTGCGCAGACCCCAGTTATTGTCCGTTCCGGCCGCGACGGGCTGCAATGAGACACCGCTGACCAGCTTGCCACCCTCTCGCACCTGGCAATTGAAGTTCCAGCGGATGGCCCCTGTCTCGGCCCGAGCCGCATGTTCCCATTCGATGGCACTCGGCAGCCGGTAGCTGCGACCCGTCTGCTGGCTGAGCCATCCGGCGTAGTCCCGGGCATCGGTAATCGAGATATTAGTCACCGGCACCAGGTCGTCCCGGGCCTCGAAACCCGGACAGCTTCCGCTGGCACTACAATACGCGTTGTATTCCCGTACCGTGATCTCGTACTTGGAAATCGCAAACGGCCGCGCGCCCGCAGTGGCTCCGGGGACCACCACCATATACGGGCCGTTACCGCCCGCACGGATCGCATCACGGCAGCTGCCATCGCGCGCCGCGCCGCGACCGACAAGACCGGCGCCAGCGCAAGGGTCAGGCACGGCGGCAACCGCGGCCGGTATGGCAATCGCGGCGAGTGCGGCATCGGACTGGAACAGCCGCATCCCGAGATTCTTGCGCGCCCGGGCCGCTTCGATTCTGCCATCAGCGAGCAACATCTCGGTCTGGCTAACCAGCTGCGCGGAGGCCCACGCTGCCGTCTCGTCGTAAAGCGATGGATCGAGTTCACGCAGCCGCGACAAATCGCTGCGCAACGCCGCTTCGTCGGAAATCGTGCCGGTTGCCAGGCTTCGCCGGATGCGTTCGTTGGCTATCGTTGCCAGGTCCTGCTTAGCCATGGGCGCCGGCGCGGGTTGAGTGCGGCTGCCAGGCAAACGTTGTTGCCCCGCTGCGGCAAGTTCCTCCGCGAAGCGGGCTCTGGCGTCGAGCAGCGGCCCATTATCCGGCGCAAACTCCAGTCCTCGTTCCACAAGCGCAAGCGCCTGATCAAACTGACGCCGGCGCGAAGCGGCTCCCGCGCTGTCAAGATAGGCCGCCGCGATCAGGCCCGGCCCCTCTGCGACGACAAACTCATTGTCCGCGGGCAATTGCTCCGCCACTTGATCCAGCGTGCGCCGCGCACGATCGAGCTGGCCCGCCCTCGCCTCTTGCCGCAACCGTTCTTTCAGGCTGTCGATACGTGCAAGTCGTGCGCGCGTTTGGGTGCGTTCGCTGTACTCTGTCCTCGCTTGTGCGAGCCGGTCCTCTTCCAGGGCCAGCCCCGCGAAACCGGGCATCAGTGCATTGGCCCTTGCCAGAGCCTGCTCGGCTATCTCGAAGCGTTCCGCCCGGCGCATGTCCTGGGCGCGTTGCAAATAAACCAATGCAGCCTGTTGCGTGGCTCCGGCCAGGGTTGGGTCGTCCGCCGGCAACAACGATCCCAGCCGCGCAATCTCGCGGTTTACCTGCTCGCTCCATTGCAGATCGAATTCCGGGCTGGTCAGGAGATTATCGAGCGCCGCGACACCGGCACTGACGCGCTGACGATTCAGACGACGATAATTGTCGGCTTCCAGTTGCGAAACGTTGTCGCCCAGTAATGGAACGGAGGGCATCAACGCAGCGGCGTCGCGCGCTGCGGATAGCGCCTCCGACCAATTGTCCTGCTCCGCCAGCTGCCGGGTACCGCGCACCATTAGCTGGGCGATCTGCGCACGGCTGTCAGCCGCCACAGCGATCTGTTGCGCCTCGAGCTGATCGAGCAGACCAAGGAGTGTGCGCCCTTGCGCTACAGTCAATGCCGGTTGCGACAAGCCCTGCTCGAATTGCTGTTTGAGACCAAGCAATTCGAGTCGGCCTTGCTCCTGCAGTTCCTGGCGCTGTTGCTCGTCCTCGGCGGCGGCAAGAGCCGCCTGGCGCTCGAGCTGCCGCGTCAGCAGATCAATCTCGTCACCGATCGAAGCCGACGGCCGGGTCTCTTTCCCCCGCGCAAGCAGCGCTTTCGCCGTATCGGGGTCGGCACCGGACATCGCCCCGCGCGCCTGCGCAATGAAAGCGCCAGCCGCGGCGTCACGCACGCGAAGGATTACTATCGGATCCGCGTCTGCGTCTTCCAGCTCAGCGAATATCCTGTCCAGTGCGGCCGTATCGTCAGGACTCTCCGCGACGGACTGTTCGATTTTGGCGACCAGTGCGGACACGCCGCTCGCCTCCGCCGTATTGATCCGGGCCAGACCGGATTGCACGAAGTCCTCCCGGAGGATGCCGTTGACCCGTTCGAGCGCCTGGCGCGCCGCGCCATAACGATAGCGCGCGATATCCGACTCCAGCGTCGCATCGGTCGCCGTCCTGAGTCTTGACAGTGCGGCGGCCAGCACGGCGCTGTCGGGCTCGAGCGCCAGCAAACCGACCAGGTCCGGACGAAGGGCTTCAAAATCCTCGAACGTACTGAGCTGCGGCAGCGCCGCCTGGATACGCGATTCGAGATCCGCCTTCAGTCTCGCATTGCGTTCGATCGTGATGCGATCGCCAAGACTGGCAAAGACTGCATCTTCGGGTGCAAACCTGCGGCCTTCCTCGACCAGCGCTCCCGCCACATCGAGGTCGCCCGCCTCAAACGCCGCGGCGGCCTGCGCCGCAAAACGCAGTGGAATCAATGCGTCCTGATCGGTAGCGTCATCCGGGTCCATTTGTTTGAGTGTTTGCAGTACCTCAACCACGTTGGGCGACCCCTGCAGCGCGATCAGCGCGCCGCCGTCGAGCAGCTCGCGGACCTTATCCTGTTGCTGCAGTCGGCTGGCATCCAGTGTCGAAGCGACCGCCTCCTGAAGCTCCGCCACCGCAACCGAATCCGGCATCAGCTGCTTCAGCTCGTCCAGCATCTGCGCCGCAGCCGGATAGTCATAGCGCTGCTGTGCCGGAGAAAAGACTGCTTCGATACGTCGCCTGACGAACTGCACGTAACGACTGCGGGTATCGGAGTCGAGAAAAACGCTGGCACGCGCGTCGGCAGAGAGTTCCAGCAACTCCTGGTTCACTTCCTCGATAAGCAGCCGATTGCCGCTTTGAATCGCGCTGACGATATCGTTCAGGCGTTGCCGTTCGAGATAACCGGGGAACCAGAGCACGCCGAGTGCAAGGGCGAGAAGCACCGTGGTGACCACTCCGGCGATGACCGCTTTTTGAATGGGTTTCGGTTTGAGACCTGCCAGAAACTGGCGAACACCCGGCGATCTGCGTTCGCGATCGAATGCAAGTCCTTCCATCAGCCCCTGCCACTGGCGCATGCTGAGCGACTTGATGCGCTCGGGAACGATTCCGCGGTCACGGGCGCTGACGGCCGGCATCTTGTCAAACGGATGACGACCGGAAAACAGTTCGTAGGACACGCAGGCCAGCGCATAGACATCGTCGCGTGGATCGGGATCCTTGCCCTCCAGCATCTCGCAGCTGGCATAGGCTGGCGTCAACGCGCCGAGCGTCGCTGCATCGAAAAGCGTCTTTTCGCCGGTGACCGCGCCAGTTTGCTTGGCCGCACGGGCGATTCCAAAATCGAAAATCTTCACCAGCCCTTCGCTGGTCAGAAACGCATTGCCCGGTTTGAAATCCGAGTGGACGACACCTTTGTGATGGGCATAGGCAAGCCCGTTGCTAAGGGCCTCAATCAGCTCGAGCGCGCGTGGGACCGGCAGCCCGCGGCCGCTATGGCGCTTATTGAACTTGTCGAGCGACTCACCCTCGAGGTATTCCATCGTCATGAAGACCGTGCCGCCGTCGCGGTCGAAATCAAACACGGTTACGACGTTCGGATGGGCGAGGCTCTGGGCCTTGCGCGACTCTCGCTGCAGCGCCTTGAGCGAGTCCGGATGGCGCTTGAAATCTTCGTTGAGAATTTTTACCGCGACGTAGGGATTTCGGTCCTGCGCTTCTTCCTTGCGCAGATCCTTCGCCTTGTAAACGACACCCATGCCACCGCGGCCGAGGACCGATTCCAGCACGAATCGGTTCTTGATGACGGTCCCGACGTCGACGATCCTGGTGTCGCCGTCGGCACCGCTCCAGTCCGAAGGATGGCCCCAGCTGGATCCTGAAATCGCACCGGTCCCGGCCGTCGGTGCGGCACCTGTCGCACCTGTCGCACCTGTCGCACCTGTCGCACCTGTCGCACCTGTCGCACCTGTCGCACCTGTCGCACCTGTCGCACCTGTCGCACCTGTCGCACTTGGTGCATTCGTGGCACTGGTGGCGCCCGCAGCTCCGGTGACCGGGTCCGGTCCATTCTGCGGATCCGCCGGCGCGCTCATCCGATCCGTGGAATCGGCCAGATCGCGCATTCGCGTGCGATCGTCGCCGGCCTGCGGCAGTCGGAAACGGGTTCTCTCCCCACCCTGATCAGTGCTGTCCGCAGACGGGGTCTTCAGCCTTGTGCTGTCGTCGCCAACGCTGGGGGAAGCGCTTTCCGTCGTCGTTACCGCAGCGGTCGATGTTTGGCCGGTCGGAAAGGTGACATGACCTTCCAGGCGTTTTTTGAGGACGGCGTATAACTGGTGCGGCAACCTGCCAGTGCGATACAGCTCTTCGAGCAATGCGAGTATCTGTGGTCCAACGCTCTCATCGGCGGCGACAGAATCGACCAGCGACTGCTCGAGGACGGAGAAATCGAGTTCCCCCGTCAGAAACCGGCCGAGTGCTGCCCTGAACTGATCCATCGCTTGCCCCGTCGAACCGTCAGGCCGCCACGGCCAGAAAATCGACGACCAGCGCGGTGACATTGTCGGTGCACTTTCGTGAAAGCGCTGTGCCCAGCAGCTGGCTGCAGGCTTCCTTACAATCTCCATCCGCCAGAAGCACGGCGATTTCCTGCTCGGTCAGTTCCTTGTAAAGACCGTCGCTACACAACAGGAAGCGATCGAGATTCTGCAGCTGTAACAACTCCAGGTCCAGATACAGATCTTCCGCTCCGCCGACCGCGCGGGTGATCACGTTCGCGGCCGGATGAGCCTCCGCGGTCGCACGCGACAATACCCCCTGATCGATCAATTCCTCGACCTCGCTGTGATCGCGACTGACCTGCTCGAGAACTCCACCGCGCAGCCGATAGACGCGGCTGTCGCCGGCCCAGGCACTGATTGCATAGCCGCCCACTGCGAGCAGCGCGGCCACGGTACTGCCAATAACCGTGGGCCGCTCCCCTTCCAGCGATTTTCTGTACAAACGCCGATTCGCGGTCATCAATGCGTCCTCTACGAAATCGACAAGCCGGGACGGTCTGTCATGGACGCCAATCTGCGCAACAAGATCGACGACCATCTGGCTCGCGAGATCGCCGGACTGGTGTCCGCCCATGCCGTCGGCCACCACCCAGACACCACGACCCGGAAGCTCGAGACATGCGTCTTCGTTGTGGTCCCGGACGTTTCCCTTGTCGGTCCGCGCACTTGATTCCCACCTGAACGCGGCAATACTCATTCCGCCTCCGCCCCTTCGTCCGCGGCGCCCGGCGTGGATACCGCATCGGGCAAGCCGAATCCGATCGGAACCGCAGCGGCACCGGCGGCATGGTCGAAATCCAGCAAACCTGCATAGGAGCCGGGATCGGGCAGGCCGGGGGAGACAAACAGCATCGGCGGCACCTGTTCCGATCCACCCGTCCACCAAAGACTGTGGCCGCCCGGCATCGTCGCGGCAATGAGCTGTTGCGCCAAAACCAGTACCGTCTGCCCCACGGTGGCGCCAGCGGCGATGGCAACCGCGACTCCGTTTTCTACGCCGGCGGCCGGGGGTTGCGCATCGAAGCTCAGTCGCGCCGCGCCGAATTCGATCCCGCCGAGGGCCGCAACGGCCTGTTCGAGGCGGTCTGCATCGTAACCCTCCTCCTCGAGCACTTCCCATGCGAGTTGCTCGGCCGCCGCATACCATGCCCCTGAGGACGTCACAATCTGCAACGGCAACGCACCAGGAAGCGTGGCGACCGCGATTGTCAGCGGAAAATATCTGCCGACGCGGTCAACGCTCGGAAAAACAATCCCGGCCCAGGCCGACGACCCACAGACGTCGGCAGATAGGACAAAACGCCAGATCGGGCTGACCAGGTAAATATCGGTCCACTCCGCGCCCAGCGTGGCCTTGCTTGCCGCCACGCAATGCTGCAACCACTGGTCCCACCCCTCGGTAAAATCCCGTGACAGACCTCTGGTGACGAAATCACCATGGCTCGGCAGTTTGCCGAAAAAACCTGGCCGCGGCGCCACACTCATCGGGTCAACGATTCCGGGCACGCGAACCGGGTCAATGCCGTTGACTGGAACGGATTGAAGGCACTGCGCGCCACAAGCTCGTAAGTGGCGCTGCGGCCACCGAGTGAAAAAGTGACATTGAAATGCTCAGGACGCTCCGCCGGGCTGATGTTGGAGTCGTCGAGAACACGGAACCATGCCCAGGGCCCCCTTTCCTGGCGCAACGCCTGGGTTCCGGCCGGGGCCATTTCGATGCGGACCTCACCGGTTCCATTCGGGCCCGGCCACTCAAAACTGTCCGTCGTTCGCGGACCATGCGAGTAGCGTGCCGTTTGCCCGTCCACGACCAGCGTAAACTGGGTAACAGCGGCATCCATACTGACGGGCGACAAGTCGAAACCGACAAACGGCACCGAATCGCCACGGAAAAACGTCTCTTTGATCCGCTGCGCGCGTTCGAACTGCGCGACCGCACCCGGCGCGAGCTGCACGCCATCTCCGCCCGCCGACTTTAACTCCCACGGGCGACGACTGGTGTCGATGAGATCCTTGAGGTAGTCGTCAAAAAACGTCTCCATCAGCCCGCCATAACCGAAGAAACGGCCAAAATCCTCGAGCCGGATCTCGCGCGAACTGCCTGGATCCACCGGATATCGGCCTGCAATCGCCTGCTGACAGAAACTCAGCGGCCCGGAGCGCCACTGCGCATCGATCTGCGTGGTAACACCGCCGAAAGCGATATTGGCCGAACCGCTCGCTGCCCCGGCGAGCACTTCCTTGACGACCGGCGATTTTTGCCGATCCGCCTCGAACTGCACTTTTCGCAATGTAGTTCTGCCCTGATCGGCGACGTGCTTTGGCAAACCGCTGGCCGTCTCCTCATTGGCGACAGTCATCATGAAATCCTGCAGCTCGCGCAGTAAACCCATCAGATGCTGGATCGGCATCGCCCCGCGTTCACCCTCCACCAGCTTGTTGAGGTCGGAAAACCTCTCATCGACGACCGTGGCATAGGTGCGCCCCGCTCTCACAATTTCGGGTTCGCTTACCTGACCGCCAAGCACCGCCTCAAGGCGCTCGCGTTGTTTGCGGTAAGCATCGTCATCAGCCTCCGCACTCTCGTCCTTGGCGGTCGCCGCCGGGGCGGAGTCGTCGAGCGTGGTCTGCTCCCTGATCGCGAGAGCGAGCAGCAGCAACGGCGAGTCATCCGGGCGCGACAAGACATCGAGGATCCGCGCCGCCTCGCTGGCATCGGCAAACGGCGCCAGTTGCACATCCGCCACCAGCGCTTCGTACTGATCGGCATAGTCGTCGAGATACAGTTCACGAACATTGGCAAACAATGCGGCGAGGTTGCCTAGCTCAGAAAGCTCGACGTCGTCACGCAGCACCCACTCTTCGGCGGACAGCTCGCGCAACACCTGCAGGTTATTCATATCGGTGAACAACATGCGGTAGCCTGGCTTCGTAAACAGACCAGGGATGCCCTCGCTCAGCGCCTTGCCGCTCACCCGGGTGAAAACCAGCGCAGCATCCTGTCCCGCGGCGTCGAGAATATTGAAGTCAGCCAGTTCCTTATCGAGATTCGAGTATTTCAATCTGGCGTAGACTCGCTCCTCTATCGGCACTTGCTGGAGACGCTGGCGCGCACGCGCAACGACCGCCCGATCAAGCGGTATTGGCAACGGTGTCGCCTGTACTTCGAGCAATGCGGCCAGGTGCTCCTTCAACTCGTTGAGCCGCTCGCTGCCGATCTCGCGATGAAGCGTATTGTCCCAGTCGAGCGTCACCCATGCGCCAATGTCCGCGGCACTGTAATGCTCTTCGGAGGCAAAGCGAAGATAGGTTTTGAGGGCTTCGTAGGTGTAATCGAGTGGCACTCCCGTCTGATCGATCTGCTGCTCGATACGCAACAGGATTCTCGGCAAGCAGCTGGCCGTCCAGGACCCGCCGATAAGCTTCGCTGGCCTGCTTGCCGACCTTGTCACCCTGGTACAAACCGAGGCCGTGGAGAAACGGGGTACCCGCGTCGCGCTCGGCATAACCGCCGGGAAGATCACGCACCGCGTTCAGCGCGGGGAGCACTTCCACGACATCGCGGCCGCGCTCGGGTATCGACTGAATCTCGGCATTGGCCGCCGGCACCGTCTCCGCCACCCTGTCGAGATACTTCAGATTATTGAAATAACTCGCGCCCCACCCCGCCAGCAGCGCCGCGAAAAGCACGAACACGGCGGCATATGCGGCCCGCTGCAACCATGCCCGCCGGCCTTCGAGCTTACGATTGGTCCCGGCAATCTCGGACTCGTTGAAGACCACCCTGCGCAACAGACTGGTGATGAAGTAACTTCGACCCTGGCCGGAAAAAGTCGGCAGGGCCTGCTGATCCAGCCCAAAGGTGCGCGCTATGGTACCCATCAGACGATCGATAGGCGCGCCCTCCTGGGTGCCGCTGGTAAAGTAGACGCCACGCAACATCGGTGTTTGCTCGAATCGACTGCCGCGAAATATCGTCTCGAGAAAACCGTTCATCGTGTGCTTCAGGCTGGCCATCTGGCGCGCGAAACCATAAATGAGATTGCGCCGGCGCAAATCGCGCTCGTTCGAAAGACGTTCGAGCAACCGCTCATCGAGGCGCTCGACCAACGCATCGAATTCGGCGGCGAAGCGCTCAACCGGCACATCGCCGGGCGTATCGTCGAGGGGAAAGGTCGTACCCCAGACCTGTTCGCGGCCGGTGCGGTCGAGATCGTCAAAAAACTCCATGAACCCGGCCACCAGATCGCATTTGGTAAACATCAGGTACACCGGGAAGCGAATTCCGAAATGCTTGTCCAGTTCCTGAATGCGTTCCTTGATCGCAACCGCATGATTGTGTCGTTCCTGATCACTGAGCGTCATCAGGTCGGACAGGCTGATCGCGACCAGCACGCCGTTTATCGGGCGTCGGCGGCGGTACTTTTTCAGCAGATCGAGGAATCCGCGCCAGGCGCTGCGATCCGTATCCGCATGGCTGTCCTGGGTCGTGTAGCGTCCGGCGGTGTCGAGCAGAATCGCCTCGTCAGTAAACCACCAGTCGCAATTACGAGTGCCTCCAACCCCGCGCAACGCTTCCTTGCCAAAGCGTTCGGAAAGCGGAAAACGCAATCCGGAATTAACCAGCGCCGTCGTCTTTCCCGACCCGGGCGGGCCAATAATGATGTACCACGGCAGATCGTACAGCCCGCGTCCTTCCGCCCCGGGCGACTTCTTGAGAACACTTACCGCCTCCTCGAAGCGCTCACGCAACGCCTCGACTTCCTCGGCCGAGCGGTCCGGTTCTGGCTCCGCCGCCGCATCGGCTTCGACGATGCCCTCGGCCAGTTGCTTTGAAGCGCGGCTGGCGCGCAGCAGGCGCACGACCTGCACCGCGAGCCACACCAGAACGATCACCAGGATCGTGATCAGCCGCGCGGCGACGCTCTGCAACGGCCGGCTGTCGGCGAAGCCGAACAACGGGCCGAGAAAAAATATCAGCAACGCGATCGCAATGAGACCGAGCGAAGCCAACACCCAGCGGTTTTTGAGAATTCCGAGTATCGCCTTCATAACTCGCCGTCCTGGTAAAACAACGTCACTTCGACGCGGCGGTTGAGAGCGCGATTGACCGGTGTGGTGTTGTCCACAAGGGGCTGGGTATCGGCCCGTCCCTCGGCAATCAGGCGCCGTTCCGGCACGGCCTGGCCAAGTACGCTACGCACCGACTGCGCACGTTGCTCCGACAACTCCCAATTAGATGGAAAGCTGAGAGTTCGAATCGGCACGTTGTCGGTATGCCCTATCACCGTGACCCGCCCACTTAACTGAGTCAGCGCGGAGCCGACACGAAGCAGCAACGGCTGCTGCGCATTATCGACCTCGGCCTGCCCCGATGCGAACATGCCCCACAGCGTTACGGTGGACTGTCCGGGCTCATCCACGACCCTGACGATTCCATCGACGATGGCCTTGCTTGCCAACTCATCGCTTTCCAGCAAAGCGGTCAGCGTCACCGCCGGCGGCGGCGCCATCGCATCGCGCTCGACCAGCGGCGCCGCATCCGTCCCGAGCATCGCGACCTCGCTGACCACCGGGTCGGAGCGACTGTTCAGGCTGAACAGGAAGCCGATAAAGGCGGCAAGCAGCAAGCCGGCAACCACGGCCCCGATCACCCAGAAAGGCACATACCGTGCGAGTTTCGGACGGCGGTCCTCGACTCCCTGCCAGTGTGGGGACAGCTCTCTTTCAAAATCGCCGCGGTAGCTGCGGATCGCTTCGTACAGCCGGTGCTGCAGTTGCTCGAGCTGCCCGCGCCCCTGTGCCTGCACCCGGTACTTGCCTTCGAATCCCAGCGCGAGACAGACATAGATGAACTCGAGCAGATGGAGATTGGCGCGTGGATCGGGCAACAGGCGCTCGAGAATCTGGAAAAATTTCTCACCGCCCCAGGTCTCGTTGTGAAAACGCACCAGCAGCGTCTGGTTGCCCCAGTTGCTTTCGGTGCCCCATGGGGTGCTGAGGACCGTCTCGTCGACCAGGGTGCACAGGGCATAACGGGCCGCAAGTATCGACTCGGCGGATTCGCCCTTGGCTCGCGCTTCCGCTTCGAAATTCATGATTTCCTGCGCCACGTGCGAGTGAAGGCTCGCAATATCCGGATGCGACAACGTGTTGCGCAGTTGTCCGACCAGCGAAAAAAGCGGCGTTGCCGCCGCAACCAGAGGGTTCATCCCCGCCCCGACAATCGGGGCACCGGCAGCTTGCGGCGGCGCGCTGCGCCGCTCGGTATGACCGTCTGCCCCCGGCCGTTGCGCCGGGCGCGGCCCGCGGCCACCAGGACGCGGGCGCATAATCGTGCGATCAGAATCGTCGCCGAACGGATCGTTGCCGCTCATACCCAGCTAGCCTCTTATCGCCCAGAATTCCATCTTAAGACCCGGAAAGTCACCGCCGACATGCAATGCGAATCCACCAGAGTTCTTGAGACCCGCCCAGTATTCGCTGGCCGGATCCAGCTCGAAATAAACATAGCCGGCATGAAACGGAATCTGCCGCGGGGCAACCGGCAGCGGACGCACGGTGATCCCCGGTAACGCCGAATTGACCAGGTCGCGGATATTCTCTACCGACCCGATTTTTACCTGCGCCGGGAACAGTCGGCGCAGATCCTCGATTGGCGTGCTGGCATTCACCGCCAGCACGAAACTGGCCTGATCGAGCAAAGACGGATCCGCCAACGCGCCGACGCGGATACCATAGCGTCGCTCCTTGAGAGGGATTGGAATAGCGCTCTGCTCGATCACCATGCTCAACGACTCACGAATCGCCTTGATGACCGGCTCGAAAGTGGCCTGCAGATTTTCGTGCCTGTAAGTCGGAAACTGCTGCGGCCGCTTGGTCGGGCTGGTAAAGGTCGCGACCTCGCCGGCAAGCTCGAGCAACAGGCGGTAAAAATCCTCCGGATGCAGAAACGGCAGTGTTGTGAGATGAGCGAAAACCGGCTGATAGCGGTTGACCAGCTGCAACATCAGGAATTCGGCCACCTCGGCCGCACCCCCTTTTCCGGCATCGGATACGCGATGCGAGATCGCTTCGCCACGGTGATGCAACAGTCCCTGCAATTCGGTTACGAAACCGGCCAGCCGGCGCATGCTCTGACAACTCAGGGTCGGGGGAATAAACGCGTCGTCGAGCACGACCCGTTTATCCACGCGTGCCTCAACGATTCTGGCCAGACCGAGACAGGCATAGTCCGCGCGCTGGTCGTTTTCGCGGAGCAATCGGGTATTCAGGCTGCCCACCTGCATTTGCGCTGAGGTATCCAGCGGCGAGTCGGCGTCGCGCGCATCGTGTTCGCGAATTCTGTAACGAACCAGCGCCTCGCCGTCGCCGCTGCCAAAATCCTTGGCGTCCGGACGCCGCGTTGCAACACCCAGATAGACGATTTCGTCCCGAACATTGTCGTCGATATCCAGCGGGCCGGGGGGTTCGTCGTTCTCGGGGATGGAAAACGGAGTGCCATCCGGAAACACCCCGCTCGCCGATGCGATCGCAAGTTTTCCGATCGACAGCAGGTCAGCGTCAATCTTGAGTTCGGAAAATCCCCACGGGTAAGGGCGCAGGTGACCGCTGCGGGTCTCGACGAAATTCTCGAAATAACGTCCCTGCTGCTGGAAATGCTGTGGCCGCAGGAACAAGCCCTCGGACCAGACAACCTTGTTCTTCCACGACATTTATTGCGCTCCGCTCATTTAGAGCCGAAAGAAATGGACACCGCGCGATCGTCCGCAACGATCCGGGCGCGGTCCTTACTGAAGAATTTAGCCTTTTCAATCAAGCTTTTTTGCGGAATCTCGACAACATCGCGCCACGTCGCCGTTTCGAGGTTGCTAAATGCCGCTACCACACCGAGAAATTGTGTCTCGGGATCGAGTTCGATCGGAATCGTGCGCGTGGCATCCGGCACCAGTGTCAGCTGGTCACGACCGAGCAGATCCTCGCCGAGTATCGCTGCGCCAGGATCATAGAGGGAAAAAAAGTCGGCGCCGGCAAATTTGTCGCGCGCCCGCAACTGCATGATCACGAGCATCAGCGGCGAAGACCGGCCGTTCACGTCCGGGTTGATACCGGCCGTGGTCGTCACCTCGAACTCCATATCGATCTTGTCGGGTACCGCAGGCTTGCTGCCGCATGCGGCGAGCGCAATCGCGGCGATCGCGAGGCCCAGGCAACGCCATGCTCCGCGCGCCGCCTGCAGACGACGGGGGAACGCCGAAGCGGTCAAATCCGCCCCGGTACGGCTACTGTCCAAGTTGTCGACGCTGAGCGGCGCTGGAATTGCCATTCAGGCTGTCCCGTTTTTTATAGTTTTAATGGTGAACGTTAATAGAGTAGCTTATACATCTCGTCAGCGCATGCCCGGTACCGAGCCCAACCAGGCCGCGATCCGCCGCCAGTAGCGGCCGGCGGATGCGCTCGGCGGCAAACCGCTCAGCTGCGGCGCTGCCTGAGATCGGTTATTCGTTGCATCTGTTCTTCGTAGGCCCGGGCAAACTCTTCCCCGAACATCCTGTGGAAATTGTCCTCGGCGTCACGCGTCATCTCTTCATATCGCTCCGCCAGCATGTCCCAGTATTTTGACTTGTTCAGATGCTGAAACACCCTCGACCTGCGCAACTCCTGATCGAACTGATCCTGTAACTGCTCCGGATCAAAACGCTGCATCATATTGTCGAAAGCCGCCCGCATCCCGGCCATCATCGCCATCTGGTGTGCCTTGATATCCGAAAACGCCTCTTCGAAGGCCTCGAGCGGTGACTGGAAACCTTCTCCGGGCTTGACCAGCATACCGTGCAGCGCCTCCTGGACGTCAACGCAAAACTTGAGCGGGTTGTTCTCGACCGGACGGATTCGCGTCAGCGGCACGCGAAACTGGCTCTTTATTTCGGCCCGCGCCTTGAGCACCTCCATCATCCCCTCGACGAACAGGTGCAGCAGGCGCCCGATCACATCCGCCAGTTCGGGCGTAGCAGCCTGGCGCGCGGATGCCTCGTCCATTCCCGCTATCCGCAGCATCTGGAGCAACCCTGGCAAATCACCCGCATCGGTACTCGCGGCGGCGAATTCCGCAGCGCCAGGCCCGGGTATGGGGCTGGCCGGCAAATCCGCTGGCCGCGACGCCGGCGGCCGCTCGGCTGGAGCCCGGGCAGACGCCGGTGCGGTCGGCACTGAAGGTGGCGGTTTCAGCGCTGCCTCAGCTGGTGGGTGCGAAGCAGGTACGGCTTCAAATGTGGTTTTGTCCCAGTCATCGGGTATCACATTGGTGGAGCGGTGCAGCGGCGGCTCATCGTCCGCATTGAGATTCGCGGAAGATGATGCCTCCGGTGCCGCATCCGGGGGGCGAAAAAAATCGTCGGTGCCGGGGGTGTGATTCGACATCGCGCCACCTGCCGGCCAGGCATCCTCCGCCGGAGACGATGGCGCCAGGCCGGAGGCCCCGGCCGTCGCGCCAGCGCCGAACAGATCCAGCGGATCAACACTGTCGGTTGCCGCGGGGGGAACAGTATTTGCAGTGGGGACCGATGGCGGCGTCCACCCGGCCCCGGCGGCGGTGGGCGCCGTGTCGCCGGTGCGCCCGTCGAACACGGGGGCATCTTCCTGAATCGATACGTGAATTTCGTAGTCGCCAACCAGCACCCGGTCGCCGTCGATCAGTTTCTGTCGATTGCCATAACCAAGAGGCTGATCGGTCTGGTTGATGAATGTACCGTTGGTACTGGTATCTGTCAGAACAAACTCGGGCCCGTGGGACTCGATGACGGCATGCCGGCTCGATACGAACCGCTCGGGATCGGGCAACACCCAATCGTTGTCGGCAGAGCGGCCAATACTGCCGCCTTCCGGACCGAACACCCTGATCGACGCCGGGCCGAGCATTTGTGCCTGCGGACCGACAACACGAAACGTTATCGACATCGACTTGTCATTCCTCAACGACTTCCGGACTACGGCGCCATTGTCGCCTTAACCGCGGCGCCGATGGCCAGTCACTGTACTATACTGGCGAGACTCAGTCAGAGTGCGCAAGTCCACACGGAGATCGGTTTGGGGAAGCCAGCAGCAAGGATCGGCGACAAAATTCTGCAGGACGGGCCGCATTGCCATGCGCCGATACACCCACCTGCCCCATCGCCTACGCCGGTGCCGCATCCGCCGCTTCCGCTGACCATCGTCAAGGGTCAGCCCAACGTATTGATCGGCGGCATGCCGGCCGCACGCGTCAGCGATATTTCGACTCCATGCATGTTGCCGGGGTGCGTGCCCGCCGGACCCGGCATGGTTGCGATGGGCTCAACGACCGTATTGATTGGCGGATTGCCGGCCGCGCGAATGGGCGACATGACTGCTCACTCTTCATGCGTTGCGCCAATTCCGATGCCAACCGGCAAGATTCTGCCGCCCTGCTGTCCAACGGTGTTGATCGGGGGCTAGCCGGGCTTGCGCAGACAACACTTCGAGGCACTTGGGCCGGTATGCCCGCGGTGCCTGCGTGACACCGGGCAGCGGGCACCGCTTGAAATCGAGGTGATTACCAGCGAGAACGGCGGCGACGTTGGCGAAGGGATTCTCTGCTGTTCGGCAGAGAATTGCCGGCTCGAGTATCCGGTCATCGACGGTATTCCGATTCTGCATCCCGACCTGCGCGTCTTTCTTAGCGAAAATTCACCGCAAATTCTCGCTCGTCAGGATCTGTCCGCACCTGTGTCCAGTTTGCTCGGGGATGCGCTGGGGCCGGGCTCGTCATTCGACATAACGCGGCAGCATCTCAGCACCTATGCCTGGGATCACTATGCCGAATTCGACCCCGAAGAACGCATCGAGGCGCTGCAACCGGGCGGTGCAACGCGGCTCCTCGAGGCAACTCTCGCGCTTATCGATACTCCTGCCGAGGGACCGGTACTCGACCTCGGCTGTGCAACCGGGCGCAACTGCTTCGATCTTGCCGGCCGCGGCAACGAGATGGTTCTGGGCATCGACATGAGTTTCGCAATGCTGCAAGTCGCGCGTCAGGCGCAAACTCAGGGACGTATTCGCTATCCTCGCCGCCGCTGCGGGGTCATCTACGACACCCGTGAATTCAATGTAGCGGCGAGCGCCGCGGGCCAGGTCGACTTCTGGTTGTCCGACAGCCTGGCATTGCCGTTTGCCGAACCGACATTCGCCCAGGTCGTCGCGCTGAACCTGATAGATTGCGTGTACTCCCCGGTGAGTCTGCTGACGGTTCTCAACCGGCTGCTGCTGAACGGCGGCGACGCACTTCTGGCAACGCCTTTCGACTGGGCGCCAAATGCGACCCCGATCGAAGCGTGGATCGGCGGACATTCGCAACGCGGCCCGGATGAGGGCGCCAGCGATTCCCGTCTGCTCGCGACGCTAGAACGCCTGCGGACCGCGGATTCGGGTTTCGCGTTGCAAACCATGGCGCAACTCGACAACTTCCCGTGGCATGCCCGTCTTCACGATCGCAGCACCGTCCTCTACTCCGAACACGTTCAGGTGCTGCGCAAGCTGGGCTAGCAAGCAGCCGCGCTGACAACGGCGACATTTCCGCAACTGCGGCGCCGGCACCGCGACGATTTTCACGTTAGCTATACTCGGTGCGGCAAAGACAACGACCGGGCCGGAGCAGGCGTAGTGACAGACACGTTCGCAGACATTTTTTCGAGTTTTATCGATGGCCATTCAAAATTCGACGAACTGCAGGCTGCGCTATGGCGGTCGCTTGCGGACGACGCCGCGTCGCGGGATCAGATCGCGCGTTTGATCGAGAACGGGTTTCGCGAAGGGCGTCTCCCTTTCCAGGTCTATTTCGCTTTGAAGGACGCGCTGGAGAACGTGCCGGGAAGCATGGCGCCGGCCCGCGCGGGCGACGATGCCACCCGAATCTCATCGAAAGCGGTTCCTGACGAGACCCAGCTCCGGCGCCCGCCCGCCGCGACCCGGATCCGGCGCGCCGCGGACGAGACCCGGATCCGACCAGCTTCCGCAGAGACCCGAGACCGGCCGGCCACCGGCAGACCCCCGGCGACGACAACGGGCGCCACAGTGACAGCACCGCCGGACCGGCCTTCCACTACGGGTTCTGCCGCCGCGACTGGCAGTCCGGACTCGCGCACCGGATCTACCGACGTCCGCTGGTCCGACCCGCAGTCATGGCCGCAAGAAGCACGCGACACCCTCGGCATCGGCGCGGTTCTGAAAAATCGGTTTGTGCTCGAGGAGGAACTCGGCCGTGGCGGCATGGGGCGCGTGTACAAGGCTCTCGATCGGCGCAAGGAAGAAGCCCGAGACCGCAACCCCTACGTCGCGATAAAAATCCTTGGCGAGGAATTCAAGCAACACCCGGATTCATTCGTTGCATTGCAGCGCGAGGCGCGGCGAGCGCAGAGCCTTTCGCATCCGAATGTCGTCAACGTTTACGATTTCGACCGCGACGGTCCCCATGTGTTCATGACGATGGAGTACCTGGTGGGCCAGCCGCTGGACAGAATAATTCGCGGCGGGCCACGCCGCGGAACCCCTATGGAAGAAGCGTGGCCGATCATACAGGGCGTTGGTGAGGCACTGGCCTATGGTCACAAGAAAGGAATCGTCCATTCAGACTTCAAACCGGGCAACGTCTTCTTATGCGACGACGGCACCCCGAAAGTCCTGGATTTCGGGATATCCAGACCGGTACGATTGCCCGACGACCACTCGGGCGCGCCGACGCTGTTCGATCCTGGCGAGGTCTTTGGCGGTCTTACCGAGGCCTATGCGGCACTGGAAATGTTTCAGCGCCAAAGTCCGGATCCGCGCGACGATATTTATGCGCTCGCCTGTGTGAGCTATGAACTACTGACCGGTCGTCATCCATTCGGCAGGGCGTCCGCGCTCGAAGCCCAGTCAAAAAATTACCGGCCGCGGCGCGCCCGCGGACTGACGCCGGGGCAGATGCAGGCGATACGAAAAGGGCTTGCGTTCAAACGTGAGGATCGCTCTCCCAGCGTTACGCACTTCCTTGCCGAACTCGGTCCCGGCGGCGGCCAGCCCACGCGACTGTCGCGTCTATGGATCACCGCCATCGCGGCTACGGCGGCAATCGCGGTGGCGTTGCTGGTCACCACAGTCGTTAGAGTCAACAACCAGGCTAAGCCCCCAACCGCAAGCACGCTTCCCCAGGGACCGCCGCCGACGCTTTCGCCAGAACAGCAGGAAATGCACAAGGAACTTCTCGAGGAGGCGGCGCTGATCATCGAGGATGCGGCGAATACCGCCGATCCCGGAAGCCTTATTTTTATGCTCAGTCGCAGCCCGAACAGCGCGACAGGCATGCTCAATACCGTGCTCGAAGAGAACCCTTTCGACTCTGATGCGAGACGTATGATCGAGAAGATCGGCGAGGTCTATGCCACCAACGCGGAATCGCTGCTGGACCGCGGCCAGGTATCGACCAGTCTCGAACTGGTCCGTCACGGCCTGCGCGTCGACGGAAACAGCGTTCGCCTGGCCAAAATCGAAAGAGAGATCTGCCGCCGGGCGCCGGACCAGTGCGGCACCTAGGATGGCGCCGGAACGCGTGGCTCGGGCGCGGGATGCTCACCGCCATGGCCATAGTGGTGGCATTTACCGGGTGCGCCTCCCGGCCCGACTGGCGCGAGATCGCCAACACCCGGGGATACACGAAAAGCTGGCAGGCAGGCCGCGGCTATACCCACCTGGTGCTGGATAACGGTCGCTCCGCGGTCGGCGGGCGACTGCACGTTTATATCGAGGGCGACGGCACACCCTGGCTCAGCAAGACCGAGGTCGCCGCGGACCCGACGCCACGCCACCCGCTGATGCTGGAGGCGATGACCGAAGACGAATCGGCCGCAGTCTATATCGGGCGCCCCTGTTATTTCGGCCGCAATTCGGATCCCGGCTGTGGAACCCGGGCATGGACCTTTGAGCGGTTCAGCGACGCAACGATCCAGAGTATGTGCGTCGTCGCATTGCAGCTGGCACGGGAAAAACGGGTACGCGAGCTATGGCTATTCGGCCACAGCGGCGGCGGGGCCATCGCCGTGCTGATGCAGGAATGCGTCCCCTCCGCGGGGCTGGTCATGACTATCGCCGCCCCGCTCGATACCGATGCGTGGACCAGCCTGCACGGCTACACGCCGCTGTACGGGTCGCTGAACCCCGCCACCCGGCCGCTACGCATGCAGGCCGAAGAACTGCATTTGAGCGGCGCCAAGGACAACGTCACGCCGGCCGTGACCACGATCGGCTATTTCGAACGACGTCCCTGGGCGCGGCTACTGGTGATCGACGAAGCCGGGCATGTGGACTGCTGGCTCGCCCTGTGGCCGCAACTGCTGCGCCGTGCCAACCGGTTGGCAGACGGTGACCACGATGCGTCGTCACTGTCGTGCAATCCGGGCTAGGCCAACACCAGCGAGAGGTATTGGCGGCAAACGGACCCGGCGCCACCGACCGGGGGTACAGCGAAAACAATTCTTGCTGCGGAAAAATCCGTCAACTATCTTTGGTGGAAGGGGTCGTTGCAGGCCCGAAACATGGGACGTGTCGTTGACTCCACCAATAATTCACCGTTTTTTCTCCCTCACCGGGACCTCGGTCCTGGTCGTGCTGGCCGGGTGCGCCGAGTCACCGGTCAATCAGACTGCCGAAACACAGGAACGCATCGAGGTCGCCGCCGCGACCATGGAGGATGCGACGATCGTTGATTGCGAACTCCCGGGGTCGATGAAAAAGCTCGGTGGTTCAATGACTTACCTGACTCCAGGACGGCTACTTCGGCTTACTGCGATTGAATGCCAGGTACGCGGCGGCGAGTTCGAGATCGCCGACCTCGGCGGCGGCAATATCTCACTGCAGCGCTGGCAACCGCATGCCGACGCGGGCGATGCGGAGGCGCAATACTATGTCGCCACGATTCATCGCTTCGGCATCGGCAATCCCGTCGACTATTCAAAAGCGGCCGAGTGGTACCAGAAGGCGTCAGACCAGGGCTACGACAAAGCCACACTCGAACTGGCCATTCTTTATGAGCAGGGACTGGGAGTCCCCAGGGACGAACTTAAGGCGCTGAATCTGCACCGCGAAGGATCGGGGCTCGGAGACGATCTCGATTACGCTTCCAATGTCGCCAAGGCGAAAGATGAGGCGGCTGCGGAGATCGCGGGGCTGACCGGGCAGCTGGAACAGCGCAATACGGAGACCGTGGCGTTGAAGAACGATCTCGATGCCACGCGCTTCGAACTCGGACGGCGGCAGTCGGAAATAGTGGCGGCACGACAGCGTGCTCAGACACTCGAAGCGGAAATTGCGCTACAGCGTCGTGGCGGCTCCGACCCGCGGGCTGCGGCCCGCCTCGCTGAGCTGGAGCGGGAACTGGCACGGCAGCAATCTCTGGTCGAGCAGGAAAAATACCGAGATCGCCGCGCTGGCGTCTTCGGCGGACGGCGAGACCCGGCGTCTCGTCCGCAGCCTGGAACTGGCCCAGGAAAAGTCCATCGAGCTCGAAGAGCAGCTGGCTGTGCAGACCCAGGTCAACGCCGACAACCGGGCCCAGTTGGCCCAGGTGCAGGCGGAACTCGAACGCGCCGAGGCCGAACTCTCCGACGTGCGCTTCCGCTATCGCGAGGAAACCCAGCAGCTGCTGGCTGACCGGCAGCAGCTGACGACATTGAAAGCATCGCTGTCTGCGGAGAACGCCGCGCTGGTACGCGACCTCGAACAGGAACTCGCAGGCAGCACGGCCCAGCTCGACATGCGCGAACAACGTATCCAGTCGTTGCAACGCGAAGCCGACGAGCTGCGTGCCGAGGTCGCCGGGTTGCTGGCGGCAGCGAGCGCGGACAAGGCGACTTACGAGAGCGAGCTGTCGGCACTCCAGCAGATCAGCGACCAGCAACGCGATGCGGCAAGAAGTTCCGCGGCGACGGTCGCTTCTCTGCAGCGCCGGCTCGAAGAGACCGAATCCGAGCTCGCCGAGGTGCGCGCACGCTATGCCGCGGACAGCGACGCGATGCGCGCGGAAAAACAGGAACTCGATCGCCTCAGTGCCGCGGCACGCAGCGAAAACGCGGCCGAGATAAGCGCTCTCGAATTTCGGCTTGAGTCCACGGAATCGCAGTTGGCGAGCTCGATGGCGCTTGTTCAGGCACTGGAGCAGGAAAAACAACGGCTCAGCCAGGAACTCGGCAGCGCCGCGAAAACCCGCCGCGCGCAGTCACAAGGCCAGGCCGCGCAGATCGCTTCGCTTGAGGACCAGCTGCGTGTCGCACAAACCGAGCTTTCGGAATTGCGCCAGCAGGCGGTGGCAAAAGAGGCACAGTTTTCTCGCGAACTCGCCCTGGTCGCGCAAGAGCGCGACGCCATGCGCAACCAGCTGCAGCAGGCGGGCGGCGCCAGTAATGCCGAGATCGCGCGGCTCCGTGCTGAAGTGGAACGGCGCGAACGCGAACTGGAGCAGCGCAGGGCGGAAATCGCCGAGCTCCGGGTAAGAGTGCAGAACGAGCAAAAGACGGTCGCCGATCTGCAGAACATGGTTGCGTCCAACACGAGAAACGTATCGAGCCGTCCGCAACCGGTGCGCGAATCGCCCGCCTATGAACAACCGTTGCTCGAGGAAGTCAGGCGCTCAGTCAATCTGGGTGACTACTATGCGCTGGTTATCGGCAATAGTGACTACCGCTACATGCGCGACCTGAAAACCGCGGCTACCGATGCGCGAATGGTCGCCGACCTGCTCGAAATCCGCTACGGATTTCAGGTCAAACTCCTCGTGAATGCGACCACCGACCAGATTGCCGCGGCGATCGAGCGCTACCGGCAGACGCTGGATGACGACGACAACCTGCTTATCTATTACGCCGGTCACGGAGAACTGGTCACCCAGCGCAGCGGCGAAGAACTCGGCTACTGGCTCGGCGTTGATTCGAAGAGCGACATGCAAACGACCTGGATGCCGGACTGGCAAGTTCGTAACCAGGTCGACCAGATGCGCGCGAAGCATGTGCTGATCGTCGCCGACTCCTGTTTCTCCGGGGCGTTCACCCGCGGTTCGGCCGGACCGGAAGTCATGCCAGGCACCCGCCGGGCTATGGCCGTGACCAAATACGAGCGGCTGTCGAGGCGCAAGGCGCGCCTGTATATCACTTCGGGCGGAACCGAGCCCGTTTACGACGTGGGCGGCGGCGAAAACTCCCTTTTTGCGAGCAGTTTTATTCGCATGTTGCGACAAAACAACACCGTGCTCGCCACACAGAATCTCTACACCGGGGTTTATCAGGGCGTGTTGCGGGACGCGTCGAAAATGGGTGTAAGCCAGACCCCTCAATACGCCGAAATTCCGAATGTCGGGCATGCACACGGAGATTTCCTGTTTGTGCCCAGGCAACCGGTCCTCGCCAGCGAGACCAATTTCCGACCCGGTGGATAGCCACCACGCGCGTTAATCCAAGGAGTGTGCAATGACAATAACAAGAACGGCCTCATTTCTACCGGCGCATGCGTCCGGAGAAATCCGGGTATTGGCGATTGCCGCCGGTGCCGCAGGTCTGCTTGCGGCAACTGCTGCGCAGGCGCAGGATGCCCCGCCGCCGCCACTGATTGATTTCGCGCAACAACAGAACACCAACTCCAACCTGCAGAGCGTCGCCACCGCCGTGCAGGCGATCTGTCCGCAACTGGTCGGGCTTCAGGGTGGCGACAGTGCTGCCGAGAACGTTGCGCTGTGGCTGGCGGAAGACGACCCCAACCTGCAGACCACGCGTGATCTCACGTTACGCTGCAATGAGCTCGTGATAACCGCGCGAAATAATCTCGATCGCGGTGAGGGCGGGCGTGACCTGTTGGTTGACGATGCCGACCTGGTTGGCAGCCTGCAACAGGTTACCGCCGAGGAGATCGGCTCTCAGGGCACTCTCACAGTTCGCGCATCTAATGGCCAGTTCGCGAATGTCGCAGGCCGCCTCGATGCGATCCGGATCGCATCGCTGGGGCCTGGATTCAGCTCGGGTGCTGCCGCTTTCAACTGGCAACTCGACGGCGAGGAGGTGACGGCTTCGTCGCTGGGTCTGGCCGAGCCTGTGACCGGCGGCGGCGCCGCCGCCGACCCGCAGCGGCGTTGGGGCTGGTTCCTTACCGGCGGATACAACACCGGCGATTTCGACCGCGATGTCCAGCGCGAAGGCGGTGACCTTGAGGACAGCTTCGACTTCGACACACTGTCGGCGACCGGCGGTTTCGACTATCGCTGGGATAATTTTGTGCTGGGCGCGGCGATCGGTTATGACGACTATGACGCAGATATCAATTCGGCAAGCGACGATGGCGGTGAACTTGTCTCGGGCGGCAGCACCGATGCGGATGGCTACAGCGGATCGATTTTCGGCCTTTACTTCCTGAATAACTTCTTCATTGACGGCATTGTCACGGTGGGCAATCTGGACTTCGATCTCGAGCGCGAACTGTTCTATGTCGGTAACGGCGACGCCGCGCTCGATACATTAGGCGTCAACCAGACGCTTACCGCGGACACCGATGCCGATCATTACATGATGGGATTGTCGGTCGGGTATACGTTTTATACCGGCGCATGGATGATCGAACCGCAGCTGGCTTTCTCCTACCGCGAAGTCGAAGTTGACGGCTATACCGAAAACGCGCGGATAAACGACAGCGGCTCCGCCGGCGGCATGAATCTGCGTGTGGACGACTACGAAATAGAATCCAAACGCACGATCGCGGGGGTCCAGGTCTCGCGCAGCTACAGCACCGGTTTCGGTGTGCTGGTTCCCTCCGCGCGTTTCGACTGGTATCACGAATTCGAGGACGATGGCCAGTCGATCGACGCCAAGTACGCGCTTGAAGATCAGCTTGCCGACGAGCTCGGCGGGCCCTTCTCGAGCAATATCGGCTTTGGTTCGGACGGCACTGCCAACTGTCTTTCCTGTTTCCGTATCCTGACTGATGATCCCGAGGCCGATTACTTCGTGCTCGGGATCGCGCTCGCTGCACGGTTCAAAAACGGCCTTCAGGGATTTGTCGGCTGGGACGGATTACTCGGCTATGACGACCTGACCAGCAATGCTTTCACCCTGGGAATCCGCGGCGCATTCTGAACTGCGACCAGTTCGTTGCTGCTGTCCTGTTGAAGAAAAATCCTTGCCGTTCCGTGGCTGCTGTCACGGAACGGTTTTTTTTGACACAAAACGAGGCAGCCTCCGCTCCGGGACTGCACGCGGGCCCGGATCGCCGCAGCGCAAATTTTGCGCAACTGCGCCGGGCCGCCAAAACTGCGCAGTGAAAATTCGCGCCTATTTTACGAACGGAGTCGGCCGGGCCACGTTGGCGCTGATCAACTGTTCATTGTTTGCCTGGAAACTGCGGATGATCGCGTCGATGGTCGGCTCGAACACCGCAAAACCCTCGCTGGTGTTGGTATAGATCATCGTGTAGAGGCGAGTCACCGCCTCTTCGATCAGCAAATAGACGAATTTTTGTCGCATCTGCATGCTTTGCGGGCCCCAGCCGACAACTGAAACAATGTACTCCCTGCCCACGCTGCGATGCCGCGATCGGGATAGCGCCTCCCCGTCAGGCACCGCCTCCAGCAGTGCCCGCTCGTGCTCATCGACGATGGAACCAAGCTCTGGATCGGACTGACAAATCTCGCATTTCACCGTCAGGGTCGGCGTGTACTGGCCTTCACTGTGCGGGAACGCAAATACGTAGGAAGAAGCGTCAACCGTCCCGTCCGGCAACTGCAACGAAAACCCCGACCCTTTGAAATCCAAATCCGTATCCCCTGATCGTACGCCTTTTTCCGCATCCGCAAATGCTTGTTCACTTTAGCCGGGACCTCGAAGCGATGTGGCACAATCCGCTCCGCCTCAGGCTTTCTCCCAGGCCTCCTTGTCCAGTTCGGGAAACGTAACCTTGCAGGTTCCCGGGTCTATCCCCTCCACTCGAGCAAAGCCATTCTGATCGAGCGTGCCTTTCGCAACGCTACCGTCGGGCAGCTCTATCTGATAACGCTCGCCTGGCACCGGCTGGTCTTCCTCGTCAAGCAGTTCGATCTCGATCCAGCTCGTCTTCTCTTTCTCGCTTTCGTCATCACCCGCCTCGCCTTGGCCGGCCCCCGGCTTGTGCGCCTTGACCTTCTCGGCGCCGTACTTACCCTCTTTGTTCTGCCGTTGCTCCGACTTGACCTGGGCCACCTCGCCGGGGTCGTCGATATCCGCATCCTCGGCAACCTGGGGCGCGCCCGGTTTGACTACCTTGCCTGCTTTGCCGCTTTTTGCCTTCATTGTTGTCGCATACCGTAGCTAGTTGATCTTGACCAGTCCGCCCTTGATCGTGCAGATGCCACTGCCCTCGACGGTGGTCATGCTTCCCTTGACATCGGTCGTCGCCGGCGATTCCAGTTTCAGCCCGGCCATTGCCTTGAAGCTGCCGTTTTTCTTGGCCTCCAGAACGATATCCCCCGGCGTGCTGATTTTGATACCGCCATTTTCGATGGCGACGAACGAACTGCCGACCTTGATCGTGATATTGGTGGTCGCCTCGATAACGATGTTGGTGGCTTTCACATACAGATCATCGGTAACTGTCGAGGAGTGATTTTTCTCAAACACCTCGATGACGTCGTCGCCGACTGTCAGCGAAAGACTCTTGCCGACAGCCTTCGCCTCGAGTCCGGCGACCTGCAAATGACGGTCACCGCCGACTTCCTCGTAGTGGTGGACGTCGACTTTCTCATGCCGCTCGTTCTTGATGTGCTCGCGTTTATCGTGACCGACACTAAGATGGCGGTCGTTGTCGACGGTTTCGAAACGGTCGTTCCTGACCCGGACATCGAGGTTCTTTTGCGCATGCAGGAAGATCTGCTCGTCGTCCTTTTTGTCCTCGAAGCGGAATTCGTTAAAGCCCTCGCCGCCCTTGCTCGAATTGCTCTTGAGCGTCGAGATGGTCTTGTTGTCCGGCAGGTCGTAAGGAACCTTGGCATCGCCGTTATAGACTCTGCCTGTGACAATCGGGCGGTCGGGGTCGCCCTCGAGAAATTCGACAATGACTTCCTGGCCGATTCTCGGCGTGTAGATGGCCCCCCATTTCTTGCCAGCCCAGACCTGGGCAACGCGAATCCAGCAGGAGCTGTTCTCATCGCCTTTCGAATACCGGTCCCAATGAAACCTGACCTTGATCCGGCCGTACTCGTCGGTCCAGATCTCTTCGCCTTTCTTACCTACGACAATCGCGGTCTGCGGACCCTGAACTACAGGCTTGGGAGTCAGGCGAATACTGCGAAAAGCCTGCTTGCTTTCGATGCTCTCGATTGCACAATCGAAATTGACGCCAGCGTCGTTTCCGCTGCCCGACTCGCTGACATTGACCTCGGCGTCCAGGACGACTCGCGTGATTAGATACTCGCCATTCTGATCGTCGCGCGGATGCCCCTCGAGCGAGAACTGAAACCCGGCCGCGGCTCCTCTGACGTTGCCCTGCGCACGAAAACGCTGGTACTGAGCCTGGTATTCTTCCATGCGCCTGCGCGCATACTGGTCGCCGTCTTTTGCCTCGACGTACTCACCCGGGTAGTCGTAAATCTCGAATCCTGACTGTTCATGCTCGCGCGGAAAATTGTAGGCGCTGGACAAAGACGCTTTGGGCTTTTTGAAATCGAAGTCATTCAGCGCCATCGCGCCGGGCTGAATGCACTGGGTTACGCTCCATCCATGCCAGTAATCGCGCTCACGCACGACATTTTCTCCGGGGGGAAAGTACGGCACCGTGGCGTAACCGGAATATGGCTCATGCGCGCTGTCGCTATCGCAAAGCACCAGCGCGTGCTTGCCGTTTTCGTGGCGGAAAAAATAGTAAATGCCCTCTTGCTCCATCAGCCTGCTGACAAACTCGAAATCCGTCTCGCGATACTGCACGCAGTTCTCCCAACTGCGATACGTGCCGTTCAGCAAATCTTCGAAAGTATCGAGCCCGTGTCCCCGAAGGACTTCCTTGATAATGTCCGGCACGGTCTTGTCCTGGAAAATCCGGCAATCCGACGTGCGGGTAAGAAACCACAACCACGGTCGCAGTGTTGCGCGATAGGCGCTATAGCGGCCGTAAGCCCCGGTTTGGGTAAATTCGGAGCAATAGCCGTTGAAGAAACGCGTTTCCTGTCCTTGCAGCGCCAGCCTGACCGTCAGGTTCTGCCCGAGAAGGTCGGACAACTTGATATCGCTCCGTTCCGAATACAGCTCGAGATTGAATTCGAACAAGCGCCCCAGTTCTTCTTCGACATGAATGCTGCGTAGAAGCAATACGTCTTCGCCCAGCGGGCTGCTGACGGCAAGGAGACGATTCTGCTGAGTTGCCATATGGGCGTCCTTATCGGCTCTTGCGAATGTGCCTGAATCCAGCGAGTTCGCTTTCGCACGAGCTTGTTGTTTGAGGAAAGTATAGACCGTGGCGCCTGCGATGCAGCGCGCACCCGGATCTTTTTCCCGATCGGAGCCCGCCGGCACGGATCGCCAGCGACATTTTCGAACGCCGCGGCCTGCGATAACGCCAGTTCATTTCGTTATGCGTTTTTCCACCAATCCGCCGCCGCTGTAAGAGGAAGCGGTCACCAGCGCCGGATTTGATTTCACAGCCGCATCGATCATCCAAAATGGCGTGAGGCCTCGCGGCACTGGCATACGGCTCATGAAACGCTGGGCGCTATCGCGCTGCGCTGGCCCGTCAGTCCTCGCGAGTCCACTTCAGGCAGGCTTCTTCGGCCGTCGAGAACAAATAGTAACCACCCCACGGGCCATCGGAATCGATAATGACCGGTGCAATGCCTTCAAATCTGCCTTCCGCAAGGCTGCGAAAAGCCGCCTCCTGGATGCGATGCTTTTTCACCCACTCGCGCCAGCGTTCTTTTTCTTTTGGTTCGAGCCGGGTTCCCTCGTCGACCGCTTTTTGCAGCGCCGATTTGAACTCGAAGTAATTCTGCTCGACGATTTTCGGTCGGCCCATTTGTGCTTTCCTCTGACTTCCCGAACCATGCTGAGCCCAGCAAATAAGCTTCGGAATACTCCCAACTACCTAAAGTTACCCCGTCACACTGTGCTCAGTTCTGAGCTAGACTCAAATTATCGCAGATATTCAGATAATTAGGCGATAAAGCCGAACAAACGAAAGCTAGCAGATCGCGGGCCGGCAACGCAATGCCACAACCAGCCCAGGGGGCACATCATGGCAAACGGTATCGACTTCTCGGTGGGGTTTTCCCGCTCCGCTCACTCCGGACCGGCGCCTTCCCGGCAAGCCATGGATGTGCTGGTCATCGCCGATTTCGGTGGCAGCGCGGAGCGTGCGCTGGTTCCGCGGAGAGTTACTGCAGAAAACTTTGACCTGCTGCTTGCCCGAACTGCACCGACGTGGCGGACCGGGGTCGCGGACGACGAGGTCATCACGCTCAGTTCATTGGACGATTTTCATCCGGACGAGCTCGCCTTGCGATTACCCGAAATCGAAACGCTACTGGATCTGCGCAAGCGTTTGCTAAACCCCGCGACCTTCCGCGAGGCGGCGGACGAGTTGCTGGCCGGGGCGGCGGAATCCACACCCGCGCCAACCGCACCATCGGACAGCCATGGGGCAGAGCACAAGGAATCCCTGTTTCAGGACCTTATTGGGGAACAGCCGGCGGTCAGTGCGGCCAGGTCCGAAGCACGCCGCGCCGGGCAGAGAGTGGATCGGATTATTCGCGACCTTGTCGCCCCGCATATCGAACCCGGCATCGACGACAACCAGACCCAGCTCCTCGCCATCGTTGACGACTCAATCGCCATCGTGCTCCGCCGAGCCCTGCATGACCCGGTCCTGCAGCGCCTGGAGACAGCCTGGCGCGGTTTGCACTGGCTGGTGAGCTCGCTCGATATCGACGATACGCTGCAGATCCATATGATCGACGCATCGTACGCCGATATCGCCGCGGACCTCGCGCCGCCGAGCGGCGTGCCGGGCGACTCGGTGTTGTACCGCCGAGTCATCGAGGAACGGCTGAATACACCGGGCGAACGGCCGATTTCGATGATCGTCGCAGACTTCTGCTTCGGCAAAGATGCTGACGAACTCGACACGCTCGGCCATCTGGCCGCATTGGCCAGCGCCGCGGGTTGCCCGCTTGTTGCCGAAGGTTCGCCGCGACTGTTCGGCTGTGACTCGCTCGTGGCACAACCGCGCGCAGCAGACTGGAACGGCGTCGCCGACGACATTGCCGAACCCTGGCGCAGGTTGCGCCAGGGAGAGCATTCCGAGTATGTCGGCCTCGCCGCGCCGCGATTACTACTCCGGATGCCCTATGGCGCGAAGGGCGAACCCACCGAGCTTTTCGAGTTCGAAGAACTGACGCCGCGACCGAATCACGAGGACTTTCTCTGGGGCAATCCGGCCTACGGTTGCGCAATTCTCTCCGGCCTCGCATTTCTCGAACAGGACGCGGCAATCGCTGGCGGCACTTACCTGAGGCTCGATGCAATGCCGCTCGCCATTTACGATGACGGCAGCGGGCAGGCCATCATGCCGGCCGCCGAAACCTATCTGAGCGAGGACAGCGCCGGGCACATTGCGCGATCCGGCCTGATGAGCTTCCTGAGTCAGCGCAATGCGGACAACGTGGCGTTGCTGCGCTTTCAGTCCATCGCGGATCCACCTGCGGCGTTGCGCGGACTCTAGTCCGCCCGCTGGCTCGCACGTTGGCGGTCGAACCCGGCGATGGCGACAAGCGTTTGCCGGATCCGCGAATCCGCATGTTGCAGCACACGTGAACGGACGGTTGTCAGTTCGCGCGCCATCCACCGCGCGGCCGGCTCGCCGTCCAGTTCCCGGTGCCGCGCCAACAGGCGCTCGGCCGACCAGAGCTGACGCCAAACAGCAACCAGGTCGAGCGAAACCAGCCAATACAGACCCGCCGCCTCCACACCCCCTGATGCGGGAATAGCGGCGAGATCGCTGCTGCAATACCAGTGGGTTTGCAGCAGCGCCAGATTCGTGTCCGCTATCGCAGTCGCCGCAGCAGCCGAATCCTCGATTGCCGCCGCCACGGCATCGTTGATTTCCCGCACCAACGGCGCCAGGGATGTCGCATCAGCAAAGTCAGCGTCGCTGAGCCCACCTGCCGACAGACTCTCCAGCAACCGGTCCTGCTCGTCAAAAAGACCTGCCAGAAACGGCTTGATCCGGTATAGCGCCTGCAGTCTCTGCCGTAGCAATTGCTGAACCGGCCGCGGCACCGTGATTGTCAGCCCCGGGGGAACGTCGTCAGGTTCGGGAAAATTTCGCCGCAGGGCCGCGTTTCCCGGCGCATCGTAAATGGCCCGCCACGAGTCGAGACCGTATCGTTGCGCGAGCAAGCGTAGCGTTTCACCCGCGCCAACTACATGAACATGGGTATGTTTCATCGCCACTGCTCTCACCGCGACGGTTCGCCGTCACCCGGGCCCGGCGACTCCGCTTGCCGCGCCAGCACCAGCAGACCTCGCACCGGCTTGTTCAGCTCGATGCGAAGGGTCTGATGCTGCAGTAGTCACCAGCTCGAGGCCGGCCGCTTCCACCTCAGCGGCAACATAAGCCGCGCTGTGACTGTAGCGGCCATGCGCATTCAATCGCAGGGGTTCGGCATCCCCTGGCTGCAACTCCTCCAGCGTAAATGCGAGCAACCGGAAGGCTGCAATGCCGCGGCGAAACTCTGCATCACCTGCGTAAGACTACCGAAATAAACCAGCGTATCGGTACACAGAATGAGATCGAAACCAGTCGCCGATCGCCCCATGAAATCCAGCAATTCAGCAACCACCAGCTCATCGTAAAGATTTCGCTGCTGCGCCTGTCTACCATCCCCGGCGGAAAGATCGACGCCGACCAGCCGTCGCGCATAATCGCGTAACACCGCAGCACAAAGACCCGTACCGCATCCGCGTCGAGTACCACAAGATCCGCTGCTTCACCGGGTAAGCTCGCGCCGCCAGCAATTGCGCCACCAGCCCGGTCCGCGATAGTCGAGACGCTCAAGCGTGCGATCGAAAGACTCGGCGAATGCATCGAACTCGTGGCGAATGTAGTCATCCTCAGCGCGTTGCTCGCTATCCGGCTCGGTATGCGCACGCAACAGGTGCCGGGCCACCGCACTGTCCGGATCGCGCTCGAGCCATCGGCGTACCACCGCGACGGCTCCGGCCTCGTCATCCATCGCGTAATAGACAACCGCTAATCGCCGATATGCCTCTCCATACACCGGATCAATGGTGAGCGCCGCCTCCAGAGCCTAACGGCTTCCGTGAAACTTCCGATTTCCTGCTGCGCCACGCCGAGGTTGAACAACGCCTTGTCGAATTTCGCGTCGATCTGCAGCGCCCGTTCAAAACTCGCGATTCGCCGCGATAACATCGCCCGCATTGCGTAATGCCGTGCCGAGATTACTGTGGACATGCGGGTCGCCGTCATCGATAGCAAGTGCGGCGAGATATGACTCCACCGCGTCGCCGACTCGACCGAGACTCTGCAAACTCAAACCCCTGACATGAAAAAGCTCCGCATTCTGCTGCGACTGCGCCAGCGCCATTTCGCATTGCGCGAGCGACTCTTCAAATCGCTCCGCGTGAAACAACTGGTATGCGATTCGGATCCGTAATTCGAGCGAATCCGGGAGCCATCTCGATCGCCTGGTTCAGCGCGCTCATGGCGACCGCATGATCTTCCAGGCTCTCGATTGTGTTGACGAGATTCAGCCAGGCATCCACATATTCACTGCGCAAAGCAATCGCGCGCCGAAAGCGCCTCGATCGCCGGCTCGAACTGCCGCAATGCCCTCAACGCCACACCGAGATTGTTGTGCGCCATCGCAAGGTCAGGCGCTAAGTCTATGGCCTTGCGGTAGGCATCGACTGCCTCGTCACGACGGTCGGCGCATTTCGCGCATCGCCGAGCGCGACCCATGAAGCGGCACACTGCGGATCGAGATCCACCGCCCGCTCCAGCGTCGCAATCGCCTCGACCAGGTCTCCGCTCGCCTTCTGAATCCGCCCGAGGTCGGCAACGAACGTCGCATTGTCTGGCGCGAGCCGGACTGCTTCGGCAACATGCGATAAAGCCGGCTCCAGTTCCCGTTGCTGGAAACAGAGCATGCCGAAAAGGTAATTTGCGTCGACGTGATCCGGCTGCAAAACAAGAACCTGGCGATAAACATCTGCCGCCTCGTCAAGCCTGCCGGCGCGATGCAGGCCGATCGCCCTCCCCACGCTGTTTCTCAAATCGTCGTCCGCCACCGCTAAGTTCGCCTCGCAGTGGCCTCACGAAGCCAGCGCGTCGCGAAATCCGCTCTTGTAACCGCGCGGAAAGCCTCGTTCAGCAACGTAGCGTAATGCGCTGCGCTCGCTTCGTCAGCGCAGGCCATGATCACGCGCCCGCTCGCTGCCCGCACCTCGAAACGCCCATCGGCAGCCTCGATCGTGTAGGGCTTTTCGGGATCGGCGGACATCAGTCATTCACCTGTTGCCGGGCCACCTCAGTCATAGGCATAGACGAACTGTTCATCGGCAACCGCTACATGCACCCGGGCAACCGGTGACCCGGCCATCATCCTGGTGAGAATCTCCTCGCTGACCTCCGGCAACACCGTATTGGTAAGAATCGCATCGATCATGCGGCCACCGCTGTCGACATCCGTACAGCGTGCAGCAATGAGACCGATCACATCGTCGTCATAGCTAAACGGCACCTTGTGATGCGCCTCCACCCGCCGCGCAATCTTGCGCAGCTGAATTTTCGAAATTGCCGTGATCATCGCGTCGTTCAGCGGGTAGTACGGAATCGTGACGAGGCGTCCGAGCAACGCCGGCGGGAAGATTTTCAGCAACGGCTCGCGAATCGCCTTGGCGATACCCTCGGGCTCCGGCATCAGCTCCGGATCCTTGCACAGGTTCATAATCAGGTCGGTTCCGGCATTTGTCGTCAACAGGATCAGCGTATTCTTGAAATCAATCACCCTTCCTTCGCCATCTTCCATCCAGCCCTTGTCGAAAACCTGGAAAAAGATCTCGTGCACGTCCGGGTGGGCTTTCTCTACCTCATCGAGCAACACGACACTGTATGGTCTGCGCCGCACCGCCTCGGTCAGTACGCCGCCCTCACCGTAGCCGACATAACCGGGCGGCGAGCCTTTCAGCGTCGAGACCGTATGCGCTTCCTGGTACTCGCTCATATTGATCGTGATGATGTTCTGCTCGCCGCCGTAGAGCACTTCCGCCAATGCCAGCGCGGTTTCGGTCTTGCCCACACCTGAGGTGCCGGCGAGCATAAACACGCCAATCGGTTTGCCGGGGTTATCGAGATTGGCGCGCGAGGTACGAATGCGCTTGGCAATCATCTCCAGCGCATGGTCCTGGCCGACAATCCGCTCCTTCAGATGGGTGGCAAGATTCAGAACGGTCTCGATCTCGTCCTTGACCATGCGTCCGACCGGGATACCGGTCCAGTCTCCGACCACCGATGCGACCGCCTGCTCGTCCGCCGTCGGCAGGATCAACGGGGTCTCTCCCTGTTGCTCATGCAGCTGCGCCTGCAGCGATTTCAGCCGCTCGACCAGCGCCTCGCGATCCTCGCCGCTGGCACCCGGCTCGCCCACTTCTTCGGCGAGTTCCTCCGCGACGTCTTCCGCGCGCTTCTCGAGTTCGCTGTCGGTCCCCTCGACGGTGCCGGCGTCACCGCGCAGCCTGGCCCGAATGTCGAGAATCTGATCGACCAGTACTTTCTCCGCCTGCCAGCGCTCGTTAAGACCCTCGAAACGCTCTTGCTCCGCGGCAAGCTTTTCAGCGGTTGCTTGCTCACGCGCCCCGGTGTCGATACCGACCGTTTTCTCCTTGTCGATAATCGCCAGCTCGCGCTTCAGCGCCTCGATCCGGCGCCGGCAGTCCTCGACCTCGGGCGGCTCCGCATGCTGGCTGATCGCGACACGAGCGCAGGCGGTATCGAGCAGGCTGACGGCCTTGTCCGGCAACTGCCGCGCCGGAATGTAACGATGCGATAACCGCACCGCCGCCTCGAGCGCCTCGTCCAGCAACTGCACCCGGTGATGTTTTTCCATCACCGACGCCATCGCCCGCATCATCAGGATCGCGCGTTCCTCGCTCGGCTCCCCGACCTGGACCACCTGGAACCGGCGGGTCAGGGCCGGGTCTTTCTCGATGTGCTTCTTGTACTCGGCCCAGGTTGTCGCGGCGACGGTGCGAAGCGTACCGCGGGCCAGCGCCGGCTTGAGCAGGTTGGCAGCGTCGCCGGTTCCGGCGGCACCGCCCGCTCCGACCAGCGTATGCGCCTCGTCGATGAACATGATGATCGGCTTCTCGGAGGACTGCACCTCTTCGATGACCTGCTTGAGACGATTCTCGAACTCGCCTTTCATGCTCGCGCCCGCCTGCAGCAGCCCGACGTCGAGCGCACGCAGGCTGACATTCTGCAGCGGTGGCGGCACATCGCCCTTGGCGAGACGATGCGCGAAACCCTCAACCACAGCGGTCTTGCCGACCCCCGCCTCGCCGGTGAGGATCGGGTTGTTCTGCCGCCTGCGCATAAGGATATCGATCATCTGCCGTATCTCTTCGTCGCGGCCGACAATCGGATCGATCTCGCCGTTGCGCGCCTGCTCGGTCATGTCGACGGTGAATTGTGCCAGCGCTTCCTGCTTACCCATCTGCGCCGGTGCCATCGCACCGCTGGCGTCTCCGGGAGCCGCGCCGCCGCCGGCCTGGAACCCGTCATGCGCGTGCATGCGGTTTTCCGGTGAGTCGCCAACGACCTCATCGAACTTGTCCGTAAGCGCTTCGAATTTGAGTTTGCCAAATTCGTTCGAAATTGATTGCAATGCATTGCGCAGGCCGCGGGTCTGCAGCATTCCGGCGACCAGGTAGCCCGAGCGCACCTGCGATTCGCCAAACATCAGCGTTGCCAGCACCCAACCTCGCTCTACCGCCTCTTCGACGTGCGCCGAAAGATCCGAGATCGTTGTGGAACCGCGCGGCAAACGTTCCAGCGCTTCGGTAATGTCGGCCGCGAGGCGCGACGGTTCGAGGTTGAATTGCCGGACGATGCGATGCAGGTCAGAGTCCTGCAACTGCAGAATCTGGTGCAGCCAGTGGACCAGCTCCACGTTCGGATTACCCCGCATTTTGCAGAATACGGTCGCCGCCTCGATGGACTTGTAACCCACCTGGTTGAGCTTGCCGAACAATGCCGCACGACTTATCTCGGCCATTTTTGCACTCCCTCGATCTGTTGTTTTAGTTTGCGTCGAATCCGCTCAGCCGGAATGAGTATCCGGTCCACGATTCCGGCGTTTGAACTTCCTAGCCCGGTGCGAAGTTATTCTGGTTTTGGCCCCACCCGTAAGCTTCGGGTTTTATCAGGACGTCGTCCGCATCGGTGTCAGCCGTTCTGTTACCGAGCCAGCTGGTCCAGCCGAGCTGACCCTGTTTGCCGAGAACCACACTTGGCACCTCTTCTTTGAGGACCACCAGCCGCAGGTCCCAGTCTAGTTCATCGCCGACATAATTCCGCACCAGTGCCGCCAGCCGCTCGAGGCTCGGGCCGCTTGGCAGCAGCCGTTGCAGTTGCCCGGCGCTGGCCGGGCCACAAACGAGCCGAAACTTGTGCTGGCAATCCAGCACACTTTCACCAATCGTCGCTGACTGACCCAATGTGCTGTTCAGCCGATCCTCACCCAGGCGCAGCCGGCTTTCTTCGGGAATTCGCATCCATGCCGCGACAAATTCCTCGACCCGCGTGCGAACCGCGAGATACTCCTCGACCACCGCGCGCAATCCCGCGGCGGGTTTGGTCTGCAGCGCGAGGCGCCCGGCGAGGTAGAGCTTGGTGTGATCGGGTACAGCGTCGCGGTTCTGGCTCGCCGGCAACCCGAGCCCGAACATCGCGCCGACATATTTCTCGAAACGGTCATCGTCGGGGCGGTCGAAACTGACGGTCGGCCGGCCATCGGCCCAGGCACGGTAGAAAAACGACAACATGCGATGATGAAAAACGTCGGCGAAGCGACTGAACGTGTGATCGCGCGCCTGTCGCTTGCGATCATGCGCGAATTCGGTCAGATGCAGCGGCAACGGTCCGTTCGGACCGAAAAGACCGAAGAAAAACTGATCCAGCTGCGCTGGTTTTCCACCACCACCGGCGCGGAAGGCTGCAAGTGTACGTGGCGCAAAAGCCATGGACGGCTCCTGGCGCAACCGTATCCGGTCCTCCGCGGCACGCGCGGAACGTCCCAATCGCGGGCGATCCGCGTTCAGCGCCTCGATCAGACGCAACGTCTGGAAAAAATCGTAACGCGAAGGATCGCGCTCGATTGCGGCCAGCTCGTTCAGAGCGTCTGCCGAAGTCCGACTCGTGCCGGCCATCGCATTACCTCTCCGCGTTCTTCACTGCTGACCACGGTTTCCGTAAACGAATTGACAGAGACCTGCTTGGTAAAAAACTCATCCAGCACTGCACCGAGTAAAAACAGGCTCATCCCTTCGAACCCGGTCTCATCACAGCCAACGGTGATTTCGATGCCGCGGCCAAAGGTGATCGGCCCCGGAATCGGCATCCGTCTGACTACTGCCGCACTCGCGACCGACTTGATGCTCTCGAGCTGACGTACGACCCCCGGATCATTGGGATTGGCATACAACGACAGCAACTGGCGCAACGTCGTTGCGCCCTGGGTGTCGCCATCATCGACGATCGACAGGTAATTCAGCGAAAGATGACTGAGCAGGCGCCAGGCGGTGTCTCCAGACGCCGTCGACGGACGTGGCCGGGTCGGGCCAGCGATACAACGAATCGACTCGACCGGCGCGCCGGTCTCGAGCGAAAAATCGGTATCGCTTTTACCCAGCGTAAGCTGCAACGGCAAATCACGGTTCGTGCACATCGTCTGCACTTCGAGCTGGCGCAATCCGGGCGCGAAAGGCGCCTCGCGGCCATCGACGATAGCGACATAAACTTCGCTGCCGATATAGCTCGAGCGCGCACCCTTGCGACGTTGCCTGGATGACAACATGCGCGGTTCCCGATTGACCATGAAATAGGCCGACTGATCCTGGAGGTCGAACGGGTCGCGTGCCGAGTAAAACGGCTGGAAGCGGCGTTCGACCTCGTTACCCGTGGAATAACCGCTGACCGAGAGTACCGAATGAACTTCGAAATCCATTGGCCGGGTGCGGTCCGCAAGCACGTGATACTCGCTCTTGCCACGTTCGACATGGATACGGTCGGCACGGCGTGGGAACAGATTGATGACCGGCGCACAGAAAAGCGCGAGATGACTGGCGTCAAACGCGCTTTCCATCCACGCAACGCTGCGATCGAGTAATACGACGATTTCGAGCTCGGTACTGCCGCAGCGCGCCAGCGCCTGCTGCAGACCGGCGAACTGCACGTACATAAAGCGTTCCGGGAATACGAAATATTCCTGCAGCAACCGGTAGCCGTGAAAAGACCGGCGCGTGTACGGCAGCAGGGCCTGCTCGTCGTCGAACCCGTAACGGCAAAGCTGGCGCGGCGGAAAACGTTGCTGCCAGGCACGCGCTCCGCCTTTCGGTCTGACTATGAAACCGACGCAATTACCGAGCAACTGCTCGTAGAGTTGCCGCGAAACGTCATCGCCGCCGGACAAGTAAAGCGGCAGTTCATCCAGCGCAATCTGGTCGAATGCGAGCCCGGCGGTCGCCTTGAAAGAAAGTCGAACGCCGGCCTTCACTCCCGCCAGGTTCTCGATATTGACGTTCGCAAGCGCGCCGGCGGTCGGAAAATATTTCGCTTCGGTAAGCTCGAGCGGCCACAGTTTCAATTCATGCGCGGTACGGTATTCGCAGGCCGTGCTGATGCCTCTGCCGGTCAGACTGCGCAGGGACGTGTCGCGCGGCAGCACAAAACCCTCCGCCAGCGAGCCCTCGGCAAGATCCGGATCGAAGCGCACGACCGCCATCGAAGGCGTCGGCGCCAGGTAATGCGGATAAATCAGGTCGAACATGCGCTCGGTAAACTGCGGAAACTCCGCATCGATCTTGAGCTGAACACGCGCCGCCATGAAGGCGAATCCCTCCAGCATACGCTCGACATAGGGATCGGCGCACTCGATTCCCTCGAGCCCGAGGCGCCCGGCGATTTTCGGAAACTCGCGCGCGAACTCGGCGCCCATCTCGCGCAGATGTTGCAACTCGCGGTTGTAATACTTGAGAAGTCGCGGATCCATGGCAGCGGCCTAGCGGCCCGATTCCTCCAGCGAAAACGTGCCGGTCTCGAGATCGACTTCAGTCCGCATGTACAGATTCAACGGCACAGGCTGAGCCCACAGTTCTCCCTGTATTTCAAAACTCAGGGCGTTCGGATTCACTTCCGATTTCTGCAGCAGGACTCTTACTTTGAGCGTCTTGCGCAGGATGCGCGGCTCGAATGCAATGATCGCATCGCGCACGACATCCTCGAGCGCGGCGGCATCCGTCGAGGACGCAGTGAGACCGGCAAGGCTGGGCACGCCGAAATTGATGACCGATGTCGGAACTTGCGGGTAGTCCTCGAGATCCTCGGTGGATTCGAGGTTGCCGGTATTGAGCAGCCAGCCCAGATCACGAAGGACGCTGCTGCGTAATTTTGCGACGGAAATCACTCGCCGATCGCGTGGCTCTGTCCCGGTGTCAGGTTCATCGTCGGTGAGTCGGTCGAGCAACGACGGTTGTAACCGTTCCTGTAGCGTCAGATCGGCCACGGTCCGGCTACCTAGAGTTCGGTCGCGGCGTCACCCGGCTCGTCACCGGTATCCAGCTCGATATTGCGAACCTCGAGCAGAGAATACTCACCGCCATCCGTCGCCAGAATGCGCTGGCCGGTACCGAAATACACGTCTTCGGCCTTCTGCTCCCACTCGGTTTTTTGCGCCAGCGCGAGCCGCGAATCCTCGGCAGCGCTCGAACCCGGATAGCGGGACGGTATGAATCCGACCGTTTCGCCGCCATTGGCCCAGGTGAAATTGAGCGGGCGCCCAGACCAGGTCACGGAGATCCTCGGGTGGCTCCAGCGCGATGCTGCGAATGCGCGAAAACGGCACCCAGTAATAGTTGCCGTTGACAATGGCTTCGAGAAATGGCCCGATACGGCTGTCGGCGTCCGCGACCCACTCGAAGAGCGTCATCCGCGATTTTGCCGCCGCTGACCTCGGCGGACTCATAGGCCTCGCCGCGCATCGCCTGGGCCCGATCATGCTTGCCGCTCGCGTCGAGCTTGAGCGCCTCGAGCGCCAATGCAATCCACTGCTCGGGGTCGCCGAAAACCAGTGGCGAACGCGTACCTTCGAAAACCGCTTCGCGCAACGCCTCGCAACGCAGCAACTCGCGATAGGTCTGGACCATGGCGAGACTGCTGGCATCCAGATCGGCAACGACATTGAGCTGGTTCAGCGCCCGGTCCCAGTTGCCCAGCACAGCCAGCAGCTGGAACAGGAAAATACGTTTCTTTGCGTCCGCGGGGTTAGCCCGCACCTCGTCCTGCAGCGCCTCGAGCGCCGCATTCAGATCGCCTTCCTTCAGGAACTCTCTTGCCGTGGTCAAATGCGGACTATCTCCAGCAACGCGATACCCGAGGCGTATCGACCCGCCGCGCCTGTCGCCGCGGCGGGCCGACCTCGTCGGATTCCGGGACCCTGCTCGACTTGATGCGAGTCCGGGGTTGAAGGCCGCGATCTACGTCGCCGCGTTAGCAGCAATATCCCAGGAGCAATCGTCTTCTGCCCCTTTGCTTCCGTCAGGCATCTGTTCTTTGTAATAGGACGCAAACTGACCAAAATTCAGCGTCACGTTCTCGGTCAGCCGGTCTTCGCCGCCGCTGCCACCGGTCGATACGCTCGAGATGATCACGTCCTTCATCTTGATGACCACATATTCCAGCGGGTGCTCGCCGGCTTTGCGAACCGTCAAAGTTGCGCTCCGGAAATGTGCTTGCCATTGCAAACATGACGCTGCAGCGCGCACGAAGATTTGTCGATGTACTTGGTAAAGGACAAATCCTGCACCGCCACCTTGCCAGCGCCGGACCCGCTTCCCATATGGGTCGTGCCCGACTGCGACATGCCCCAGCTCCACGCCAGCACATCGATCTCGTCTTTGTGCACCTTATCCTGAGCCTCGCCTTTCAAATCGCCTATCTTGATAAACATATCGACAGCCATGATGGTTCTCCTTTTCTTGTCACTGGCTGATTATTCACCCGGGCAACGCAGCGCCAACGTGTACCGATGCCCGATCCCTCTCGTTCCGCAAAATCGTCAAACGTTACTCAGCTTCCGCAACCCGAAATCAGGACTTCTCCGACGGCAGCCTGGATACCAGCCGCAGCGACACGGTCAGCCCCTCGAGCTGGTAATGCGGCCTGAGGTAGAACTTCGAAGTGTAGTAGCCAGGATTGCCTTCCACCTCTTCGACGACCACCTCGGCCGCAGCCAGCGGCTTGCGCGACTTTTGCATTTCGGTTGCGTTATCCGGGTCGGCGGTCACGTATTGCATGATCCACTCCTGCAGATACCGCTGCATTTCGTTGCGGCTGGTGAAACTGCCGACCTTGTCGCGGACCATGCATTTCAGGTAGTGAGCGAAACGGCAGCAGGCAAACAAATACGGCAATCGTGCCGACAAATTGGCATTGGCTGTTGCATCCGGGTCGTCGAACTCCGCCGGCTTGTTCAGCGACTGGGCGCCGATAAATGCCGCGATATCGCTGTTCTTGCGATGTATCAGCGGCATCAGGCCGCTTCCGGCAAGCTCGGCCTCGCGACGGTCGCTGATCGCGATTTCGGTCGGGCACTTCATATCGACGCCACCGTCATCCGACGGGAACGTGTGAACCGGCAGTCCGTCTACTGCGCCGCCCGATTCCACGCCACGGATACGCGAACACCAGCCGTATTCCTTAAACGCCCGGTTGATGTTCACCGCCATCGCATAGGCCGAATTGGCCCAGGTGTATTTGCTCGAATCGGCGCCCTCGGCATCTTCCTCGAAATCGAAATCCTCGACCGGATCGGTCTTCGCCCCGTACGGCAGACGGGCGAGAAAACGCGGCATGGCCAGGCCGAGATACTTGGCGTCCTCGGACTCACGCAGCGAGCGCCATGCGGCATACTCCGGCGTCGAGAAAATCTTTGCCAGATCGCGCGGATTGCTCAGCTCCTGCCACGAGTCCATCCCCATCAGCGAGGATTGGGCCCCGGTGATAAACGGGGCATGCGAGGCGGCCGCAATCTGTGCCATCCCACCCAGGATCTCTACGTCCTGCGGGCTGTGATCGAAGTGGTAATCGCCGACCAGGCAACCATAGGGTTCGCCGCCAAGCTGACCGTACTCTTCCTCGTACAGCTTTTTGAACAACGGGCTCTGATCCCAGGCAGTGCCTTTGTATTTCTTGATCGTCTTGCCGACTTCCTTCTTCGAGATGTTCATTACCCTGATCTTCAGCATCTCGTCGGTTTCGGTGTTGTTGACGAGGTGATGCAGACCGCGCCATGCGCCCTCGAGTTTCTGAAAATCCTCGTTGTGCATGATCTGGTTGACCTGCTCGGTCAGCTTGGCGTCGATCTCGGCGATAATCGCATTGATCGTGCCAACGACATCGTCGGCCAGCAACGCCTCACCCTGCAGCACCTGTTCTGCCAGGGTATGCACCGCCGACTGCACCTCTTCTTTGGCACGGTCCGACTTCGGCTTGAATTCTTTTTCCAAAAGCGCAGCGAAATCGCCCGCCTCGATCGTCTCGCCCTGTTGTTGCGCGAGCTCTTCAGACTTCGCATCTGCCATCGGTTCTACTCCTTAGCCTCTTCTTGTTCGTCACTGTCGGGGGCCGGCGCCGAGGCCAGCGATTGCAACAGCGCCGAATCGCCAAGCGCCTTCGCGATCAGTTCCTCCGCACCCGACTTGCCATCCATGTAGGTGACAAGGTTGGCCAGCTGCGAGCGCGCCTGGAGCAACTTGTTCAATGCGCCAACTTTTCGCGCCACCGCGGCCGGCGAGAAATCCTCCATGCTCTCGAAGGTAATGTCGATGTTGAGATTGCCTTCACCGGTCAGGGTATTGGGGACCGCGAAATTCACCCGCGGCTTCATGGCTTTCAGGCGGCTGTCGAAATTATCGACGTCGATCTCGAGAAATTTGCGCTCATCGACCGACTCGAGCGGGTCTTCCGGTTTGCCGGACAGATCAGCGAGCACGCCCATCACAAACGGCACCTGGACCTTTTTCTCGGCGCCGTACACCTCCACGTCGTACTCGATCTGCACGCGCGGCGCGCGGTTGCGCGCAATAAACTTCTGACTACTTTTCTTGGCCACACTGACCTCCTGAGTACTGTCGAAACAAACCACGCGGCCCAACCCGACGGTCGGGACAAACGCGGCCGCTGTCACCACTTATTTTCAAAGAATAGTCGATTCTCGGGTTCCTGCTGCGGCGCCCTACCACGAGCCACCGCCGCCATCTTCACCGGTACCGTCATCCTTGACGCCACCGATCGCTTTTGCCTGGGCGACCGCATCGGGAGTCAGTTCCCGCAGAATCTCCAGGAAATCTTTCGACACCAGGCGTTTTGCCCGCCGCAACAGCATTGGCACCGGACTGGACGGTTCCGTTTTTTCGAAAAAGTCGCAGATTTTGTCCAGCATGCGGATCGCATCCGCCCTGTTGGAAATCTCGCCACTAATCGGGGCAGCACCCGGCTGTCCGCCTTCTTCCGCGGTTGCGGCCTCCGCGACACCGACCCCGCGCCTGACCAGCGCGTCGTCGTAGACTGCCTTCATTGCCTTGAGATCCGCCGGCAACTCACCGAAATCCGGCGAATCGACCGCGCCCACCTTCTCAACGAAAAATACCTCTACCGCGGTCAGGGCCGCTATCGCCCGCTCGACGGCGTCGGCCGAGCCCTGTATCTCATCGAGATCCGCATCCATGAACGCGGCATCGATCAGGGATTGATCGGCCGGTGCAGACTCGGCGCCGGCCGTGGGCGACAACTCACCCTTTGCGATCTTGACGTCGCGCAGGCTGAAAATACCCGCCGCCCTGGACTTGACCAGTGGAATACCGAGTAATCGCGCCAGGAAACCGTTGCGGTCGGACAACCCCAGCAGGCTGTTGACGCGCATCATCGGATCGTTGTTGTCCTCCGCATCGAGTTGCGGGTGCAGATCGTCCCAGAAGTTCTCGACCAGACCGCGGATAAGCTCCAGACCGTCAGCGAGCCCATTGAGCTCCTCGAGTTTCATCGCGGACTGGGCGAGGTGCACGGCCACCCGCAGGTCCTTGGTCTGGGCGAGCAGTGCGGCAGCCTGATCGCGCACGGCGCGCCAATCCGGGTCCTCCGCCTCGATCACATCGTCGCCCATGACCTGCTCGGGCTTGCCCTGCGCAGTGCGCTCCAGTTCACCGAATGCCGGATCGTATTCCAGGTCCGCGCCCGACGGCGACTCCTCGGAAATTGGCGCCAATAAGGCTTCCAGATCGATAGAGCTCATGAATTTTGTTTCGCGCTCTTTTATTAGAATTCTAGTTGTCGTTTTTGTAATTTCGCGCCAATTCTTGCCGCATTGCGGCATAAATCCGGGTCCCACTTAGACGCGAAATTATTCGATCAAGCATGGTGTATTTCTGGCGATTGTCAACAGTTGATCGCGAATCAGCCGCACACACCAGCGCCGGCGGGTCTTCAAATCGCGCCCCGACAGCCCCGTTGGTGCGGTACCGCTGCGCAGGAGCGCGAAAAGCCGTCTCCGGCGCGACCTCAATCGGAATCAACCATCGGGTAACTGAAAAATTTCTCCAGAAGCGCAGTTAAGTCCTTGTAAATCTGCGCATTCCACTGCACTCTACCAAAGGTCTGCAATAGGGTCGTTCAACGATGAATCTTACGCTGGAGATAATCAGCGATCAGCGCGCCAGCCTCGGTGATGCGGGCGTCAAGTCGTTTACCGTGCACGGCGGTTCGATCGGGCGCAGCGTCAGCAATGACTGGGTGTTGCCGGATACCGAGCGTTTTGTCTCGGGGCGCCATGCATCCATCCAGTTCCAGAAAGGCTCGTTTTTCATCATCGACACCAGTACCAACGGCGTATTCATCGACGACTCACAGGCTCCGCTCGGTCGAGGCAAATACCGTCGCTTGCGTGGCGGGGAAAAAATTCGCCTGGGCCCGTATGAGATTGCCGCCACGGTTACAAGCAGCGACGACCTGCGCGAAAAAGCCCCCGAAGACATGTCGCTGGAGGAAAAGGACGACCTGATAAGCGTGACGGCCGTCCTCGAGGAAGAGGCCAATGAGGGTGGTGACACAGAGACCAATCTGGAAGCAGGGATCGCGCGACACCCCGGGAGGCCAGGTAGGACCGGCCACCGGCTCCACCAGCAATGACTGGAACATGATCCATCTGCCCGCTACCGGTGAGCGGCCGATTCTCGACATCGTCGATCCCGACCCGTCGATGGAGTTAATGCCCGGGTTTGATCTTCAGCCGCAAAAACTGACCGAGCTCGAACTGGAAGTCGAAAAGGAAGAGCAGGAGGCCAGGGAAAGCGAGCCCCCGCCGGTCGCACGAGCCGACCAAACCGGCGAGCAAGGCTGGGCCCGGCGCGCCACCTGCCGGAAATCCCGACCGGCCGCCAAGACCCGTCCGGCGCGAAAGCCGGAGCCGGCAAAATCCGGCGCGGAATCCGCGGCAGCTCACGCCGCATCCTCCGGAACGTTTCGCGGACCGAAAGACGATCACGGCCTGGCGCAACTACTCCAGGCCGCCGGACTGGATCCGGCCAGCATTCCACCGACCCAGTCGGATCGGGTGCTGCAGAACGCGGGCCAGATTATTCGCGAGTTCATCGTCGGCGTGATGGAGGTACTGCAAACCCGTACCCAGCTGAAAACCCGCTTTCGCGTATCGCAGACCACGATACAGTCGGGCGAATTCAACCCGCTCAAGTTCTCCGCCGACGTCGATGAGGCGATGCGCGGCCTGCTTTTCCGTGGCAAGGATCATTATCTGCCCGGTGTCGAATCCGTGCGTCAGAGCTTTACCGATCTCAAGCATCACGAGATGGCGATGCTGGTCGCGATGCAATCTGCCGTGGAGGACATGCTGGAGCGATTCGATCCGGCGCAGCTCAAGGAACGCTTCGACACCGGGCTCAAGCGCGGCCCGCTGATGGGTGCGACCAACAAGATGAAGTACTGGGAACTGTACGAGGAGTTTTTCCAGTTTGTCAGTCAGAATGGCGACGGCGCCATACCGCAGTTTTTTGCAGAGGCGTTCGCAAGGGCCTACGAGAGCGAAATCGAAAGACTCAAATCCCGGCGCAGGCAGAGGCGCAGCTCCTCGGCCTGATCCCCCCGATGCCGCTGCAAACCGGCATCGGCCTGGACCCGGGATTGCCGCCCGACGAACGCCTCGACTACAATGCGCGCCTTGCCCGGAGAGGTGCCGGAGTGGTCGAACGGGCTTGACTCGAAATCAAGTGACGGGCTGGTCCCGTCCGTGGGTTCGAATCCCACCCTCTCCGCCAGACAAGAAAAGGCCTCCTCGCGGGGCCTTTTTTTGTCTCGAGGGGGTGTGTGGACGAACCCACCGGGTTCGAACCGAGGCCAGCATGCTGGCCGACAGAGCGCGACGCAACGCGGCGCGGCCCCGAAGGGTGAGCTTCCGAGGGAAGCGAATCCATCCCACCCTCTCCGCCAGACAAGAAAGGCCCCTCGCGGGGCCTTTTTTTGTCTCGAGGGGGTGTGTGGACGAACCCACCGGGTTCGAACCGAGGCCAGCATGCTGGCCGACAGAGCGCGACGCAAAGCGGCGCGGCCCCGAAAGGGTGAGCTTCCGAGGGAAGCGAATCCATCCCACCCTCTCCGCCAGACAAGAAAAGGCCCCCTCGCGGGGCCTTTTTTTGTCTCGAGGGGGTGCGTGGACGAACCCACTCGGGTTCGACGCAGCCGCCGCAGGCGGCGAAGAACGCACAGCGAACGCAAGTGAGCGAGCGGCGCCGGATCACGCGCCAGACTCAACGAGTTGCTCTATCACTCTTTCTCGATATGGATCCGGACACTTTTGACAGACGACTTGGCAAGTGTCAGATCGAATTTCTCACCACCTCTTCTCTTTTTGACCAGTACGTCCTCGCCGTCGTCCACTTCAATATTATAGGCGTCGCCTGGCAGTGCACGCTGGAATGCATCATGTATTTTCCGCGCGACCTTGTTCTCACTGGTGCCGTTGTCAATCTCAACGCGTATCTCAATTGGATCGGCTTTCTCCGGGGAAAGATAGAAGATCAGTTCGCCGTGAGAATTAGCGCCCTCGCTGACCTCGATACGCCATTTGTTGGACGGACTGGCGACCGCCGGCGGACTCGCGAGCGCGAACAGACCGAGCAGGAAAAAGACTTTCAGAAACAAACTATGGCGAAAAATGTGCATTGGCTGATCCCTCAGAAATGTCGGCTTCGGCTAAACAAGCATTCGTGACTACGATACCAGCCCCGCACCCACTCGGTGAAGGCCGGGAAAGAGCGGGAACATCAGAATCGGCACCGCCATGAGCCGGATGAGCAAAACCCAGCGATAAGGTTATGTTAAATCATAGACCCGGCAGTCCGTGTCGATGGTAACTTGCGCGTCCCCTCGGGCTGGAGGGGCTATTGTCGCGCTGCGACAGAGGCTATATGGAAATTCTTGTACAGGTCCTGGATGACCTCGACGATCTCTGGCAACGACTACCCCACGTGATTGCGTTCTGCACACGTCCGCGCCACCATTTTCGCGGCCTGCTGCGTCCTGGCCCTCGGCCTCGGCACCCTCGGCGTCGTAACTCACTGAGTCTGCACTGCCGGCGCGCTCGCATGACCCGTCATACCCGGCATGGTCGCGACGAAACGACGTCTCACTGCACTCTTAACCGGTAAGAATGACTGATACCTTATTTATCGACCGGCGCTTCTGCGGCCCGCACGACTCGGGCAACGGCGGCTACGTCTGCGGTTCGCTGACCGCCCGAATACCGGGCGCCGCCGAAGTTACCCTGCGTTATCCGCCCCCGCTGGGCAAACCGCTGACGGTAACGCACACCAATGACGAGCACTGGCAACTGCTCGACGGCGATCGCCTGATTGCCGAAGCGCAGGCGACAGACCTGGATCTGCCCGTGCCCGCCGCGCCTGATTTTGCCGCGGCCGAAGCAGCCGCAGAAAACTACCGCGCATTCGAGAACCATGTATTCAGACGTTGTTTCGTTTGCGGCCCGGATCGCTCTCCCGGAGACGGGTTGCGGATTTTCGCGGGTGTGGCAGGGAATTCCGCGATCGTGGCTGCGCCGTGGATCCCGGACGCGTCGCTAGTGGGTGACGATGGCTCGGTCAAGCCTGAGTTTCTCTGGGCGGCGCTCGATTGTCCCGGTTATTTCGCACTCGGTTTTTCCGACAACCCGGCCTGCTTGCTGGGTCGTATGAGCGCCGAGGTGGAACCCGGCATCAAGACGGGAGACCGGTGTGTCGTTATCGGCTGGAAAATTGCCCAGGATGGACGCAAATACCATTCCGGCACCGCCCTGATCGGGGCCGACGGCAGAGTTCATGGTCGCGCGCGCTCAACATGGATCAGGCTGAAGCAAGACCCGCGCTAGCCCCGCCTCATCGCCTGACCAGATCGACACCACCAGCCGTGGAGCCCGTCTTGCAGGCAGCCGGCCCGGCTCGCGCTCTTATCGCGGCGCACCAGCCTAGCGCAGCGCATCCTCTCCGCCACGCGGCTTGTGCGCCTTGCGCATAGATTCACGCATGCTTTGCAGCGACTCGTATTGCTCCTCACTGAGCACCTGACGCAATTCTTCGTCACGCTTGCCCATGATTTCACGCATCCGGCCGTGCCGTTCCTCGCGGCTTGCCGCCGTTTCCATGGAAGCCTGCGCCTCGGTCGCATATTTCTGATTGATCTCGCCGACCTGACGCGACTGCTCTTCCGACAAACCGAGCGCCTGGGTCATATGCTCCGTCTGGCGGGCGGCACGCTCCGCGGGGGAGCCGTGACCCATTTTGCCGCCGTGATGACTGGCCTGCGCAGCGCCGGCAAAAACAAGGGCGCCGACAAGCATCGTCGCGACAGCACCCAATCGCAATCTCATTCTCATGACAAGCTCCTCAAATTCGTTTGCATTACCGCTTTCAAGATACCCGAGAAAGACCGCTGCCAAGCGCCGTCTTTGCCAATCTTGACAAAATCGCGGCACCCCGTCTGTTCCGCCTGGTACGGCAAACGCAAGCGCGCCAGAACTACTTCGACTGCAACAGGTGCAACTTTGCAAGACAAGCGGCGATCATCAGACCGACGCCGACATTGAACACCGTCATCGCGGCATAACCGCCCATGTAAAAGCTGCCGGTAGCGCGCACAGCAACCGCCACCAGGCAAACCACAATTCCCAGAATCGCTGCCGCATTGCCGGCCATCTCGATCAACCTGCTCACAATTTGTCCCCTTGTCGTTGTTTTACCACCAGACAGAAAACTCTGGCCGATGGGCTCGCGATCAGTCTAGCGCAATCGTGCGCGGTGATATCGAAAAATCGATCGTGTGGCCCGGACCGCAGCGACGTACAATACGGACATCTGAGGGATGGCTCCGTGTAAACCGATTTCGGTTTCAGGATGGCACAGCGAAAGCAGCCGGCAATGGCGCCAGAGCGAGTCCCTTTTTTCTGCAGGGAGAGATTCGATGGCTTTACACGAAGTGGGTCGGGAAGATGAGCTTGCGGTTGGCAAGATGAAAGTCGTTGCAGTCGAGGGCGAAAAGATCCTGTTGTATCACCTCGAGGACGGTTTTTATGCCACGCAGGCGAGCTGTACTCACACGTTCGGCCCTCTCTCGCGCGGCAAGATCGTGGACGGCTGCAAGGTCCAGTGTCCGTTGCACCGGGCCCGTTTCGATATCCGCACGGGCGAGGTCATAGACTGGGCCAATTTCCCGCCGGGCATCCAACTGCTCAACATCGTGCGTGGCGAGAAAGCACTGAAGACCTACCCGGTCAGCGTCAAGTCCGGCAAGGTCAGGATCAAGCTCGGGTAGGCATGCATTGCGGCCAGTCGTCCCGGGCGTGCGGCAATGCGTCCGCTTTTCGGACGCTGGTACGTGGTTCGCCGGGCCGGGCCGGCATTACGGTGCCGGTCGTCATCGTTGTCACGCCGGTGAGTTCGCCCGAAGGACCATTCCGGCGCTTGGTGCAGCCTCCCGGTGCGAGCATTGTCGACGCTGTCGTGACCGATTGCTCTGTGCCGATTAACGCATACTAAAGGACTCTCTGGAGACAGTGCCCGATGGCTCGCAAAAACCTCACATTTCCATCGCCCGATGGTCATCAGCTGGCTGCAATCCTCGATCTGCCCGACGGGCCGGCGCGGGCTTACGCCCTGTTCGCGCATTGCTTTACCTGCTCGAAAAACCTCAAGGCCGTGACCAACATTGCGAAATCGCTGACCGACGCCGGGATTGCCGTGCTGCGATTCGATTTCACCGGGCTCGGTCAGAGTGAGGGTGAATTCGCGGACACGAATTTCTCGAGCAACGTCGCCGAGCTTGTCGCGGCGGCCCGCTATCTCGAGGAGCATCACCAGGCCCCTTCGATTCTGATCGGTCACTCGCTGGGTGGCACCGCCGTGTTGCAGGCGGCGTTCGACATCCCATCGGCCGTCGCGGTGGCAACGATCGGATCCCCGTCGCGCCCGTCCCATGTGGCGGCGATGCTCGAGGGAGACCGCGCCGAGATTGAATCCAGTGGACAGGCGACCGTACAGCTCGGAGGCCGGCCTTTCGTAGTAAGGAAACAGTTTCTGGAAGACATTGAACGGCACGCTCTGCCCGAAAGCATTGCGCGCCTCAGGAAAGCCTTGCTGGTGATGCATGCTCCTCTCGACGACATCGTCGAGGTCGACAACGCCAGCGAACTGTTCGTCCATGCAAAGCACCCAAAGAGCTTTATCAGCCTGGACAAGGCCGATCACCTGTTGAGCCGCGAGGCCGACTCACGCTATGCCGGGCAGGTGCTCGCGGCATGGGCATCGCGATATCTTCCCGCCGCCGATGCCGCGATAGCAGCAATCGCCGCGGACGATGACGCAACCATTGCCCGCACCGGCGCGGACGGATTCAGAACCGATATCGTCGCGGCCGGGCATGCGCTGATTGCGGACGAACCCGCGCGCGTTGGCGGCACCAATCTCGGCCCATCTCCCTACGATTTACTCGCGGCCGCGCTTGCCAGCTGTACGACGATGACTTTGCGAATGTACGCCATGCGCAAGGGTCTCAATTTGCGAGCCTCTACGGTAACGGTGCGCCACTCCAAGGTCCACGCCGAAGATTGCGCCGACTGCGAAACCGCCAAAGGCAAAGTCGATGAGTTCCAGCGGGAGCTAACGGTTGAGGGAGACCTGAGCCAGGAGCAGCGGGAGCGTCTGCTCGAGATCGCAGACTTGTGCCCGGTTCATCGCACGCTGCATAGCGAAGTCATTATCCGCACAAAGCTGAAAGACTGACCACACCGCGACAGGTGAGATACGACGGGCCCTGGATCCGCTACAAACGGCGCGGAAACGCTAGCCACTGCTGGCCGCGACGGCGCCGGGAGGAGCTCGACGCATCCGCCTTTATTCTGTCTCGCCGTCGAGTCGGGCCAGCCTTTCACGCTGCCAGTCATCGGTTGGCGGGTTCAGCGGCAAACTGATTACCATGGCCTCCTCCTCCTCGTTGTAGCGGCTCGCGAATCCGAGTTTTTCCGCAAGTCGTAACATCGGCGCGTTGTCCGGCAGCACCGTTCCGCGCAGCAGCAACACGCCGCGCTCGCGCTCGTATTCGATTATCTTGGCCAGCAACATCCGGCCAAGACCCTCGCCGCGCATCTCGTCATCGATGATGATTGCGAATTCCGCACTGACATTGTCGGCATCGGCCCATGCCCGCACGACACCGAGTGTTTCAGCAACGTCTTGCTCATTGGGGGCGGTGGCAATAAAAGCCATCTCGCGCGCATAGTCTATCTGCGTTGCCTGCGACAACTCCTGCCTGGTGAAGTTCGAACGGGGCTGAAAGAAACGGTAGCGGATGGTTTCAGGGCTGAGCCTGCTTACAAACGCGGCATGCGCCGGCGCGTCCTCGCCGCGGATCGGCCGGAGCAGGACCTCGCGGCCGGAGCGCGCCAGGGTCGTCGTTTCTTCGAGCCGGCCCGGATAGGGAAGGATCGCGGTTTTGACCGGCTCGCCAAGCGCAATTTTCGCGTCCAGCGCCAGAATTCCTTCAGCGTTGACTATCAGCGGGTTGATCTCCAGCGCCGCAATTGTCGGAACTTCGACGACGAGCTGGCCAAGACACACCAGCATCCGCGCCAGCGCGTCACGATCGCGTTCCGGATCATCGCAAACATCGTCAAGCGCACAGCCTGCCGCGGTGGAGTCGATCAGCAACCGCGCGAGCGCCCGGTTGAGCGGCGGCAGCCCCACCTGCCTGTCGGCCGCAACTCGCCTCGGGCTGCCGCCGGACCCGAAAAACAGCAGGGGACCAAAAACCGCATCGCGGGTTATCCCCATACTGAGCTGCACCGAATCGAGTCCGCGCCGCATTCGCTGCAGCTTGAACCCGTGCGCTGCGGGACGCGGCGTGAGGCGCTCTGCTGCGGCGGCCAACTGTCCCGCCGCGGCCTCGAGCTCGGGGACCGACCCGAGATCGAGCGCGACGCCATGGCCACCGCCACCCGCATCGCCATAGCCGGCGAATGGCCTGCAAACATCCCCGGACAGTATTTTTAACGCAAATGGCGGCAGCAGTCCGGCCGCGACTTCGCCAAGCTCACCAGACTCAGCGACGTAATAGCTTTTCGCCGCAGGAATGCCGGCCGCCGCCAGCACGCGATCGCACTCCGGATCGCTGAGCAATTCGCGGCCGGCATTGACCGCTTCGCCGACCATGGCCCATACCGAAGCGGTCTGGCACACCCGCTCGTCGGGCCCCGGCAAAGGCGGGACCTGCGCCAGCTCCGCCTGATTGCGGCGATAACGCACCATATGCATGAAGGCATCAACGGCCTGCTCGGGCGTATTGAACGTCGAAATGTCGGCCGCGTTGAACTTCTGTCGTGCCGGCTCCGCGCTGGCCTCACCCATCCAGCAGGTGATCACCGGTTTCAGGATCTCGTTGACGCTGGCAATCGTCGCCTCGGCCGCCGGCAGCGAGGGCGCGGCCAGCGTCGGCACATGCAGCACCAGGATAGCGTCTACCCCGGGGTCAGCACGAAGAACATGGATAACCTTCGCGAACAGCTCCGGTGTCGGCATCCGCCTCGAGATCGACGGGATTGCCGCCCGGCCGCACCGTGCGCAGAGCGTCTTTCAGCGCATCGATCGTCGCCTGTCAAGTACGCGAGCTGTCCACCGCTCAACAACAAGCCGATCGACCGCCAGCATGCCCGGGCCGATGCCATTGCACACAACCGCGAGCCGCTCGCCACGCAGACGGCGCATCCGTGTCAGCGTTTCGAGTGCGGCAAAGACTTCGTCGATTCGCTCGACTCGCAACACGCCTGCCCTGCGCAGCGCCGCGTCGGCAACGACATCGCTGTTGGTCAGACCCGCGGCAATTGGCTCCTCCGGATCCTGCGACCGCGGCACGCGGCGGCTCTTCAACACGACAACCAGCTTGCTACGCGCCGCGGCGCGCAATGCCGACATCAGGCGAGCTCCGGATTGCAGTTTCTCGAAATGAATGAGAATTGCCCGCGTGTTCCAGTCCCCCTCGAGATACTCGAGCACATCGGCAATATCGATATCGAGACTGTCACCCAGCGTTGTCAGGTGAGAGAAGCCCGAGCCCTCGCCCCTTCGCCCAGTCCGCCACTGCAAGACCCGAGCATGGCGGATTGGCCGACATAGGCAACATCACCATCGTCCAGCATCGTGTGCCCGTAGCTCGCATTGAGATTGTTGCGCGGCACCACCACACCCATGCAATTCGGCCCCATGATCCGCAGATCGTGAGCGCGGGCAACCTCCCAGGTCGCTTCCTGCAAGGTCTTGCCGCTTTCGAGGCGAAGACCGAGCAGGCTGTGGGCAAAGCCGATGGCTTCCCCGAGCGCGCCGGATAGCAGCCGGCGCCGGTGTCGACAGACCGCCCATGACGATCAGCACGGCGCGGACACGTTTGCGGCCGAGAGCGTCGACGAGTTGTGGAATCGTCGCGGGCGGCGTACACACAATGGCGAGATCGGGGGATTGCGGCAGATCGGCGACCCGGGAATAACGTGGCAGATCAAGGACGGTGTCGCCGCCGCGGCGATTGACCACCATCAACGGGCCCGGAAATCCAGCCTCCTGGAGATTTCGCAGCACCGTTCCGCCGAGGCTCGGATTGCGCTCCGAAGCACCAATGACGGCGATGGACTTCGGATTGAAGAAACGCTGCATATAACGCGTGGTCATTGGGAGCGCTCCGTTCGGTGGTAACCGCAACCCTGTTTTCCGTTTACGTACGTTCCATGCTGAATCATATGGGCAGCAACTTATCCGGGCGCCTCACTTCCCCCACTTTAGCCTACCGAGGGAGCAGTTTCCCGGACTGTCCCGAGCGCGCAGTCATTGTCGCCGGCAAAAAACGCACCGCGCCAGTCATGGCGGCCCATCGACGACACTACCGAACGCCTAGTGTTTCGCGGCCTCGAGCACTTCCGTCAGCGGATCGCCTACCGCACCCGAGGGCGCCCGGATACGCAAGAAGGCGGACAAAGTCGGGGCAACGTCGACGGAGTACACCCTGCGTCCGACCGTCCGCGCCTGCAACCGCGCTCCAGCGAAAACGACCGGCACAAAGGTATCGTAGTTCCACGGCGATCCGTGCGTTGCGGCAACGGTCAAACCATCGAAATCGTTGATGAACCAGTTTGGCTCGAACACGATATAGACATTCCCCGAGCGTTTGTTATGAAAGTTATTCATCACCGTGCGATAAAGATGAGTATCCGGGAAAATCACCGCGTGCCAACGCACCGCTCGACACAGCGAGCGACACGCCAGGAAAAGCCGACAGTTCGTCTACAACTGCATTCTCGAGCGCCTCGATGTCGATCTGGTCGTTGTTCAGAACGTCGTCCGCTAAAATAAACGTAGGGATGGTCATACGTTTCGATCAACTTGCCTTCAATGCCGAACTGCGTTCTCACCCGATCAATGGCTGCCTGCTTGTCCCAGGAATCGGGTCGAACGTATCCAGCCGGAATTCCCAGCGAATTCAGGTATCCGGGCGTGTCTGGGCCGCCATGGTCGGCCGACAGAACAATCAGTGTATTGTCGAAACCGACCTGCTCGTCAACGAATGCCAACAGCGCAGCGACTGTGCGATCGAGATGCAAGAATGTTGTCCTCCGCCTCGAGGCTCGAAGGGCCAAATATATGACCGACATAATCGGTCGAGGAAAAACTGACGCTCAAGCAGATCCGTAACTTCATCCTTGCCAAGCTGCTCCTCGACCAGGACCGTCCTGGCAAAATCGAGCAAGAGTTCGTCACCGGCCGGGCTCAGTGTCAGTAAAGTCGTGAAGTACTTGCCGTCCGATGCACCGTACGCATGCGGGAAAACGCGTCCGAACCCTCCGACATCGGTTTCCCATGCATGGTCGTCCGCCCCGCCAAACATGTAACTGTCTCTGTCATTAAGAAGACTCCAGGATTTTCCGGAAAAGCGCTCCGTCGGACGTTTCGCATTGAACGCATCCACCCACGCGGGATAGCGATCGTAATAGTAACTGCTGGTTACGAACTCGCCGCTGGCTTTCGAAAACCAGAACGCCTTGCCGCCATGTCCCGCCATGGATACGGCACCGCGATCCTTAACCGATACAGCAAAGACCTTGCTCCGGCCACCGGTAGCACTGCGCAGCTCATCGCCAAAAGTCGTAACGAGTATCGCCGCGGGAGATCGTCCCTCGCTGCGAGCGGCGCGCTGGGTCGGATCAATCTCCGAGCTGTCATCCACGTCCGCCCCGGCCGTCAGAAGCTTGTAGCGGGCATCCTCGATGTTGTAAATGGTCTGTCCAGTCTCCCGGTCGAACCACAGATTACCGACCATGCCGTGAACCGACGGATACGTTCCCGTTGCGAGCGTCGTGTGGCCAACAATCGTCTCGGTGTTTGCATGGGCGTGGTGAGCATCGCGAAAAACCACACCCTCATCGAGAAGAAACCGCAAACCGCCCTCACCGAGCCTGTCGTAATAACGGAACGGTAAATCGCCGCGCAGCTGATCGATAGTAATTTGCAAAACCAGCTTCGGAGGATCTGGACGGTCTTTGGCAATTGCCTGAGACGCAAAACTTACCGAAGCAGCAAAAAGCGCAAGTCCCGCGAAAGCCGCGCGCGACGTTGTTGCGTTAAGCATCATGACTCCTTTCACGAACAGACCCGGGTCGGATTGCCCCGAGAAAATGACATCAACCGGCCACGTTTTTCGCCGTCGCATCGCGACGGCATAGATAAAATGGCGCGCCCGGCAGGGTGAGCCGGCAGCTGGCGAAGCACCGCTTCGCCCCGGCGAACGACCGGGGCAACAAGCCCCGGGCCGGCAGTCCAACGGGCGCACGTTTTTCGCCGTCGCATCGCGACGGCATAGATAAAATGGCGCGCCCGGCAGGGTGAGCCGGCCGCTGGCGAAGCACCGCTTCGCCCCGGCGAACGACCGGGGCAACAAGCCCCGGGCCGGCAGTCCAACGGGCGCACGTTTTTCGCCGTCGCATTGCGACGGCCTAGATAAAATGGCGCGCCCGGCAGGACTCGAACCTGCAACCCTCGGGTTCGAAGCCCGATACTCTATCCAATTGAGCTACGGGCGCGACACGGTTGATTGTATGTGACTGGCATCCCTGCCTGAGCAATTTCCTTCTTCTCCTGCACCTGCCCGTCCTTCCCTGGCCGGGCGTTCGCCCCTTCAACGGGGCTCACCCAATTGAGCTACGGGCGCGACACGGTTGATTGTATGTGACTGGCATCCCTGCCTGAGCAATTTCCTTCTTCTCCAGCACCTGCCCGTCCTTCCCTGGCCGGGCGTTCGCCCCTTCAACGGGGCTCACCCAATTGAGCTACGGGCGCGACACGGTTGATTGTATGTGACTGGCATCCCTGCCTGAGCAATTTCCTTCTTCTCCAGCACCTGCCCGTCCTTCCCTGGCCGGGCGTTCGCCCCTTCAACGGGGCTCACCCAATTGAGCTACGGGCGCGACACGGTTGATTGTATGTGACTGGCATCCCTGCCGTCACCGCATTTTCTTTTGCGATACCGTTTGGAGTCGTCTGGCTGCGAATTCGTGCGACCGTCAGTCTTCGGCGCAACACTAAAGAAAGGAGAGTTCGTAGTTCAGAATAATGCGGAAATCGTCGATGTCGTTGGCTCCCGCAACGTCAGCGTCCTGGTCCAAAGTGGCCGCCCGAGCGCACAACCACAGCCCTCCCAGCAAGCGCGACTGGAGCCGGTAGTCGGTCGTAATATCGAATTCGGTCTGGTCGGGCGACGCATAAACACCGCGATCGAGAGTGTCACCGTCGGCACAATTGACGAAGCGACTCAGGCCCGGTTGAAACTCCCGATACTGTCACCTGACTGCCGTGCCAGAACCTCTGGCGCCGTATCCAATAAAGTCTTGTTGAGTCTGCTGCGATTGAGCAGCAGCTGTTGTCCCTGGATTGGCCCTAGCGGCCGCGCGTCAGAACCCAGTACACTGCACCATCCTCGGTACGCAACTGGTAGATCGGGCGGCTCTCCGGTAACCCGTCGACGGTCAGCCGGAGAAAAAGATCATCGAAGAATTCCGGCGTTTCGAGACTGAAATTGTGAAAGTTGCGGGTCCGATTGACAGGCGTAACGTCGATCAGCGCGATGAGATCGCTGCCCGGTTCGACCAGTTCGATAAGCCGTGCCGCTTCATCGAGTTGATCCGGGCTTAGCGTGCTCTCACCCAGTCGGCTGGAACGATTAATCAGGCGACTCATGACGAGGGCGCGATCGTTCGACGACACATAAACGCTGAGATGGTTGGCGAACGCCATGATCTCGTCCTTGAACTTCTCGTTGAATTCCGCATGGTCGACATCCGGCGCCGTAAGGATCACGTCCTCGATCTCGGTGTCCGCATCCGCCAGTGTCGGTTCCCGGTACAGCAGGCTGAATGCATCGACGACTACCTGTGCGCCCATGCTGTTCGCGAGAAGCCATAATCTCTCCGGCTGGACGTCTTCGATGACCAGTCGCAATGCGGCAGCGAGTTCGGCGCCTGACTCTTTCGCGACCTGGCGGGCCCGACGGTAACCTCGCGGCGTGGCGCCCTGATTGCCAGGCCAGTCGAAAACCAGGATCGGGGTGTTGATGTCAAGCACATGACCGACGAAGGCAGTCTTGCGCAGCGCCGACGGGAACGCCTCGCGGTAGCCATGGACGATGATGAGCAATGATCGAAGCGGCGACTTCTCAACGAGTGTGCGCAACTCGTCGAGGAATACGTCGCGGCTTAGAACACGCACATCATCGATACGGATTTCCTCATCCTGGAACCACTGGGTCGGGTTGATCAGCATACCGAGGCCCAGCGCGGGCTCAATCCGCGTATCGAATGTTCCGAATTTCAGCTCTGTGTCGCGCCCGGAACCGAATCGCTCGCCCGAACCTTCCGCAGCAGGCAGCCGATTGGTGACGTAGAAATAGCGATAGGAGTCCTGCTCGCCCAACTGCGAAATCGTCATGCGGCGGAAGCGAAACGCTTCGGCATGATAAAGCGCGCTGCCGGTCGAGACGAAAACCGCGTAGTACATCCACAGGCTTGCCGCTGCCAGCACAACAGCGAACCCAGTCAGCCACTTCGCCTTGCTGCTCATGCGCCATCCCCCGCACTCGTCGTCACCCCGGCACGCCGACGCAGACGATCAACCCGGTGTTTCGTCATTCAAGGGCCGCCCGGCGCGAGGGGACGACCGGCTTCCCGGTTGCTGCCACGAGAGACCCGAACCAGCCAGACGCGGCAGTTGCAAACGCACAGCCAGGCACTTCGAGAACGCAACACTATGACCCAGCGGATCGCAACGACTCCGGGGTGGTATTGCCGATCAGGGTTTAGGCACGCAGGCTCCCAGCCCGACGACCGCGAAACCGTCCCCGGCAACTGCCATAGTCATCGTGCCTTCAGGATCCATGATGGTGATCGTAAAGCCCGCACCGTCACGAATATCGGCCTCGCCGTCCTCGATTCCCTGGATCACCAGCTTGCCATCGACATTTGTCTCGACCGTGTCGATCGTCGATGTTTGCGCCAACTGTTCGCCCGCTTTCGTGATCAGCTTCTTGCTGAAATCGATGTCCAGATGACTGACCCCACGGATCTGATCCGGCGTCACCGCCCGACAGGCGTTCGGCGGGTCGCACTCGAACAACTGATACACCGAACACAGCAACGGCGTCTTGCCGTCGAAGAAACTCGCGGACGAGGCGGTGGCCATTACCGTCATGGTCGCGGCGAACACGATCGACTTGAGAATGCTTTTCATTAGTACTGACCTCCTAGCGGACCGTGTAGCCGCGCGCTTCCATGCAAGCGATGAAGGCGCGGTTCCAGTTGTTGCGTTGACGCTGTAAATTGGCCGCTTCCTCGCGCGCCCACTGATCCTGTTGCCGGTCGCTGTCAGCGCGACGCATGCCGCCGAGCAAACCGCCACCCGCCGCACCCGCGCGCAAACCCTGGCTGGTATTGCCGGTCGCGGCACCGATTGCACCACCTAGCAACGCGCCACGCGCCGCGCCCCCGACCAGGCCGCCCTGTTGTTGCGGTGCCGGACTGCTGGCTCTGGGTGTCGCCATCGGATCGAAGCCGCTGCGGTTGCGTGCTTCACGCTGACACTGGAACTCGTCCTGGTCCTGCTGATCCTGGCTCTGACCTTCGTTGGGGAACACGAACAATTCCTGTCCGTGTGCAAACGGGGTCAGCGCAAACAGGACAACCAAGGTAATCAGTTGGCGCATTTCTTCCTCCTTTTAGCGGTCGTCGTACTTCATCCGGTAATCCGCATTCTACGCATTCTTGAGCCTGCAAAGCACGTGCAACCAGAAATCCACACGTCCCCGAAAATTTTCAAACGTGCGCGGAGCAACGCTACTCAACGCGCAGCGAGGGCTGAGCAATATGATAGGGGTTTCATCCATCGCGACAGCCTCGGGTCGGATCATTGTCTGCGCCGCCTGAACCGCAAGCGCATTGGCGGCAAAAATTCCCGGCATGGAATCGCGAGTGCAACCTGCAGGGTGAAAGCTGCGCACTTCGTTTCGGCTACACTATCGTCCGCCATGTACCGGTATTTCGCCATGCCTGGCACTGACAGCAGGAGGTGTCCCCGGGATGTCCGGTGAAACGTTGTTCGTTTTCGGGCTAATTGTCGCCGCCGCGGTCGCAATGGCCAGCAACCGCATCCGCTACGACATCGTCGCGTTGCTGGTCGTGGTCGCGCTGATGCTTAGTGGGGTTCTGACGGTGGGTCAGTCACTGGCGGGCTTCGGCAGCGTGGTCGTCATTCTTGTTGCCGGGCTGCTGGTCATCGGCGAGATGCTGGCCCGAACCGGCGTTGCCAGCGCAGTCGGTGACTGGATCCTGAAGAAAGGCGGCACCAGCGAGACCCGATTACTGGTCGTGATCATGGCGGCCGCCGCCCTGCTCGGGTCGGTAATGAGCTCGACCGCCATTGTCGCGATCTTCATTCCAATCGTGCTGCGAGTTGCCGCCGAGGCGAAGCTCCATGCATCGCGGATGCTGATCCCGCTGTCCTACACAGCGCTCATCAGCGGGATGCTGACGCTGATCGCGACATCGCCGAATATCGTGGTCAATGAAGAATTGAAGGGTGCCGGCTTCGAGGGCTTCGGGTTTTTCGGTTTCACCCTCATCGGGCTGGTGGTGCTCGTCGTCGCCATCGTCTATTTCCTGCTGCTCGGGCGGAGGCTGCTCCCCGGAGCTACGGAGGCACCGGCAGTCTCGGGGCATGCCCGGCGTGTCGACGAATTGTCCCGCGACTTTCAGATCCGCGGTGAACTGAGCAAATTGCGGGTTGAAAGCGACTCCCGGCTCGTGGGATTGACTCTCGGTGAGGCGAGAATCGAGTCCGATTACGGGCCCCGGGTGCTCGGTGTTTTGCGCCGCACTGCTGGCGGGGAAAACCGGATTCCTGCGCCGGGGCCAGACCTCGAGATTCACGCCCGGGACGAGCTGTTGCTGATTGGTGAGGCTACCGGCTGCGCGCGTCTCGCAGCCGACACCGGACTGGCCGCCATCGCGCTGACGGCGGGAAGCCGGCAACGCTGGCTTTGGGAAGCCGGTGGCGCCGTGCTTCTCATCCATCCGGATTCGCGCCTGATCGGCAAATCTCTGGTCGAGTCGGAGTTTCGCAGCCGATACAACGTCCATGTTCTCGGGATGCGCCGCGACCGGTTACCGGTTGAGGACTACCGAAATACCAAGCTGATTGCCTCGGACAGCCTGTTCGTGTTCGGGTCTTGGCCGAGAATCCGGCAGCTGCAAGCCCTGACCCACGACTTCATCGTCACCGAGCTGCCGGCCGAGCACGCCGAGATCGTGCCAGCGTACCGGCGAATGCCGACGGCGCTGGCAATCCTCGGGGTGATGGTTGGGCTCGCGATGTTCGACATCGTGCCGCTTGTCGCCGCTGTAATCATGGCGGTGATTGCAGCCATTTTCACCCGCTGCCTGACGATGGAAGACGCGTATCGGGCCATTCCGTGGAGCAGCATCGTGCTGGTGGCCGGGATGCTGCCGCTCGCCGATGCGCTTCAACAGACTGGCGGCACCGACATCATCGTGAACGCGCTGATGGATGCCGTCGGTGACGCCGGACCCAGCGCAATGTTCAGTTGCCTGTTTTTCCTCACCGCCGGCCTCGGGCTGTTCCTGTCGAATACCGCGACCGCGGTGCTCGTGGCGCCGATTGCGTTGATGGCGGCGGAAAAGCTGTCGCTCTCGCCCTACCCGTTTGCCCTCGCTGTATTGATCGCGGCCTCCTCGGCCTTCGTAACGCCATTCTCCACTCCGGTGGTCGCGCTGGTGGTCGAGCCCGGTCGTTACAAGTTCATGGATTTCGTCAAAACGGGTATACCATTGTTGCTGCTGGCATTTCTGGTCACGTTGGTGGCCGCGCCCCTGCTATTCCCTTACGGCGGATAGCAGCGTTTGAACCACATGAGCGCTGGCCCGTTGGCGTTCAACGCAGTCAACACGAATACGGCGTAAAACCCTGGAGAGTATTGCTTCGCCCGGGCCCGCTCGCGGTTGTTTGATCAAAGTCGCCTGATCCCTGGTCGGGCGAGTTTGCAACAGACGAAACGCTCGCCCGCCTTTCCCGGACCGGCAGGAAGAAACGCACCGGGTAATCGCGTTAGTTAGGCGACACGACAGCGGCGACGACTCACACGAATCGCATTACCAGGAACACCCCGACCATCGTGAAACCGATCGCGAGTTTTGCCGCCGCACCGATGATCAGGCCGAGCGTCGCCCCGACCCCCGCCCGGCTGGCCGCATGCAGGCCGCGTTGGGTCGAAAGCTCGCCGATGACCGCGCCGATAAACGGCCCGAGCAGTACACCCGCGAGACCGAAGAAAATGCCGACGATGGCACCGATTGCGGCACCGATGACCGCGCGATTGGACGCGCCGTATCGTTTCGCACCGAAAGCCCCGGCGATAAAGTCCACCAGGTAGGCCACGACAGTCAGGATGCCGAGCGCTGTCAGCGTGCCGGCGCCAACATAAACGAAGTCCTCGGCCCAGGCAGCAAACAGCAGCCCCGCGAACAACAGTGGCGGCCCCGGCAGCGCCGGGAGCACCAGCCCCGCCAAACCGATCACGGTCAGAAGGATGGCCAGTACCCATAAAAATATCGTCGTAGTCACAACCCTACCCCGGGCATATGCCGCAAGCCTGCGAAGGACGTCATGGTATCGCGACCGAGATTGCGAGGAGCAATTGCGCCGCGAAATACAGCGGGAGCCCGAGCAGACGATTGACAAACCCCGGAGCAACGAAGCGATCACGCGCGACAAACAGATCGGACACCCAGAACATGGCCGCACCGAGCACTATGATCGGGGCGGGAGCATGAATGTGCGTGGCGATGGCGGCCGCCAGCATCACGGTAATGACGACGATGTAGAAGCGCACCGCGGCATTCAGGCTTGCCGGCACCTGGCCAGCCAGCCAACGCCAGACCGCAAAACCGGGCACTGATAGCAGCAGGGCAGCGATCACAAAAGCCGGCCAGTTCACGCCCCTGACCAGGAATGCAGCAACGAACGCGATGTGTGCGGCGAGGAAAGCAATAATGCCCGCGCGAAATACCGCCGGCCTGTTTTTCGGTATCAGCAGCACGTCGCCACACCATGAGAGCAGCAACGCGACCAGCACAGCGATACCAAATGCGCCGGATGTGGCACCATGCACCAGCGCTACCCAGATATAGGCCGCCGCAGCGACAGGCTTGAACAACCACAGCCCCCGCTGCGCCTGGCGTTGCTCAGCCAACAGCAATCCGGCGAGCGCAAACCCTCCGATACTGAGCGGTATCGTCATATCCGGTGTCATGCCAACTCCCCCGATGGCCCCGATTCCGGGCCCGAGGATAACGCGGTCGCGCAAATTTCACCGGTTTTACCAACCGTCGCGGCGAGATTTTTGCCGGTAAAACCGGCTGTATGGCTGGATCTGGTCAGACAATTCTCCAGCTAGCCCCAAAGAAAAACACTAATTTTTTTATTTTTCAATAATTTAGAAGAATTCAGCAAAATCGGAGCCATTTTGGCCGAAACAACATTGCGGTAAGTCAAGCTTGCTTTTGGTGCACTGCACCATATAGTGGATATCGGGACCTGACGCTGACCGAACCGTCAGCGAGGAGGTAAGAAGATGACTCTCTATGTCTGGTTTTGGATCGTAACGCCCACGCTGTTGGCGACCTTTACGCTAGCGCTTCTGGCCAAGCGCAAAGTGAGCCAATGCAGGGATTTTCGTCTCTCGCACGGCGGCGGCACGTAACCAAAGCTCAATGGCCCCACCCCGGCCCCGCTTCGGCGGGGCCGGTCTTTTCAGCAATCCCCGCATTGCCGATCACCGCTCATCGCATCTCTGCGCGCGGCGAAACCGTCGAGGCGAGGCTCAGCTGCTGAGCCCCGCCGCTGCCAGACTATCCGGCATGGATGACCTGTTGATAAGCCTTTTTGCAATGACGCTGTATTGCGCCGCCCCGTGGGTGCTGGCTGCGGCGCTGGAGCGACTGCTGGACTCGCTGTGAGCGCGCCAGCGGCCGCGGTGGCCGGCCCTCCGGCGCCAGTTCTGGCGATCGCCTACGTCCTTCTCAGGCCGCTATCCCGGTATTATGTCAAAGAAATTCTGGGATACATGTCGCACTACCGAAGCAGGCTTCGTCTATAGTTAACGGCGACCCAGGCGGCCAGGATGCCACCAAGCTTGAGATTTTTCGCCCTCACAATCGCAGCACTCTGCATATTTCTTGGAACCTGCAGCGAGCCGCCCCCATTGACTGAGCAGATACAGTATCGCGGCGCATTGCGCGTGATCACCCGCAACAGTCCGGTCACCTATTACATCGGCCCCGGTGGCCCGATGGGCCCTGAATACGAACTGGTCCGGGATTTTGCCGATAGCTTGGGCGTCAAACTCGAATTACTAGTGGCCGACAGCATCGAGGACATCATCCCGGCGGTCGAAAACGGCCAGGCCGACATTGCCGCCGCCGGGCTGGCCATCACCTCGGAGCGCGGCAAGCAGGTGGCGTTCGGTCCCGCTTATGACGAAGTCAGCGAGCATCTTATCTATAAGCTGAATACAGGCCGGCCGCGAACACTGGATGACGTCGTCGGCGCACGGCTCGAGGTAGCCGCCGGCAGCAATCATGCCGAAACCCTCGAACGGTTGCGCGACACCCACCCAGACCTCGTGTGGATAGAAAATCCGGTCGCGGAAAACGAAGAGTTGCTGGTTGCCGTCTCCACCGGCGAGATCGACTACACGCTGGCCGATTCCAACGAGTTCGCGGTCAGCCAGTTGTTTCATCCGGAGCTGCGGATCGCGCTCGACCTGGAAAAAGACCGGCGCCTTGCATGGGCCTTCGCCAGACAGCGCGACCAGAGCCTTGTTGCGGCCGCACGCCGATATTTCGACCGGGTCCACGAGTCCGGCATGATGACCGATATTACCGAGCGCTATTTCGGGCATGCCCAGGATTTCGACTACGTCGGCACCCGCGCATTTTTGCGCGACATCAATCGTAAACTGCCGCAGTACCGTTACCTGTTCGAGCAGGCCGCGCAGTCATCCGGGGTCAACTGGCGGTTGCTGGCGGCGATGGGATACCAGGAGTCGCACTGGAACCCCACCGCGACCTCGCCGACCGGCGTGCGCGGCATGATGATGCTGACCGAGGCGACCGCGGGCCAGCTGGGTATCGAGGACCGTCTCGACCCAAGCCAGAGCATTGTCGGAGGGGCTCGCTACTTCGTCCGGGTCAAACGCAAAATACCCGAGCGCATCCCCGAACCGGACCGCACCTTCATGGCATTGGCGGCGTACAACGTTGGCTTTGGCCACCTCGAGGACGCCCGTATCATTACCCAGATTCGCGGCGGCAACCCGGACGAATGGCTCACGGTCCGCGATAACCTGCCGCTGCTGGCCGAGAAGAAATGGTACTCACGGGTCAAGCGCGGTTATGCGCGCGGCTGGGAGCCGGTCAATTACGTCGACAATATTCGCAGCTACCTGAGCATCCTCGAGTGGAAAGTTCCCGATGAACGGATCAAACAGGCCAGCCGAAATATCGGTACCGTTGCTCCCGTGAGTAGCGACACCGGCTAGGCGGATTCCCTGCATGCGAATCGCCCTCGTAACAACCCCCCACGCGTTTGGTTAAAACCCATCCAGACAAGTGTTTTTGCTGCGCCGCAACGCAGTTTCCGGTGTGCCCGGACAGCCTTTGCAAATTCTTGCACTTCCTCACATAAAGAGCGTAGGCTTAGCCCGATATGGGTCTTTCGACCCTAGCAATACCGCTATAAAAAATCTTAAGGAGTAAATCCATGCGGATGTGGTACTTGCCAGCGCTGGCAGTTTCAGCGCTTGTTTTAGGGGGATGCGACACAGACGGCGATACTGGTGTCAATGTCGAACAAAAACCAAACAGTGGTTTTGTCGTGCGTTACGTTCCGACAATGCAGAATCGCGACCAGGTTCCCTATCCCAACGATATTTTCCTTGCCGGCAGTACGGACGGGACCTTAAACATTCCCGGCACGCTGTCGGGCACCGGCAGCGGCGGCGTCAACCTGCCGTTCGTCAACCAGATGGACGGTTACTCGGTCAATGCGACCGCCAAAGTGAAATTCTCCGGACCGGTCGACGTCACCTCCATAGTGCCGTACCTGCCATCGGGACCGGCTGATCCGACACCGGCAATTCCGAACCCTAACCTGTTCATTCTCGATACGAACCTGGGGTTACCGCTGATCCCATTGGTACCGGGTGTGACCGATGCCATTGCGCAATACTCCTACCGTCTGTCGGCGGCCAGTGACGCCAATGGAGAAATACTCGAGATCGTGCCGCTGGTACCGTTGAATCCCGATACCACCTACGCGTTCTATACGATATCGGGAATTCTCGATACTTCGGGAAATGTCCTGACCGCGGACAATCAGTTCGCCCAGATTCGCGATGCCTACCTGGCCGGCGAGACGCTTGACAACTCCGCGCTCGAATCCATCAAGAATCAGGCGGTCGGACCATTGCTCGATGCCGCGATTGGGCTGCTTGGCATTCCAGGACCTGCGATTGCCTGCGCCTGGAGTGCATCGACGTTGTCGATCAGCGACAGCCTCGAGTACGTCAGTGAAAATGCCACGCCGCAGGCTATTGCGGCGCAATTCACCGGGCTCAACACCAGCGATGCCAATCCGGCGCTGCCCGGCATCGCCGACATCTATTCAGGATTCCTCGAGTCCCCGTACTATCTGGACGCACAGAACCCCTATGGCCGTGGCTGGCTCGGTGCGGGTGACACCAATCTGACCCGATTCAATCCGATCCCGGTGGCGACCTCGACCCAGCGTTTCCCGTTGTTGGCAACCGTCCCGAACGCCAACAGTGGCCAGGCGAAACCGGCGGAAGGCTGGCCGGTGCTGATTTATCAGCACGGCATTACCAGCAACCGGACTACCGCGCTGGCTATCGCAGATTCCTACGCACAGGCTGGATTTGTCGTGCTGGCGATCGATCTGCCGCTGCACGGCGTCCTCTGCCCGACCGATAACCTGGCGTGCAATCCGTTCCTGATCCCGCCGGGCAACGCCGCGGATATCGTCGAGCGTACGTTCTATCTCGATTTGTTCAACAATTCGACATTTGAGCAAGTGCCGGACGGCATCATCGATAACGGCGCTCAGGGACTGGTCGTCAGCCTCACCAACCCGATCGTGGGACGTGATTTCCTGCGCCAGGGTGCGGCCGACATGATTACTTTGACCCGGAGTATCCCGCTTCTCGATCTGGACGGGGACCAGGCCCCCGATCTCGACGCGAGTCGCGTTCATGTGCTGGCCGTCTCACTTGGAACCTATGTCGCAAGCCAGTTCCTCGGTGTTGATGACAGCATTGTTTCCGCGACGATGTCGCACCCCGGCGGATCCGCCAGCGATAGTCTTTTCACCAGCTCGGAAGCCAAGGTTTTTGGTGTACCGCTCCAACAGGGCCTCGCCGGCAACGGCATTGTCCCGGGCACGCTCAATTACGACCAGTGGGTACGCGACTATCAGACGGTGATGGACGCAGGTGATCCGCTCTCCTATGCCGCGGCAGCCGCGGCCGGAACGCCGATTAACGCCCACCTGGTTTTCTTCGACCAGGCTGTTATAAATAGTGCAACGAACAACTGGTCGCGCGCCGCCGGTTTGGCAGCGGCTGGAGCGCCCGGCACCGCCGACCCCACCGGAGTCCGCGCGCTTGTCAGCTTCGATCAGGGCGGGCACGCCTCGATCCTAAGCCCAAGCGCCGAGGTGAGGGATGTCGATACCGGCGATGTGCTGTCACCGCCCAATCCGCTGGTCACGGTCGAGATGCAGACTCAGGCTGTCTCGTTCGCGGTAACCAATGGCACTCAGCTGCCGGTCAACTGCACCGGCAGCGATTGCTGAAACGGCCATTTGTAACGGAACAAGAAGGGCGGCTTCGGCCGCCCTTTTTTTGTCCAATTGCGATCGGGTTTCGCGGGGCCAATCGTCATCGTGCGCGTTCAGCGCCTGGCCCGGAAAAAAGTTCTTAGCAGCGCCGCGCTTTCGTCAGCGAGTACTCCACTCTGGACTTCGAGCCTGTGGTTGAGCTTCTCGCTGCGAACGAAATCGAAAACCGAGCCGGCCGAGCCGGTACGCGGATCGGCGGCAGCAAATACCAGCCGCTCGACGCGCGCATGCACCATGGCACCGGCGCACATCGGACACGGCTCGAGCGTCACATAGAGCGTCGTGCCCGGCAGGCGGTAGTTGTCGAAGCTTGCCGCAGCACCTCGCAATGCCACGATCTCCGCATGGGCGGTCGGATCGCAACTGGAAATGGGTTGATTGAAACCCTCCGCGACGATCGCGCCATCCCTCACAAGGACTGCGCCAACCGGAACCTCACCGCGCGCCTCGGCAGTGCGCGCCAATTCCAGCGCGCGCTGCATGAAAACGATGTCGGCGTCAGTCGTCATCACTATCCGGCTCGTCACAGTAGATTGATTATCGCCGCAAACCCGGGCCAAAAGGTTACGTCATGGAATCTGCCGATTCTTCGCGACAGATACTCCCTGGAGCGAGAGCAGAGGTTCAGACGCGCCTCACGCTACCGCCCCCGAACCCAACCGCCATGGCCAGACATCCACACGCCCGGTCCGGCGTTCCGCAACAAGCCTTCCCCAGCGCAGGAAGGGAATGCCGGATCGGGCCTCACCGCCGAACTCGAACTCGAACTCGAACTCGAACTCCATCACCCGACCGCAGCATCGCAAGCCCGGTCCGGCGTTCCGCGACAAGCCTTTCCCCGCGCAGGAGGGGAATGCCGGAGCGGGCCTCACCACCGAACTCGAACTCGAACTCGAACTCGAACTCCATCACCCCACCGCAGCATCGCAAGCCCGGTCCGGCGTTCCGCGACAAGCCTTTCCCCGCGCACTAGAGGAATGCCGGATCGGGCCTCACCGCCGAACTCGAACTCGAACTCGAACTCGAACTCCATCACCCGACCGCAGCATCGCAAGCCCGGTCCGGCGTTCCGCGACAAGCCTTTCCCCGCGCAGGAGGGGAATGCCGGATCGGGCCTCACCGCCGAACTCGAACTCGAACTCGAACTCGAACTCGAACTCCATCACCCGACCGCAGCATCGCAAGCCCGGTCCGGCGTTCCGCGGCAAGCCTTCCCCCGCGCAGGAGGGGAATGCCGGATCGGGCCTCACCGCCACTCCCGAACTCGAACTCCATCACCCGACCGCAGCATCGTAAGCCCGGTCCGGTGTTCCGCGACAAGCCTTTCCCCAGCGCAGGAGGGGATTGCCGGAGCGGGCCTCACCACCGCACCACACCGCAGCATCGCAAGCCCCGTCCGGCGTTCCGCGACAAGCCTTTCCCAGCGCCCTAGAAGAATGCCGGATCCGCTGCCGGACGTCAGGCTCAGATCGCCTCGCGCCACTCCCACTCTATTATAAAAAAGCCATTTTTATCTCTTA
>CAVOVJ010000010.1:0-167653 GCA_963699835.1 uncultured Gammaproteobacteria bacterium | reverse complement strand
ACGCGGGGCGTCGAAGCGCACCGGCTCGAGCCCGGTTCCAGTATGCGAGCCGTCGCAAAACGGTTGCGTCCGACTCTTCCCGCACGCGCACCACCAATAGGTCTTCCCGGCGCTGACGTCGACAGCATAGGGGCAATCGCTGGCCCGCGTTGGCACCACTTGCGCATTGGCGTCGCTCGAATCCGTCATCCCTGTTCCCGCGTATTTTCCCTGCTTGCCGTCATGGTCCCGCTTGCAGACCGACTCGTGCTAACCTCGTCCCTCGCCGACTGACCGTGGCCAGCTTTCGACGCGCATGCGCCCTACGTTGCTATGCCCGTCGCCTCTTACGACGTGAGAGACCGCATCTTGATGCGAATGCTCAAATTTCTGCTGATCGCAGCCGTTATTCTCGCGCTGCTGGCCGGCGCTTTGCTGTTCACGATCAAACGGGCCGACCTGGGCGCGTATCGCGTTCCGCTGCAAAATTTCGTTGAGCGCGAAACCGGGCGGAAACTACGCATCGATGGCGACTTTGAGCCGGCTCTCTCACTGACTCCCGCAATTCGCGCCACCAACGTCCAATTCGCCAATCCATCGTGGGCGGATTCAGAATCGATGCTGCGCATCGACGAGGTCTATTTCCAGATGCGGCTGTCGTCGCTCTTTTCGGGTCCGCTGCAAGTTATAAAACTCCGCGCCCACGGCGGCGAGTTGCATCTCCAAAGGACAGCGAACGGGCAGAACAACTGGACCTTCGAGCGACCGGACAACAAGACCTCGCCGAGCGAGGAAAGAGGGGAAAAGAGTTTTGTCACGCTCACGAATATCGATGTCAGCGACCTGCGCGTGACCTACTCTGCTCCGGAACGCGATAATCCAGTTGATGCAAATATCACCAGCCTGGCGGTAGCCGCCCAAGATATGCGCACAAATCAAATATCAGTGGACGGAACTTTGCATGGCACGCCCCTTCGCGCATCCGGCACAATCCCCCGTTTGGCGCACATGATCAACGGAGCGGCGTACAACGACCTGCAAATCGAGTATGGCGATCTCCGGATTTCGAGCAAGCTGGATCTCGACAATATCGAGGGACTGAAAGGCCTCGATGGGACCGTCGAGGTGAAGGGGCGCAATCTTGAGAAACTGACCAAGCTGCTCGGATTGCGCAAGCTAGATGACGGGCCGTTCAACCTTGCGACAACACTGAGAGAGGACAATGACGCGATAAGCTTCGACGGCAAACTTGAGGCTCAAACCGGCAAACTCACCGCCAATGGCTCATTGAAAAACTGGGCCGACAAGCCCGCAATTGCCGCAGACTTGACTCTGGCCGCGCCGGATATTCTGCCTCTTGCCCGCTACATGGACCTGCCGCTCGAAAAAAGCGGACCACTCGACGCACACGGGGGGATTCGCTGGGGGCCCGGAACCATCGAGTTCTCGAGTTTTGAAGCGACTTTCGATAGCAACGTCGTCAATCTGGACGGCGCTGTCGGCCTGCCCGCTCGACCTGACAACACCACACTGAAGATACGCTCCAAGGGCCCAAATATTGCGGCAACCATGGCGCTTGTGAATCTTAAATGGCGAATCACTTACGACTATGAATTCGCCGCCGATTTCAGCGGCAGCGAAGGCATGATCGTCATGCAGCCGGTGTCGTTGCGAGTGGGTGGCAACGACTTCGCCGGACGAGTAACGGTTGTACCGGGGAAGAAACCCATCGTCGAGGCAGATCTGCACTCAAAGCAAATCTTGATCGGCGACTACCTTGAGGATCGCCGCCAGCCGCGCTTACAAGACAAGGATGCGACGCTGGTATTCGATACGAAACCGTTCGACTTCTCGGCTCTCGATGGGTTTGACCTGCAAGCCAAAGTGGCAATCGATCACATCGTGGCGAGCAATACAGATATTCAGGACACCTCGATGGAGATCGTCGTAAAGGACGGCTCACTCAATATCGAACCATTCAAGACCATGATAAATGGTGGCCCACTAAGCGGAAGAATGCGCCTGGACAGCGCCGGCGAAGCCCCGCTGTTCCAGATCGAACTCAGCGGCGACAAGATCCGGTATGCGAGGACGAAGGAAGTCACTCCCGACGAAATGGCCTTGATACCGCCGAATACGCTGAACACGCGGATCAAGGCCAGCGGCAACTCTCTCCACGAGATGGCGGTTTCCGCCGACGGCTGGATCAAGATCGTTTCAGAGGCCGGGCGGCGCCCGCGGGGCAGCTTCGGCCTGTTCACGAACAACGTGCTTGACGAGGTCTATTACAAGCTTCAGCCCATCGTAAAAAAGAGACCGTACCATCAGCTCGGTTGCGGTATTTATTACGTCCGGTTCGATAATGGCAAGGCAAAAGTTGAGCCATTCCTGCTGCAGACCGACTCCATCACGGTGCGAGCTCACGGCACAGTTCAGATGGAGGACGAGAAACTGGATTTCGACTTTGCGGCGAAACCGCGTAAGGGTGTCGGGCTGGGAGTCGCGTCGATCGCCAGTCCGTTCCTCGCGGTTCGTGGCACGTTGGCTCACCCGCAGGTGGGTGCAGATGTCGCCGGCGGCGTGGTCAGCGGGGCCGCGGCTTTCTTTACGATGGGTTTGTCGGTTGTCGGCAAAGGGCTGATGGATCGGGCGGCCGGTGGCCGCGATCTTTGCCCGGATATCGACAAAATCCTGAAAAAGTACCGGGCCGGCGAGGAAACCGACGCGATTTGGGAGAACGAGCCAGGATAACCATCGCGTTAGCGCCGCGATTTGACACCGCAATCCGGCTGGCGAGCGATCAGTCCGGGCTTTTCTCCGCGGCACCGGTCCAGCGCTTTAGCAGGCCGGGATCGATACCGAACAGGTCGAGTACACGAGCCACCGACGCGGTAACGATATCGTCAACAGTTCCCGGTTTGTCGTAGAAAGACGGTATCGGCGGAAACAGGATCGCGCCGATCATCGATGCCTCATACATCAGCTTGCAGTGCCCGGCATGCAACGGGGTCTCGCGCGGCATAATCACGAGTCGCCGTCGTTCCTTCAACGTGACATCGGCCGCCCGCACCAGGAGATTATCGGCGTACGAATTGGCAACCGCCGATAGTGTCTTCATCGAACATGGTGCGATGATCATACCGTCGTGTTTGAACGATCCGCTGGCGATGCTCGCGCCGATATTGCGGATACTGTGGACCTCGCTGGCCATCGCCTTTACTTCATTGACGGTGCAGGATGTTTCGACAGTAATATTCAGACGCGCCGCTTCGGACAGCACGAGATGGGTCTCCATCTCGGGTATCTCCCGCAATACTTGCAGCAGCCGGATTCCGTAGATCAGGCCGCTCGCTCCGGACATTCCAATTATCAGGCGCATGACGTTAACTTTTGCTCGTGACTGGATCGCGTGCCGCTGCAGTTTACCTGTTCCGGACAACGATCACCGGAAAACCCGCCTTGCACCCATGCAAATTTGAACCACTGCTGCGGCAGCGTATCCGTAATAGAGCCAATCGGTTGCTTTCGAGCCTGCTCAAAAAGGCCCGTTTGCGGACGGCGCCGGCGAAAAAAGACAGCTCTAGTTGCGGAGTGCCTTTAGCCAGTTCCAGGCAGGTGCAATTACCACTCCGACGACCGGAATCACGACTGCACCGACCGCCAGTCCGACGACACCCGAACCCGCTGCGGTCACGATCCACTCGGTCGCTCCCGCGAGCGTGGATGGCATCGCCGAACTCGCCGCTACCGCAATACCGTGTATCGCGTGCTCGATCCCGGTCAGGCCATAACCTGCAAGCGAATGGACCAGGATACCGCCGCCCACCCAGACCATTGCCGCCGTACCGACAATGGCAAGCGTCTTTAAAAAACCCGGCATGAACCTGACCAGGCCGCGTCCAAAACCACGAATCGCCGCACCGAACGGAGATTCCATGCCATTGGCGGCAAGCGCGACACCAACGTCGTCGGCTTTCACTATCAGCGCGACAGCCCCGTAGACCACCAATGTAATGCCGATGCCGACTATCGCCAGCACCGCGGCCTGGGTCAACAGTGTGGTACCAGGCACCGCCGCCAGTGCAATGGTCATGATTTCGGCAGAGAGAATGAAGTCGGTCTTGATTGCGCTCGCGACTTTCTGATCCTCCAGCGTCTTGGGATCGACTGGAGCATTCGCGACGGCAGCCTCATGCGCATGCGCCTTATGCGGGAACAACGCCTCGTAGACCTTCTCCGCACCCTCGTAACACAGAAACAACGCTCCCATCATCAGAAAAGGCGTAATGGCCCATGGCGCAAATGCGCTGAGGATTAATGCTGCGGGCAGCAAAAACAGCAATTTATTTTTTAGCGAACCTTTCGCAATTTTGGCAATGATGGGCAGCTCGCGGGCCGCCGCAAACCCAACCACATAGCGCGGCGTCACCGCGGCATCGTCGATCACGACGCCGGCTGATTTGGCCCCGGCCTTGGCCGCCTGCCCGGCCACATCGTCCAGAGACGCGGCGGCCACCTTGGCAATACCCACGACGTCGTCGAGTAGCGCAATCAGTCCAGTGCTCAAGACATACTCTCCCGATGACCCGCGGTTCAGCCCTGCCCGATGCAAAGGTAGACGACCGTGCGCGTCGCTGCCAGATCGCGCAATCCGCGTCGTCGCCGACAACCCGCACGCAGGTCGTCCAGTCCGGCACACCGATCGCCCGGTTCTCGCGACACCAGCCAAACCGGGGTACCACTGCCTGACTCCAAATCAGGCATTCGCTGCATTTCAGCCTGACTCAGACGTCCCTGAGGTCGACATCTTTCAACGGAACCTGGCGAACACGCTTGCCGGTCGCCGCAAATATCGCGTTCAACACCGCCGGCGCAGCGACCGCGATGGTCGGCTCGCCAACACCTCCCCAGAACCCGCCCGATGGCATAACGATGGTCTCGACCGCGGGCATCTCGGCCATGCGCATGGAACGGTAGGTATCAAAATTGTCCTGCTCCACGCGTCCTCCGTCGATCGTGCACTCACCATACAGCAACGCCGACAAGCCATAGACGAACGACCCTTCGACCTGGGCTTCGATTTGCTGCGGGTTGACCGCATGACCCGGGTCCGTTGCAGCCACGATGCGATGCACTTTCAGCTTCCCGCTGCCAGCGTCGACCGACACCTCCGCGCACGCGGCGACGTAACTGTCGAAGGCCTTGCACACCGCAAGTCCGCGATGCCGGCCTGCTGCCGCGGGCTTGTCCCATTCGACCTTCTCCGCGACTGCGTTCAACACCGCGAGACTGTGCGGATGATTCGCCATCAGCTGACGCCTGAATTCGAGTGAATCCTTGCCGGCCGCATGGGCAAGCTCGTCGATGAAACATTCGATGTAAATCGCATTCTGGTTAATATTCACACCGCGCCAGAAGCCCGGAGGTATCGGCGGATTGCGCATCGCATGGTCAACCAGCAGGTTCGGAATCGTATAGCTGATGCCGTGCGGCCCCTCAGGCAGCAGTCCCTGGAAGACCAGCATGTCCGCGCCATTGGTCAGCGATTGCGGCCTGACTGCGGCCATAATCGATTGCCCGGAAATCCGCAAATGCAGGCCGACAAGATTCCCCTGTTCATCGAGCCCGCCTGTCAGTCTCGCCTGAGTGATCGGGTGATAGAAGCCGTGCAACATATCCTCTTCGCGGGTCCACAGCAGCTTGACCGGGGTTCCCGGCATCTGTTTGGCAATCGTGACCGCCTGGGTCACGAAATCATGAAATGCCCCGCGCCTGCCAAAGCCTCCGCCGAGGTGGATCTTGTAAACCTCGCATTGCGCCGGCGGCAAGCCCGCCGCCGCAGCCGCAGCCGCGAGCGCCGCCTCACCATTCTGCGTCGGGCACCAGACCTCGCATCGCTCGGCTGTCCAAAGCGCGGTGGCGTTCATCGGCTCCATCGTCGCGTGGTTTTGGTATGGATAGCTGTAGGTGGCCTCGATGGTCTGCGCTGCATCGGCTATCGCCGTGTGCACCTCGCCTGCCTGGTTGCCGACATAGGCATCGACTGCCGTGAGTCCGTCCTCCAGCATCGTTGCAATCGCCGCACTGCTCAGGCTCGCGTTCTCGCCTTCATTCCAGGTCACGGGCAATGCATCGAGCGCGGTATTGGCCTGCCACCATGTATCTGCCACGACCGCAACCGCGTCATCGCCGACGCGCACGACGGCACGCACGCCCGGCATGTTACGCACCTCGGCATCATCGTATTTGGCCAGCGTGCCGCCGAATACCGGACATGCCTTGATCGCTGCATTCACCATCCCCGGGAGCTGGAGGTCGGTTCCGTAGACCTGTTTACCGGTCAGTTTCTCGAGCGTATCCAGGCGTTTTACCGGCTTGCCGGCAAGCTTCCATTGTGCCGGGTCTTTAAGCTCCACCTCGGCCGGCGGTACCAGTCCGGACGCGGCAGTCGCCACCTCGCCGAAGGTGGTCGTGCGACCGGTCGGACCATGTGTAATGACACTGTTTGATGCGCTGCATTCCTGCGCCGCAACACCCCACCCGTCGGCGGCAGCCGCGATCAGCATGACCCGCGCCAGCGCACCGCCCTCGCGCATGTAGCGATGGCTGCCACGAATGCCCTGGCTGCCACCGGTGGAAAAACTGCCCCAGATGCGATCTCGGGCAAGGCTCTCGCCCGGCGTGGGGTACTCGGTCGTCACCTTTGACCAGTCGCATTCGAGTTCCTCGGCAACCAGTTGCGCAAGGCCGGTCAGCGTGCCCTGGCCCATCTCAGAACGAGCGATGCGGATGACCACCGTATCATCGGGCTCGACAACTACCCACGCATTGACCTCCGGGGTCGCCTGCGGAGCGTCGGCGGCAACAGCCCGATTGATGCCGAGCGGTAAATAAAGACCGAGCGACAAACCGGCACCGGCGGAAGCCGTACCGATTAGGAATTCGCGGCGCGATACCGAAACGCGTTGTGTTGCCATCACGTGCTCCCGCGCTTGCCGAGTTCAGCGGCACGATGTATCCCGCGCCGCACCCGGTTGAACGTGCCGCAGCGGCAGATATTGGTGACACCCGCATCGATATCGGCATCGCTGGGATCGGGTTTGCTGTTGAGGAGCGCCGCGGTAGCCATGATCATGCCCGGCTGGCAGTAACCGCATTGCGGCACATCGAGTTCCGCCCACGCCTGCTGGACCGGGTGACTGCCGTCCGCGGACAAGCCTTCGATCGTCACTATCTTTTGCGCCGGATTGAGTGACGCCGCGGGAACGAGACAGGAGCGGACTGCATTACCATCGATATGAACCGTGCACGCTCCGCAAATACCGATACCGCAACCATATTTGCTACCGGTAAGACTCATTTGCTCGCGCAGTACCCAGAGCAACGGCGTCGCGGCGTCTATCTCGATATCGACGGTCTCACCGTTAATATTCAGTTTTGTCATCGGTGACTCTCTCCATGCTTGTAGCTAAGCGGAATATCTCATTTACGGCTGGACACTGGCACTCCCTTCAACCGGCGTCTGAACCTGACCCTGCCGAGCCTCCCTACAGCCGTGGCAGGTTACGGCGTGGCTGCATCAGTGCTCGCGCAGCCGCAACGATCGGATGCTTCCAGCGATCCGGGGCATCGTGCGGTGCCGCGCCTTTCGAGGCGTCGAAGCCGAACGCTAAATCGAATTGCAAATCGAAATATCCGAGATCCGCAATGCCGGCCCACTTGCGGTCCGCTGCTGCAAGCCGGCAGAAAACTAGTCCGACATTACGATATCGAATTTACCAAACAACGCCAGCAGGTCCAGAGGCTGGTGTTGGTAAGCATATTGCTCCCCGCCGTCCACAACAATCCGATAGGCCGGATATCCGTCATGGCAACCCGATATTTTCGCTCGGCCCGACCGGGCAACCTCGAAATTCAAACTGTAGTTTACGTTCGGCAAAACCGCGACACCGGATGCAGTTTCACCCCTGACCTCAAACGAGGCGACATCGCCGCTAAAGCGGATATTCAGGACCGTGAAATTGTCACGAACACTATTCAGATCGACACCAAAAAAATCCGTTGTCCCGGTTTCATAGAAATCCTCAATGTACCGCCGATCAAAATCGACCTCGAGCAAATGCCGTACTTTCACACCCGCTTGCGGGTCAGGTTCGAGAATCCTCGATTCAATGACGACCCGCACTGGCTCCTGTGCCAGCGAAGTGAGTGAGAGCAGGCAGCCGAGCATCAAAGCGATCAAGCGGTGCTTTGGTGGTAGCGCCATCGGCAGCACATCCTGTTTGACTGCAGGCCTGATTTATTCTGATTCTGTTCAGTCCTTAGGATAGCGCACCGGCAACCCGCTGACGTGCCCCGGGAGACTGCGCCACTGCAAACTTCTCGAGCCCGAAGCACGCACATCCTCCCCGGCCCCGACCGGAGCAAAAACCACATGCTGACATGCGCACATCGCCGCGCAGGCGTGTAGCGGGTATCAGAAACAGGCGGCATCATCTGCCGCCGGTGTTGCCACACGGCCACGGTGGCATGGCGGACGGCGGCAGGGGCGAAGGAGCACGGTGAGGCAATCGGGCCGTGCGGATCGTCTGCCCGCGCCCGCGTCCGGCAAGTCAAACCGAATCGTCCTGTATCTCATTGATCCTGCGATTCAGATCGGGTTGCCATCGCAAGCCGGGACGAAGAAAAGTAAGTGCTGCCTCGAGGATAAAAACGTTTCATCGCCAATCCGCTGGCTATCCCGCGCCCCGTTGAGGATAATCGCGCCAGGTCTAGCGGAGGACAGTCCATGAAGATCGGTGTGCCACGGGAATCCCATCCGGGCGAACGGCGAGTAGCGACAACCCCCGAAGTCGCGACCCAGCTCATCAAACTCGGCTACGGTGTGGTGGTTCAGGGCGGTGCGGGAGCCCAGGCCAGCTTCTCTGATGAGGCGTATCGGTCCGCGGGCTGCGACATCGCGGCCTCCGCGCGTGAGGTTTATGATCTCTGCGAAATCGTGCTGAAAGTCCGGGCGCCAGAGGGTGATGAACTCGGCATGCTACGCTCGGGGCAAACACTGATCAGCTTCGTCTGGCCCGCCCAGAATCCCGACCTCCTGCAGACGCTGACCGAGCGCGGCGTTACGGCGCTGGCGATGGACAGCGTACCGCGCATTTCGCGAGCCCAGAAAATGGATGCGCTGAGCTCCATGGGGAACATCGCCGGCTACCGCGCCGTTGTCGAGGCCGCCCAGCACTTTGGCCGCTTCTTCACCGGCCAGATTACCGCCGCGGGCAAGATTCCGCCGGCCAAGGTCCTGGTCATCGGCGCCGGTGTGGCGGGGCTTGCGGCGATCGGCGCGGCCAAGAGCATGGGCGCCGTCGTCCGGTCTTTCGATACGCGCCCCGAAGTGAAGGAACAGGTCGAAAGCATGGACGCCGAGTTCCTGATGCTCGACTTCGCGGACGAGGACGGCGCGGGCGAAGGCGGTTATGCCAAGGTCATGAGCAAGGAATTCATCGAGGCCGAAATGGCCCTGTTCGCCGAACAGGCCAGGGACGTCGATATCATCATCACGACTGCGCTGATTCCGGGCAAGCCGGCGCCGCGCCTGATCACCGCCGAAATGGTCGAGTCGATGAGGGACGGCAGCGTCATCGTCGACCTCGCCGCCGAGCAGGGCGGCAACTGTGAACTGACCGAACCCGGTCAGGTCGTCGTGAAACACGGGGTGACGCTGATCGGCTACACCGACCTTCCCAGCCGGCTGGCCGCGCAGTCGAGCCAGCTCTATGGCACCAACCTGCGTCACCTGTTGACCGACATGACACCCGAGAAAAACGGTGAACTCGTCGTCGACATGGAGGACGAGGCGATCCGCGGCGCAACGATCTGCATCGGCGGGGAGACCACCTGGCCGCCACCGGCGCCAAAGCTCTCGGCCGCGCCGAAAGTAGCGAAGCCGCCCCCGGCTCCAGTCACCCGGGCGGAAGATCAGAAAAAATCCGTCGCCGGACCGCTTATCGCGATGGCCATCGGCGGCCTTGCGTTGTTCGGCGTTGGGGCCGTCGCGCCGGCGTCGTTTATGGCGCATTTCACGGTTTTCGTACTGGCCTGTTTCGTCGGCTACATGGTCATCTGGAACGTGACGCCAGCATTGCATACGCCGCTGATGAGCGTAACGAATGCGATCTCGAGCATCATCGTGATCGGCGCACTGCTGCAGATCAGTTCCGACAGCATCCTCATCATGCTGATTGCCGCTTTCACGATTTTGATTACGAGCATCAACATCGCCGGCGGGTTTGCCGTCACGCGACGCATGCTCGAAATGTTCAGGAAGTGAGGTCAACATGAATAGCGCCGGACTCGTAACCGCTTCCTATATCGCCGCGACCATCCTGTTCATCCTCGCGCTTGGCGGCCTGTCGAACCAGGAGACCGCTCGCCGCGGCAACTGGTACGGCATTATCGGGATGACCCTCGCTCTGGTGGCCACCATCCTCGGGGTTGTCACGCAGCATTACACGCTGCTGATCATTATGCTTTTGATCGGTGGCAGCATCGGCCTGGTGCTCGCTCGACGCGTGCAAATGACGCAGATGCCCGAACTCGTCGCGATCCTGCATAGCCTGGTCGGGCTGGCCGCCGTACTGGTTGGCTACGCGAACTTCATGGATCACTCAACCGTGCTGACCGGCGCCGAGGCGACGATCCACGACATCGAGACCTATCTCGGCATCCTGATCGGCGCGGTCACGTTCTCCGGCTCCATCATCGCCTTCGGCAAGCTCTCCGGGCGGATCGGCGGCAAGCCCCTGCTGCTGCCCGCCAGGCACGTGTTGAACCTCATCCTGCTGATCGGGGCGATCTGGCTTTGCCGCGAGTTCGTCCAGCAATCAGCGATGGGCGGTGGCATCTGGCCGCTCGTGCTCATGACGCTGATTGCGCTCGCCTTCGGCGTTCACATGGTCATGGCCATCGGCGGTGCCGACATGCCCGTCGTCGTGTCGATGCTGAACAGCTACTCGGGCTGGGCGGCGTCGGCGACCGGCTTTATGCTGAGCAACGACCTGCTGATCGTGACCGGCGCACTGGTCGGCTCGAGCGGCGCGATCCTGAGCTACATCATGTGCCGCGCGATGAACCGAAAATTCTTCGCGGTGATTGCCGGCGGTTTCGGCACCGGCGGCGGCACGGCGGCAAGTGGTGGCGAAATCGAAGGCGAGATTGTGCCTATCCAGGCCGAGGAAACGGCCGAGCTGCTGACGAACGCGAAAGAAGTCATGATCGTGCCGGGATACGGCATGGCGGTAGCGCAGGCGCAGCATACGGTTTTCGAAATTACGAAAGCGCTGCGCGCGAAGGACGTCAACGTGCGGTTCGGTATTCATCCGGTCGCGGGCCGCATGCCCGGACATATGAACGTGTTGCTGGCCGAAGCCAAGGTGCCCTACGACATCGTCTTCGAGATGGACGAGATCAACGAGGACTTTCCGGACGTCGACGTCTCCGTGGTCATCGGCGCAAACGACATCGTCAACCCCTCCGCGCAGGAAGAACCCGACAGCCCGATCGCCGGCATGCCGGTGCTGGAGGTCTGGAAGGGTGGCACGACCATCGTGCTGAAACGCAGCATGGCCACCGGTTACGCTGGCGTCGAAAATCCGCTCTTCTATAAGGAGAATACGCGAATGTTGTTTGGCGATGCCAAGGACAGCCTCGACGCGGTACTAAAGGCTCTGTAGACAAACGGCGAGCCCCTGCCCTTTCTGGTTATGCAAAAGACCCGGCCTCGAGCCGGGTTTTTTGGTTTCAGTTCTAGTGCCGGGCGCATGAGGCTATGTTTGGGCTCGAACCAGGCTCTCCCTCTCCGCCTTACAAAAGACCCGCTTTCGCGGGTTCTTTTTATCTCGATGTCGAGCGGGTCGGCCGAGCGGATCTTTCTTTTGGATGACTCGCACTACGCAATCTGCGCCACATTTACTGGCTGGATAAAATCGAACCGGCTGCGCCGACCATCGCGATGCATGGCGTGGGCAAAGTCGATCGAGCCATGCTGCTCAGAAGCGATCGGCCACTCCGCCGCCACTACGCGTTCGGTTTCTCAAGCTATTTGAGCCGTCGCCGAACCGAGCGCCCCACCCGACCGTAGTTTGACGTTGGACGATCAAAGGTCTGTTCGCCGAGTCCGTTTGGTCGGCAGACCGCAGCCACTGTCTGTCCCGCCTCAGTTGTCGCACAATCGACGCGAACCGCGCTGGCGCAGCCTTCCCTCAACTTGGCCATCTCCGGGCCCACTTCGATCCAGTTGAGATCAACGACCTCTGGCCTGGAATACCGAGTCTGAGGGGGGAGCGCCAGCATTATGTAAAAACATATTGACATGAGGCGCGGAAACCGGGAGAAAAGGGATAAACGGAGATAGTCGCGCCCCAGCTCCATCGACGAGCAGCTCGCCGAATTTTCTTTAATTGCGAATTGATGCGTCAAGTCTGAAGCGGCGCTATCGCGTCGACAAACAATAATACCGGCATCAAGACAGATAACTTCCGAAGGCTCTGCCAACCTTGCAAAACCAATAAGATCAGGAAAATAATATGCACGTATCAAGTTCAAGCGTGTCGGTCCTCGTCATTTCGGGATTGTCCGCCAGGCGACCTCGCGGTTTATGGTTGCGGGTTTTTTCCGCGCTGTTTCTCCTCAGTTTTTCTCCATATGTATTTGCGGCTGACACTCGTGTTATCGAAGGCACTCGCTGGAGTGATCAAATCGATGAGAGTGCCTCCCCTGGACCCGTGGAAATCTACGGCAGAGGTGGAGCGGACACGATATGGGGTTCTGCGTTTGGCGACACCATTGAGGGAGGCGGTGGTAACGATTCGCTTTCGGCGGATGACGGAGACGACGTCTTTATTTACACCGGCATTAACAGTGGACTCGATGCCGTAAGCGGTGGTGCAGGATACGATCGGATTATTGGCAGTACCGAAGATGACACGATTGGGTTCAACCGCGTTTACGGCGGCGCAGACTCGGTGGAAGAGATTGACGGCGGCGCAGGACAAAACCTGCTGGAAGGAAGTCGTTGGGCTGATAATTTGGATTTTTCAGAGACGATTTTAGTCAACATCGCTGAAATTCATGGCATGGAGGGCGGTGACATGATCACCGGCTCCAACGGCGATGACACAATAGCGGGCGGTCCGGGAAACGACACCATCTACGGCCGGGAGGGCGACGACACTTTCGCCTTTGTTGGACAAGATGGCGATTCCGACATGATCAATGGGGATGGCGGTACAGACCGTATTCTCGGCTCGCCGGGCAACGATATTATCGGGCTTCGCGGCTTTTCAGGCGCCAACTCGATTGAAATGATTGATGGCGGAAACGGCGAAGACGTCATAAAGGGAACGCAATATAGCGACCTGCTCGATTTTGGCGGTACGGATCTGCGGCGTGTTGAACTTATTGACGGCGACGGCGGCGCGGACTCGATCGTGGGCAGTCAATTGGACGATGTCATTGCCGGCGGCGACGGCAGCGACACCATCGATGGCGGTGCTGGTTTCGACACCGCAGTGTTTGCCGGGAAGATATCGGAGCACGAGATATTTGCTGGCAACTCCAGTACGACGGTGATCCGGATATTGGCGAATGGGTCACGCGAGATTGACACGCTGATCGCAATGGAACAAGCGCGGTTTGCGGACGGCGTAGTCGCGATTGGAGGAGGAAATCGACCGCCAACTGTCGTCGACGATGTACTCGACGCAGTTGAAGACACGGAACATAATTTTTTGACATCGGATCTGCTCGCCAACGACTCGGATCCGGATGGCGACCCGATTCGCGTGTCCGACATCAGCTCAATCAATGGCGGACAAGCTGCCTTGCAGGGCAACGGGTCCATTGTTTTCATGCCCGATCTCGATTTCAACGGTGATGCGTTGTTTTCCTACGTCGTTGAAGACAACAAAGGTGCTGCGAGATCCGGCCAGGTGACCGTTCGCGTGGCGGCTGTAAACGATCCACCAGTGGCGGAAGCCGACTCATTCAGCGGCAACGCTAATCAAGAGATAGTATTCGATCCGGGCCAGTTTCTGGCAAACGACTCCGACGTAGACGGAGATCCCCTCGGGATCAGTGCTGTCAGTGATGCGGTCAACTGTCGCGTGGTCCTGGACGGTCTCGGCAAGGTTGTGTTTACGCCCGACGCAGATTTTGAAGGACAGGCCTCGTTTAGTTACGAAATAGATGATGGTGCCGGCGGCATCGCTGACGGCATGGTCACCATCAATATCGGTTTGAGTTTTCGCATCGTTGCCAACAACCGGCCCAACAATATTGTGCATTGGGACGGCGTAACGGGCAACTTCCTGGGTGTGTTGGTGGAAAAGCCCAAAGACACGCAGTTGGCAAACTCGGTTACGCTGGGACCCGACGGAAACTTATATGTCGGCTGGAGCGGCAAGGGCAATTACGAATCCACGATTTTGCCGGCCAGCGTCAGACAATACGACCCGGTCACAGGCGAGCAACTGGGTATTTTCGCGACGTTCGAGATGGAGCCCGATAATTCGAACGAAAAACTGGATGCAATGGTATTTGCACCGAATGGTCAGTTACTGGTCTTTGACAATATTGGGTGGGGCTCGAAAAGAAAACTCTGGCGCTTCCAGGGCTTGAATGAGCCCAGCCCGGGCGCATTTGTGGACCTCTTCATCACGCGCGACAATGACGGGTTCCCGGGCGAAAAGTCCTTTGAGGTTTGGGATTTGGACTTCGATGCGCAGGGAAGACTGTTGGTCCCACGGGCGGCCCGCCATGAAATCCTGATCTATTCGGCCCCTGAAGTCGGCGGCGGCTGGAGTTGCTTACTGGACGTTTTTGCCTCCGTCAGAGAGTACGGGGCAAACACTGGCTGTGGTTATGAGCCAGATTTCGGGGGGTTTGCTGATCCGGATGTTGTAGGGTTCGATTCAAGCAGGATGACGACACCCTACGGTATTGGCTGGGGACCGGATGGGAATCTCTATGTCTCCGTTACCGACGCATTCTGGACAGATACGCGGGAACGGTACTATTTGGGCCGCATCATGTACTACTCGCCCACCGGAGAATTCCTAGGCGATTTTGTGTCCACTGACGAATTTTCGGCGATTACACTAGACAGGCCTCAGGACCTCGATTTTGGTCCCGATGGTAATCTCTACGTCGCAACCAAGGATGCCAATGTCCTGGTATTCGGGGCGCCTAACGGGCCGCGGGCCGGACAGCACATTGGAACTCTGGTGGTACCCGAATGGGTGAAATCCAATGGGTCAACATCGTTACAGTTCATCGTGGATTGACACGCTCCGGGATTCTCGCAGGGTCCGGTTGCTGGGAGTATGAGGTTGACTGTCTACCCGTAATGGGGACAGCGAACACAACGAGGAACGACTCCACCGCCGCCTGGGTCGAGAGCCGCGTGCCCCTTGCAGGCGCACCGCTGCGGGGCGCCTCCGCCTCGCTGCGGCGTCCTGCGCCCGCGCCGCGCGTCGTCGGATCGAACCATAGAGCTTTTACCAAGCTTTCCCTCTCCGCCATACAAAAGAAACCGCAAAAGCGGGTTCTGCTCGTAAGCTTCCCCGTCAATGCGACAGTTCAAAACTAGAGTTTTCGGCGGCTTGTTGACGCGCTTCCATCGGTGTCAGATCGCCCAGCGCGTCATGGGGGCGTTCCTCGTTGTACTCGATCATCCACCAGTGTGTCGCCTCACGGACGTCCGCGAGTGACAGGAACAGGTGCTGGTTGAGCAGTTCTTCACGGTAGGTCCGGTTGAAGCGTTCGATGTAGGCATTTTGGTTTGGCTTCCCCGGCTGGATGTACTGGATCGCCATGCCGGCGTTCTTCGCCCAGCTGGTGAAGACCTCGCCGAGGAACTCCGGGCCGTTGTCCGTCCTGAGGACCTGCGGCAGACCATGATCTGTCTGCAGGCGCTCAAAGATCCGCACCAGGCGCTCGAGGTGATCGAGGTATCGACCTCGATGTGCAAGGCCTCCCGATTGAAGTCGTCGACGACATTGAATGTCCGGAAGCGACGGCCGTTCAGCAGAGCATCGCTCATGAAGTCGGCAGACCAGACCGTATCGGCAGCTTCGGGACGAACAGCGGCACCGAGCCGCGTCGGCAGCCGGCGCTTGGCCGACGACGATGATTGAGCTTCAGCCGGCAGTACACGCGATAGATCCGCTTGTGGTTCCACGGCTTGCCCTGTCGGCGCAGCAGCTTGCGGCACTTCCAGAAGCCGCGGCTCGGCCGGCCATCGACCAGCGCCGCGAGAGCAGCGATCATCGTCGAGCGCGACAGCCTCGACACAGCGGCAAGCTGACGCGAACCGGCAGACCCGTCGCTCGCAGACGGCCTCTTAAAGCTTTTTTTCGATCAGGTTCCGCATGGCATCGTTCTCACGTGCCAGTTCGGCGTACATCCGCTTGTGCTGCGACAGCTCGCCCTCGAGCTCCTTCATACGCTTCAGGTCGGACGCCTCCATACCGCCGTACTTCGACTTCCAGTTGTAGTACGTGGCGTCCGAGATGCCGTGCTTGCGGCACAGGTCTTTGACCTTCATGCCGGCGTCGGCTTCCTTGAGGATCGAGACAATCTGCGTCTCGGTGAATCGCGATCGTTTCGTTCTGAGTCTCCTGACAGTTCATCCTGCCAGAAAACTCCAGTTTCTACCTGTCGCTCAGAGGGGAAGCTTACGTGCTCATCTGACAGGTCATTGCCAATTCGCGCGAGGGATGATTCGCCGCTGCGCGGCTCACCCCTCAAGGGGGCCGCTCGCGACCTATGGTCGCTGCGCGTTCCCTGCGCCGACTTCGTCGGCTTCGGGTCGAACCCTCGTCGTTGTCAATCTTTTCAATACCTTACAAAGGCATCGTGTCCAGATCGTGTCTTTAAGCGACCAGTAAATCGCGCCCCCAACAGCCCCGGCGTATGTCGTATCTCGCCGCGACTACTGGACCTCTCCCAAAATCGCCCAAGGCCTTGTTGCGCAATGCGCAACACGCTACACTTCACCAATGATCCAGTCGTTCCTGCACAAGGGTTTGAAACGGTTTTACGAAACCGGATCGAAATCGGGAATTCAAGCCAAACATGCAAAACGCTTGAGAATGCAATTAACTGCCCTCGATACCGCGGTAACGATCGGCGATATGGATATCCCTGGCTTCAAGCTGCATGTACTGAAAGGTAAAGACAAGGGCCGTTGGTCAATCTGGGTGAACGGAAACTGGCGCATCACGTTCGAGTTCCGTGACGGTCATGCCCATGTATTGGATTACGAGGACTACCACTGATGCCTATGCACAACCCACCGCACCCCGGCCAATTCATCCGCGAGGTCTACCTGGAGCCCAATGACATCACAGGTAGGCAGCTTGCCGCGAAGCTCGGTGTCTCCCCTTCTACACTGAGCCGGGTGCTCCAGGGCACGAGCGGCATCAGCCCGGAAATGGCTTTGCGCCTCTCCAAGGCATTGGGGCGCTCACCTGAGAGCTGGCTGTCCATGCAGGACAACCATGACCTTTGGCAGGCGCGTCAGACTGTAGACCTCAATACGGTGGAACGCATTGACTTCCGTGCCGCCTGATCACTCGCGGTCAACATTAAGGCTTAGGGGCGCTCGCGCGCCTTAACCGGACGTACCCTGACCGATCAGCTCGGCCACCGGAATGGGTTGCAGCGCCGGGTCGGCCAATTGGCGCTTTCACTCATGAGCCGCCGTTGACCAGAGGCCAGTGACCGGCCGCTACATGCGCACAGTAGACATTCCCCGGTCAGGTGGTGCGCCAATCAAATTGCTCTGCACGGGCTAGGTACCGATAGACCGGACACTTTAGAATAGGCTCAAAGAGCCACGAGAGGTGTCCAATGGCAAGAAGAAAATACTCTGACGAGTACAAGAAGGAGGCGGTCGCCATGACCGAGCTTCCAGGGGCGACGATCACGGGCGTTGCGAAGGACCTCGGCATCACGCACCAGCAGGCCGCGCCTTTCCAGATGGCGCCCGACCCGCTGGCTGATACGCTCTATCAGCGTCTTCAGCTCGTCAACGGTCGGCGCCGCCACCGGCAGGAACCGCGGCCGCTGGCGAGTGCCCGTAGCGTAGACCCCGTCCAGAATCAGCATGTGAAAATGAATGTTGCAATTGAGCGCACTGCCGAAACGCTGGATCAGCGTCACCGCCCCAGTCTGCGCCCGGGCGCGGGTCAGGCCCACCCGGGCGATGAGATGCGAGCCGATGGCCCGGATGACTATCCCCAGCACACCGCCCATCGCCGCCGGCTCGCGGGCGAACAGGAATCGCAGCGGGAACGGCACGCTGAGCACCCACTGACGGATCGGCGCCTCGGGAAGCACCTCGTCCACCAGCAGCGCGGCGGTGTCCACCATTCGCCGGGCGCCGCAGCTGGGACAGAAACCACGCCGCTTACAGCTGAACGCCACCAGATTCTTCGCGTGGCATGCGCTGCAGCGCACACGCAGGAAGCCGTGCTCCAGCCGGCCGCACGTCAGGTACTCCTCGAACTCGCGCCTCACGAAGGACGGCAGCGGCCGGCCCTGGGCGCTCATCAGTTCGGCAAAGTCAGGGTAGTACTGCTCAACGATCCGGTAGAGCCGTGCGCTGAACGGAGAAAGAGCTTGCTCTCAGCCCGCCTCGATCAACCCGGCGTCGTCGGCGAGGGATTTCCTACGGCGGAAACTCTGATGATGGCGTCTCCGAAACGGACTGTCTCTTGGAGACTGGAACGGCGACCGCCCATTCCCGCAGCCCGCATCTCGACGGTGCGAAGAAAGTCAGCAGCCACAGTCACAGTGCGATTAGCGTCGTCCGCCCGGAAGACACCGTTGTCCAGCGCCGCGACTAAATCCACGATCTGGCCTCTGAACAGAGGCTTATGGTGCTCTACCTTGGGCCTCAAGGACCGTCTCTAAAATCGTGTCCAACTCGAGCCCAAACAGCCCCAAAACACCCCGAAAATTAGACACGTTGACTATCTAATCCATTGATTTATTGGCGGAGAGGGAGGGATTCGAACCCCCGGTGTTTCTATTTATTTCAATGGCTTACAAAGGTGCCATGGCCAAATCGTGTCTAACGGCAGCCGCACAACGACGGGAATTGGCGTGAGTGGAGCACCATGCTAATCTCTACACTTTTCTACAAAACTGTAGGAGTCTTTCTGCCATGTCCACTACCACGCAGGTTTCTGCTTACATCTCCGCGGAGACCAAGGCCGAGGTCGAAGCGTACGTCAAGCGCCGCGGTGTCAAGAAGGCCTACCTGATCGAAGAGGCTCTGCGGCACCACCTGCAGGCATTGCGAGAGATCCCGGAGGATTTGGTCATTCCCTCGCGATTAGTTTTGACTGAAAAGGCAATGGCAGAAATCGCCGATCGCTTGAAGCAGGAGAATGAGCCTACAGAAGCCCTGACAACTTTGTTCCGTGGCTGATCGGTCGCTGGAGGTTCGCATCCGGCGCCTGGCGCTGCGGGATGATCGAAGCCGCTTTCGCAGTGGCAACATCGATCTCGATCGCTTCTTCCAGCGCTACGCTGGCCAGAATCAGTTCCGACACCATATCGGAACGACCTATGTCGCTGTCCAAGGCGACCAGGTCGTTGGTTTCGTGACCGTATCCACCGGCGAGATGGTCGCCGAGAAGCTGGCGAAAAGCCTGCGTCGACGCCTCCCCGCTTATCCCCTGCCGATCCTGCGGCTTGCCCGACTGGCCGTGGACGAGAGATTCCAGGGGCATGGCATCGGCAGGCTGCTGTTGCGCGCCACACTGCAACTCGCCCTGGAACTGCGGGACCGCGTCGGCTGTATCGGCGTAGTCGTAGACGCCAAGCCCGATGCGGTCACCTTCTACTCATCCCTCGGCTTCAAACCGATCGAGTTGATCAGTGGCGACCTCGGCGATCGACCTGAGCCCGTCGCCATGTTCCTGCCTATTGGCCAAATCGCTGCGGCGGCCAACGTGGGCGAGGAATAAACGAACCGATTACGTCAGCGAAGGTCTGTTGGTGCTGCGAGGAGATTCCTCAATAGTCTCCTGTGCATGCTGCCCTGCGTTGTTACCACCGACAACCACAAATCAGTGACCTTCATCAACATTGGCGCCTGCCCAATGGCCATGACTGAGCTCTACCCTCACCCTGTCGAGGCAGTGCAGGGAAGCACGGCATGGGCGCGCCGGACCGCGACATTGCGCAGGCGAAGGATTTCATCGCCCCGCCGGGGTACTCGCGCCACCGGCCCGAGGCGACGCTGCTCTACCAGCTCGTGGCCCAGCACTATCCGGCCTTCCGGGATCGCCGGGCTGCCGAGGGCCGGGCGCTGCCCCGCTACGTGGAAGACGAGTTCGAGGCCTATCTCAAGTGCGGCCTGCTCGAGCACGGCTTTCTGCGGGTCAAGTGCGACGCCTGCCAGGCCGAGAAGCTCGTGGCATTCTCCTGCAAGCGCCGCGGGTTCTGCCCGAGCTGCGGCGCGCGGCGGATGGCCGAGACGGCGGCATTCCTCGTGGACGAGGTCTTGCCAGCAGCAGCCCATTCGCCAGTGGGTGCTGTCGCTGCCCTTCGCGCTGCGCTACCTGCTGGCGACACGGCCCGAGGTCGTCACGCAGGTACTCGGCATCGTCTACCGGGCGATTTCCGGCCACCTGATCCGCAAAGCCGGCCTGACCCGCGCGAGCGCGGCGACGGGCGCCGTGACCCTGATACAGCGCTTCGGCAGTGCGCTCAATCTCAATGTGCACTTCCACCTGCTCGTGCTCGACGGCGTGTATCGCCGGGGCGGTGAAGGACCGTCTCGTGTTCGTATCCGCTCCCGGCCCCGAGTGCCGGGGAGCTCCAGCGGCTGGTGCAGCGGATCGCCGAACGGATCGGCCGCTCCCTCGAGCGCGCGGGGCTCATCACGCGCGACATCGAGAACGCGTATCTCGCCTTCGACCCGGCCGAGGAGCCGCCGATCCACGGCCTGCTCGGGCGTTCGATCACCTACCGGATCGCGACGGGCCCGCGAGAGGGCCAGAAGGTCTTCACGCTGCAAACGCTGCCGGCCGAACCCGACGCGCCGCGCCGGGAGGTGGCCGAAAGCTCCGGCTTCTCCCTGCACGCTGGCATCGCCGCGAAGGCCTCGCAACGTGACAAGCTCGAGCGCCTGGCGCGCTACGTCTCAGGACCGCCGGTCGCCACCGAGCGGCTGGCGCTGACCGGCAGCGGGCACGTGCGCTACACGCTGAAGACGCCGTATCGCGACGGCACCACGCACGTGATCTTCGAGCCCGAGGATTTCATCGCCGCGCGCTCGCCGCGCTGGTGCCGAAGCCCCGCGCGCACCTGACCCGCTACCACGGCGTGTTCGCGCCGGCGAGCCCCGACCGGGCCCGGATCGTGCCCGGGACACGCGCCGCCGCTGCCGCCCAGGCCAGCCAGCGCGCCGAGCCATCGGCCACCGACCGCCAACGGCGCCTCACCTGGGCGCAACGCCTCAAGCGCGTGTTCGCCATCGACATCGAGACCTGCCGGCAATGCGGCGGCGGTTGCGCGTCATCGCCAGCATCGAGGCACCGGCGGTCATCGACCGGATCCTCGCGCACCTCGGCCGCGACGCCCGGTGCCGTCGATCCCGCGCATCCGAGCCGCGCGCCACCTGAGCGCCCGCGGCTGATCTGAACCGCCCTGCGGCACCCGCTCCTCGGCCCCCGGGCACCGCCCCCGGACGGGGACGTTTTGACTCAACGGCCTGGACTGCCGACATTTCCGGCGCCACAGCCAGCATTCACGGTCGCCGAACGACGCTGCCGCCGGCGGCTCCGCCCAGGTTCGCGGCCCTCGACCTCCCAGCAGCCCCCGATTTCAGCCCGCCTCGACCGAGCCCGCGCTAACATAAGGCCGCTTATACGACCTATCCGCTTCGCCGGCCAGATCGTTGGCGTCCGTGAGGTCGACGACCAGCTGTGGCAGGTCAGCTTCCTGGACTATGATCTAGGCTACTTCGACAACGAAAGAGGCCGGGTAGAACCCGGCCCCAATCCGTTCGAACCGGACAAAGTGTCAACCATGTGTCCGGAATAAGGTGTAAACCATGTGATCAGAATGCACCGCCCTTGATTTGGCGGAGAGGGAGGGATTGAGTCGGCGCTGCGCGCCTCCCCGTTCTCCCCATCAGCCATCGCGCTCCGCGCGCCGCCTGCTGGACCCGAATCGAACCCCGATTGTCTATTTTTCTCGGGTTCGAATCCCTGTTACGAATACAACAAAGGCCCCTTCGGGGCCCTTGATTTGGCGGAGAGGGAGGGATTCGAACCCTCGATCGGGAGTTACCCGATGCCGGTTTTCAAGACCGGTGCATTCAACCGCTCTGCCACCTCTCCTTATATTTCAGTTATTTATTATTTTTACTTAATAAATTAGTTTAACTATGGCTACGCGCCTTCGTTATTCCGTATACACTCGGGCCGCGATTCTGACTGCGCTGTGCGGCAGACGCAAGGGCACCTTGAATTTGGAACCGCGGCCCGTATATTAAGTCTGTATTCAGGGTCGGCGCTAATGCCGGCCTGTTGATTTCCTGGAGGAACGAATCGATGGAACCAGTTCGCACCCGCTACGCAACGGCAACCACTACCGCCGCTACGGAGTCTGCGCTAAGCACAAACAAGGTCCTGCGCAACACCTATATGTTGCTCGCGGCGACATTGATTTTTTCGGCGCTGACGGCCGGTGCCTCGATGGCGCTCAATCTGCCCCATCCCGGTCTTGTGATCACACTGGTCGGCTATTTCGGACTGTTGTTCCTGACTTCGAAATTCCGCAACAGTGCTATGGGAATCGTTTGCATTTTCGCGCTGACCGGATTTATGGGGCTAACGCTCGGTCCGATCATTAGCGCCTATCTGAAATTCCTGCCAAACGGTGGCCAGGTGGTGATGATGGCTTTCGGCATCACCGGCGCCACTTTTGTCGGCCTCAGCGCCTATGCCATAAAAAGCGGCCGCGATTTCAGCTTCATGGGCGGCTTTCTGACGATCGGCATTCTCGGCGCGTTCCTGCTTGGACTGATCGCGATCTTTTTCAACATGCCGGCCCTGTCGCTGGCCGTCTCCGGCATGTTTGTGCTGGCAATGGGAGGATTGATCCTGTTCCAGACCAGCGAGATCGTCCGTGGCGGAGAGACCAACTACATAATGGCGACCGTGACGTTGTTTGTGTCGATATACAACCTGTTCACCAGTCTGCTACACCTACTGGGCGTAATGGGCGACGAGTAGCCGCAAACCCCAAAACGAGAAAAGCCCCGCTTGAGCGGGGCTTTTTTTTCGCTGCGATTCGCACGGCGAACCGGGCCGACCAGGGCTGCGAGTAGTGGCCGGGGCGGTTCAAGCTTCGATCGTTTCAAGCCCACCCATGTAGGGGCGCAATACCTGAGGTACACGGATGCTGCCATCGGCATTCTGGTAGTTTTCGAGCACCGCGATCAACGCCCTGCCGGCGGCAACGCCCGATCCGTTCAACGTATGCACCAGTTCCGGTTTGCCGGTATCGGGATTGCGCCAACGCGCCTGCATCCGCCGCGCCTGGAAATCGGTGCAATTGCTGCATGACGAAATCTCGCGGTAACGCTGTTGCGACGGAATCCATACCTCGATGTCGTAGGTCTTGGCCGCGCCAAAACCGGTATCGCCAGAGCACAACACGATGACGCGATACGGCAACTCAAGGCGCTGCAGAATCGTTTCCGCATGCCCGGTGAGTTCCTCGAGCGCAGCAAAAGAATCCTCCGGCCTGACGATCTGGACCAGCTCGACTTTTTCAAACTGGTGCTGGCGGATCATGCCGCGTGTGTCCTTGCCGTGTGAGCCCGCCTCGGATCTGAAACACGGGGTGTGTGCGGTCATCCGCAGCGGCAAAACACCGGCGTCGAGAATTTCGCCGCGCACCAGGTTGGTCACCGGCACCTCGGCGGTCGGAATCAGGAAGAGCTCGCGCTCGCCTTCGAGCGCAAACAGATCGGCCGCAAATTTTGGCAGCTGACCGGTGCCGGTCAGCGTCTCCCGATTGACCAGGTAAGGGGCGTAGATCTCCTGGTAGCCATGTTCTGACGTGTGCGTGTCGAGCATGAACTGAATCAGCGCGCGATGCAGCCGCGCAACTGCGCCCCGCATCACCGCGAATCGGCTGCCGGAAAGTTTGGCCGCGGCCTCGAAATCGAGCAGACTGAGCCGGGTACCAAGATCGACATGATCGAGCGGAACGAAATCCATTACGGCCGGGTCGCCCCAGCGCCGCACCTCGACGTTAGCCTCTTCATCCTCACCGTCCGGCACACTCTCATCGAGAAGATTGGGCAAGCCGCTCTGCAGCGTCTGTAGCGCCGCCTGGTTATCCGTCAGTTCCTGCTCGGCGGATTTCAGTTGCTCCCCTAGATCCGCGACCTCGTCCAGCAGCGGCGCAATGTCTTCACCGCTCGCCTTGGCCTTGCCGATGTTCTTAGACCGTGTGTTGCGCTCCTGTCGCAACGCTTCCACCTTGACTTGTACGGCTTTGCGCTGCGCCTCCAGCGCATTGATCTCCCCGACATTCAGCCGCACACCGCGGCGTGCGAGATTCGCCGCGACCCGGTCGATATCGGATCGCAAAAGCTTGGGATCGAGCATGGGTTACCCCTGACTGGTTGATCGGCAAGGACCGATTATCGACTGTCCGGGTCCTCGCCGGAACCCCGTTGCCTGACATCGCGGCGCAATGCATCGAGTTTTTCGCCAATTTTCGTCTCGAGTCCGCGGGCGACGGGATGATAATACGAACGCGGTCCCATCTCGTCGGGGAAGTACTGCTCGCCATGGACGACGCCGTCGGGTTCGTCGTGCGCGTAGCGATAACCCTTGCCGTGGCCAAGCTCTTTCATCAGCCGGGTCGGCGCGTTGCGCAAATGCATGGGCACTCCCAGCGAGCCGAATTCGGCAGCGTCCGACTGCGCGGCGCCAAAAGCCGTGTAAACCGCATTGCTCTTAGCCGCGCAGGCAAGGAACACGACTGCCTGGGCTATCGCGAGTTCGCCTTCGGGACTGCCGAGACGTTCGTAGACCTCAGCGGCATCGAGACTGATGCGGAGTGCGCGCGGATCCGCATTGCCGATATCTTCGCTGGCCATTCTTAAGACGCGGCGCACCACATAACGAGGATCGCAACCTCCATCGAGCATGCGGCACAGCCAGTACAAAGCGGCATCGGGATCGGTTCCCCGGACCGCCTTGTGCAGCGCCGAAATCTGGTCATAAAAGTCGTCGCCCTGCTTGTCGAAGCGGCGGTAACCCCCGCTCACGACCTCCGCGACCACGGTCTCGGAAATGACGCGTCCATCACCCCGATCCTCGGCGAGATCCGCCGCGAGCTCGAGCAGATTTAACGAACGCCGGGCGTCACCATCGGCCGCCTGCGCAATCCGATCGATAAGATCGTCGCGAATCCGGACCTCCCCGCCCAGGCCACGCTCAACGCTTTGTAGCGCGGCAGAAAGGATGTCGCGTAGCACATCCGTCGCCAGCGAACGCAGCACATAGACTCGCGCACGCGACAGCAGCGCGTTGTTAAGCTCGAATGACGGATTCTCGGTGGTCGCGCCGATAAACGTCAGCGTGCCATCCTCGACATACGGCAGGAACGCGTCCTGCTGCGATTTGTTGAATCGGTGCACCTCATCCAGAAACAACAACGTCGCCTTGCCGCGTTGATCGCGCACGTCGTTCGCCTCGGCCACCGCCGCCCTGACATCCTTGACTCCGGCCATCACCGCAGAAAGTGAAATAAAATGAGCGTCGGCCGCCGCCGCGATCAGGCGCGCGAGGGTCGTTTTGCCGGTCCCGGGCGGCCCCCACAGGATCGCCGAATGCAGCCTGCCCTCTTCCACCATTCGCCGCAGCGGCTTGCCGCCCCCGAGCAGATGTGACTGCCCGAAAAACTCGTCGATGCCGCGCGGACGCATTCGATCCGCCAGCGGCCTGAAAGCAACGGCTTTCGCTGTGGCGGAAGCCCCGGAACCGATATCCAGATTCCCCTGTGCGCGATCGTCTGCCATATCCCGGCCCGCCTATTTACGGCCGGCTCCGACCAGCCGCTCTATCCGCAGACACCAGCCACCGAGGAAAATCAGCGACAGGACGATACCCACCGAGATGCCGATACAATTTGCCATCAGATCGGCAAACTCAGCGCTGCGGTGAAGCAGCCGCCCTTGCACCATTTCCAGCCCGCCACCGAGAAGAATCAAACCGACCACGATCCATGGATATCGGGCCCTCGTATACACCCCGGCAAACCACACCGTCAGGACCAGGTAGGCCAGAATATGCCCGGTCTTGTCCGACAGGCTCATGCGCAGCTCCGCAGCGCCAGGTATCACGCTGAGAACGATTACAAGGAGGACCAGGATCCAGCCGCCCACGAGCCACCAACCGCCCCAGCGCAATGGCAGCACGTCAGGGATCCGTCGACTCGATCACGTCGACGCCGGCGGGCGGGTCGAATGCAAATACCGAGCTGTCCAGCGGCGGGTTTCTTTTCACCTCGGACAACTCGATTCGGGTCAGCTGATCGAGACTGTCAATCAGATCCATCCGCCGCAATTCGTCTCCGGCGAAGCCAAGACCGAGAAACTTGAAGTCGGTTTCGCGCGCACGCGGCGCTAGCACGACCCACTCGAGGCCCTGTTCATTGCGCAACGCGGCGACCTCGTAGAGTTCCGCGACATCCCGCGCGCCGCTCAGCAACATCGCAGGCGACGCTTCCAGTACGTCATCGTAGCCGCGCACCACCGCCTGCTCCAGATCGGCGTCGTAGGACCATAGTCGCTCGCCGTCACCGAGAACCAGTTGTTCGTAGGGTTCGGCGTACTGCCAGCGGAAGCGATCCGGGCGCTGGATACTTAACGTGCCGCGCCCTTCCTGAATCAACTGCCCGTCCGCATCCAGCAATTGCTGATGGAACTGTGCAGTCATCGAGTCGAGCCCCGTTGTCAGCGCCCGTACCCGTGCGTACCCGGGCTCCGGGTCGATATCCTGCGCCGCAGCCATGCCCGGCAGCATAGTCAGCAAAGTCACAAGCAACGACATTTTTTTCACAATCGAATGCATACAGTAACCGTTCGTCAATCCTCTGGCGGCGGCGGTGCGAGAACTTCACGCGAACCGTTGGACTGCAGCGATCCGACGATACCCGCCTCCTCCATCGTCTCGACCATCCGCGCAGCGCGGTTGTATCCAATCTTCAGCCGGCGCTGGACCCCGGATATCGATGCCTTACGTGTTTCGGTCACGATCCGCACCGCCTCGTCGTACAGCGGATCCTGTTCGGCATCCACGCTCGCCGGCTCTCCGGAGGCAGCCGGCGACAGCCCTGGCAGCGGCACGCCCGGCCCTTCAAGAACCTCGTCGATATATTCTGGGCGACCGTTCTTTAACAGTTGCTTAACGACCCGGTGCACTTCCTGATCGGAGACAAACGCACCGTGCACCCGTTCCGGCAACGACGTGCCCGGTGGCAGGTACAGCATGTCGCCGTGGCCCAACAGATGTTCCGCGCCGATCTGATCAAGAATGGTCCGCGAGTCGACCTTTGCCGAGACCTGGAACGCGATTCGGGTGGGAATGTTCGCCTTGATCAGACCGGTGATGACGTCTACCGATGGCCGCTGGGTCGCTACGATCATGTGGATGCCAGAGGCACGCGCTTTCTGCGCCAGGCGCGCGATCAGCTCCTCCACCTTTTTGCCGACGATCATCATCATGTCGGCCAGTTCATCGATTATTACAACGACGAACGGCAGCGGCTGAAGAATTGGCGGCTCGATCACGGTATCCAGATCGAGCACTTCGGGCGGCACGAATAACGGATCGGGAATCGGTTCGCCCTTGTCATTGGCATCGCGCACTTTGCGGTTGTAGCCGCCGATGTTACGCACACCGAGCGCGGCCATCAGGCGATAGCGCCGCTCCATCTCCGCCACGCACCAGCGCAGCGCGTTGGCGGCCTCGTTCATGTCGGTGACGACCGGCGCGAGCAGATGCGGAATACCCTCATAGACGGACAGCTCAAGCATTTTCGGATCAATCATGATCAGCCGCACGTGTTCCGGCGTGGCCTTGTAGAGCAGGCTCAGGACCATCGCGTTGATCGCGACGGACTTACCGGAACCGGTTGTGCCCGCGATCAGAAGATGCGGCATGCGTGCCAGATCGGCCACGACCGAGAGCCCGCCGATATCCTTGCCCAGCGCCAACGCCAGCGGCGACGCCATCTTGTCGTACTCGCGCGAACGCAGAATTTCCCCAAGCGTGACCAGTTCCCTGACCTCATTGGGAATTTCCAGACCGACGACGGACTTGCCGGGGATCACTTCGACGACCCTGACGCTGATCGCCGATAGCGACCGTGCGATGTCTTTCGACAGATTGCTTATCTGGCTGACCTTGACCCCGGCGGCAGGTTGTAGCTCGAACCGCGTCACTACCGGACCCGGATGGACCGATACGACCTCGACATCGACATTGAAGTCCTTCAGCTTCAACTCCACCAGGCGGGACATTGCCTCCAGCGCCTCTTCGGAATAACCGCCCTTTTTCTCGGGTGGATCGTCGAGGATATTGAGCGGTGGCAGTTCCGACTTCTCCGGCGCCTCGAACAACGGCACCTGGCGCTCTTTCTCGACCCGTTCGCTGGTCTGGATCGATGCGATGACCGGTTCGATCCTGGGGCGGCTCCGCTTGGCCGTACGTTTCTTCTCCTTTTCAACGACTTCTGCGCGCGCCTTTTTCGCCCGCCGCGAGATCACCGTTTCGCGCACCTGACGTAGCGCGTCCAAACCACGCCCAACCAGCCACAACGTGCCTTTGCCGAGGTAATCCATCACGGCAAGCCAGGACATGCCGATGAACAATGACACCCCGGCCAGCCATAACGCCAGCAACAGCAGCGTTGCGCCGAGAAAACTGAGCGCGTTGGCCAGCCCGTTGCCGACGAGTTGCCCCAGCACGCCGCCCGCCGTCTCCGGCAGTCCGGCCGCCGCGAAATGCAGCGTGGCGAGACCGCAGCTCGTTGCAAGCGTGATCACGAAACCGGTGCCGCGAAACGCCAGCATGCTGCCGGTCAGCGTCTCCCCGTCGGCGCGAGGCCGAAACATCAGCCAGCCGGCATAGGCGAGCATCAGCGGGAACAGGTAGGCGGGGCGGCCAAACAGCGCCAGCAGAAAATCCGCGAGCCACGCCCCGACCGGTCCGATCAGGTTGCGGATATCGCCGTCACCGCCGGTTGAGACAAACCCGCCATCGTCGGCGCTGTAGGACAACAAGGCCGCGAGCAGCATCAGGGCAAGCCCCCCGAACACCCATAGCGCGGCCTCTCGCAGCGCGCGCCTTACCGATACGCCGAGCAGCGCGGGTCCTGATTCAGTCGATGCAGCCAAAATATAACCCTGTATCTAAGGAAGAATTCATAACTATCTGAACATATTAAAATAAAACACTGCACCTCTGCACATGTTTCGGCCACTTACCGCGATTGCCCGGCGCACTCGACAGGCTCGTGACGGGCTCGCTTCGGGTGTCGCCGGCGAAAATTGGCCAACTTCTCTTTGTTTCAGGCAGACTGTGCAGCCGGATTTTAGCCCGTTCCGCGACCGCGATTCGGTGCAGAGCATTCTGACGAGCGAGCATACTGGACGGAGACAAAATGAGCGAACCCAGGCATTGCCGCCTGCTGATCCTAGGATCAGGGCCGGCAGGATACAGCGCGGCGGTGTACGCGGCGCGAGCAAACCTCGACCCCGTGGTAATCACCGGCGTCGAACAGGGCGGACAGCTTATGACGACGACCGAAGTCGACAACTGGCCGGGAGACGTCGAAGGGTTGATGGGTCCGGACCTGATGGAACGGATGCGCCGTCACGCCGAGCGTTTCGGCACCGAGATCCTGATCGATCACATCCATGAAGCGGATCTCGGCCAACGCCCCTTCAGGCTCGTTGGAGATCAGGGCGCCTACACCTGCGATGCCCTGATCATCGCGACCGGCTCCAGTGCTCAATACCTCGGTCTCGAATCTGAGGAACGCTACAAGGGCCGCGGCGTGTCTGCCTGCGCGACCTGCGACGGGTTCTTCTACCGCGCCCAACGCGTAGCGGTGATCGGCGGCGGCAATACCGCGGTGGAAGAAGCGCTTTATCTCAGCAATATCGCCGAGCATGTGACGCTGGTCCATCGACGGGATAAATTACGCGCCGAAAAAATCCTCCAGGAGCGCCTGTTCGAGAAAGTCGAGACCGGGAAAGTCACGATCCTGTGGGATCACGTACTGGCCGAGGTCATCGGCGATGAGCAGGGTGTCACCGGAATGCGCGTGACAAGCACCAAGGCCGAAAATACGGAAACGCAGATCGACCTCAGCGGCGTATTCATTGCCATCGGGCACATTCCCAATACAGCGTTATTTGCAGGATCAGCTCGAACTCCGCGGTGGCTATATTCGGGTGAGCTGCAGGCAACGATGGCAACGCCACCGCCACCAGCGTGCCCGGTGTGTTCGCCGCCGGCGATGTGGCCGATCATGTCTACCGGCAGGCGATTACCTCTGCTGGCACGGGCTGCATGGCAGCGCTCGACGCTGATCGTTTTTTCGAAATGCAGGCGGGTGACGACTGACTAGCCCGCACGAGCTTCGGGTCTGTTGACCGGCGCATGGAAACCGCAACCCTGGAACGGGTAGAACAGGTGTCCGCGGCGGAGTGGAACGCCGTCGCAGGCGGCGACAACCCGTTCGTACGCCATGAATTTCTCGCAGCCCTTGAGCGCAACGCCTGTGTCGGCCCCGGCACCGGCTGGCGTCCGTGTCACCTGATTGCGAAACACGACGGTCGCATCGTCGCCGCGATGCCGTTGTACGAGAAAGACGATTCGTGGGGCGAGTTCGTATTCGACTGGTCATGGGCGCGCGCCTACCAGCAGGCCGGCCTCCACTACTACCCGAAACTGGTTTGCGCGGTCCCGTTTCTCGCCGGTGACCGGCCCACGGATCCTGGTACGGCCGGAAAACGACTCCGTCCGCGCCGAACTCAGCAACGCTGCTATGGAGCTTGCGCATGACCACGGCTACTCGTCGCTGCACGTACTCTTCCCGCCATCGGTGAATTGGAGACATTCGAGGCAGCCGGAATGCTGCGACGCAAGGATTGCCAGTTCCACTGGCGCAATCGCGGCTACGCCGATTTCGACGATTTCCTCGCAAGTTTTTCGAGCAAGAAACGCAAGAACACCCGGCGTGAACGGCGCAAGGTGGGCGAGACAGGCATCACCCTCGAGCGGCGCTGGGGCGGCGACATTACGACCCGGGACTGGAAGCGCCTGCATGAACTCCACGCGCTCACTTTCCTGCGCCGTGGCCGGCAACCGTATCTCACGCTCGAATTCTTCGAGGAGATAGGCCAAACCATGGCCGATGCCGTGCTGGCAGTAATCGCCCGCAACGGCAGCGACATGGTTGCAGCAGCGATCTTTTTCGCCGGCGCCGGACAGCTCTACGGTCGCTACTGGGGATGCACCGATTACTACGATGCGCTCCATTTCGAAACCTGCTACTACCAGGGCATCGAGATCTGCATCGAGAACGGCTACGATCTGTTCGAGCCAGGTACCCAGGGCGAACACAAGATCAGCCGCGGTTTCGAACCGAGCGCTACCTGGTCGATGCACCGCCTTGGCGATTCTCGCTTTCATCACGCGCTGTCCGGGCTGCTCAAGCAGGAGGAGCGGCATGTCGATCGTTACATCGAGGCTGCACGCGCCGCATTGCCGTTCAAAAACGCCTCACCCGATGAACCAAATCAGTCGCAATGATCCCCTGGCTTGGCACAAATCCCTCGCTGTTCCCGCCTGTTGAAACCGCTCTGCGCGAACCGGACGGATTGCTGGCGGTCGGCGGCGACCTGTCCAGTGCACGGCTGCTGGCCGCGTACAGGCAGGGCATTTTTCCATGGTACGAGGCCGGACAACCCATACTCTGGTGGTCACCCGACCCGCGCGCAGTACTGGTCCCGGGCGACCTTCACCTCAGCCGCCGGGCGCGGCGACGGCTGCGGCAACTGGACCTCGGAATCAGTTTCGACCGTTGTTTCAGCGAAGTCATACGGCACTGTGCCGGTCCTCGGCGCAGCGGCAGCGGCACCTGGATTACCGCCGAGATGGCCCGGGCCTACACGGACCTGCACGAACTCGGGCATGGACACAGTGTCGAAATCTGGCACGGCGATAAGCTGGTGGGCGGGGTCTACGGGTTGGCAATAGGCGCGGTTTTTTTTGCTGAATCCATGTTCAGTCATGTCGCCGATGCCTCGAAATTGGCGCTGGCGGCACTGGCGCTCGCACTGGAAAGCCGCAATTTTGCCTTGATCGACTGTCAGGTTGGCTCACCACATCTGGAAACTCTCGGCTGCTCGTACATGCCGCGGAGCCGCTTCGTGCAGGTTCTCGAAGTTGCGACCGAGCTTGCTCCTGAACCCGGAAACTGGCGTGAATGGCGCATCGGAAGCAGCGAATTGCTGACGGAATTCGCTCGCCGTTGAGCGCGCGCCGGTGGCCGGGCATTGCATTGCGCGCTGACTGTATGCACAATGCGCCCGCGTTCGCGTATGGAGTTTAGACGGGCTCAATGGCCAAAGAAGAAGCTATAACGATGGAGGGGACGGTTGTCGAAACCCTCCCCAATACGACGTTTCGGGTCGAACTGGAGAACGGGCATATTGTCACCGCTCATATTTCCGGCAAGATGCGCAAGCACTATATTCGGATTCTGACCGGCGACAGCGTCAAGGTAGAACTGACCCCTTACGACCTGACCAAGGGCCGAATCGTCTACCGCGGCCGCTGACGGCACTCAGCCGCGCGTGCCCTCCTTTCTAGTCGACCGTTTCCGATTCGATCAGCGACTGCGCGACCAGCTCGAGTTCGTCGTTCTTGTCCACCCGCACGGTCACATGACCACCGCCGGTAAGACTTCCAAATAGCAGTTCTTCGGCGAGCGGCCGGCGAATATGTTCACGAATGACCCGCGCCATCGGCCGCGCCCCCATTTTAGGATCGTAGCCGCGCTCGGCGATCCACTGCCGCGCATCGTCGTCGAGCGCGATCGTTACGTTCTTCTCTTCCAGCTGGGCTTCGAGCTCCACGACCAGCTTGTCAACCACCCGAACGATCGTCTCCATCTCGAGAGAATCGAACTGGATAATCGCATCGAGGCGATTACGAAACTCCGGCGCGAACATTTTGCGAATCGCTTCCATACCGTCGCTGGCATGATCCTGATCGGTAAATCCGATGGATGGGCGGCTCATCTCCTGCGCCCCCGCATTCGTCGTCATCACCAGAACCACGTTGCGGAAATCGGTCTTCCGCCCATTGTTGTCGGTGAGGGTCCCGTGGTCCATCACTTGCAACAACAGGTTGAAGACCTCCGGATGGGCCTTTTCGATTTCATCGAGCAGTAAAACCGAGTGTGGATTCTTGTTGATCGCCTCGGTCAGCAGCCCACCCTGGTCGTAACCCACATAACCCGGCGGCGCGCCGATCAGGCGGGACACCGTGTGGCGCTCCATGTATTCCGACATATCGAACCGAACAAGCTCGATACCGAGCGCGTGCGCAAGTTGTCGTGTCACCTCGGTCTTGCCGACGCCCGTAGGTCCGGCAAACAGGAAACAGCCAACCGGGCGTTCTTCTTCGCCGAGACCAGAGCGCGACATCTTGATCGCGGAGGCCAGTTCGCGAATGGCACGATCCTGACCAAAAATCACCAGCTTCATATCGCGCTCGAGGGTTCGCAGCACATCGCGATCGGAAACGGAGACACTTTTCGGCGGGATACGCGCCATTTTCGCCACAATGGCCTCGACATGCGGGACATCGACCACAGTGCCCTTTCCGCTCAGCCGCAGGTTGGCACCCGCCTCATCGATCACGTCGATGGCCTTGTCAGGCAAACGCCGGTCGTTGATGTGTTTTGACGCGAGATCCGCAGCAGCCGTCAGCGCTGCGTCGCTGTATTCGATGCCGTGGTGCTCCTCGAAACGCGAACGCAAACCCTTCAGAATCTCGACCGTTTCCGGTACCGACGGCTCGGCCACTTCGATTTTCTGGAAACGCCGCGCCAGCGCATGGTCCTTCTCGAAAATTCCGCGGTATTCCTCGTATGTGGTCGAACCGATGCAGCGCAACTCGCCGCTGGCCAGTGCCGGCTTGATCAAATTCGACGCATCCATAACGCCACCGGACGCCGCACCGGCGCCGATAACGGTGTGAATTTCGTCGATAAACAGAACCGCGCCGGGATCGTTGCGAATCTCGGCCAGGACTCCCTTGAGGCGTTTCTCGAAATCGCCACGGTATTTGGTGCCCGCCAGCAAAGTACCCATGTCCAGCGCATAGATCGTGCAATCCGACAGCAGGGCCGGCACTTCGCCCTCGACGATCTTGCGCGCCAGGCCCTCGGCCAACGCGGTTTTGCCTACACCGGCGTCGCCGACGTAAAGCGGGTTGTTCTTGCGCCGGCGGCACAAAATTTCGATCGTCCTCTCGACCTCGGTCTCACGCCCGATCAACGGGTCGATTCGTCCTTCGTTTGCGAGTTTGTTGAGGTTGGTCGCGAACTGCTGCAGCGGACTACCTTCACCCTCGCTACCGGATTCCTGGGTTTCGTTGCCGGAGCTGCTGCTTTCGCCGATCTTCGATAGTCCGTGCGATATGAAATTAACGATATCCAGCCGCGCCACATCCTGCGAACTCAGCAGATACAGCGCATGCGACTGCTTTTCGCTGAATATTGCAACCAGGACGTTCGCTGCCGTTACTTCTTTCTTACCACTTGACTGGACGTGGAAAACGGCACGTTGCAGGACGCGCTGAAAACCGAGTGTTGGCTGAACTTCCTGATCGGACTCCTCGTCAAGACGCGGTGTCTGCTCATCGATAAATTTGGCAAGATCGCGGCGCAGACGTTCGAGATCGCAGCCACATGAGCGCAAGATCTCGATCACTTTCGGCACATCCGTCAACGCCAGCAACAGATGCTCCACGGTGATAAATTCGTGGCGTTGGTCGCGGGCGCCCTGGAACGCATCGTTGAGACAGAATTCCAGTTCCGGGCTGAGCATGCTCATGACTCCTCCATCGTGCAAAGCAGCGGGTGCTGATGCTGGCGCGAGTAACTGTTGACCTGCGCCACTTTCGTTTCGGCAATTTCATACGTGTAAATACCGCACACGCCCTTACCGCGGGTGTGCACCTCGAGCATGATGCGGGTTGCCCTCGTGCGATCCATGCCAAACACCTTTTCCAGCACCTCCACCACAAATTCCATCGGCGTGAAGTCGTCGTTGAGTAGCACGACCTGGTACAACGGCGGGCGCTTCAGCTTCGGACGTGCCTCCTCGACCGCGAGATCGTGGTTGGCTTTATGCTGCTCTTCGGTCATCGGTTATGACTGCTTGCGCCTGTCCGTAAACGTATCTTTAACAGAAAAGGGGTAGTCGGGGCCATGCTGCGGCGCGTCGCCGATGTGCGGGCCGAGTCTACCCGAGGCATCATATATAAGGGCTGACACCCGGTTTGACAAGCATCAGATTTTACTTGACGCGCTGGGTGAATACGCCATCCCAGTCGGCGCCGGGCGGCTCGTTGCGGCAATGAGCGATTCGGTCCAGATAGACGCGAAAAATGCGCCGTTCGGGGTAACTCTGGTGCAATAAATAGAATTCCCGTTCCGCGTCATCCCATTCCTTTGTTCGGTAGAGCTGCAGCGCCCGCTCGTGGCGTTTGCACATCGCCAGAGTTTCGTTATCAAGCTCGGCCTGCGGCCCAAGTGGTTCGTATATCGCCACCGGACGATCCTTGCCGCGAACCCGGACGATATCCAACTCGAGAAAACCGATATCGGGCAGCGCCTCACGGGTCTGCTGCCCCACCGCCACGGTCACCCCGTATTCACGGGTCAGGCTCTCGATCCGCGCGCCGAGGTTCACCGCATCGCCAAGCACCGTGTAGGCGATGCGGAATTCCGAACCCATGTTGCCGACCCGCATCTGTCCTGAGTTGAGGCCGATCCCGACGCCGAGTTCCGGCCAGCCCTGCTTCCTGAACCGTGGCAGCAGCGACTGCATGGCACCGTTCATTTCGAAAGCCGCGCGCAGCGCGTTGCGCGCGTGTTCCGGATCCGGCACTGGCGCGCCCCAAAACGCCATGACCGCATCGCCCATGTATTTGTCGATCGTACCGCGATGGCGATGAATGACGCGAGTCATCACGGTCAGAAACTCGTTCATCAGGAGACTCAGCTCCGGCGGCTCGAGATCCTCGGCGATACCGGTAAAACCGCGCACATCGGCAAATAGCACCGTCATGTCGCGGCTCACCGCCTGCATGCCGAAGCGGCGCGGGTTGGAAGCCATTTCGCGCACGAGCTCAGGCGGGACGTACTGACCGAAAAGCGCCGACAATGCGCGCCGGCCGCGCGACTCCACGAAATAGCCGTAGGCGGTGTGAGTCACGAACAGCCCGGCCACCAGCACCTCGGAGGCTGCCAGGGGCACCACCCAGCCGCGCGCAAAAGCCCATACGTTCGCGACAAAGAGGCCAGCCAGAACGACCAGACACCCGAACATACCAATGCCGACCGGCGCCAGGCTCAGCAGGAGGGTCAGGCCGATCGCGAGCGCAACCAGCAGAATCAGTTCGAGGCCGCGAAAGTAATGCGGCTGGGCCTTCAGCCGGTCATCCAGAATCGCCGAAATCACATTGGCGTGAATCTCGACCCCATTAAACCGCTCGCCAACGGGGGTGCTACGGAGATCATTGAGCCCTGGTGCGCTCGTTCCGAGCAACACGATCGCATTCTGCAGCGGATAATTTGCGGCCGTACCATCGAGAACATCGGTCGCCGATACGTACGGGAAACTGCCCTGCGCGCCCCGGTACGGCACGTACATCGTGGCTCGCGCGCCCAACGGTATCCGCAGAGATCCCAGCCGAAGGCCCTCGAGGTCCAGTCCGTCACGCGGCCCGTCGGAGCCCGAGAAAAACTCGAAGTCAATCGAGGGGTTGGCCAGCGCCATCTGCGACACCGCCAACCCGAGCGACGGATACAGCCCGCCACGGTGCACCTGCAACATCGGCAGGCGCCGGTACACCCCGTCGGGATCGACGGTCGGGTTCTCGAAAAACCCGGCTGCCGGCGCATTGCGCTGGAATTGCGGCAGATTCGCGGTGTACCCCTGTGCCTCATGAAACGGGATGGTCGTATCGTTGCGAGCCGCTGGTATGACCGGCGGCGGCAGCGCACCTAACTTGATTTGCGCTCCGGGGTCGCCCTCGCGGCGGAAAATGTAGCCAAGAACGATCGGCCGGTCCGCCAGTGAGCGCGCGAAAATACCGTCAAAGTCGAGCAACGGGCGATTCTGCTCCAGCGTCTCCAGAAACAGCGGGTCGCCCGCCAGTGGCCCCTCTGCCCAGGCCTGCAGAGTGCCCAGCCCGGTACTGGCGTCTGGTTCAGCGAAAACCATGTCGAAGCCGAGCAGCGATACCTGATACTGCTCGAAAAGCCGGTCCACCAGCGCCGCCAGCGTGTCCCGCGACCACGGCCACTGCCCCTGGCTCAGCAGGCTGCGCTCATCGACGTCGACAATCACGATTCGGTCGTCCATGGTCCGCGGCATCGTGAGCCAGGTTCGAACGTCGTAGCTCGCCAGTTCAAGCCGCTCGAGCCAGCCCTGATGCAGGTCTCCGCGCACGTGCATCAGCAGCGGCAGCAGAACCAACAGACTGATGAGAGATCGAATAATCAGGCGTGGTCGCAAAATCGATTCCTGTAAACGGGGCTTGCCTTGCGAGTTATTGTGAAACTGCCGGCGTAAGTTTATGAAAAATCGGCAACCATTGTGCACTATAAAGTGTCAAGATAGCTTGAGAGCGCTGGGCGGCTACCCGTATCATTGACCGAAATCAAAATTATGTTATCCGCCCACAACCCAATGACCCCGAGCACCCGCAGATGAGTCTGTCAGCCCGTTTTGGCGAACTAAAAAACCTGACACCGGAGCAAATTGCGGCTGGAACCAATCGCTCACTGCCTTTCTGGGTCAGTGTTCTGCTCGTCATAATCATTGCATGGCAACTTGCCCGCCTGACGTGGTCGTTCGTGCCTCAGCCGGTCCCCGATACGACAATCCCGCCGGCAGCGGCGGTAAATGCCGCAGCGAATGACGGCGATCTGCGCGCGGAACTGCGCGAAGCGGTCGATGCGCATCTTTTTGGCGAAGCGACCCGCGAAGCGCCGCCGCCACCGCCCGACCCGGTGGATGCTCCGGATACCAACCTGAACCTGACCCTGAGCGGCACGCTCAGCGCTTTCGACGCCAATGAGTCGCTCGCCATCATCAGCGAACGCGGCTCTGCCACCAAGGTTTTCGCCGTGGGCGACGTAATACGCACCGGAACCAAACTTCATTCGGTTTACCCGGATCGCGTACTGCTCGATCGCGGTGGCAAAATCGAAGCCCTGCGTTTGCCCAAGGAACTCGGCGAAGGCCAGGTGCAGGCAATTCAGCCACGCGCCAGTCCGTCCGCGCAGGCGCGGACCGGCACGTCGGTCAGGCAACTGATCGACCAGAACGCCGCTTCGCTGACGGAGGTGATTCGCCCACAACCGGTTTTTGCCGACGGGAAGCAGCGCGGCTACCGTGTTTACCCGGGCCGGCAACGCCAGGCCTTCTCGCAACTTGGTCTGCGCCCGGGCGACCTGATCACTGAGATCAACGGCGTTGCGCTGGATGACCCGACCAAGGGCATGGAGATTTTCCGCTCCCTGGGCGAGGCGACCTCAGTGTCGGTGACCGTCGAGCGCAATGGACAGCCCGAAGTTCTGGTACTGGACACGTCAGAACTTGGGGACGAATAGGCATTTCAGAACGCCGCGGCGGAGACACGTCCGGCGTCGTAACTGAGGAGTTCGGAGCATGCCGACAGGCAGCACTGCGAAAACAAAAATTACAAGATTTCGGTTTTTGCTTCTGGTAATGCCGCTTTTTGTATTTGCGACAATCGCCAACGGGCAAAACGCAGCGATCACGCCCAATTACAAGAATGCGGATATCGGGCAGGTCATCGAAGCGGTCAGCGCGTTGACCGGGAAGAACTTCATCGTCGATCCGCGGGTCAAGGCGCAGGTCACGATGATTTCGTCGACGCCGCTGTCAGCGGATGCGTTTTACGAGGCGTTCCTGTCGATTCTCCAGGTGTACGGATTTGTTGCGGTCTCTTCTGGCGACATCATCAAGATCATGCCGGACGCGAATGCCCGGCAAATGCCCGCCATCGATCTTCCCGGCTCCTTGCCAGCCGCCGGTGACGAAATTGTTACCCAGGTGGTCCAGGTTCAGAACGTAAACGCCGCGCAGTTGGTGCCGATATTGCGGCCGCTAATTCCGCAGTACGGTCATCTGGCAGCCCACCCCGATTCCAATATGCTGATAATTTCCGACCGATCAGCCAACGTGGCACGCATGGCGAGCATTATCCGCCGTATCGACAGCGCCGGCGGCGATGCCGATGTCGACATCATCCCGCTACAACATGCTGCGGCAGCCGAGGTTGTCCGAATCATCTCGTCGCTGTACCAGGGTAATCGCGGCGGCGATCAACAAGTCGCCGGCGTGGGACTGGTAGCCGACGAGCGCACCAACAGCGTACTGGTCAGCGGCGATCAGGGAACACGCCTTCGTCTACGCGCCCTGATTACCCATCTGGACACGCCTTTGCAGGAAGGCGGCGATACCCGGGTACGCTATCTGCGCTATGCCAGCGCCGTGGATCTGGCGGCGAAACTCAACGAACAGATCACCGGCATCGTCGCGGCCGCACCGGGACAACAGGGGCAAACCCCGCAACAACGCCGCGACGACAATATCGTGCTGTGGGCGGAGGAGCAGACCAATGCCCTGATCGTAACCGCCCCACCGAAGACAATGCGCAGCCTGATGGCGATCGTCGACAAACTCGACATTCGCCGTGAACAGGTTGCGGTAGAAACGATACTGGTGGCGATGCAGGCCGAAAAAGCGGCCAACCTGGGCGTGAGCTGGGCCGTCGCCAACCCCGATTATGGCGCCGGCTTTACCCGGTATACCAATTCCGGTGTGGATTTGCCAAACCTCATTTTCTCGCTGCTCGGGGACAGCCCTGAGGGTGCCGCGGGCGCGATTCCCGGCGGCGGGGTATTCGCCGGCGGCGGCACGATCCAGAACGATGGCACGAGTTTCGCGCTGATCCTCAACGCGCTGGCATCGGATTCGGATACGAACATTATCTCTACGCCGTCCATCGTCACGCTGGACAACGAAGAGGCGGAAATCACGGTCGCACAGGAAGTCCCGTTCCGGACCGGTGAATTCACCAGCGCGGGAGGGGCCGCCGGTGTGGTAAATCCGTTCACGACGATTCAGCGCAAGGATGTCGGCCTCGTACTCAAGATCACCCCGCAGATCAACGAAGGCAGTTCGATCATGCTCAAGATCGACCAGGAAGCCTCGGACCTTTCGCGTAGCGCACAGATTAGTGGCGCCTCGGACCTGATCACCAATAAACGCACGATCAAGACCACGGTCATGGTCGAGGACGGAGGCATCGTCGTGCTGGGCGGCCTGATCCAGGACAATATTTCCGAGGGGTATGAGCGCGTGCCGATTGCGGGCGACGTGCCGATTATCGGTGAATTGTTCCGCTCGCGCTCGACCGACCGGACCCGTCAAAATCTGATGATTTTCATCCACCCGACGATCATCCGTAGCGGGCAGGACTATGCGCGGGCCACCGAAGCAAAATACAACTACATGCGCGAAGCGCAGGACAAGAGCAAGCTCAAGGAAATCGGGCGCATGAAAGGCTACGATGCACTCGAACTTCCCGAGGTCGATTTCTCTGTAATTTATTCCGAGCCGCTGACACCGGGACTGGTCCCGGATCCCAGCGACGGCGACAGAAGCGAGACGGACAGCGATGGCTCTGACGGAAACGACTGATTCGCTGGACGAATTGACCGCGGCTCCGACCATCGAAGACGCGCAACCGGCGCGTCGTCTGCCGTTTACGTTTGCCAAACGCCACGGCATTTTGCTGCAGGAAACCGATGATTCCGAAGCGATCGCCGTCTGCCGACCCGATCTCGATCTCCTGATCCTCGCGGAGGTTCGCCGTTTCGCCGGCGTGCCGCTGAAGCTGCAACGCGTCAGCCAGGAGGAGTTCGATGCCGCGCTGCAGCTTACCTACGAGGCGGGCTCCAGCGAGACCATGCAGGCGATGGAGGGGCTCGAGGGCGAGACCGATCTGTTCAGCGTTGCGCAGTCTCTGCCGGAACCGTCGGATCTGCTCGAGAGCGACGACGACGCGCCGATTATTCGACTCATCAATGCGGTCCTGACGCAGGCGGTGAAAGAGAATGCGTCGGACATTCACATCGAACCCTACGAGAACCGCCTTGTAGTGCGATTCCGGGTCGATGGCATTTTGCGCGAGGTCCTGCAGACGCGGCGCGCCGTTGCACCACTCGTCGTGTCGCGGGTAAAGGTGATGTCCCGTATGGACATCGCCGAGAAACGCCTGCCCCAGGACGGTCGCATCTCGTTGCGAATCGCCGGTCGTGCGGTCGACGTCCGCGTCTCGACAATCCCGTCCGGGTATGGCGAGCGCGTGGTATTGCGTCTTCTGGACAAACAGGCCGGGCGCCTCGAACTCGAGCATCTCGGCATGGCGGAACCGGCCCGCAATACTATCGACGACCTGATTCATCGCCCGCACGGCATTATCCTTGTCACCGGACCTACCGGCTCGGGCAAGACCACGACACTGTATGCCGCGCTTGGGCGTATCAACGACAACAGCCGCAATATCATGACCGTCGAGGACCCGATCGAATATCACATCGACGGCATCGGCCAGACCCAGGTCAACACCAAGGTTGACATGACATTTGCGCGTGGACTGCGTGCGATCCTGCGCCAGGATCCGGATGTGGTCATGGTCGGCGAAATCCGCGACCTCGAGACCGCGGAAATCGCGATTCAGGCCAGTCTGACCGGGCACCTTGTGCTGTCGACCCTTCACACCAACACCGCGGTGGGTGCGGTCACCCGCTTGCGTGACATGGGTGTCGAGCCATTCCTGTTGTCATCGAGTGTGATCGGGGTTCTGTCGCAACGCCTGGTCCGGATGCTCTCGCCGGATGACAAGGAAGCCTATAGCGCCAGCGAGTACGAGTGTCAGCTGCTCAAGCGCGATCCATCCGATCCGCCGACCTTGTACCGTCCACGCCGCGAGGTTGCCAGCAGCGGTGGTGGATATCGCGGCCGCAGCGGAATTTACGAGCTGGTCACCATCGACGACACCCTGCGCACGATGATCCATGACGGCGCCAGTGAGCACGAGATGGAACGGCATGCCCGAACCTGCAGCCCGAGTCTGCGTGACGATGGTTGCCGCAAGGTTCTAGAGGGGGTTACGACGGTCGAAGAAGTCTTGCGCGTATCGCGTGCCGACTAATGGGGGCGTTCGAGTACACGGCCGTCGACACGCGCGGACGCGAGCGCAAAGGCGTGCTCGAGGGCGATACCGCAAAGCAGGTACGGCAACTGCTGCGCGAGAAAAAGCTGCTTCCTATAGAAGTCAGCGAAGTTGTTAAGACGGAGGCACGGCGCGGCGGCCAGCTGCATTTGCGCCGTGGTCTCGGTGCAGCGGACCTGGCTCTGTTGACCCGCCAGCTCGCGACGCTGGTCCAGTCGGGACTGCCGCTGGAAGAAGCGTTGCTGGCAATATCCGAACAGCACGACAAGCCGCGCCTGAAAAGCATCATTCTCGGCGTGCGTGCCAAGGTCATGGAGGGCCATGCCCTTGCCGACGGCCTCGCAGAGTTCCCGCAGGCTTTCCCTGAGATCTACCAGGCAACCGTCGCCGCCGGCGAGCAGTCGGGGCATCTCGATGCAGTGCTGGAGCGGCTCGCCGATTTTACCGAGGGCCGCCAGGTGCTGCGGCAGAAAGTATCGAGTGCGATGATCTACCCGATCGTTCTGACCACCCTGGCAATTACGATCGTCTCTTTTCTGCTCGCTTTCGTCGTACCCAAGGTCGTCAGCGTATTCGAAAATACTGGCAATCTGCTGCCCACGCCGACGCGAATCCTGATCTCGGTCAGCGATTTCATGCGCGATTACTGGTGGTTGTTGCTGGCAATTGTCATCGCATTGTTTTTTGGAATTCGTGCCTTGCTGCAACGCGAAGACGCGCGCCGCAAATATCACAGATTCCTGCTGCGGATACCGGTGATTGGTCGCCTGGTGCAAGGCGTCAATACAGCCCGATTCACAAGGACACTCAGCATCCTCGCCGGCAGCGGGGTCCCGGTACTCGAGAGCTTTCGCATTTCAGGTGCGGTAGTCAGTAACATCCCAATGCGGGAGGCGGTTAGCGAGGCGGCGGCGCGAGTCCGCGAAGGCGGCGCAATCGGAAAATCCCTGGCTAAAAGCGGGCTTTTCCCGCCGATGACCCTGCACCTGATCTCGAGCGGTGAGACCAGCGGCCAGCTCGAGACGATGTTGAATCGTGCGGCGACCAACCAGGAACGCGAACTCGACGGCATCATCTCGGCATTGCTGGCGATTCTGGAGCCGGCGCTGATCGTACTCATGGGCGTGGTGGTGCTGGCCATCGTCGTGTCGATGCTGCTTCCGCTGTTCGAGCTCAACCAGCTGGTCGGTTAGCGCAGCTCAGGCTGCGGGCCGATTACACGGTCGATCCGTCCCCCACGATTTTCGCGATCTCGCATGTTGCAGTTTTATGATGCTTGCGCTCGAAACGAATTCGCCTTATATACGCGATGAAGGAGTCTGAATTCTCGTGCGCAGGGTGAAGGGAAATGAGCGAGGAACCCACGGTAGACAGCTTTGACGATGATGACATCGATCTTTCCGACGATGACGATCTGGATGTCGACGACGATGACTCGGTCGAGGTCGAGCCAGTCGTCGTAAAGGGGCCGTCCGGCAACGGCAGCATGACTGCGCGACAACGGCTCGAAGCTTACATGGAAGACAAGCGCTCACAGCAGGACATGCGTGATGTTTTCGACGACTTCGACGACGGCGATGATTTCAGGCAGTTCCAGCTTGACTGAGCCCCGGCGCGATCACCCGGCCTGACAGCTCTGATGCTCCATCATTGCATTCGCGCCCGCAGCTCTGCAGATCAATGAAAATCTCGTGACCGGGTAACAAGTTTTCCCAACAAATTCGTATGATCTTCCAAACGTTGCGCGACCAGATGCAGCACCTCCCCCTGGCGTTGCAACTTGCCGCGCACCCCCATCAACCTTGCTCCCAACAGAGTTTTTCGTTGCCGCTCGGCAAGCTTGCGCCAGACAATGACATTCACATGACCGGTTTCGTCCTCGAGCGTAACGAACGTTACTCCCTTGGCGCTGCCCGGGCGTTGTTTGGTAATGACCACTCCGGCAGTAATGACCCACTCGCCGTCGCCAAGCGCGCGCAATTCCTGCGCCGTCGACATCCCTTTCTCACGCAGAAACGCACGCAGCAAGGCCAGAGGATGTCTCCGCAGGGACAGGCCAAGGTGATTGTAATCGGCGGCAATATCCTCGCCTTCAGTTGCCACACGCAACATCGGCTCGGCCTCGGCAATACGCGGCTGCGGCAGCAAAGGTGTCGGCGGCTCCACCCCCAGCACCTCCCACCTGGCACGATGGCGATGCCCCGCCAGTTCACGCAAGGCATCGGCTGCGGCCAGCGCATTCAGATCCCTGCGTTCCAGCCCGGCCCGTTCCACCAGGTCCTGCATACTGGCAAATGCCCGGTACGAGCGTGCCGTTGCAATCCGCCGGGCGCTGTCCGCAGATAGTCCTTTGACCATGCGCAGACCCAGACGTATCGCCGGCTGCGTCTGCAACGAGGCTTCGAGTGTACAGTCGTGGTCGCTGCTGCAGACATCCGCGGGACGCACCTCGACTCCGTGCCGCCGCGCGTCCTGGACCAGTTGCGCCGGCGCATAGAAACCCATCGGCTGGCTGTTTATCAGCGCGCAGGTAAACGCAGCGGGCTCGTGGCATTTGAGCCATGACGACACATAGACGAGCAGGGCAAAGCTCGCCGAGTGCGATTCCGGAAATCCGTATTCGCCAAAACCCTGTATCTGGTTGAATATCTGCCGTGCGAAGCTTTCGCTGTAACCACGCTCCGCCATGCCGCTGATCAGCCTGTCTTCGAACGGTCCGAGACTGCCGCGGCGGCGCCATGCGGCCATCGCCCGACGCAGCTGATCCGCTTCACCGGCACTGAATCCGGCCGCCACAATGGCAAGCTGCATGACCTGCTCCTGGAAGATCGGCACACCCAGCGTGCGCGCCAGCACATCCTCGACGTCCGGGCTGGGATAAGTCACCGGTTCTTCACCATTGCGGCGTTGCAAATAGGGATGGACCATATCGCCCTGTATCGGTCCGGGCCGAATGATTGCCACCTCGATGACCAGGTCGTAATAGCAACGAGGCTTCAGACGCGGCAGCATCGCCATCTGCGCACGCGACTCAATCTGGAATACCCCAACGGTATCGGCACGGCCGATCATGTCGTAAACAGCCGGATCCTCGGCCGGCACCGTGGCCAGGCTCCAGCGCTTTCCCCGATACGACGCTATCAGGTCAAAGCTGCGGCGAATCGCTGACAACATACCGAGGCCCAGCACGTCGACCTTCAGCAGACCCAGCTCATCCAGATCGTCCTTGTCCCACTGGATAACGGTACGCTCGGGCATCGCGGCATTTTCTATCGGCACCAGCTCATACAGAGGCCCCGCCGAAAACACGAATCCACCGACATGCTGGGATAGGTGACGCGGAAAGCCTATCAGCTCACGCACCAGCCTGAGCAGGCGCGCGATAACCGGTGTGTCAGGACTGAAACCCGCCTCGCGGATGCGCTGTTCGTCGACATCGGTATCGGAGATCCAGCGCATCGCCCGTGCCAGCCTGTCGATCTGCAACGGATCGAGCCCAAGCGCCTTACCGACATCACGCACCGCGCTCCTGGCGCGGTAAGTTGTCACGGTCGCCGTCAGCGCGACCCGCTCGCGGCCATATTTGCGGTAGATGTACTGGATCACCTCTTCGCGTCTTTCATGCTCGAAATCGACATCGATATCGGGCGGTTCATTACGTTCACGCGAGATAAATCGTTCGAAAAGAGTCGCCATGCGGGCAGGGTCAACCTCGGTGATACCCAGGCAGAAACAAACAGCCGAGTTGGCGGCCGAGCCTCGCCCCTGGCAAAGAATGCGATGTTTGCGCGCAAACCGGACCAGGTCGTATACCGTCAGAAAATACGGCTCATAGGCGAGTTCACTGATCAACCCCAGCTCGTGCCGGATCATGCGCTTTACCTTATCCGTGGCCCCATTCGGCCAGCGCCTGCGCATGCCCTCCTCGGTCAGGCGACGCAGATGAGCAGCGGGTGTATGTCCTTCAGGAACCAGCTCACGCGGATATTCATAGCGCAATTCATCGAGGGAAAAGTCGCAGCGTTCGGCAATATGCAGCGTCTCGTCAAGCATCTCCCGCGGATACAGAAGCGCGAGCCGGCGGCGCGCGCGCAAATGGCGCTCACCATTTGGATATAGCGCGAAACCGGCACCGTCCAGAGTCGTTTTCAAGCGTATCGCGGTCAGCGTGTCCTGCAAGGCACGGCGAGAACGCCGATGCATGTGAACATCGCCCGCGGCGACACGCGGCAGACCGAGACGCCGGCCGAGACTGTCGAGTATCCGGCGGTCGATGCAATCGCGCCCGCCCGCCAGAAGTTCGACAGCAAGCCAGCTGCGTCCCGGGAACTGCTCCGCCACCCACGCGCCGGTCTGCGTATCAGGCTGCGCGCCCGGCAGCCACAACACCAGGCAATGCGGTAAACCGGTGGCGAAATCGTCACGGCACAGCGTATATTCGCCTTTCTCCGCGGCACGGCGTCCCAACGTAATCAGGTGGCAAAGTTCGGCATAGCCCTGCCGGCTCGTTGCCAGCACCACCAGCCTGGTGGCATCGGTCAGTCGCAGTTCGCTACCGGCGATCAACTGTAAATCGAGTGAGCGGGCTGCGCTGTGTGCGCGCACGATTCCGGCCATTGAGCATTCGTCGGTCAGCGCCAGCGCACGATAACCGAATGCCGCAGCGGTTGTTACGAGTTCCTCCGGGTGCGAAGCGCCACGCAGGAACGTGAAATTACTGAGCGCATGCAGCTCCGCATAACCGGGTTGCATCAGCCGAAAACTCCGTGCAGAAACCAGCGCGGCGTTTTACGGCGTTCACGATAAATCCACAGCCGGGCGCCATCGGGATTGACTGCTATGTAGTAATCCCGGCTTACCGGGGCATCATCCCACCATCCGGTTTCGATACGCTCGGGCCCGCTCTCGATCTGCAGGCGGCCGCAATACCAGGGTCGTTCCCGCACGATCTCAAGCGCTCTCGGCACATCCAGCATCCACGCAGGACGCATAGCCGGGACCGGGGACACGACATCGCCGCTGGCCCCGCCCCGCCGCCATGCCACTTCGGGGCGATGCTCGGCGACCAGGTGCGTACCGTATACCGCGGCGTCTCCGAGCCGGACCCGTAATCGCCCGACCAGTTCGCGTAATCCGCGCCGGTCTGCCGGCTGATCAGGGTCAGCATCGAAAAGACCCGCACTGTCCTGGCGCAACGGTAGTGGCGTCCCGCTGCGCAAACACAGCGCATTGGCCGGCGCCGGCAGTACGAGACGCTCCAGGATCACCGCCATGAGTCCGCCAATATAGGCACCATCGCAACTCGGGCTCGCCAGCCCCAGCGGCAGGCGCGTTGGCGGATGATCGGCATGTACTACTTCGAAAATGACACGTTCCACCGCCAACTGCCGGGGCAGAAGAAACCTCTGCAGCCGGCTCAGCAAACAACCGACCCAGGGCGCCAGCGCAGATGCGGTATGCACCTCGAAATCAAACTCGAGCGTATCCGCAAAATAGGCCGGCGGGGTAAAAGCCTGGCGCGGATCGGCCTGCCGGCCCAGCGCCCGATCAAGCATATCGAGACGTTGCTGACCAAAACGCCGGGCAAAACCGTCACGCGGTAAACGCAGGCAATCGGACAGCGTATATACCCCCATGCCTGCGAGTGTTGCGAGCAACTGCTCCGGCCAGTCGAGACATGACAGGGGCACTCGGCCGAGCTGCCCCGATAATTGCGCGGTCTCCAGAACCGGCTTCCCCTCGCCAGCGCGGGCCAGCCATGCCGCTGCGAGCGGCGTGGGCGCGAGCGCCAGCCGCGTCGTGTATCCGGACTCGCTCAGAACGCCCCGCACATCGCTGCAGAGTCGCTCCAGCCCGCCGAACAATCGCAGACTGCCCTGTACTTCCAGCAACACCATGTCGGCGGCATCGCAACTGACACGGGGACTGAACCGCCCAAGCCGGATGGCAATTTGTTCCAGCGCCTGCTGTTCACGTAAGGGGCTACGTTCCGCCGCTCGCAAATCCGGCAGCAAGGCAAACGCGGCATTGAGACTCATGCCGGGGCGTATGCCGGCAGCAATACAGGTATCGTTGGGTATCCATACCCGGCGCGCGGCACCTTGCCCGGTTACGACAATCAGCGGGCCGTCGTTGTGACCGAACACCTCCAGCCCGAGACGCGGCAGGTTCACCGCCAGCCATAATACCGGTCTCGGCACGGGGCGCGCGAACGGTGAAACCGGCACCGCGTCATGGGCCGGTTTTAGCGGCTGTTCATCGGCAAGAGAAAAAAGCGGGAGGGACTTTTCCTGTAAACGGCTCATGACCTGGCGACTTCCCTATGCCGGGCCGGGTCAATGGGCCAGCCATTGCAGGCCGTCCAACACCGCAGGCCGCCCACCGCGGGCTTTCAGGATGCGCAAGCAGCGCTCACCACTGTCGGCGCTCATCTCCAGTCTCAGGGCAGCTGGCGAATGTTCCTGCGCCGCCGCGGGTGGACGAAAGATCAGCCCCCAGGCGGCGCCCGACTCGGCGGCCAACTGCAAACGGCGTGCTTCCCTGCCACTCAGGCGCTCTATCCATAACAGTACCGCCGCGCAGCACCCGGAGCGCAGGCCCTGTTCGGCGGCCCACAGAGCGTCGCGCGACTGCTCCGGTCGCACCACCAGGTGCCGGGAGATGTCCAGACCTGCCGCAGCAAGTGCCGGCGCATAGGGCTCATGTGGTGGTGCAACCCACACCAGCCTGCGGTCACACTGACGGCTCAATGCGGACAGCGCCGGCAAAAACAATCTCAACTCACCAATCCCGTAATGCCCGACAATCAACTCGGTCAGCGCACCCAGAGGCCAGCCACCGCCAGGCAATTGCTTATCCAGTTCGGGGTAGCCGGTGGCAATCGTGGCCACCCGCTGAGCGCCATTACGGGCGCGCCACAAACCGACCTGATCGAGAAGTGCCTGGGGTAGCGGTTTCACTGCAGTCCGGCACCCCGCCGCACAACCCCAACGACAACCCCTTCGATAATCAGAGGCTGCTCAGCCAGATCCAGCCGCATCGGTGCGAAATCCGGGTTCTCCGGTAACAGCCAGACCAGCTTGCCTTCCTGGCGATAACGCTTGACGGTTACCTCATCTTCCAGACGCGCAACCACGATCTGGCTGTTGCGGATGTCGGGAGTCCGGTGTACCGCCACCAGGTCACCATCCAGGATGCCGGCGTCACGCATGCTCATGCCTTTTACCTGCAACAGATAATGCGGTTTGGGGCTGAACAGATCCGGGTCGAGTTGATAACGCGCCTCGATATGCTGCTCTGCCAGGATGGGATGACCGGCCGCCACCCGCCCCACCAGGGGTAACCCTATTTGCTCGCGCAATGCGTCTTTGAGCTGAATACCACGGGAAGTGCCGGAAATCAGTTCGATCGCACCCTTGCGTTGCAGCGCACGAAGATGCTCCTCAGCGGCATTGACCGACTTGAAACCCAGCGCACGTGCAATCTCCGCGCGGGTCGGCGGCATTCCCTGCTCGACGATAAAATCACGGATGAAAGCCAGTACCTGCGACTGGCGGGGTGTCAGTTCCTGCATAAGAATACACCTGTATATAATGACAGTTGTCATTATATACAGGAAAAGTTTCAACACAAGCCCTTGCCCGACCGCAACCAATTTGCCGCCTGTCGCATCCAAGGACAGAACATCGCTTGAACTTTTCGTGTTCAACTCAGTCTGCACAGGAAGGCCTGAAACAGGCCGGGGCACAACAAACTAACTAAAACAATATAAAGTTATGCGGCTGTCCACGACCGACAGTCACCAGAGGGATGGCCTGCAATGAGTCTCACGATCAATTCCCTACGCAACCCGGCCGGGATAGCAGTCGTTGTCGCGATCATCGTGTTCTTCGGGCTCTACAGCCTCAACAAGCTCCCGGTGCAGCTGTTTCCAAATATCGACGAACCGGAAATGTCGGTCCAGACCGGCTGGCGCGCTGCCTCGCCGCGCGAAGTCGAATCGGAACTGGTCGAGCCGATCGAAGAGGTCCTGCAGGGCCTGCCCGGTATGAAGGAAATGAGCGCCGGCGCGAACAAGGGCTTCTCCTGGATCAATATGCGTTTCGGGCTCGACACCGATATGCAGAAAACCCTTATCGATGTCATCAGCCGGATCAATCGCCTGCAGCCATTACCGCGCGACGCCACACCGCCGTCGGTACGCCTCGGGGCCGGCTGGGGTGGCGGCACCAATGAAACTCTGACCTGGTTCTTCGTCCAGTTGCTACCTGGCACGGCTGGCCCGATTGAGAATTACCAGCGCGTCGTCGAAGACATTCTCAAGCCCAGGCTTGAGAGTATTCCCGGCGTTGCCGGCGTCGAAATTCGTGCCGGCCAGGAGGAGCAGCTGCAAATCGTGTTCGATCCCTACCGCGCCGCCGAACTCGGTATCCAGATTCCTACCGTCGCATCGATAGCCGGCCGGGCCAACGACGTGTCCGGCGGATTCGTCGAGGTCGGAAGACGCCAGTACACGCTGCGTTTTGCCGGCCGCTATACACCCGATCAATTGTCCGAACTGATCCTCGAGTGGCGTGACGGTAGACCGGTCCGACTCGGCGACATTGCCGACATCAGCGTCAGCCGCGGCGACCGTGCCAATTTCTCGATCCAGAATGGCAACCCGGCCATGGGCGTTGAGATCTTCAAGGAATCCGGCGCGAATGCCTTACAAGCCCTAACGGCGGTCAAAGCGGCGGTAGAGGAAATCCGCGCAGAACAACTGCAGGAACTCGGTCTTTCCATCCAGCAGTCATTCGATGCATCGGTATTCATCAAGCGCGCGGTCGGACTCGTCACCAGCAATCTGGTGATAGGCGTTCTGCTGGCGGTCGGGGTGCTCTGGTGGTTCCTGCGGCAATGGCGGGCAACCCTGCTCGTGGCCACCGCGATACCGATTTCGCTGCTGTCGACCTTCGTGGTCCTTTATCTGACCGGGCGCACGCTGAATATCATCTCGCTGGCTGGACTCGCATTCGCAGTCGGCATGGTGCTCGACGCCGCGATCGTCGTCCTCGAGAACATCGTCCGCCTTCGCGGCCAGGGCCGCGGCGCGCTCGACGCGGCAGCCGAGGGCACGACCCAGGTTCTGGGCGCGCTGGTGGCATCGACCGCCACGACCGTCGCGATCTTCCTGCCGGTGATTTTCCTTAAAGATGTCGAGGGACAATTATTTGCCGATCTCGCGCTGACCATTGCTATTGCCGTCAGCATTTCGCTGCTGGTCGCGATAACCGTACTGCCGACCGCGGCGGCGAAGTGGCTCGACTCCGAACACCTCAAGGATCGCCATGAAAACACCTGGCAGCGGATGGCGGCGGCAATTGTGCGCCTCACCGACACGCCGCTGCGGCGCTGGCTGACGATTCTGGTCCTGATGGGCACACCGGTGCTGGTGACACTGACACTGATTCCACGGATGGATTATCTGCCGCCGGTCAAACGCGATGCGATCGACGGGTTCTTCCAGTTTCCGCCCGGAGCCAATACCGATCTTATCGAAGACGAAATCGTAAAGGTCATGGTCGACCGGCTGGAACCGTACATGAGCGGCGAGAAAGAACCGGCGCTGAAAAACTACTACATCATCGTCTGGCCAAACGGGGGCACTATCGGGGTCCGCGCAAAGGACCAGACCCGGGTCAAGGAACTCGAGGCGATCGTCCGTGACGAGGTGGTCGCCGGTCTCCCGGATACGTTTGCATTCGTGATGCAGGGCAATCTGTTTGGCGGCTTTGGCGGCGGCCGCAATATCTCGATGGTGATGCAGGCCACCGACACCGGCGCCCTGCTAGACGCGGCCCGGCAGGGCATGGGCATCGTGCAGCAAAAACTGCCCGGGTCACGGGTCCAGCCAAGGCCCGGCACCGAACTCGCCGAACCCGAACTACGCCTGACTCCGGACGATCAGCGTATCAACGAGGCAGGCTGGACACGCGAGACCTTGTCCAGCGTCGTGCGCAGTCTGGGCGACGGTGTCTGGGTCGGCGAGTACTTCGACGGCGAGAAACGCATGGACATCATCCTGCGCGCGGAGCCTTGGGCCAACCCCGATGAACTCGAAGCCGTACCTTTAGCCACGCCGCTGGGTGGTGTCCTGCCGCTCGGAGAACTGGTGGATATCCAGCGCACTGTTGGACCGAGCCAGATTCTGCGGATCGACCGCCGTCGCAGCGTCGTGCTGAACGTCACGCCGCCGGAGGATCTGTCGCTGGAAGAGGCGATCGAGATCCTGCAGCAAGAAGTTGAACCCGAGTTGAAACCGCTGCTGCCGGCGGATGGAACGATCCAGTATGGCGGCAGCGCGAGCGCGCTGAAGTCCGCGATCGCGAATATGTCGGAGAATTTCCTGCTGGCGGTAATGGTGTTGTTTCTGCTGATGAGCGCCCTGTTCCGCTCGATGCGCGACAGTCTTCTGGTGCTCCTTGCACTTCCGCTGGCCACTGTCGGCGGTGTCGCGGCATTGCGCATACTGAATGCGTTGAGTTTTCAGCCAATGGATCTGCTGACGATGATCGGTTTCATCATCCTGATGGGACTCGTGGTCAACAATGCGATCCTGCTGGTCCACCAGACACGTATGGCTGAGCGCGGCGGCATGGCCCGGCGTGACGCGGTCTCGCATGCGCTGCAGGTTCGACTGCGTCCAATATTCATGAGTACACTGACCAGCATCTTCGGAATGCTGCCCCTGGTGTTGATGCCGGGTGCCGGTAGCGTGATCTATCGCGGCCTGGCGGTGGTCATCGTCGGCGGCATGTCAGTCAGCGCTATATTCACACTGTTGCTGTTGCCGACGCTGCTCCGGCTCGGAGAAGGCGCCGCGGCAAAACAGACAACGCCAGCCGGCACTGCAGCCGAAGTCGGCAAGGCCCTGGAAACCTGATCGAACGGTTTGGGAAAGCTCGTATGAACAAACAAGTCTATCGCTTTGCGGCATTGCCTCTGCTTGCCGCGCTTGCGGGCCAGGCCGCGCTTGCCCAGCAAGGGCCGCCGCCGCCCACCGTTCGCGTCGACCAGGCGCAGCGCCAGAAAATGGCCTCTGTGGTCCAGGCCCCGGGAACCGTAGTAAGCCGCAACGATGCGCGGATTGCGGCTGAGATCTCGGGACGGCTGAGCTGGGTTGCAGAAGCCGGTGACCTGATAGAAAGCGGCGATGTGATCGCCCGGATTGATGATCGCGCGCTCTCACTGCAATTGCAGGAGGACGATGCCACTATCAAGCGTCTCGAAGCGAATCTCGTTTACCTCAGCCAGCAGCTCGACCGGCTGCAGAAGCTGGCACGGCAAAACAACGCGGCGCGTAATCAGCTCGACGAATCAACTGCGCAGAAGGCGATGGCCGAACAGGATCTGGTGCAGGCCCGCGTGTCGCGCGAGCAGACTCTTTACAGCCTGCAACGGGCGCAGGTCAGAGCGCCGTTTTCCGGTCAGATTGTCGAACGGATGGTCCAGGCTGGCGAGTTTATTTCCGTCGGCGGAACGATTGCCCGTCTGGTCGATACGACCAATATCGAGGTCCGCGCGCGCGCGCCCATGGTGGTCGCACCTTATCTCTTTGCAGATATGAAAGTAACGGTTCGTGATCAACGCCACTTTACGAACAACACGATTCGTTCCGTGATCCCGGTTGGTGACGAGCGATCACGCATGATCGAGGTAAGAGTGGCGCTTGATCCGAACAGCTGGGTGATTGGTTCTGCGGTCCGGGTGGAACTGCCACGCAGCGAGGCCACGGAGGTGGTAGCGGTGCCGCGCGATGCTCTGATCCTGCGCCAGGACATTATCTACCTGTTCAAGCTGGTCGAGGGCAACAAAGTGGAGCAGATTCCGGTTCAGACCGGGGTCGGCAACGGCTCGATGATCGAGGTACGCGGAAACATCAGCGACGGCGACCAGGTCGTCATCCGCGGTGGCGAGCGTCTCCAACCCGGGCAAACGGTACAAATCGCCGAAGAAGTCGTAACTGCCGGCTAGCACCACTGGCACCGCGTGCGCCGGACGGTCACAATAACCGCCTTTCTGCAGCGGAACCCGCGCAATGCCAGACAGCAATTCTTATGATGTCATCATCGTCGGTGGTGGCCACAACGGCCTCGTCTGCGCCTGCTATCTTGCCCGGGCCGGGCGCAAGGTTGTGGTCCTGGAACGCCGCGAAATATTGGGTGGCGCTGCCGTCACGGAAGAATTTCACCCCGGTTTTCGCAACTCCGTGGCCAGCTATACGGTCAGCCTGCTCCATCCGAAGATCATTGCCGATTTACACCTCGCCCGACACGGCCTGCGAATTGTCGAACGTCCGCTGGCCAATTTCATGCCATTACCTGACGGCAGACACCTCAGCTTCGGCGCAGACGAGAGCAGCGATTTCGAGCAGATTGCACGATTCTCCAACAAGGACGCCGCACGCCTGCCGCGCTACTACGAGATGCTGGACGGAGTCGTCGGCCTGCTGCGCGCGACCTTGCTTGAAACACCGCCGAACGCGGGCGGTGGGCTCATTGACGCGTGGCGTGCGCTTAAAAGCGGACGGCGCTGGCTGAACCTGGGTCTCGAGCAACAAAGATCGGTTCTTCGATTAATGTCGCGCAGCGCGGGCGAAATTCTCGATGACTGGTTCGAAACGCCTGCGCTCAAGGCCCTGTTCGGTTTCGACGCGATCGTCGGAAATTTTGCCAGCCCGTTTCATCCCGGGACCGGCTACGTCCTCCTCCACCACGTGTTCGGCGAGGTCAATGGCAAGCAGGGTGCGTGGGGTCATGCAATCGGCGGCATGGGCGCCATTACCACAGCGATGGCTGCGGAAGCGCGGGAACTCGGGGTAGAGTTGCGCACCGCGACCCCGGTTGCGGAAATCCTGGTTGAAAACTCGAAGGTAAGCGGTGTTCGCAGCAGCGACGGTGAAGTATTTCGGGCGCGCCAGGTCGCGGCAAACGTCAACCCGAAGCTGCTGTTTCTGGATTTGCTGCCGGGCGCGGAATTGGCGCCCGAGTTCGTTGAGTCAATCAGGGGTTTTCGCTGCGGTTCCGCTACATTCAGAATGAACGTTGCGCTGTCGGAACTGCCCGACTTTTCCTGTCTGCCGGGCACTGCCCAGGGCCGCCATCATGGCGGCGGCATTATAATGGGCCCGTCACTCGAGTACATGCACGATGCCTACGAGGACGCACGGAAAAACGGCTGGTCGCGGCGGCCAGTGGTCGAAATGCTGATTCCCAGCACCATCGATGACAGCCTCGCTCCACCGGGACAGCACGTCGCGAGCCTGTTTTGCCAGCACTTTAGTCCAACCCTGCCGGACGGAAGACACTGGGACGAGTGTCGCGACGACGCGGCCGAGACGATCATCGACACGGTCAACGAATACGCTCCCAATTTTCGTTCCAGCATTGTTGCCAGGATGGTGCTCTCGCCCGCCGACCTCGAGCGAAAATTCGGACTTGTCGGCGGTGACATCTTTCATGGTCGGCTTAGCATGGAACAACTCTACAGCGCCCGGCCGCTTGCTCGGTTACGGCAACTACCGTACACCGATTAGAAATCTCTACATGTGCGGTTCCGGAACTCATCCCGGTGGCGGCGTAACCGGGCTGCCCGGACACAACGCCGCACGCGAAATCCTGCGTGATAAACGGCATTGACGCCACCGCGTCGCATCGTGTCGCAGTAGCGCGACGCTTGATTGCTCGGCCCGTTATGAAGTATGTTCTCTTGGCGAATAGGTCAGGACCTCATCGAAAAGATATCTGGCCACTCGAATCTGTTGAAATTGATTAGAATTTTCATCGTTAGTTTGATTGCTAGGGGACGAGTCATGAATAAGAAGATCGGAATTGCCATGAAGGCCGGTGCAGTTGCTGTGGCACTTGTACTCGCATCAGGATGTGCCACCAACACAAGGCTTGACGAAGTCAAAGCCATTGCTGACCGGGCTCTGAGCGAAGCGCAGGCAGCAAAGTCGGCCGCGGATGCTGCCGGACGTGCTGCCAACGATGCCAAGCAGATGTCTGCTGCGGCGCAGAGTGCGGCTGATCAGGCTGGACGTGCAGCACAGGCCTCGCAGGCTTGCTGCAACCGTAACAGCGAGAAAATCGATCGCATGTTTGAGAAGGCGCAGCGCAAGTAAGCTGTCACCCTTTGCAAACAAAACGCCGCGGATTTACCGCGGCGTTTTTTTTGCCTGAATGCAACTGAAAGACCGCGGCTAAAGAGAGTTCTGCTCCCGCTCGGTCGCTGCGGCATCGTCGTTGCTGACACGGATCGGCGCGGCATCGATAGCAGCCATCGAGTCCGGCACACCATTGGCCGTCTCGAAAATCGTGCCAATTCGATCCCAGTCGACCGCAATATTGCGCTGGCTGGTGGCTTTCACGAGCAGCTCGGTCACAATCGTCAGATCACGCCCGATGCGCTCGGCGTCCTCATCCAGCGGCGGGTGTACCTCCAGGTACAGGGAATCCACACTCCATCCGACCTTGTAAGGTTCGTTGATGATGCGTACCGGGGTGCCCACCGGCACAACCTCGAACAATGCCTCGATATTCTCCGGATACATCCGGATGCAGCCATGTGTGACCCGCATCCCCACGCCGGCAGGTTTGTTGGTACTGTGAATGAGGTATCCGGGAATCGAGAGACGCATCGCGAAACCGCCCAAAGGATTGTCCGGACCCGGGCGGAACCACGTTCGGCAGAATATCTCCGTCCTCCGCATGTTCCTTGCGTATCGACTCCGGCGGGTACCATGCGGGATTTCGCACTTTCGTGACGATTTTGGTCTGCCCCAATGGTGTCGCCCAGTCCATGCGCCCGATGCTGATCGGGTGAGTCTCGACCATCGGAACTTCGCCGGATTTGGCAGGCGGATAGTAATACATCCGCAATTCGGGGAGGTTCAGAACGATGCCCTTGCGCGGGCCAGGCGGGAGAATGAAACGGGTCGGGAGCAACACTTCGGTCCCTTCGCCCGGCAACCAGGGATCGGTGTCGGGGTTTGCGCGCACAATATCCTCGTACCCTAGCCCGTGCTCGCGTGCAATATCCAGAAGAGTATCCTCTTCCCTGGCTCTGACCGTGCTCGTCGCACCGATAACGTCAATGTCGGGCGGCGGCAAAACGAAGCTTGCGGCCGCAGCGGTTCCCGACATAAACAGGGCCGCGGTCACAATGGCACCAAGAAAACATGAAGCAAGTTTGGATTTCATCCCTGAACTGATCCTGCGAGCGAAAAGGGGCTGAAAAGACGGATTCCGGTCGTTATCCTCCCATGGCCGCGATTGATCGGCAAGTCGGGAGGGTCAGCCGAGCGCGGGTATCACCAGTGCATAGCCCACTGCGGTGACGACCACGATAGCGATAAGGTTGAGCCAGAATCCGGCGCGACTCATTTCGAGAATCCGGACCCGCCCTGATCCAAAGACGATGGCGTTCGGCGGGGTCGCGACTGGCAGCATAAAAGCGCAACTGGCGGCAATCGCGGCGGGCACTGCCAGCGCCAGCGGTTCGAGCCCAAGCGCCGGTGCTACCGCGGCCAGGATCGGTATCAGCGTCGCTGTGGTGGCGGTATTGCTGGTCAACTCGGTGAGAAAGACGATCAGCGTGACAACTGCCAGGATGATCACCCAGCCAGGCATTGCCGTCAGCCCGGCCGTGCTGGCCACGAGAAACTCACCTACACCGTTGACCCGGATTGCGGCGGCAAGACTCAGCCCCCCACCGAACAACACCAGCAAGCCCCAGGGTAGACGCACCGCGGTTTCCCAATCCATCGCAAAAAGCGGCCGGCGCAACGACACCGGAAATACGAACAACAATAATGCGCCGATTATCGCGATTCCAGCGTCGCTAAGGCCCGCCAAAGGTGTTGCCGCACCAATCTCCAGCTTGTTGAGCAACGGCCTCGTCAGCCACATACCGGCGGTCAGCAAAAAAACGACCAGCGTCACCCGTTCCCCGACGTTCATTGGTCCCAGCCCGGAGTAGGCCTTATCGATAACACCGGGACCGGCGTCTATTCGGGCGCCACCCAGCGGGAAGAGAATCCGCGTCAATAACCACCACACGATCGGCAGCAGTATGCAGACGACTGGCACACCTACAGCCATCCAGGCGACAAAGCTGATCTCGACGCCAAGATCGCTCGATGCAAAAGCCGCCAGGAAAGCGTTGGGAACCGTACCGATCAACGTGCCAATCCCGCCAATCGACGCGGCGTAGGCAATACCGAGCAACAGGCACAGCGCAAAACGGTGCTGGCCCGCCGCTCGCTCCGCCGCAATTTCGCCTTCACCGAGCGTGATGATGGAAACCGCAATCGGCAACATCAACAGGGTCGTCGCGGTATTGGTCACCCACATGCTCATCGCGGCGGTAATAAACATGAAGCCCGCGACAACGCGCGCCTGCCCGGTGCCGACGAAACGTAATGCGGTAAAGGCGATCCGCCTGTGCAGTCCCCACCGCTCCATCGCGAGCGCGATGATAAATCCGCCCATGAACAGAAAGATCAGTTCATGACCGTACGGCTCGGCGGCCGCCCGTATCGGCGCTGCACCCACCAGCGGAAAGACAGCGAGTGGTATCAACGCGGTTGCGTAGACGGGTATTGCCTCAGTCATCCACCATATGGCCATCCACACACCCACCGCCGCGGTCGCCCTTCCCTCTCGGCTAAATGCCGTATGGGTTCCGTTACCGTCGACGAATTCCAAAGGCAGCAATTGGTAGACGAGTAGCGCAAGCAACGGTCCGGCGAGCAACGCGACGAAGCGGATTGCAGATGGAGCTGACAAAGAGTTTCGGATATCGGACCTCACGACTCTGGTCTATTATGTTGGGGTGCATGACCCGGCGGCTTCGCAATATTGCAGACGAATAACACAGCCGCGGACAGCACTACAAATCGAACAGGCCTCAGGCAACGGACTCCTGGCACAATGAAGATATCAATAGAAATCGGCGAAAAGGACATTGCCCATCTGCGCAGGGAAATGCGCGCAATCAGAAAGACCGTCAAGCGCATGGATATCGATGAGGTTATCGCCGGAGCACGCGAAGCGCTGAGTGCGTTGCGCCGGCAAAACGTGCCGGAATTCGTTTCCAGTCGTGCCACTCAACTGGAATTGCTGGTCGATATGGCGCTGGACGAGGACTGGTCGCTACCGCGACTGGAACGCGAGGACGTACTTGCGGTACTAGCGTATCTGTCAGATCCAAACGACCTGATCCCGGACGACGTGCCGGGGCTCGGCTACCTCGACGACGCAATCATGGTCGAGTTACTGCTGCGCGATCTGCGCCATCAGCGGGAAGCCTATGCGGATTTCTGCAGCTACCGCGAGGCCTATTTCAAGCGCCACAAAGTTGGCCGCGATCTTGAAACCCGGGCTCGCCGGCTGAAGCAACGCCGATCTCAGCTCTACCAGCGCATGTACCGGCGTATCGACAATGACAGGTCCGGCGAGAACCGGCTTTTCTGATCCCTGCTGCCTGGGGCGCGCCCGCTTGTTCGCCGGAACGATGCGATTGGCGCTCGGGCAACCGTGCCAGGCGCCACCGCTTTTCTTGAAATGACTCGCATAAAGAGCTATAAGTTAATGTTCCACGGAGGAGAAGCAATGGAAGCAAAAATAATCCGAGGAACGGAAACAGGGCTGAGCGACGTGTCTACCCCATCCGGATCCCAGGCAACAAAATTGAACAGATCAACCGATGCGCATAGTGGCGTACCGGCACTGCGGCAGGATGTCAGCGTTACAGGTTCCGTCCAGGCCTGGGATGCATTTGAAATCTGGCGCTCCCGTATTCATACCGCGCGCGGCGGCACCTGACCCGGTGACCGGTCCGGTCCTGGCCGGAATCTGACGGCGGCCAGGCCCGGGGACAGCCCGATCTAATACCTGATCAGTGCGGACCCCCAGGTAAATCCACCCCCGAAAGCCTCGAGCAAGAGCATGTCTCCACGCTTGATTCGCCCGTCTCGTACTGCCACATCCAATGCCATCGGTACCGAGGCCGCCGAGGTGTTGCCGTGGTCCTGGACGGTGAGGATGACCCTCTCCATCGGCATATCGAGTTTCTTCGCGGTGGCTTTGATAATCCTGATATTTGCCTGATGCGGTATCAGCCAGTCGATGTCCGATTTCTCCAGGCCGTTGGCCGCCAGGGTTTCCTCGACGATTTCGCCCAGCTTGGTGACCGCAACCTTGAATACTTCGTTGCCACGCATCTGAATGAAATCGCCGCCCTCTTTCCAGGAGGCAAAACCGCGTGATACACCACTCGGGAAAAACAGCAAATCCTTGTATTGCCCATCGGCGTGGAGGTGGGTGGAAACGATTCCGGGCTCATCGGACGGCTCAATAATGACCGCGCCTGCTCCGTCGCCGAACAACACGCAGGTGCCGCGGTCAGACCAGTCGACCATTCTAGACAATGTCTCCGCACCGATTACGAGCGCGCATTTCGCAGAGCCTGTCTGAACAAACTTGTCGGCGACACCCAGCGCATAAATGAAGCCACTGCAGGCGGTTTCCAGGCTGAAAGCCGGACAACCTCCAATGCCGAGCTTCTCCTGAACCAGGCATCCGACATTCGGGAAAACCTGGTCCGGCGTCGTCGTCCCGACCGCGATGAAATCAATGTCCTCCGGGCTGATCCCGGCCGCCTCTATCGCCTGCCTGGCCGCACCGACACACAGGTCCGAGGTCGTCTCGCCGTCGGCCGCGATATGCCGACGCTCAATGCCAGTGCGACTCCTGATCCACTCGTCAGTGGTATCGACCATTTTCTCGAGGTCGGCATTGGTGACCAGATTATCGGGAAGACATCGTCCGGTACCGCTGATTTTTGAGTAAATCACTATGGCTGCTCTTGCAGAAGTTTGCTTATGCGCGCCGGCAAATCCGTGTGCGCCTCCAGCCGCGCCATATCCAGCGCGTTACAAAACGCGACCTCGTCGGCGCCACCATGACTCTTTACTACAACGCCATTTAGCCCGACCAGACTTGCGCCATTGTAACGCCGCGGATCGAGCCGCGCCTTGAGGGCCTTTAGCGCCGACATTGCCGCCAGGCCCTGCAGGCGGGTGAAGGGGGAACGCGTGAACTCCTCACGGGTCAGTTGCGCAATCATCTTCGCCACGCCCTCCATCGTCTTGAGCGCAACATTGCCGGTGAAACCATCGGTCACGACGACATCCACATCACCGTGGAATATATCGTCGCCCTCGACAAAGCCGACATAGTTGAGACCGCTCGCGAGCAACAATGCCGCAGCCTCCTGCACTATTTCGTGTCCCTTTATTTCCTCCTCGCCAATATTCAGGAGACCGACACGCGGTCGCTGCAGTCGATGCACTTCCTGCGCGGTGATCGACCCCATCAATGCAAACTGAAACAGCTGCTCCGCCGTGCAGCGAGCATTGGCGCCAAGATCCAGCATGTGGGTGTGGCCACCGACCGCCGGTATCGCAGAGATGATCGCCGGCCGATCGATACCGGGTAGCGTCTTCAGGACAAACCGCGCAGTCGCCATCAGCGCGCCGGTGTTTCCAGCGCTGACGCATGCATTCGCATCGCCCCTCTTCACCAGGTCGATTGCGACGCGCATGGACGAGTCTTTCTTGTGCCGAACCGCATCCCGCGCACTGTCATCCATGGTCACGACCTGCGACGCATGAACGATGGCAAACCGCGACTCGCTCCCGGATCGTGCCGATGCCAGACGGTGCAAAAGCGGCTCGTCGCCGACTAGCAGCAGGCGCGAATCGCCGTGCTCATGCAGAAATCGGAGACATGCGGGAACGCAGATACGAGCGCCATGGTCGCCACTCATCGCATCAACGGCGATCGTGGTCAGCATCTCGCCCTCGGCTTGCGCTTATCTTTCACCATGCGGCGCCCGCTATAAAACGCCGGCAAGCAGAGTTATTCGATTTCTTCTTCGCTGACGGGCTTGATCACTTGTCGGCCACGATAATAGCCATCCGGGCTGACGTGGTGACGACGGTGCGTCTCACCACTGGTCGGCTCAATCGAAAGCGCCGGTTTGCCGAGGCTGTCATGCGCACGGCGCATATCCCGCTTCGACGAAGATTTCCTGTTTTTCTGAACGGCCATCGTGCTGTACTCCAAAAATTTTCCAAAAATCGACTGGGCAAAAAAATCAGTCGCGCTTCTTCTTCAGCGCGGCCAGCGCAGCAAACGGATGCGCCGACTCGCGATCGGTGGAAGCGGCCAAAAAACTACCCGTGGTTGCCTTGCAAGCGGCGTCTTCGTGCATCGGCGCAAACGGCACCTGAAGCATCAATTCATCTTCGATCAACGGCGCAAACTTCAGCGTCGTATCCCTGCCCTCTCCTCTGGCAATACCCTCGGCGCGGCAATCCCCGAGCAGAATCGGCTCAAAATCAGACGCTGGCGTGGCCACCTGCGCGCCAGACTCGCTCAGCATCCATGCAAAATCGTGCTCTATCGGATACTCCATCGGGCGTAGACACCGCTGACATTGCAATGCAAGCTGCGTCTCGACCCGACCCTTGACGGCTATCGACTCCGCCGCCTGCGACACCGTCAATACAACCTGCGCAGTACCATTCTCGGCACACTCCGGCGCGAGGACTGCTGCCAGTCTGGGCAATTCCGGGATGCCGAGCGTCTCATCAACCGCAAAGCCCGTGGCGGCAAGCTCGAAAATCCGGACAGGCTCGGTGAGAGTTCCCGACATAAGCGATCAATTATATCCGTTTGCCAGAAACGGGTCAAAGCCGATAGAGACCGCCAAGCCATTGATTGGTAAATGGATAACCGCGCTTGCCCATGTCTTACCTTACATGCGTACAATTGCGCGACCGCATTCACAGCAGGGACATCGAGTGACCACATTCGCGTCCACCACAGCGCGGCCATTGGTCCTGGCATCGAGCTCCAGCTATCGCGCCGGTCTGTTGCGGCGCCTTGGGCTGGAATTTGTCCAGGCATCCGCGGACATCGACGAGGCTGCGCTCGCCGGCGAGACACCACGCGACCTGGCGTCGCGGCTGGCCCGGCAAAAGGCCGACAAACTAGCGGTCCAGTATCCCGCCGCCACAATCATTGGCGCCGACCAGGTTGCCAGTGTCGAAGACACAGTACTCGGAAAACCGCTCCATCCCGATGCAGCGGCGCAACAGCTGCGACTCTGCGCCGGTAGCCAGGTCCGTTTCTATACCGCGGTGTACGTCTGGAATCCCGCGCCACTCCATGAAAAACAACACGTTGACGAAACAGACGTGTTCTTTCGCCAACTCCGCGACGATGAAATCTCCCGCTATGTCGCCCGCGAACCGGCGCTGGACTGTGCCGGTGGATTCAAGGCCGAGGCGCTCGGCATTACCCTGTTCGACAAAATCGTCAGCCACGACCCGACCGGGCTGATAGGGTTACCGTTGATATGGTTGTCGCGCGCACTACGCGACAGCGGCTTTCGCTTACCGTGACTGGCCACAATCGTCCGCTTCCAGACGATCCAGCAACTCGCGCAACCCGGCTGGCAGCGGCGCGGCAATATGCACCAGCTCATCTCCGCCCGGCTGTTCGAACGAAAGCGACTGCGCATGCAGAAACATACGCTTCAATCCCAGCTTGCGGAAAGCCCGGTTGACCTCACGGTCGCCGTATTTCTCATCACCGACGACAGGATGTCCCAAATGCGCTGCATGGACCCGAATCTGATGGGTCCTGCCTGTTTCGATCCCGACCTCGGCCAGGGTTGCCCGTGAAAACGCCTGGACGGATTTGAACGTCGATACCGAGCGCTTGCCGGTTTCAGGCTCCACCATGACCATGCGCTCGCCGCTACGCCGCAGATTTGTCACCAGCGCGGCATCTACCCGGCTGCTTCCAGGTCTGAGCCGGCCCGCCAGCAATGCAAGGTAACGTTTTTCGACCGAATTCTCCCGCAGTCGTTCATGCACGGCGCGCAAAGCGCTACGGCGCTTGGCAAACAACAGACAGCCACTGGTGTCCCGGTCGAGACGATGGACGAGTTCGAGATACGCAAGATCGGGACGTGCCTGGCGCATCAGCTCGATTGCGCCAAAACTCACACCGCTGCCGCCATGCGCTGCCATTCCCGCCGGCTTGTTGATGGCCAGCAAACGCTCGTCCTCGAAAACAATCTGCCCGAGAATGGCCTTCCTGGCCGCGTCGGGCGAACGCGGTGTCTCGTCCCCGGCTCTCCGTAACGGCGGCAGCCTTATCGATTCTCCGGCAGTGAGTTTGCGTGAAGCCGCCGCCCTTCCGCCGTCGACCCGTACCTCGCCACGCCGGATCGCGCGGTAAATTCGGGTCTTGGGCACACCCTTCAACACCCGCAGGAGAAAATTATCCAGGCGCTGGCCCGCCTCCTCCTCGCTGATTCGGTGATAACTGACCTTCGGGGAGTCTTTACGATTTTTCAAAGGCTTAGCGGTCATTTTCGTTGCTGGTTCACGCGGCTGTTGTTATAGTATCGCAGCGGCGTCGGGCGCAACGCGAGTATTCATCAAACTGCCGACCCACGCCGTCAGCAAAATTTTTTGGGGCGGTTCCCCGATATCAAGGCGGAACCGCAAGGTTTGTCACCAGCCCGAATTTCGGGCTGCGGTTGGCTGCAGTCTTGGAAACCGCAAGCGCTGAAAGCGCTTGCGGAACAGCGCCAACGCCAATTTGAGGCGAATGGCATGCCGCGAGTTTTCGTTGGCAATCTGTCAGCAGCGCCTGGTGCATTTGTGCATCCGGTTTCTGCGCATGGCCCGTGCCCGGTCGCGTTGACGCGGCTCCCGGATAATCACGGGTTCGGTTCGGCACCAAGGTATGTAGCCCCGCGCATCGCCATGCGAGAAGGGGCCGATGAAGAGAATGTTGGTAAACGCAACCCAGCAGGAAGAACTGCGGGTTGCAATCGTCGATGGTCAGAAACTTTATGACCTGGATATTGAAGCGCCCGGCCGAGAGCAAAAAAAGGCCAATATTTATAAGGGAAAGATAACCCGCCTTGAACCCAGCCTGGAGGCTGCATTTGTCGAATTCGGTTCAGAGCGCCACGGCTTCTTGCCGCTGAAGGAAATTTCGCCCGAATATTTCGTAAACCGGCCCGAATCCGGCGGCAAGGTCAATATCCGCGACGTTCTGAAAGAAGGCCAGGACATCGTCATCCAGGTCGAAAAAGAAGAACGTGGCACGAAGGGCGCTGCGCTGACGACGTTTATCAGCCTCGCCGGACGCTTCCTGGTTCTGATGCCCAACAATCCGCGCGCTGGTGGCGTGTCTCGGCGCATCACCGGCCCTGACCGGGACCTCGTGCGCGATTCCCTGGCGGCCCTCGAGCTGCCGGATGGCATGGGAGTCATCGTGCGCACCGCAGGTGTCGGCCGCAGCCCGGAAGAGTTGCAGTGGGACCTGGATTACCTGCTCAAAGTATGGGAAGCCGTCAAGATTGCCGCGGTCCAGGGTCCGTCACCCTCGCTGATTTACCAGGAAAGCAATGCGATCATCCGTGCGCTGCGCGACTATCTGAGCGCCGATGTCGGGGAAATCCTCATCGACGACGAATCAGTATATGACCAGGCACGGGAATTCGTTGAGCGGGTCATGCCGCATAACGAACGCAAAATCAAACGCTACGCGGAAGAAGTACCGCTCTTTACCCGGTATCAGATCGAGAGCCAGATTCAGTCGGCCTTCAGTCACAGCGTCAGCCTGCCTTCGGGCGGCAGCATCGTTATCGACCACACCGAAGCGCTGGTCTCCATCGACATTAACTCCGCGCGCGCAACGAAAGCCGACGACATCGAAGCGACCGCCTTCAATACAAATCTCGAGGCAGCCGAGGAAATTGCCCGCCAGTTGCGCATCCGCGATATTGGTGGGCTCATCGTCATCGACTTTATCGACATGGGCCCGCAACGAAATCAGCGAGAGGTGGAAAACCGCCTGCGCGAATCGGTGCGCATGGACCGCGCGCGGGTGCAAATCGGACGTATCTCCCGATTCGGGCTGCTCGAAATGTCGCGCCAGCGCCTGCGTCCGTCTCTCGGCGAATCCAGTCACATCGTGTGTCCGCGCTGCAGCGGTTTCGGTGTAATCCGCGATGTCGAGTCGTTGTCTCTCGCGGTATTGCGCCTGCTCGGCGAGGAGGCGCGCAAGGAGCGCACTGCGATGGTCGTCGCACAGCTCCCGGTTGACGTTGCAACCTATCTGCTCAATGAAAAACGCGAGTGGGTCAACAATATAGAGGTCGCCAGCAGTGTCAGCCTGAGGCTGGTGGCAAATCCCCAGCTCGAAACTCCGAATTATTCGATTCGCCGGGTCCGCGACGACGAGGCGGAACTGCCGGAGTTCAGCGCGGTCAGTTACCAGCTTCCCACTGAGACCGACGAAGACGAAGACGTTTCGGGCATGCCTGCACCCAAACCCGTCGTCGAGCAGCCAGCAGTGGCGAGTCTCGTTCCTGATCGTCCGGCCCCTTCGCCACCGCCCAAACCCGAGACTCCCACGGAGAACGGTGGATTTGGCGCATGGCTGCGCAAGATCTGGCAATCACTGACGGGATCTGGGGCCAGCAAAACCGCACCGGAAAATGAGCAGCCGGCGACGCGCGCCCGGCGTAAGAGCTCCGATCAAAACCGGAACAGGAGCGCGGATCGCGGCAAGAGCCAACGGACCTCTCGTACCGACTCGCGACGCAAGAAACCGGCCCGCAAGGCCGCTGCTGGCACTGAGAACAAGAAGGATGTCGCCGAGACCGCAACCCGCCAGGAAGCGGGAGCACAAACGGAAAATGGCAATGGCGGCGAGTCGAAGCCGCCCCGGCCCCGCCGCAGCCGCCGTGGCAAGCGTGGCGGCAGCAAGCAGCGAACCGAAAGCTCTGCGACCCAGGCGCAGCCGGATAACGGCAAGCAGAGCAGCGACCAAAAGGCCACGCCTGATGCAGCGAACGACTCACAGGCGCAAACGGATCGTCGCAGCGGACCGCGCCGATCGCGCCGCTCGCGCGGTGGACGACGCAAACCCGCCGAACAGACCGGATCGGCAGCAGCGCAGGACGGCACCGCTGCAACAGTTACCGAAGCGGTAAGCGAAAATACGGCGGCGACGGTCGCGGGCGACGGCGACAAATCTCTCGCTCCGCGGGCAGCCGGCTCGTCCACGGCAAAAGACTCTGTCGCCAAGTCTCAGGGCACCCGGCAACCGGATTCCGGTGCTGACGCCGGGCGCGACACGGCCGAGGCCACTACCGGCCCTGCACCGAGTCCGCATGGAACCGCAGCTGCCCAGGGCGACGACACGAAACGGACAACGCCGCCGGAAGCGACAAGTAAAACGGTGCCGGCAGGCATCGAGTCCGAGCCTTCGCCAACTCCGCAGCCGACCCGGCCGGCACAGCCCATCATTCGACAGCCGATGCGACGAAACCCGCCGCGACGCCGATGCCGGCGAAACCAGCGGCGGCTGCGCCACGCAAAAGCCGCAAAGCGGAGACAAAACCCGAGCCGGCGCAACCGTCGCGGGAAAATACGGTGCACCCTACACCGGTTTCCAAACCCGTGGCGGAACCCGTTGCCACCCGGGTGGAAACGCGCGTGAGAACCCCAAGCGGTGAAACTGCTGCCGCGCCGGTGCCTCCCGCAAATGCTGCACCGGTGCAAAAGGCGGCAAACTCGCCGCCGAGCGCGTCCCCGCAACGGCGGCGGTGAGTCAACCCGAAAAAGCCGCAGCGGAGCCGACGCAATCGGCGCCGGTCGAACCGGCGCCACAATCGAGCCCTGCAGGAACAAAAGCCGCTGCCGATACCTTCAACCGAGGCTCAGGTGAAAGACAAGGGTGCGGTAACCCGCGAATCGGGAGGTAAAACCTAGACATCCGGGTGCGGCAGGCTCAAGCGCTGCGAGCCTGCCGCCCGAGTTCCTCGATCAGGCCGCGGCTTGCTTCCTCGACGAGATCCAGCACGTATTCGAATCCGTTGGAGCTGCCGTAATACGGATCGGGAACGTTGTGTACCTCGGCAGCCGGTGCGTAGTCGAGAAACAGGCGCACCCGGCTACGAAATTCGGGCGGGCACCACTCCTGCAGTAGTCTGAGATTATCCTCGTCCATTGCGAGGATGTGAGTAAAGTACTCGAAATCGCGCGACGCCACCTTGCGCGCGCGCAAACCACTCAGATCGACGCCGCGCTGCAACGCGGCTGTCTGCGCGCGCCGGTCCGGTTCGTGCCCGACGTGATACGCATGGGTGCCGGCGGAGTCAATCTCGACATCGAGATCAGGGGCAATTTCCGCCAGCAGTTTGGCGAATACCCCCTCTGCGGTTGGCGATCGACAGATATTGCCCATGCACACGAAAAGTACTTTCATCCTGCTACCTCACCCGTCTGCTACGATCACGACCGCCGTTCGAGCAACGCCCGGACACGCTCGAGATCTTCATCGGTGTCCACCCCGACCGGAGGCGTCTCGGCGGCGATGTCCATTTGAATCCACATCCCGCACCACAAGGCGCGTAGTTGCTCCAGTTGCTCGTATTGTTCCAAAAGACACGGTGCGGTACGAGCCAGCGCCTGCAGCGCGGCTACCCGGTAGGCATACAATCCTATATGACGCAGCGCGCCGTCATGCCTACGCTGGCTGGCAATCCCCGCAGCCGCGCCATCACGATGCCACGGGATCGGGGCGCGGGAAAAATAAAGCGCCCTGCCCGACTCAGCCATAACGGCCTTTACGACGTTCGGATTAAGAAAATCGTCGAGATCGTGAATCGGCGTTGCCAGAGTCGCCATTTGCGCGCGCGGCTCGTTGACCAGTAGCCCGCCGACCTGGGCGATCGTCGCCGGCGGGATCAAGGGGTTCATCGCCCTGTACGTTGATAACGACATCCTGTCCGTCCCACCCCGATCGCTCCGCAACCTCCGCAATCCGGTCCGTTCCGGAGACATGCGCGCTGTCGGTCAGCATGACTGTTGCGCCAAAGTCACGGCATGCCGTCTCGATTCTCTTATCGTCGGTCGCCACCACGACCTGATCGGCATCGCTTGCGTGCGCCCTTTCGCATACATGCTGGATCATCGGCTTGCCCGCGATCATCTTTAGCGGCTTTCCCGGCAACCGCGACGACGCGTAGCGCGCCGGAATCACGACATGAACTCTCACTGGCTACTGTCGACCGCAGTCATCTTGCGCGCCTCGTCCTCGAGCATCACCGGAATACCGTCACGCACCGGAAACGCAAGCCGGTCGTGCTTGCAAATCAACTCCGCGGCTGCCTTGTCGTAATCAAGCGGACCCTTGCACAGCGGGCACGCCAGAATATCGAGTAACCTGGTATCCATCACAAAGCCTCGTTTCAATTCTTCATTTGCAACAACGCCGACAACTGCGCCGTGAGGCTACCCACGACATGCGGCTCGAATTCGGCGGCCACCCTGACGTACCAGCAATTTGGCCCGGCCCAGGACTCGCATTTTACGGCATCTTTCTCGGTCATGATCACTGCAAGGTCATCGCCAAAATCAAGGCTCGCCCGCTCTAGCGAGGCATGATCAGGCAGTATGTGGGGAATAAAATCGACACCAAGCTCGGTCAGCGTATCGAAAAAACGTTGCGGATTTCCGATACCCGCGACCGCATGCACACGCCACCCTGACAACGCGTCGAGAGATTTGCAGCTTTGTGGCTGCGCCACGTTGCACAGTCCGATCGGCGCGATCCGCATTGTCACGCCGGTCGGAAAGGCGATTTTGCTCTTGCCATTGACGATGACGAAGTCCGCTTCCGCGAGCCGCTCAGGGGGCTCGCGTAGCGGTCCCGCAGGCAGGCAGTGGCCGTTGCCAAATCCGCGCGCGCCATCGACCACCACGAACTCCACATCCCGTGCCAGCCGGTAATGCTGCAGCCCGTCGTCGCTGATGATGACATCAACACCGGCGCGCTCCAGCTCTCCCGCTGCGCGGGTCCGCCGCGGGTCGGCCATGACGGGCACGGCAGTGCGGCGGGCCAACAGAACGGCCTCGTCGCCAACCTCGACGGGATCGCTGTCCGGCCCGACCCGTCGTGGCCATTGCCGCGATTTTCCGCGATATCCGCCGCTGAGTATGCCCGGCTGCAAACCGCGAGTCTGCAACCATTCGCAAAGCCAAATGACAAGTGGGGTCTTACCGGTACCGCCGGCCGTGAGGTTACCGACCATGATGACCGGCACCGACATCCGGACGCTCGCGCCCGCGACCTTCGCGTAGCGCTGGCGGCGAGCGGTGGCGATACGCGAATACAGGCGTTCGCCGAGCCGGGCCCAGAGCGGCGGCGGCACCGACCCGTACCAGCGACCGACCAGCGCCGCCTCGAGTCTTGCGCGCAGCCGCTCGCGCTTCGATATCCGCGCTGCACCCTTCTTCGTCATGCGTGCGGATGATCGCGAAACTGCAAGCGATAGAGCTGGGCGTAGCGCCCCGCTTTGGCCAGCAGTTCCCGATGCGTGCCCGTCTCGACCACTCTGCCCTGCTCGAGCACGACAATGCGGTCTGCACGTTCAACGGTCGACAGACGGTGGGCAATCACAAGCGTTGTGCGATTGCGCAAAAGGCGGTCGAGCGCATCCTGGATCAATGCCTCGGTGTGGCTATCCAGCGCTGATGTCGCCTCGTCGAGTATCAGCACCGGTGCATCCTTCAGCAACGCCCGGGCTATCGCGACCCTCTGCCGCTGGCCACCGGAGAGCAGAACTCCGCGGTCACCGATCTGTGTGTCCAGACCGGCCGGCAGAGAAGCGACAAACTCGTCCAGGTTGGCATTGGCCGCGGCCGTCGCGACTGCCGCCGTACTGACGTCACCGCTCTCGGCATAGGCGATGTTGGCAGCAATGGTCGTGTTGAACAATACGACATCCTGGCTAACAAGGCTAACCTGCCGGCGCAGGTCCTCGAGCCGATAATCGCGGACGTCGACTCCGTCGAGCAGCACCGCGCCCTGCTGCGGCTCATAAAATCGGGCCAGCAGACTGACGAGCGTCGTCTTGCCGCTGCCGGACGCGCCGACTATCGCGATAGTCTCGCCCGCATCGACGCGGAGATTTACGCAGCGCAAAACCTTGCCTTTTTCCACGCTGTATCCGAAAACCAGGTTACGGAACTCGATGGCGCCGCGGGCCCGCTGCAGCCGGCGCTGGCCCGTATCCGGTTCGCGCGCCTCGTCGAGTACGGCAAAAATGCTCTCCGCACCCGCGATACCGCGTTGCAAATTGACGTTGATGGTCGTGAGACGTTTCACCGGCGCCATCATCAACAAAACTGCGCTCAGAAATGAACCGAACTCCCCGACACTGACATGGAGCGTTTCCAGCGTGGCCACGTAAACGATCCCCGCCATGCCTACCGCCATCAACATCTGCGAGACCGGCACGCTGCCCGCCTGTACCCGGGCGAGCTTCATGTGAAGGCGGCGATTTCGTTCGTTGACCCCTTCGAAAACCTCGGTCTCGGTATCCTGACCATTAAAAATTTTTACCACCCGCTGCCCCGCGATAGCCTCCTCCGCGACCCGTGTAACCTCGCCGACGTTGGTTTGTATATGCCCGCTGTAGCGACGGAAAACCTTGCCGAGAAATGTCACAAGCGCCGCTATCAGCGGCACCACCAGCAACATGAAACAGGTCAGCTGCCAATTGATCGAGAACATCAGTGCAACCATGAACAGCACCGTGAGACCATCGCGTACAACAATTGTGATGACTTGCGTACAGGCCTCTGCGACCTGCTCCACGTTGTAGGTTAGCTTCGCCAGCAGGTGTCCGGCGCTGCTGCGGTCATAAAACCCCGCCGGCAGATAGAGGTACTGATCAAACAGGTCGCGGCGCAGTGCCTTGACCACACGCCTGCCAATCCAAACCAGGCCATAAGCGGCGCCGAATGCGCCCAGACCGCGAAACAGGAAGATGGCGAGGATCGCCAACGGCAGGGTTTTTAGCGTAGCCGGGTCGCGGGCAACAAACCCGTCATCGAGCATCGGCCTGATCAGGTACGCGAGTGCGGCCTGGCTCAGTGCCTCCAGCGCCATTGCCAACACGGCCAGCGCGAACACGCCGAGGTAGGGCCGGGCATAGGCGAGAAGCCGCAGGTAGACCGACGAACCGGGGATTTTCCTAGGAGCCATCCTGCTCGTTGACGGTGGCAATCGATATTCTGTCGAAACCCATCCGCCCCAGCACGTCCATCGCCGTTACTACCGACTGATGGCTGGCCCGGCCGTCGGCACGCAGCACCACCGGAAGGCTGCGATCTTCGCCGACGGTCTTGCGTATTGCTTCGCGCAACGTCTCCGCCCGCGTATTGACCAGATCCCGATCGTTGACCCTGTACTCGCCGTTGGCGGTCACCACCAACACCAGGCGCTCTGTCTCCTCGACAACCGTTTCGGCCTCGGGGGAGGCCTGCGGCAGCTTGACCGTAAGGTCGGCCTCGCGCACGAAACTCGTGGACACCATAAAAAAGACCAGCAACAGCAAAACCACGTCGATCAGCGACGTCAGGTTGACCTCCGGTTCCTCGCGCGGCCGCCCCTGCAGATTCACGACTCCGGATCCCCACTCATTTTGCCATCGCGGATCTGGTCGACGAGCTTGATCGACTCTTTCTCCATCTGCACGACCAGCGATTCGACCCGTCCGCGCAGATAGCGGTAGCCGATCAACGCGGGAATGGCAACAGACAACCCGGCGGCAGTCGTTATCAGCGCCTCGGAAATACCGCCAGCGAGTACAGAGGGGTTGCCAACCCCATGAGCGGTGATCGCGGCAAAAACCTTGACCATGCCGATAACGGTTCCCAGCAACCCCAGCAACGGCGATATCGCCGCGATCGTGCCGAGCGAATTAAGGAACCGCTCCATTTCGTGCACCACGTGGCGCCCGGTATCCTCGATACTCTCGCGGATTTCGTGGGGCTCACGGTTGCGGTTGACCAGCCCGGCGGCCAAAACCTCGCCCAACGGCGAACTCCGACGCAAGGTCAGCAGATGTTCGTCGTTCAGCTGGTTTTTCTGCACCCATTCCCATACCCGGGAGGTCAGATTCTGCGGCAGAACACGCTTCTGCTGCAGTGTCCACAACCGCTCAATGATAATTGCCGCTGCTACTACGGAGCAGGCGAGCAGTGGCAGCATCAACCAGCCGCCCGCTTTTATGATTTCAAACATCGGATACCAACGAAGAATTCAATGACCCGGACCACGCGATAATACTGCACTCGGCGGTCGCACCGAAACCGACTGTTACCGTTCATGCCAGATTCGCCTTTCCAGCTCCCGGTGTTTACGCGGCCGGGAGGTGCGGCCAGGGGCAAAGTGGAAACCGATCGCGCCGTCGCGGCCCGTCCACAGAGCGGTGGCCCCCGCGCGATCCCAGCGCGCAACCACCTCGGGTGCCGGAAAACCCCATCGGTTATTCATGGCCGCCGCAAAAACCACCCATGACGGACGGGTCGCGGCAATCAGGGCCGGCGATGAGGAAGTCCTGCTGCCATGGTGCGGCGCGATCACCATATCGCTTTCCAGGTCCGACGCAAAATCGAGCAGAACCCGTTCGGCCTTTCTCTCAATGTCGCCGGTCAGCAACACCGTCCCGAACGGTGATTCGATCCGCATGACACATGACGCATCGTTGTCCCGTTCGAAGGACATCGATAACGGCGGATGCACTACCTCGAAGGCGACGCCATCCCAGACCCAGCGCTGCCCGCGCGCGCATTTTTGCATCGTGCTGAATCCGGGCAACAACTGGGCGCCGATAATGCGAATATCAGGGAACCGCTCCAGGATCGTGGCGGCACCGCCGACGTGGTCGCGGTCGGCATGGCTGAGGATCAGCAGATCCGGACGGACTACACCGAGACTCGGCAATGCCGGCAGCACAACCATCGCAGCGGTATCCGTTCCAGAGCGAAACGACGGCCCGGTATCGAAAATCAGCGCGTGCCTGCGGGTTTTTACGACAACCGACAGGCCCTGACCGACGTCGAGCGCGGTCACCGCAACGCCACCAGGGGGGAGGCGTTGATCGATACCGAAAAACGGCAAACCAAGCATCAGGATCCCAAGCCAGCGTCCCGGCAGCACCATGGGTCCGCTCAACAGCAACCCGCCGACCAGCATTACCAGGGTCAACGTCGGACCCGGTGGCGCGACTGTGAGCGGCGCCACGGCCAGCTTTTGCAACAGCACGATCGTCCACTGCAGCCCGTCCGCGACCCGCTGCAACGTCCACGCGCCGGCAGCCGGTGCGACATACGACGCCGCGGCGCCGGCGAGGGCGCCGGGCACGACGAACAACGAGAATACCGGCACCGCCAGCAAATTAGCGATGACCGTAGCGAGCGGAAACTCGCCTTGCCAGCGCAACAGCACCGGCGCAAGTATCAGCGTCAGCGCAATCTGGGCATGCATGAATCCGCGCAGCCGACCCAACCTGCGCTGCGCCACGATAAGCCCCCACAGAATCGCAGCGACCGCACCGAACGACAGCCAGAAACCGCTGCCCAGCATCGCCAGCGGATCGAAGAAAAGTACGAGACACATTGCCAGACACAGCCCGCCAGCCATTGCGGGTTCGCGACGCCGGGTCAACGCAAACCCGACCACACCAAGCATGGTCAACGCCCGCACCGTGGGCAGGCTGAATCCCGCCAGGGCGGCATAGACCGCCGCCAGCAGCCAACCGGCCACCGTGCCCGAAATCAATGCGTTGCAGTTAAATTGCGCCGGGCAGAAACCGGCCAGTCGCGCGACGACCAGGTAGCCGAGCGCCGCGACGATACCAATATGCAGACCGGATATCGCCATCAGATGGACGGTCCCGGTCGCACGCATCGTCTGCCAGAGAGAATCCGGAATGTCGTCGCGAAAACCACTGATCAACGCGCGAACGACAGGGGCTGCGGAATGCGCGCCGAGTGCCGCCATGACCCGATTGTCCACGCTGCGGCGAATCCGCCACAATGAGCCGCGCCAGGCAGACCGCCCCAATAAGCGGTTCCCGTCATCATCGCGCACGTAACCCACGGCCCCGATTCCCGCGCGAAACAGATGTGCCGCGTAATCCGCGCCACCCGGATTCTGCATCGCACGTGGGCGCCAGACCCGAACCTGCAGGCGCCAGCGGGTGCCGGGCTCCAACTCCCGCGGCTTGTCGTACCAGCTCAGCCGCAGCCGGCGCGGCAACGCGTCGTCATCCGGCGAGAACGTGAATCGGGCGAAATCCGCTGCGCTCCGGTCTACGAAAACAACGATTCCGGTGAGCCAGATGTCCTGCCCCTGCAAGACCGGACTGAGTCGGTCCGAGAGACGTCCGGTCGCGGCCACCAGTACCCACAGACCACCGAGCACGAATGCGAGAAGGCCGGGAGAGCGCCAGCGCAAACCGATCGCAACCAACAGGGCGGAAACCGTGCACAATTGCAAGATAGGCGGCACGGCAGGCAGTTGCAGCGCGACGAACGCGCCGAGCGCGAAAGCAATTGCGAAACGGCGCATACTGAAAGTGGCGGTAATGGGGGATAATTTCTCGCTTTGACTCGTCCAGCTTCGCCGCGACCGGCGTCGTGTGGAACTCCTTTTTCCCGAGGATCGGCATCGAAATGCCCCGACGCATGTTGAAACGACTGCTTCCGGACCCGGCGGAACTCAATGACAACTGGTTCCTCCGGCCGTTTCGCGCTTTGCTGCACGATCCGGCACTGTGGTCCTTCAACCGTCGCGGCGTTACGCGGGGCTGCGCGCTCGGTGTGTTCATTGCGTTTCTGCCGATGCCCGGACATATGATCGCGGCGGCTTTGATTGCATTGTGGTGGCGCGTCAATCTGCCGATCGCGATTGCGGCGACCTGGCTCAGCAACCCGCTGACGATGGCCCCGATCTTCTACGCCGGCTATAAGAACGGAATAGTCCTGACAGGAATGGAAGAAGTGCCATTCACCATAGAACTTTCCTGGGAGTGGCTGATTCACGGCATTTCGCAGACGCTAAAACCACTGTGGGTAGGCAGTGTGGCGTTAGGACTCGCGGTCGCCACGGTCGTCTACACGATCCTCAACCTGGCCTGGCGAATCTATCTCACATACCGGTTTCATGCGCGCAGATCGCGACGGCGACGCGAACAACGCTGACATTCAGTTGTCGAGCGCGGCCGCGCGCAACACACCGTCTTCGAGACGCAGGACGCGCTCCATCCTCGAGGCGATAGCAAGATCGTGAGTGACGACCACCAGCGCGGTCCTCTCTTCGCGGTTGAGTTCGAGCATCAGGTCGAACACCCGCGCGCCAGTCGGTCCGTCGAGGTTGCCGGTCGGTTCGTCGGCAAGCACCACCGCCGGTCGGGTGATCAGTGCCCGGGCAACGGCGGCGCGCTGGCGCTCTCCGCCAGACAACTGCGCCGGCTTGTGATCGAGGCGATCACCCAGCCCGACCTTTTGCAACAGCTGCGCAGCCCGTTCGGTTGCAGAGGCTACGCTGTCGCGGCGGATCAGCAGCGGCATCGCCACATTTTCCAGCGCGGTGAATTCCGGCAGCAGATGATGAAACTGGTAGACAAAACCGAGTTCACTGTTGCGCAGGCGTCCGCGTTCCTTGTCGTCGAGCCCGGACATTTCGCGCCCGGCCACCCGAACCTCGCCCGCGGACGGAATATCGAGCCCTCCGAGTAACTGTAGCAACGTCGTCTTGCCCGATCCCGAAGCGCCGATAATCGCTACCAGTTCGCCGGCCTGAACCGCAAAATCGACGCCACGCAACACATCAACACGATTCGGTCCTTCGCGAAAATATTTTTGCAATTCCGCACATGCCAGTACTTCACGAGGAACCTCGTCCACACGCTTATTCATAACGCAATGCCTCGGCCGGCTGGGTTCGCGCCGCACGCCAGGCCGGATACAGAGTTGACAGGAGCGCAAGCAACAAGGCCGTAATGCACACAGTAGCCACGTCGGAGGCATTGAGTTGCGCCGGCAAGTCGGAAATGAAATACACATCGGTCGCGAGCAGATCGGTCCCGAACAGCCGTTCGATCCCACCGATTACCGATTCCAGTTGGGTCGCAAGAACAATGCCGAAAAGCAGTCCGCCCAGCGTACCGACGACCCCGATCACCGCGCCCTGGGTAACGAAGATCCTCATGATGCTGCCGGGAGTCGTACCGAGCGTCCGCAGTATCGCAATATCGCCCTGTTTTTCCCGCACGACCATGACCAGGGTGGAAACGATGTTGAAAGCGGCAACCGCAATGATCAGCAGCAGGATCACAAACAACATGCGTTTGGTTATCTGGATTGAGCGGAAAAAATTGCGGTGCTGACGGGTCCAGTCGGAAACGTACAGACCGCCACCCGCTTGCCGCGCAACCTCGCGAACCACGTCCGGCGCCCGATACAAGTCGGCAAGCCGCAGACGGATACCGTTGACATCGTCGCCGAGTCGGTACAGGCGCGCTGCATCGGCAAGATGGACGAAAGCGAGGTTGCGATCGTACTCAAACATTCCGACTTCGAATATCCCGGAGACCTCGGAATCGTCGCATGCGCGGCATCAGTCCGGCCGGGGTCACCGTTCCTTCGGCTATCGCGACGATCACGCGGTCGCCCACGGTCACGTCCAGAAACGCGGCGAGTTCGGACCCCAGAACGATGCGATACGCGCCAGCCTCGAGGCTGTCGAGGGACCCTTCCAACATGACCTCGGCGACACCCGACACCTTGCTTTCGGTCGCCGGCAAAATCCCCCGCAGCCCGCCACCGCTCACTTGCGTATCGCTGGCGAGCATTGCCTCGCTGGAAATATACGGAGCGGCGGCAACCACATCCGGGTGCCGCTCCGCGTTCGCGACAAGCTCGGCCCAATCGCCGAGTCCGCCCTGCATCGGCTCGACGCTGGCATGCGCAGTCATATCGAGAATCCGCTCGCGCAACTCGCGTTCGAAACCATTGACCACCGACAAGACGGTTATCAATACAGCGACGCCCAGACCGATTCCGACCATGGAAACCAGCGAGATAAACGAGACGAACCGATTGTCCCCGTGAGAACGAACGTATCGCAGGCCAATACCGGTCTCATAATCCATCAGCCAACCCGCCCCGCGGCATGCTCCGGTGCACTCGGTCTACTCATAGCGCAACGCCTCGGCGGGCTGCACCCGTGCAGCCTGCCAGGCCGGGTACACGGTAGCCAGCGCGGTGAGCAGCAAGGAGGCCAGGGCGATCCATACGACATCGGATTTATGCAGATCGGAAGGCAAATCGCTGATGTAATAGACACTCGCCGGAAAAAGTTCGAATCCAAAAAATGCCTCGATGGCCGGCAGAATCTCACTGACGTTCAACGCGAGATACACGCCGAGTGCCACCCCGAGCAAGGCACCGATCCAGCCAAGCAGCGTACCCTGAACCAGAAAGATCCGCACTACGCTCGACGGGGCAAGTCCAAGTGTGCGCAGAATCGCGATATCGGTCTTTTTTTCGGTGACCACCATCACCAGCGTCGACACGATATTGAATGCGGCAACCGCGACGACCAGGAACAGCATTAATGACATCATCGTCTTCTCGATTCGGATCGCGCGGAAATAACTCGCGTTTTCGCGGGTCCAGTCACTGCTCTCGAGGCTGCCGTCGTATCCGGCGGCAAATTCGCGAACGCCGCGCGGGGCAGCGAACACGTCATCGTAGCGCAGACGCAATCCATCGACGCGAGTGCCGAGTCCGGACAGCGCGGCGGCATCTTCCAGATGGAGATACGCAAGCACGCCATCATGATCCTGCAGCCCGACTTCGAAAATCCCGCTAACAACAAAGCGTTTGAGGCGCGGCGCCAGCCCGCCGCCGGCGTTGCCGCCACGTTGGTATCAGCGCGGTGACTCCGTCGCCGACTCTGACCCCGAGGACGACCGCAAGAATCCGGCCCAGAATAATCCGGTCGGCGCCCGGCACGAGGTCGTCAAAACTTCCCTCACGCATATTCGCCGCGACAGTGGACACCTGCTTCTCCGCTTCCGGCAGTACGCCAGTAAGGCGAGCGCCGCTGAGATTCGCGCCGAACCCGAGCATTGCGTCGAACTGAATGTACGGGGCGGCAGCGACTACGCCGGGCGCCTCAGCCGCGGCCACGCCAATATCGCGCCAGTCCTGTAATGGCCCGTCTTTCGCTTTTACGGTCGCATGCGCGGAAAGACTCAGCAGCCGCCCGCGCAGTTCGTTCTCGAAACCGTTCATCACGGATATCACGACGATCAGTGCAGCCACGCCGATTGCAACGCCGGCGGTCGAGGCGATACTGATAAAGGACACGAAACGACTGCTGCGCCGCGCGCGGACATAGCGCAGTCCGACGAATATCTCTAATGGCCGAAACATGGGCGCGAATTAAAGCACATTCCGCACCGACAACCCGAACTCCGGATTACCACGCAACACCGGCACCGGATCACCGCTGCAACCGGGCCGCTCTGATGCCAGTACCCGCCTCGCCGGCGAGCTCCCGCCAGCCCCCTTCATTCTCACAAATCTCAGTTGATTTCCATGTCCCGGTCGGTTTTTTGCCCACCGCCCGAATGCTATATTCGGAGGCCGTTTACTGGAGGGGTGGCAGATGATTGTACGCTTGCTCGCAATCGCATTGATTGCTGGAGGGATCTGGTCGGCCGACGCCCGGGCGGAGGTTGTACGTCTCGACCAGGTTACCGCGCAGAGCCAGACCGACGGCCTGCGGCCCGCACGTGGCATGAGCATGACGGGTGTGGAGGAGCGGTATGGCCCGCCGGTCGACAAATTCGCACCGGTCGGTGATCCGCCGATCACGCGTTGGGAATATCAGACGTTTATCGTCTATTTCGAGAATCAGACCGTGATTCATGCGGTAGACAAACACTCCGCCAGTTCCTGAGCGCTGCGCGGTCGCGGTAGCGGCGCCACGGAGGTCTGACATGCGATAATGTCGGTTTTTTCGCCGATCCGAAGCTGCGTGCCCAACACTTCCGATAACTTTCTCATCCAGGCGGCCGATCTGCCGTCGCCGCTCCAACGCCGGCGTTGGGGCCAACTCTACGGCGCGGCGGCCGGACTCGCGCTGGCCGAGGCTGCAGCCGCGGCTCCGGGACCGATCGTGGTACTCGCACGGAGCGCCCTCGATGCCGATCAGATCGAACAGGAAATCGGTTTTTTTGCTGCTAACTCACTGCCTGTGCTCCACTTTCCTGACTGGGAGACGCTCGCCTACGACGCTTTTTCTCCACATCAGGACATCATCTCGCAGCGTCTGGAGGTCTTGTATCGATTGCCGCGACTGACCCGCGGCGTCGTGGTCGTTGCGGCGGCAACACTGATGCAACGCCTGCCTCCGGTGAACTACGTGGAGTCCGGGTCGCTAATGCTGGCGGTCGGCGAGCGACTGCCTCTTGACGCCTTCCGTCGCCAGCTCGAGACCGCCGGTTACGTCAGCGTGCCGCAGGTCATGGAACACGGCGAGTTTGCGGTACGCGGCTCGCTGCTCGATCTGTTTCCGATGGGCAGTATCCGCCCGTTCCGGATAGACCTGCTCGACGACGAGATCGATTCGATTCGCAGTTTCGACGTCAACGATCAGCGCACGCTCGAGAAAACCGAATCGGTACGCATTTTGCCGGCGCGCGAATTTCCGCTCACCGAGGGGGCGATAAAGCGCTTCCGCGGAGCGTTCCGCGCCCGCTTCGAGGGTGAACCAAACCGCGCAATTCCCTACCGCGAAATCTCCGACGGTATCGCGTCCAACGGAATCGAGTATTACCTGCCGCTGTTTTTCGACGAACTCGCGACATTGTTCGATTTTTTGCCCTCCTCCTCGACGCTGGCGGTGTTCGACGGCGCTCTGCCGGCACTTGACGAGACCTGGCTGGACGCACAACAGCGCTACGAATCGCGTCGCCACGACATCGAACGGCCGATTCTGCCGCCCGAGGATATATTTCTTGATCCATTGACTGTTGCCGGCCTTTGCGAGTCCCACGCGCAGGTGGACATCGGCGGTTTCAAGATTCCCGAGTCCGATATGACCGCGGCCTGCCGCAACCTCGGCAGCGCGGCACCACCGCGGCTGTTGCTCGACTCGCGCGCCGAGGAACCTGCCCGCGCGCTGCTCGATTTTGTGGACCGCTTTGAAGGCCGCATATTGCTCGCCGCCGAGTCCGCCGGGAGGCGTGAGACATTGTTGCAGTTGCTGCGTGGTCACGACCTGGCGGCACCGGTGGTAGACGGCTGGCCGCAGTTTGCCGCGCAAGAATACCGCCTGGCAATTACCGTTGCCCCTCTGCAGGCAGGCATGTTGCTGCCGGGCGCCGGAATAAGCGTCATCGCCGAAGAACAACTCTACGGCGATCGGGTGCGGCAAAAGACCCGCCGGCGCAAGACCGAGCGCGACCCCGACTCGATCATCCGCAACCTGACCGACCTGCATGCCGGGTCACCGGTCGTCCACGAGGATTATGGCGTCGGCCGCTATATCGGCCTGGAATACCTGACCGCCGGCGGACTCGACGGCGAATTTCTCACGATTGCCTACGCCGGCGGCGACAAGCTGTACGTCCCGGTCCATGCACTCAACAAGATAAGCCGCTATACCGGGGCATCGCCCGAACAGGCTCCTTTGCACCGACTCGGCGGGGAGCAGTGGGTCAAGGCCCGGCGTCGGGCCGCCAAGCGCATACGTGACGTCGCCGCCGAGTTACTGGATCTGTATGCGCAGCGCGCCGCACGCAAGGGTCACAGTTTCAGGCTGCAACAACGTGACATGGCCGCGTTCGAGACGGCGTTTCCGTTTGAGGAAACCAGCGATCAGAAACAGGCCATCGAGCAGGTCCTCGATGACCTGCGCTCGCCACAGCCGATGGATCGCGTGGTATGCGGCGACGTCGGATTCGGCAAGACCGAAGTCGCCCTCAGAGCCGCGTTTGGCGCAGTGCAGGATGGCCGCCAGGTCGCGGTTCTGGTACCGACGACACTGCTGGCTCAGCAGCACCATCAGACCTTTTCCGATCGTTTTGCCGACTGGCCGGTCAATATCGAGGTCCTGTCGCGTTTTCGCGGCGGCCAGCAATCGAAGTCCGTCCTCGAGGGCCTGCAAAAAGGCACCGTCGACATCGTCATCGGCACTCACAAGCTGCTGGGCGCGGATGTAAGGTTCAAAGATCTCGGTCTCGTCGTGATTGACGAGGAGCACCGTTTCGGCGTCCGCCACAAGGAGCGCCTGAAATCGCTGCGCGCGGAGGTAGATGTCCTGACCTTGACCGCGACACCGATCCCAAGGACGCTCAACATGGCGCTCGGCGGTATCCGCGACCTGTCCCTGATCACGACGCCGCCGCAGTCACGTCTGGCGATCAAAACCTTTGTCAGCGAGTGGAATGATGCGCTGATCCGTGAGGCGTGTCTGCGCGAAATCAAGCGCGGTGGGCAGGTCTATTTCGTCCACAACGCAGTCCAGAGCATCGAGAAGGTGGCCACAAGGCTACGCAAGCTTGTGCCGGAAGCAAGCGTGCGGATCGGTCATGGCCAGATGCGCGAGCGCGATCTGGAACAAGTGATGCTCGATTTCTACCACCGCCGATTCAACGTCCTAATGTGTACGACGATAATCGAAAGCGGTATCGACGTCCCGACCGCCAATACCATCATCATCGATCGCGCCGATCGGCTCGGCCTGGCGCAACTGCACCAGTTACGCGGGCGTGTCGGACGATCGCATCACCGCGCGTACGCCTACTTGCTGACACCGCCGCAGGCGGCCCTGACCGCGGATGCGGAGAAACGGCTGCAGGCGATCGAATCGCTGGAAGATCTCGGTGCCGGTTTCACCCTTGCCACCCACGATCTCGAGATTCGCGGCGCCGGAGAACTTCTCGGTGACGAGCAAAGCGGACAGATCCAGGAAATCGGATTCGCCCTTTATATGGAGCTGCTGGAACGGGCCGTCGAAGCGCTCAAGTCAGGCGAACGAGACCGACCTGGAGGCACCCCTTGAACATGGCCCGGTAATCGAATTAGGGGTACCCGCCCTGCTTCCCGAAGACTACATGCCCGATGTGCACATGCGGCTGATCCAGTACAAGCGGATCGCGAGCGCAGAAGACAGCGAAGCGCTGCGGGACTTGCAGGTGGAAATGATCGACCGCTTTGGCCTGTTGCCGGACCCGGCCAAAACGCTGTTCCGCATTGCCGAACTGCGAGTCACGGCCGCCCCGATCGGGGTCCGCAAAATTGATGCCAATAGTGCCGGCGGCAGAATCGCCTTTAGCGACAACACCTCCGTCGACCCTTTTACGCTGGTTACACTGGTGCAAAGCGATCCCCGCCAGTTCAGTCTCGATGGCCCCGACAAACTCCGTTTTCGCATTCCGTCGGCGAGCGACGAAGAGCGACTGGAAGCTGATCGAGCGCGTTTTGGCCGAGCTGCGACCGTGCTCCTAGGTCACGCCAGGCCAGGTAGTCACCTTATTCGGTCACAAGGCTTGGTGGCAGCCACGCGCCCCGCTACACTGACGACGCACGAAACCCTGATGGAGGCGCACGGTGCCGGAAATGCGATTCACACTGCCCGCAATGCTGGTGCTAACGGTGCTGGCCCTGACGCCGCAACTGGCAGTATCCCAAGGCGAACCGGAGCCCGAGTCGAACGCTGTCGCCTGGTACCAGGTGGAGTTGATCGTGTTTGCCCAGGGCAGTGGTAGCACGCCGACGGGTGAGGATTTCTCTCCGGTTCCGAGTGACTGGGTGTATATGGGCGGCGTCTTCCCGGGCGAAGACCGCGGTGTCATCAGGAATCCGGACAGCGAAACTGGCGCGGACGGCGTCAGCAGCGCAGTCGCAACAGGTCCGGCAACCACCGAGCGCGCAGTCAATGAAGCCTCTCTCGGCGCTGCAACCGATTCCGATGCGGCCGTGGCGGTAAGGGGAACGGCGATTTGTTCCTGTCGACGACAGTGCACTCAGCCTGAATGCCTATTACGAAACATTGCGCCGACGCGATGCCTACCAGCCATTGCTGTACCTGGCATGGGCGCAACCGGGCTACGCAGCCGAAGCCGCGCCGGTACTGCCTGTCGACGTGTTCGGGGGCGCCGGACCGGGCCTCGAAGGAAACGTATCGATGCACAGGTCACGTTACCTTCACCTGCGACTCGACCTGAAGCTGCAACCCGATCAGACTCAGTCCCCCTCCTCAGCAGCCAGCATCCCGTACATTCTGGAAACGGAAATGCCGCGTTTCGAACTGACGCAACAGCGGAGGATGCGTAGCAACGAGATTCATTATTTCGATCACCCGCGGCTGGGCGCGCTTGCGGTGATCCGCCCTCTGGACCAGGCACCTAGCGGCGCTGTCCCGGTTAATCCCTGACGCTGACCTGATTGCCGCCGGCCTCGCGCGCTGCGCTGGCCAAACGGCGCGCCTCTGCCAGCGCGTCCTCAAATGCGGTCTCGGCCGCGGCGGCGAATACTACTCCCGCGCTGGCGCTGAGATAGCGGCTGACTTGCGAACGCGGATGATGAATACATAACGCGACGACCCGGGACACGATGCGCTCGCCCAGCGCGATAACCCCGTCGACTTCGGTTCCGCCGATACTGCCGACAAATTCGTCATCGTCAAAACGGGCCGCGAGATCATCGGCGCGGCGCAGCGATCCGCCGATCGCATGTCCGACCAGTCTGCGCGCGGAATTGGCCGCCTGCTTACCGAAGGTTTCTATGTATTTGTCGAAATCGTCAATCCGAAACACCATGACGCCCACAGCCAGATTATTCTTCGCCGCTTCGCTCCAGCTCGCCGCAATCCTGCTCTCGAATGCCGGCTGCAGCAGAAGACCGGTCACGCGATCAACGGCTGACTCAGCGGGACCACTCGAATCGGCCGGATCCTTTTTTGCCTGTGGTTGTGGCGCGCCCACTGTATCGGTCACCAGACCCAGAGCATGCGTGGTTGCACCGGATTTATCATGCAGTGGCAGCAGGCGCACAGTCAGCGCGTCCATCCCCTCGTCGTGGCCCGGACGCAACCGCAGTGTCACGTGCGCGCCGGAGCTGAGCTCCGCGACGATATGATCAGGCCCGGGAGACGGCGTCTGTGGGTCGAGTAATTCCGCAAGATCGAGATGGTCAGCCCGCCCGCACCACTGCTTCAGAAGCGCCTGACAGCGCGGATTGGCGAGGACCAGCGGCAACGACTCCTTTTGCATGTCGAGCAACAAAATCGGCAACTCGATCAGATCCACGATCTGACTGAGAATATGCTGTGTCAGGAGTGCCGTCGACTTCGTCACGCGAGTCCTCATCGTCGGGTGCATCGATTGAACCGCAATCAGCAATGTATTACCAGTCGCTGACGTTATAATTCACTGGATTTTTCATCCGGGAAAGTATTCCGGCAGAATCATGCACACGCCGGCGGCACCAGACCCCGGGCCGGCGCGATTGCCGGTTCCGTATTTTAATTTCCATGTTTCCCGCCGCGACCGGCGGTCCTGGCATGCAAACGGCAGAGGTAAGATGTCGAGTACACAAGAAGCAATAGCGCGGCTGCAGAATCATATCGGTAACCATATTGTCGGCCAGCGGATCCTGGTCAATCGATTGCTGATTGCGTTGCTCGCAAATGGGCATCTACTGGTGGAAGGCGCTCCCGGTCTCGCAAAAACGCGCGCCATCAAGGTGCTTGGCGACGGAATCGACGGTGATTTCCATCGCATTCAGTTCACCCCGGATCTCCTCCCCGCTGACCTCACCGGAACCGAAATATTCCGCCCGCAACAGGGAAGCTTCCATTTCCAGCGGGGGCCGTTGTTCCACAACCTGATACTCGCTGACGAGGTCAACCGCGCACCGGCCAAGGTGCAATCGGCGCTTCTCGAGGCAATGGCCGAAAGACAGGTCACGATCGGTAGCCAGACCTACAGCCTTCCGGGTCTGTTTCTGGTCATGGCCACACAGAACCCGATCGAGCAAGAGGGTACCTATCCGCTACCCGAGGCACAGCTCGATCGATTCCTGATGCATGTCCGGATCGACTATCCGGACGGCGAAAGCGAGCGCGAGATTCTCCGGCTCGCACGACGCGAGGCGACGACCGAGCACGAGGACAAACCGGCGGTCGAAGCCAGCATCGACCAGGAAACGATATTCGCTGCGCGCAAGGAGGTCCTGTCACTCCATCTGGCCCCGGCGCTGGAGGAATACCTGATTCAGCTCGTACTTGCGACCCGCCAACCCGACGCCTACGGCGAAGACCTGGCGCGCTGGTTGCAATATGGCGCAAGCCCCCGCGCCACGATTGCGCTGGATCGCTGTGCACGTGCGCACGCCTGGCTTGAAGGGCGCGATTTCGTTAGTCCCGAGGATATCCAGAACGTCGCCCCGGATGTTCTGCGTCACCGTCTGATCCTCGACTATGAAGCGGAAGCGCTGGGTGTCGATACCGACACGGTGATCGACAACTTGCTGCAACGGGTGGCCGTGCCGTGAAATTAGCCGATCTGCTCGGCACCCGCACAGGCGATCCGCAAGCGGCGGATAGCGTGCCGGCGAACTCACCGACGCGGGCCGGGTTACAGGAACTTCTTGCTTTGCGCGCTCATTCGCGGCGCGAGATATTGCCCGGAAGCGCGAAACGAATCAGTAGTGGCGGTCAGCGTCTGTCGACGTTTCGCGGCCGGGGAATGGAGTTCGAGGAATCGCGCCCGTATCAGCCCGGCGACGACGTACGCCATCTCGACTGGAAAGTCACCGCCCGCAGCGGTAAACCGCATACCAAGCTCTATCGCGAAGAACGCGAACGGCCGGTGTTGTTCTGGCTCGACCTGCGCCCCGGCATGTTTTTCGCAACCCGCGGACGTTTCAAGTCGGTGCAGGCCATTCGTGCCGCCGCGTTGCTGGCGTGGCGGGCAGCCGCCCATGGCGACCGGGTCGGAGGCATGTTGTTCGGTCACGGCCATCATCGCGAACAGCGACCAGCACAGGGTCATCGTGCCGTGCTGCGCTGGCTCGGCGCAATGATCGACGCGCAGGACTGGTCAGGCGCGCCCGGCGGCGGGGCTGACGATATCAAGGTATGGCTGAGGCGCCTGCGACGTATGGCCCGGCCAGGTTGTCTGATCATACTGATAGGCGATTTCCACGATCTCGACGAATCCTGCGCGGAGGAGCTATCGCTGATTGCACGCCATTGCAGCCTGTTCGCAATCTCGATATTCGACCGCCTCGAGCGACAACTTCCGCCGCCCGGGCGTTATGTCGTTACACGCTCGGGACGCCTGGTGACCATTGACAGCGGTGACGCCGCGGCGGTCGAGCGATACTCGACCCGGGTCCATCAGCGCGCAGAGGAACTTCATGCACTTCGCCGGCGTCTGAAAATGCCGCTACTGGAAATCGCAACGGACGAAGATGCGGTGGCGCGTTTGCAGCAGGATCTGCCGCGTTTCTGGAAATAATATGGACCCTTCCGAATTGCCTTTGCGTGACATTCATCTGCCCGACCCGGTCGCTTGGTGGCCGCCGGCACCCGGGTGGTGGGTGCTTGCGGCGATTCTTCTGCTATGCGCGATCATGGCGATCAGACAATGGCGCCGGCGCCGTACCGTTGCCTACCGCTTTAGACGAGGAGCTTTCGCAATTGCGCGCGGACTACGCGCGCGACCACGACACCGACCGCCTGATTCAGCATGGGTCGATGTTGTTGCGCCGCGCCTGCCTGAGCGCCTTTCCGCGCGACCGGTGGCAGGCCTCAGTGGCGTGGGCTGGGCGGGATTCGTCGCGAAGCTGCTGGGGCAGGATGGCGTCGCGAACGAATTCGGACAGCTGCTGTACGAGGCGCCGTACCGTCCGGGCACCGCTGTCGACGCCGATGAGTATCTCGATCTGCTGGCGCGCGTTGCCAGCCGACTCGACATCAGGCTGGAGTCGGATTAGGTGATCGTTTTTTCGTGGCCCTGGATATGGCTTGTGTTGCCATTGCCGTGGCTGCTGCGGCGGTTGCTCGCACCCGCAACACAGCGAAGCGAGGCGGCGCTGCGCGTGCCAAGTCTGAAAGTTTTTTCCGGTCTCGACGCGCCGGCCGGCGCAAGCGGCAGCAAACGCTGGCCGATGTGGCTCGCCATCGTGGGCTGGATTGCGCTGGTAGGTGCTGCAGCGCGTCCGGAATGGCTCGGCCCGCCTCGCGAACTATCGGTCACGGGGCGCGATCTGATGCTCGCCGTCGATATTTCCGGAAGCATGAAAGTCGAGGATTTCCTGCTCGCCGGCCGGCAGGTCGATCGCCTGACCGCAACCAAAGCCGTCGCCGGCGAATTTATCGAACGGCGCAAAGGCGATCGTATTGGGCTCATTCTTTTCGGCGATCGTGCTTACCTGCAAGCACCGCTGACGTTCGATCGCGCTACCGTCAATACGCTGTTGCTGGAATCGGTGATCGGCCTTGCCGGACAATATACGGCAATCGGCGATGCAATTGGCCTGGCAGTCAAGCGACTGCGCGAGCAGGAGAAACGCGACCGCATCCTCATTTTACTGACGGACGGAGCCAACACCGCGGGCGCGGTCTCACCACTAAAAGCAGCGGAACTGGCGGCGCGCGAAGGTGTCACGATATATACGATAGGGATTGGCGCCGATGCGATGAACGTGCAGGATTTTTTCGGCCAGCGCGTTGTCAACCCCTCCGCACAGCTCGATGAAACCACATTGACAGAGATTGCAAAACTGACCAACGGCCGTTTTTTCCGCGCTCGTGATACCGCGGAACTGGCGCAGATTTACCGGATTCTCGACAGTCTGGAACCGACCGAGCAGGAACAACAGGCGTTCCAGCCACGCCTCAGTCTCTACTACTGGCCACTGGCGCTGGCGTTGCTGATTGCGAGCCTGCTTCTGACCGGATACCGGCGAGGCAGTCTGTGATTGTGGATACCTTCCAATTCATACGCCCGCTATGGTTGACGGCGCTGATACCGTGGCTGGGCCTCTGCTATGCATGCCTGCTGCGACCGGTTGCACCCGGAAACTGGTCGCGCGTTTGCGACCCCGCATTGTTGCCGCACATTCTGGAGACCGTCCATCCCGGAAACCGGCGACTGCTCGCGGCGCTGCTTGCGCTGGGCGGCACGCTCGCCATCATTGCTCTGGCCGGACCGGCGTGGCAGCGCGCACCGCAACCTACCTTTCGCGATGAAAGTCCGCTGGTGATCGTGCTCGATTTGTCCGCGTCGATGTACGCGGACGACCTCGGTCCCGACCGGATATCACGGGTGCGCTTCGGACTCGCCGATTTACTCAGGGACCGGGATGCTGGCCGCGCCGGTGCTACGGGTCTCGTGGTTTTCGCCGGCGAGGCATTTACCGTGACGCCGCTGACTGACGATACCGACACCATTCTGGCAATGCTGCCCGCGCTGGCGCCGGACCTGATGCCGGTGCCGGGCAGCAGACCCGATCTCGGCATTCTGCAGGCACTCGCTTTGCTCGATTCCAGCAACGCTCCCGGCCACGTATTACTGATCGGCGACGACGCCGGAGCACAACGCGATATCGATGCAGCGCAGACACTGCGGGCAAAAGGCCACCGCCTCAATGTGCTGGCCGTGGGCACGGCGAGCGGCGCGCCGGTACCATTGCCGGATGGCTCCGGGTTTCTGCGCGACGGTAACGGGCGCGTGATCGTGCCACGATTGGACCCCGCGGCAATGCGCAGGCTTGCGGATCGCGGCGACGGTGTGTTTGCGGCGATGACTGCCGAGGACTTCGACCTGCGCGAGCTGGGTGAGCAACTGCAAGGTAGCGGGAACCCGCAGGACGCTGCGGCCATGGAACGCGAAACGGATGCATGGCGGGAAGAAGGTCCATGGCTCGTTCTGGCGCTGCTGCCGTTGGCCGCGCTGCTGTTCAGGCGGGGCTACCTGCTCCTGCTGGTAATGACGATCGCTCCCCTCTCCGAGTCTCATGCGGCCGACTGGCAATCGCTCTGGCAACGTCCGGATCAGCGCGCAGAGTCGTTGTACAAAAATGGCGACAAGAAAGCAGCGGCACAACTGTTCCAGGACCCCCGCTGGCGTGCCGCAGCCGCCCACGAAATTGGTGATTACGAGTCGGCGCTTTCGGACCTCGCGGAAATTGACGACCCCGACAGCCTCTATAACAAGGGTAATTCATTGGCCCGTCTCGGCCGTTTCGAAGAAGCCATTGCCGCCTACGACGCGGTACTCGCACAGGAGCCACAACATGAGGATGCGCGCTTCAATCGCGAGTTGCTGATCGAACAGCAGCAACAGGAACAGCAGCAACAGGAACAGGGTGAGGAATCGCAGCACGAAGACGATCAATCACAGCAACAAAACGATCAATCACAGCCGGACGAGCCCGAGCCGTCCGATTCAGGGGAGCGGTCGGAAAACGCTTCCGACCAGGAACCTCGTGAGGGCGAACAGGAAGACCAGCAGCAACCTCGGCAACAAAAGGCAGAACAGGATAACGAGGAAATTGACGAGGAAGCACAGGCCAGCGAACAGTGGCTAAGAAGTATTCCGGATGATCCGGGTGGACTGTTGAGGCGAAAGTTCTACTATCAGTCGCGGCAGCGCGAAAAACGCAGTATGGAAGGCGAGAAGACATGGTAGGCGCAATGGTCCGATTGGCGCTGCCGGCTTTGGTGCTGGTGCTGGCGTGGAGCAACGCCGGCGCAGCCGTCGACGTTCGGGTCAACCGGACGGAGTTGTCAGTGGATGAGTCCTTCACCGTGGTTTACGAGACCGATTCGAATCGCGCCGCTGACCCGGACTTCAGCGTACTGGAGGATGCATTCGAAATCCTGTCGAGCCGCCGCCGCAGTAATTACAGCCTCGTCAACGGCCGGATGACCGGATCCACTGCATGGGAACTCGAACTCATCGCGCGCGAGGCCGGCACCATCGAGTTGCCCCCGGTGCGTTTCGGCAACGAATCGTCGCAATCCCTGACCATAACGGTCAACGCAAAACAACCGGACGCCGACAGCGACGGCCCGCTTTTGCTCGAACTCGAGGTCTCCGATCTCAGCCCTTACGTTCAGGGCGAGGTCATCTGCACACTGCGCATGTACTTCGATATCGCCAGCAGCGAGCGACGCCTGAGCGAACCCGAGATGCAGGGCATTGACGCAGTAATAAAACGCCTCGGCGACGACCGCAGTTACTTTGCGACCCGCTCGCAACGGCGCTATGAGGTGATCGAGCGCAGATACGGCATTTATCCACAGGCCAGCGGCACCCTGGACCTTGCACCGTTCAGTCTGCAGGCGAGAATCCTCGACCGGCAACGCAGTTTTCTGGCTCGGACCGGAACGATGCACCGGGTCCAGAGTGCCCCGGTGGTGATCGAAGTAAAACCGATTCCCCCGGAGTTTCCCGGCACCGTATGGCTCCCGGCTCGCGCGCTCGATCTCGAACAGCGCGTGGACGCACCAACGCCGTTGCACGCGGGCGAGCCGGTCGGTCTCAATCTGGAAATCCGCGCCGAGGGACTCAATGCCAGCCAGTTGCCGGACCCGGAAATCGCCTGGCCTCCCGGACTGCGAATTTATCCCGAGGCCCCCACCAGCGACGAGGTAAGCGATATACAGGGCACCCGCTCAGTGCGGCGTCTGAGCATGGCCCTGATTGCTGGCGAAGGTGGCACATTCAAAATCCCGGCCTTGCGCATACCATGGTGGAACACGACTACCGACAAACTGGAATATGCGGAACTTCCTGCCCGCACTCTCACTGTCATGCCACCACCCGGCGCCACGGCGATCGCTCCGGCAGCCGAAGCGGAATCCGCTCCTGTAGACCCAATCGAGACACCGTCGCCGCTGTGGCGCAATATCAGCCTGTTTCTCGGGTTCGGCTGGCTCGCGACCCTGCTGCTATGGCGCCGTCGTGCGAGCGGCGCGGAACCACGTACTGGAGCAACGCGATCTGCCAGGAAACCGGATCCGGGCGCGGCCTCACTGCGCAGTCTCGAGCAGGCCTGCAGAGCGGCAGATCCCGCCGCTGCCCGCGCCGCGCTCATCGCCTGGAGCCACGCCCGCTGGCCCGGACAGCAGGGTCTCGGCGCCTTGCGCGACAACGCGGACGATGTGCTGAAAGAAGAACTGGACGCGCTCGATCGGAACCTTTATGCGACACCGGGCGGAGAGTGGGAGGGTAGCCGACTATACAGCCAGGTACAGCAGCAGTTTTCCACGCCGGCAAGGCAACACCGCCACCGTCGCGGTGCCGAGCTGGCGCCGCTGCACCGGCTGCCAAAAACACGCCACGGCTAGTTGCCTGTAGCCACTTCGACCCGGTTGCGTCCTTTCTGTTTGGCCCGATACATCACCTGGTCCGACATTTCCAGGAGTTCCGCTTCGACGCGTTGCACGCGCGAGACTCGAATCGCCACACCCGCGCTGATCGTGACGTACGGGCTCGCGTCGGACACGCCATGGGGAATGCGCTCCGCCTCCACGGCACCGCGCACACGCTCGGCAATGACCCCGGCTCCCTCGAGATCAGTGTCGGGTAGAACGATAGCGAACTCTTCGCCGCCGTACCGGGCGACGAGATCACCCGGGCGTTGCACAACATCACGCATCGCAGCGGCGACACGGCGTAATGCCTCATCGCCCATCCGATGCCCGTGTTTATCGTTGTAAGCCTTGAAAAAATCGATATCCGCAATAATTACTGCCAGCGGACACCCGCTGCGCTCGGCCCGCGACCACTCCCGCGCAAGCACTTCGTCGAGACTGCGCCGGTTGGCAAGCTGAGTAAGCTGATCGGTGCGAGCAAGTTCGCGGATACGCTGATTCGCCGATTCCAGTTCGGTATTGATACCGGACAACGCACTCTCCCGCTCTGCGGCATTGCGTCGCGCGCGCACCAGGCCTCTCCCGAGCAGGAAACTGAACGCCGCGGAAAATCCGAGCGCGCCAAGCAAAGCCGATTCCCGGCCGGCATAAGAAAACAGTAGTCCGCCAATTACCGGTGCCGCTAGCGCCGCTCCCAAGGGCAACAGCCAGACACTAACGCCCCTAGTGGATTCCGCCATCTAACCGCTTCTCCCGTGTCGATCCTGTTGGTCGGGCCGCTATTTACGCGCAAGAAGCGTTAGCTCGTGCCCCGGTACACCAGCCCCTTGTGGCATACCCGGCCCTCTTTTGCTCCAGCTGTTGTTTGCGGCAGCGCTCAACAGACCTCTCATCTGTCCGATCGCGACCGCTCTGCAACATTTACGGCGCGACCGCTGATTTTTCCAGGTTCCCGCCGCACCCGCAGACCGTTGCCGACGCCGTAAATCAGTCAATCCGCATGCGATGAGATCTCGTATGCTGCAACACCGCCTTGTTCTTGCCAGCCTTTTGCACCGCGTTTCGCGCGCTCGCGAGTTCGATCATCTGCTGCTGCGAGCCGAGCACCTCGCTTTCACTCTGCGGTATTCGTTGCACATAGCTACCGTCGGATCGCATTTCCCAGGCGCTGCGCTGATCGGCAAGCTGAATATCTATGATCTGTTGCAGCTGCACCTGCAAACGTGGATCCTCGACCGGCGCAAGCGTCTCGACGCGACTCTCCAGGTTCCGCTTCATGCAGTCGGCGGAGCCAATGAAATACTCCGGCGCACCGCCGCCGCCAAAATGGTAAATACGCGTGTGTTCGAGAAACCGGCCGACAACGCTCACTACACGCACGTTATCCGACAGGCCGGGAATACCCGGCCGCAACCGACACGTGTCGCGAACAATGAGATCAATTTTCACGCCGGCCATCGAGGCCTGGTAAAGCGCACGCGTGATATCCACGTCCTCCAGCGCGTTCATTTTGAACTGGATGCGCCCCGGACTCTCGTCGCTGTGCAACGCGATCTCGCGTTTGATTTTGTAGAGCAGCGCGGCTTTGCTACGCCGCGGTGAGGTCAGCAGCTTGTTGTAATGGCGCTTGGCCATAAAACCGGTCGTGAGGAAATTGAATAACTCACCGATATCGGCGGTCAATTCCGGATCACAGGTCAGAAGACCGAGGTCACCGTACAGTCTCGCGGTACCGGAATGATAGTTGCCGGTTCCGATATGCGCATAACGGCGCAGGCCGCTGTAATCACGGCGAATCACCAGGATGACCTTGCAGTGCGTCTTCAGACCGACCACGCCGAACGTGACGTGGATACCGGCCTGCTCGAGATGGCGCGCCCATTCGATATTGGCGCGCTCATCAAAGCGCGCCTTCAGTTCAACCACAACGGCAACCTGCTTGCCGTTCGCGGCCGCTTCCACCAGGTGTTTGATTACCCGCGAGCGGCGAGCCGTGCGGTAGAGGGCCATCTTGATCGCCCTCACCTTCGGATCACGCGCCGCCGTTTTCAGAAATCTCTCAACTGACGTCGAGAAAGACTCGTACGGGTGATGCAGCAATACCGAACCCTTCTCACGAATAACATGGAATATGTTGCGATCGGCAGTCAGCTCGGGGTGATCAATCGGATGGTGCGGCGGATCGCGCAGATCCGGTCGATCGATCGACATCGCCAGATCCATGAAGTCTTTGCGATCCAGGGGGGGATCCACCTCGGTCACATCCGTCGTTTCGTTAAGTCCCATTTCCGCCGCAAGCATGCCCTCATGCACCGGCGACATCCCTTCCACAACGTCCATGCTAACCACCGGCGCAAACTGGCGGTCGCGCAATTCCGACTCGATCATACCCAGCAGATCGTCCGCGCTTTCCTCGTCGGTCTCGGTATTGGCATTACGGATAACCCTGAAGAACTCGCAGGACAAGACTTCCATGCCCGGGAACAGCAGGTCGAGGTTGTTGGCGATAATCTCTTCGAGCATTACGTAGGTCGTGCTATCCGCGATCCGGATGATGCCAGGAATATCCGGACCGATCGGCGCCTTGACCCTGACCAGCTGCTCCTGATCACGGCTGTTCGTGACGGTCACGAACAGGTTGATCGAGAGGTTGGAGACAAACGGAAACGGATGGGCGGGATCCGACGCCTGCGGTGTTACCAGCGGGAAAATCTCATTGCGGAAATGCTCCCGCAGCCAGTTCCTCTGTGGCTCACTGAGTTGATCGTAAGTGGCGGCATGGATGCCATGCTCGCGCAGCTGTTCCCGCAATTGCAGCAGCAGTTGCCGCTGTCGTTGTCTGATGTCGTGAACAACGGCCATGCACTCGTTGATCTGTTGTTCCGGCGTGCGGCCGTCTACCGTCAGCTCGGTGACCCGCGCCCCGACCTGTTGCTTCAGACCTCCAATCCGCTTCATCAGGAACTCGTCGAGATTCGCCCCGACAATAGCAACGAATTTGAGCCGCTCGAGCAACGGCGTACGTTCGTCCTCCGCCTCTTGCAGCACCCGCCAGTTGAAATTGAGCCAGGTAAGTTCGCGATTCAGATACAGCGCGGGATTGTCGAGATCATAGCCATCGGCTCCGGGTTCACCCAGTTCACCTGCGGCGCCGGCGGTCGGCGGAGTTGTCGGACGCTCAGTGGGTACTAGCGCAAATGTGCCGCTTGGTCTCTGCCGTTCCGGCTCCAATACCTTCGCTGATCGGTGTACTCATCGCTGAAATCCCTGCAATTTGACTCGATTCTGCTGCCAGTTTACTACGCCCGCATGACGTAGCCATACGTTAGAGCCGCATTACTCCGGCTATTGAACATAAGCCTGTTTCAAAAATCGGCGAGAAAGCTCCGCAGCAACGTATTGACACGACGCATGCCTTCGTCCAGGTAGCGTGCCATCTGCCTGTGGATATCGCCATCGCCACGCCCGGCAGCCCAGTTGACGACGACGCAGATACTGGCATATGGCAATCCGATCTCACGCGCGAGAGCAGCCTCCGGCATGGCCGTCATGCCAACGATATCGCAACCGTCACGTGCCATCCGGTCGATCTCCGCGGCCGTCTCGAGACGCGGTCCCTGAGTTACGCCATAGACCGCCTCGGTGGCGGCGTCCACCTGTGCCGTGACCGCAGCATCGATGATCCCCTGACGCAGGGCGGTATCGTAAGGCGGATCAAACTCCACGTGAACCACGTGCTCGAGATCCCGGTCGAAGAAGGTATGGTCGCGGCCATAAGTGTAATCGACGATCTGATGCGGAATGGCAACACGGCCCGGCCGCATTTCCGCGCTGATTGCGCCAACCGCGTTGACCGCGATAATCCGGTCGACCCCGGCATCGTGCAATGCCCTGATATTGGCGCGATAGTTGACCCGGTGCGGCGGGATATTGTGATCGGGGCCGTGCCGCGCCAGAAACACCACCTCGGCATGCTGTAAGCTTCCCCACGCACAATGGCGCCGACGGGAGACCGAATGGGGTAGCAGCACCGGCAGCCGCACCGGCCTCGAGACCCTCCAGCACCGTCAGACCCGTTCCCCCGATGATGGCGCAGCGCTTCATGATCCGGCCAACGCATAAATGGCATCGAGATTGCGGAAAAACCCGCGATAATCCATGCCGCATCCGAATACGTAACGATCCGCCACCTCGACGCCGACGAAATCGGCGACCAACGGCGCCGGTGTATCGCGCAACAGTCGTTTCTGCACTAGCACCGCCGTACGCAACGAGGCGGGATCTCTTGTCGCCAGCTCCTCCGTAATTGCCGCCAGCGTGATGCCCTCATCCAGAATGTCATCGATGATCAGCACGTCGCGGCCCTGCAGGTCCGACGGCGGCGCCACCCGCCACTGTAACTCCCCGCCGCTCGTGCCACCGCGATAGCGGGTCGCGTGGATATAGTCGACAGTATGCGGAAACTCGAACCGACGCATCAGCCTTACCAGTGGCACCAGGCCGCCGAGCATCACGCCAAACACGATCGGTGAACAGCCGCGATAGGTGTCATTTATCGCCGCCGCCATCCGCTCCAGCGCGGCCGTGACGGCGGCCGCATCCACTACCAGTTCAGCACCCTCAAGCGCGGCGGCCGGATCCGGAAGTGCATTCATCGCCACGCCCCGGCGCCAGCATCACGACGTGCTGGCACCTGCAGCGACCGCAATCGCTGAACTCAGGCATCGAGCTGCAAGCTCGGCGAGTCCATGCAGTGAGCGACGATATCGCGTCCTTCGTGCCAGCGCGCGTCGCGCTGCAGGCCGGCGAGCGACATCCGACCCTGGCCATGAAGACGGCTCAGCCGCAATTGCCCGGGCGGGTCGACAAAACCCTCGAGTGCATCGAGCGCATCCCCGACCGCCGCGAAATCGTTACAGATAAGCACCATGTCGCATCCGGCCTCGACCGCAGTGCGGGCGCGCGTCGGAATGTCGCCGATACCTTCCGCGCCTCCCATTGAAAGATCATCGGAGAAAACTGCACCGCGAAAATCGAGGTCACCTCGCAACACGTCGACAAGCCAGCGCCGCGAAAAGCTGGCGGGCAGATCGTCCACCACCGGATAAACCACATGCGCCGCCATGATTCCGGGCAGCCCGCTTTCGACGAGTCGCCGAAACGGCGCAATATCATCCTCGATATCCGCGAACCCACGGCGGTCGACCGGCAACACGAGGTGCGAATCCGCCGCGACGGCACCATGTCCCGGGAAATGTTTGGCGACTGCAGCCATACCGGCTTGTTTCATGCCCCGGATAAGTGCCCTCGAGAGCGTGACCACGGTGGCTGGATCGCGGTGAAAGGCGCGATCACCGATGACTTCGGAGAAGCCCCAGTCGAGATCCACGACCGGCGCGAAACTGAAGTCGACGCCCGCCGCGCGAAGCTCTGCCGCGAGAATCCAGCCACAAGACGCAGCCGTCTGAACCGCATGCGCCGGATCCAGGTCGAACTGACGACCGAGCAGATGCATGGGCGGGATCCGGGTAAATCCGTCCTGGAAACGCTGCACCCGCCCACCCTCCTGGTCGACTGCCACGAGCAGCGGCGGTGAGCGCAATGCATGAATGTCGTCCACCAGCGCACGCAACGGTTCAGGCGCGATAAAATTGCGGGTAAAGAGAATGACCCCGCCGATCTGGGGATGCAGCAGCAGCTCGCGTTCTTCGCCGCTCAGCTCGACTCCCGACAGTCCGACCATCAATGGACCCAGTGTCACGCTTGACCCTCCCGTATTTCGACAAACGTACCTACCGGCACATCGTCGAATAACTCGACGATATCCGCATTACGCATGCGGATGCACCCGTGCGAGCGGGGCACACCCATCGGCTGGTCGTCCGGCGTACCGTGGATGTAAATGTAACGGCGCATGCTGTCCACTGCGCCGAGACGATTCCGGCCAGGCTCACAACCACTAAGCCATAGAATTCGGGTAAGTATCCAGTCCCGGTCGGGATGTCGTTCGGCCAGTTCCGGCGAATAAATCTCTCCGGTCGGGCGCCGCCCGACCAACACCGCCCCCGGGACGAGACCGGACCCGATCCGCGCCCTGATCAGATGCCGCCCGCGCGGAGTACATTCGCTGTCTGCCTGTTCGCCCGGACCATTGCGCGCAGTGGATACCGGGTAGCGGGAAACCAGGCTGTCCGCGGCGAAAACCGTCAACTCCTGGCGCGACAAATCGATCTCGATGTGTCGCGCCGTGACGCCGTCGAGTTCGTCGCCCAGAGCCTGCTGATGCAACCGGGTCAGGGTTTACGCCTCCAGCGCGAAAAGGGATTTTCGACCAGACTGGCGTTGTAATAGCGGACGTCGTCGGTTACCTCTTCACCAATCCAGTCAGGCAGGTCCACCGCTTCCGTAATACTGTCCAGCTCGACCTCTGCGATCACGAGGCCCGAGTTTTCGCCGTGGAAAACATCCACCTCCCAAGTGTGGCCGCGATCTTCCACCCAGTAACGGGTTTTGTCGATCAAGGCGCCTTCGCAGAGTTTCCGCAGCATGACCTCGGCATCGCCAAGCGGAATTTCGTATTCGAACTCCAGCCTCCGCATCCCCGATTCACGGCTCTTGAAGTTGATCCACGCGCTCCGGCCATTCGACCGGACTCGCATTGAACACCTGCCGCCGCCGGCAAAATAGCCCTGCCGCATCCGCATCTCGCGCCCGACCTTCTCGCGCCATGCGTCGTTGGCGATCAGGAATTTTCTTTCGATTTCTTCAGCCATCAGTTCAACGCGACAATACAGCGATCGACTCGACATGAGCGGTATGCGGAAACATGTCCATCACACCCGCCGCGTCGAGATGATACTTGTGAGTATGTACGAGCACTCCGAGATCCCGCGCAAGGGTTCCGGGATGACAGGATATGTAGACGATACGGCGAGGCGCGAAGCGCGACATATGTTCGACGACCGCCGCCGCCCCGGCACGCGGCGGATCGAGCAAGACGGAATCGTACTGGCGCGACCACCACGCATCCGTCTGGGTACCCGCAAAAAGATCGCCATACTCGATATTGACACCGCCAATCCCGTTACGTTCTACGTTCTCCCGGGCCCGCATCACCAGCGGCCGATCCCCCTCCACCGCGGTCACGTCTGCGCCACTTCGCGCCAACGGCAACGAAAAATTTCCCAGCCCGGCAAAACAGATCGAGAACAGACTCACCAGGCTGTGGCGACAAAAACCGCAAAGCGCTTCCCACCATCGCCCGGTTCAGCTCCGCATTCACCTGGATAAAATCCGTCGGCTCGAAAAATATCCGTATGTCCTGCTCCGCGAGCGCATAGTACAGCTGCGGAGCCGGCGGGGTCAGCGGCACAATCGTGTTGACGCCGCCCGGTTGCAGGTAAAAGACTATCCCATGACGCTCTGCAAAAGCGTTCATTAGTTCGAGGTCACGATCGCTTGGCGCGCTCAGTACCCGTAGCACCATGGCCACTGCATTATCCGCAACCGCTACCTCGATCTGCGGAATCTGCTGGCGGATTGACAGGTCGAAAAACAGTTCGGACAGCGCATCAAGGCGATGCCCGACTGCCGGGTGCAGCACCTCGCAACGATTCATATCGCACAGGAACGGCTTCGCGCGCTCACGGAATCCGACCAGCACACGTCCTTTCTTCGCGACAAATTTTGCCCCTACCCGCGCGCGTCTGCGATAACCCCAAACCGGGCCGGTCAGCGGCTCGAGCACATCAGCCGGTACTACCGAACCGATCCGGGCAAGATTGTCCAGCAATGATTTCTGTTTTGCGGCGATCTGGCCGGGAGCAGACAAATGCTGCAGGCGGCAGCCACCGCAGCGACCGAAAAACTCGCAGCGCGGATCGACCCGTTGCGATGATGGAGTAACGATTTCCAGAAGTTCGCCTTCATCGAAGTCGCGGCGGCGGCGCCGGATCCGGTAAACAACCTCTTCTCCGGGCAACGCCCCATCTATAAAAACTGTCTTGCCGTCAACGCTCGCCACACCGCGGCCGTCATGACTCAGATCAGCGATCCCCGTCCGCACCGGCGCGTCTTTGGCATCAGCGCTCATGAGTCTTTCCACGCCTCCAGAAACTGGTTCAGGTGAGTCTTGTCAGCCGCTTTCAGGAAGGCGCGAACGCGCTCACATTCCGCCTGGTAGTTGTCCCGGGTGAGGCGTCCGCGCATCAGTTCGAAACGCAGATAAACGAGATAGGTATTGAGCGCATCCGTTTCGCAGTAATCGCGAATGGCCTGCAGCCGGCCGTCACAATAGGCATCCCAAACATGCGCACCGCTCATTCCGAGCTTCCCCGGGAAGCCCAGCATTATTGCAATCTGGTCTAATGGAGCCCGCGCCCTCCCCTGGAAACCCGACAGTACATCCATCAGGTCGGTGTGGCGCCAGTGAAACCGGTTAAGGTAGTTGTTCCATCTGAAACTCTGGTCGTCGTCGCCCATCTCCCAATAACGCGGCGCCGCGATGCCATGCCGCAGTGCCCGGTAATGGAGAACCGGCAAATCGAAACCGGAACCGTTCCACGAGACAAGATCCGGTGTGTATCTTTCGAGGCCATCATAGAATCGCCGGATCAGCTCGGGCTCATCGGCCTCGAGTTCCCCCAGCGACCAAACCCGAAATTGATCGCCGCTGCGCAACGCCACCGAAATTGCGACGACCCGGTGACAATGCAACGCGAGGAACTCATCGCCGGTCTGCTGCTTGCGCAACGCAAACATCGCCTTGGCCACGTCTCCATCGTCGAGATCGTCCAGATCAAAAAGCCGGCGCCCCAGATCGGTGTCCGGCACAGTCTCGATGTCGAATGCAAAACAATGCATAGGTCAGTTCCCACTCCGCAACAATACTGCGACGGCGACGACCAGTCCGGCTTCGTCGCTGAGGCTGAGGAACCCGTCGCCGATGCCCATCTCGGCGCATAATTTTTTCCCGCGCACCGAGTAGACGATCTCCGGCTTGCCACGGCAGTCCGGAATCACTCCGACATCCCGCACCCACATGCCATTGGCAAACCCGGTACCCATCGCCTTTACCACTGCCTCCTTGGCCGCAAAACGCATGGCCAGGAAGCGAACCCGGCGCTTCTGGCCGGCGTAGACTTCGAGTTCCTGAGGCATCAGGATACGTCGGGCGAAGCGCTCGCCAAAGCGTTCGATACTGCGCGCAATACGATCGACCTGGACGACGTCGGTACCGATTCCGAAGATCATCCGTGGCGCGCTTCGCTGATCAGGTGTTTCATCTCGGTAACGGCGGTACCGAGTCCATCGAACACCGCCCGCGCAATAATCGCGTGGCCAATATTGAGTTCGACTATCGGCGCAATGACGGCGACGGCCCTGACATTGTGATAATGAAGGCCATGCCCCGCATGAACGATCAGGCCCGAACAGTCGGCGTGGATCGCGGCATCGCGAACGCGCTGGAGTTCCCGTGCCCTCTGATGCTCGTCTGCTGCGTCTGCATAAGCCCCGGTGTGCAGTTCGACGACCGGCGCACCGGTTTCGCGCGCCGCATCAAGCTGCCCGATATCGGGGTCGACGAACAATGACACGCGAACTCCCTGTTTCGCCAGGTACTTGCAGGCGGCACTGATTTTGGAGAGCTGACCGATGACATCCAGACCGCCCTCTGTGGTCAATTCCTCGCGGCGCTCGGGCACCAGGCAGCAATCCGCAGGACGAATATCCGATGCGATCGCCAGCATCTCCTCGGTCACTGCCATTTCGAGATTCATACGTGTCTGTAACAGGTCTTTCATCGCGCGCAAATCGCGATCCTGGATATGACGCCGATCCTCACGCAGATGCAGCGTAATGCTGTCTGCCCCGGCCTGCTCCGCCATCAGCGCAGCATAAACCGGATCGGGATAGCGCGTCCCGCGCGCCTGCCGCAACGTGGCAACATGATCGATATTGACGCCAAGGGAAATGCCACCGTAGTTCACCGCGAATCCTCATCTGTCCGGGCCGGGGCGCAACAGTCTATCAGGCGATCAGCGGCGTTTCATCGCGAGCAGCACCTGGCGTGTTTTCAATGGCCGGTCACCAAGCTGAAGATCGAGCGAGGCCTTAAGGACCCGGCGCGCCTCGCTCAGGCCCGGCTCCTCCTCCAGACAGTCCGCCGCGAGCGCGATCAGCGTCGCTCCCTGCACCGGCAGTTTCGCGGCGTGCCCGGCATGCAGCCTGACCGGTCCATGTTCAGGACGATAGTCATAGCAATGCGCAGGGTCGATAGCGAGCCCGGTCACAGCCTCATGTTCCAGCAATAATCCGTATCCCAGCGCCTCCAGCAAGCGCTTTTCGAATCGCCGCAGCGCCGGCGCAAGAGCGGCATCCGCAACGGAGAGCTCGGCCAGCGCTGTGTTGTAGGCAGCGTAGACCGCCGGGCACGGGTCGCGACGCCCGGTCAGGCGGAGTATCAACTCGTTGAGGTAATAGGCGGCGAACAGCGCCTCCCCGGCCAGTGCTGCCGGCCCGGCGGCCGGCTCCGCAGCAGTCAGCGTTGCGAGATCCCCGCGCAGACTCAACGACATCAGCAACGGCGCAAACGGACGTAATACACCGCGCAGACGGGAACGGCGGCCACGGCTCCCGCGGCTGATCACACCGAGCCGGCCGTAATCTGCGGTCAATACTTCGAGCAGCTCGCTACTGTCGCGGTAGGGGCGATGGTGGAGCAGGAAAACGGGCTGGAGACGAATCCGGCTGGGTCCCTCAGACATCGTAGCCAAAACGTCGTAAGTGGCGCTCGTTGTCGGCCCAGTTTGAAAGCACCTTTACCCACAGTTCGAGGTGAACCGGACGCCCGAGTCGCTTTTTTAGTTCCAGCCGCGCCGCCCGCCCTACCGCCTTCATGGTCTCGCCTTTATGCCCGATCGCAATCGCCTTCTGACCCGGACGCTCGACCCAGATTACCGCATTGATGCGAACGCCCTGCTGATCTTCGTGGTAGGCCTCGATCTCGACATTGATACCGTACGGCAATTCCTGATGCAGGGCGCGGGTCAGCTTCTCACGGATAATTTCGGAGGCGATAAAACGCTCGCTGCGATCGGTGAGCTGATCGGGCGGGAACAGAGCCGGCCCGACCGGCAGTCGCAACCGGATCGCATCCAGCAAACGCGCAACACCGTCGTCCTTCAGCGCTGACAGCGGAAAAATTTCCTCGCACCCGGTGCGTTTTCGCATATCGTCGATAAACGGCAACAGCGCCGTTTTGTCCGTCACCCGGTCGATCTTGTTGATTACCAGTAAAGTCGCAATCTCCTGTTGCTGCAAACGCTGCAGCACGTCGTCGTCTTCCTCGGTCCAGCGCAGCGCCTCGATTACGAATAGCGCAAGATCCGCATCGGCAACAGCCGTCTTCGCCGCCCGGTTCAGGCTACGGTTAAGCGCGCGACCGGCCTCGCGATGCAGGCCCGGTGTATCCACGAAAACAACCTGCGAAGCCGTATCTGTGAGAACCCCTAGAATGCGATGCCGCGTCGTCTGCGGCTTATGGCTGACAATCGACAGCTTCTCGCCGAGCAGCCCGTTCATCAACGTCGACTTCCCGACGTTGGGACGACCCGCAATGACCACATAACCACTTCGCATCGATTCGCCGCTCATTCTTGCGACTCCAGTATCTCGATCATCCTCTGTGCCGCCGTCTGTTCGGCAGCGCGGCGACTCCGGCCGTGTCCCGCCGTGACCAGATCCAGCGCCGGCACATGGCAACTTATCTCGAATTCGCGCCTGTGCGCCTCCCCTGTGGCGGCTTCCAGGCGATAATCCGGCAGGGGCAATTTGCGCGCCTGCAAATACTCCTGCAAACGGGTTTTGGCGTCCTTTAGCGCCGCCGCCGGCGGCAAAGATCCGAGCCGTTTCGAAAACAGGCCCAGCAACCAGTCGCGACAGGCATCGTGACCGCCGTCCAACAGCACCGCCCCGATCACAGCTTCGAATGCGTCCGCAAGAATCGACGCGCGGCGGAAACCACCGGCCTTCAGCTCTCCCCGGCCGAGATTGAGGTGCTCGCCGAGCCCGAGCTCGCTCGCCATTTCAGTAAGCGTTTCGCCACGCACGAGCTTCGCACGCAATCGGCTCAGATCGCCTTCGACGGCGCGCGGCAGGCGCCGAAACAACTCGGCACCGATAACATAGTTGAGGAACGCATCACCAAGAAACTCGAGGCGCTCGTTGTGGCCCGAACCGGCGCTGCGATGGGTCAGCGCCGCACGCAATAAGGAGACTTCATTGAATTGGTAACCGAGCAGGCGCTCGGACCATCGCTCTGCCTTGCTCACCTTCCGACATGGACGCTTTTGTTGAAATCCGCCTGGAAAGAAACGTTGGCAATATAGGGGACCGTATGCGCATACTCGATCGAGACGTCGTACCCGCCTTCGGACTTGCGAATCTTGAAGTCCTTGATGCCAACGACGGTCACGCCCTCGATATCCAGGCGTTTTTCGATCGAGGCACGAACGACCGGGGCAGAAGGCGTCTGCCCGTTAAACTCGTCGCGCGCGCCATTGAGCACGGATTCGACTTTCATGTACTCGAGATAAACCGGCACGAGACGCAACCCGGCAAAAACGATTGCACCGGCAATTATTGCCGTGAGCAGGAATCCGATAAGGGTCATACCCTTCTGTTGCTGGTGCATCAATTTCTCCTCCATCTAACGAATTGCGTCGCCGATACGGCTCCACATTGGCGAACCGTTCCCCCAGTCCCAATTCATCCAGATGCGCACGGCTTTGCCCACGAGCATGTCCTCGGGAATAAAACCGACAGCTGCAAACCGGCTGTCACGGCTATTATCCCGATTATCGCCCATGACAAAAAAATGCCCCTCCGGAACCAAGTATTCGCCCTCCGGGCTGTTCTTGCCTCTTATCATGAGAATGTCGTGCTCGGCGTTACCGAGCTTCTCACGAAACAACTCTGATAATGGCTGCGACACCTCGTCCGCGGCGTCAGAACGCTCCAGCGAGACTTGCTCGCCGTTGATCATAAGCCGCTTGCCACGATATTCGATCCGGTCACCCGGCAAACCGACCAGCCGCTTGATGTAATTGGTACTCGGGTCGCTCGGCAATCTGAACACCACGACATCCCCACGCTGCGGCTCGCCGATAGGCACCACCTTTGTATTCAGCACGGGCAGGCGCAATCCGTATGCGAACTTGTTCACGAAAATGAAATCGCCCACCAGAAGCGTCGGCATCATCGAACTGGAAGGTATCCGAAATGGCTCGTACAGAAACGAGCGCACGACCAGCACAACGACGATGATCGGGAAAAAAGAGCGTGCGTATTCGACCAGTAACGGCTCCTGTCCCGTCCCGTCACCGGACGCGAGCCGGCGCGGCTTGAATTTCCACGCGTCGATCGCCCAGATGACGCCGGTGACCAACGCCGCCACCACCAGCAATAGTGCGAAATCAATCTGCATAGGTTTGCCTGTTCCCGAAAGCGTGCGCAGTATTGGTCATTTTTTCTCCACCTGCAATACAGCGAGAAAGGCTTCCTGCGGGATTTCCACCGACCCGAGCTGTTTCATCCGTCGTTTTCCCGCCTTCTGCTTCTCCAGCAACTTTCGTTTGCGACTCACGTCCCCGCCATAGCACTTGGCCGTCACGTTCTTACGCATCGCCTTCACGGTACTGCGGGCGATGACATGGGCGCCGATGGCAGCCTGTATCGCCACCTCGAACATCTGCCGCGGAATCAGTTCGCGCATTTTTTCCACGAGTTCGCGGCCACGCGCATAGGCCGCATCCTTGTGCACGATGATCGACAGTGCATCGACCCTTTCGGCGTTGATCAGGATATCCAGCTTGACCAGCGGGGCCGCCTGAAAACGTGCGAATTCATAATCGAATGAGGCATAACCGCGACTCGTGGACTTCAGGCGATCGAAGAAATCAAGCACGACCTCGGCCAGTGGCAACTCGTACTCAATCTGCACCTGGCTCCCGGTGTAATGCAGCCGTGTCTGTACACCGCGTTTCTCGATACACAGCTTGATAACGGCACCAACGTGCTCTTGCGGCACCAGGATGTTCGCCTTAATGATCGGCTCGCGAATTTCATCGACCTGATTGACCGCCGGAAGATTGGAGGGATTGTCGATGCTCAGGACTTCGCCAGCCGTGTTCAAAACCTGGTAAATCACCGTAGGCGCCGTGGTAATCAACTCGAGGGAATACTCGCGCTCCAGCCGCTCCTGCACGATTTCCATATGCAGCATGCCAAGAAACCCGCAGCGGAATCCGAATCCCAGCGCCTGCGACGACTCGGGCTCGAAGTGCAATGCGGCATCGTTGAGCCGCAATTTCTGCAGCGCCTCCCGAAACGCCTCGTAGTCGTCCGAGCTGATCGGGAACAGCCCCGCGAAAACCCGCGGCTGTATCTGTTTGAATCCGGGTAACTGTGCATCGCAGGGATTTTTTGCGTCGGTCAGCGTATCCCCGACCGGCGCACCATCGATGTCCTTTATCCCGGCGATCAGGAATCCGACCTCACCGGTTCCGAGTGTGTCGGAATCCGTCATCTTCGGCCTAAACCGGCCGATGCGGTCAACCAGATGGGTACGCCCGGTGGACATCACCTGAATTTTGTCGCGCCGACGCAATGCACCGTTGACAACCCGGATCAGCGACACGACACCGACATAGTTATCGAACCACGAATCGATGATCAGCGCCTGCAACGGGGCGTCGGCATTTCCGCGTGGAGGCGGGATTCTCCGCACCAGCGCTTCCAGCAGTTCCGGCACACCCAGCCCGGTCTTGGCGCTGGTCAGCAAGGCATCATGCGCCTCAATCCCGATAATCTCCTCGATTTCCTGCATCACCGTTTCGGGGCTCGCCGACGGGAGATCGATCTTGTTGATGACCGGCAGCACCTCGAGCCCCATGTCCAGGGCGGTATAACAGTTGGCCACGCTCTGTGCCTCGACACCCTGGGCGGCATCCACGACGAGCAGCGCGCCCTCGCAAGCAGCCAGCGAACGCGACACCTCATAGGAAAAGTCGACATGACCCGGCGTATCGATGAAGTTCAGGCGATATGGCGATCCGTCCGCACTGACATAGTCGAGCGAAACGCACTGCGCCTTGATCGTGATGCCCCGTTCGCGCTCGAGATCCATGGAATCGAGCACCTGCTCGGCCATCTCGCGCTCGCTCAGGCCACCGCACAGCTGTATGAAACGGTCAGCAAGCGTGGACTTGCCATGATCGATGTGGGCAATTATCGAGAAATTACGGATATTCTGCATCGAGAACCGGGGTCGCAAGGCGGCGCATGGTGGCGCCGGATAAAGCTCGCCATTATACGGGCTTGGTAGCGAATAGACCTATGTCCTGGTTGCCTGCAGAGCAGCCTCGACGCGGCCGGCATCCAGGCGGAACCGGCTGAGAACGTCCGGGCCCAGCAAAAGCACCGGTACCTGGCTGCCGTAACGTGCACTGATCTGTGCATCCTCATCGACGTCGAGAACACGCAGAGCGACCTGGTATCTGGTCAGCAGCGGCCGCAATTCCGCCACCATTACCTCGCAGAGATGACAGTGCTCGCGGCTATACAGCGTCAGCGAAGGCCGGGCGTCGGTCAACGCGGAGTACCCGTCGTGAGACGCCGGACCACTCGCGGTCGCCATCCCCGCGATGCGCGGATTCGCGCGTCCATGCGCCGGGCCGGAACGAAACCGAGGAGCAAGCCGGCCGCCGCGCCGGCCAAAGTCAGCAGATCACTACCGAGCGCGGCGGCGAGCGCGGCGCCGCACATCAACCCGGCAAGCGGCACGAAATACAGCAGCAGAGCAGCCCTCTGCAGCTCGCTGGCCGGGACACCGACGCTGACATGGTCACCTGTTACAAGCTGGTGATCACCCTTGTCCACCGCGAGTAGCGTTTCGCCGGGCCGATTTTCGCGGAAAAAAAGATACGCGGCGCAACCACGACCAGCGCTACACTGGCGGCAATCCGGTTTGCGCTGACATCTGACCCAGACGGCATCAGCCGCAACCCGCTCAACCTGAGCGTCGCATACGATCACCGTCGTGCGTCCCGGGTGCTTTTGTGCATCGAGGTGGCGATCATTTTCACGGTAATTTCCGGCACTTCACCCACCGCCGTCACCATATGCTCATCACTTCGCGCCGTATGGGCGAATGCCGCCCCCCGGTGCGCCGTACCTACCGCGAGGCCGCCGTCCGCGCGACTCCCGGGTTCGACGAAAACCGAAACTGTCGCCAGACCGTCGGTATAGACGATGTGCTGGGTCGGCGAGTCCGAGTCCGCCAGGTACTCGCTGTTGGTCGCCTCCAGCCGGAACCCAGGTGGCAAATCCGCGGCTTGCCAGACATCGGACTGCGCTTGCCGGGAATTCGGACCCTGATCACGCTCGTAGTACCAGGTAAAATCGCTTGCATCGACGCCCGGTCTTACCGCCGACGCCGGTATTTCGTCGCTGAGGGTAATGCTGTGAAAGAGAATCTGCTCGATAACGCCGCCATCTTCTCCAAGCAGCTGGGTCTTGAGCGGCAGCGATGTCGATTTTTCGAGCCAGAGCTTGTAGCCATAGCGGAATTCGTCGCGCGGCTCGATTACCAGCACCCGGGTATCGAGGCGTAACAGCTTCTCGGCGCCGAGCGATACGAAATCGTAATACAGGCCGAGTTTGTCGGAATACTGCGGCAGATTGGCAAACAACGGGTTTTGATTGTCACGCTTTTCGACAAAAACCGAACGTCGGTCAGGCAAAATACAGCGCACTTCCTCGTCGCTGCGAATGATCTCGCGGCCGGAACCGTCGATGGAGACCAGGCGTTCGGTAATTCTGCCTTCCCCATCGACCCGGTGTACGACCTTCATCGTTTCCGACCGGCCGAGATGGGTGTGGATGAAAACCCCTTCGTAATTCGTCCGCTCAAGCGCCCACGCCATTTTCTGCAATAAACTGCTGGGGTCTGACTCGCCGATCGCCAGAGCGCTTAGAGAGAATAAGGCGAGTCCGGCAAGACTGCGCGACAGTGACCTCATTGCCCGGTCTCGCCCTCTGAATCCTTGGCGGACGCGGCGGTGTCGAGATCACCCGGACCCTCAGCCAAACCGGGGCCGTCCGTTTCCGGCGGCTCGGCAATCACCCGGCTGTAAGTGCTCTTACGCGCCATCGGCGCATACTCACCATGGCGCAGGAAGTAATACTCCAAACGCTCGGGTTCGCCTGAACTGACCGTCGAGGTCGCTGGAACCGTGTAGGTCGGGCCGCCCTGCTGCATCGCCATACCGGGGGCCTCACCGCTGATCGGCATCTGTGACCCCGGCATCAGACTGAACAGGGCAACGAGCGCCACCGAGGCTGCGATCGCCATGCCCAGAACCGGACGCAGGTAGGACTGCATCGCGCCGATGGTCGGCAGCGGTCCGGACGGTTCCGTGGCAACTTCGGCGCGCACGCGCTCGGCAAACCCCGAGTCCAGCAACAGCGGCGCGCCGCGCAGCACCTCACCGATAATCGCGAACCGCGAATACTGTGCCCGCAGAGGTAAATCGCGCGCCAGACGCTCTGCGAGCAGTTCGAATTCGGCGCTATCGAGTTCATCGTCAATCAGTGCCGAAATCTGAAAATCTAAAGGACTCGCCATGTCGGCTCCTCAATTCACCAATGGCTGCAAACGTTTGTCTATCGCCTCACGGGCGCGAAAAATTCGTGACCGCACCGTTCCGACCGGGCAGGTCATCGCCTCGGCGATTTCCTCGTAGCTCATTCCCTCGATCTCGCGCAGCAAAATGGCGGTGCGCAGATCCTCGGGCAATCCCCTTATCGCATCTTCGACCGCTTCGCGAATCTCGTTGCTGAGCAACAATCCTTCCGGGGTATCGATGTCCCTCAGGCGATTGCTCAGCTCGTATTGATCCGGATCCTGCAGATCGAGTTCAAAATCCACCGGCCGCCGTTTGGCCGCAACCAGGTGATTTTTTGCCGTGTTAATCGCAATCCTGTAAAGCCAGGTGTAAAAAGCGCTGTCCCCGCGGAACGTCGCCATCGCACGGTAGGCCTTAAGAAAAGCCTCCTGGGCAACATCCATAGCCTCGGACGGATCCTTCACGTAGCGCATCACCAGCTTGACGATCTTGTGCTGATATTTCAGAACCAGCAGATCAAAGGCGGCTTTGTCCCCTTTCTTGACACGCCCGACCAGCTCGCGATCAGTTGTCTTTCCCGGCATCGACGCCCCCCACTGTGTGAGTGCGCCCTATTGCCACAGTCATAGACCCTGCGTCAGGCGGAAAGTTCTTACCAGTTTGATCGGTATTTTCCGCAAGAAACCCCCACCTCAGAAAAACCGCCAGGCGCCGGCGCTGCGCCGCGGAAACCGTCTCCGGAGTCAGGAAAACGCGATACCTTCGCCCATTATGGTCGCGCCAGACCATGGTTATCAAACAATAGCCCAGACAAACCGACTCAACGAGAGTTGCGGCCACCCGGCCGCCGTCCCGCACCTCCAGCCACCATCCCCTCTTCTCGCTGTAGCTGCAACGCCGGACCGCCGTCGCCATGCAGAGCTCCGAGTGCAGCAATAATGCGGCGCTGCAGCAGACCGTGATCCCCAGCAGGGTCGCCACCGGGCCGGAAACGGCAGTGAGCACGATGCCGGCCAGCGCAAAGGCGTGAGTCAACATAATGAAGACCGCGACCCCGATTCCACCCCGCGGCTCAATTATGCGGTTCACCGCGAACCTGGCCGACAATCGCTTTCAGTGACTCATCTTCCGGCGCCGAACGTCCGAGCAGGTAGCCGTACAACTCGGGGTCCTGCAGCTCCAGCAACGCACGGAATGCGGCCCGGTGATGCGTAGTCGCCCGTTCATAACAGCGGTCGAGATATCGCTCGAGCAATTGGTCGAGCTCTTTCATCCCGCGACGACATTGCCAGCGAAGACGGGACAGTTCACTCATAGTGTGCAGTGCAATCGACCGTTAATGGCGCCGCTCGACAAGGGCCTTTTTGATTTCACCAATGTAACGCGCCGGATTGAGGTTCTTGGGGCAGGTTCTTGTGCAATTCATGATGGTATGGCAGCGATACAGCCGGAACGGGTCTTCGAGCTCGTCGAGCCGCTCACCGGTGGCCTCATCGCGGCTATCGACGATCCAGCGATACGCCTGCAGCAGGATAGCCGGGCCAAGATAACGATCGCTGTTCCACCAGTAACTGGGGCAACTGGTCGAACAGCATGCACACAGAATGCAGGCGGACGGATCATTGATCAGCTCCTGCTCCTCTTTTGACTGCAACCGCTCGCCGTCCGGCGGCGGCGGCGTGCGCGCCTGGAGCCACGGCTTGATCGAGGCGTACTGGGCGTAAAAATTGGTCAAATCCGGAACCAGGTCCTTGACGACCGGGAGATGCGGGAGCGGATAGATCTTGACGTCACCCTTGATCTCGTCACTGGCCTGGATGCAGGCCAGTGTATTGCCACCATCGATGTTCATTGCGCAGGAACCGCAGATACCCTCGCGACAGGAGCGCCTGAAGGTGAGCGTGGGGTCGATCTCGTTCTTGATTTTTATCAGAGCGTCGAGAACCATTGGCCCGCAGCTATCCATGTCGACCTCGTAAGTATCCACGCGTGGAGTCTCTCCGCTGTCGGGATCGTAGCGATAAACGACGAAGCGGCGCACATTCCTCGCACCGTCTGCGGCCTTGAAAAGTTTTCCCTTGCCAATACGCGAGTTTGCGGGGAGTCGGAACTGAGCCATATGGCGAAGTCTCCTTGAGCGGTTTCAGTCAGTACACGCGAGCCTTGGGTGGAACGGCCTCGACTTCGTCTGTCAGAGTCTCCTCGTGCACCGGACGATAATCGATACGAACTTCGGTCGGGCTAGGCAACCACGCCAGAGTATGTTTCATCCAGTTTGCGTCATCCCGATCGGAGAAATCCTCGCGCGCATGCGCGCCGCGGCTTTCCTTGCGGTTCTCCGCCGAGCAAATGGTGGCGAGCGCCTGCCCCAGCAGGTTCTCGAGCTCCATGGTTTCGACCAGGTCGGTGTTCCACACCATCGAGCGGTCCGCAACCTTGATGTCAGCGAACTCGGCACATGCTGCCTGTAACAGATCGATACCCTCACGCAAGACCTCGCCGGTGCGAAACACAGCGGCATGGTTCTGCATGATCTTTTGCATTCTCAGACGCAAATCGGCCGTGGTAACACTGCCATCCGCATGGCGGAGCCGATCGAAACGATCAACTGCCGCTTGCCCGGCATCGCCGGCCAAAGGCTTGTGGCGCTGGTTCGGCGCGACGACGCTGCCGCAGCGGTGCGCCGCGGCGCGGCCAAACACAACGAGATCGAGCAATGAATTCGACCCCAGGCGATTGGCGCCATGGACCGAAACGCAGGCAGCCTCACCGATCGCCATCAGGCCGGGAACCACATGTTCCGGATCGCCGTCTTTGACTGTTACCACCTCGCCATGGTAATTGGCGGGAATTCCGCCCATGTTGTAGTGCACAGTCGGCAACACCGGGATCGGCTCCCGGGTTACGTCCGTACCCGCGAAAATCTTGGCTGTCTCGGCAATCCCCGGCAGACGCTCGTTGATAACGTCCGGGCCGAGATGCTCGAGGTGCAGATGGATGTGATCTTTCTCCGGCCCCACGCCGCGGCCTTCGCGGATTTCAATGGTCATCGAACGGCTTACGACATCGCGCGATGCCAGGTCTTTCGCGTTTGGCGCATAACGCTCCATAAAACGCTCACCGTCGGAATTGGTGAGATAACCGCCCTCGCCACGCACTCCCTCGGTGATCAGACAACCGGCGCCGTAGATGCCGGTGGGATGGAACTGTACGAATTCCATGTCCTGCAGCGGCAGGCCGGCGCGCAATACCATGCCGTTGCCGTCGCCGGTGCAGGTATGCGCCGAAGTGCAGGAAAAATAGGCGCGGCCGTACCCGCCCGTTGCCAGTATCGTCATATGCCCGCGGAAACGATGGAGAGTGCCATCGTCCATCCGGTAGGCGACAACACCGCGGCACTGCCCGTCCTCCATAATGAGGTCGACCGCGAAATACTCGATAAAAAACTCGGCATCGTGTTTGAGCGACTGCTGGTAAAGCGTATGCAGCATCGCATGACCGGTGCGGTCGGCCGCGGCACAGGTGCGCTGCGCCGTGCCTTCGCCAAAATGGGTCGTCATGCCACCGAAAGGCCGCTGGTAAATCTTGCCTTCCTCGGTACGCGAGAACGGGACCCCGTAGTGCTCGAGTTCGATGACCGCATCCGGTGCTTCCTTGCACATATACTCGATCGCATCCTGATCGCCGAGCCAGTCCGAACCCTTGATGGTGTCGTACATATGCCAGCGCCAGTCGTCCTCGCCCATATTGCCGAGCGCGGCACTGATGCCACCCTGTGCCGCGACGGTGTGACTGCGCGTCGGGAACACTTTGGAAATGCAGGCAGTCCTGAGGCCCTGCTCCGCAAGTCCGAAAGTCGCGCGCAGACCCGCCCCGCCGGCGCCGACGACGATGACGTCGTAGGTATGGTCGATGAATTCGTACGTTCGGCTCATGCTCAGGCTCCGAAACTGATCCGCAATACGGCGAAAATTCCGACCACCGCGGCAAACAGATGAATGAATTTAGCCAGCACCAGGGCGACGACCTTACCGCCGTCTTCGTGGGCGTAATCCTCGATCACGACCTGGACGCCAAGGCTCGAATGGTAGAAAAGAGTCGCCACCAGGATAATCAGCAGTATTGAGTTCAGCGGCGCGCCGAGCCAAAGTCTGACCGTCTGGTAGTCGAACCCGTCAAGACCGACCAGCGCAAAAGCGAACCAGACGCCGAGTAATGCAAGCGCTGCAGCGGTCACCCGTTGTGACCACCAGTGCCCGGTCCCGTCTTTGGCCGAACCCAGCCCAAGCGCTTTGCCAAGCGGTGTACGAAGACTCATACCGAACCTCCCGCCAGCAGCCCGACCCAGAACAGCAGCGTCAGTACGAACGACGCAATGACCACGGTCCAGCCGGACGCGTAGACCTGCGGTAATTCGAAGCCCCACCCGGCATCCCAGGCCAGGTGACGCAGACCGTTGCACAAATGGTAGAAAAAACAGTAACTGACAGGCGAACAAGATCAACATAACGGGGCCGGACCCGAGCACTTCGAGCGCACCGGCGTAGGCCACCGGACCCGATGCCAGGGCAAGCAGCCAGTACGCAAGCAGCAATGCGCCGAACGACATCACTACCCCGGTAATGCGATGGAGGATCGAAAGCACCGATGTGATTTGCGGTCGGTAGACCTGCAAATGTGGTGAAAGCGGACGATTATCACTCGCCATCGTTAGTTACACCTTTTACTAGTCTGAATGGTCAAAGAGACAAAGCTCCATGCGCGACATCTGACCCCGAGCGCGATGTCGCGCCGCTAAAAATCGATACAGCGTCCCGCCTTTTCCCAGTCGCCGTAGCGCGTCGGATCGGGTCCGTCCCGGCCGCCGATCTCTTTCGCCTTCCGGGCTCGGCATCAGGTGCCGCTGCCGGAACTCGATTCGGCCTGTTCCGCGATCGGGCAATTTCATTTTTTTCGTGGCGCTTTTGCATCCGGACTAGTCTGCCAGATCAACGTCCGTATTTCACCTTGCAATAGGTCTTTACAGGGCCAAGAATGCGGCGCACTATGAATGACCAGAGCGAACTTTCCAAACCGGCAACCATTGACACCGGAGAAGCCCGGCCCATACCCCATTTCGGAGTCCTCCGGATTGCCGGGCAGGATGCCGCGTCTTTTCTCCAGGGCCAGCTCTGCAATGACGTGCGACGGCTCGATCAGGCGCATGCGCAGCTAACCGGCCTCAGCGACGCAAAGGGACGGCTCCAGGCGATCGCCTACGCGCTGTCGCCACAGCCGGATACGATCGACCTGATCCTGCCGCGGGAACTGCTGGAGCCGGTCGCGGCGATACTCGGACGCTACGTTCTCCGGTCCCGCCTGGAAATCGCCGACGTCAGCGATGCCATCGAACTCGCAACCGTCTCCGGGCGCGGCGGCTGCGGCGTGGCTGCCCGACCACGGCCGGGGCAGGCCGTACCCGGGCCGTTGACTGTCACCGCCGTCGCGGACTCACGGCTGCTGCGGCTGCCGGGACCCGACCCGGAGTACCTGCTGTGCCGGGCTCCCGGCGGCCATCCGATTGCCGGCGACAGCCGCGAGAAATGGGAGCTGCGACGTATTCGGGCCGGCGATCCGACCGTTTTTGCGGCCACCCGCGGGCTGTTTGTCGCGCAAATGACCAATCTGGACCTGCTCGACGGCATCAGTTTCGACAAGGGGTGCTACACCGGCCAGGAAGTCGTAGCCCGGACCCAGCATCGAGGAAGAATAAAGCGCCGTATGTTCCGGTTTGCGGTACCGGGGGGCGGAAAATGCCGGATCCGGGTGCCGCATTGACGGGCGCTGGTCAGAAAGTCGGAAACGTCGTGCGCTCAGCCGGCGCCGAATGTCTAGGGTCGTTCGCACCGACGCGCTGGCAGGCGAGATCTTCTTCGAAATGGCCGGAAGCCACCGTGGCACCGGAGCCGCTGAGCCTGCCGTACCCGGTCGCCGACGTCCTGAAGCGGTCGCCTACTGTTCCGGCCGCATATGCGGGAACAACAGCACATCGCGAATCGAAGCCGAGTCGCTAAGCAACATCGCGAGGCGATCGATTCCGACCCCGAGCCCCGCCGTGGGCGGCAATCCGTACTCGAGCGCGCGAATGTAATCGTGATCGAAATACATCGCCTCGAGGTCTCCCGCATCCTTGCTGGCAACCTGCGCGGCGAATCGGCGCGCTTGTTCCTCCGGGTCATTGAGTTCGGAAAATCCGTTGGCAATCTCGCGCCCCGTCAGGAACAGCTCAAACCGGTCGGTGATGAACGGGTCGGCATCATTGCTGCGCGCGAGCGGCGAGACTTCGGTTGGAAAGCCAGTGATGAATGTCGGCTCCCAAAGCCCGGGTTCGACGGTTTTCTCGAACACTTCGGTCAGCAGCTTGCCGGCACCCCAGGTCTTTTCAGCATGAATCCCGCGGCCATCGCAAATTTCGCGCAGATAGGTGACGTCACGACAGCGGTCGGCGTCCATTTCCGGATTCGCCTGCAGTACCGCCTCCTCCAGACTCTGGCGCCTGAACGGTGACCCGAGATCGACATCGCGGTCCTGGTAGCTGCAGCTACCGCCTCGCATCAATCCGCCGGCAAGTCCGTGAATCATACTCTCGACGAGTTCCATCTGGTCGTTGAAATCAGCGTACGCCATATACACTTCGAGCATCGTGAACTCGGGGTTGTGTTGGGTCGACACACCCTCGTTGCGAAAGCTGCGATTGATTTCGTAAACCCGCTCAAATCCGCCCACCACAAGCCGCTTGAGATAGAGCTCTGGCGCAATGCGCAGGTACAGCTTCATATCAAGCGCATTGTGATGGGTGACAAAAGGTCGCGCCAGGGCGCCGCCCGGGATGGCATGCATCATCGGAGTCTCGACTTCCTGAAATCCCAGCGTATCGAGAAAATCGCGGATGTACTTGACGATCCGGCTGCGGAGCCGAAAAATCTCACGCGACTCCGCGTTCATGATCAGGTCAACATAACGCTGGCGATAACGCTGCTCCTGGTCGCTCAGGCCGTGGAATTTCTCCGGCAGCGGGCGCAGCGATTTGGTCATAAGGCGGAGGCGTTCGACCCAGACCGACAGTTCGCCGGTTTTGGTCCTGAACAAGCGGCCTTCCGCGGCAACGATGTCGCCGACATCCCAGTGCCGAAATGCCTCGTAAACATCATCGCCGAGGGTATTGCGCTGGAGAAACAACTGGATCTGGCCACTGCGGTCCTGCAGCTTCGCGAAACTCGCCTTGCCCATCACGCGTTTGGCCATCATGCGTCCGGCGACGGATACCCGAATGGTCTCCGCCTCCAGCGCATCGTTGTCCTTGGCGCCATGGGTCTCATGCAGCTCTTCGGCCAGCGCGTCCCGACGAAAATCGTTGGGGTAGGCGACGCCGCTCTCACGCAACGCCTGCAACTTCCGCCGCCGTTCCGCAATCAATGCGTTTTCTTCGTCGTGACTCATCTTCAATCTGTCCGTATCAGGCAAACCATGTCCATGATTCAAAGGCCCTGTTTCAGGCTCTCCTCGAGGAAACCATCGAGATCGCCATCGAGAACGGCCTGGGTATTGCCGACCTCGTGACCGGTCCGCAGGTCCTTTATACGCGACTGGTCTAGAACATAGGAGCGGATCTGGCTGCCCCAACCGATATCGGCCTTGCCTGCCTCCACCTGGTCGGCCTGGGCACGCCGCTTCTGCAGCTCGAGTTCGTACAGTTTGGCTTTGAGCTGTTTCATCGCAGTCGCCTTGTTCTTGTGCTGCGAGCGATCGTTTTGGCATTGCACGACGATTCCGCTCGGGTCGTGGGTAATCCGCACGGCTGACTCGGTCCGGTTGACGTGCTGACCGCCGGCACCGCTTGCCCGGTAGACATCGATGCGCAAATCCGCAGGATTGATATCGACCTCGATCTGATCGTCGATTTCGGGGGAGACGAATACCGCCGCGAACGACGTGTGCCTGCGGCTGCCAGCGTCGAACGGCGACTTGCGCACCAGCCTGTGCACCCCTGTCTCGGTGCGCAGCCAGCCATAGGCATAGTCACCGCCAAACCGTACAGTCGCGCTTTTTATACCGGCGACTTCACCCGCCGAGACTTCGATGATTTCCGTATCGAAACCACGTGCTTCGCCCCAGCGCAGATACATCCGCAGCAACATCTCGGCCCAGTCCTGGGCTTCGGTCCCACCGGACCCGGCCTGAATATCGAGAAAGGCGTTAGCGCTATCGAGTTCTCCGGCAAACATGCGCCGGAACTCCAGCTGGGCCGTCTGTTCCTCGAAGCGATCGAGGTCGGATACGATCTCGCCAACGGTTGCCTCGTCCTGCTCCTCGAACGCCATTTCAAGCAGTTCTGCAGCATCTGCCACCCCGCCGCTTATTTGCTCAAGCAAACCTGTGACCTGCTCGAGCTGCGCGCGTTCCCGACCCAGGCTCTGGGCACGCTCCTGATCGCTCCAGACCTCCGGGTCTTCGAGCTCGCGCTCTACCTCCTGCAGCCGTTCGCGCTTGTTTTCGTAGTCAAAGATACCCCCTCAGCGCATCGCTGCGCTCCCGGAGATCCTGGATTCTGCTGCGTATCTGGCCGATTTCCATAGCTCAGCCCCCTGAGGAAGAAGCGCGCCATAGTAGGGAAATTTGCGGCCGCGCGAAAGCTCGCCGGCAGCGCCCGTCAATTCAGGCCGATGTGCTCAACGATGAGCTGCGGCGTGCGCCGGCCACGATACTCATTGACTTCGAGGCGATAAACCAAACGCACAGGTACCGCGCCGACCGCGGAAATCAGGTCTGCCTGGTTGAATGCAATCGCGTCGAGAAGCGGACCCGTTGCGCCACCCGAACGGACCTTAAGTTTCAAATGGCGGGCAGCGACAATACGGGCATCTTCGACGTCGAACTCGCCATCGAACAACGGCGGCGGAAACTGCTGCCCCCATGGCAGACACTCGCGTAACAATTGCGCCGTCTCGAGCGTGTGCTCGGCCGCGCTCAGCTCCCCGTCGGTCACCAGCGTACCGTGGAGATCCATATGCGGTGCCCATTGCGCCACCTCGGCGTCTATCGCCGCCGCAAATTCCGCCAACTTCGCTTCTTTGAGGCTTAGGCCGGCCGCCATTGAGTGACCACCGAACTTGTCCACCAGGCCACGATTACGAACCGCGACGTTGTCGAGCGCATCGCGAATATGCAAACCGGTGACCGAACGCGCCGAGCCCTTCAGCACATCGCCGTCGCCGCGCGCAAAAGCGAACACCGGGCGATGCGTCTGCTCCTTGATGCGTGCCGCCACCAGGCCAACGACACCCTGGTGCCAGCTCTCGTCGAACAGACAGAGGCATGCGGGCAATTGCGCATCCAGGCGGAGATTCTCCACGATTCGCATCGCTTCCGCCTGCATCTGGCTCTCGATTTCCCGGCGCTGAACATTTAACGCCGACAATTGCGCGGCCATCTCCGCTGCCGCAGCCGGTTCGTCCGTCAGCAGGCACTCGATACCAAGACTCATGTCCTCCAGCCGCCCGGCCGCGTTCAGCCGCGGTGCCACCGCAAATCCGAGATCGGTGGCGATAGTCCCGCGCCAGTCCCGTCCCGCCTCGGTCATCAAAGCGACGATGCCCGGGACACAGCGTCCTGCTCGTATCCGCCGCAATCCCTCAGCGACCAGGATACGGTTGTTACGGTCGAGCGGAACGACATCGGCAACCGTGCCGAGCGCCACCAGGTCGAGAAGCCGGGTGACATGGACGGAGTCCATCCCGACGCGGCGCGCAAGCGCTGCGACAAGATAAAAAGCAACACCGACCCCGGCCAGGGACTTGCTCGGGAAATCGTCTCCCGCGAGGTTCGGATTGACGATGGCCGCGGCCGCCGGAAGCAACTCTCCGGGAAGATGGTGATCGGTTATCAGAACCTCGATACCGAGTGCGTTGGCGCGCTCGACTCCCTCGATACTGGATATTCCGTTGTCCACGGTGACCAGTAATTGCGGTGCCTCCGCCGATGCCAGATCGACGATCGCCGGCGTCAACCCGTAGCCGAATTCGAAACGGTTTGGAACGAGGTACCCGGCATCCGCGCCGAGCTGACGCAGCACGCGCAAAACCAGTGCGGTGCTGGTCGCGCCATCCGCATCGAAATCGCCGACGACGACAATCCGGCTTCCCGCCTCGAGATGCCGGTGGAGCACATCGACTGCCGCCGGCAGTGAAGCGAGTTTTCCGACTCCAATCAGGCCACCGAGCCGATGCTCGAGTTGGTCTGGGCTCGCTATGCCTCGGGCGAGGAGGACCCGGCGCAGAACTTCAGGCAGCTCGCGCGGCAAACGATCCTCGATCGAAATCTCGCGCCGTACTATCCGGCGGCTCATCGCTGACGCCCCACCTGCGGCGTGGCTCGGCGCCAGATCCGCAGCGGATCGAACCTGCGCCAGCTGAACACGCGGCCAAGCGCGTCGGCCAGTCTGAGTTCGCGCAGTCGGCCTGCCAACAACTGGCGCCGCGCCTCGACCAGCCAGTCAACCATCCGATCGAGCGCGCTGGTCCATTTCGCCAGCTTCGGCCAGAACCTTGTTCGGACTCAACATGAGCAATGCTTCGTGATCGAGATCTCGCCAGAAGCCGGGGTCGCGCGGCGACGGCAACGGTCGCATTTCTTCATTCATCATTCGTCCGAGCCCCCCGAGGAAAGGATCCTCGCCAAACAACTGTCGCGTCGCACATCCGGCGCCCGGCCCGACCGCGCGGCCTCCACCCCAGAACCACAGGCTGTTGACCGTCGGCAGTCCGCGCAGCGCGCGTTCGCGATTGAGCGGATGATCGCTCAACACGATCTGGATTTCACTCATCAGCTGGCGCAGCGGCGCCGCCTTGTCTCCCCGCGGCAACGTTTCCGACAGTCCGGCCCTGCCGACCTCGGCAGGCGTAGCAGCGTCGACCGTGGGCCAGGCCATATCCCGGACATACCATCGTTCCGCCACCGGTGCGACGAGTTTGTGCCCCGGCCACCCCAGCGCTGCGGCAATATCGGCGGCGAGCGTGCGGGCCTCGTCCAGATCAAGTTCGAGTTCGGCGCCGAAAACCACGCCCGCGGCATTGCTGCTGCCTAATTCGATGTGCACGGGGTCGGCGCGCCAGCAGTCGACGGCAGGGGCAGCGCCGAACTCATGCAGCCATGTCACCGGCGCCACCGCAACCGGGGTGACCGGCGTCTCCACCCGCGAGGGTGAAGAGCCCCGCCTCGCACGTTGTGGGAGAGAACATGGTGGCCGTCGCACGCGCAAGCATTGCGTTCAAGACAGCGCGCTGGCTGCGACTGCCACGCGTGGCGGCGGTCGCGCTCAGAGCACGCAAGATGCGGTTCGACGAGAGTGATAACGGTTGGCACGGACAAGCAAGGACCTGGCGCGAGCGAGGAATCAGAGTCTGGATGGTGCCTGAGCGAGTCCGCCGCAACAAGCGCGGACGCTCCCGATCGGAGCCCAATGCAGGTAGCATTGCGTCATGCAGTTTCATCGCGAACACGCAGCAGGAATCAATATGATTCGCGCGATCCGTGAGGATGCGATCCAGGTCGGCGAACGCTGGTACTCGGACACGCTCGTCGTCACCCCCGACGCGATCATTCCCGACTGGTCGCCAGTCAACATCGCGTCGCTGACGGAAAGCGATCTGGAAGTGGTCTGGGCGCTCGCGCCCGAATTGGTGCTCCTCGGAAGCGGGCCCGCAATCGAGTTTCCGTCACCCCGCTTGCTGACACTCGGTCCGCAGCGCGGTATCGGGTTCGAGGTAATGGACACCGCCGCCGCCTGCCGGACCTACAACATCCTCGCGTCCGAAGGGCGCAAGGTTGCCGCCGCTCTGATTGTCACCGCACGCTAATCGAACAGGGTGTCTTCGGACAGACCGTGACTCTCCATCACGCTGCGCAGCCGTGCCAGCGCATCCATCTGGATCTGCCGCACCCTTTCCCGCGTGACGCCGATCTCAGCGCCTACCTGCTCCAGCGTCGCGCGTTCGTAACCATGGATACCAAAGCGCCTTTCCACGACCGCACGCTGTTTCTCGCTGAGGCAATCGAGCCATTTCTCTACCGCCGAATTCAGATCCTCGCCCTGCAACTGCGCCGAAGGTTCGTGATTATCGTCATCGGGGATCGTGTCCAGCAGGCTGCGCTCACCATCCTGACCAACCGGGGCATGCGCGGAACAGACCCGTTCATTCAGGCCCTTCATGCGCTCGATGTCGTTGACGTGACAATGCATTCGCTCGGCGACCTCCTCGGCGGTCGGGCGCCGATCGAGCTCCTGGCTCAGGTCCCGATCCGTTCGCAGGTAGGCATTGATTTCCTTGACCACGTGAATGGGCAAGCGAATGGTGCGGGTCTGGTTCATGATCGCGCGTTCGATAGTCTGACGAATCCACCACGTGGCGTACGTGGAAAATCGGAATCCCGCGTTCCGGGTCGAACTTCTTGACTGCATGAATCAGACCCAGATTGCCCTCCTCGATAAGATCGAGCAAAGGCAGACCGCGGTTCATATACCGCCGCGCGATCTTGACCACCAGCCTGAGATTGCTTTCGATCATGCGCTGACGCGCGCTGTGATCTCCGCTGCGGGCGAGGCGCGCATAATGTACTTCCTCTTGCGCGGTCAGAAGCGGCGATATTCCGATCTCATTGAGATAGAGACGCGTCGGATCGTGCTGATCGCTCCCGTTAGCCTTGGCGGCAGACTTTTCAGACGATACTCCCGAGTAGGCGCCCTTGCGCACGACCCTGTCGCGGCTATCAGCCCCTTTTGACGGGGCTATGGTCCTGCCCTCCCGGTAACTCCCATTGACACTCGAATCCTTTGAAGCCATTTGCACCCTCTTTGTTATTTTGACGGGTGCGCCGTCGCTACACTTCCCTTTTCAATAACGGTCAGCCTTACCTCCGCGGAAGATAACTAAGAGGATTGACGGGCTCACCATTGAGACGGATTTCGAAGTGCAACACCGGCCGCCTGCCCGGCCCCTCTCCCATTGCGGCAATACGCTGACCCGATTTAACCAGATCACCCTCTTCGACATAGAGCGCATCGTTGTGCCCATAGGCACTGAGAAAGGCATCGTTATGTTTGACGATAATAAGCTTACCGTAACCGATTAGTCCACTGCCCGAATAAACAACGCGCCCTTCGGCTGCAGCAACAATCGAGTCACCACGTTTACCACCAATGCTAATTCCCTCGCCCAGGCCGCCACGTTCACCGTAGCCGACAAGCAAAGGTCCGGCTGTCGGCCAGCGCCAGCGCGGTACTGGCTGCACTGCAGCAATGCGCGGCGGAGACGGCCTTGCAGAGCTGGCGGAACGGTCACTCGCTGGTGGCTTCGGCGTCGGATTTTGCGTCGCAACACGAGTCTCGCTACTGCCTTGAGCAGGCGGTACCAGGCGAATGACCTGCCCGGGATAAATCAACCGGCCCTGGCCGAGATCATTCCAGCGTGCGAGTTCACGATGATCAAGACCATGACGGAAAGCGATGGAGTAAAGCGTGTCGCCCTCGCGTACGACATAGCTATCCGGTTCCCATTGCAATGCGCGGCCGCTGCAACCTGCGATGACCACCAAAACAGCGGCCGCCAGCATCAGGCGCCATGACATCAGAGAACCAGGACGGCCACCACCAGTATTACAACCAGTAACCAGCCGAATACATCGATGTACTTGCGCAGCGCCGGCTCGACCCGGGCCCCGCCCCAGTGGACCAGCCCCGCCACCAGAAAAAACCGCGCGCCGCGGCCAACCAGCGACGCCACCGCGAACCCGGGCAACGACATCGCCGCAGCACCGGCAGATATCGTGAACAGCTTGTACGGCACCGGCGAAAAACCCGCCGCAAAAACCGCCCAGAATCCCCATTTTTCAAACCATTCCTGCACCCGCAGATAACCGTCCCAGTATCCGAACTGCTGCATCCACCCGCTGATCCAGTCCAGCGAGAAGTAACCGAGCGCATAGCCGAACAAGCCGCCCAAGACTGATGCCAGCGTCGTGATCAACGCATAGCGGAAAGCCTTGTCCCGCTGCGCCAGCACCATTGGCGCAAGCAATACATCGGGTGGGATCGGGAAGAAGGACGACTCGGCGAAACTCAATCCGGCGAGATAGCGTGGCGCATGCCGATGTTGTGACCAGGACAGGACCTTGTCGTACAGCGGGCCAAAAATCTTCATCGCCGCACACCCTCGATCAACGGGACGAAGCTGACCCCATCCAGTGCTTCCTGTTCGAAAACGTCGCCCGCGCCGCGTTACCCGCAGCAAACGCTGACCGCCACCTCCGCCGACCGGCATGACCAGGCGTCCGCCGTCAGCCAGTTGCTGTAACAAGGCCTCCGGCAGATTGGGAGCAGCGGCTGCAACGAGGATTCCGTCAAACGGCGCCTCCGACGGCCAGCCCTTCCAGCCGTCACCCAGACGCAACCGAACCTGGTAAAGATCGAGCATCCTCATCCTCTCGCGTGCACGCCGTAGCAGCGCATCGATACGCTCGATACTGAACAGGCGACCGACCAGCGGCGCCAGAACCGCCGTCTGATAACCACAGCCGGTTCCGACCTCAAGCACCTTTTTCAGCTGACCTGCCTCGATCAGCAGATCGGTCATGCGCGCGACCACGTACGGTTGCGAAATCGTCTGGCCAAACCCGATCGGCAATGCCGTATCTTCATAGGCGCGACTTGCAAGCGCCTCGTCCATGAACAGGTGGCGCGGCACGTTGCGTATACGCTCGAGAACCTGTTCGTTGCCGACACCCTGTTCGCGCAGCCGCTGCACCAGCCTTTCGCGGGTCCGCGCCGAGGTCATCCCGATTCCGTGCAGGTCCTGGCGCGGCTTCCTCATGAAGGCAGCCATTTCGCGAGGGGATCGACATCAGTATGCCGGGTCAGGTCGACCTGCAGCGGCGTCACCGACACAAACCCGTTGCCAACCGCATGAAAATCCGTGCCCGGTCCGGCGTCCTGTTCTGGTCCGGCCGGCCCAACCCAGAAAATCGGCCTGCCCTTGGGATCCTCTGCCCGCACTACCGGTTCCGCGCGATGACGGTTGCCAAGACGAGTGGCGCAAAAACCGCGTAACTTGATCGAATCCGATATCCGGCACATTGACGTTGAGGATAGTCTCCGGCGGCAAAGGCTCCCGTGCCATCCGCTCCACCAGCATGTGTGCGACCCGGGCTGCAGTGTCGAAGCGGCGCGGTCTCTGGCCAACGAGGGAAACGGCCATGGCCGGCAAGCCCAGACAACGCCCCTCCATGGCAGCGGCAACTGTGCCCGAATAGAGGACGTCATCGCCAAGGTTGGCGCCATCATTAACCCCGGACACCACCATATCCGGCTCAGGCTCGAGCAGACCGGTGACGGCAAGATGCACGCAGTCTGTCGGCGTTCCGTTCACGAAAAACACGTTCGGCGCCGCCTCGAAAACCCGCAGCGGAGCGTCGAGGGTCAGCGAGTTGCTGGCACCGCTACGATTGCGCTCGGGCGCGACGATAACGGTATCGCCAAGGGGTGCCAGCGCGGCTGCCAGCGCTTCGATCCCACTTGAGCGGTAACCGTCGTCGTTGCTTATCAGTATTCGCACCCGCCTCTTCCAGTACTGCCCATCGATTCGGCGCTAACTATATCGGAATCGCGCCTCGCTGACCCGCGTTAGCTCGCGTTTTCGGAAAAACGATTTTCACCCTGTTGAGGTAAACTGCGGCCATCATGGCAGACAATCACGACGACCTGTTCCGGCGGGCAATGTCCGATGTGCGCCCGATCAAGCAGACCGGCACTGAGCCGATAAACACGAAACCTGAACCGCGTGCGCTGTTGCGCCGTCGCGATGAGGCGACAGTTCTCGAGGACAGCCTGCGGGATCACCCCGAACGCAGCGATCTGGAGAGTGACGACGAAATGACATTTCGTCGCGACAACGTCTCCCCGGTTACCCTGCGGCGATTGCGCCGAGGCCGTTTTCGGGTCGATCAGGAAATCGATCTGCACGGGCTTACACGCGCCGAGGCACGCGCCACACTTCTGGAATTCATCGTCGCAGAGTCGCAGCATGGATCGCGCTGCGTACGGGTTATCCACGGCAAGGGTCTTCGCTCGGGTCACCGCGGACCGGTACTGAAGCAAAGCGTGAATCGGTGGCTGCGCCGTCTCGACAACGTGCTGGCGTTTACTCCGGCCCGGCGGGTCGATGGCGGCAGCGGCGCGCTGTACGTCCTGCTTCGCGGGTAATTATCCGCACAACTCCCTGATCGCAACGATCTCGCGCAGAACGGTCGTTGCGAAACCACCCGGGCGAAGCCGGAACTTGAGGACCAGTCCCGCGTCATCGAATTCCCAGTCGAGATCACGCGGTACCAGACGCAGGCTCCTGCGCTGCGCATCGACTCCGGCGCGAGTCAATCCATCGACCATCGCAGCGAATGGCCCGGTCGCCTCGGTCTCGACACGCAGGCGCTCGCTATCGCGCCCCGCTTTCCCCTCGCGACCTGGCAGCGGGCCGGTCGGATGTATCTCGAGCGCATCCAGCCTGCTCCCAAGCTGATCATCGCCGCCGTCAACATCAAATATGCTGCGGCTATGCTCGAGCATCGCAAGATCACCGTCGATAAAGCGATTCCAGTTACCGAGCCGGACCCGGCGCGCCAGAACAAGGTCGAACAGCGCGGCGCGCGCACTCGAAAAAACCAGCCCCCGCCGTTCGCGGCCACCGAACCGCTGACCGTCGACGAGGCAATGCCAGGCAAGACGAAGGTTGTTGCCGTCGTGACCAAAACGCTGCGGGCCAAAAAAGTTGGGGCAGCCAGAGGCCCTTAATTGCTCCAGCCGTTCCTGCACACCCTGGCGGTTACCATCGAGTTCACGGATTCGGATCTCGAATTCGTTCTCGGCAAGCGCTCCACGGCGTAGCTTGCGCCGATGCCGTGAAATTCCAAGGACCTCATAGCCGGGTCCCTGCAACTGGCTCGGGGTCGGTATTGTCTTTCCTGGCAAATGAATACTAAAGAACTGGCGGGTTATTGCGCGCCGGTCTTTCATCCCCGCATAGCTCACCGCGGAGCGTTGCACCTGTAACGACTGCGCCATCTGCCGGGCTACCCAATCCGTATTGCAGTCGGTCTTCTCGACTTCAAGCAGCACGTGCTCGCCGTGACCGTCCGCCTCGAATCCCAGCCTCTCGATGACCCGGAAATCCTCAGGCCGCTGGCGGATCACGGCGCTTGCCGGAGGCGGCCCGAACGCGTTGCAGCACACGGTGGCCGCGTGCGCGTCTCGCAGAAGATCTTCAGTCACTGCGTTCGATTACGGCGACGGCATGCGCGGCCAGGCCTTCCCGTCGCCCTGCCAGACCCAGCCCCTCTGTCGTAGTGGCCTTCACACTAACTGCGGAGGGGCTGACGGCGAGCGCATCCGCGATATTGGCGCGCATCGCCGCAATATGCGGCGCCAGCCGTGGCGCCTCGGCAATCACAGTAATATCGACATTCGAAACCCGATAACCCTGTTCGTCGAGCAACGCTCTGACACGGGTGAGAAACTTCGTGCTCGCCGCGTCCGAATAAGCGGGATCGCTGTCCGGAAAATGCTTGCCGATATCTCCCAGCGCCGCGGCGCCAAGCAAAGCATCGCATAACGCATGGATCGCAACGTCACCGTCAGAGTGCGCCACTATTCCGGCGTCATGATCGATACGAACGCCGCCCACCACTACTGCGTTACCGGGGCCGAAACGATGAACATCGAAACCGTGGCCGATTCGAATACTCAATGCTCCAGCACCGCTATGATCCGTTCCGCCTGATCCATGTCGGCGCTACGGGTCACCTTTATGTTGTCCGGCCTGCCCTCGACCAGTTGCACGGTGTGCCCGGCCAGTTGCATCGCAGCGGCCTCGTCGGTGACGTTCAGCCCGGTCGCGCCCGCTGCGGCAAGCGCATCGCGCAACAGGCCAAAGCGAAACATCTGCGGCGTAAGTGCGCGCCACAGACCGCATCGATCTACCGTTTCCAGCACGACTCCAGCGGGTGTCGCCCTCTTCAGAGTATCGTGAATCGGAGCCGCAAGCAGGCCACCGGATGGATGTGAAGACAATGTATCGATAAGCCGGGTTAGGTCGTCCCGATGCAGACAGGGGCGGGCCGCATCATGAACAATGATCCAATCCTGGCCATCCGCTTCGCCCTCGAGCGCGCGCAGGCCGTTTCCCACCGAGTCGCAGCGTTGCGCACCGCCATGAACGACCGTCAGCGGTTTTGCCGTAAGCGGCCGATAGTCGTTAGCAAATGGATCGTCCGGCGCGACGACGAGAACAATGCCTGTTATCCGCGCCTCCGCTTCGAGCGGTGCCAGCGCACGGTGGAGAACGCTGACTCCGGCGAGGGGAAGGTACTGCTTTGGCATCGCCTCTGCCATGCGGCTTCCGCGCCCCGCCGCCGGAACCACCGCCCAGAAGCGAACATCCTGCCGGTCCCGATTCGCGGTCATAATTACTGCGGATCCTGCCCGGCTTGGTCATGCGCCTCCACGACCTGAAACAGCGTTTCACCCGGTTTCACCATGCCGATATCGCTGCGCGCCCGCTCCTCGACTGCCTCGCTGCCGTGCTTGAGGTCGAGCACTTCCGCGCGCAATGCCTCGTTGCGTTCAGTCAGAGCGCTGTTCTCGGCGCGTTGTTCGGCGGTAACCTTGCTCATGCGCCAGACACCGCGCACGCCATGGTCCGAGCCCCACAACTGGAATTGCAGAGCCGCGAGAATCAGAAAAAGCAGCGCAACTATCAGGCGCATCGTAAACCCCACGTCTATCCCGTGACGGTTACCGGAAACGCGTCCCTGCCCGAGTAACGAACCTGGTCACCGAGCGCTTGCTCGATACGTAACAACTGGTTGTATTTTGCCAGCCGGTCGGACCGCGACATCGATCCGGTCTTGATCTGCGTGGCACTGGTGGCGGCCGCGATATCGGCAATCGTGCAGTCTTCGGTCTCGCCAGAGCGGTGCGAAATAACGGCCCCGTAGCCCACCGCCGTAGCCATATCGATCGCAGCGATGGTCTCGGTCAGCGTCCCGATCTGATTCGGCTTGATCAGAATCGCATTGGCGACCCGGGCGTCGATACCGCGCCGCAGAATGCGGGTATTGGTGACGAACACGTCGTCTCCGACCAGCTGCACGTGCGAGCCCAGTCTTTCGGTGAGCAACGACCAGCCATCCCAGTCATCCTCGGCCATGCCATCCTCGATCGATACGATAGGGTAGCGTTTTACGAGATCGTCGAGATAGTCGGTAAATTGCGCCGCGTCGAAGCGCCGCCCCTCGGACTCGAGATGATAGACGCCATTGTCGTAAAACTCCGAACTCGCTACGTCCAGTCCGAGGAAAACATCTTCGCCGGCACGATATCCGGCGGCTTCGATGGCCTGGAGTATTGTGCCGAGAGCCGCCTCGTTCGACGGCAAATCCGGTGCGAATCCGCCTTCGTCACCCACTGCAGTCGACAATCCCCGCTCATGCAAAACCGCCTTCAGTGCATGGAAAATTTCGGCGCCGCAGCGCAACGCCTCGGCCAGCGACTCGGCGCCGACCGGGAGGATCATGAACTCCTGGATGTCGACACTGTTATCGGCATGCGCACCGCCATTAATGATGTTCATCATTGGCACCGGCAAAATTACCGGATCCTCGGCGCCAAGGTAACGGAACAGAGGCTGCCTGGACTCGGCCGCCGCGGCATGCGCGGTCGCCAGGGATACGGCCAGGATCGCATTCGCGCCGAGCCGTGCTTTGTTATCCGTGCCGTCCAGCGCTATCAGTTTTTCGTCAAGACCGGCCTGCTCCGTGCCGTCAAAGCCGATCAGTGCATCACGGATTTCACCGTTGACGTTGGCCACGGCGCCGAGGACACCCTTGCCGCCGTAGCGGGAGGCATCACCATCGCGTAGTTCGACCGCCTCACGGGTCCCGGTCGATGCACCGGATGGCACCGCGGCACGGCCGACCGCTCCGCTGGCCAGGGTGACGTCCGCCTCGACCGTCGGGTTGCCACGCGAGTCGATAATCTCGCGGCCGAGGACATCCGTTATTCCGGTCATTGTTTTACTACTCCGGTCTTACGCCGCTCTCGGCGAGGAAGATTAGTGTCTGCGCAGTTCCCATGGCTCATCAGAGACCGAGTTCCGTTTCGTGCAGTTCATTCGCTTTAACTGTGGCGTCGAGGTCGCGCAGGACTTCAAGCAATGACGCCATTTTCTGCAGCGGCCAGGCATTCGGGCCATCGCTGAGCGCCTGGTCCGGGTTCGGGTGAGTTTCCATGAACAAGCCCGAGATTCCCGCCGCGACCGCCGCGCGCGCCAGGACGGGAACGAATTCGCGCTGCCCGCCCGATGCACTGCCCTTGCCACCGGGCAACTGCACGGAATGGGTGGCGTCGAAAACCACCGGGCTACCGGTAGAACGCATGACCGCAAGCGAGCGCATATCGGAAATCAGATTGTTGTATCCAAAGGTAAATCCACGCTCGCAAACCATGATCTGCTCGTTACCGGTAGATTTCGCCTTGTCCACGACATTGCCCATTTCCCACGGCGACAGAAACTGGCCTTTCTTGATGTTCACCGGTTTACCGGCCGCCGCCACGTTGACAATGAAATTGGTCTGGCGACAAAGAAACGCGGGGGTCTGCATCACATCGACGACATCCGCGACCTCACCCAGCGGCGTGTCCTCATGCACATCGGTCAGCACCGGCACGCCGAGCTGGGCCCGAACCTCGCCAAGTATGCGCAGGCCTTCCTCAACGCCCGGGCCGCGATAACTCGAACGTGACGAGCGATTAGCCTTGTCGTAAGAAGATTTATAAATGAAGGGCACGCCCAGATCGGCGCAGATTTCCTTGAGACGTCCGGCCGTATCGAAAGCCATTTGCTGGCTCTCGATGACACATGGCCCGGCAATCAGGAATAGCGGCTTGTTCAGCCCGACTTCGAAACCACAAAGATTCATGCCTGCGCTACCTTCGGTGCGCGGTCGGCCCGAAACTCCCGCGCCGCACTGATGAACCCGGAGAACAACGGATGTCCGTACCGGGGCGTTGAGGTGAACTCCGGATGAAACTGGCAGGCGAGAAACCAGGGATGGTCCGGCAACTCGACGATCTCGACCAGGTTGTCGACTGACATTCCCGAGAAACACAGGCCGGCATCGGTCAACCGGGTCATGTAGTTGTTGTTGAACTCATAGCGATGGCGATGGCGCTCCATAATGTCGTCAGCAGCGTAAATCGCGTGTGCCATCGTCCCCTCCCTGAGAACACAGGTCTGCGCGCCCAGGCGCATCGTCCCGCCCAGGTCCGAGCCATCGTCACGCTCCTCGACACTACCGCTGCGATCCTGCCATTCGGTGATCAGCGCCACCACCGGGTTCGGCGTGGCCGGGTCGAACTCCGTGCTCTGTGCGTCGCTCAGGTTGGCAACGTTGCGTGCAAATTCAATCACGGCAACCTGCATGCCAAGGCAGATACCGAGATAAGGCACATTGCGTTCGCGGGCAAACCGAACCGCCTCGACCTTCCCCTCAATCCCACGATCGCCAAATCCGCCTGGAACCAGGATGGCATCCATCGATTGCAGACAACCGGTGCCCTCCTGCTCTATCTGCTGCGCTTCGAGGTAATGGATGTTGACCCGGGTACCGGTCTGTATGCCGCCGTGAATCAGCGCCTCGGTAAGAGAAATATAGGAATCCTTCAGATCCATATATTTGCCGACCATCGCGACATTGACTTCGGAATCCGGATTGGACTTGGCATCGACGACCCGTTCCCATTCGGAAAGGTCTGCGGCCGGCGCATCGAGTCCGAACTTGTTAATCACGATGTCATCCAGACCCTGTTCATTCAGCAACAGCGGAATCTTGTAAAGGTCGTCGGCATCGACCGCGGATATCACGGCGCGTTCCTCGACATTGGTAAAAAGTGCGATTTTGCGCCGCTGCTCGTCAGGAAGCGGTTGTTCGGAGCGGCACACGAGAATATCGGGCTGGATTCCGATCGACCGCAACTCCTTGACCGAGTGCTGGGTCGGCTTTGTCTTGATCTCGGCCGACACGGCGATGTATGGAACAAGTGTCAGGTGCATGAACACGACGTTGTCACGCCCCAGTTCGACGCCCATCTGTCGAATCGCCTCGAGAAACGGCAACGACTCAATGTCGCCCACCGTGCCGCCGATCTCGACGATACAGACATCGGCATCGCCGGCGCCGAGAATCACGCTCGACTTGATCTCGTCAGTGATATGCGGAATGACCTGAACGGTGGCGCCGAGGTAGTCGCCACGCCGCTCCTTGGCGATGACGCTCTGGTAGATCCGCCCCGTCGTGAAGTTGCTGTTGCGCCCCGTCGTTGTACGGACGAAGCGCTCGTAGTGACCGAGATCGAGGTCGGTCTCCGCGCCGTCGGTGGTAACGAATACCTCGCCGTGCTGGAAGGGACTCATCGTTCCCGGGTCCACGTTGATATAGGGGTCCAGTTTCATCATTGCTACGTTGAGGCCGCGGGCCTCGAGCAATGCACCAAGGGACGCAGAAGCGATGCCTTTCCCCAATGAGGAAACAACACCGCCTGTGACAAATACGAAACGGGTCATATGGATTTCCGCAGCTCGATTCACGCGCCTCGGAACGTGGCGCAGGACGGGATCGTAGACTACCAGAAGCGCCTCTTAGCGACAATGCGACAGCCGGCCGGACACTACCGTATCGGTGGTCGCTCGTGCCATTGCAATGCCAGCGCACGGGCACCGGGAGAGGCCGCGAAAGCCTCGGCGACCCACAGGTCAGCCACCGCAGCGAGTTGACCGTCGATGAATATGAGCGGCACCCTGTCGCGCATCCACGGGAATATCCCTGCCTCCTGAAACAGACGCGACAAACCGGTCGAATGCGGCTTGCCGATGATCCGAATGCGCTCACCGCCGACTCTGTATCCGACCTCCACCCGACCCGAATCGAGCCACCGCGGATCGAGTCCGCCGTCATCCGCCACTGTGCACTAGCAACCGACCCTGCGCCGTACCAAGGTCGAAGCCGGCTGCCGGGTCCGGCCACGGTCTCCGAGTGCTCGAGTCGATGGGCGCCAGCTGCGGCATCAACAACAGCCGGTCGCCAAACCTGCGCACTTCAGTCTGACCCCAACGAACCAGCGCCGCCCCGCCGCGGACGGCACCGATCACGTCATCGATAATGCTGTTCAGTCGCGCCGACGACGGCATCCGGGCAGCGTGACCGCCGATCCAGCGGCGCACCAGGTTTCGCTGCCGCGGCCGCGATAACCGGCGCAGCGCGGCAACCGACAGTTCGCCGGCGCAGCCGGCTTCCGCCGCATCGAGATCGGCAAGTTCCTCCACCAGGCGCAGCGCCTCGGCGCAATTGGTCGCGCTGCGCGAAACGGCCGGCGCGACCGCCGGCCAACGCTCGCGCAGCAACGGGACAATAGTGTTTCTGAGGAAATTCCTGTCGAATCGCTGGTCTTCATTGGAAGGATCTTCTTGCCATCGCAACCGGTGTTCGGTGGCGTATCGCAGCAGATCCGCGCGAGCGAATCCGAGCAGCGGTCTCACATGTAAACCGGCACCGAAGCGACGTACAACCGGCATCGCTGCGAGACCGGCAACGCCGGCGCCGCGAAACAGCTGTAGCAACACGGTTTCCAGCTGATCGTCACCATGCTGCGCCGTCAGCAACAGCTCCCCGGCCTGCAGACGCTCGGCAAGGGCCGCGTAGCGGGCCATGCGTGCCTGTTCCTCAATGCTTTCGCCGCTCTCGCGCGACACCTCCACCCGGACCACGGCGCACTCGATCCCGGTTTCGGCGCACACGGCCGTGGCCTGTTGCGACCATTGGTCGGCGTCCGCCAGGAGTCCGTGGTGTACGTGTAGCGCGCGCAGACGGCGCCGCCAATTCGGCAGATTGCGGGCCGCGTGTAACAGCACGCTGGAATCCAGTCCGCCAGAGAATGCCACGCACAGATCGCGCTGCCCGATATCCGCGACGGCAGCAGCCAATGCCGAGTACAACCCAGCGGAATCGAATTCCACGCGAACGCCCGCGCTCAGCCTTCTTTGAAACTGCCGATATTGCGCAGACGCGCGGAGCGTTGCTCGAGTAACGTTTCGATGGGCGTGATCTCCATCGCCGCCAGCGCAGTCACCAGCGCATTATTCAGTACCTCGGCCATTCCCGCCGGCTGACGATGCGCTCCGCCAAGGGGCTCCGCCAGCACCTCATCCACGAGCCCGAGCTCGAAAAGGCGCTCCGCCGTTACCCCCATCGCCTCCGCTGCCGTTTCCGCCTTGTCAGCGCTCTTCCACAGAATCGAGGCACAGCCCTCAGGCGAAATAACCGAATAAATACTGTACTCAAGCATGACCAGGCGATCGCATACTCCGACTGCCAGCGCCCCGCCGGAGCCTCCTTCGCCAATGACCACGCTTACGATCGGCGTGCGCAGCCCTGCCATCGAGTAGAGGTTGCGCGCAATGGCCTCGCTCTGTCCGCGTTCCTCAGCACCGACACCCGGGTACGCTCCCGGCGTGTCGATCAGGGTCACAATGGGAATAGCAAAACGTTCTGCCAGATGCATCAGCCGCAACGCCTTGCGATAGCCCTCCGGCCGCGGCATCCCGTAGTTTCTGTACACGCGCTCTTTCGTGTCACGACCTTTCTGATGGCCAATCACCATCACGGGCTTGCCTTCGAGCCTGGCGAGGCCGCCGACCATTGCCGGATCATCGCGAAACATGCGGTCGCCATGTAACTCCTGGAAATCCGAAAATACGCTTTCGACATAATCCAGTGTGTACGGCCGTTGCGGGTGACGCGCAAGCTGGGCGATCTGCCAGGCGCTCAGATTCTTGAAAATATTCTCGGTCAGTGTCCGGCTTTTGCCCTGCAGGCGACCGATTTCCTCGGAGAGATTGACCTCGGAATCGTCACCGACGAAACGCAATTCGTCGATCTTCGCCTCCAACTCGGCGATCGGTTGTTCAAAATCCAGAAATTTCAGGTCCATGGCAAAGATCTCGTGGATACTGCGGCAACCCTAAACCCGGCGAACCGATCTGACAAGACAAGCGCTGTCAGGAAGCCAGCCGCGGCGGGTAAACAAGACGTACACCGTCATGGCCAACGAGCTCGGACAACTGGTCGATCAGTTCGCGGGCAGGCCGGACGCACCAGCGTTCTCCAAGGGTCAGGCGTGCCTGCGCCGCGGCGCCCTGGTAGAGGACGGACACATTGCATTCGCCGTTGCGATAAGGCTCGAGTATCGCCCGCAGGCGACCCACGAAATCAGCCGCACCGGGACGTCGCGACCAGCGGATGACGAGTTTGCGCGCGTATTGCTCGCGCGCCTCGTCCATGTCCATGACCGAGGTCGCGGTCAGACGCCAGTCATCGATGTATTCATCGAAACGCAGCGTCCCGGCAACGATCAGCACACGATCTTTGCCGAGTAGATGGCGGCACTTTTGCAGCACATCTTCGAACAGGGTGATCTCGAGGCGCGCACTGCGATCATCGAGCATCATGGTCAGCCTCGTGCCGCGCTTGCGCACCTCCATGGCCAGCCCCGCCACGGTCACTGTGCGCCGCGAAGCGGCGTAGCCGCGGTCTCCGGAACCGGCCGGACGCCCGCCGCAGACATCCGCGATGCGCCCATTGGTGAATTGCTTCAGCTCGATTTCGTATTCTTTGATTGGATGCCCGGTGAGATACAAGCCGAGCGTGTCTTTTTCCCCGGCGAGACGGATCTGCTCGCTCCACTCCGGACGAATCTGAATTTCCGCACCGTTGACGACAGCCGGGGTCTCCAGTCCGAACAGATCGTTTTGTCCCGCGGCAGCAGCGCGCGCACCTTGCTCGGCTGCGCGCAGACTGTCATCGAGCCCCGCCAGCAGCGTCGCCCGATTGGCGCCAAGCGCATCGAGCGCGCCGGATCGGATCAGCGCCTCGAACACCCGGCGATTGAGTTTCTGCAGGTCCGCTCTCCGGCACAGGTCAGCGAGATCGGCAAACGCTCCGTCGCGGTCGCGCTCTGCGATCAGACTCTCGATCGCGTTGCGCCCTACGCCCTTGATCGCACCCAGTCCGTAGCGAATCGACTTGGTCCCGGAAACGCTAAATGCATACTCCGAAGCGTTGACATCCGGTGGCGCCACTTCGAGACCCATTCTCGCGCATTCGTCTATCAGGGTTACGATTTTGTCGGTGTGATCCATATCCGACGAGAGAACCGCAGCCATGAACGCCGCCGGGTAACGCGCTTTCAGCCACGCCGTCTGGTATGACAGCACGGCATACGCGGCTGAATGCGACTTGTTGAAACCGTAGCCGGCGAACTTCTCCATCAAATCGAAAATGTGACTGGCGAGCGCCTGGTCAACACCTCGGCCCGATGCACCGTCAAGAAACACCGTGCGCTGCTTTGCCATTTCCTCCGGCTTTTTCTTGCCCATCGCACGTCGCAGCAGATCGGCCTCGCCCAGCGTGTAGCCGGCCAGGACCTGGGCAATCTGCATCACCTGTTCCTGATACAGGATCACGCCGTAGGTAGGTTCGAGAATCGGTTGCAGGTCCGGGTGGAGATAATCGATCGGCGAATTGCCGCGATCGTGTTTGCGATTGATAAAGTCGTCGACCATGCCAGACTGCAGCGGGCCGGGCCGGAACAGGGCCACAAGCGCGACTATTTCGTCGAAATTGTCTGGCTGCAGCCGCTTGATCAACTCCTTCATGCCGCGCGATTCGAGCTGAAACACCGCCGTAGTCTCGCAGCGTTGGAGCAGCGCGAAGGTCTCGTCATCGTCCATCGCGATCGTGTCGATCGCAAGCGGGTCTTCTCCCTGCTCCGCGCGCAGGCGATTGATCGTGCGCGTCGCCCAGTCAATGATCGTCAATGTACGCAGACCGAGAAAATCAAACTTAACCAGTCCGATGGACTCCACATCGTCCTTGTCGAACTGGGTCACCGGTGCCGCGCCCGAGCTTTCGCAATAAAGCGGGACGAAATCGGTCAGCGCGCTCGGAGCAATCACGACTCCGCCGGCGTGTTTCCCGGCGTTGCGGACGAGGCCCTCGAGCGGACGCGCCAGGTCGATCAGCGCCCGGACCTCCTCCTCGCGCTCATACAACTCCTTCAGCTCGGGCTCCTGTGCCAGCGCTTTTTCGAGCGTGATTCCGAGTTCGAACGGAATCAGTTTCGCAATTCGGTCGACGAATCCGTAGGCATGGCCGAGTACCCGGCCCACATCGCGCACAACCGCTTTCGCCGCCATCGTGCCATAGGTAATGATTTGCGAAACCTGGTCGCGGCCATAGCGCTCGGCGACATAGTCGATGACCCGATCGCGGCCCTCCATACAGAAATCAATATCGAAATCAGGCATCGATACACGTTCGGGGTTGAGAAAGCGTTCGAAGAGCAGTTCATGCTCGATCGGGTCGAGGTCGGTGATACCGAGCGTGTAAGCGACGAGCGACCCGGCCCCCGAGCCGCGCCCGGGGCCAACCGGGATACCGTTGTCTCGCGCCCACCGGATGAAGTCGGCAACGATGAGAAAATATCCCGGGAAACCCATGCCATTGATGACTTCCAGTTCGGTTTGCAGACGCTCCTGGTAGATGCGCCCGCCTTTGTCAGCGATCCTCGCCGCGAGACCCTCGTGGGCGCGCTGCGCGAGATAGGATTCAACCGTCATGCTCTCGGGCACAGGAAATTCCGGCAGCACGCTTTCCCCGAGTGCCAGCACCAGCGAACAACGCCGCGCGATCTCCGTCGAGTTTGCGAGCGCTTCCGGAATATCAGCAAAAAGCTCCGCCATTTCCTGCGGGCTCTTCAGATACTGCTGCTGGCTGTAGCTGCGCGGCCGGCCCGGGTCGGTCAGCGTATGTCCCTGCTGGATACAGACCCGCGCCTCGTGTGCTTCGAAATCGTCGGGCGCAAGGAACCGCACGTCGTTGGTGGCGACCAGCGGGGTGGCCGTCCGCGCGGCCAGCGCGACTGCCGCATGCAGGTAGGTCTCCTCGCCATCACGCCCGGTACGGCTGACTTCGAGATAAAAACGATTGGGAAACAGCGACTTCCAGAATTCAAGCCTCGCCCGTGCTTCAGCGCGGCGGCGCGCGAGCAGACTGCGACCGATATCGCCGTCGCGCCCACCCGACAAGGCGATCAGGCCGGCACTGGCGCCATCGAGCCAGGCCTTGTCAATGACTGATTTTCCGCCCTGCTGCCCATCGATGTAGCTGCGTGTGACCAACCGGGTCAGATTACGATATCCGGTCTCGTCCTGGCACAGCAGTAACAGCCGCGAGGGTTTCGCGGGCTGCTCCGGATTCGCGATCCAGGCATCGACACCTATCAGCGGTTTGATCCCGCCGCGCAACGCCGCCCGATAAAATTTGACCATGGCAAACAGGTTGCTCTGATCTGTCAGCGCCACCGCCGGCATGCCATCGCGGGCAACCCGTTCGATCAGCGCAGGAATCCGCACGGTACTGTCGACCAGCGAAAACTCGGTGTGCACCGACAAGTGAACGAATCCGGGCTGATCCATGCTCACGGCCGTCCCTGCAGGCATGCCCGGACCGGCGCAAAACTGCGCCGGTGCATCGGGCATGGGCCCCTCAGTCCAAGCACCTCGCGGTGAGCGGCCGTACCATATCCCTTGTGCCCGGCGAAACCGTAGGCCGGATAAATACTGTCGAGTCTGCGCATGGCGGCGTCGCGCCCCGTCTTGGCCAGGATCGACGCAGCGCTGATTTCCTCGCGTAATGCATCCCCGCGTACGATAGCCTCGATCGTGCTGTGCAGGCCACAGCCGCGCAAATCGGGACAACGGTTGCCATCCACCATGATATGGTCGGGGCGGATCGCAAGCCCCATAACTGCTCGCCGCATAGCCAGCATCGTCGCGCGCAGGATATTCAATGCGTCGATTTCCTCGCGATCCGCCCACGCCACGGACCAGCACAGCGCCTGCTCGCGTATCTCCAGCGCGAGCCGCTCTCTTACCGCCTCGTTCAGAGTCTTCGAGTCTCGCAGACCGCCGGGTCGTCGCTGTGGCGCGAAAATTACCGCCGCCGCAAAAACCGGGCCGGCCAGCGGGCCACGCCCGGCCTCGTCTACCCCGGCAACCAGGCCCTGACCGGCGAACTGCATTGTGAACTGTTGCATCGGCTGACGGTTATCCACGCCCGTTGCGGCAGAGTTCGAGCACCGCCGTGGCCGCCATGTCACTCGCATTACAGCGCAAAATCTGATGAATTTTCGCGAATTGGTCCACGATTTCCTGCCGCCGTACGCGGTCATCGAGCAAGCCAAGGGTAGCCTCGGCAAGAGCAGACGGCGTCGCTGCGTCCATCATGAATTCAGGCACCAGTTCCCGATCGGCGATCAGGTTTGGCAAAGCATAGCGCTTCAGCTTCAACCCACCAATATTGACAGCGAGCCATCGACTGATTCTGCTGATCCGGTAGGCCACGACGATCGGCGTTCTGGCAAGTGCGGCCTCCAGCGTCGCCGTACCCGACGCGACCAGAGCGACGTCGCTGGCGGTAAGAGCATGGCGTGCATCCGTTACCAGGCGTATTCGCAGGTCAGGATGCGCAGTCGCGTGCGCTGCAAACCGCTCCGAGAGCGCCGCGCTGACCATCGGCGCAACAAATTTCAATTCCGGTTTGACGCGACGCATATTTTCGGCGGCGGCGGCGAAATCGGGACCGAGCCGCGCGATTTCGCCGCCCCGGCTGCCGGGCAACAATGCGACGACCTGATCGGTGTCCGCAAGTCCCAGCGCCCGCCGCGCCCCTGCCCGGTCCGGCACCATGGGCATCTGATCGGCGAGCGGATGACCGACGTAGCGGGCTTCGATTCCCGCATTGTCGTAATAGCGCTTCTCGAAGGGAAGCAGGCACAGGACCCGATCGCAGGCGGCGGCGACGACCCTGGTGCGACCGTGACGCCAGGCCCAGACCGACGGACTGACGAAATGTACTGTTGGCACGCCGCCACGACGCAGGCGTTTTTCCAGGCCGAGATTGAAGTCCGGCGCGTCGATGCCGACAAACACGTCGGGCGGGCGGGCGCACCAGCGGTCTCCCAGCTCTCTGCGCAGCCGCCACAAGCGCGGCAGGTGGGCCAGCACTTCGCTCAGGCCCATCACCGAGAGTGATTCGATACCGTGCCAGCGCTCACACCCGGCTCGTAGCATTTGCGGACCGCAAACGCCCTCGAAGCTCGCATCGGGGACACGGCGGCGAAGCGCTTCGATCAGCGCAGCGCCCAAAGCGTCGCCGGAAGCTTCAGCCGCCACGAGACCGATGCGGATGGCGCTAGTCATCGCCAAGAGGAAGACGCCCGTAGCGGCAAAATACCGGTTTCAACGCGTAACGCCGCGTCGCGCATCGGCCAGAAAAGCGACTAGCGGCAGCAACGCCGGCTCGCCGCCAAGAAGCGCTTCGAGCTCGGCCCGCGCCTCGGCGAGTTTTAGTCCAGAGCGGAAAAGAATGCGGTAGGCACGTCGCGCCAGGCCAATCTGCTCGGCGCTGAAACCATGTCGCTTCATGCCCTCGGCGTTAACACCGCGCGGCCGCGCGGGATTTCCCGACACCGTAACAAACGGTGGAATATCGCGATTGACCGCGCTGAACATTCCCAGAAATGCATGTCTGCCGATCGCACAGAACTGATGCACACCGGAGAATCCGCCGAGAATGGCGTAATCATCAATGCGCACATGCCCACCGAGGGTCGCATTGTTTGCCAGAACCAGGTGATCGCCCAGCACGCAGTCGTGCGCGATGTGACAATAGGCCATTATCCAGTTGTCATTTCCAATACGGGTGTAACCGAGATCCTGGACCGTCCCGCGGTTGATCGTGCAACCCTCGCGAATCGTATTGCGATCCCCGATTTCGAGCCGGGTCGGCTCGCCTGCGTACTTCTTATCCTGAGGATCGTCTCCAATCGAGCAGAACTGGTAGATCCGATTGTCACTGCCGATCCGTGTCGGACCACGCACCACGACGTGTGGTCCGATCCGCGTACCGCTGCCGATTTCAACCGCGGCATCGACAATCGCATACGCACCGACCATGACGCCGGCGCCGAGTTTTGCGGCCGGATCGACTACGGCGGTAGGGTGGATCACTGCTAATGCCCCGGCGCGACCATGAGTTCAGCCAGCGCCGCCCGATGTCCGTCGACCACGGCCTCGGTAGCGAATTTCCATACATCACGTCGGCGCCGCAGAAGACGGGTTTTCAATTCGACCCGGTCACCCGGCAGCACCGGCCGCTTGAACCTCGCGCCGTCGATGCCGACAAAAAAGAACAACACGTTTTTGTCGCGTTGATCGCCCACGGTCAGGAACGCCAGGATTCCACTCGCCTGGGCCAGCGCCTCGACTATCAGTACACCGGGCATCACCGGTTTCCCGGGAAAATGCCCCTGGAAAAAGGGCTCGTTGATCGTGACGTTCTTGATCGCCGTCAGATACTCGCCCGGCACGCATTCGACGACCCTGTCCACCAGCAGAAAAGGGTAACGGTGCGGCAGCATGGCGCGAATCTGATCGATATCTAGCAGGAATTCACTCATTTTTCGCTCCTCCGGGTATCGTTCAGCCGGTGTCGCCGTCTCGGTTTCGCGAACGCCTGGTCGATTGCCTGAGACGAGCCACGTTTCTTCTCCACTGCCGCACTTCCTGCGCCGGAAACTTGCCAGAATACACCCCTGGCTGGGCAATCGAGCGTGTGACCAGCGTCTTCGCGTTGATTGTCACGTTGTCGCAAATCTCGATGTGGCCGACGATACCGACATGGCCGGCAATCAGGCAATTCTGTCCAATCCGGCTGCTGCCTGCGATCGCAGCACCTGCCGCAATCGCCGTATGTGCCCCGATAACAACGTTGTGTCCGACCTGAATCAGGTTGTCGAGCCTGACATCGTCACCGATGACCGTATCGTCGATGGCACCACGGTCAATCGTTGTATTCGCGCCGACTTCGACATCATCGCCGATACGCACGCTGCCGAGTTGCGGCACCTTGACCCAACCGTCCCGCGCACGCGCGATCCCGAATCCGTCAGCGCCGATTATTGCGCCCTGGTGCAGCACACAACGCTGACCGATGACAACCTGATGCGCCACGCAGCAGCGCGAGCTGAGATGGGTATCGGCACCAATCACGGCGCCGCTTTCGACCACGCAGCCGGGACCTACCACGACCCCTGTACCTAGCCGGGCCCCGTCCGCCACATAAGCCAGTGCCCCGACCGACACGTCATCGGCGAGAACCGCCCCGCGCTCGACGACCGCTGTCGGATGCACGCCCGTTGCAGCGGCACGAGGCGGATGCAACAGTGCCGCGATACGGGCATAGACGAGGTACGGGTTGTCAGCAATCAATGCCGCGGTCGGGCACGCATCGGCATCAGCCGCAGTCAGCACGACGGCCGCAGCGCCGGTTGCGCCGAGAAAACGCAGATAGCGGCGATTGCTGAGAAACGAGACAGCCGAAGGGCCGGCCTCGGCCAGCGTCGCCACATGGTCTACCCGCTGGCCGGGGTCCCCCCGCAGCTCGCAGCCGTAGCGAACCGCGAGTTCAGCCAGACTGACAGACATCGACACACTGCGCGGTCAGTTGCCGCCGGAAAGTCGTGACGATAAGGCAGCGAGCACCTCGTCAGTGATATCCAGGGAATCGCTTGCGTAAAGCACACCTTCGCCAACAACCAGGTCGAAATTGGCGCTCCGCGCATAGGTCTGGACTTCCTGTAACAACGATCTTTGCAGACGGCCGAGCTCTTCGTTGCGGCGCAGGTTGAGATCTTCCAGATACTCCTGCTGGTTGCGCTGCAGATCACGCTGCATTTCGCGTAATTCACGGTCCGCGTTGCGGCGCTCTTCCTCGCTCATCACCGCGCCGTCACGGCGCAAGACCTCTTCCTTCGACTGGATATCGGTCTGTCGTGCAACGATCTGCCGCTGCCGCGGTGCGAATTCGTCCTGCAGCGCCTGCATCGCGGTTTGCGCCTGGGGCGACTCCTCGAGCAGTCGTGCAATATTGACCACACCGATTCTCGACTGCGCAAACGCGCTGCCGCTGAAAATCAAAAAGCAGGCCAGCCCTGCGAGAATCCTGAAACTGTTTGTCTTTGCGCTCATGTGAGACTCAAACCTCAAAATGCCGAACCAATGGAAAACTGGAAGAACTCGGTATCGTCCTCGGGCAGGCTTTCGTCGCCGCCAAAGTCGTTGATCGGGAAACCGATACTGAACCGGAACATGCCCAGGGGTGCCATCCACTGCACTGCCAGGCCTGTCGACATACGCAGGTCCGAAGCGTCGAAGGTGTAGTCAACCTGGTTCCCCTGCAGGTCGAAGAATGGCACGTTACTTTCGGAGAATACATTACCGACATCGTAGAACAAACTCAGCCGCGCCTGATTGGCAAATTTCTCGACCATCGGCAGCAGGATTTCGAATTGCCCAACCGTCTTGAGGTTGCCGCCGTAGGGGTTGCCGCGCGTGTCCAGCGGCCCGAGACTTGCCTCGCGGTATTGCCTGACGGAGTTTGGCCCACCGGCGAAAAAGTTACGGAAAATCGGTACATCGGTCGTGTCGTCACCAAAAGTATCCGCCCACGCCACCTCCGCGCGGGTGATGAATACGAAGGGTCCATACAGTGGCCAGTAACGCAGGAATTCATAGCGCGCGGTGTAGAAATCCACCTCGCTGCCCGGCCCGGTGACGCTGAAGGTCACGTTGTGGCGGGTGCCACGCGTGGCGAATATCGCGCGGTTGCGGGTGTCGAATGTCCACCCCAGTTTCAGTTCGTAGGTGCGGTAGTCGGTTTTGGTCAGGAATATGCCCTGTCCGACCTCTTCGACACTGGGATTACCGTTGTTGGCGATCCAGTTCTGGATCTGAAACGAACTGCCCGAGTCGGCAAACAGCTCAACATCCTGGAGATCGACCCCGAATGAGATGCGTTGCCACTCGCTGATTGGATAACCGTAATTCAAGCCTAACGTGTATGACGTCGTATCGAATTCCGAGCCATCCGATACCAGCCGGGTCGAATCCCGGTACGATCCTGAAATCGTGCGCGCAACGCCGTCAATCGTCGTATAGGGATCGGTAAACGCCAGCGTGTAGAGCTTTGTGTACTTTCCCGAATTGAGCTGCGCCGAGATACGGTTCCCGGTACCGAGAAAATTGACATGGGTGAAGTTGCCGTTCAACAGCAGTTTCTGCGCCTCGGAATATCCGATACCGCCACCGAACTGACCGGGCATGCCCTCCTTGACGGAGACATTCAGATCAACCAGATCCGGCGACCCTGGAACCTGTTCCTGCTCCAGCTCTACGCTGTCTACAAACGGCAACCGCTGAATCCGGATCTTGGAGCGATCGACCGCGCCATTAGACAACCACCCGCCCTCGAGCTGGCGCATCTCGCGGCGGAATACTTCGTCCTTGGTCGGACCGTCGGTGGCAAAATTCACATTGCGAACGTACACCCGGTTACCCGGATCCACAAAGTATGTCACCGCAACCGTTTTATCCTCGGGGTTGATCTGTGGCACGGGATCGATACGCGCGAACGCGTATCCGTCCTGGCCGAGCCGGTAGCTCATGAGTTCCTTGCTGCTTTCGAGCACTTTGCGGGAGAAAGTCTGACCGGGCTTCGCCAGCACCAGCGCACGCAGGTAACGCTCTTCGATCGGCATTTCGCCGGCAAGCTTGATCTCGGAGATCGTATACAACTCGCCTTCAGCCACATTGATCGTGATAAAGATGTCTTTTTTGTCCGGCGAAATCGTGACCTGCGTTGATTGCACCTGAAAATTGGCGTAACCGCGGTCCATGTAGAACGATCCCAACCGTTCAATGTCTCCGACCAGCGCCTCGCGGTCATAGCGATCGTCCTGCTTGTAGAACGACAGCCAGTTGGGAGTCCTCAGCGTGAACTCCGCAATGATTTCCTCATCCGGAAAACGTTCGTTACCGACAATATTGATCTGCCGGATACGCGCGCGCTTGCCCTCGATGATATCGATCGTGATATCGACCTTGTTACCGTCCAGCTCGGTAACTTCGGCGTCGATCACGACACCGTATTTGCCACGACCGTAATAGGTATCGGTAAGAAACTGCTGGACTTCGTCGAGTGTCGAGCGGTCGAACGTTCGGCCCGGCGCCAGACCGACGCCGCGCAGACTCTCCATCAGCTGGTCGGTCTCGATATCCTTGTTACCGTTGATCGTGAAATTCTCGATAAACGGCCGCTCGATAACCGCGATGATCAGCGTATCGTCTTCGCGGCGGAATTCTATGTCACGGAAAAACCCGGTGTCATAGAGCGCTTTGACTGACTCCTGAACCCGTCGCCGATCGAGCCGATCGCCAATATTGAGCGGGAGATAGTTATATAACGTACCTTCAGAGATCCGCTGCAGACCCTCTACGCGGACGTTGCGCACGACAAAACCATCCTGCCCCTGCGCCTGGGCGAAGGGCGCGCAAAGCGTCACGAGAATGGCCATGACCAGGCCGGCGATGATTCGTTGCAGTAGCGGCACTATCGCAGATTCCTCTTAATCCAGCAGTCGCGCGATATCATTGTAAAAAGCGAATGTCATCAGCAGGATCAGCAGAAAAATACCGATCTGCTGGCCGACGATCTGGGTTTTCTCTGACACCGGTTTTCCCTTGACGAGTTCCACCGCCTGATAGACGAGTTGACCGCCGTCGAGCATCGGCACCGGCATCAGATTGATCAACCCGAGCGATATACTGACGATAGCCAGAAAACTGACGAAGGCAGACACTCCGATACTGGCGGAGAACCCGGCGTACTGCGCTATGTTTATCGGGCCGCTGATGTTCCGTGGCGAAACAACCCCCTGCAACATTTTCCACAACATGCGCAGCGTAAGTGCAGACATTTCCCAGGTCTTGGCCGTGGCAGCGCCAATCGCCGCTATAGGTCCAAAGCGCTGCATGGCCCGCATCGATTCCGGATACTCCGGCGGCGCTGACCCCTGGATTCCGACCCGGCCAAATTCCTGGTCGCCTTCGGTAACGGCTTCTACCGCAACCCTGACGGCAAGGCTTTCGCTACCACGAATCACACCGAGATCGACTTCCCGACCTGGCCGGGTACGCAGAAAGTTGACGAGTTCCGGCCAGTCCGCGAGGACTTCTCCGTCACCACTGACAATTTGATCCCCGGGGCGCAACCCGCCCCGTTCCGCCGGCCCGCCCGGAGTCACCACCTCGAGCACGGCTGGCCAGTGCGGCCGCCACGGTGCGAAACCCAGCCCCGTGAACAACTCGCCCGGACGGGTCAGTTCCTCTTCCCTGCCGCCAACCCGAAGATCGACCCGGCGGTCGCTGCCGCCGGCCGCGGGCTCGAGCCTCAAGCTGACAACGCCGTCGTCGAGCATATCGTCGAGGATGAACAGCATCGCCGCTTCCCACGTGGGCGTCTCGCGGCCGCCGACCTCAAGAATGCGATCGCCGCTTTGCAAGCCCGACTCGGCGGCGATGGAGTCAGCTGCAACCGCCCCGACAACCGGCTTGACGCCCGGCACACCGGCCATAAACATCACCCAATAGGCGATGATCGCAAATATGAAATTGGCAAGCGGGCCGGCCACCAGGACCGCCATCCGCCACGGCACCGACGCCTGGTTGAAACTCCGCTCTTTCTCGCTCTCGGCAACCGGGGCCTCGCGCTCGTCCAGCATCTTGACATAGCCGCCAAGCGGGATCGCCGAAAAAACAAACTCTGTGTTGTCACTGCCGAAATGCCGCCGCCACAAAGGTTTGCCAAAACCAATCGAAAATCTGAGCACCTTGATACCGGCACGCCGGGCAACCCAGTAGTGACCAAACTCGTGGACGGCGACCAGTACGGTGATCGCGACCGAAAACGCGACAATCGAAGTGAGAAAGGAACTCATGCCGTATGCACCAGATGGCGACCCACTTCTGTATTCGCCGCTACCCGGGCGGCGCGATCCGCCTCGATCACGCCTTCGAGATCGTAGTGGTCGACGATGTCCGCCTGATTCAGCACCGCCTCGATGACCTCCGGAATTGCCGTGAATCTGAGCTTGCCATTGAGGAATGCATCGACCGCGACCTCGTTGGCCGCGTTCAGCACTGCCGGCGCCGTACCCCCGCAGCGGGCCGCCTCCCTAGCGATCCGCAAACAGGGAAAGCGATCTTCGTCAGGTTGCAGAAATTCGAGCCGGCCGGACGCGATCAGATCCAGCGGATCGACACCGGAATCGAATCGCTGCGGCCACGCCAGCGCATGCGCGATCGGCGTGCGCATATCGGGATTACCAAGCTGCGCGAGGACAGATCCGTCGATGTAGTCGACGAGCGAGTGAACGACACTTTGCGGATGCACCACCACCTCAATCCGGTTCTCTTCCAGACCGAACAGCCAGCTTGCTTCAATGATCTCCAGACCCTTGTTCATCATCGTTGCCGAATCAACAGAAATCTTTCGCCCCATAACCCAGTTCGGGTGGGCGCAGGCAGCTTCCGGCGTCACATCTGCAAGCCGATCACGAGGGGTATGCAGGAACGGGCCGCCAGACGCTGTCAACAATATCCTGCGCACACCCGTCGGCGGTTTGCCCGCACCGTCCGGGAGACATTGAAAAATTGCGTTGTGTTCGCTGTCGATCGGGATAATCTCCGCCCCGCCATGCTCCATCGCAGCCGTGAAAAGCCGCCCTGCAACGACCATGGACTCTTTGTTGGCCAGTAACACGCGTTTTCCCGCCCGCACTGCCGATAGAGTCGGGACCAATCCGGCCGCACCGACGATCGCCGCCATCACCGAATCCGTCTGCGGGAGGCAAGCGACCTCTTCGAGCGCGTCCACTCCGCTCAGCAAGCGAGTTTCCAAATTCGTCCCTTGCTGCGCCGCAGCAAATTTTTCCGCGGCATCCCTATCCACAAGGACAGCAAATTCCGGCCGATGTTCCAGACATTGCGCGAGGAGACACTCATGATCACGATTTGCAGTCAGCGCCACCACTCGGTACTGATCCGCGTGGCGCCCGAGGACGTCGAGCGTATTGACGCCTACGGAACCCGTGGCACCGAGCACGGTGATGCCGCGCCTGGTCATGCTCCGGCCACCAGCAATCCAAAAACGAACACCGGACCGGCCGCGGTAATGCTGTCTACGCGGTCGAGTATTCCGCCGTGACCGGGGAAAATCCGGCCGCTGTCCTTGAGGCCGGCATTCCGTTTGAAAATGCTGACGCTGAGATCGCCGACGACCGATATTGCCGCGACCAGAAGGCACAAAGGAACAAACCAGCCTGTGCCGTAGCCGAACCAGGCGCTACCGCCGGCCGCGGCCAGTGCGGCAAGCAACATTCCCCCGAACACACCCTCCCAGGTCTTGCCGGGGCTGACCGCCGGCGCCAGCTTTCTCCGGCCGATCGCGCGGCCGGTAAAGAACGCCCCGATATCCGCAGCCCAGACCAGCGCGAACAGGAACAACAACAGCTCCGGGCCGCGTTGCCAGTCGAGATGCAGGCGCATCAGCGCAATGGCGGCAAGCGCGATGGCCGCTATACCGGCCAGCGCCGTCGCCGGGCGCGCGATACTGACCGGGTAGCGAGTGACCAGAACCAATGCGGCCAGCCACATGAACGTTGCCAGCCCGGTCAGCAGCTGCAAAATCGAATGATCCGCGGTCAGCGCGAACAAGGCCGCGGCCGCAGCGAGCACAACGACGGCGTAGGCGATGCGCCGGGCGTAGCCGCTACTGCCGAAGAAACCGGCCCATTCGGTAGCTCCGCCGAAGAACAGAATGCCGATGGCCAGCGCGCCGCCGCCGCGCGGCAACAGAAACAAGGCTCCCAGCAGCAGCGGGATCAGTATCAGCGCGGTGATCACTCTTTGCCTGAGCACTAAACGGCACCGACCTGTTCGCCGGTCAAGCCGTAACGGCGCTGGCGCTCGCCGAACGCGGCAACCGCGCTTTGCATCTGCTCGGGGCCAAAGTCCGGCCAGAATACGTCGGAGAAATAAAGTTCGGAGTAGGCGAGCTGCCAGATCAGAAAATTACTCAGCCGATGCTCGCCCCCGGTTCTGATCAGCAAATCGGGCTCGGGCAGATCCGCCAGACACAGCGCCTCGCCCCAGCATCGCCTCGTCAATCGCATCCGGTTCCAGGCTGCCGTCGGCAACTTTGTGCGCCAGTTGTCGCGCCGCGCGGACAAGATCCCATCGTCCGCCGTATGCCACCGCAATGCTGAGCGCGAGACCCGTGTTGGCCGCCGTCGCACGCTCCCCGGCTTCCAGACTCTCGAGCAAGCCGGCTCCAAGGCGGGCGCGATCACCGATAAACCGCAGACGGACGTTGTTGCGGTTCAATTCGTCAATCTCCTTGTCCAGCGCCTCGACAAACAGGTTCATCAGCAGGCTGACCTCACGGCGCGGGCGTTTCCAATTCTCGCTGCTGAAGGCAAACAGGCTCAGCGCATCGATCCCGTTGCCGCCACACCATTCGACTGCGCCACGCGCGGCGCGGACACCAGCGCGATGACCGGCGCTGCGCGGCATGCCGCGGCGTTTTGCCCAGCGGCCGTTACCGTCCATGATGATGGCAATGTGGCGGGGCGTGTGACCGATACTTGCGGCTGGGGCAATTGCGCTCATTTTTGACTCGACGACGACAGGCAGGATCGCGCTCGCTCAGACCTCGAGTAACTCCTTCTCTTTCTCGGCGAGGAACGCGTCGATCTTCGCGACGAACTCGTCCGTCAGCTTCTGCATTTCATCCTGGGCCCGGTGCTCCTGGTCCTCCGTGATCTCCTTCTCTTTGAGCAGGTCCTTGATGTGATGCAAGGCATCGCGACGGATATTGCGCACCGCGACGCGACCGTTCTCGGCCTCGCTGCGCACGATCCGGATCATGTCGCGGCGACGTTCCTCGGTCAGCGCCGGCAGCGGGACGCGAATATTTGTACCCGACGTGGCGGGATTCAGGCCCAGATCAGATGTCATGATTGCTTTTTCCACGATCGCAACCATCGGCTTCTCCCACGGCGTCACGCTCAGGGTACGGGAATCTTCGACCACGATGCTGGCCACCTGATTCAGCGGAACCTGATTGCCGTAATACTCGACCGTGATGTGATCGAGCAGGCTCGTGTGGGCGCGTCCGGTGCGGAGTTTTTTGAGTTCGTCCTGGTAAGCCGAGAGGCTCTTGCCCATGCGCTCCCGCGCGTCTTTCATTACATCTTCTATCATCGAATTACTCCACTGTCGCGGGCTCGTTGGTCACGAGAGTTCCCACGTCCTCACCGCGCACGATTCGCATGAGATCACCACCATTAAAGATATTGAACACCCTGACCGGAAGGTCATGGTCACGGCACATGACAATCGCCGTGGCATCCATCACGCGCAACTTGCTTTCCAGAACAGTATCGAAGCTGACCCTGCTGTAACGTCTGGCGTCGCTGTCAAGAACGGGATCAGCGGAAAAAACGCCATCGACCTTGGTCGCCTTGAGCAGCACATCTGCACCCACCTCGATCGCTCTGAGACTGGCCGCGGTATCGGTGGTGAAAAACGGGTTACCCGTGCCTGCGGCAAGTATGCAGATTCGTCCCTTCTCGAGATGGCGGACCGCACGACGCCGGATATAGTCCTCGCACACCTCGTTTACTTTCAGCGCTGACATTACCCGCGCATAGGCGCCGTTGCGTTCCAGCGCATCCTGCAACGCCAGTGCATTGATCACCGTCGCGAGCATTCCCATGTGATCCCCGGTCACCCGGTCCATGCCGGCGCGGGCCAGGCCTTCGCCACGGAAAATATTACCGCCGCCGATAACGATGGCGATCTCGATACCGAGATCGCGAACTGCCTTTACCTCGTCCGCAATTCGTGCGATGACCTTGGGGTCGATACCGTAATCGAGGTCGCCCATCAGGGCTTCACCGCTCAGCTTTAGCAGAATACGTCGGGTGTCTTGCCCGGTCGCGCCCATGCTCCGCCACTCCCCAGCTGAAAATCCGCGAAATTTCGTGACAAAAAGAACCCCGCTAAGGCGGGGTCCTAACGTCACTGAATGTTACATCATTTTGCCTTTCCGCATCAGGCTTCGCCGCGGACCTGGGCCATCACTTCGGCGACGAAATCGTCGGCCTTTTTCTCGATCCCCTCGCCCACTTCGAAACGAGTGAACGAGATGACCTCGGCGGAACCGTCCTTCAGCAGCCGCTCTACGGCGACGTCCGGATCCTTGATAAATGGCTGGCCAAGAAGCGTTATCTCGGAAATAAATTTCTGCAACCGGCCGGCAACCATTTTCTCCACGATATTCTCGGGCTTGCCCTCTGCCTTCGCCTGTTCGGAGAGGATCTCTTTCTCCTTTGCAAGCACTTCTGCCGGCACATCATCGCCGCTGACATGCTGGGGCTTGCTCGCGGCGACATGCATCGCGATGTCCCTGGCCAGATCGGCATCGCCACCGCGCAGCGCCACCAGCACGCCGATCCGCGAACCGTGCACGTAGCTGCCAATGCGATCATCCGATGACACGGTGGCGAAACGGCGCACGCTGATGTTCTCACCGACTTTGGCGACAAGCGCACGTCTTGCCTCCTCGATGCTGCCCTCGCCCATGGTCGCCGCCAGCAATCCGTCCAGATCGCCGGGCTCGGCGCTCAGCGCCACTGCAGCTACCCGCTCCGCGAAATCGCGAAAATCCGCGCTCCCGGCAACAAAATCGGTCTCGGAGTTGACCTCGACGATTGCGCTACGTTTCCCATCATCGGCGACAGCCACGACGACCGCGCCCTCCGCCGCGACCCGCCCTGCCTTCTTGTCGGCCTTGGCCAGACCGGCCTTGCGCATATTTTCGGCGGCCGCATCCAGGTCGCCGTCCGCGGCAACCAACGCCTTTTTGCATTCCATCATGCCAGCACCGGTGCGCTCCCGGAGCTCTTTGACCATACTCGCGGTAACAGTCATTCGATTTCATCCTCAGTAGTGCGTTGCGTGGCTACCGCGCGCCTGGCGCCCGGTCACTGCTTCGAAGATTTCTCCGCCTTTTCCTCTTGCGCATCTGTCGCGCCCGGGTCCTCGGCGCCAGCCGCAGTGGCAGGCTCGGCCTCGACCGCCGGCTCGGCGGCATCAGCCGCAACGGGCTCTGCGGATCCGGCTGGCTCAGCGCCTGCTGTCGGCCGCAGCCGTCTGCGCCTGTTCCGGTTTTGCCTCATCCGCTGACTGCGGTGCGATCGCCACCTTGCGCGGCGTCTTCTTCTTCGTCGCCGTCTTCTTTCCTGGGGCCTTCTTTTTCGCTGCTGATTTCTTGCGCGGCTTGCCGTCTTCGTCAAGCTCGACGAATTCGTCCTCGCCCAATGTCACCTGCGGAACCGAGGCCTTGCCTTCGAGCACCGCGTCGGCCACGCCGCCCGCATACAGGCGAACCGCCCGCATTGCATCGTCATTGCCCGGAATAATAAAATCGACTTTTTCCGGCGAACTGTTGGTATCGACGATCGCGACGACCGGGATACCGAGCTTCTTCGCCTCTTTCAGCGCAATGTCTTCCTGCTCGACATCGACCAAGAACATCACGTCGGGCAGCGAATTCATTTCCTTGATTCCGCCAAGACTATTCTCGAGCTTTTCCATCTCGCGACGAAGCCCGAGCGCCTCTTTCTTGGTGAGCTGCTCGAAAGTGCCGTCCTCGGACTGCGCCTCCAGCCGCATCAGGCGCTTTATCGACTGCCGGATCGTGCGGAAATTGGTCAGTGTGCCGCCGAGCCAGCGCTGACATACATAGGGCATGCCACAACGGATCGCCTCTTCACGCATAGCGTCACGTGCAGAACGTTTCGTCCCGACGAACAGCACCGTACCGCCATCGGCGACGATATTTTTGACGAAAGTGAGCGCCTCCTCGAACATCGGGAGCGACTTTTCGAGATTGATAATGTGAATCTTGTTACGTTCACCGAAGATGAATGGGGCCATCTTCGGGTTCCAGTAGCGGGTCTGGTGACCAAAATGAACACCAGCTTCCAGCATCTGGCGCATGGAAACGCTAGACATCCTGTTTTCTCCTTCGGGTTAGGCCTCCACGTGAACCACGCAGCAACCCCTTGAAATCAGAATATTTCCTGGGGACCCGGCTGCGCTTGTAAACACGTGTGTGGATTTGAAATTGCCTTTACGGCGCGCGCTTTATACCATAAACGGCTATTTGCAACAATCCGGCCAAAATGAAGCTTTTCGAAAAGAAGACCACGCGTCCCGCACCACCGCCGCCCTCGCATGTCGGGATCAAGACTCCTGAAGAACAGGACAAGATGCGCGTGGCCGGCAAGCTGGCTGCGACCGTCCTGGACATGGTCGGGGAACACGTTCAGGCCGGCATTACCACCGACGAACTGAATACCATCTGCCACAACTATATAGTCGAGCATCAGGATGCCATCCCGGCACCGTTGAATTACAAGGGCTTTCCGAAGTCGATCTGCACATCGGTCAATCACGTTGTCTGCCATGGGATTCCCGGGCCGAAAAAACTCAAGAATGGCGACATCGTCAATATCGACATCACGGTCATCAAGGACGGCTTCCATGGTGACACCAGCCGCATGTTCTTTGTCGGGAAGCCGGCGGTGCTGGCGCAACGCCTCGTCCGGGTGACGCGAGAGGCGATGCTCGCCGGCATCGCTGTGGTCAGACCGGGCGCAACGCTGGGTGATATTGGCGCCGCGGTCCAGTCCCATGTCGAGAAAAACCGGTTCTCCGTGGTTCGCGAATACTGCGGTCACGGCATCGGCCGGGTATTCCACGAAGACCCGCAGATACTCCACTACGGCCGCGCTGGAACCGGTATGGCTCTGGTCGAGGGTATGACTTTCACCGTCGAGCCGATGGTCAACGCCGGACGGCGCCAGGTAAAGCTCCTCCCCGACGGCTGGACAGTCGTTACCAAGGACCACTCGCTCTCGGCGCAGTGGGAACACACAATCCTGGTCACTGCGGATGGCCACGAGATTCTGACGCTGGGCGACCAGGAGAGCGTGTAGGTGGTGCGCGAGGCCGATGAGGCTCTCGTTGCCGCGGCCCCAGATAACCCGGTAGTCGCGGACCTGCAGCGGCGACTGGCCAGCGCCCCGGATTCGATCAGCGCGTTTCGCGACACCCTGGCGATAGGCGCCCGCCAAATCGAGGCGCGGTTTCGCGACGGAGCCGCGATCGAAGACCTGGTGCGCGAGCGCGCTAGCACCGTCGACGCCATCGTGCTCGCCGCCTGGCACCGCCTGGATTCACGCCTGCGCCAGCAGATGTGCCTTGTCGCGGTCGGCGGCTACGGACGCGGCGAACTGCACCCGGCATCGGATATCGATGTCATGGTTTTGCTGCCGGCTTGCGAAGTTCCGGACTGGCAGGAAGCGGTCGCGGATTTTTTCACCTTCCTTTGGGACATCGGGCTCGAAGTCGGACACAGCGTCCGCTCGGTGGCAGATTGCGTCCGCGAATCCGAAGCCGATGTCACCGTTGCTACCACGCTGATGGAATCGCGCCTGCTGGAGGGCCCCGAGTCGCTTTGCGAGTCGATGCGCGATGCTACCGGGCCAGCCAGTATCTGGCCGTCCGACAAATTTTTTTCCGCCAAGCGGGACGAGCAGGTTGCGCGACACCATCGCTACCACGATACCGCCTATAACCTCGAACCCAACGTAAAAGGTAGTCCGGGCGGCCTGCGCGATATTCAGATGATAGGGTGGGTTGCCAAGCGCCATTTCGGCGGTGAAACCCTCCATGGGCTGGTCGATCACGGATTCCTGACCGAACAGGAACTGATCCGGCTCCTGGAAGGCCAGGCCTTTCTCTGGCGAGTGCGTTTCGCGCTGCACATTCTTACCGGACGGCGCGAAGATCGCCTGCTTTTCGATCACCAGATCAATATTTCCGGCCTACTCGGCTATGAGGATGCGGCGACATCCCTGGCCGTCGAACAATTCATGCAGCGCTACTACCGCACCGTAATGGATCTGTCGCGGCTGAATGAAATGCTGTTGCAGTCGTTCGAGGAAGCGATAATGCTGGACCCAAAGGCCCCGCCGCAGCTGATCGACGAGCACTTTCAGGTACGCAACGGTTATCTCGAAGTGACCCGCAACAACGTTTTCAACCGCGCACCTTCCACCCTGTTGAAAATCTTCCTGCTGCTGCAGCAAAAGTCCGAACTCAAGGGAGTCAGTGCGGGCACGATCCGCCTTTTGCGCAACAACCTTGACCTCGTCGATGAGGAATTCCGCCAGCGTCCGACCCATCACCGCTTGTTTCTCGAGATTCTCCGGGCTCCCGAGGGCGTCACCCACGAGTTGCGCCGCATGAATCGCTACGGGGTGCTCGGACGCTACATTCCGGCTTTCGAAAGAATTGTCGGGCGCATGCAATACGATCTGTTTCATGCCTACACCGTCGATGCGCACACCTTGTTTGTGGTCAGCAACCTGCGCCGCTTTGCGCTGCCGCGATTCGACCATGAATTTCCATTTTGCAGCGAAATCATGCAGGCATTGCCGAAGATGGAGCTTGCCTACCTGGCCGGGTTGTTCCACGACATTGGCAAGGGCCGTGGCGGCGATCACTCCGAACTGGGTGCCGTCATCGCCGAGGCATTCTGTATCGAACAAGGCCTGTCGCGGTATGATGCCCGCCTGGTTGCATGGTTGGTCCGCCACCATCTTTTCCTTTCGGTCACCGCGCAGAAAAAGGACATCAGCGACCCCCAGGTCATCAGCGACTTCGCGCTGACCGTCGGGGACCAGACCCATCTCGACTATCTCTACGTGTTAACCGTTGCGGACGTACGCGGCACTAATCCGAAATTGTGGAATTCGTGGAAAGCCACGCTATTCAGGGATTTTTATTTGCGCACCCGGCAGGCTCTTCGGCGCGGACTCGAAAATCCCATCGACAAGGAGGAACTGGTCCAGGCGACACGAGACGAAGCTGAACAGATCCTCCGCGAGCAGGGCCTGGACCAGCAAACTCTCGAAAATGTATGGGGTGAATTCTCCGACGACTATTTTCTGACCCATAGCGCTGAGGAAGTCGCGTGGCACACCCAGCGGCTGGTGCAGTTCGGACCCGCCGACACCGAGGCAGTCGTTGCAGTGCGCAGACTCGAGCGCAGTGGCGGTACCGCGGTGATGGTCTATGCGCCCGAACACTGGTACACCTTTGCCCGCATTACGGCGGCGCTGGACGAATTGCACCTGTCGGTTCTCGACGCGCGAATCGCGCCAGCCGGCAAGGCCCACAGCCTCGATACCTACCTGGTCCTCGAAAGCGGCGGCGGCGCCATCGACGATCCCGCGCGGATCAGCGAGATCGAGGCGACCGTCAAACAGGCGCTGGCACGACCGGCGGATCGCCCGCCGCGCGTGAACCGTGCTGCGCCGCGCCAGGTGCGAATGTTCAGTACCCGGACGCGCATCGAGTTCAGCGTTGATCCCTCACGCCAGCGTACCGTCATCGAACTGACCACCGGAGACCAGCCGGGGCTGCTTTGTGAAATCGGCAAGGCATTCGTGGAATCAGAGATCGATCTGCGCACCGCCAAAATCGTGACGGTCGGCGAGCGTGCAGAGGACGTGTTCTTTGTCACCAACCGCCGCGGAGAGCCATTATCCGAATCGCATTGCGAGCACCTGAGAGAGCGCCTGCTGAGAGCACTTGGCGACAACACGACGAATGAAGCGTGACATTCAGCGTAACTGGCGCGGCGAGATTCCGATACCCGACTCTCCCACCATCCGCAGCGGTCGTTCTCGCTGCAACACCGATCATCGATCCAGACCCGGGTCCGGTGCCCCGCCAGGCGCGGGCGACGGGGCACACCGATCACCCTCTGCACGCGGACTTGAACCCCGGCCCCGGCGCTCGTAGTCTGTGACACCGCGATTTTCCGCCACCCGACAGGCCAGGCTCTCTCCATGAATGACTTTGCCGCCACCATCGACGACATGTGGGATCGACGCGAACAAATAAACCCGCATCTGGCGGCTCCCGAGGAACTCGATGCGATCGCTCGCGCGGTGGACATGCTCGATCGCGGCGAGGCGCGGGTCAGCGAGTACCGCGATGGCGAATGGATTGTCAATGAATGGCTGAAAAAGGCCGTATTGTTGTATTTCCGGGTCCACGGCAACCGCACCAGCGAGGGCGGATTCACCAATTTTTACGACAAAGTCGCGCTGAAATATGCACACCATGGCAATCGCGAGTTCGCTGCGGAGGGTGTCCGAGTGGTACCGCCGGCCGTGGTCCGCAAGGGTGCCTACGTCGCCCCGAACGTGGTGCTGATGCCGAGTTATGTCAATATTGGCGCCTATATCGACAGCGGCACCCTAATCGATACCTGGGCAACGGTTGGCTCATGTGCCCAGATCGGGCGCAATGTCCACCTGTCCGGCGGAGCGGGTATCGGCGGCGTTCTCGAGCCGATCCAGGCAAGCCCGACGATAATCGAGGACGATTGCTTTATTGGGGCGCGGTCGGAAGTCGTCGAAGGCGTGGTCGTGGAACAGGGCGCGGTCATCTCGATGGGCGTCTTTATCGGGCAAAGCACCCGAATTTACGATCGCGAGCGTGACGAGGTCAGCTACGGCAGAGTGCCTGCGGGCGCTGTCGTCGTGGCCGGTTCACTGCCGGCTGACAACGGTCGATACAGTCTCAACTGCGCGGTCATCGTCAAACGGGTCGATGCGAAGACGCGCGCAAAAGTCGGGCTCAACGAATTGCTTCGACGGGCCGAGACGGAATAGGCCCAGGAAATGCGCCGCTGTGCAACGTCCTACTGGCTGCAGATATAATCAAATCGATGAGTGACTCCAACGACACAGTTCGCGATAAATTCAGCCGGCCGATCCGGGATCTGCGGATATCGGTGATCGACCGCTGTAACTTCCGCTGCCCCTACTGCATGCCCGCCGACAAATTTCCGGAGCATTACGCGTTCCTGCCGCGCTCGGCGTGGCTTACGTTTGAGGAGATCGATCGTCTGACCCGACTGTTCGTCGCCAATGGCGCGAACAAGGTCCGGCTCACCGGCGGCGAGCCGCTGTTGCGCCCCAACCTTGCGGAACTGGTGCGACGACTGGCGCAAATCGAGGGCATCGACGATCTGGCCCTGACGACCAACGGTGTACTGCTGGAGAAACAAATCCCCGCGCTCAGCGAGGCCGGTCTGCACCGCGTCAACGTCAGTATCGACAGCCTCGATGACGATGTATTCCGGGTAATGAGCGGCGGGCGCAATTCCCGCTCGGTCGTGATGGCGCGGAATCCGCGCCGCGCAGGCCGCCGGGCTCACCGTCAAGCTCAATGTCGTCGTCCAGCGCGGGGTCAACGACCACACCCTGATCCCGCTGCTGCGGGCGTTTCGCGGCAGTGGAACCATCGTAAGGTTTATCGAATTCATGGATGTCGGCACGCTCAATGGCTGGGAAATGGCCCATGTCGTTCCGGCGCGGGAACTGGTAGACAGGATTGACCGCGAATGGCCGGTGCGGGCGCTCGAAGAGAACTACCGCGGTGAAGTGGCGAAACGCTACGAATTCGAAGACGGCGGCGGCGAGATCGGTTTCATAACGTCGGTCACCGATCCGTTTTGCGGCAGCTGTGGCCGCGCCCGCCTGTCGGCCGAGGGCAAGCTCTACACCTGCCTTTTCGCCACCGAGGGTCTCGACCTGCGCGTCCCGCTTCGCGACGGCGCCAGCGACGACGAGCTGACCGAAATACTGAAAACCAGGTGGAAACAGCGCGATGATCGCTACAGCGAGCAACGCGTCCCCGCCAAAATCTCGCGCCGCCGCAAGGTCGAGATGTACCACATCGGAGGCTGAATGCTCACCCATATTGACGACCGCAATCAGCCGAGCATGGTGGATGTCAGTGCCAAGTCCGTCAGCCATCGTACGGCGCGGGCGCAATCCATTGTCTTTCTCCCGGAAACGGTAAGGAATGCGCTATCGGGTGGCGACATCGATTCGCCGAAGGGACCGGTGTTCCAGACAGCAATAATCGCCGGCGTGATGGCCGCCAAGCGGACCCATGAGCTCATCCCTTTTTGCCATCCACTCGGCCTGGAGAATTGCAAGATCCGGATAACGGTCGACGACCGCGAGCGTGCCGTTATCGATTGCACCGTATCCGTGCAACACAAGACCGGAGTGGAAATGGAAGCGCTGACCGGTGCCAGTGTCGCCGCACTGACGGTCTACGATATGTGCAAGGCGCTGTCGCACGATATCGTGATTCTCGAAACCCGTCTGCTCGAAAAACGCGGCGGCAAGAGCGACTATGCCGCGACGAACAACATCGACCAATGACCCAGGTTCATGTTCAGTACTACGCGATTTTCCGCGAGCAGGCAGGCGCCAGCGACGAACAGGTCGATACCAACGCCAGGACCGCAAGCGAACTCTATGCCGAACTTCGTGACCGGCATAACTTCAGCCTTCCGGCCGACGCGCTTCGTGCAGTCGTAAACGAAGAATTTGTCGATTGGGACACGCCGATAAGCGAAGGTGATCGGGTGGTTTTCATTCCCCCCAGTGGCGGGCGGATGAACCGCTTCGATCTCAGCACCGAGCCGCTCGATACAGAGCAGCTCAAAAACGGTCTGCGCCATGCGCGCGCTGGCGGCTTCGCCTCGTTCGAAGGCTGGGTGCGCAACCACAACGAAGGGCGCAACGTCGGGCGTCTCGAGTATGAAGCATTCGCTGCGGTAGCGGAAAAGGAAGGTACGCGAATCGTCACAGAGGCGATCGAGCGCTTCGGCGTAACCGCCGCACATTGTGTTCACCGTGTCGGCGACCTTCGAATTGGCGACCTTGCTGTGTGGGTCGGAGTCAGCGCCGAACATCGTGGCGAGGCGTTCGTCGCGTGCCGTTACATCATCGACCAGATAAAGGCACGCGTACCGATCTGGAAGAAAGAGCATTACTCGGACGGCGTAACCGGCTGGGTCAACTGCGAACGCGTGTCTGGGAAGGAATCGCCGCGTCCGGCAATCCCCACGGCGACGCAAGAACTTTACGCGAGACAGATTGCGCTGAGCGAAGTGGGCGAAAACGGTCAGCGCCTGCTCGCCGAGGCACGCGTTCTCGTGGTCGGTGCCGGTGGGCTCGGCAGCCCGGCACTGATGTACCTCGCGGCAGCAGGTGTCGGGCACATCGGAATCTGCGAGGGCGACACGCTCGAGGCCAGCAACCTGCATCGCCAGATCCTCTACCGCCGCTCGCACATCGGTCAGTCGAAGGCGCACATCGCCGCACAACAACTGCGCGAGTTAAACCCGGATACCGAAATCACAGTCATCGACGTCAGTCTCGACGCCGACAATGTAGAAAGCCTTTTCAATCAACATGACCTGGTGCTGGACTGCAGTGACAACCTGAAACTCAAATTCCTGCTCAATGCCGCAGCGTTGCGCACCGCGACCCCGGTCGTGTTCGCCAGTGTCTACCAGTACGAAGGCCAGTTGCATGTGTTCGACCCGCGCACCGGGTCACCCTGCCTGCGCTGCGTGTGGCCGCGCGAACCCAGCGTCGCCCCGACCTGCAACGAGGCGGGGGTGCTTGGCCCGGTTCCCGGGTGTGTTCGGCAGCCTGCAGGCCATGGAAGCGCTCAAGCAGCTTACTCTCCCTGCCCGGACAACTACGCGGCGAATTGCTAATGATTGACCTGCTGAGTTTTCGCAGCACCAAGATCAGCGCCAGCCGCCTCGCCGATTGCGAGGTCTGCAGCCGCGCCCCCGATCAGATCGAGCTGCCGCGACCAGACGAGCTCGAAAGTGCGCTCGACATGGATCTCGCGGCAGTCGATCCGGGCGTGCGCGATGATTTCGTTGTCATTGACATCCGTGAACAACACGAGGTGTCGGCACGGCCGTTGACCGCACTGCCACATCGCCACATCGCCATGTCGGTGTTCTCACTCGACGACCCGCCTATCGAACCCGATCAGCAATACCTGCTGTGCTGCGCCAGCGGCAACCGCAGCCGCGGTCTGGCCATAGAGCTGCGGCGCCGCGGTTTCATGGACGTGTACTCGCAGCCGGGCGGCATAGACCGGATTGCGACCCGGGACCGAGCGCTGCGACGATTGACGACTCGCCGGCATAACGCCGCGCGATCGGGTTGGCGCTCAGCCGAAGCGACCGGTGATGTAGTCTTCCGTCAGCTTGGTCTTGGGATTGGTGAAGATCTGATCGGTCTGTCCGACCTCCACCAGGTGGCCGAGGTGGAAATAGGCCGTTCTTTGAGAGACCCGGGCGGCCTGCTGCATCGAGTGGGTCACGATTGCAATCGCATAATTCTGCTTCAACTCGGCAATCAGGTCCTCAATACGTGCCGTCGCGATTGGATCGAGCGCCGAGCACGGCTCGTCCATCAGAATAACGTCGGGGTTTACCGCGATCGTGCGTGCGATACAAAGACGCTGTTGCTGGCCACCCGACAATCCCGTCCCCGGCTGATCGAGGCGGTCTTTCACCTCATCCAGCAATCCGGCTCTCTCGAGACTGTTATGCACGATTTCCTCGAGTTCCGTCTTGTCCCTGGCGAGTCCGTGGATTCGCGGTCCGTAGGCGACATTCTCGAAAATCGACTTGGGAAAAGGATTGGGTTTCTGAAAGACCATGCCGACCCGTGCCCGCAGCAGGACCACGTCCATCGCTTTGGAGTAGATATCATCCCCATCGAGCTTGATGTCGCCGCTGACCCGGCAGATATCAATCGTGTCGTTCATCCGGTTGAGGCAACGCAGAAAGGTCGACTTGCCACAGCCCGAGGGACCGATCATCGCCACCACCTCATTGAGGCCGATATCGAGATCGACGTCGATAATGGCATGCTTGTCGCGCATAGAAGACATCGACATTGCGTGCCGTCATCGCGGGATTCTCGGCCGTAATGTCACCGACCGTCTCTTCGGCACTTCCACGTCCGCTATCGACATCTCGGGTACACGTGACTGCGCCGATGATGATCGGGTCCGTCAAGGTCGTCGCCTCGCTCATCATTGCAACTCCGGATCGCGTCGATGAGAGTAACATCAATGCCCTACCAACGCCGTTCGAATCGCTTGCGCAGCAATACCGCGATCGCGTTCATCAGAATCAGGAATCCCAGCAAGACCATGATGGCCGCCGAGGTTTTCGCAACGAACCCCCGCTCCGGGCTGTCGGCCCAGAGATAGATTTGCACCGGCAGCACGGTCGCCGGATCGGTTACGCCCGACGGCGGGTCGACGATAAACGCGATCATCCCGATCATCAGCAGCGGTGCGGTCTCGCCGAGCGCCTGGGCCATGCCGATAATCGTTCCGGTCAGCATCCCCGGCATCGCCAGCGGCAAGACGTGATGGGTAACGGCCTGTGTTTGCGATGCTCCGACACCCAGCGCCGCCTCCCGAATCGAGGGCGGAACGGACTTCAACGCCGCCCGACTGGCGATGATGATGGTCGGCAATGTCATCAGGGTCAGCACCAGTCCGCCGACCAGCGGCGCCGAACGCGGCATCCCGAATAAATTGATGAAAACCGCCAGACCGAGAAGCCCGAAGACGATCGACGGCACCGCCGCGAGATTGTTGATATTGACTTCGATCAGATCGGTCCATTTGTTTTTCGGCGCAAACTCCTCGAGATAGACCGCCGCGGCAACGCCAATGGGAAATGACAATGCGAGCGTCACCAGCAGCGTATAAAACGACCCGAGCAGCGCCACGCGCAGACCCGCCTGCTCGGGGTCACGGGAATCGCCGTTGGTGAAAAGCGTCGTGTTGAAGCGGCGCTCTACGCGGTCGTCCATTTGCAGTTGCTGAATCCAACCGACCTGCTGATCCGACAACCGCCGTTCCGACTCATCCAGATCAAGATTGACCTGGCCCTTGACGACCGAATCCACCTCGGCGGCCGCAAGCAACCAGACGTTCCGTCGCGTACCGATCAGCTCCGGGTTTTCCACCACCAGGTCGCGGAGCCGGAACTCTGCACCGTTGCTGACCAGCGCCACAACGCGCGCCGCTCTTTGCGGCCGCTCGCCTCGGGGAACAGATCCTGAAGACTCTGACGCAGAACGCCGCGATAACTCGCCTGGTGCAGAACCTCGGGGTCGCGGCCGCCATCCGGATCGAGAACGGATTCGTCAAAGCTGATCTCGAGATTGACGTAGGTTGCCTGAAATGCGCTGATTCCGCGTGTGATGACCGACGTAAACAGGAAACCAATGAAACAAACGCCATCGTAATCGCAATGATCCCGTACCAGCTGGAACCTCTGCTCCGCACGATAGCGCTTGTCGCAGCGACTCCCGGACCTTGTCCGCGATCGCCGGACGATCGGCGGCTGATGCAGTTGTTGAGTTACTCATATTGCTCACGGTATTTGCGGACGACATGCAGGGCAACGACGTTCAGCCCGAGCGTCAGGATGAAGAGCACCAGCCCGAGCGCGAAAGCCGCCAGCGTCTTCGCGCTGTCGAACTCCTGGTCGCCGGTCAGCAGCGTGACAATTTGCACCGTCACGGTGGTGACCGCGCTCAACGGATTGGCGGTCAGGTTGGCGGCGAGCCCCGCCGCCATCACCACGATCATCGTCTCGCCGATAGCGCGCGAAACCGCGAGCAGCATGCCGCCGACGATACCGGGCAATGCTGCGGGGATCACGACCTGGCGAACCGTCTCCGACCTGGTGGCACCCAGCGCGTAGGCGCCATCGCGCATTGCACGGGGGACCGCACTGATCACGTCATCGGACAGCGAAGATACAAACGGGATGATCATGATGCCCATCACCAGACCGGCAGCGAGCGCACTCTCCGATGCAACATCGAGGCCCATTGTCGTGCCGACACTGCGCACCAGTGGCGCGACCGTCAGAGCCGCGAAGAACCCGTAAACAACGGTCGGAATCCCCGCCAGGATTTCGAGCAGCGGTTTAGCAATCGCCCTGACATTGCGATTCGCGTACTCGACCAGGTAAATCGCCGCCATCAATCCGATTGGCGCCGCGACGATCATCGCGATCGCCGCGATCAGCAAGGTACCGGTAAACAGCGGCACCGCACCGAACGCACCCGACGAGCCGACCTGGTCGGCCCGAATCAGCCGTCTGCGGACTCCACTGGGTTCCGAACAGGAATTCGGTCCAGGGCACTTTCTGGAAAAAACGGATTGCTTCAAACAATACCGAAAGAACAATGCCAAGGGTTGTAAGTATCGCGATGCTGGAGCACACGATAAGCGTAATTCTCACATAGCGTTCGACATCGTTCCTCGCCCGCACATCCGGGTGTATCCGGCGATCAGGTCCAGACCCCGCCAATCCCGGGGCATTAGCAAGCGCGAGTGCCGACATTGCTATGCTGCTCGAACTGCGGAGATCGTTGAATCGGTCAGCAGCGGCCTGGATTGCGGGGGTGACCTCGCTGGAAGTGACGTTGCCACTCGCGAGATTTTTGATGTCATTAACGACCAGGCCGACCCGTTCGGGCGCCTGCGCACGCATCTCCGCAGGCGAGTATTGCGCTTATCAACATCGCATTCAGGGCACGCGGCTCGATGGTCTTCCACGCCAAAAGCATAAGTAGCGCGGGAACGACCGCCCAGAAAGCGACCCATGCTCCGTAGTAACTCGGCAGGGAATGCAGATTTTTCACGCCACCGTGGCTATCCGCAATCTGCAGCGATCTGCGTTTGCCGAAATAGTATGCGACAGCGCTTAGCAGCAGTAGAACGAGGATCAGTGAGGTAGCATGCATTGTCCCGGATAGAGCCTTCGGAATCTTGTCCAAATCAGCGCGGGCAGCGACCCGGGTAAGGGTCGCTGCCGCAGCATTGCCTCCTGACGGTCCCCAGCGAACCGCCACCGGCGCCTTCCGCGGATCAGTTTGCTGCGAGCTTCAGATTGTCAAGGCTCTTGACGCTCTTGGCGACGGCCTTGCGCTCCCGGATCCGGCAACGGAATCAACCCGCGATCCGACAGGTAACCATCGGGGCCCCAGGTGTCTTCCGCCGTAAACTCATCGAGAATCCCGCGATACCGGGGATTACGCCGACGTGGGCCTTCTTGACGTAGAAATAAAGCTCACGCGAGACCGGATAGCTGCCGTCGGCGATGTTCTCGAAGGTCGGCTCGACCCGTCGATCAGGTGCCCTGGACCACATCGGCGTTCTGGTCGAGGAAGCTGAAGCCGAAGACGCCGAAGGCAGCGGGATTGGCGGTCAGCTTCTGGACGATCAGATTGTCGTTCTCGCCCGCCTCGATGAACTTGCCGTCCTCGCGGATGCCGTGGCAGGCTCCCTGGTAGCGGTTGCCGTCGGTCTCCTTCAGCTCGGCGATCCAGGGGAAGGTCGTGCAGCCGCCTTCCATGGCCAGCTCGACGAAGGCGTCACGGGTGCCCGAGGTCGGTGGCGGACCGAGCACCTCGATCCGGGCATCGGGCAGCTCGGGGTTGATCTCCCGCCAGGTCTCGAAGGCGTTGGGCGCGGTCTCGCCATCGCCCACAGGCACCTCCTTGGCCAGGGCCAGGAACAGGTCGCGCCGGCTGATGGCGATCGGCGGCTGACCCTTGGCGTTGGCGAGCACGATGCCGTCATAGCCGATCGCGACCTCGATGATGCCGTCGACGCCATTGCCCGCACAGTTGTCGACCTCGGACGACTTGATCCGGCGCGAGGCGTTGGCGATGTCGGGGTGGCTCGCCGCCACGCCGGCGCAGAACAGCTTGAGACCGCCGCCCGAGCCGGTAGATTCGATTTTCGGCGTTTTGAAACTCGTTTTTCTGCCGAAATTTTCGGCGACGACGGTAGCGAACGGATACACTGTGGACGATCCAACTATGTAGATGTAGTCGCGAGCAGTCTGCGCATACGCAATGCTGCCTGCGGCCAGCGTCATGAGGGCGGCCGCGGCCAGAGTTTTCTTGATCACGAAGAACCTCCAAATATTTGCGAAATTGCAACGCCCGAGCCGGGTTCGCCGCAAATTGAACAAACGGTGCGATAGTCCGCCGCGTCTGGCAGAAGGTCGTGGCCGATTGTTAAGGAAATATTGCGGTACCGGGTTATATATATGTCTGCCGCTGCCTTGGCACCCGATAAATCCGCTTGCTTTTACTAGTATATTTAGTCAATTAACATGCTTACTTGAATCAAAATCCGATAACAATGGAAGGCGAAATCTACCTGTACGGACTGAACTCGTGTGATAGTTGCCGCAATGCGCGGCGCTGGCTCCGCGCTCATTCGATTGATCACACGTTCATCGACATCCGCACTGACACTGCGGACGAGGCTACGCTCACAGCATGGTGCAATGCGGTCGGATGGCAGGTTTTTATCAATCGCCGCAGTACCTCCTGGCGCAATCTGGACCAGGAAACCAGAACCGCCTGCGACGCAACCACGGCCGTTGACCTGGCCTCCGCCAACCCGACTTTGATCAAACGCCCGGTGCTGGTTGCCGGCTCCGTCGTCGTTGTCGGATTTGCGCCGGACCGGTATGCGGACATATTCAGTGAGTAGCGAGGACGCGCTCAGTCGGCTCGCGCAGGACCTTATCGCGCGGCCCTCGGTAACACCGGCAGACGAGGGCTGCCTCGACCTCATTGCCGCGCGCCTCGAACCGCTTGGATTCGTTTGCGAGCCAATGCCATTTGGGGAAGTGAGCAACCTGTGGG
>CAVOVJ010000009.1:0-301725 GCA_963699835.1 uncultured Gammaproteobacteria bacterium | reverse complement strand
CCTGACCCAGAATCGCGACTGGGACCCGTACGACCGCAGCGTGGACATCCGGATCACGCGATTGCGGCGCAAGATCGAACCCACGTGCCGAAAAGCCGCGCCTGATACGCACCGTGCGTGGTGTCGGCTACATGTACGTGCCGGACTGAAAATAGTTTTTGTAACAACTCTGTTTCAATTGTTTCCACTTCGTAGAGCCGCGCGCCGCAGCGGCCGCGTCGCGGTAGACTGCGGTTCAGCGTAACCGACAGAGAGAAATCGCCGACGGCCTATGGCAGCAACCGCCGACACCGAGCTACAGCGCTACAGCGCGCCACTCCTGCGCCAGATCTGTGACCATGCCGCGGCAGTCGTCTACGTCAAGGACACGGCTGGCCGGTACGTTTTTGTCAATCATCAGTTTCTTGCGCTGTTTGGCGGCGACGAGGCGAAATACGTCGGCCGCGCTGACAGCGAAATCTTCCCGCCCGATGTTGCGTTGTCACTTGCCGCCAACGACCGCGCTGTGATCGACAGCCGCACAGCGATGCAATTCGAGGAGGTCGTTCCCGGCAGCGATGGCGAACACACCTATGTCTCGGTGAAATTCCCGCTGCGCGATACGGCCGGTGCTATCGAAGCGGTCTGCGGCATTTCCACCGACATTACCGAGCGCAAACGCACCGAGGATCTGCTGCGCAAGGCCGCACTCGGTGTGTCGGCGGCAACGGGCACTGGAGTCTTCGAATCGATTGTCGAGTGCGTGGCAGGAACGCTTGGCACGGATTTCGTATTCCTGACCAAACTGGTCCATGGCACACAGCGCGAACTGCACACGCTGGCCGTATCGCTCGGCGGCAAGATCGTTCCGAACATGGTCTACGAACTTGCGAACACGCCGTGCGAACAGGTCATCAGCGGGCATTTTCACCATATCAGTGACAATCTCCGCGACTCCTACCCCAGCGACGGCATGATCGATAAGTTCGGACTTGTCGCTTACGCCGGGTACCCATTGCATGACAGCAGCGGCAACGCGATTGGCAATCTTGCCGTGGTCAGCCGTACACCATTGCTCGATGTCAGCTTTATCGAACTGGTGTTGAAGGTATTTTCCGTGCGCGCTGCATCCGAGCTCGAACGTCTGCAGGCAGACGAGAAGCGGGCCGAGTCCGAGGCGAGTTATCGGGCAATATTCGACGCTTCCGAAGATGCCATTTTCGTGCTCGACTCGAGCGGCGCGATCGTCGATGCCAACCCGAAAGCGTGCAGCATGTATGGCTACACCTACGAGGAAATTCTCAATGTCGACCCGTCCGGGTTCAATTCCGGCGAGTCGCTTTATTCGACGCAACGCGCCCGGCAATTGATCAAAGCGGCACGCCACGGCGAGACGCAACGCTTCGAATGGCGCCATAAGAGCCGCGACGGCAGCATGCACTGGGATGAAGTCGTGCTGAAAAAGGCGACGATTGCCGGTTCCGACCGGGTACTCGCGATCATCCGTGACATTTCCGAACGCAAGGCACAGGAGATTGCCCTCAAACGCAGCGAAACCGAACTTCGCGCGACGGTGGAAGCCGCGCTCGACTGTATCGTTGCGATCGATATCGATGGAAACATAACCGAATTCAACCCGGCCGCCGAGCAGTGCTTTGGTTATCGCCGCGAGGAAGTGCTCGGCAAGGGTCTGGCCGAGCTGATCATCCCCGAACGATTCCGCGCCAGCCACCTTAGCGGCATGGAGAACTACCAGCTGTCGCGGCAACGGTCCGATGATCGGAAACCGCGCTGAGCTCGCGGCGCGCCGCGCCGACGGCAGCGAGTTCCCGGTAGAGCTGACGATCAGTGTTGCCGCGGGCCCGGAAGGCACCCGGTTCATCGGTTATATGCGTGACATTACCGAACGCGAGAAAGCCGAAGATCAGCGCGAGCAGCTCGAAGCCCAGTTGCGCCAGGCGCAGAAAATGGAAGCGATCGGCCAGCTCACCGGTGGCATCGCACACGATTTCAACAACATCCTGACCAGTGTGATGGGTTACATGGTCATGGCCGGCGAGCGCGCCGGGGCTCACGGCGATGAAAAGCTGGTGGCCTATCTGGAGCGCGCCCAAAGCTCCGGCGAAAGAGCCCGCGACCTGATCCAGCAAATGCTGACCTTCAGTCGTGGCCACCGCGGCGAGGCCAAACCGATCGCTCTCGAACCGCTGATCATCGAGACTATCAAGCTGATGCGATCGACGCTGCCGTCCAGCCTCGAGCTGATCACGGAGTTTGACCAGCAGACGCCTGTCTGCGTGATCGACCCGATGCAGCTCGAGCAGGTCATCATGAACCTGATCATCAATGCGCGCGATGCCGTGGGCCGCAACGGCCGCGTCGCGGTGCGACTACGGCGTCACCAGGACGTGAACGCCGTCTGCGCGTCCTGCCGCCACCCGGTAGCCGGCCAGTTTGTCGAGATCGCCATCGAAGACAACGGCAGCGGTATCGCCGAGGAGACTCAGGAACGCATCTTCGAACCGTTCTATTCGAGTAAGGAAGTCGGCAAGGGCAGTGGCATGGGGCTGGCGATGGCACATGGCATCATCCATGAATATGACGGTCATATCCTTCTCGACAGCAAACCCGGCGCGGGCTCCACATTCACAGTGTTGTTGCCGATCTGCAGCACGACCGATTCCGCTGGCGCCGAATCCGGCGCGGAGGCCGACTGCGCTGGCCCGCACTCCAACGTTGCACGGGCATGTCGCCGTGGTCGATGACGAACCGGCGGTCGCCGAGTTCATGCAGGATCGACTGCAAAGCTGGGGACTTTCCGTAACGGTCTTCAATAACCCGGAAACCGCTTTAAGCCAGTTGTGCGCCGACGACGCCACGCTCGATCTCGCAATCCTCGACTACACGATGCCGCGGCTGAGTGGTCTCGAAGTGACCCGGCACCTGCTTGAACGGCACCCACACCTGCCGATCGTTCTTTATACCGGGTATGCCGAAGATCTCACCGAACAGCAGACGCTTGCAGCAGGAGCAAGGGCGTTACTGCGTAAACCACTCGACATGAGCGAACTGCACGAAACTCTCGATACGCTGCTCGGTTCGCCGGACTCGCGCCCGCCCGGGCAACTGCCGCTAGTCGCCTGCCGCGACTGTTACGTTTCCGAAACAAACTGAGCGGATCGGGAAATCATTCCGCTACGTCGCCCCCCTAGTATGAGCCCCACACGCTCTGTTGCTGCATGCAGCGCAGAGCCATCCACAAAATGCAGTTAACGGAGGGGGCGTCATGAACATATTCACGAAACACAGCTCCGCGGTCCTGTGGCAACACTGGAAGGACCTGGTACAGGTTCTGGAGACCTATGCCGGGGAGTTCGCGGCGGTCGGACTCTGAAACGCGATTCGCAAACAAGACAATTATTTATCTGGAAGGGAACAAAAATGATCAAGAAACTGACGATTTTTGGCTATGGCATCTTCAGCTACGCGGTGTTCTTCGCGACCTTTCTCTACGCAATCGGCTTTATCGGCGACTTTGGCGTACCCAAGACCATCGACGGCACGGTACAGATGCCGCTGGCCCAGGCCCTGCTGATTAATGTCGCTCTGCTCGGGCTGTTCGCAATCCAGCACAGCGTGATGGCGCGGCCGGCATTCAAACGCCGCTGGACCAAAATTGTGCCGCAGGAAGCCGAGCGCAGCACCTACGTTCTGTTTTCGAGCCTCGCTCTGATCGTGCTGTTCGCGGGCTGGCAGCCACTCGGGGGAGTCGTGTGGACCGTCACCAACCCGATCGCCACGGCTGCGCTCTATACCGCATACGCGTTTGGCTGGTCATTGGTTCTGGTCTCGACATTCCTGATCAATCACTTCGACCTGTTCGGCCTGCGCCAGGTCTGGCTGCAGCTGCGCGGCACTGAATACACGCCACTGAAGTTCGCCACACCAGGACTCTACAAAATGGTCCGGCATCCGCTGTACACCGGCTGGCTGTTCGCTTTCTGGGCCACCCCGAACATGACCGTTGCGCACCTGGTGTTCGCGTTGCTAAGCACGGCGTACATCCTTGCAGCCATCCCGTTCGAGGAGCGCGATCTGGCCGAGTTCCATCCGCAGTACAAAGCGTACAAGCGCAAGGTGCCGATGCTGTTCCCGACGCTGCGTCGGCGCAACCGCCCGGGCAAGCCGCGCCCCGCCGCGGCCTGACAGCAACCTGCCGGGCGGCCAGGCGCCGCCCGGCACGACAGAAGACACCAACAGGAGTATTTCGATGAACACAGACACATCGAGATTGCAGGAACTCGACCCGTCCATGCTGGGCCTGGCGCTGCTCTATGCCGCACTGCTGATCGGCGCCAACCTGGTCATCGGCGGCGGTCTCGCCTGAGGCGCAGTACTCACCCATTGCCGCAAAGCCCGATGTCGCAACCCATGCAGACAATCGCACATGGCATCAGGCGAAACCCGCCATCGTGGCGCCACTGCGGCAAATGGAGCTTTTGTTTCTTTCTCGTCAAGGGCCTCGCATGGCTCAGTCCGCTATTGCTGGCCCGGCTGGTCGGCTGAAACAGCATTTCGCGTTGCCTGACACTCGTGATACCGACACCTTTGGGAGGTGCAAAATGTCCGAACTACTGAGAAACGCATCGAGAGCATTATTCGCTGTCAGCACAGTCGCCGTCGTCGCTGCCACCCTGCTCGTTACTTCCGGCGTGTTCGCTTTGCCGTTTCACGCTTTTGTCGTCACACCGGTCCTGATCCTGGCAGGAGCGGCGCTCGCGTACGCGATCGACGTGCTGATCACCGAGTCATGGCCGTCGCCCCGGCCTGCCCTGCCACGGATCCGCCCCCTGCCAGTGCCCGCCTGCTGAAGCCAACACGGCGGACTGCACGCTGACGGGCCCGCAAGGGCCCGTTTTGTTTTGTTGTCGTCAGCGCCCGCCTAAAATAGCCGGACATGTCCGGACCTCACGTGGAGCTGCGTGCTGCGCTACCTGCTCTCTGTTGCAACGGCGCCATCCAGTGACCCTCGACCCTCTCAACGACCAGACCCTGTGCCGCGGTGCCGTCGCCGCGCTGGCACGCAAGGACAAGGATCTTGCCCGCATCGCCGGGCGTGTCGGGATACCGCCATTGTGGAGCCGCCCGCCCGGATTCGCGACGCTTGTTCAGATCGTTCTCGAACAACAGGTATCGCTGGCTTCGGCCCGGGCCGCGTTCGAACGCTTGCTCGCCGAGGTCGGAGATCTCGATGCCGCTGCGTTTCTCGGCCTGACCGACGAGACCCTGCGGGGATGCGGATTCAGCCGGCAGAAAAGTCGCTACTGCCGTGGCATTGCCGCAGCCGTCCACGACGGCGCGCTCGATCTCGATGCTCTGGCGCGTCTGCCGGACGCCGCGGTCCGCAAACGGCTGGTCGCGATCACCGGCATCGGGCCGTGGACCGCAAATATTTACCTGCTGATGGCGCTCGGCCGCCCGGATGTCTGGCCGGTGGGAGACCTCGCACTGGCGGTAGCCGTGCAACGAGGTCAAACGTCTCGAGATGCGGCCCGGGGCAGAAGAACTCGAGGCGATCGGCGAGGCGTGGCGGCCCTGGCGCTCGGTCGCGGCTCGCCTGCTGTGGCAAAGCTACCTCAACAGCGCGGACCGGGCGTCCGGCTAGTGCCCGCAGCAGCAGCAACGGGGCGTGGAACAGGCTGCGCTCAGACCTCGGACCCGAGACCGCTCTCGACGCGCCGCCCCCTTGCCTTCCTTACGCAGCTGCGCCAGGCCCGACTTGAGCTTTTTCAGCGCCTGTTCGATCACGCTGTCGTCACCCCAGTCTTCGGAGAATTCGCGCAACGCCATCTCGAGATCGCGGTTTAGGTGAACGCCTGCAGGCATCTCACCGATCAGCGTCGCCTGATCCGAGAACAGAATCAGACCATGCACGGGTACGCCGGGGCACAGCCCGGCTATCACGTCGAGATAGGCGCGCTGGCGCGTGACCGGGTTCAGAAAGCGAAAAGTCTCCATGCGCGCGGAGTGCGACCACATCCGATCCGCCGCATGGCCCTCCACCGCGCCGTTGTAGTCGCGGAGCTCGATACAAACGAGACCGGCGGTCGTCGCGACGACGTAGTCCACGACCCGGTCGCCACCGCGTTCATCGGGAACCCGCATGTTGCGGCGGAACCGGAAACCAGCGGCGCGAAGCCGCTTGCCGACGGCGCCCCTGCCGCGCAGGAATTCCTCGGTAGCCGCGAGCATTACCAGTATTGCGACCAGACCGAAGCCCGCAAGCAACGACCACGTTAAGGTGCTATCTGACATATTGCGAAGCCTAACGTCGGCGCGGCTCGCCAACCGTGAGCTGCGTCACGATCGGGGCAGAACGTTATTTGGCCAGGAACGCCTGTTTTTGTTGAAGTTCGCAACGCCCTGCCGTAGCCTCCTGCCATGCCCGGATTCATCCTTCGCCTGTTGATCACCATGCTCGGCCTGTGGCTCGCCGACCAGTTGCTGGATGGAGTGACGATCACCGGCAGCGGGACCTTTGTCCTCGCCGCGCTATTACTGGGCTTCGTCAATGCGTTGATAAGGCCGATCGCAATCATCCTCACGCTGCCGCTCAGCATCCTGACTCTCGGTCTTTTTCTTTTCGTCATCAACGCACTGATGTTCAGCCTTGTGGCGACACTGCTCGGTAATTTTGTCGTCGCCGGTTTTGGCTCCGCGCTGCTCGGCTCGATCGTCGTCAGTCTCACCAGTCTCGTGGCCTCGTGGTACATCGGACCGAAAGGACGCTACCAGGTCATGGTCGTCAACAAGCGCGACCGCTGATCTTCCTGAGCGGGCGCCGCGGCAGTGCCCGCCGATCGGCATCACTCGTCCCGGCAGATACCCGATACTGCGCTCAAAGTTGCTATAAGAAAGAGAATCATTAGATTCTGGATTCTATTTTTCTCGATGAGGCGATGGGCATGGATCGGTTCGCAAACATGCAGAGTTTTGTCGCCGTCGTCGATGCGGGCAGCATCACGGCTGCCGCGGAACGGCTCGGGGTCGCCAAATCGGCGGTGAGCCGGCGCCTCGCCGAACTCGAACACCATCTCGGTGTGCAACTGCTGAACCGCACCACGCGGCGTCTGGATCTGACCGATACCGGGCGCAGCTACTACCAGCGCTGCCAGAGAATCCTCGAAGATGTCCGCGAAACCGAATCCGCAGTGTCCACCGAACACGGGGCCCTGCAGGGGCGGATCCGGATCTCGGTACCGCTGACTTTTGGCCTGCTCCACCTGCGCGCGGCGATCAGCGATTTTGTCAAGCAGAATCCCGCTGTGCGATTTGACCTCGACCTCAGCGACCGCAGGGTGGACCTTCTCGGCGAGGGCTTCGACCTCGCCATCCGCATTGCGCGCCTCGCCGATTCGAGCCTGATCGCGCGCCGCCTCGCCCCGGTCCGCAGCGTCATATGCTCGAGTCCCGCCTACTGGTCGAGCCACCCCCGCCCGCAGCACCCGCGAGATCTCGCCAATCATGACTGCCTGCACTACAGCCTGGCCGATGATCCGGGCACCTGGCGCTACACCGATACGGACGGCCGGACCGGCTCGGTGAAAACGCAGGGCGTGCTGCGCGCAAACAATGGCGATGTGCTGCGCGATCTTGCCATTGCCAGTCACGGGATAGCCCTGCTGCCGACTTTTATCGTCTCCGCGGCCATTGCCGCCGGGGAACTCGAAGTCGTACTGTCGGATTGCGAGTGGGCACCGCTAGCGGCGTACGCCGTCTACCCGCATTCACGCCATCTTTCCAGCCGCATACGCGCGTTCGTCGACTTTCTCGCGCTGCGGTTCGGCGACCAGCCATACTGGGACGACTGTATCGGTCATCGCTGAACCGCACGCCGCAGCGGGCTCTAGCGATCGCGCCCGTGCGGCTGCGTCCAGTCGATAACCGGACCGGCCGGCACAACCGCGCTCGGGTTGATGTTCAGATGGCTCTGGTAATAGTGCCCCTTGATGTGATCGAAGTGCACCGTTTCGGCTACGCCCGGGTACTGGTAGAGCTCGCGGGTATAGGCCCAGAGATTGGGGAAATCGACGATCCGGCGCAGGTTGCATTTGAAATGGCCGACGTAGACCGGATCGAACCTGACCAGTGTCGTGAACAAACGCCAGTCAGCCTCCGTCAGGGTATCGCCAACCAGGTAACGATCGCGCGCGAGGCGTTTTTCCAGCCAGTCGAGCGTATCGAATAGCGGCACGACTGCCTCTTCATAGGCGGCTTGGGAAGTTGCGAACCCGGATTTGTAGACACCATTATTCACCGTGTCGTAAATGCGCTCGTTGACGCGGTCGATCTCCTCGCGCAGGGCCTCGGGATAATAGTCTCCCGGGGTGGCACCGACGTCGTCAAATGCCTCGTTGAACATCCGGATGATTTCGGACGATTCGTTGTTGACGATCGTGCCGCGCTCCTTGTCCCACAACAGCGGCACCGTCACGCGACCGCTATAACCGGCATCGGCCGCGGTGTAGACCTCATGGAGGAAACTGGCCTGGTGCAGCGGGTCGGGTTCGACGCCGGGACCGGCCGCGAAAGTCCAGCCATTCTCGGCCATCAGCCAGTTGACCACCGACACGTCAATATGAGATTCGAGGCCTTTCAGCTTGCGCAAGATCAGCGTGCGATGCGCCCAGGGACACGCGTAGGACACATAGAGATGGTAACGGCCCGGTTCGGCCCTGAAACCGCCGCCACCACCCGGACCCGCCGCACCGTCGCGGGTGATCCAGTTGCGAAACTGGGCATCCGAGCGCACGAACCTCCCGCCGGTCGATTTCGTGTCGTACCAGCGATCGACCCATTCTCCGTCAACAAGTAATCCCATCTTTCCCTACTCCCGTGCAATCGTTGTGCGGTAAACCGCAAGGCGAACCCATCGCGAAAACCGAATCAGGAAGCGCGTCCGCTGCCGCGGTTATCCAGCGCGAGCGCGCCAGCGCCATGCGCGACGAGAAACAGGAATCCGCCCGCAATGGCAATGTTTTTCCAGAACATGATGAACTGGGTCTGATCGGCAAAGTCGAAGTGAAACAACAATGCCGACGACACGCTAAAGCCCGCGAGCAGGAAAGCGGCGATACGCGTCTTCCAACCGAGGATGATGGCGACACCGCCGCCCACTTCCAGCACGATGACCACCGGCAACAGCAGCGCCGGCACACCCATCGCCTCCATGTAAGCCGCCGTACCCTCGTATCCACTGATCTTGCTAATGCCCGCAAACACGAAAATCGCGGCGATAAATATCCGACCAATCAGGTTCAGGTAAGGTTTTGCTGCAGCCATGGTTCAATCTCCCGAAGTCGTGGCCGGCCCGATGCCGACGTTGGCCACTAGTTTCAGTGAGATCGAAACTGAAATAAACCTGATCCTCAGTAAATGACTGTTGCGTTTTTAAGAACAATTGCCTGCGTGTTTGCTGTCCTGTCAACGTATCTCCGAGCCACCCGAGAGGCCGCCGCAACATAAAAAAGGCCCGGGCGGCTTGCCCGGGCCTTTTACGCCAAACCGCTGCGCCGTTTTATCGCATCAGGGCAGCGCAGCAAGTGCCGCCTTGCGCGCCGCCTCGAACTCGTCGCCCGCGTTCCAAACCGGCAACTCGTCGTCGTTGGCAATGATGAGACCACTCCAGAAACCGAGTTGCGCATCCTGCACCAGCCCGTCGAAACTCCAATCGTCGGTCAGTTCGTCGCTTGGCTGATGATAATTTTTCGCCGTGTACGCACCGACCTGTTCGGCACCCCAGTTCGCGGGGCGGCCGATGAAATCGGTACCCCCTTTCATGTACATCGCAGGCACGCCGATTCGCGCCAGCGCAAACTGGTCCGAGCGATAGAAATAACCCTTGTCCGGATACTGGTCGCCGGTTACGACCCGATCCTGGTGCGCCGCCACCGTGCGCGCGACCTCGTCAAGCGACGATTTGCCCAGGCCGATAAAGGTGATGTCACGGGTTGCGCCCCAGATATTACCGGCGTCGAAATTGATATTCGCGGCGATGCGGCCTGGCGCAACGGGGGGATTGGCGGCGAGCGCCTTGGCCCCGAGCAAGCCCTGCTCTTCGGCACCCACCGCGGCAATCAGGATCGAACGCCGTGGCGATTCCGGCAATGCCGCGATAGCTTTCGCGATCGCTAGAATCGTCGCGACACCACTGGCGTTATCGCGCGCGCCGTTGTAGATGCGGTCGCCTTCGCCGCTCTCGGCGGTGCCGAGGTGATCGTGGTGAGCCGTGAATACCACGACCTCATCGGCGAGTTCCGGATCGCTGCCCGGAAGCAGCCCGAGCACATTGCCCGTGCTGACCCGGGTCAGCCGGTTTTCGAGATCGAGCGACGTCGTCACGCCGAGCGCCACCGGTTCGAAATCCTTGCTGCGTGCCTTCTCGACCAGGTTATCGAGGTCATGGCCGTTCAGCGCCATCAGTTTGCGCGCGGCGTCCTCGGTAACCCAGGCGGCAATCTGGATGCGCGGCTCGTCACCCGCCGGGATCTCGAATTGCTCGCCGGTCCACGACGTTTGCACGACCTGCCACGGATAACCGGCCGAGGGCGGCGTGTGGATGATGATGGCTCCGGCCGCGCCCTGGCGGGCGGCGCTTTCGTACTTGTAGGTCCAGCGTCCGTAGTAGAGACGGCGATTGCCCTCGAAAAGCTCGTCCGACCAGTCGGGATCGTTATTCAGCATTACCAGTACCTTGCCGCTGAGGTCCTGGCCCTTGAAATCGTTCCAGCCGTATTCCGGCGCTTCGATGCCGTACCCGACAAATACCAGCTCGGCATCACCGAGCGTCGCATGTTCGGCCTGCACGCCGCTTCCCGCGATGAACTCGCTGCCGGCAGCGAGCTCGAGTTCGCCGTCGCCCTCGAATTTCCACACCGGCGGCATTGTCGCGTTGATACCGACCAGGTCAAACGACTGCTCCCAGCCGCCATCCGCCGCACCGGGTTTGTACCCGAGCTTCTGCAACTCTTCGACGATGTAGCGCCGCGCCATGCGATCGCCATCGCTGCCGGGTCCACGCCCGCCCATCTCGTCACTGGACAACGCGGCCACCCAGGCACGGATGTCATTACCACTGATCGAATCGGCCGCGCGGGTGGCGGCAGCAGTGAACGGTGGCGCCGCGACCGCGGCCGGCTCGGCCGCAGCAGTGGCTGTCGGCGCGGCAGCTGGTGCCGCGGCTCGTTGCTCTGTGTCACCGTCACGCTCTCCGCCACCGCAACCAGCGATCATTGCGCCGGCGAACACCAGAGGTAACGCGATTCCAACAACCCTTTTCCTCACCGGTACTCTCCTCACCATTTTCGAAAAACCGCCGCCCGGCCTGGCGCGCGAAATCAGCGAGCATACCGTAATCCCGGGCCGCGCATCAGACCGGCGCCGGGCAGCGTCCTGCAGCCCGCGCCCGGCGCGACGGGGTAACATACGCCGGAGTTCAGACCCGGAGTTCTTCATGAATACCTTGCGAGGTGTCTTCTGCTTGCTGTTTTTACTGGTCACTACGGTGCTGGCGCGGCCGGTACCCGGTGACGACCTGCAGGCCCTGTTCGACAAGGAATGGGAATTCCGCCTGCGCGAGTTTCCGCTGCTTGCCACCTATGTCGGGCGCAACGATTACGATGACCGGCTTGGACAGGTGACGCCGCAAGACCAGCAAAGAAGAGCCGAATACTGGCGCGGGATTCTGCAACAACTCGAGACGCTTGAACGGGAATCGAAATGGTCGAAGACCGACGCAGTAAACGCCGCGCTGTTTCGTCGCCAGTTACGTGACTTCATTGCCGACATCGAGTTCGGCGACTACCAGATACCGATACTGGTCGACGAGGGATTTCACACCTCTTTTGCCCGCCTGCCGAGCGAAATGCCGTTCCGTACCGTCGCCGACTACGAGCACTACGTCGCACGACTGCAGGACTGGCCGCGCTACGTCGGGGAACAAATCACCAACATGCGCGCGGGGCTGGAGCGTGGCATGACGCAACCGCGGGTGATTCTCGAAGGCTTTGACAGCGGGATCGCCGCCCATATCGTCGCCGACCCCGAGGACAGCGTTTACTACGCGCCGCTGCGACAGGTGCCGGGCACGATCTCAGCGGGTGAGGCCGAGCGCCTGCGCGGCGCCGCCAGATTGGCGATCTCGGGCTCGGTCATTCCCGGCTACCAGGCCTTCCTCGATTTCATGCGCGATGAGTATCTTCCGGGCGCGCGAACCACGCTCGGCGCCTACGCACTTCCCGACGGGCGCGCCTACTACAGCCACAAGATCCGCCAGTTCACCACGCTCGATCTCAGCGCCGACGAGATCCATCAGATCGGGCTCGACGAGGTCGCAAGGATCCGGCGGGAAATGCAGGCCATTATCGATTCCACCGGTTTCGACGGCTCGTTCGCAGACTTCCTGGCATTCCTGCGCAGCGACCCGCGCTTCTACCCCGATACGCCGGAAGCGTTACTCAGGGAAGCGGCGTTCATCGCAAAAACGATGGATGGAAAACTGCCGGCACTGTTCAAGACCCTGCCACGCACCCCGTACTCGGTCGCACCGGTACCCGCTGACATCGCACCGAAATACACCGCCGGCCGCTATGTGCCACCGGCCGCCGGAAGCACCCAGCCCGGCTACTACTGGGTCAATACCTACGCGCTGGAGAGCCGCCCGCTCTACACGCTTCCCGCGCTCACGCTGCACGAAGCGGTGCCTGGGCATCACCTGCAGTGGGCACTCGCGATCGAGCAGGAGGCACAACCCGACTTCAGACAGTACGACTACATCTCGGCCTATGGCGAGGGCTGGGGGCTGTATTCCGAATGGCTCGGTGTCGAAACCGGCATGTACGAGGACCCCTATGACGACTTCGGCCGCCTGACCTACGAAATGTGGCGCGCATGCCGGCTGGTGGTCGATACCGGGTTGCACGACAAGGGCTGGAGCCGCGACCAGGCGCTGGACTACCTGGCCGGCAATACCGCGCTGTCGATACACGAGGTAACCACCGAGACCGACCGCTACATATCGTGGCCCGGCCAGGCACTGTCATACAAGCTGGGCGAGCTCAAAATAAAGGCTTTGCGGCGCCGCGCCGAAGACAAACTCGGTGAAAATTTCGACCTGCGCGAGTTTCACGACGCGATTCTGGCCAGCGGCTCGGTCACGCTGACAGTCCTCGAGCAGCTCGTCGACGACTATATCGATGCGGCGCTTGCGCAGCAGTAAGCCGACAGCAGGCGGCGCGGCTGCGGCCAGCACGTATGCAGACACGGACGCTGCCCCGGTAGTATTGGCGGCAGTGCCCGATACCCGGAGCAATGCCAGCGTAATGGCCAGGCCAAGCGGTCGCCAGCCGGAAATTCTGTTTGTAACCGGCAAGGGCGGCGTGGGAAAGTCCGTCGTAGCCGCTGCGCTGGCGTTGCGCGCGGCGACCGCCGGGCGCAAAACCCTGCTGGTCGAATTCGGCCGGCAAAGCTTCTACGAGCGTCTGCTCGGGCTGGCGCCCGGCACCGTCCACTATCCGGGCCAACCGAACCTGTTGCTGGAACGGTGGGAGGAAGAGGCCTGCCTGCGCGAGTACGTCGGCCATTACCTGCCGCTGCAGCGCGCCGCAGATTTTTTTCTCGACAACAAAATTATTCGCGCATTGGTTCGCGCCGCGCCGACGCTAAAAGAACTGGCTCTGATCGGCAAGGCTACCGGGCCGCACCGTTTGCGGTGGGCGCGCTCCGACCGCGACCTTATAGTGATTGACGCCTTCTCGACCGGTCACTTCCTCGCCTTGCTGCGCGCGCCGCGTGGTATCCATGAAGCCGTTCCCGCAGGCCCGGTCGGGCGTCAGACCGGCACGATCCTCGAGGTTCTGCAAGACCCGAAGAAGTGCCGCTTCGTGATCGTCACGCTGGCCCAGGAGCTGCCGGTCAGCGAAGCGCTGGAATTGCATGCGGCCGTTACCGCGGAAACCGGGCAATCCGCCCGCATCGTCTGCAACAGGCTGCAACCAACCGTGTCAGGTTCGGAGCTGAAGCGCGCCGCCGCGAACCCGTGCACGACCGCCGCCGCCACGTTCGCAAACCGTATGCAAGCGGTACAGGAACGCCAGTCCGAGTGGCTGCACAAGCTCGGGCGGGCAGACAAAAACACATTGCGATGGCCGCAACATTACGTCGACAAGGGCGATGCCCTGATTGCGGCGCTGGCGCAGGAAACCGGGCAGGTATGAAGCCGATACTGGATCGCCACAACGTGATCGTTTGCACCGGCAGCGGCGGTGTCGGCAAAACGACGATTGCCGCGGCGCTGGGCCTGATCGCGGCCCGGGCCGGACGCAGGGTACTCGTGCTGACCGTCGACCCAGCGCGGCGCCTCGCTGCCGCGCTGGGATTGCAGCAAGACGGCGGCGTCATCGCAGTGCCGCTGGACGCCAGTGGCACTTTGCATGCGGAGATGATCCAGCCCAACCAGATTTTCGAGGACTATATCCGCCAGGTGGCACCCGGTGAGGAGCAGGCGCAGCGTATCCTCGGCAACAAGCTGTACCAGCAACTGGCCACGACCTTGTCGGGCTCGCAGGAATTCACGTCGCTGCTGCGATTGCGCGAGGCGGTCAGCGGCGGCGACTATGACCTGGTCGTGCTGGATACACCGCCCACCGAACATGCCGCCGAATTTCTCGAGGCACCAGAGCGGCTGGCCTCGTTGTTCGACGGTCGCGTGGCGCGCTGGCTCAGCAGCAACCCTGAACAGGGCGGCCTGATAAACGGACTCGTACGGCGCGGCACACAGCCGCACTCGGCATTCTCCAGCTACTGACCGGCAAGGCATTTGTTTCCGAACTGACCGGATTCTTCGATGGCGTCCGTACGATCGCCAGCGACATCCGCGCAGTCGAGCCTCGACGCACACCGCTTGCTGACCGGCACCGGGACTGCATTCATGCTGGTCTCGAGCCTCGACGCTGCCAAGATTTTGGAGGCTGAGGACTTTCGCGCAGCGCTTGGCGACAGCGGCTACCACCTCGCGGCGGTGATCGTGAACCGGGCTCACCCGGAGTGGTTTCGCGCCGATCAGAATGAGATTGCAGCCGGGCTGCGCAAGGCCGATGTACCGGAGCTGGAGGAACTGCACGCCGCGATGCTGCGCCACTACACGAGGCTCGGACGCGCCCATGCCGAATTCTCACGCCTGCAGGGGCATAAAACCGCCGTCGTGAAACTCGCGGAACTCGACGATGAGCCCACCGGACTCGACGGACTGGACGCGCCTGGCGCAGTGGCTAACGACAGCGAACCGCGCTCGCAACAAGACCGCGCGCTGACGGCCGCTGATCACGGACTTTCGCTGGACTCGGATTCGCCGCGCGCCAGACGCGCGGTATCGGTGACGACACTATCTGGCTGCTGTGTTATGACAAGTTCGCGGCGCGCCATCAGCATCCGCCACTTCGAAGAGAACGTCTGTCCCGAGAAGTCGCCTTCGTGACAATGATAGACCGCGCCGTCTCCGGTGTAATGGCAACCGTGCTCATCGAGAAGTATCTCCGCGGCGCCTGACGCAACCGGCCACGCGAACATACTCGCGATAATGAGTATCGATGCTGGCGAGGGCAGTCTCTGCACCGTATGGAATTCCGCTCCGCGATTGGGAAATACGATGGTAATGTATCGCTGTCGATTTGCGCTTGCTCAGCGTCACATATTCGGCTCCCGCAAACCCTGCCGCGCCGATGGTGTCACAAAACAAATAACGGCCACGCAGTGACAACAATCGAAGGTGCGCCAGTGAGCGAAACTCACACGGTACAGAGCGCCTAGCCTCGGACCCGATACGCTGCCGAGACGGATCTTAATCGCTGGCCCGCGATGAAGGCAGATAACGGCGCACGCCAATCGACTGAACGGTCACGAGCACGCCTGCGTCAGCGCCTTCGAACAGCTTGTCCAGGACGTCGCAGAATGCGTCGACCTTGCTGTGTCTCATCGATAATTTCCACCACCACCGGCAAGTCCGCTGACAGGTCCAGCAATCGAGTCGTATGAATGACCGAGTTGGCACCATATGCCATCAGGCCCCTCCATGCGGTTGCACCGGCAAGGCCATGCTCGCGCGCGGCCTCGATGATCGCCGCATATAGCGGTCTGTGTTGCATTTTGTCGGCTTCACCAACGTAAATGCTCAGCAGCGTCGCCTCACTGTCTTGCCTCATAAGCTTTACCTGACCGTGCTGGCGACGAGAAGAACGCCAAGATAGAAACACAGGACGCTGCCTACCAGCGTTCCGCCAAAATACAGTGATGCATAAAAATATTCCTTGTCCTGCATGAATGCGTGGAGTTCGTAAACGAACGAGGACAGGGTCGTAAATCCACCGCAAAACCCGGTCGCGAGAAACAGCCGCCCCATCGGTGAAGGCCAGTTGAACGTGACAACCAGTTGCATCAGGAGTCCGATGAGGAAACAACCGAGCAGATTCGCGGCCAGCGTGCCATACGGGAAGTCGATGGAAAACGACTGGCCGGCAAGCGCGGCAAGATAACGGCAGGCCGCGCCCAACATGCCGCCCAGGCCCACCAGCAACATCGATGTCAGGAATGTAGTCATGCTCACGTGGCACGGCGACAACGCCGTACCCTCACCCTAATCGTTCCGCCGCCGGGAAGACGCAGCCAAATATAGCGGAGCGGCTGCGCCCAGACGAGCGAGGTGTTTCGCAGCCGTTAACTCTTGCGCTCCATGACGGCATTGACGACATCGGCAAGTTCCTCGGCTCTCTGCGATCCCACGAGAATCGGTTTCTGGTCATGGAACTCGAGCCACACCCCGGCATCGCCCCTGACGGTGTAGGCGTTGCTGCGGAAATTGGAACGCAGACCCCAGCCACCGTAATTACGCAACGGCTGGTATTTGCGCGCCGTACACTGGCGAATATCCGAAAAACTGAAGACCCGACGCGAGATCGGCCTGAATGCCACGTGGATACCATCGTCGCGCACCTCGACTTCGAGCCGCAACACGACGAACAACAACACGATTGCCGCGGACACGCCGATTGCACCGCAGCTCGACAGCACCAGCGCCGTGTCAGACATCGGTCGGTTGCCCCACGGCTGTCCCAAAACCAGTTGCTGGTAAAGCGCCCAGCCGAACGTGACCAGCACGAAAAGCAGCGTCGCCAGGATGAAAACCCACAGCAACGGCTGGGTGAATCTCTGCACTTCCCTGTAGTGAACCGTGGACTTCACGCGCGCGAGAGCTCCATGCGGATGGTACCGCCTGGCCGGCCGAGGGTAGCCGGATGCAGGCAAAAACCCCAGCCAAGAGTAACCGAGCGAATACAGGATTGACAAAGAAATCCGCACGCACTTCTGATTTTCCCGATCAAAAAAGTCAGAGAAATTGCCGCCGCGAAAGCCCCGGACCAGAGAGATTTCATCCAGTGCGCAGCCGCAACGGCGCGGGCCTTCGCGGGCATACTGTCGTCGCGCCACGAATCGCCGATAAACACCGTAAACCGCTTACCCGCTTTCCCGGCACTCGTCCCTGGTGTGCCGTTCACAATCGTCACCACGGACGCCAACCCGCCGCGACGGCCCACGTCGGACGCGCTCCGATCAATGACAATCGGTGTCCGCGCTGCTCTCGCCACGCCGCATGGGCATGCCATCGATCACCGCGAAAATCTCCTGCGCCGGCACCGCACTGCCCCAACGCTGCTTGACAGCGCCGTCCTTGCCGATCAGGCGCATCGAAAACTCCTCCGCGCCCGGCACCAGTCGTGCGATTATCCCGGCGGCCGACTGCGCCTCGACCGCCTTGCCGTCAAGGCGCAGCGTCGATGCGGCAATAACCAACAGCAGTCGCAGATCCCGATTGGCGAATTCACAGGCATGTGCTTCAACCTCCTCGGTCATCGCCAGCAGATCGCGTTGCTGCGCCGAATTCGCCGCGACGACAAGGATCCGATCGACCCAACGTGCCTGGTCCAGATCGAATTCAATCTCATCCGCGGCTGTTGCGGCACCTGCGCTCAGCGTGAGCATAAAGAATCCCGAGCTGGAGGCGGGCTGCAAAGCCACGCGACGGCGGGCGAACGGCATTTTTCAACATGACATGATCGTACTCCAGGACTGCCTTTCGCTTCGACACCCTTGCTCGCATGTGCTGTCACCGGCTCGCCGCGCTGCGGTATCATTTGTCGGTCGAAAGCCGATGCCGACCTGAACCCGGCTCGGGACAGGCACCCGGACACAGTTCCGCTTCCACCCCGCAACAAGGCACCGCGTGACCCTCGACACCGCACCCGACACCGTGATCGCGCACTGGGCCGACCCCGCGGACTGGTCTCAGCGCCGGATCGGCAGCGGTCTCATCAACGATACGTTTCTTCTTGCCGGGCCCGGAGCCGGGCGGCTGGTCCTGCAACGCCTGCACCCGATATTTGCGCCCGAGGTGAATGACGATCTCGATGCCGTAACCGGCCACCTTGCCGCGCAGGGAATGCTTACTCCGCGCCTGGTACCGACCGGCGAAGGCGCCCGGTGGATCATGCACGACGACCGTATCTGGCGTGGGCTGAGTTTTGTCAGCGGTCACAGTATTGATTTCGTCGATACCCCGGCGCGCGCCCGCGCGGCAGGAGCGCTCGTCGGCCGGTTTCATGCGGCGCTGGACGGTTTCGACTATGTCTACCGCTCGGGCCGTCCCGGTGTTCACGATACGCCGCTGCATCTGCAAAACCTCGCCGCAGCGCTCCGGGAGCGGCGCGCTCACCGTCTTTATGATCTGACCGCTCCGCTCGCCGAGGATTTGCTGCGCCAGGCCGAGCTCCTGCGTGACCTGACGGATTTGCCCGAGCGCCATTCGCACGGCGACCTGAAGATATCCAACCTGTTGTTCGACCAATCGAACGAAGCAGTCTGCCTAATCGACCTCGATACGCTGACGCGGATGCGCTGGCCGCTCGAGATGGGCGATGCCCTGCGTTCCTGGTGCAACCCGGGCCGTGAGGACCAGCGCCCCGGAAAACTCGACCTCGCCCTGTTGGCAGCCGCGCTGGAAGGCTATGCCCGGGCGACACCCGGACTGCTGCGCGAGGAAGAAACGGATGCGCTGACTGACGGACTGATGCAAATTTGCCTCGAACTGGCTTGCCGCTTCGCCACTGACGCGCTGAATGAGAGCTATTTTGGCTGGGACCCGACGCGCTATCCCGGACGCGGCGAACACAACCTGGCGCGTGCCGGCGCGATGTCCGACCTGTTGCGCGATGTCCGCGCCCGCGAGCGGGATATCCGCCGGCTGACGGGGAAGATTACCGGCTAGATCCCGGAAACCGGTTCAGGTCTGATCGTCTTCGCCGAACAAGCGCTCGAGCTGGCGCCGCGCCTCGTCGAGATCGTTCGCCGTGCCGCCGCCGGAATCGCCGCCAAAGAGCTGATCGAGGTCGCGCTGCGCCTGCTCCGCCGGGGTCCGGTCCGGTGCGATATATGCCGCCGGCGAGGCCACGAAATAGCCGCAAAAATTGGCCCGTTTCTTGTCGTGAACCGCTTCCGCCACGGGTTCACGACAAGACCTGGCCACTGCGGTGTCGTAGAAATCGCACATGCGGCAGACATGGAGCTCGGCGCGACAGTTGCGACACGCGGCCAGGCGTTGCAGAGGCAACGGTTCGTCGCGAACCGGGGTGCCGCATTTCCAGCAATTGAGTTCCTGTGCTGCCATCGAATTCGCCCGTCTCCCAAGCGCTAACTGCCGGGATCAGTTGCCTAATGCTATCCGCAGTCCGGCAAACGCGCCGATGCCGGGGTTGCTGAACCCGTAAATGTCCTCGTAGTCCTCGTCGAACATATTCTCGATCCGGCCATAGAGTTCCGTGCCGCCGCCGAAACGGTAACTCGCCGCGAGGTTTACCAGCGTATAGCTGTCGAGACTGACCACTTCGGAGTCGGCCGGAAAAGGCGGGAAAAAAACATCGTCGCGTTCGCCGGTGTAGGTTACTCCGAGATTGACGTTGGCCCGGTTTGCGGCAAAAACATAGTTCAGGTCCGCCGCGGCCATATGGCGCGGTCGGCGCAATTCGTCCTCATGTCCACCCAGGGCTTGCGGCTCGCTGGAATCGGTAAATGTATAGCTGCCGGAAAGATCGAAATGCTCGCCGAGGCGTGCTGTCATGCTTCCCTCCACGCCTTTGCGATGGCTCGTCCCGGAAGCGTTGCGCGCAGTGTACAAAAAGGTATCGGGATCAAATACGAATCCGTCGATCTCATCCTCGAGACGCGTACGGAAGTAGGTCAGCCCGATCTCCACGCGCCCGTCCGCCAACGCCTGGTCGACGCCGACCTCCCAGCCACGCGACTCCTCCGGGCGCAAATCAGGATTACCGATGAACAAATCGGGGAAAAACCCGAAGCGCTCGATAAAGGTCGGAGATTTATGCCCCTTGCCGACGCTGGCGCGCAAGCGACTGCCCCATTCGAACACCCGCCAGGAAGCACCGAGGCGCCACGAATACTCATTGGCAAAATCGCTGTTCTCGTCGTAGCGTAAACTCGAAGTCACAACCACTCGCTCGTAGGCCCGAACCACATATTCCGCGGCGTAGGCTGTGTTGTCCATGTCCTGATCCTGATTCGGATCGCCAAAATCCGACGCGGCGCCGCGTTGCGAGAATTCTTCCCTTTCGTGTTCAAGCGCCATCGTCAATGCGTGCCGCGCGAGGCCCGGTCCGGCCGCGAATTCAATGCCGCCCTGGTAATAGAACCCGAGCGTATCGGCCCTGGTCGAACCGGTCGATACGCCATCTGCGTGATTGTCGTTGTCGCTATCGGCGTAGGTGACTTTGAGCTGATTACGCCAGAAATCGTCAAACAAACGCAGTCGTGCGATCGACGACAGGAACAACGACTCGTTAGCGCTGACGAGATCGGCATCGACCGGCAACCCGGTCGCGAAATAATCAACGCCATCGTAGTCGTTTTCGGCATCGATATAACGGCCGCCGAGTTCGAATTGCAGTGCGTCGCTTGCATCGAGTCCGGCGCTTCCCGACACGGTCAGGTTGCGGTAGCCGTCGTCCTCGCCACCGTGGCGCGAGATGTTACTGCCATCGCTGTCGAGATAGGCCGCACCGACCGCCCCCGACCAGTTTTCCCCTGCGGTTTGCGCATTGGCGCCGGTATAGACTGTCCCGAAAGAACCGCCCTCGACAAAACCGGCCGCGGCCGGACCGCTGACATCGCGCCGGGTAATGATATTGACAACGCCGGCCAGCGCGTCACTGCCCCACAATGCACTTTGCGGCCCGCGCACAATCTCGATCCGCTCGACATCGAATGTCGTCAACTGTTCCCAGCGAAACTCATCTCCGGACGCGGGATCGTTTGCCTCGACGCCGTCGATCAGCACCAGCAGATGATTCGACTCCGCACCTCGCACGCGAACCTGGGTCTGGGAACCGGCCGTGCCGGAGCGGCTGACCGAGACGCCGGCCACCGAGCGCAACAGATCGGCGACATGCACGAATTGACGGCGCTCAATCTCCTCTCGCTCGATGACCGTGACGCTACCGGGCACCTCGGACAGCGTCAGCGGTACGCGCGATGCACTGACGACCACCGGGTCAAGCTCGGCCGGCTCCTGCGCGCCGGCCACGATGGCGCACCCTGACAACACCATTGCAGATATGGTCTTTTTCATTGATCCGCGAGCCCCCCGGCGCCCCCACCGGCACCCTATCGAGCCACATCGGATAGCCGCGAAAACTGCGCCCGGAGATCGAAGACAAAAGACTAATCGCCCCTGTAACCGGTACGCCATCTCCCACCGAGATCCGACGTCCACTTCTCACTACTGGCCGGTCTCCGGGCTCACGAGTAAAGCCTTCAAGGCTCGGGAGCAATCACCTTCCCATGCTTCCAGCACAGTGGTTTAGAGATTACTCACAAACTCGCCTACCGTTGCGGGGGCAGCGTCGGAATTGCCAGCGGACTTCATGCCTGGCGCACCGTCTTCCCGTTTCACCCCAGACCCGGTTGGGTCATGGGACACCTGTAGCAGAGAACTGCAAAGTACATTGGCGCGCGCCGTACGGTCAAGCAATGCGGGCACCGGGCAACCGCGCCCGGCTATGCAAGCCAGTCGCTGTACAACTCCGGACGCCGATCGCGCAAAAACAATCGCCGCGCATGGCTGTTTTCGATTGCGCCGGGGTCGAGATCGCAAAACAGAATTTCCTCGGTATCGGTGCCGGCGCGCGCGATCACCCGCCCCGCGGGATCGCAGACAAAGCTCTCGCCGGCAAAATGCAGCTCCGGCTCGGCCCCGACCCGATTACACAACGCCGTATAAAAACCATTTTGAAACGCCGCGACCCGCATTTCGGCTTCGTACAGGCCATCCGGCCATTCGCCGATTGCCCCGGCCTGCGGCACTACGACCAGCTCCGCGTGCTGCAGTGCCAGTGCCCGCATCACTTCCGGGTAATGACGGTCGTAGCAAATCGCAACGCCGATCCGGCCCACCGCGGTATCGAACACCGGCGCCCCGCGATCGCCCGGCGTGTAATAGCCCTGCTCATGAAAACACGGGTATTCGGTGATATGCAGCATCCGCGTCACACCCAGGATCGAGCCATCGCCATCGATAACCGGCGAACTGTCGAAACAGTGTTCACCGTCGCGTTCATATACGTTCAGAACAATGACAACCCCGAGCTCGCGCGCCAGCACGGAAAACGCGTCTGTCGTGGGACCCGGTACCGGCTCGGCCTTGGCAGCTGCGGCGGCGGTCGCTGGCACCTGCGGCCAGAACGGATCGAACGCGAGCTCGGCAAAACAAACCAGCTTCGCGCCTTCGCCCGCCGCGACCCGTACGGCTGCGATGCCACGCGCGCGATTCGCATCCCGATCAGGGCCGGCCTTCTGTTGCACGAGCGCAATGCGCAGGTTTGCATCCGTCATTATCATCACTCTGATTCAGGGACAAGCCGGGCGGCAACCCAGCCAAGCACGGCACCGCCAAGCGGATAGTAAATGAAAGTCTCGAACGCCCACCATGCCCAGATGACATCGGGCAATGCAAAAACACCGGACCAGCCAAGCATCGCCGACGAGGCAATCACTGCAACCATCAGGCCAAATTTCATGCCCGTTAGCCAGCTCGGACCGGAAAACGCATGGCGCAACCGCGAGTAGATCGCGGCAAACAGGAAAGCCCCGATCAGGCCGGCGCCGATCCAGCGCGGCAGCAATGCCACTGTATCGGGCGAATCCCGATTGAGTTCCGGGCGCCAGAACTGCGGAGTTTAGATGTAGATCGGGTCCAGTATGCCCTCGTGGATAACTGCGCCGGTGGCAAAACTGACGGTCCACTGAGCGCCATAACCGGCGGGACCACCCAAAAATATGATTTTCCAGTTCATCACGGCCCCCGCAAAATAATCATGTATTGAGCTATGTTTAGCAGACACGGTCTCGCTTTGTCTTGGCGACGCAGAGTGCGGTTCGGCCGGCGATGCAAACCGCCCTCAGGCAACCCGGCTCCCGCCAGCGGCCAACGGAGTTCAGCAGATCATGACCTCTCGGACATTCAGCGCATTCACACCGGACCTGGTTGGTTTTCTCGCGGAACTGACCGCTCACAACGATCGCGACTGGTTCAAGCGCAACAAACCCCGCTACGAACAACATGTGCTGGAGCCGGCGCTGGCGTTCATTGATGCTATGGCCGCGCCGCTCGCAAAATTTGCGCCGCACTTCCAGGCGGTGGCAAAACGCTCCGGCGGTTCGCTGATGCGAATCTACCGCGACACGCGCTTCTCCGCCGACAAGAGCCCTTACAAGACCAACCTGGGCATCCAGTTCCGCCACGAGCGTGGCCGCGACGTACACGCGCCCGGCTACTACTTTCACATCGATCCCGACCAGGTATTTATCGGCGCCGGCCTGTGGCATCCCGATACCGTTGCGTTGCGGGACATCCGTAGCGCGATCACAGACAGTCCCGACGACTGGCTTGCTGCACGCGACGCGCGCGCGTTTACCCGCAGGTTTCGATTGAGCGGCGACTCGCTCAAACGCCCGCCGAAGGGGTTCGCAGCGGATCATCCACTGATCAACGATCTCAAACGCAAGGACTTTATTGCCATAGCCGAACTGACCCATAGCGAGCTCTACCGCGACGACCTGGTGAAGACGCTCAGCCGTTACTACCGCGAAGCCACACCGCTGATGGAATTTCTTTGCGCCGCCACCGCTGTGCCGTTCTGACAAGCCCGCGCTACACTTGCCGGGTGAACAACTCTCTCGTAAGGATCGCGACGGCCGCGGACACTGGCACAGCGGGTGTCGTCGCGGTGGCACTGCCTTGCCTGCTGATCGCGTTTGCATTGCTCGGCGCCTGCGATGCGCGCACGCCAAGTGATCCGATAGACGCCGCTGTCGCAAGCCCCGCGCGACCGGCAACCGACCGCGATCGGGACTTCAATCGCAAGCCGGCTGAGGTGCTGCGTTTTTTTGCCGTCAGGCCCGGCATGACAGTACTGGAGATGTTCTCCGGCGGTGGTTACTACGTCGAAGTGCTGGCGCGAATCGTCGGCCCCGGTGGAACGGTTTATGCCCACAACAACGCTGCCCACCGCGGATTTCTTGCCGATGCGATCGCGCTGCGTTTCCGCGATCGGCGGCTGGCAAACGTCATACGGGTTGATGCAGAAGCCGAGGCCATACAGTTTCCACCGGCCAGTCTCGACGGCGCTTTCCTGATCCTCGCCTACCATGACGTCTATGTACGCCCCGATCGGAACTGGCCCGCCATAGACCATGCCGCCATGCTGCGCGCCGTCTTCGCCGCACTGAAACCGGGCGCGATTCTCGGCGTGGTGGATCACATCGCCAGACCGGGTGGCGATCCCGCCGAGATTGCCACCGCGCTGCACCGGGTTGACGAAGGCGTGGTAATACGCGATATCGAGCAAGCGGGATTCGTCCTCGAAGAACGTTCCGGCATACTGCGCAATCCCGCGGACGACTATGACAAACGCGTTTTCGAACCGCAGGTCCGGGGACGCACCGATCGATTCGTTCTCCGCTTTCGCAAGCCGCGCTAGCGGATGGCCCGCCCGGCACAGCTCAGTCCTGTAATTCGAACACGACTTCACCGTCGAAAATCGTCGCCAGCACGCGGGTCGCTTCGATTTAATCGGCATCGCCGCGCGCTGTCAGCTCGACGATATCCTGATCGATAACGATGAGGTCGGCGATCTTGCCCGGCTCGAGGCTACCGAGGCGATCGGCCTGTCCGAGCGCGCGCGCACCACTAATCGTGTAAGCGGCTATGGCGAGCCACACTGCGCTTCGGGCCAACAATGTGAACGACTGTGCCACGCGCTCGCCTCCCCGTTTGCCAATCGGATCGCGATTAGCTGTCGCGCCAAGGACCGGCCGCGGCGCCTATTGCTGCGACAGGGCGTACAGGAGATCGACGTAGTATTTCTCCACGTCCGCGAGACCCGCGATGCTCGAGCCCGGGGCGGCCTCGATCACCATGAACTCGTCGGGACCATGCGCGCCGGTGCCATAACCCAGAGCGGCGAATACCAGCGGCAGATCCAGGCGCTCCGTGAACTGGTAGAAAGGCGCGCTGCCGGCCAGCCGCGGCCGCACCGCCACGTCAATGCCGCGTTTGTTGAAGACGCCGATCGCGGCCTTGACCAGCGCGGCATCGACCGAGGTCTGCGCACCCGGGTAACCACCGAGCTTGCGGATCTCGATATCCTGAAAGCCGCCGTCATCGAGGTGTTGGCGGATCTTTGCCAACGCCTGCTCCGGATCGAGGCCCAGCGGAAGCCGTGAATCGACCTTCGCGGTGGCGATATGCGGCAGGATCGTTTTCGAGCCCTCGCCGGTATACCCGCTCCAGATACCGTCAACGTTGAGCGTCGGCATGTACAGGTATTCCATGATGGCATCGACACCGGTCTGACCGTCGATCCAACGGCCTACGCCGAGCGACTGCTGTAACTGGGCATCGTCCCAGTCCGCGGCCATGCCATTGATCAGCATCTGTTCTTCCGCCGTCGGCGGCCGGATTCCATCGTAATAACCGGGCACGGTAATGGTATTGCCGTCCGCTGTGGTCAGCGACGCCAGCGCCTGGATCAGACGTAATGCCGGTGCATCGACGATCGCCTTGTAAGAGCCGTGGATCTCGTGCTCGGCCGGACCACCCTGCGGCCCGCCTTTCGCCTCCATCTCCACATACAGGATGCCCTTGACACCGAGATTGATCAGCACGTTGCCGTCGGGCGTCTGCGAATTGAACGGAAACAGCACACCGTCGGCGTTTTTCAGGCGCGCCTCGTATTTATCGACGATTTGCGGATAGTGCGGCGAACCGAGTTCTTCCTCACCCTCGGCGGTAATCATCAGGTTGACCGGGAGGCTGCCGGTCGTCGCGATAATAGATTCGATCGCGTTGAGCAGGGCGCGCTGCGGCCCCTTCTGGTTGGTCGCGCCGCGCGCCATCAGTACCTTGCCGCGCTCGTGGTCGACCAGGTTTCCTGCGAACGGCGGGGTCTGCCAGTCCTCTTCGTTGACCGGCTGCACGTCGTACATCATGTACATCATCAATGTTTTTTCGGCGCCGGCGTCGTAATAACCCCAGACCCCGGGGTGGCCATCGGTTGCGACCAGCTCGGCCTCGGCGAACCCGAGCGCCTTGAGATCGTCCCGCAACATCTTTGCCATCTCGACCACACCGACGTTCTGGGCGCTGATCGACGGTTGCCGGACCCAGCGCTGCAACGCTTCAACATGCTGGTCGAGATGCTTGTCGATATAGGCATAGACCTCGTCGTGCTGACCGCGATAGGCCGGTACGGCGGTCGGGTCGAAACTCCGGTCGGTCGAGAGGTTGAAATTCGGACGCAGCGGCGTCTCGGCGGCAGCATACGGTGCCGCCAACATCGAAAAGGCAGTTGCAATGACTGCAACGACGGGGGCTTGCGCAGTTCTCATGACGTCTTCCAGGGTTGGCACTAAAGTAATCGCGCGATTTTACGCTCACTTTGGCCGTAACTGGAAAGCGCATTGCACCGAATCCGACGGGCTGCGGACAGACTGGGAAAAAGCCCGCCGATGCGGCGTAATCATTCGGCGTCGATCAAACGCAGTTCCAATGCAGCCGGTGGCAAACGAGAAAATTCCGGGCCGACATTAGTTTGGTCAAAGAAAAGCCCCGCCGAAGCGGGGCTTTGGTACAGCGCAATATCAGCTATTACTGGCGCTATTTGACTCTGCCCCAGGCGGTGCCCCAACGACCGTCTTCGCCACGACTGTCAGCTTCGTCGGCACGCGGCGCCGCGTACAAATTGAAGACCCAGAAGAACTTCTCGTTGCTCGGATCAAGGGCGATACCGCTGTAGTCGCCCCAGCGGTTGCGCGTCCCCCCGAACGTACGCAGGTAGTAATCATCGCCGGCCTTGACCGTCTGCGTCGGGCCGATCGTGCCCGCCGGATCGCCAGCGCTACGCTTGGCCGCAAACGCCCCGGCATAGATGTCCGGGCTCGACGCGGAGAATCCGACTGCCGCATCGCCATAGCGGTTGACCGCGATAGCAGGGAAGAATGTCGTCGAATCGCCGGACGAGATATCGTCACCGAGAATCGTGCCACCATCGATCTGGACGATCGCGCCGGAGCCGGCGCTGGTATCCATCGCCACCCAGTGCGCCTTCGTCGTTCCGGCAACCGCTGGATCGCACGGCCCGGTGCCGTCGATACTCATCACCATCCACAGACCGTCGTCACGCCAGACCGCGTCGAGCGCGCGCCGGTCGTTGACTTCGATCAATGCGTCGGTACCGGCCTGCGGGGCGTCGGACAATGCCGGGAAGCTGCAACCGCCGCCAACATTCTCTATGTCGCCGATAACGACGAATTCGCCGGAGAAGAAAGGCCCGCCGTTCGCACCGAGCGGATCGTCGATCGTGATTACCTGGGCCGCTTCCACGCCACCCGGGCCGCCGAAGGTCAATCCGCTGTAGCCGACCAGGAACGTGCCGATCGTCGAACCGGCCCCGCCGACACCACCGTCACCGAAGACCTGCGCCGGCATCTGAGTGAGATCGAAAAACCCGCTTGCGCCCGCCGGATAATAAACATTCGCGGCGCTTGTGCCGCCTGAATACAACGGATCCTTGGCGACGATCCAAACATACGAGCCGCCGAAACCACCGAAATCGCCGGGATGGACGAAGTAGTTCGCGGTAACGTAGATCGCTTCCTCGTCAACCTCGAAACCGGGGTAGTCGGCCCAGAAGTCAAGGCCGAAACCGAGAATACCCGTCAGCTTCGCGTCTATCGACAGGTAGTACCAGTCGGCTTCGGTGTTGGTCTGAGGGTTTCCGCTCTTCGACACCGCCAGCAAGATGCGCGACTCGTTACCCGGATCGGCGAACGACGTCCCCGCGTTAACCCGCTCCAGCGTCACGACGACAAACCGATCCTCGTACTGGTCATAGACAATTTTTGGATCGAACGTAAATGTTTTCGGCTCGAGCGGTGCGAAAAACTCGGCGAGTGACGAGCGCCATTTCTTCTTGCCACCCTTGGTACGCGACTCGATCATCGTATTGACGACCGAAATCACCCGGCTGTGTCCGACCGCGCCGATGGGATCGGGCGGGATAAAGCGGAAGCCATCGTTGTCTTCGGCGTTGTCATCGAAGTTGACACCGAGGAACGACTTTTGCACCTGAGATGGCCACGGCGCGGTACCCGACGCAGCAGTCGGATCGGCGGTCACGCCGGTTTCGCGACCGTTACCGTACGCCTCGAAATCCAGTTGACTCGGGTCGATGTCCGGCTGCGCCGCGGCAGTGCCTGCCGCCATAAAAAACGCTGCCCCCAGCAGCGCGGATCGAACAAATGGAATTTGCAGTAACATTAGCGTCTCCTCCCTTCCCAGCATTATGTAAAAAGCGATGCCCGAAACGTTGTTATGTGTGCCGTACAGCACAGATTTTATATTTCAATCTGAACATGACACTTCAATTAATCAGTGTAGTCAATGTTGAAAAATACGCAGCAAAAAAACCGCTCTGGTAACCGGAGCGTGGCCATTTCCGAGCTGCGCCGAAGCGCGAAAAAGTTACCTGTCTGCGCGACGCTCGCAGGTATTCTGGCGCTGTCTGCCTGCACCGCAGACACCACGCCCGGCGTGGCCGCCAGTCCGGACGCAGTTCGTCCGAAAATGATCGGTCAGAGCGCGCCCGCCTTCGATCTTCGCCAGGCGGATGGCAGCAGGTACGAGTTCGCCGCGGACTCGCTCGCCGCGCCGGTGATTATCGTTTTCTACCGCGGTGGCTGGTGCCCGTATTGCGCCGCGCATTTCATGGAATTGCGCAAAGCCGAGGACGCGGTACGCGAGATGGGCTACGAACTCCTATTCATCAGCCCGGACCAGCCGGAAAAGCTCGCCGAGAGCCTGACCCAGCTGGATGTCGATTACACGCTGCTTTCCGACTCCGATATGGAAGCAGCAAAGGCGTTCGGCATCGCCTTCAAGGTGGACGAGGCGACGATCAACCGCTACCGCGAGATCGGCATCGATCTCGCCGACAGCTCGGGGCGCGAACACGGCCTGCTCCCGGTCCCGGCGCTTTTCATCATCGGCACCAATGGGGTCATCCGCTTCCAGTACGTAAATCCCAACTACAAGGTCCGAATCAGCGAGGCGTTGCTGGTCGCCGCGGCCACGGCCGCGCTCGAACAGAAGCCGCTGAAACCGCTGAAAAAATAGCGCCATCGCGGCGCAGCCGCGGCGCCTGCTTCCGGGCCGCTGCTTGTTCTGTACCGCCTGATAGGCGAAAATTACGGGTTTGTCGCACGCCGTCCGGTGCTTAGCCGCCGGGCGAGGGTCTGCATTGTTCTGGCGGACCCGACGCCACGAAAAAGCCGGCAATTGCGCCGGCACGGGGCTGCAATACGTTCATCGGGGGTACGCTTTGGCGCGCTCACTTTTCGGCCATTCCGCCGATCGCCTGGCAAAACGGATACCGTGGCTGCGACGCCTGTTGTGGGCGCTCGAGTCCGGGTTTCTGCGCCTGACATTTGCCACCCTGCGGCTGCTGAAACCCGCGCGTGCGGCCAGCATCGGCGCCGCGCTTTGCGGATTTTTTGGCCCGCGCCTGCCCAAGAGCAACCATTTCCGGCGTAATTTTTCGGTCGTGTTCCCGGACTATGGCCGCGAACAAATCGAGGATCTGGTCCGCGAGTCGTGGCGCAACTTCGGCGCCAGCATGGCTGAATACGCGCACCTCGACGATATCGCCCACGGCAAACGCGGCGCCGGCATCGACACGATTGTGTCGGAAAAAATCCGCGCATTTTCCGAGCCCGGCCGGCCGGCCGTCTTTGTCGGCGCCCACACGGCTAATTGGGAACTGCCGGCTCGAGCGATCGTCGACCAGAATCACCCGGTCACTGCCATCTTCACACCGCTGCAGAACCCCGGGCTCGACGCATTGCTGCACCGTTGCCGCCGCGCGCTCGGCTGCCGGCTGGTGCCAGCATCAGAGAGCGTGCGGCCGCTTATCGCCGAATTGAGCGCTGGCCGCTCGATCGGCCTTATCGTCGACCAGAAAGTGGAAACCGGCGAGATGCTGCCGCTATTCGGCCGCGACAAGATGACCACGCTGGTGCCGGCCCGGCTGGCATTGCGTTTCGATTGCGAGCTCGTGCCGATACGAGTGCAGAGAATTAACGGTTCCCGGTTCGTGGTCACCATCTACGATCCGGTGGAACCCGATGACATGGATGCCAGCGATGCGGAAAAGGCGCGCCAGATGATGGCCAAGGTCAACCGTCATTTCGAGACCTGGATTCTCGAGAACCCCGGGCAGTGGTACTGCGGAAACCGGCGCTGGCCAAAGAGAATCAGCAACGCGGAAGATGTGAAAGCCATCGTCGCCGCCAACCCAGACACCAAGAGCAGCGGCTCCGGCAATCGTGCCGCCTGAGGCCTGCCCAAAGGAGATCAATGCATGCCTGTCCTGAGCGACGCCATCAAAAAGGTGCTGGTCATCGCCGCCACCGGGGCGCTACCGAAGTCCATGCGCATCACCGCACGTGAACCCTTGCTTGCAAAGCTCGAACTCGGCATTGCCGAACGCGCGGATTTGCTGATCATCGGCCATCCGAAGAGCGGCAATACCTGGCTGAAAGCGATGTTGTCACGGCTCTACCAGGTGCGTTACGGACTCCCGGAAAAACTGATGAACAAGTCCGACGAGTACTCGCGACGGCATCCGCAAATCCCGCGCATGGCGGCGACCAACGGTTGCTACAGCTACGAGTCGGCGGTCGGCAAGGCACTCGCGGCGGATGCGCCGGACAACCCGCTGAAGCACAAGGCCGTGATGCTGCTCGCACGCAATCCGCTGGATATTGCCGTGTCCTGGTATATGCAGTTCACCAAGCGCCAGTCCGCCCGCAAGCAGGAGCTGATCAACCATAACCTCGCCCATCCGATCGATCGCAACCACATCGAGATGTGGGAGTTCGTGCGTCACAGCGATATCGGCCTGCCTTTTCTCATTGACTATCTCAACGGCTGGGCACGCGACATCGAGGTCCTGCCAAGAGCCGCGATCGTCCGCTACGAAGACCTGCGTCATAACACCGCCAATACGCTTGCGCGAATACTCGAGTTGATGGGCGAGAGCTTTAGCGAGGAAGAAATCGCCGCGGCAGTCGAATGGGGCTCGTTCGATAATCTGCGCAAGCTCGAAGCGGAAGGCTTCTTCAGCCAGGGCGGGATGACCCTGCGCAACCCCAAGGATCCCGAGAGTTTTAAAGTCCGTCGCGCCAAGGTCGGCGGCTATCGCGACTACTTCTCGCCACAACAGGTTGCGGAACTGGAAGCACTGGTCAATGACAATCTGTCGCCGGTGTTCGGGTACACGCCGATCTCGCCCCCCGTCGCAGCAGCGACCGGCAGCTAGACACCCAATGCGGGCGTCTAGCGATTGCGGCATGTCATGAATTCGACCCCACCACGAACCTGGCTCGTACTCGGCGACAAACGTGGCGACAACGGCCAGGTCGAGGCAGTTGCCGCCCAGCTGCCATGGCCCTACGAAACCCGCGTCGTGCAGATGAAACCGGAGTGGGTTTACGGCAAGCCACGGGTGCGGCCGTCTCTGGACCATCTCGATCTGACGAAGTCCGACCCCCTGGAGCCGCCATGGCCGGATCTGATTGTTACCGTTGGGCGGCGCCCGTCATCGGTCGCATTGTGGATTCAGGAGCAATCCGGAGGTCACGCGCGCATTGTCCAGATGACCAAGCCGTCAACCCGCATCGGCCGCTTCGACCTGGTCGTCACCAGCGCCGAGACGCTGTTGCCGCCGCTGCCCAATATTGTTGAAACGACATTGCCATTGATGCGGGTTCAACAGGACCCGCTCGAACTGGAACAATGGCGCCACAACTTCGCCGACCTGCCACGGCCGCTGATCGGGTTTCTGATCGGCGGGCCGACACGCCCCTACATCTACGATCGCAGCGTCCTCGATCAGGTGCTGAAACTGGCACAAGACGTCGCCGACCGCCAGGGCGGAACCCCGTATCTGACGACGAGCCGACGCACACCGGAATGGTTCACTGACGCGCTGCAGGAATCGTTGCCGGTGGCCGCACGCCTGTTCCGCTGGAGCGCGGAGGCGGATGACAATCCTTACAAGGGTATCCTCGGTCTCGCTGACGGACTGATCGTCACCGGTGACAGCATCTCCATGATGGTGGAGGGGATCGGGCTTGGCCGTCCGCTCGGAATCCTGTCGCTACCGGTCGGGATTATTGGCGCGCTGGACCAGGCACGACGCAATGCGCTGTCGTGGCTGTTTGCGTCGCGCGCGGAAGGCGCAAGCGCGGCGCGCCAGGCTGTGGCACGGCTGCTTTATCATCTGAGACTCGCCCACCAGAGCCGCAATTTCCAGGCATTCCACCGCAAACTCGTTGCGGGCGGTCAGGCGGTCTGGGCCGGGGACACGTTCAGGACACCAGTCCCGACCAACGAAAAGGACGTCGAGCGCGTCGTAGCGCGAATACGCGAGATGATGCAGCCGTAAGGTCGCAGGGCCTGGCTAGACGCGACCGCTTCCGCGGGTGACCAGTTTCATCAGGCGCGTCCCCAGACGGCTGATCTTCTGCGAGACGAACGCCATGCGCGACGGCCGGTTCCAGCTCATCTGTACCATCCGTCGCGGCCCCTGGTAACGCACGTAGCCATGGAACGAATGATCGCAGCGGCGAAACGCCATCAGCGAACCCGACATCGGCGGAATCTGCGCTGCATAGTCCTCGATATCATCCTTGGAACGCAGGATTCGCAGCTGGCCGCCGTCACCCTCCCAGCCGTCGTTGAAATAAACCAGGACCGTGACAACCTTGCTCCAGTGATCGGTGTGAATGTTGCCGTCACTCAGTTCGGAAAACGTGCGCACGGTAACCGTCGTCGTGCTTGCGGTGAGATCGACACCGAACTTGTCAGCGAGCGCGTCACGCATTGCCGGGCTGGTCAGCTGCTCGATGAATGCGTCAAACACCGGCCCACGCTCATAGCTTTCATAATCCTTGTTGCCCGCGCTCGGAATCAACGGATAATCAGCGTTGACGGCATCGACGACCTGCTGATCCAGGAACCCGGGAACGACCAGGTAATCGTACGGTTCACGCTGCAACGTGGCCGCCGCCAGCTTGTCGATATTTAGCAAATTCTTCGGAAGCTCGGGCTGCCGGGAAGTGGCGAGATTAGTTGCACTGTTCATAGGGCCTGACCGGGATTTACTGTAATGGACTAACGCGTCATAATACCTAGTTATTCAGCTTGCGGCCATCGGGCAACCGGCTCCCTTTATTAGCAAACGCCCCCGCAGCAACAGCATTTGCCGGTACCCAATCAGAGGTCATGATAGCCATGTTTCAGACTGTCTGGAAGAAATTTTCCCGTCATGCCGTGCTCGGCGCGGTGTTCTTTCTGCCTTACGAAAAGCGACGCAAACTCGAGCGCTGGATGCGCGGCCGGGTCGAGGCCCGCAAGATGGCCGATGCCGACTGGGTGCTGGTGTCGTGGGGCAAGAGCGGGCGGACCTGGCTCAGAGTCATGTTGTCGCGTTTTTACCAGATCAAGTTCGATTTGCCGGAAGGCATGCTGGTGGGCTTCGATAACATGCATCGCGCCAACCGGGATGCGCCAAAGGTGTTTTTCACCCACGGCAACTACCTCAAGGACTATACCGGACACGAAGACGACAAACGCGATTTCTACAACAAGAAAATCGTGCTGCTGGTGCGCGATCCGCGTGACGTGGCGGTGTCGCAGTTTTTCCAGTGGAAATATCGCATGCGCACGCGCAAAAAAGCGCTTAACGATTACCCGGAACATGGCTCTGACATTTCCATGTTCGACTTCATGATGCATCCCCACCAGGGCATGCCGCGCATCATCGAGTACTTCAATGGCTGGACCGCCGACGTCGACAATATCGGCGACATCCTGATCATCCGCTACGAAGACATGCGGGCGAATCCGGAGGCCGTGCTGAAACAGGTCGTCGACTTTACCGGGACGCCCGGAACCGACGAACAGATCGCGGAGGCAGTCGAATACGCGCGTTACGAGAACATGAAAAAGCTCGAAGAGAAAAGCGTGTTCCGTCTCGCGGGCGGGCGCATGCAGCCGGGCGACAAGAAAAACCCGGACTCATTCAAAGTCCGCCGCGCCAAAGTCGGCGGTTACCGGGATTACTACACGGACGAAGAGGTCAGCCAGATCGACGGCTACATGGCCGCGCATCTGTCATCGGACTTCAACTACACCAGTGAACCGCTGGTAGTGCCCGAACTCGGCGGCGACAGCGACTCCGACGCGAGCCAGGCTACCGCCTGACCCGGACTGATGCAGTGGCGGATCGGTTGTTACGATCCGCCACTACCATCTCACGCGGCCAGGGACGGTACGCGCCGCACCAGTTCGAGCGCATCGTGGCGCAGGTGATTATTGTTCATCTCCTCGCGCAGCATTGCCTCGGTTACCACGCCGTTCTCCAGACATTCGCGAACCAGACCGAAAAAGAACTGCTCCTGTTTCGGATCCGGATGAGCCTTGTATCGGCCGGTAAATCCGTAGTCACCGAACATTGCACGGCGTGCGCGTCGGAACCAGTGTTTTGGCGGGAACAACTGGAACGTATCCGCCGGCCGGTAATCCACCCGCAGACCCGTCTTCCACGGCTGAGTCTTGCGTTTCGTGTTGTGCAACAGACGCGTGTCGCTGTCGAGATGATCGAAGTCGTTCCAGCGGTTTTCGAACAGACCGATCGTGTCGCGTTCCTCGAGTTTCAGACAGACCCAGTCCATGTAGTCACGGGTAAACTCGAACATCTCAGCGAACTGTTTCTCCACCTGCCAGTGGCGCAAGCGGGCGCAGTCCAGCAACATCACGCTGGTGGCGAGACAACCGCGCTTGCCCTTCGAGCCGGACTTCGGCCGACACATGACGGCTGCGCCGTGCATGTCGCGGTTCAGCAACTCCCACACATCCCCCACCGCAAATACGTCGGGATCGACGACCACTGCACGGCCCTCGTAGCCCATCAGCTCCGGCGGCATGAACCGCAGCGGCGTAAACGACTGCAGATCGTCATTGAGCCAGCGCCGCTTGTCGCCGTCGCGCAGATAGAGCTCGCCCTCGCGCCGATGCATGAACGGGTAATCCTTGGTGTGGATAAAACGCACGTCGAATTCCGCGGCGTGCCGGGAGTTTCGCTCGAAACGAGAATTTGCTTACCAACGCACCCAGCCACTGCTTGTGATTGGTATGAATAAATACACACGGTTTTTGCGCTGTCATGACCTGATCCTGCCCAATGGTCGAATCGACAAACGGTTATTTTCGCTTTTTCCGCGGCCGAGCGCGAGCCTGGCGATCCGTCATCGCGCGCGCCGCGGCCTAATCGTCGCGCCGCGCCGTCCCGGCACGCGCCGGCAACCACAGTGCGGCCGCCAGTCCGCCACCGTTGCGATTCACAAGACGCAGGCGTCCACCATGCGCCTCGACCACCTCGCGGCACAGTGGCAGCCCGAGCCCGCTGCCGGAGCGTTTCGTCGAGTAGAACGGCAGCAGGGCACTGTCCAGAACCGACTCCGACATACCCTGACCGCGGTCCAGCACCGAAACCGAAAAACCGTCGCCGGACTCCGCGACATCGAGAACGACCTCATCCGGCTCCGATCCCGATTCATGCGCATTTTTCAGCAGATTGATCAGGACCTGCTGTACCTGCGCCGGATCGAACCAGCCCGGGCGCTGCGGCAGCTTGCCGTCCAGGCGGAACGCAACCAGATTGCCGATGTCAGTGACGAACGCCTCCCACTCCACCTCGCCCGGTCTGGGCTTCGGCAACTTGGCGAAACGCGCATAACCGTCGATAAACAGTTTCAGATGGCGGCTGCGTTCCTCCACTGTTGCAAACAACTCCGCCAGCTTTTCCGCCTGCTCGCGCTGCGCGAGCTGGCGGCCGGAGTGGGCGAGCGAGGAAATCGGCGCCAGCGAGTTATTCAGCTCGTGGCCGATCACGCGAATGACTTTTTTCCAGGTTTCGACCTCGGCCCGGCCGAGTTCGCGGGTGAGTTGCTTGAACAGCAGAAGCCGATGCGTCTGCCCGTTCAATACGAAACGTTTTTGGGCAAGGTGAAACGTCTCCGGCTCATGGCGACCCTCGACCGTGAAAAGTCCGTCGCCGCGCGCTTCCACTGCATTTTTGAACGGCGCCGGCATATCGTCCAGAAGCCGGCGAAAGCGGTGACCTTCGAGTTTGCGCCCGGCCAGCAGTAACTGCCGTGCCGAGTTGTTGCTGTATACCACCGCATCGTTCGGTCCCGGTCAGCACCAGCGCCAGCGGGCTGGTCTGAATCACCGTATCGAGCATCAGCTCACGCTGATACAGGCTCTGGCGCTCGGCGCGTAACACGTCCCCGACTTCGTTGTAGGCGGCTACCAGGCGGCCGAGTTCGTCATTTCTGGTTTCCGCGATACTGAGGCTGAAATCGCCGTCACTGAGTCCGGAAACACCGTCGGCGAGCGCCTGCACCACTCGATTGAATGGCACCACGAACAAGTGCAGCAAATACAGGCCGACCGCCACCGCCACCGGCGCGGCGATCAGCATCGCGAGCCATGCCGAATCCAGCCACTGGGCCGCGAGCGCCATCGTGAACAACCCGGCCAGCAACGCGACGGAGAAAGCCAGCGCGAGTTTCCCCTCGAGCGAAAAACGCAGACCCCGTTTGCCCACGCCGATCAATCCCTCGGGATGCCGTGTTTGTCCATACGACGATAAAACGCCTGCCGGCTCAGACCGAGATCGCGCGCCGCGCGGGCAACGATGCCATCGTGACGTGCGAGCGCATCCTCCAGCTGGCTGCGATCGATCGTATCTGCAGTCCCTGCGCCCGCATCGGCCACGGCACCCGGCCCCGCGTTGTCGAGACCAAGCAGCTCTGGCGCAATGCGTCGATCCGCTGCCAAAACCCGTGCCCGCTCCATCGCGTTGCGCAACTCACGTACGTTTCCGGGCCACGGGTAACGCAGCATCAGGCGCTCGGTTTCCGCTGCGATGTCATACTCGCCACCGAGGAAATACCGGGCCAGCGGCAGAATATCGTCGCGACGTTGCGCCAATCCGGGCACACGCAACTCAATCACGTTGAGACGGTAAAACAGGTCCTCGCGAAATACGCCGTCCGCAATTGCCGCCTTTAAATTCATGTTGGTCGCGCTGAGCACCCGCACCGAGGCAGTCCGGGTAACGCTGCTGCCAAGACGTTCGAATTCGCCGGTCTGCAAAACCCGCAACAGCTTGGCCTGACCGGGTAACGACAGATTCCCTATTTCGTCCAGAAATAATGTCCCGCCGTCAGCCGCCTCAAACCGCCCGACGCGGGTTTTGCTTGCCCCGGTGAAGGCGCCAGCTTCCGCGCCGAACAACTCGCTCTCCATCAGCTCGGACGGCAACGCGCCCATATTGACCGTCACGAACGGCATGGCCGCGCGACGCGAATTGGCCTGCACTACCTGCGCGACCTTCTCCTTCCCAGACCCGTTTGGCCCGGTGATCAACACCGGCACATCGCTGCCCGCTACCCGGGTCGCCATCAGCAAGACCTCGTGGATCGCCTCGCTCTCATACACGGTGCCGCACAAATCGTATTCGGCGGCGAGGCTGTCCCTGCGCCGTATGCGCTCGCTGGTCAGACGTTGCTGCACCCGGCTGACCGCACGCAATTCGAGCAGGTTTCGCGCCGTGGCTACCAGCTTGTCGTCTTCCCATGGCTTGGCGAGGTAGTCCGCGGCGCCGACCTTGACCAGCTCCACCGCCGATTCGAGGTCGGTCCAGGCGGTAAACAGGATCACCGGCAAATCCGGATCGAAACTTCGGATCGCCTCGAACAGCGCCTTGCCCTCCGCACCCGAAGTCGTGTCGGCGGAGAAATTCATGTCCTGGATAACCAGGTCTACCGGCTCCTCCCGCAGTAACGCCAGCCCCTGTTCCGGCGAGTTCGCCGTCAGCGTGCGCAGATCGTGCAGCGAGAACAGCACTTCGAGCGCCTGGCAGACGCCGGCATTGTCATCGATGACGAGGATGGTTTGCATACATTGACCGGGCAACAGGCAGCACGCCCGCCGCTAGTTTACATTGCCCCCGGCACGCAGTTCAGATCGTGCGGGTCGCAACGGCCGGCGGAATCAGGCTGGCCCGCCGCGCCGGCGCGAGCGTCGCTATCTGTCCCAGCAACAACAGCCCGAGGATTCCGAGAGGCACCCAGGTCGGATCGAGCCGCACCAGATCGTAGTTCTCGACCAGCCAGAGATTGAGCGCGAACGTAAGCAACGTCCCCAATGCGACACCGATCCCGGTCATCACCGCATTCTCGACGAGGAAGTACCGCAAAATGTCGCGGCGGCGCGCACCGACCGCACGCCGTGTGCCGATTTGCTTGGTCCGGCTGCGGACGTTGAAACTGGCGAGTCCGACAACCCCAAGACTGGTCACCGCCAACAGCAACACGATCACCGTAATCAGCATCCGAATCATCGCAATGTCACCGCCATAGGTCTCATCGACAATTTCTGTGTGCAACTTCAGATCCATCACGACCCGTCCGCTACCGCGATCGGTCAGAGCCTTCTCGATCGCCGGCGCCAGATTGCGCGGCCTCATCGGACCCGCGCGCACCACGTAACGTGCGACCGGCGGCGACCCACGCCCCGGCAGAAAGGTGATGTTGTACAACCCCCCGATCTCGTCCTCGGCGAACTTGGGCCACGGGCACGCGACATCGCTGGTCACGCCGACGACGGTTACCGAATCTCCCCGGTTTCCAGAAATAGCGGTTTGCCCACCGCGCTTTCGTCGGGAAACATTTTCTTCGCCAGCGTCTCCGTCACGATCACGCTGTCGACAAAATCGTCCGCCCGATGTGAAATCCAGATCTGCACTTCGTCGTCACGAAACCAGCGCCCTTCGAGCAATTCCATGCCGAGCGTCTCGAGGCCGAACTCGTCAACCATGTACATGCCCGACGAGACATCCGAATCGACATTGCCTTCTTCCGTCAGCCAGCCTGAAGACCAGCCGCTGTCCGACAACGGCAGCGAATTCATCGTCGTCGCGGCCTCGACCCCCGGAAGATTTCTCAGCGTGTCCAGATCCTGCCGCCGCTCACCGTCCCAGTCGTAGTTCGGATCGAAGGCGTAGATCAGGATCGTGATTATCCGGTCGACATCGACCCCGGCCGGCTGGGCCAGCAACTTCATCCGGTCGTTGATGATAAAGGCGGCATTCACGAGCACCGCCATCGTAATCGCAACCTGCAGCGCGACCAGCACGGCGCCGGTACGGTTACGCAGCATCGCAGACAGTATCGGTCTCAATTCCATGTTGCGTCCCCTTATTGCGTTTTCAGGTAGCGGGCCGGGGCGATCCGGCAAACACGCCAGGTCGGGTAAAGCCCCGCCGCCAGGCTGGCCGCGAGCGACAGGCCGAGCGCAATGGCGATCATCGTCCAGTCGAGCTGGGTGATTTTCTCGAAGTCCTCGAACCAGCCGCGCACCGCCTTCAAACCGAGCGCTGCGAGCACCAGACCGAGCAGCCCACCGGATAATCCAATGACCCTCACCTCGACCAGGTGCTGTTTGAACAATGCGCCGCGGCTCGCACCAAGAGCGCTGCGAATACCGGCGAGCGATGCGCCACCGATAAACTTGGCGAGCAACAACCCGACAGTATTGAGCAGGCACACGATCAGGAACAGGAAGGAAAGACCAACCAGCACGACGTTGTCCTCGCTCACGACCTTGCGAAACTTCAGCCAGTCCATGACATCGATCAGACGATTGTCGATCGGCCGTGCAAATCGGCCGAGCGATTTCTGTTCCTGTGAATAGCCGTTGAGAAAATCCATGTAGGCGGCGTGTTGCTCGGGGCTGTCGAGCTGGGCCCAGAACTTGATCCAGACACACTCCGAGTTGAGAAAATCAGCAAAGGAATTGATGTCCTCGGGCTTCCAGCACGAGACCGAACCGTTGATATCCGATTCGAGATTGACCGCGGTGCGGAACGGGACGATCAATGACGCCGAATCGCGGAATTTGCCGTTGAGGTCATAGAACCGCGGGATCGGGTTCCAGTTCTCGACAACCCCTGCAACCCGGAACACCGTGCCCGACAATTTGAGATCCTCGCCGACCGAATCTTTGCCGTCGAAGAGATCCTCGTTGAGTGCGCGGTTGATCACCACGACCAACTCGCCGTTCTCGTCGGCGGCAGCATCCCAGCTGCCACCGAAGACGAATTCCATATCGAACATGTCGAAAAAGCCACGGTAGGCGCGCGGGCGGAATAGGTATCCGGCGCGATCTCCGGATTATCCGATTCGACGACAAAGGCGCTGCGATACATCGCCGATTGGTGGGTCGGAATATCCGAACGCATCAGCGCGACCGCATCCTGATGGGTCATCATGAACGGTGGCGCGGTTCCCTGGTCGCCGTCGTAATAGGCCTCGGCCGGATCCCAGCTGTCCACCAGCACCCGGTAAAGCACATCGCTTTTCTCCGGGATGGGATCGCGGGCCATCAGGTAATACACGGTTAGCGTCGTCGTGCACGCGCCGATCCCGACCCCGATTGCGGCGACCATCAATGCGGTCAGAATCGGGTTACGGCGGATACTGAGCCAGGCGAGGCGCAGATAGTAGGTAAACATAACGGGACTCCTCAGGCGCTCGCCGCCAGCGCGTCAACGCGTTCCGGATCGGGCTCGTAGGGTTTGAAATCGGTGATCGCACCGTCCAGAACATGCACGTTGCGATGAGCGCGGCGAGCCAGCTCCGGGTCGTGCGTGACCATCACGATTGTCGTGCCCTTTTCGTTGATTCCCTCGAGGATATCGAGCACCTGGCGCGCCATCAGCGAGTCGAGGTTGCCGGTCGGCTCATCCGCAAAGATCAGGCGCGGCTCGCCCGCCAGTGCGCGGGCAATTGCCACCCGCTGTTGCTGGCCACCGGAGAGCTGCGAGGGCAGGTGTTTTCGCCGTGCTCCCAGCCCGACCATTTCCAGCGCCCGGTTGATCCGGCGCTTGCGTTCATCGCCGGACATTTTCCGGTAGCGCAGCGGTACATCGACATTGTCGAACACGTCGAGGTCGGGTATCAGGTTGAAACTTTGGAATATAAAACCGATTTTCTGATTGCGGATCCGCGAGCGCGCGTCGTCGGACAGTTGGCTGACGTCTTCTCCATCCAGAAGGTAGGTCCCGCTGCTAAAGGTCTCGAGCAACCCGGCGATATTCAGAAACGTCGTCTTGCCAGATCCGGACGGGCCGGTCACTGCGACAAACTCACCTTCGGCCACATTGAAATTGAAATCGCGCAGCGCATGCGTCTCGACCAGATCGGTGCGGTAGACCTTGCTGACATGCTCCATTTGCAACATCGTGTATTCCTCTTTGGTAATACCAATACGGACAGGATCAATCGGTAAGACGAACGGTCTCAGCAGCACGAAAGACATCGGTGCTCGATATCACCAGCGTCTCGCCGGGGCTGATGCCATCGACAATTTCGATCGCGTTGATGCTGACCGAACCGATCTGGATCTGGCGCCGTGTCGCGATGTCGCCTTCCACGACATAGGCGACCCGGCCATTACCGCTATCGAGAAACGGGCCGCGCTGAACGAACACCGCGCCGGGCTTGCGTTCGAGCAGGATCGTCGCCGACACTCGCTGGTTTTGTCGCAGTCCGGCCGGCGTGCCATCACGAAACCGCACACGTACGATCACTTCGTTGTTGGCGACCTCCGGGGACACCGCGCGCAGTTCGCCGGCATAACTGTCACCGCCGTAACGAAGATCCACTTCCATGCCCGGGCTCAGATCGTCGGCATAGGCCTCAGGAACCCGCAGTTCGGCCTCGAACGCGGACAGATCCACCACCGTGAACAAGGGTTGATTGGCCGACACTGCGGCCTTCTGCTCGACGCTCAGATTGCCAATCACGCCGGCGACCGGGGCGCGGATCGACAACGCCTCAACCTGGCGTCGTAATTCGGCAACCATCAGTTTCTGGCGATCGCGTTCAAGCTCCAGGGTTTTCAACTCGAAAGCGACCTCGTCCTCGACCAGTTCCGCGTCCTGCATCGCATGGCCGTAGCGCAGCGTTGCCGACTCGAGGTCGTCACTGGCCTTGTCATAGTCCTGCTGGCTGATTACCTCGCGTTCCCGGCCTGCTTCGGCGCGCGCGCGCTCGCGTTCGGCGGCAGTCACCTCCACTCGCGCAAGATCCGCGGCCTGGCGCGCGCCGAGCAGGCGCTTGCGGCCATCGATCTGCTGCCGCTCGAGACCGACCTCAAGACCCTCGAGCGTCGCCTGTTCCTGTTGCAGGCGGCTGCTCAGCTCCGGCGATTCGAGCCGTGCAACCTCCTGGTTTAACTCCACCGTGTCGCCGGCCCGGGCGAGCAACGTCACAGTTCCCTCGGCCGGGGCGTAAACCGTCGGGCTGATAGCCGCAACGATGCTTCCCTGTACCGACACATCGCGAACGAAGTCACCCACCTCGACCGTGGCAATCCGCAGGCGCTCGCGCGAAACGGAGCGCTCGGCGCCGCCCCAGCGCTGCCACAGCATGGCGATAACGACGATCAGCAACGCGAGGCCGAACAGCGACAGGATCCAGCGTATGCGCCCACTGCCTCCACGGCGTTGCTCGACCGGGCGATCCTGCGACGACGTGTCGCGGATCGTGCCGCGGCGGCCGATTTCTTCATTGACCACGGACAACGGCATCAGATCCCGCCCTCGATCTCGGCGCAGGTAGCGCGCACAGCGTTCGCCCGATGGGCTGGCCACGCTGTCCCGAATCTCGTCGCAAGCCTGCGCGATCACGAGCACCGGCGCACTCATCGGGGATTCCGCCGCCGGCGCCATCTCGCCGCCATGCTCCACAATACGGCTCAACATGAAGACCAGAATCGCCGCACCCCGAGCGTATTTCAGCAGACCGTCCATTCCTGTTCCCCGACGCGGCGCCATCGCCGCTGTTCGCCGGAAAGACAAACAAGAACCGTGCCAGTCCAATCGGATTTAATTTACATCATTGTTTTTATTGCATAATTCAACTATTACCCGGCTTCTCCCCGAATGACTTTGCGTCCGCAGTCAGCGCCGCGGACACCTGGCGGACACACCTGTCCGGTCCGCGGACACCCGCGGGCCGGCACTCACGTTGCGGGCAGGCAGACCTGACCGCGGCTCGACCATGGCGCCGTCAGGCCGCGACCGCTGCGCGGCTGCGCCCGCTGTTCGAGGCCGGACCGGTCGGCGCCAAATCCAATGAAACCCGAAGCGGCCACGCGCGGTCCAATCGGGTAATCTTTCGGAGGCCAGAGACCAAGGGAACGGCATGACGACCATGTGGAGAAACAGTCTGTTTGCACTGGCGCTGGTAGCTGCGGGCGCCGCGGCCGGCGTCTACACCGGTAGCGCACGCGATACGCTCAAGCCCACCGTCGCGACGGTTCCTACCGACCCGTCCGCCCATATCCGCCGCGGCAGCCCCTGCAGGCGTGGGTACGGACACGTCGCAAATGTATGACGCTCTTGCCGCCATCCTCGAACAGGAGGTCGCGGAGCGGCAACGGCTCGAACTGGAACTCGTGGACCTCCAGGCCACCGTCTCACGCCTGGAAACGGCGTTGCAGACGGCGGGCGTTAGTCAAACCGGGGCCGCCGCCCGGCCAGCGCAGCAGAATCCCCGGCGCACAGGCAGAAACCGCAGCGGCGAGGGGCTGCAACAACGCCTCGTGGAACAGGGGCTGGACGAAGAACGTGCGGCATACATCGCCCGACGGCGCGACGAGCTGGCGCTCGAACGGATGTACCTGCAGGATCGGGCCGGCCGTGAGGGCTGGGTCAACACGCCGCGCTTCTCGCAAGCGTGGCTCGCCACCCAGGACCGCATCGCACTCCAGAATGAGCTCAACGATGAGGAGTTCGACTTATATCTTCGCTCTACAGGCCAGGCAAACCGGGTCACCATCAACGCCGTTCTGCAGACATCACCGGCGGAGCAGGCCGGATTTCAGCCGGGCGACCGCCTCGTCAGCTACGACGGCCAGCAGATCTTCAGCGGTGCGCAGCTGCGTGCGGCCACCCGCAGTGGCAACGCCGGCGACGTGGTGATCGTCACGGTCGAGCGCGACGGCCAGCCGATGCAGTTGTCGATTCCACGGGGCCCGCTCGGCGTCAATCTCGGATTTGCTCCGACCGACTAGATCCGGTCACGGCGATTATTGGCACATTGACGGATGACGGGCCTACCGCAATTCCGGTAGGCTGTGCGTCCACACCATCCTCCCTTCGAAGGAATCTACAGTTATGACCCGTTCAATTTGCATCGCCCTTGCGGCCGTGATCGCGCTGTCCGCAGTCCGCGCCGACGCCCAGATCACCCCCACAACCGACGATGAGAAAACGCTGTACGCCATCGGTATGGTTCTGGCGCGCAACCTGGAGGGCCTCGGGCTCAGTACGGACGAATTGAAAATGGTCGAGGCCGGGCTGATGGACGCGACTCTCGGCAAGGATTCGCAGGTCGACCTCGCTGTCTACGGGCCGCAAATCCAGACCTTCGCGCAATCGCGCATGTCCGCCGCGGCCGCGACCGAGAAACAGGCATCGTCGGCTTTCGTCGAGGAAATGAAAAAAAGCAAGGGCGCCAAGGTTTCCGACTCCGGGCTGATCTTTTTTGAGGTCGCCGTTGGTGCCGGCGACAACCCGGTGGCATCGGATACCGTCACCGTCCACTACACCGGCACCCTGAAAGACGGCACGGTTTTCGACAGCTCTGTCGAGCGCGGCGAGCCGGCTACTTTCCAGCTCGACCGGGTCATTCCCTGCTGGACCGAGGGACTGCAGAAAATGAAGCCGGGCGGCAAAGCCAAACTCATCTGCCCTTCCGAAATCGCCTACGGCGACCAGGGAGCCGGCGACAAGATCAAACCCGGCGCGGTACTGGTGTTCGACGTCGAACTGCTCTCGATCCAGTAACCCGCCCGAGGCGGAATGCCTGGCAGCGCTTTCTGCGGCAGACCACCCTGGATTTTCGCTCTCCAGCAGCGCCGGCGACCTTCGCCGGCGTTGTTTTTCGTCCACCCGCATCAGGCGCTCGCGCGGCCTGAGCACCGCAGATGTGTGAGCGCGTTCACGGCAACGCGATCGCTAACGTTCTTACACTTGGCGGAGCTTATGTCGAAAACGGGGGGCGCGGCGCGGCGGCTGGAGCCAGCCCGGGGAGAGACCGATGCAAAAGACCACGGGTCCGATACTGACGACGTGCTTGCGGCGCTGATGCTGTCGGCTTGTGCGACGATGAACGAAGACGAATGTATCTATAGTGACTGGGGTGCAATCGGCTACGAAGACGGTGTCCGCGGCATGACCGGCGACCGCATTGGCCAGCACCGTAAAGCCTGCGCCAAACACGGCATCACCCCGGATCTCAACGCCTACAAGGATGGACGTGAACTCGGTCTGCGCGAGTACTGCCGGCCGGAAAACGGTTTTCGCGTTGGCTCCAGCGGCGCCGCGCTGCCGACGGTTTGTGCCGGCGAACAATCAGGCGACTTTGGCGATGCCTATCGCGAAGGCCGCGAGCTCTATGTTCTGCAGTCGAAGGTACGCGGCGCCGACGGACAGATTCGCGCGCGCAAGGCCGAGCTCGAAGATATTGCAGACGATCTCGCATCACGCGAAGCGTTGTTGATCGCAGACGGGACGACCAGTGAACAACGCGCCGAGGCACTGTCGGAAAGCAAACGCCTGAATCAGCGCCAGGGAGAACTGGAAGCGGAAATCCTGCAACTCGAACGCGACAAGGTGCTGCACCAGCAGGCGCTGAACGAATACCAGGCGCGCCTGACTTACCGCCTGTAAGCATCCGCAGCGTCGCCGCCACCGCTTTGAACATAATCTGAAAAGCCGCGCATCTTGCCGCGATTATCGCGCCGCCCCTCAGTTCCGATACACGCCGCCCGGGCGGTCGCGGTGCGGCGATAATCCCTTGAAACAGTTGCTAATCCGGGTTTCGCTCCGAAATCACCGATGCATGCCGATAACGCTCCACCCTGTCGCCGTTTCACGACAGGTTGAAAGCCCGTCCGCAGACGCCGACTCTAATATTTCGAACAGATAACTACAGAGCTCCCCTAAAAGGGGCCGCAGGAGGGTACGGACCATGACCCATTCGAAGCGCAGCGGCGCATTTTGCGCAACCACAATTCTCGCCGGTCTTTTATTGCTGCTTGCCGGTTGCGGTGGCGGCGGCGGCGTCTGCCAGCAGCAGCGATTCTTCGGCACCGCCGGTGAGCGGTCAGCCCTCGGGCAAGACGGGCACAGTGGGGCTCATAATCACCGACGGCATCGAGAAGGACTACGACAAAATTCTGCTCAGCGTGACGCGTGTTGACCTGCTGGGCGACGGATCGGCCGAGACGATATTCCGCGGCAACAAAACATTCGATTTGAAACGCCTGGAGGGCAACGGCGAGCTGTTTGCCCTGTCCGACACGATTCCCGCCGGCATCTATACGAAGATCCGTATTTACCTGGATGAGATCGCGCTGATTCCCAAGGGCGGCTCCATGGCCGATGCCCAGTATGCGGAACTGCCGCGCAATGGCAATTTCGACCTGAAGCCGCGCGAGAAATTCGCGGTGGAGGCGGACGGCAGCCTGCTGATCCAGCTCGATTTCCATGCCGGCAAGTCGTTCAAGCTCCATGAAACCGGTAATGGCCGGATAAAGTTCCGCCCGGTCGTTTTCGTCAGCATCATGAGTGGCGACGGCTACGAACGCCTGTCCCGCGTGTATGGACAGATCGGGGAAGTCGATCAGGCTGATCAGCGATTCCAGCTATGTCAGAAAGAACTGTTGTCGGATGACGACGATGACAACGACTTCGACGACGAGCATTGCCTGACTGTCTATACCGACCGCGACACCGGCATCTTCGATAACCAGGGCGATCCCACCGACTTCAGCGCAATTGAAAGTGGCGATTTCGCTACTGTTGCCGGCATGTTCCGCGGCGACAAGGACCGCCGCAGTGTTCTCGCACGCAAAGGCGACGATGACGACGACGACAACGACGACGACGACGACAACGACAACGACATCGAGACGAAGACGACAACGAGGACGACAACGAGACGCGACGGCGATTCGGGCGACCGCGACGATGACGACGAATTCGAGCGCAACCATTTCGCGATGGATGCAGCTGTAGTCGAACTCGGCGTACGCGGCACGTTTGAATCATTGAAGGGCCGGGTCGCCGAAGATTTCACAGCGGCGACCAGCGAGTTCGGCCTCGAGATTCTGCCGGGCCAGGGATATGTGGACGGCTCGACGGTTACCGGTCTGGTGCAGCCCGGCGCGCGAATCTTCTCCAAGAGCGGCGAACCGCTCGACGAGTCGTACCTGGTCACCGACATGGTCGGCTATTTCGACGGCGTCTTTGAACTCGGTGACGTGAATCGCTACAAGACCGCGCTGATCGTCCTCGATATCGCACCGGAAGGCGAGGACATCCTGCGCGGAGAGATTCTCGACGTCAGACGTTCCGGTTTCACGATGACCACCACCGCCGGCGATCGCTGTGTCGATGTCGAGGACTCCACCGATATTTTCCTGATCAGCGCCGAGGGCGATATGCTGCGCAGCGATCGCGGCTCGCTTGACGACCTCGAGCCGGGACAACGCATAGACGTATTTGGTGAAGAAGACGTCGACGGCTGTTTCGAAGCCGAAACGATCATCGTCGACCAGACCGGGGATGACGGTAACGGCAACCGCGCGCCAAGCGCCAATGCCGGCGACGATCAGCGCGTCGAGGCCGGTGCCAATGTCATGCTCGACGGCAGCGGCAGCAGCGACCCGGATGGCGATCTGCTCGATTTCAGCTGGTCACTGGCAGTGCCGGACGGCAGCAGCGCCGAACTTGCCGGTGCGGACACCGCGATGCCGAGCTTCATCACCGACCTTGTCGGCAGTTACCAGGCCGAACTCACGGTAAGCGATGGCGAATTCAGCGCTACCGACAGCGTTGTGGTTACCGCCGTGGACCCGAACGCCAACGACGCTCCGGTCGCGGTAGCCGAAGCCATGCCACTCGAAGCGAGTGTCGGCGACAACGTGACGCTCGACGGCAGCGGCAGCTTCGACCCCGAAGGTCAGGCGCTGTCCTACAGCTGGATCCTGGAAACCCCGGCCGGATCGGCGGCAGCCATCGCCGACCCGGCTGCGGAGCTCACGAGTTTCGAGCCGGATATCGTGGGCGCGTACATCGCGACACTCGTGGTCAGCGACGGCGAACTCGACAGCGCTCCCGCCACCGTCACCGTCACGGCCGCGGATACGGTCACAATCGACGGCGCCGCGTTGTACAGCCAAAACTGCCAGCGACTGTCACGGTGCGATCGACTCGATCCGCCTGATGCCGGTCAACCAACGCAACGTTCCCGATATTCGCACGGCGATCGCCGAGAACAAGGGCGGCATGGATACCCCTTCGCTGAATGCACTCAGCGATGAAGAGTTGCAGGCCATCGTCGATGCGATGGCGGCAGCAAATCCTTAGATCCTAAGGATTACCCGCGCGTAACCCTTGGCCGGGCCTCACAGCCCGGCCTCTTTTTTTGCGCCTGCCGCCGTTCTCGATCGCGACGATAATCTTGGCCTCAAAATCGGCGGTGCGTTACCATGGTTCATATTAGTTCGCTGGTTCATTCCGAGTTGAAATGCGTTATCGACGGAAGGCTTATCCCCGCACAATCGATCGACCCGGGCAAAAATAAATGCGCTATCAAAAAAGCCAAGGCAGCAAATCATTGACCTCCGCACCGTCATCATCGGCCCATCGCCGCAATACCGGATCGGCATTTCCGTCCCTGCCCGATGCGGTAGCTGGCGAGGTTCATCATGAACAAGGAAACAACCATGCAACAGCAGAGCGCAGGCAATGGCCTGCCTTCCGGGTCGCAACCCTGGCAGCGTTAGCGGCAGCGATCGCTGCCTGCGGCGACGCCACGCCGCCCGCGCCGCCACCGCTCGAGATTTCAGTTGTCGAAGCGATCCAGCGCGATGCGGACATTACCCTCGACCTGGTCGGCCAGACCCGCGGTTCGGTCGACATCCCGATTCGCGCACGGGTACAGGGATTCCTCGAAAGCATCGAATTTGAGGAGGGTCGATCCGTCGAGAAAGACCAGCTTCTTTACACGATAGATCCAGCGCCGTTCCGGTCCAAGGTCGTGGAAGCCGAAGGCCGTGTCGCCGAGGCTCGCACGCTGCTCGCAAATGCCAAGGCCGACCTCGAGAGAATCAGACCGCTGGCGGAGATGAACGCAGTCAGCCAGCAGGACCTCGACGGTGCCCAGGCACGGTATGAAGCTTCGATCGGCACCCTGCAGGCTGCGCGGGCGCAACAGGAACAGGCGGAAATCGAGCTCAGCTACACGCGTATCCTGTCTCCGATCGATGGCGCCATCGGGATCTCTGCCGCCAAGGTCGGCGAGTTCGTCGGCGCGGAACCCAATCCTGTGGTGCTGAACTATGTCTCGCGCAACGACCCGATCCGGGTACGTTTTGCAATCAACGAACGCGACTACCTGCGTCTCGCCCGAAAAATCGCAGACCTTCGCGAGCAACCGGGCGGCGACGTCCCGCCCGAGCAAGGTGGCAACCTGCAACTGATCCTCGCCGACGGCACGTTGCACGAGCACACAGGCCATGTCGTCGCCTATGACGCTGCAATAAACCCGACCACTGGTACGTTCACGATGGAAGCGGATTTCGACAATCCGGGCGGTATCGTACTGGCCGGGCAGTTCGCCAGGGTGCGTGCGGTCATCGACCGGCGCGAAGATGCGGTGATGATTCCGCTCCGCGCGGTCTCCGAGCTGCAGGGAACTTTCCGCGTATTCGTAGTCGGCGACGACGGCATCGTCAAGCTGAGGGTCGTGGAGCTCGGGCCACAGGTCGGCAATCTGCAAATCGTCGATTCCGGTCTCGAGGCGGGTGAAAAAGTCGCGGTCGAGGGCCTGTTGAGATTGCGCAACGACGCCAAGATCAACCCGAAAGTCGTCGCCCTGGAGAGCCTCGAACCAGACACAGACGCCAAGCCGGAACAGGGGAGCTGACGCGTGGCCGAGTTTTTCGTCCGCCGACCTATCGTTGCAATGGTAATCGCGATCATCATCGTGATCGTGGGTTTCGTCGCGCTCGGCCGTCTGCCAATAGCCCAGTACCCGGAGATCACCCCACCGATGGTGGCGGTCTCCGCGACCTACACCGGTGCCAGCGCCACCAACGTCGAACAGTCCGTTGCGACCCCGATCGAGCAGAAAGTCAACGGTGTCGAGGACATGATCTATATGAACTCGACCAACTCCAGCGACGGGCGGATGTCACTGAACGTGTCCTTCGAGGTCGGGACCGATCTCGACATGGCCAACGTGCTGACCCAGAACCGGGTCTCCGAAGCGCAGGCCAGCCTGCCGGAGGAAGTAAAGCGGCTCGGTACAACGGTTAAGAAACAACTGTCTTTTCCGCTATTGCTGATATCGCTGATTTCCCCCAACGGGACTTATGACGAAAACTTCCTGACCAACTATGCCTCGATCAATGTGATCGACGAACTGGCGCGAATCCGCGGCGTTGGCAATGCGGAAGTGCTCGGCGGCAGCAGCAACGAGTACGCGATGCGGGTATGGATTCGTCCGGATCAGTTGTCCAAGCTCAACCTCACCGTCTCGGACATTATCAGGGCGATCCAGGAGCAGAACGTCCTCGTCCCCGCCGGGCAGATCGGCGGCGAACCGGCACCGGCCGGGAACGAATTCACCTACACGGTGCAGACCGGCGGCCGCTTCGAAACCCCGGAAGAGTTCGGCGAGGTAGTCGTGCGCGCGAGCCCTGACGGGTCACAGGTTTTGCTGAAAGACGTCTCACGCATCGAGCTCGGCGCCCAGAGCTACCTGTACAAGGTCCGACTCGACGGTCAGCCCGCGGCCATGCTGTGGGCTTTCCAGCTGCCGAACGCCAACGGCCTCGAAGTTGCCGAACAAATCGTCACCGCGATGGAGAACATCTCGCAGCGCTTTCCGGATGATCTCGAATACGTCATTTCGCTCGATACCACCAAACCCATTACGGAAGGTATCCGCGAAATCGTGATCACGCTGTTCCAGGCCGTCGGGCTCGTCATCCTGGTCGTGTTCATCTTCCTGCAGAACGCCCGCTCCACGCTGATCCCGACGCTGACCGTGCCGGTTTCGCTGATCGGCACGTTCATGGTCTTCCCGCTGCTCGGCTTCTCGATCAATACGCTGTCACTGCTCGGGCTGGTGCTGGCAATCGGCATCGTGGTGGATGACGCGATCGTCGTGGTAGAGGCCGTCGCGCTGAAAATGGAACAGGGGATGGCGCCCAAGGAAGCAACGATCGAGGCGATGCGCGAGGTATCCGGCCCGATTGTCGCCACCTCGCTGTCGCTGATCGCGGTGTTCGTGCCGGTTGCCGCGATGGGTGGCATTACCGGTCGGCTCTACCAGCAGTTCGCGATTACCATCGCCATTTCCGTGGCCATCTCCTCGATCAATGCGCTGACGCTGAGCCCGGCACTGTCTGCATCGTTGTTAAAGCCGCCGAGTGAAAAGAAAAAGAGTTTCCTCGACGGCTTCTTCAACTGGTTCAATCGCGGGCTGGACGCTACCACGGACAAGTTCATGGTGCTGGCGGACTTCTTCCTGACCAAACTGTACCGGTCCGGAGTCCTGTTAATCGCAATCATTATCGGCATCGTGTTCCTGTTCAAAATTGTTCCGGCCGGGTTCGTGCCGGAGGAAGATCAGGGCTACGTGATGACCGGGCTGATCATGCCGGACGGTGCCTCTCTGCAGCGCACCGACAGCGTAATTGCCGTGATGGAGGAGATTATCGCGGAGTACGACGCGGTCCAGAACTCGACCGCAATCGCCGGCTACAGCATCGTCAGCGGTACGCTGCAACCCAATGCCGGCATGGCCTTCCTCCAGCTCAAGGACTGGGAGTTCCGCCCGGATCCGGAGGACCACGCCAATGAGATCGTGCGCCGCTTAAATGCCGATTTCGCGACCCGAATAAAGGGTGGTATCGCATTCGCATTCGGGCCGCCGGCAATACCCGGCCTCGGCACCGGCTCCGGGTTCACGATGATGCTGCAGGATCGCGGCGGCAATACTCCCTCCTACCTGGCGGAACAAACGGCCGCCTTTATTCAGGCCGCCAGTGCCCGCCCCGAGATTTCCGGGATCGTTACGCTGTTCCGGCCGGAGTCGCCGCAGATCTTCCTGGATATCGACGACGCCAAGGCGCTGAAACTCGGGGTCCCGCTGGCCGAGGTCAACAGCTCGGTCGGGGCGTTCCTTGGCGGCGCCTATGTCAACGACTTCAATCGCTTCGGCCGCCTGTACAAGGTCTATGTCCAGGCCGAACCCGAGTACCGGGCGAGCGTCGACGGCGTGCGAAGTTTCTACGTACGCAACGACAAGGGCGAGGCCGTGCCGTTGTCGACACTGGTGGAAACGAGCCGCGCTGTCGGTCCCGAGTTCACCAACCGGTTCAATCTTTTCCGCAGCGCGAAACTTACCGGGCAGGCGGCGCCCGGCTACAGCTCGGCGCAGGCGCTCGCCGCACTCGAGGAGGTCGCGAACGAGGTGCTGCCCGGCGATATGTCCTACTCCTGGGCAGATATGTCGTACCAGGAAAAAGCCGCCGAGGGCTCGGGCGCGATGGTATTCCTGATGGCGCTGGTGTTCGTTTACCTGATTCTTGCCGCGCAGTACGAAAGCTGGTCGCTGCCGCTGTCGGTGCTGCTGGGCACGCCGATTGCCGTGTTCGGCGCCATCGGCGGATTGTTCATTGCACGACTGTTCGACGAAAGCTATGTGAACAATGTTTTTGCCCAGATAGGACTGGTCATGCTGATTGGATTGTCAGCGAAAAACGCAATTCTTATCGTCGAGTTCGCCAAGGTCGAATTCGAGAAAGGCAAGAGCGCGGTCGAGGCAGCCAAGGAAGCGGCAAGACTGCGTTTCCGCCCGATCCTGATGACAGCATTCAGCTTTATCCTCGGCGTATTGCCGTTGCTGGTAGCCAGCGGCGCCGGCGCGGAAGCGCGCGTGGTGATGGGGATGACGGTGTTCAGCGGGATGCTGGTCGCCACCGTGGTGGGTGTCCTGCTGGTGCCGGCGCTGTATGTCTTCGTCGAACGCCATATCGCGCGCAACGACACGCCCGACCGGACTGCGACACCGGATCCGGTCGCGGAGCAAACCTGAGATGCGCCGCCTGATTTGTGTCCTGGCGAGTGCGAGCTTTCTCGGCGCCTGCACCCTGGGACCGGATTACGAGCGCCCGCAAATCCCGGTGCCCGACGCTTATGTAGAGCCTGTGCCGTCGGGTGAGACGATCGCCAACCTGCCATGGTGGGAACTGTTCCAGGACGAGCAACTGCAGGCTGCTGATCGATACCGCGCTGGCAGAAAACAAGGACCTCGGCATTGCGCTGGCACGGATCAACGAAGCGCGCGCCAATCTCGGTTTCGTCCGCGCCGATCAGTTTCCTTTCGTCAACGGTGTGGGCCGCGCCGCCCGCGGCCGCCAGAGCCGTGAGATTTTTCCCGGCGCCGACACCGATAACGATTTCCTGCTCGGCGGCGACCTGTCATTCGAGGTCGACCTGTGGGGCCGGTTGCGCCGCTCCACCGAATCGGCGCGGGCAGAGTTACTGGCGACCGAGGAGTCCTACCGCAACGTGACGATCAGCCTGGTGGCCAATGTCGCCAGCGTGTACCTGTTGCTACGTGATCTCGATGAGCGACTCGAGATCTCCGAGAATACCGTCTCCACCCGGCTCGAGAGCCTCAGGATCGTCGAGGCCCGGTTCGACAAGGGGACCGTGCCGGAGACTCGACGTCAACCAGGCGGAAATCGAGGTTGCCGTCGCCGAAGTTGCGGTTGCGACCTTCCAGCGTCAGATCGTCCAGACCGAGAATGCACTGCGAATCCTGCTCGGGACGTAACCCCGGGCCCGTCGTCCGCGGTGATGCGCTGACCGCTCAGGTTTTTCCGCCGGAAATTCCTGCCGGCCTGCCTTCGGAAATCGTGCAGCGGCGGCCGGATGTGCTGACTGCGGAGCAACAGCTGGCCGCGCAGACCGCGAGGATCGGCGCCGCCGAAGCACTGCGCTTTCCGTCGCTGACACTGACCGGTTTTCTCGGCGTCGAGAGCACCGATCTTTCGGATCTGAATTCCGGCGATGCCGACCTGTGGAATATCAGCGCAGACATTTTTGCGCCGATCTTCAACTCCGGCAAACTGAAGTCCAACGTCGAGGTCGAACGCGCCCGCACGGAGCAACTCCTGTACAACTACGAAGCAACCGTGCAACAGGCGTTTCGCGAAGTCGAGGACGCGCTGGTCGCGATCCGAACACTGAAAGACGAATACGCCGCACAACAACGCCGCGTGACCGCCGCACGCAATGCCGCGCGCTTGTCGCAGGCCCGCTACGATGGCGGCGTCGTCGACTATCTCGAAGTGCTCGATTCCGAACGCACGCGTTTCAGCGCGGAACTGGATCAATCCGCGACACTGCAGAATTATCTGAACGCAATCGTGCTGCTCTACAAGGCGCTCGGCGGCGGCTGGCCCGCTTCGCCCTGATTCCTTTGCGACCCTGCGGGGTCACCGCTGCAACCGACCACCCAGGCGCGATCCTTGATGACCACAATCCTGCTTTATCTTGCCTGCGTGCTGATCTGGGGAACCACCTGGTATGCGATAACACTCCAGCTCGGTGTCGTGACACCGGAGGTATCGCTGGTCTATCGCTTTGGCCTCGCGACGCTGTGCCTGCTGGTCTTCGCAAAAATTCGCCGGACAAATCTCAGGCTGTCGCGCGCGCGATCACTTCTTCGCGTGGTTGCAGGGGCTGACGATGTTCGGCGTCAACTACGCGCTGATCTATTACGGCACCCAGTACATCAGTTCGGGTCTCGTCGCCGTGCTTTTCACGACGCTGACCTTTATGAACATGTTCAACGAACACTGGTTTTTCGGCGTGCGACTGCGTGCTCGGCACCGCACTGGCAGCAGTGCTGGGACTGGCTGGCATCGGCCTGATTTTCTTGCCGGAAATACGCCAGCTGAGTACCAGCGCCACGGTTCTTCGCGGCACACTGATCGTACTGGCCGGCACCTACGCCGCCTCGCTCGGCAACATGGCCGCAATCCGCAATACCAGCTCGGGCCTGCCCATCGTCAGCATTACGGTTTGGGGCATGAGCTACGGCACGGCATGCCTGGCGGTCATGGCACTGCTGCGTGGAGCCCGCTTCGAATTCGATGCCGTCTCCCGACTATCTCTTTTCTCTGCTGTACCTGGCGGTCTTCGGCAGCGCAGCGGCTTTCGTTGCCTATCTCGAACTGATCAGACGCATAGGACCGGCGCCAGCCGCCTACACATCCGTTGTTATCCCTCTGGTTGCGCTGGCGGTATCGACCTGGCTGGAAGGCTACGTCTGGACGCTTGCCGCCGCGGCAGGAGTCGTGCTCGTTCTGGTCGGCAACGTGATTATCGTCAGTGGCGCCAGGCGCCGGTCTCAACCCGCCTCGGCCACCGCGTAAGCGTCGAAATCGTCCAGGGCCACCAGCAGTTCCGCGGCACTCCCGATTCGGTGCTCCGGGTGCTTTTCCAGCAGGCCGTCCAGAACAAAATGGTAACGGTCGAGCGGATGCGCCAGACGCGGTATCGGTTGGCTGCGGTGCGCGCTGATCACCTCTATCGCGCTTGCGCCGCTAAACGGCGGTTCACCGGTCAGCATCTGGTAGAAGATCGCGCCGAGCGCATAGAGGTCACCGCGCTCGTCTGCTTCCATCCCGTCGGCGCGTTCCGGACTCAGATACAACGGAGTGCCCTCCACCTTCTGTTCGTTTGCAGCCGTCCCGCCCGATTGGCGGGCAAGACCGAAATCGATCAACGCGATCGAACCATCGGCACGCATCATGATGTTGCCGGGCTTGAGATCGCCATGAATGATTCCAACCTCGTGGATCGCCTCCAGTGCCTCCGCAATCTGGCGCAGCATGCGCACGCAATGGCGCGGCAGCATCGGCTGCTCCATCCGGTTTTTCAGGTCGCCACCGGCGAAGTACTCGAGCGCAATAAACGCGAGATCGTCCTGCACGCCGAATTCGTAGACCGCGGCCACCTGTGGACTCTCAACGCTGCAACCGATCTCGTACTCGCTACGGAAACGCTCCAGCGCCTCGTCATCGACATCGTGACCACGGCGATCGAGGACCTTCAGCGCAACCTGCTCCTCGCGCGACTCGGAGAGAGCGAGATAAACCGATGAGTAGCGGGTACGGTTAATCGGCCGGATGATCACGTAGCCGGGAATCTCCGGCACCGGCCTGCCCTGCCAGCGTCTCTCGTCGATACTCCGCTCGCGCTCGGCGACGGCGCCGCGCAGCGCGTCTACCAGCATGTCTCCACTGAGAAGGCGCTTCGGAAGATAGTCGCTGGCACCCATTTTCATGGCCTTGACCGCGACCAGCTCATCTCCGCCATCGGCCAGAATCAACACCGGCGGGCATGCGCGCTTACGCAAAAATGCCGGTACGACATTCAGCGCGGCGGGCTGCCCGGCATCCAGCCCGAGCATGACAACGTGGTAACGGCCCATGGCCAGCTCGGACAGGCGCGATTCGATCTGGCCCCAGCTCTGAAATTCGATTTCCGAGCGTGGCCACAACGCGCTGACATGATGCCCCAGCCATTGCCGCAGCTTCTCGTCCTCTTCGATTGCCAGGACCTTCGTACTCACCCATCCACCCTCTGCGGTGACCCCCGGGGCCACGCAAACCATTGAGCAGATTATGGAATTTAACGGTGGGGAGAATCAGTGACCCACGTCACATGCGAGCTGCTCGCGAGGTCGGGAGGTCTGGCCGCAAGATCCTAGTCTCCGGCAATTTCCGGCCCACGCACTTTCTCGAATATGCGCGCAAGATCGGCGAGATTGTCGGATTTTCGCAGCGATTTAACCGCGATTGCCTGTAATTGACGAACCCGTTCCCGGCTCAGACCGAGTTGACTGCCAATACGCTCCAGCGTGTATTCGTCGGCCGAATCGATACCGAACCGCATTTTCAGCAGCGCTTCTTCCCGGTCCGGGAGACCCGCCAGAACATCTCTTACGATCCGCTCGACCGTCTCGCGGTCGGCCACCTCGTCCGGCATTGGTGCCGCCTCGTCATCGAGCGTATCGAGCAGCGTAAGGTCCTCATTCACATCCCAGGGTGCATCGACCGAAACGGCATCCTGGTGTTGCATGATTTCGCGTACCCGCTCGACCGCTACGCCTGCCCGGTTGGCGACGGCGGCCAGCGTTGGCGGACGGCCGTGCTCGCGCAGCATTTCGACGTAGTAACGGTTTAACCGCGCGCGCTGCTCCTGGACGTGCACCGGCACGCGGACGACCTTGCCTTTGTTGGCAAGACCCCGGGTCACGGCCTGGCGTATCCACCAGGTAGCGTAGGTCGAAAATTTGTAACCCAGCCGGTAGTCGAAGCGCTCGACCGCCTTCATCAGGCCGAGGTTACCTTCCTGGATCAGGTCGGTCAGGGTCATGCCTTTGTGCACATGACGTTTCGCTATCGCAACAACCAGCCTGAGGTTAGCCTCAACCATGGCATTCATCGCCGCGCTCAGGTCACGCCGGGCAAGCCGGACCGCTTTGTCGATCCGCTGCAGACGGCGCTGTGCCCTGCCACCGTCGCGGCTGCCCGAAACAGGCAATGCCGGCGAGGCCAGGGACGTGTCGTTCGCGCCACGGCTGCGTTCATGTAACCGGTCCGCTAGAAGAAACAACATTCTTGGCGCCAGGACGAGGCCCATGAGCAGCCGTGCCGGCCGACCGGCGTCCGCCGGCAAAGCGGGCGCGGCAGCAATGGCCCTGCCCAGTTGCTCCATTGCCACTTCGACCTGCGATATCTTGCTCGGCTCCTTTGTCAGGTCCGCGCCGCGGGTCTGACCGGCGACACTCGACACCACATCGGATAAGGTCAGGTCGCTGCCATCTACTGCGGCGTACTCGCCGACAACAATCGTCGCTGCCTCACTCCAGGCCGCCAGCCAGCGCTGCATCCGGTTGCGCGCAGACTCGATTCGTTTTGCAATCTCGGTCTCCTCGGCCCGATCCAGCAATGCGATCTGAGCCATTTCGGCAAAGTAAAGGCTGAGCGTGCCGTCGCCCTCGACGGTACTAACCCGCGAGGCTTTGCCGCGCCGAACTTTCAGCTTTCGTGCCGGGGTATCCGGGCTACCGATTTCGCTCATCAGAGAACGTCCTTGCCGGGTGAATATCCCTGAGCGTTACCTGGAGAGGGGGCCGCTGCGAACCTCTGAAACGGACCGCTCGAAGCGGGCCTCCGCAAATTGTCTCGACGGTGACCCGGTCTGCGCAGGGGTTGGGGAAGTGCGCATCCATGCGCGCTTGGCTCCTTGCGGCACCAAGAATAGCAAAACGACTTATTTTGTCAATACCTTGTCTATCTTTTAATATAGACAATTATTTGTCGCCCAGAACCTGATCCAGACCTTCCACCTCGACAACCCGTCCCAGACCCGTTTCGATCAGCGCCCGCGCCTGGGCGGCGATGCCATGCAACCAGGCGTGCAATGCGGCATCTTCCTCACTGCGGTCCTCGCATTGCTGGCTGTAGGTCTCGAAATCGCTGAGGCTTCGCACCAGCTCGGCCAGGTGGCGCGGGCATTCACATTGGATTTCCGGCGAAATACCCGCGAGCCTTGCCAGCTGCCTGCGGGTAAAGCGGCGCTGCGGCACCTCGGCAAACGCCGCATGCGCGGCCGCGGCTGAACACGGCGGTATCTCCGCAGCCTCCGGCTCGCGGCGCCTGAACAACCCCAGGGTGCGCTTCAGGTCTTCCGCGCTGACAGGCGAGCGCAGCAGCGTGGCTTTGTCTTGCGCGAGCTGGATGTCCGCCCGCCTGCCGTACGAATAGACGACGAGCGCGGCCGTTGCGCCGGCGCACTTCCTGAGATCGTCGACCAGCGCCGGAGTGGCGCTATCCAGCGTGGCCAGCTCGATAACAACAGCGTCCGGCTTGAGCCCTTTAACATCTGCCCGAAACCGGCCCGGGTCCGCGTCGGCGACAACCAGCTGCAGGTCGGGGTCGGCCTCTGCCGCGAGACGTTGCGGGAGGTATTCGCCAAGCACGGCGACCCGCTGTGGCCGCATTGGCATTTCCGCGGCGAGGTTCTGCCGCACCCGGGCATGGCCATCGAGCAGTTCCAGCTGATTGACAAGCTCGGCCGCATCGAGATTGGCAATCAGCCGGATCGGGCGACCACGCTCCGTCACGGCTTTCAGCAACGTCAGCCGCTCAACGTCGTCGCTGCCGTAATGGCGCCGGCCTCGCTCGTCGCGCTGCGCTACGACAGCGGCATAACGCCTCTCCCAAATGCGTATCGTGTGGGTCGAAAGCCCTGTCAGTTTTGCCACCGTACCGATCCGGTAGCGGCTGTGATCACCCGGTTTTTTATCCACCAACCGCTTTTCCCCCTGAAACTACCCGGCACATGTGCACGGCCGGGATTAGACTGTCTAAACGATGTCTAAGTATACTTATCGACCCACGCCAAATCACGCAGCGCGTCCGAAGCGGCGGCGAGTGCCGCGCGGCTTTCCGGACAAACACCGCCCATCGATACGAACTCATGCATCAGCCGCGAAAAATGCAGATGCGTCGTGGCGACACCGGCACTGGACAGGCGCTCGACATAACGGTGACCCTGCAAACACAGCGGGTCGTGGCCGACCGTGAGTACCATTCCCCGCGGCATACCGACCAGGCTCTCGGCCAGCAGCGGCGAGACATCCGCACGCGAGACATCGAGATCCGCCGGAATCACGTGCCCGCCAAAATATCGCATCAACTCATCCGTCAGGATAACGCCGCCCGCGAAACTCCCGGACACGCCCTCCTCACGAAAATCGACCGCCGGATAAATCAGCCACTGGTAGGCCGGCACCCGCACCGGCGAGCCCCCCAGGGTCGGTTTCAGTGCCTGCTGGCACAGCAAGGTCGCGAGATAGCCTCCGGCGCTGTCACCGCCAACCCCCAGTCGATTCACATCGATACCCAGGCTCGCAGCCTCGCTCGCCACCCAGTTGAAAGCCTCGATGGCATCCAGCGCCTGGGCCGGAAACCTGTGGCGCGGCGCGAGCCGGTAATCGACTGCGATGACGTGTTGGTCAGAGGTATTGGCCAAATATCGACACAACGTATCGTGAGTCTCCAGATCACCGATCACGCATCCGCCGCCATGGTAGAACATCAGTGCCGGAGCACCGCTCATGGCCGCCGACACGGGGGTATAGATACGCAGCCGCAACCCCGAGTCCAGCCGAAGATTGCGGCAGGTCCTAACCGGCCTGGCATCGAGATGGAACGGCGTGGTCGAAATACGGTAAGCGCGGCGCAGCACGACCGGCGGCAAGCGATGGGCCGGAACGAGCCCCGCGACAATCTTTACTATCCGGGACTGCTGCCAGGTCAGCGAATCGGGCGCGGTCGGCGGATTTGCCGGTGCTCGCCATTGGAACCAGCGCCGCACCCGGCGCCGAAACCAGTTGACCAGTCGCAACCGCCACGGCAGACGCAGCTCTGTGCCGGGAAGACTCATGCACTCGCCCCGCGATCGAGATCCCCGCGCCCGGCCCCAGAAAACCTGTTGTCGGCCCGGACCGGGCACCAGGGCCCGGCGACGCGTTCCCGGCGCCGACCATGACAGGACTCCGGGTAATCGATCCGGATCGTATCGAGCTGCCAATCGCTGTAGCGTGAATTGATCAACCGGTCGCAGGGCCGCATAGCGCGTTCATCTCCATACACGGCGGAAGGTGGCGGTAGCCGAGCAGACCCTCCGCAATGAACGGTGACTGTAATTCGGCAAACGGCATCATCGCACAAACCGGCTGCGCCAGAGCCAGGAAAAGACCTTGCCGTTGCGCATTGCGGAGATCCGGCGGCGCGCCCGGGCTCAGAGCTGGCTTGTGCGTCGCAAACACGGGCATTCCCCACCGCCCCTCCCCGCGAATGGCACTAGAATGGAAGCGGAAAACATTTGCCGGGCACATCGACTGCGCCTCGCACGCGATAATCGGGGGATTCATGACGAGCGGCGGAAGATTTTCTATCGGGTTGTTCTGCGGCTCCCGCGACGGACGCAGACCCGGTTACCGCGAGGCCGCCGCACGGCTCGGTAAAGCGATCGCAATGCGTGGCTGGGCGCTGGTGTATGGCGGCTCGCGTATCGGCCTGATGGCGGCAGCCGCGGACGCCGCGCGGAATGCCGGCGGCCGTGTCATCGGGGTGATCCCGCACGGCCTGGTAAAGCGGGAGATCGTTCACGACGATCTCAGCGAACTGCGAATCGTGGAGACGATGAGCGAGCGCAAGGAACTGATGGCGGAATTATCCGATGCCTTTGTGGTATTACCCGGCGGCATAGGCACGATGGACGAGTTGTTCGAAGTCTGGACATGGCGCTATCTCGGCATACACGAGAAACTCTGCGTACTGATAAACGTCGATGGTTTCTACGATGCACTGCTGACGCAGGTGGAACGGATGCGCGAGCAAGGCTTCCTCGCCGCGGGTGCCGCAGATGCGTTGCTCGTTGCCACTGATGTCGGATCGGCGATCGACCTGCTTGCCGCCGCGGCAAAAACCCGATGAAGCTGCTCAAAGCGCCACCGCGATACGAGGTCTGCAGGTGGAAATAGCCAGGGGATTAGCCGGCCTGTTGGTATTCATGCTGCTCGCGTTTGGGTTGAGCAGCGCGCGCCGCGAAGTGCGCTGGAAAGTCGCCATCGCCGGAATCGCCTTGCAACTGGGTCTCGGCGCATTGCTGTTGGGCCTTCCCGCCACCCAGTCGATGTTCGGCGCTGTCGGCCGCGCGGTAGACGCAGTTTACATGGCCACTATGGCAGGGTCTCAGTTTGTTTTCGGCTATCTCGGCGGGGGCGAGATACCATTCACGGTCAGCCCCGGCACGAGCAGTTTTATCCTGGCTTTCCAGTCGCTGCCGGTTCTGCTGGTCATGAGCGTGCTCACCGCTATCCTGACTTACTGGAAAATTTTGCCGTGGATCGTGCGCCTGCTCGGCCAGGCGTTGCAGCGAACGCTGGGCATCGGCGGCGCACTCGGTCTTGGCGCGGCCGGCAACGTCTTTCTCGGTATGGTCGAGGCGCCGCTGCTGATACGTCCGTATCTTGGCCGCATGACCCGCAGCGAACTGTTTGCGCTGATGACCACCGGCATGGCCACCGTAGCGGGTACTGTCCTGGTCCTGTACGCGCGCACGCTGGCGGATGTTCTGCCCGATGCTGCCGGACACATGCTGGTGGCTTCGCTGATCAGCCTCCCGGCCGCGGTCAGCATCGCGCTGATCATGCTCCCCGAGACGGCAACGCCGACCCTCGGGGACATGCTCCCCCCGCGCGAGGCGAGCGGGTTAATGGATGCCATCGCCCAGGGCACGCAGAGCGGCCTGCGCCTGCTGGTCCAGGTCGCGGCCATGTTGCTGGTCTTCGTCGCACTGGTCGCGCTGCTAAACAGCGTACTCGGCACACTGCCAGATGTCGGCGCCAGTCCGCTCACGCTGCAGAGAATGTTCGGCTGGTTTATGGCCCCGTTTTGCTGGCTGATGGGAATTCCGTGGCACGAAGCAGCAACCGCGGGCCAGTTGTTCGGAATCAAAACCGTACTCAACGAGTTTCTTGCCTACCTGGAGCTCGCGCGGATCGGGGCCGACCAGTTGAGCCCGCGCAGCACGATGATTTTGAGCTATGCCATGTGCGGTTTCGCCAATTTCGGCAGTCTCGGCATCATGGTCGGCGGTCTGAACGCGATCGCCCCGCAGCGGCGCGACGACATTCTTGCACTGGCGCCGCGATCGCTGATCTCCGGGACCCTCGCGACTTGCTGCACCGGTTGCGTGGCCGGTCTGTTCTTCGCGGGCTAGGGCGGCCGGCGCGGCGGCGGTGATACAGCGCAATCCTGCGGCAGCCGCGGCAGTGACCTCAGGCCGCCTTTCCCGCCACCGTGGCCGCTGCCACGTCGACCAGCCGGCCATTGGCAACATCGTAAATAAAGCCGTAAATCGGAATGCGTCCAGGCACAAGCGGATGACGGCGAATCCGGGTGACATCGTCGATGACCGCCTTCGCATTGTCGGACAAGGTCAGCCAGTCGATGTAGTCGGCCTCGTTCGTACCGCTGCCAGGCCCGCCATCGCTCCAGCCGTCGGCATCGAGCCGCGCGGTATCGAGACTGCTGGCGAGAAGATCGCGCATGGTGGTGTCGTCGAAAGTCTCCATACCGCAGTTGGTGTGGTGAATGACAAACCACTCGTTGGTCCCAAGCAGTTTGTAAGAAATAACCAGCGAGCGGATAGCATCGTCGCTCGCCCGTCCACCTGCATTGCGGATAATATGCGCTTCGCCGAGGTTGAGGCCGGCAAATGCCATCGGATCCAGCCGGGCATCCATACAAGTGAGAATGGCGATGTGTCGCAGTGGCGGGATTTTCAGATCCCCCTTGGCGCCGAAATCCTCCCCATATTGCGCATTGGCGGCGATCACTTCTTTCCTTAGTGAACTCCCGACAAACACCTCCGGATTGGTCAAGCAGGGCGAACGACAAAACACACCTTAGTTGCTCAGCGCCGGCGTTGGAAATACCTACTCGATCTCTGCCGACAACCATTGGTTATGGCAGCGCACAATCAACGACCGGGCAAACCCCGCAAACGCGGCCGCTGCCTGCACTTCACCCGTTGCCGAGTCAGCCCCTGTCCGCCTCGGCACGGCGGGCGATGGCGCGGGTCAGGCCGCGAAAAAGATACCCGTGAAACGGCAATAGCACGTACCAGTAAATCAGACCCGCCGGTCCCGCGGGATGCCAATAGGCCGTCGCACTGATGGTTCGCTGCTCGCCGTCATCGTCGATTTCGAATTCCAGCACGCCCGCCCCCGGTGCCTTCATTTCCATCAGCAATGTCAGACACCGGTCCGGTTGCACACCGATCGCGCGCCACGAATCGACGACATCGCCAACCCGCAGTCGTTTCGGATCGCGGCGGCGGCGGCGAAAACTCGGTCCGCCACAGACCCAGTCGAGCGCGCGTCGCAGCCACCACAAACCGTCGGCGAAATAAAAACCATCAGCACCGCCAAAAGCGGCCACCTGGCGCCAAATAGCGCTGGCGCTGGCATCGGACTTTGCACTGTCACCGTCGCGTTTCGCGTAGAAGGCATATTCCGGCTGGTAATTCCGGCACGCCAGTGAGCCCTCGACCCAGTGCGCCTGAATACGGTTATCGAGCTCGGCTCGCAACGCTGCGGATACTGCCTCCTCGAAAGTCAGAAGTTTCTGCGGTATCAGTTCGCGCAGCTCGGTATCGTCTGCAACCACATCGTGCTCGAGGCCTTCTATGAGCGCGCGCGCAATATTGGTCGGCACGCTCGTCACAAAGCGCAGCCAGTGCGAGGACAGCCGCGGAGTCAGAACAGGCACCTGGATAATGCGGGGATGACGGCCCACCAACGCTCCATACTGACGCATCAGATCGGCGTAGGTAAGAACCTCCGGACCACCGACGTCGTAGGTACGTCCGGCCGTCTCGGGCAAAGCGGCGACCCGGACCAGGTACTCGAGCAAATTTTCGAGCGCAATCGGCGTGGATCGCGACTGCACCCATCGCGGTGTCACCATGGCGGGCAAATGATTGACGAGGTCGCGAATGACCTCGTAGGCAGCCGATCCCGGCCCGACGATCATACCGGCCCGGATCTCGGTAACCGGCACTGTCCCGGCGCGCAGGCGGTTCCCCGTCGCGGCTCTCGACCTCAGATGCGTGGATTTCACATTCTCGGGCAGCAGGCCGCCCAGATAGACGATTCGTCCGACACCTTGTCGCTCGGCAGCGGCGGCAAAATTTGCTGCCGCCTGCTGATCCAGGGAGTCAAAATCCCGCCCCGCGGCCATCGAGTGAACGAGGTAGTAGGCGACATCAACATCGGCCAGCGCCGCATCCAGCGACGTTGGCTGCAACGCATCGGCCGCAATGATTTCTACATCGTTCCATTCACGAGCTTCGAGCACTTCTCTGTGACGCGCCGCCGCGCGTACTCGCCAGCCCGCGCTGGCGAGACGAGGAACGAGGTTCGTACCGATATAACCGCTGGCACCGAACACCAGCGCACGGTTATCGCCTTTGCGGGTCAGCACATGCGAGCCCGGACCGAAGCCAAATCAGCCGCGCGCGTATCCCAACAGGTCGAGGCCCTCGCTGAGATAGTCGGCGACCAGGGGTGTCGCGAGAAGGTATTCGGCAGTACGTTCATTCCAGCCCCCACCGGCATCTTTCAGCGCATCCTCCCAATCATCGACGTCATAGTCGCCGCGACCGAGCCACATCAGGGCAACCAGGCTGATCTGCTGATCCTGATCAAGCTCGTCGATAACCCCCTTGACCTCGGCGAACCCCAGGTCACCTATGTGATCGGCCAAAATCTGGGCACCCCAATCACCGGAGGAATTCGCCGGGTCTTCGGGTATTACGACTTCTTCCTTCGCGTGGAACTCGCGCGCCCTGTCGATGACGAAGAAAACCGTGTCCGGATTGAGCTCCAGCATCGGTACCCCGTCGTCAGTTCGTTCTGCCTCAGGCATCGGTTTCATAATGGTGACGCTCCTGGTAAGCCCTGCGTGTGGCCACGGCTATCCGGCATGACCCGGAACCAAAGGAAAGCACAGCAAAAGCCTCAACATCAGGTCATACAGTGTCCTTTCCACTAGCATAGCCGAGTGGGGACAGACGCTGATCCGTAATTACCCTTATGTTCGGGCCGGCGATCCCGTCACCAGAGACGAAACCCCAACTGTGCCGCCGTGGCGGCCGCTCCCCAGCTTGTTCGCAAGGCGTTCCATGTTCGCACTCAGACTGGCGGGTTCGTACGCAACTGCCTTCCCGACACCCCAGACCGGGTGCGGCCAGGCAGCATCGCTGCGGAATCTCGCAATGTGATGAACGTGTAGCTGGGGCACCTGGTTGCCCAACGCAGCAACGTTGAGCTTATCGGGCCGATAGGCCTCGACCAGGGCCTTGCTCAATACGACCGACTCGTGCATCAGCATTTGCTGGTCGGGAGGATCCAGAAGGTAAATTTCGCTGGCGCCAACACGCTCCGGAACCAGAAGACACCACGGAAACCTGGAGTCGTTCATCAGCAAAACCAGGCTGAGCTCGAGTCGTCCCAGTGGCAGACAATCTTCCTTGAGTTTGGGATGTAACGAAAAACTGCTATTCGCCGCCATCCTCAGCCCTCCCGTGGCCGCGCAGGGAATCAATCCGCGGGAAACAAATCCGCGGCGGTTTCGAGGATTCCGTCGATTGTGGCGGAATAGGCATCCGCGCCCAGGCGCCGCCACAGGTCGGGAGCACCATCGAGCGCAAGGCCGCCGACAATGATCCGCGGACCGTTGTCGGGCAATCCACGGATTGCCTTGATCGTTTCCTCGAGATCTCCCAATTGAGTCGTCAGCGCAGCGGACAGCACCACCAGCCGCCCATCGAAATACTCGACCGCGCGCTGCACTTCCTCCGGCGGCACATCGGCACCCAGAAATACGATCCTCCAGCCATCCGCCTCGAGCAGATCCGAGACCACCCGCATTGCAATATCGTGGGTGTTGCCACGTACCGCCGCGCATATTGCTGTCAGTCCGCGATCGGCCGCGGGTGGCAACCGACGCGCAAGCTGCGGCAACAGACGCTGTGTCGTACCGGTGAGAACGCGCTCCTCGGCGATCCCGATTTCGCCGTCATGCCAGAGCCGGCCGATTTCGACCTGAGCCGGGAGAATAACGTCCAGGTAGGCTGACCGCGGATCCAGGCCGGCATCGACAGCCTCGAGCACGAGGTCTTCCGCAGCACGCGTGCGTCCCTCCATGGCCGTGGCAAGATAGCGCAACGCAAGACGGGTACTTGGCGCCGAACCGCGCAGCGGCGAAGGCTCGGCAAGCGCGGCGGACGCGAGCCCTTTTGCGCCCTGAGCCAGATAGGACAACGCAACATCCCGTCCCGGCTCCGGCAAGCGTTCGGCCAGGATGTCACGCAGGCAATCAAGACCCTGCACGACGGACTCGAGTGGCGCTTCCCGGGCAATGAAAGCGCGCGCTGTCCACTGCACCCGGGACTCGAATAGCCCGGGCTCGCCCGCGCGTATTGCCGCCGCCAGCTCGAGCAATCGTTGTTGCAGGTGTTTTCTCCAGCGCGCCAGCGCATCGTCGCCCCAGACCGCTTTGAGCTGCGGATGGCGTTCCAGCAGCAAGCTGCTGGCCATCCCGGCAAAACCCGAAGCGCTAGCTTCAAGAAGGGTTGCTGCGAAATCCCCGGATTGTTGCATCTGCACACTCACACTTTGCAAACCTCTTAGCCATGAAGATTCGTTACGATTTTACCGCGCCGGAGAATAAACCCAACCATTGCATCCAGACTAGATGGTGCTCAGGTCTTCCTGCAGCAGCCGGCGTCGCTCACCGACGAGCCTGTAGGCAATGTAATAACGAAAAACGTTTCGGACATAGTTGACGGTCTCGCGACCTATCGCGCGGGCGGCGACCACTTCGACGTTCTGGAACCACACATCGGGATCGAGGCCCTGGCGCGCCGCGGCCTTGCGCAAGCTCTTTATTCGGCTGGGACCGGCATTATATGCGGCGATCGCAAACAACTGGCGATTGAGCTCGTCCAGTCCCGGGTCAGCGAAATACCTGTCTTCGACATAGCGCAGGTACTTTGCACCCGCCTCGATATTTCTTTCCAGCAAGTGGATATCTGCTACCGCCACATTCTTGTCGGCCGCGGTACTGGGCTTGACCTGCATGATGCCCACCGCCCCGGCACGGCTGCGCAATTTATGATTAAGGCCTGATTCCTGATAGCCGATTGCCGCCAGCATCCGCCAGTCCAGATTGTATTGCTCACCATACTGCTTAAATAACTCGATGGTCGGGCGCAACTTCTCGAGCTCCGTATCGCTCGAGGCATTGCGTAATTTTCCGGCATCGGTCAGATATCTTTTGGCGACTACGTTGCCGAACAGCGTGCCATCGCGATGGCGCGGAATGAACTCGTCAAGAATGGCCTGCAATTTCGGGCTGTCGGGCCGTATCGCCCACGCGATCTCCCCACCGCTGCGCAGCGCGAGGTCGTGACGAACAGTGACGTTCGCAAACAAAGGTGCCCAGAAATCCGCCTTGTAGCTGTCGACAATGGTGATTGGCAGCAATCCCACATCGGCCATTTCCAGTAAATCCTCGTCCTCCAGCAATTCGTCCGTAGCTACTATATTTACCGGTTCGCGACCCGCGTCGGCAAAAACCCGGTTCAACTGCTGCAAGCTTTCGTAGTAACTGCTCGAACGACGCACATGGACATCCCGCCCGGAGAGGTCCTCCAGGCTGGCGATATCTCCTGCGCCGGGACCGGCGACGACGACTTCGGTGATATTGCGCACCAGCGGCATCGAGAAGTCGACCTGCTGCCGCCGCTGCGGCGTAATCGTCAGTGCTGCTGCCGCGATGTCCGCATGTCCGCCCAGCAGTTCCGGGATCAGGCGGTCCCGGGTAACCGGTATTGGCACAACCTGTACTCGCAGAGTGCGGCGCTTGAGCTTCTTGTTAAGAAAACGCTCGAACTCCTGAAGCGTCTCATAGACCACGCCCCGTGGCTTACCGTTTTCGAAATAAAACTGGTGACCGCTGAACACGACCAGTACGCGCACCATGCGACGCTCGACCATGCCGTCGAAGTCACCGCTCCATGGCTGCCAAACCGACTCGAACTGCCCGGGAAGGTCGGTAATGGAGACCGACTGCGACTGGACCGCGGCATCGCCGTCAACTGGCGCCGATTCCCCTCCGGTCTTTGCCTGGTCCTGTTTGCCACATGCCACCAGCGCGACCAGGAGACCTGCCGATATCACACCAGGCAGTCCTGCTCTCAGCATGCGCCACACAGAACCTCGCGTCATCGGCCGTTCATCCCCTTGCGTCTTTTCTCCACGGGTCCGGCCGATCGGGCGGTCGCCCCTGCAAAGCCAGACTCACACACGGACACTGTGCCAGAAAAGTTCCCAATTTACTGTAGCGTCGGGACAGCATCGAAACACGGCCGAAGACACCTACAATTCATCATTCCTGCATCGCAGCGCCACAGCGGAGCCAAACCGATGCGCAGATCACGGTATTTGCATATCCGCAACAGCTCCGTTGCGCTTATTAGTCTCGTGTTGGCAGACAGCAGTCTCGAGCACAACATCTGGCGCAACCAACCGGGCACAACCGCAATATCCGCTGGGCCGGATTCGAGCTGCTGCTGCAACTGGGGGAATTGCAGCAGCTAATGTTTCTCGCTCAATTAGGATCGCGACAGCGAGTACGGCAACCCCGCGGCCGCTGGGCATATGTTGTTACCGTGCGTGATCTCGCAAAAATATGTCACCCCCGGTGCCCGCAAGCGCCGATCGCCTTTTTCTCACCTGCAAGGCAAACCGGGAAGAGCCCGGCGCCGCGCCCGATTGCATCGATATTGTAAATGCTGCAATCGGCGAATCGCGTATTCAGGTAATCGAAGCGCTGATGGAACTCGACTGACAATGGCGGTCGTATTGCCTGCAAAGACCTCAGCGCGGGCAATACAAATCGTTCATCAAGCCTGCCAGCCTCACCCCGGCCTGCACCAGCCGGTGATGCAGCAGCGAACGCGCCATGAGTTCATAGCGGCGGCTGACCCGCCGCGAACCCGCGACCGCATAAACGTATCGTCGTAACGCACGCGATTCCTCGGTCCAGGCGAGCACGTCGAGTACGGCGCCATGCCGCGCCTGGACGCCGCCCAACGGGGCAAGCGCCCAGGCATATTCCGCGGCCGTAACGTGCGAGCGAACCAGGAGTTCGCCATCCCACAAACTATGCAGGTTGGTTTTTGTTTTTCCGTAGATAAGCGGGATTGAGTTGCCGCCGTAGTCACCCGGTCGGCCAACGTGAAGTGGCTGGTGCAAGTCAGCGACCAGGTGTATCAGGAACAACAGCGCCTCACGCTGCTCCGCGGCGTTGCCTTCGCGACGCCGCAGCAAATCGTAGGTTCGCGATATCACTGTCAGCAGATCGCCGCCCGGGGGCAAATGTCTTTCATGCAGCGGCACAGTGTCGCCGACATCCGCGTAGTGCCATTGCAATGTGTGCCGCCACTCGGGCAGATCTCGAATACTGTCCGCCCACAGACCTGCCGTGGAGAGATCCCGCTCACCCGAAACGAACGCAATCTGTGCAAGGGCGGATTCGCATACAAGGGGCGTGGCAATTTCGCCGACGACCGCATGACCCATCGGCCCAAACGCAGAGGCCGGAGACCCGGACAGCAAGAGACCCACAATGAAGACAAGACAAAATCCGCCGCACCGGGTTCGGGTCGGGACTGTGCTGTCCTGTGTCATGGGGAACCGCCGCGGTCGGAGTCAGACATGATGTTGACCGCAAACCGGATGGGTGGCGAATCCTGAAACTACCCTATCGCAACAAAAATTCCTCCGCCCCGGGGTAGCGCAAAAAAGGTTTATGGGTTAGTCGCCCGCGCCAGGCTGGAGCCGGCCCACAATGCGGATGAAAATTCGCCAATGCCGGTCGCCATGCCCATGTCGATCCAGTCCACTATCGCTGCCTGAACATCGGGATAGTGCACCGGCGCGGACCCTGGCCCCTGTAGCCAGGCACGAATTGTCGCCGGCTCCAGATCGTACCTCACCGAACCAAGCCCCAGTTGCTCCAGCGCCGCAGCATTGGACGTCTGTTCCACCTGGCCCAGCAACGGTTTTGCCAGCACTTTCTTGCCGAGGTGCAGCGCTTCGCTGGTAAGCGTAAAACCGGCATTGGTAATTACCCCCGTTACAGCGCGCCAGATCGTTCAGGAAATGCTCGCGACTGATCGGGCGCAGCCACAGGTTACCAAGGCGTTGCACCGCTTCGATGCGGGTATAAATATGAAACCTGGCTTCGCCAAACCGGCCCAGCAAGTCGCAGACTTCGCCGCGGTCCTCGAAGGACATGTAGACCAGTACCAGGTCCTGTTCCGCCGGTTCCGGCTCGGGCAGGTCGCCGGAGACCGCCGGCGGCAGAACGGCTGGCCGAAATGATGCCAGTGCATGCCCAACGCACTATCTACCGCGGCAAACCTGGTCATCACAGCTCGTGTCAGCAGGTTGCCTCCCGCCACCGGCACGTTGTAATTGAACGCATACAGGTGGACGAGACCGATACTCGGAATGCAGCGCAGCCTTGCGATCCGTGCACTGACCGGCTCGAAATCGGTCACGACGAGATCGAAATCATAGGGCCGGAAGTGCTCGATATCCGTCGAGAATTGCAGCAATCGCAACTGCCGGAGCGCATTCCCTCCGCATCGCAATGCGTTTGCTATACCCTGTTTTGCGGAAACCTGTACGAGGCCCGTCAAATGAGACGCAATGTTGTCTGGATGGTGGCGACCATCGTTGCCTTCTCTGTATCGACCGGAACAGCAGGCGCACAACAAGTGGCGGCAGAAACAGGCCTCTCCACGCCGGCGCAACTGGAACGACAACTGGCAGCACTGCATGCCGACCTCGGCGTCGCGGCGTGGCTGGCACAAACTCAGCGCGGACCCGACACGATGCAGCTGGCCGGCTACGCAGAGCGCCGCCACGACGAACTGCTTGCCAGCGGGATCGCTACGCTGATGGGAGCAGATCGGCACTCCTGGGCGGCGGATGACCCGCGCAAGCTGGCGTTGCTGCGTCAACGCACGAGGTGGCCGTTGCCGGCCGATCCGGCCACCCGTGCAGACCTTGCCAAACTGACAACCGATTTGCGCCGCGATGCCGGCATGACGGCGTTGTGCATCGAGGACGGCCCTTGCCTCGACCGGATTGGTGTCGAGGAATTCATGAAGCATGGCGCCGACGCGGCCGAGCGGCGGATCTACTGGGACGGTTGGCGCGCACAAATAGCGCCGCAACGGCCGCAGTTTGCGCGCCTGATCAAGCCAATGAATGCAGCGGCGGCGGAATGGGGCTACGCCAGCGTCGTCGAATGGCGTGCCGCCGCGTTCGGCACCGACGCCGCGGGACTCACCGCAAGAACCGAAAGGCTGTGGCAGCAGCTCAAACCGTTGTACAGCGCGTTGCATTGCCACGTGGCCGCACAATTGGACGCGGACGAGAATGCAGTGGGACAAGCCATGGACGGAATGCTTCCGGCGCAGTTGCTCGGCACACTGGATCCGCGCGACTGGCGCCATTGGTCCGCACCCGCGGCGGCAGATCTGCCCGCAACTTTCAGCCTGCAACAAGCCCTGCCGAACCGGTTCTCCAGCATCCAGGAGCTCGCCCACATTGCCGCGGCGTTTTTTGGCACGCTCGGCTACCCGGCGCTACCGGACAGCTTCTGGCAGCGCTCCCGATTCTATGACAGCGGCGAGGACCCGGGCTGTGGCCGTTCCGGCTGGGACATCGACTCATATCGCGATGTACGGATCTCCACCTGCAACGAAATCGGCGCAGAGAATTTCCGCTGGCTGCACCGGACCATCGCCCATCTGCATTACGACCTGGCATTCGCCGATCTCGACTGGTCTTATCGTATCCCGCCGCATCCCGGGCTCGACGACGCTCACGCACAAGTGACGCTGCTGTCTCTAACTCCGATCTATCTGCGCGGCCTCGGATTGCTGCAGGAGCTGCCCGATGAACGCGGCGAAATTGCGCGCCTGTTGGACCAGGCGCTGCACCTGCTGCCGCGCCTTATGGTCAATATTGCCGCCGCGGACTGGCGCAGATCGGTGTTTTCAGGATCTACCAGAGCGGCCGATTACAACCGGGACTGGTGGCGGTCGCTGCGACAATACGCGGGGATCGATGCAGGGTCGGAGCGCGCCGACGGCTTCGATCCTGCCTTGGTGGTGGAGATCGTAAACCAGGAGGATCTGCTGGCCGGGGTATTTGGCGCCGTTCTGGGCTATCAGCTACTGGCCGCGGCCTGCGCCGAAGCCAGCGTGGCGCTACATCAATGCAGTATCGCGGGAGACAAGACTTTCGGCGCCCGTCTCCACGCGATGCTCAGTCTTGGCGCCAGCAAACCGTGGCAGGCCGCACTGGAACTGGCAACGGGTTCGAGGGAAATTCAGGCCGCGTCGCTTCTCGAGTATTACGCGCCGCTGCAGAACTGGCTCGACGAGCAAAACGCGACACGAAGCTGTGCCTGGTAGGCAGCCGTTTATTTGTACGCCATGAGCGCGCTGCGACGCAGCCCGGCGCAATTCAGTCCATCTGTAACACGAGTTTGCCGATATGCTGGCTGCTTTCCATCAGCGCGTGCGCCGTGCCCGCTTCTGCCAGAGCGAATTGCTGGTGGATCACCGGGCGGATTCGCCCCGCCTCCAGCAACGGCCAGATTCGCTCCCGCAGGTTGCGCGCAATATCGGTCTTGAACGCGACCGAACGCGCCCGCAGCGTAGAGCCGGTAACGACCAGTCGTTTCATCATCACCGCCCGGAAATCCACCGTCGCGACACTGCCACCCAGAAACGCGATGATCACGATCCGGCCGTCTACTGCCGCCAGCTGTGCATTGCGTTCGACGTACGGGCCGGCAACCATATCGAGCGTCACGTCGATCCCGCGACCGCCAGTCGCATCCCGTAGCACCTCGACGAAGTCCTTTTGCCTGTAATTGACTGCGAGTGTTGCACCGAGCTCTTCGCAGACCGCACATTTTCCGCCGCTGCCGGCCGTGGCGTAAACGGTGGCGCCAAGCGCCGCGCCCATCTGGATCGCTGTCGTCCCGATGCCGCTGGAACCACCATGCACCAGCAATGATTCGCCCGGCTGCAGGCGTCCACGATCGAACACGTTGCTCCAGACCGTGAAGAAGGTCTCCGGCAGGGCCGCCGCCTCGACCGCGCTGAACCCGATGGGAACAGGCAGACACTGCCCGGCGGGGGCCACTGCATATTCCGCATAACCACCACCGGAAAGTAAAGCGCATACGCGACGCCCCACGGCAGGTTGCGCAACGCCCTCGCCCGCCTCGACGACAGTGCCGGCTACTTCGAGGCCGGGAATTTCGGATGCGCCCGGCGGCGGCGGATACAGCCCCTGGCGCTGGAACACGTCGGGTCGATTGACACCCGCCGCCTCGACCGCAATCAGCACCTCGCCGGCGGCCGGGCGCGGGACCGGCATGTCCGCAACGCGCAGTACCTCGGGGCCGCCCGCAGTCTCGATTGCAACCGCGCGCATGGTGCCAGGCAGCTGCGGCACGCTAGCGAGCCTCCGCGGGAACTTGTTGAATCGCGATGAGGTAATCGACCAGTTCCGAGATAATCGCCTTCGCCTTGGCGTCGGCATCGGCATCGGCGCCGTACTCGACGAAGAAGTCGATGCCCCAGACCGGCATTTCCTGAGTACCGTGAGCGGCGATTCGAACCTGCCCGTCGACTATGCGATAAACCCAGTCGCGCGAGAATCGCTCACCGCTGCGGATGGCCATCTTGCGAAGGTCCGGCAAATGAGTCGAAAATGCCTCGGCCACCGGACCGTCTCCCGCGCCACTCTTGCCATGACAGCTGGCACAAAATCGCATGTAGAGCTGTTCACCGGAATAATTATGGTAATCGCCTGGATGCGCCAAAAGCAGCCCGGTGGCAAGCATCGCGGGGACCAGCACCAGCAACAATCGGGTAGAGAATTTCATGGCGGATATTTCCTTTATCGACCTCCCGACACTAGCGCCTTTGCGAGGTAGAGTAAACGCGTAGCTGCTAAAGTACGCCGTAGTACCGGCCCGACCCCCGAGACACCTGGACACAGCAATGGATAATCAACAAATTTTGATTGGCGGCGGCACCGGAAAGGTGTTCCTGCAAACGCGATTCGCCAACCGCCATGGCCTGATAGCAGGCGCAACGGGTACCGGAAAAACCGTGACGATGCAGGTCCTCGCCGAGCAATTCTCACTCGCGGGCGTGCCGGTCTTCCTTGCCGACGTAAAAGGCGACCTCAGCGGGCTTTGCTGCGCGGCGCCGATGCATCCGAAACTGCTGGAACGTGCCGCCATAATCGGCATCGAAAATTACACGCCGGCCGCCGCGCCTGTGGTCTTCTGGGATGTCTTCGGCGAACAGGGCCACCCCGTTCGCACGACGGTCAGCGAGCTCGGGCCGGTATTGCTGGCACAGATGCTCGAACTCAACGACAGCCAGGAAGGCATTCTGAACATCGCATTCAAGGTCGCGGATGAACAGGGCCTGCTGCTGCTCGACCTCGCCGACCTGCGGTCGCTGCTAAACCATGTTGCCGCCAACCGCAAGGCCCTGTCGGCACAATTCGGACTGGTGAGCCCGCAGTCGGTCGCGGCTATCCAGCGCCGTCTGCTGGTGCTGCAACAACAGGGTATCGAGCACTTTCTCGGCGAACCGGCGCTGGATATCAAGGACCTGATGCGCCAGGACATGGCGGGGCGCGGCCTGATCAATGTGCTCGCCAGCAACCAGTTGTTCCAGCATCCGCGTTTGTATGGCGTCACATTGCTGTGGCTGCTGGCTGAGTTATTCGAAGAACTCCCCGAGATCGGAGACCCGGAGAAACCCCGGCTCGTCTTTTTCTTCGACGAAGCCCATGTGCTTTTCGACGATGGAAACAGGGCGCTGGAGGAGCAGATCGAAAAGGTCGTGCGCCTGATCCGGTCGAAGGGAATCGGCGTTTTCTTTGTCACCCAGAATCCGCTCGACCTTCCGGATGCGGTGCTGGGCCAGCTCGGCAACCGCTTCCAGCATGCGCTCAGGGCTTTCACGCCACGCGATCAGAAGGCGGTCCGTGCGGCCGCTCAGACTTTCAGAGCCAATCCGCAGCTCGACACCGAGACCGTCATCACCCAGCTCGGCGTCGGCGAAGCACTGGTATCGACGCTCGAGGACAAGGGAATACCGGGGATCGTTCAGCGCTGCCTGATTCGCCCGCCGCTTTCGAAAATCGGCCCGGCCGAGCATGCGGCAGTGGACGCGATGCGTCAGCGCAGCCCGGTCGGCGGGCGCTACGACCACAGCGTGGACCGGGAATCGGCTTATGAGATTCTCACGGAGCGCGCGAAGAAAGCCCTTGAAGCGCAGGAAGCCGCCGCAAAAAGCGCGGCGAAAACCCAGCCGAAACCACGTAGCCGGTCGCGCCAGTCGTATGGGGAGGCGGTCACAAAGAGCGCGCTGCGCAGCTTCGGCAGCCAGCTCGGGCGCGCCTTGATGCGCGGCATTCTCGGCGCATTACAGAAACGCTAGAGCAGGCCGAAGAGTGCCGCAGGCATCAGGGACAGGGATTGGAACAGGCCGCATGTACTGCCTCGATTTCGGCCAGGACCTGATCATCCAGCGTTAGTTCAACCGCGCCAATATTCGTACGCAACTGCTCCATCGTGGTAGCGCCAATGATCACGCTTGCCGCAAATGGACGCGAGACCGCATAGGCAATTGCCATCTGCGCCGGGTCGAGACCGTGGCGCAGCGCAATATCGACGTAAGCGCGGGTTGCCCTGACACCGCTGTCGCCGGTGTAGCGGGCGAATTGCGGAAAGAGCGTGAGCCGCGCGCCTTCCGGCCTGTTGTCATCAAGGTATTTTCCGCTCAGTGCGCCAAACGCCAGCGGCGAATAGGCGAGCAGCGGCACGCCCTCGCGCAAGCTTATTTCGGCGAGCCCGACCTCGAACGACCGGTTCAGCAGGTTGTAAGGGTTCTGAATCGACTGTATGCGCGCCAGCTTGTTATCGCTGGCAACACGCAGGTATTCCATTACCCCCCAGGGGGTTTCGTTGGACACGCCAACAAAACGAACTTTACCGGCCACGACGAGCGCGTCCAGCGCCGTCAGGGTCTCGTCGATTGGCACACTGTCGCCATCGACCGGCTGATCGAAACCCAGCCGCCCGAAGCAATTGGTCGGACGATCCGGCCAGTGCACCTGGTAGAGATCGATATAGTCTGTACGCAGCCGCTGCAGGGAAGCATCGACAGCCGCGAAAATCTGTTCCTTGCTCAGGCGGCTGCCGCCGCGAAGATGGCCGCCGATACCAATCCGGTGGCTGCCACAGACCTTGGTCGCGAGAAAGACATCGCCGCGGTTGCCGCGCGCCTCCAGCCACGAGCCAATGTACTGCTCGGTTCTGCCCTGGGTATCAGGCCGCGCCGGCACCGGATACATTTCCGCAGCATCGATAAAGCTGACACCCTGGGAGAGAGCATAGTCGAGCTGGGCGTGGGCTTGCTCCTCGCTGTTCTGCTGCCCCCAGGTCATCGTACCCAGGCAAATCGCGCTGACGTCGATGTCAGCGCGTCCGAGCCGATTGAAGCGCATTTCGGTTAACCCTCGTTCATTTTCAGGTGAGCGAGGATTCTATCAATAACGGGATTGCACTATGCTTGGACCTGGGTATCAAACAAATGGCGACTGACCGTGACGGGCGCGGCGGATCATCGCGGAAACCAGAATGCACCTGATACTGATCTTTTCAATTTTGCTGCGTATCGCGGGTGTCGTTTACTCGCTCGTGCTTTGGCGACGCCTGCGAGACTGGCGCATCGGCACACTCACGGCAATTCTGGCGCTGCTGAGCGGGCGCCAGATTTTCACGCTGATCAACGAGATTGATCATCCCCATGATTCAATATGGGGTCACGCAGCTGAAATACCGGCGCTGTTCATCAGCTTCCTCACCTTGCTGGCGCTGTTTCTGTTTGGCCGGATGCTCATCGAGAAACAACGCGCAGTGGACGCGTTGAAAATATCGGAGCACAAATTCTCCAAGGCTTTTCGCTTCACGCCTGACTCGATCACGATCTTCCGCCTACACGACGGTACGGTTATCGATGTCAACGAGGGCTTCGAGAGAATCACCGGTATTTCGCGCGAGGAAGCGATCGGTCGCACCACGCGCGATCTTGGACTCTGGGCTGACGCGCAGGATTGGCGGCGCTTTTTGCAAACCATAAAACGTGACGGCAGGATTCGCGATTTCGAATCGACGATACGGTCACGTTCCGGCAAGGTCATCGCCTTTCAGGCGTCAGCGGAGAGTTTCAACCTGAATGGCCGGGCTCACGTGGTTTCGGTTGCGCGTGACATCTCACAATCGCGGCAGCGCCAGCGGGAGTTGATCGAGGCCATCGAAGGCGAGCAACGTCGTATCGGTCATGACCTGCACGACAGTCTCGCCCAGGACCTCGTCAGCGTCGCATTGCAGCTACAACTGGTCGTTAATGACGCCCGGCAACAGAATCCCTCACGATCGAGCCCGCTCGAGCGTATCAACGACAACCTTAGGCAGGTCATCGAAAACACGCGGCGCATGGCGCAGGGTCTCTCGCCAGTTGACCTGGAGCAGGGCGGTCTTCCGACAGCATTGCGAAGACTCGCGGAGAACATTTCGAGCTTGTACCGGCTGAGATGCAACTTTTCCTGTGATCCACGTTTCCCGGTTCTGCACGGCGCGGCTGCACTCCAGCTCTATCGAATTGCCCAGGAGGCAGCCAACAACGCATTGCGGCATAGCCGTTGCGACACGCTCTCGATCGATCTCAAGTGCGGCAAAGAGACTTTGGTACTTACGGTCGAGGACGATGGCATCGGTATCGACGATCAGACCGACATTGCCGGGATGGGACGATCAATAATGGACTACCGGGCAAAAGCCCTTGGCGGCAAGATAGTGCATGTTTCCGGACCGGCCGGCGGTACCCGGGTCAGATGCGTCATCCCGATGAAACAGGCCACCGCGCAAGAATCGCGTCACGACGCCGGCGGACGGACCCGCAGCGCCTAGGAGCGCGTCGGCATGAATCACCGCCCGCCCCAGGAAATATTTCGGTCACGGTTGTCTCTAATAGCAATGGCATCCTGGCTGCTCCTGCTTCCGGCGGGAGCATCTGCGTTGCAGCAGACTACAGCCGAGACCGGAGAAACGCCGGCCGCGGCAGAGGCCAATCCCGAGCCGGTGCCCGCGGCACGCATCCCCGCGCGGGCAGAGGAAGACCTCGCATACCTCAGAAGCCTTCAGGCACGTTTGGCCGCCGCGCCTCCGGTCACGAAAACCACGGACAGCCTGCCGGCCCTGCAAAGACGAATTGACGCGCTGTCAGCCGTCAAGGGCTCGGCCGAGCCGGAGCAACTGTCGTGGCGACGGCGGCAGAATTTTCGCCAGCAGTGGCTACAGGTCCGCGCGGATCTGAGCGATTCCAAAAGCACGCTCGAGAACCGCACCACGAGTCTGCAAAAAGAGCGCGACCGGCTGCGCGAACTCAACGAAGAATGGACCCTGACTCTGCGAACCGCCCGGGAGCAGGATCTCGCGGAGCTGCTCGAACAACGCGCACGTATGGTACTCGAGGAGATCGAACAGGCAGAAAAGGCAGTTTCGGCTCAGCTCGACTCCATGACCAGCGCTTACAAGCAGATCACGGATCGGCTGGCCGAAGTGAGCGCCGCGCTGACCCGCTACGCCGCGGCGGCCGACCGAAACGTCGATCGAATGTGGCTGCCTGACAGCGAACCGATCTGGCTGACACTCGACAACCTGAACGAAACGGGCGCGCAACTCAGATCCACCTGGGAAACACATGCCGGCGTTTTTCTCGGCATGTGGGAGCGCTATCAGAAACCGCTGCGTACCCTGCTGGTATTTTTCGTCATCGTGCTGGTACTCCTCGTGCGCCTGGCGAAACGCGAGACAGCAACGGCGGCGGATCCGCATATCGCCGCCGCAACCGGTTTTCTCCGCCGGCCCGCCGCAGCGTCATTGTTTATCACGCTGAACGCTGCGGGTTGGTTTTTACCGGTCTCCAGTCTCATCAGCGATCTGTTACTGCTGCTGATTCTCGTGCCGATGCTCCGCCTGGCCCCGGTCATGATCCCGAAGCAACTCCGTGGTCTGTTTTATTTTTTGACCGCCCTGGTCTTCGTGCAGCAGACCTATAACCTTGCTGTCGACCAGGGAGCCCTGCAGCGAATCCTTCTCCTTGCCCTGAGCGTGACCGGCTTTTTCCATCTTGCGAGGACCTTGCGCAGACAACGCCATGAATTGAATGCGCAAGGGGGCTGGGCGGGCCTTGCGGTGCGGGTTGCATGGCTCGCGGCCGTCGCATTCTTCCTCGCCATTGTGGCCAATGTATTCGGCTATGTACGCCTCGCGGAGATGCTTACCGAGGGCACCATTCGCAGCGCCTATCTAGGCATAATCCTGCTGGTGGTCGCGTACTTGCTGGCCAGCATTATCGAACTTGCACTACGCACGCCATTGGCCCAGCGCTCGCGCGCGATTCGTTCGCACCATGACGCGATTCGCGCGCGAGTCGTGGGCGTGACGCGCTGGGTGATCGGGCTTGGCTGGATCATCTATGTGCTGGGCCAGTTCGGGTTGCGCGATTCAATCGTCGGAGCGGTGGTCGAATTTCTGCAGCGGCCGATTCAGGTTGGCAATATCGACACATCGCCACAGAGCATTCTTACCTTTTTCCTGGCGCTATGGGTTGCGGTTAAAATCTCGCAGTTGCTGCGCTTCGTGCTGGAGAACGAGGTTTATCCGCGCTCCAATCTGCAACGCGGCGCGGCACCGACTATCTCGATGCTGGTCAACTATGCGATCGTCACGCTGGGCTTCTTCTTCGCGATCAGCGCCGCGGGCATTCAACTTAGCCAGTTCGCGATCGTCATCGGCGCGCTCAGTGTAGGTATCGGTTTCGGTCTGCAGAATGTAGTCAACAACTTTGTTTCCGGCCTGATACTGATTTTCGAACGCCCGGTGAAGGTCGGCGATACGGTCGAGGTCGGGGCGTTGATGGGAGTAGTCAATCGAATCGGCATTCGCGCGAGCGTCGTCCGCTCCTATGACGGCGCGGAGGTCATTGTGCCGAACGGCGACCTGATCTCGACCCAGGTCATCAACTGGACGCTGTCTGACCGCAAAAAGAGGATCAAGGTCCCGATCGGGGTCGCTTACGGTTCAGACCCCGAGCAGGTCCGCGAAACCCTGCTCAAGGTCGGCGCCGATCACCCGGACACGATCGACGATCCCGAGCCGATGGCGCTGTTTATCGGTTTCGGCAACAGTTCGCTGGATTTCGAGCTCAGGGTCTGGACTGCGGAATTCGACTCCGGGGTGCGCATCCAGAGCGAGCTTGGCTCGAGCATTTACCGCGCGCTAGCCGAGGCCGGCATCGAAATTCCGTTCCCGCAACAGGATGTGCACCTGCGCAGCGTCTCGGACCAGGCCGGCCGCGGTCTCAAAACAGCGGAGCTTTCACAGCAATCGGAACCGCCCAATCACGGTAGCGGACGCGATATCGGCGCGAGCAGCGTGGACGCTGACTCAGACGGCGGCGGCGATCGTTAGGCGCCGCAATCGTTGTCAGGCGATTCGGCAAGCAATCGCAACCTGACGTCAAATTCGTCCGCTACGCGCAATGCGCCGCCCAGAACACTGAAAGGCTCGAGCCCGAGCTCCGTTTGTTTCAGCGACAGTGCCGCCGACACGCTAACCGAACAGCGGCTGATGTCCACGGTCGCCGGCGTGGTCACCCGGGTCGTCGCGCCGGCCACGGCAATCGCGAGCGTCAGTCCAACCTCTGGCAGCTCCCCCGTCACGTCTTCGACATCAACCCGAAGAAAGGGATATTCAGCTGCATTCAGCACCCGCGGTCCGAGCATATTGGCGCGGGTGCCCGCGATATCCTCCGCGCTCGGCTCGCTATCGAACCCGGCCTCTGCCCGCCGCCCGGGGTCGTCGACAACCAGCTCCGTGACCGCGCCGAACAGATCAGCGCGGACATCGCGCAGTGACGGCGGCACCGCTATCATCCCGCCGAGAGACGCATGGTGGACAACGTGATCGTGGCCGAAGCGGGCCAGCGGTCCGTCCCGATAGACGGTGATCAGCAGCTCCGAACCGGATCCAGTCACGCGATAAATCCGGCCGCCGCGTGCCTGGTAATCAGCAAACGGGAAATCGGCTGGAAATCCCTCCGCCGGAGCATCCGTTACCGGTGCAACCGAACCGCCACAACCGACAACGAGGAAAACCGTCAGCACGGCCGCCGGCCAGGATGGCGACCGGCTAGCGAGCATCGTCGCAGGACCTCAGGGCGACGTCGAATTCCAGCCGTACCTGGTGGGCGATGACCGATTCGTCCTGCCACTCGCCCTCACCGACGTTGAACCAGGTGCGGTCCAGCGTGGCGGCACCCGATATGCGGGCCTCGCCGTCGTTTTCCCGCCATTCGAAGGTCAACGAAACCGGGTGACCACGACCCTTCAACTCGAGCATGCCGTCGATGCGGAAGCCGGGCCCGGCGGCAACCGCGCCGTCCAGTCCCGAAAATCGCGCATTCGGGAAAACCGCATAATGGAACCAGTCGGGTTCAGCCAGCGCCTCGTCGCGCATTGTGTTATCGCTAAACGCACTGGTCACATCGACCTCGACGCGCAGACGCGCGGCCTCCGGGCGCAGCCGGTCGAACTCCATTTGCACCTGGAAGCGGCGAAATACACCGCGGAATTCCTCACCCTCCCAGGCACCGACGAATTCGAGTGAGCTGCCCTGCCCACCGCCACACCAACGGGTCTGCTGGGCATCGGCACCCATGCTGATTGCCATCGCCAGCAATGCCACCGACAGCGCCGCCAGCATGCCCCTGTGCCCCGTCACCGCCGCAGACCGCGAAACGGCAGTATTTGCCACAGAACCGAGTCACGCAAAACGAAATGATGGCGCAATGCGGCGGTGGCATGGATCGCAATGAGCATAAGCAGGGTCCACAGGATGCCCGCATGCAAAGTCTCGGCAATCTCTGCGAGTTGGGGACTGGCAGCGGCTATCGCGGGCACCGGCACCAGCCAGAACCACTTCAATGGCACGTCCGCTGCCGAATTGATCAGCCACCCCGATATCGGCATTGCGAACATGCATAGGTACAGCAAACCATGCGACACGCGGGCGGCGCGCCGCTGCCACAGGCCACTCGCATCGTCGCCCGCCGGTGTTGCGGCGCGCAGTCGAAAAACGACCCGAAGCACGGCCAGTGCGAGCACCAGCAATCCGAACGACTTGTGCCAGCCAAACATGCGGTATTGCGCCAAAGATCGCGGCATGTCTTCGGCGATCCAGCCCAGTGACATCGTGACCAGTATCGCCAGCGCCATCACCCAGTGCAGGGTAATGACGGTAGCGCTCCATCTTTGAGCACCGTTGCGCCGGGAACCCATCGCATTGGCGGCATCCGAATCCATAACCCGCAGGCTAGCGCCACCCACCACGCATGGCCAGCACCTGGTCATGTAGCGCCTGGCGATCGACTTGCTCCGGCGGAATCGCCGGTGCCGCGCACAGGCCGATGCGCGACCACAGGCCGCGCGGCAGTTTCAGCACGGCATCGCTGTCCTTGCGGCTGAAGAAACTCCCCCAGAGACCCTGCAGCGCAAGCGGAACAACCGGCACCGGCGTTCGCTCGATAATCCGCTCGATGCCGGCCTTGAACTCATTGATTTCACCGGTCGTCGTCAACTTTCCCTCCGGAAAAATTGCCACGAGCTGGCCATTCTCGAGTTCCTCCGCAATTCGTTCATAAGCGGCGGCCAGTATTTCCGGGGCCTCGTGCGACGGTGCAATCGGGATGGTCTTGGCATGCCTGAACACAAAATTCAGCACCGGTATGCGAAAAATTTTGTGGGTCATGACGAACCGGATCGGGCGCGGCGAATTGCCCATAATCACCAACGGGTCCATGTAACTGACATGATTACACACCAGCACCGCCGCACCGGTCTCCGGGATATGGTGGAGATGCTGTTTGTTGACCCGATACATCGTGTGTACAAGAACCCACACGATGAATCGCATCACGAATTCGGGAATGACAAGGAAGATATAGATCGTGATCGCGGCATTCAGCAGCGCGATTACGACAAACAACTGGGCGACGTTCAGACCAGCACTGATCGCCAGCAGGGCCGCAACCGAGCCGACACACATAAAAATGCCGTTATATAGATTGTTGCCCGCGAAAATCCGGCCGCGCTCGGACGGCGTGACGCGCTGCTGAATAAGCGCGTAGAGCGGGACGACAAACAAACCGCCGGAAACACCGGTCATACCCATCAGCGCAAGAACCCGCCCGATGTCGGTCCAGTGAGCGATTTCCGGGCATGCCCGCAGCAGCGACGGGTCCGGTCCACCCAGCACCATCCACAACGGAAAAACTGTCAGACCCAGTGCACCGAGCGGTACGAGTCCGAGTTCCACGGTGCGGCCCGACAGGCGCTCGCAAAACAATGCGCCAGTCGCGACCCCATCGCGAATACTCCAAGTACCCATCGCAACAGACTTGTGCTGCCCCCGAGTGCGTACCGAACGTAGTCCGGAAGCTCGGCGATCCAGACCAGTCCGAACACCCAGAACCACGAGATACACAGGATTGACAGGAAAATGGTGCGCTGCTGCGTCGCCATCCGCATTGTGTCGAGTCCGGCGCGCAACGGATTGAGATTCAACTTCAATTCCGGTGCCAGGGAAGCCACACGGGGAATGGCAAGACTGGCAAGAAAACCGACAACCGCGAGTATCAGCAGCATCGACGTAAGGGCCGTCATCGATTGACCGGCCACGGGCGCAATCGAAACGCCCAGCACACTGCCAAAGAGGATGGCGATGAGCGTGCCGGCGACGACCAGACCGTTGCCGCCAATGAGATCCCGCTCGCTAAGAAGGTGCGGCAGAATCGCGTATTTGACCGGACCAAACAGCGCCGATTGCACTCCCATCAACAGCAATGCGGTCAGTTCGAGCCCGAACCCATGGGTCGACAACGCGGCCACCGCTACGACGACAATCAGGATTTCGATCGCCTTGATGACGCGGATGAATTTCGCCTTTTCGAACTTGTCCGTCAGTTGACCGACGATGCCGGAGATCAGCAGGAATGGCAGCACAAAGACCAGAGACAAAAGCATTGGCCGCTGGCCGTCGTCGGGCGTTGTCGCGGCCAGGGCCCAGGCTGAGAGCAAAGCGGTACGGAAGAGATTGTCATTGCTGGCGCCAAGAAATTGGGTCGCGAAAAACGCGCCAAAACGCCGGCTCTTCAGCAGGTCGAACTGACTGAATCGCTGCATGCGAGGTCCCCTGACCCGGTCAAGTCGGGGATTGTGTCATGGATTTGTCCGGATTGGCGGGGATTTAGCGCAACCAGCCAGCGATGACGACTGTCCAGGCAGGCACCCGACGAACGCCGGCAGAGTTGCCCCGAACGGCGGTGCCGAAGCTAGTTTGCCCGTCGCAGATCGACCTTTTCGCCGAGCACACGGGCGAACATCTGCATGGTGTCCTGCTCTTCCCGGACCAGCATCTGGACCGCGGTGCGGCCATAAAGCGAGAACAAATTCATGTCCGGGTCGCTGCGCAATGACTGGGCATCGGTTGTCAATTTGAGCGCATCGGTCTGCTCACCGCCGACCAGCAAGGACAGGTAGACGACCTGGGCAACCTGCTCGCGCGCCGTACTGATTCCGGCGAGGCGCATCATCTCCTCGGCAACGCCGAGCGCAAACATCGTGAGCTTGGCAGACCGGCTATCCGCCATTTCCGGACTCGATTGTTGCGCCACCCGCAGCTGGCCCGTGACGAAAAAATTCACCGCGCGCGCGAGCCGGTCCGCCTGCCCCAGATCGGCCCAGACAGAGTCGGCAGGAAGCGGGCAAGTTTCGCGATCTTCGTCAAAAATAAGCTTATCTTCTTCCATTTGCATTAAAATTCCCTAGATTAGAGACAAGACTGCCTACCCGGCAGGCCACCAGATCGTCACCAGCACCACGCCGACAAAGACCATCACGGCAGTTTCAGCCACAACGAAAATGCCAAATCCGTAGCTCATCTCCCGGCGACGCTCGGACCATGCCAGCTGGTATGCCAGAAAACCCGGAAACGTCGGGACAAAAAAGGCCAGGCCCCAGAGGAGACGTTTCATCGGTGTCAGCGCGTGATTGCGCACGACCTCGCGACCAAAAATCAGCGCCGCAGAAAAAAACAGAAGCAGATTCACCCCAAAACGCCCGCCCAAATGGATCAAATCCGTTGCAATCATCGTCACTTCCTGCCCGGTTGTGCAAAAGAGAGCAGGAATGATAAGGACGCCGCAACGCGGACATTGGTCAGGGGCGGTCAACGGTTGCGCAAAACACCGCAACGCAGGGAATGGATCAGGAGTGCAGCCGGTCGAGGCGCAACCTGTGGCGGTCATCGCTCAGTCGGTGCGAGGCCCCGAGGAGCGCGAGCAGGACGCCGATACCGGTCCCGCCGGCGATCAGGAACATGATCACCATCTGGTACTTGACGGCCTGTCCCGGTTCGACACCGGCGAGGATTTGCCCGGTCATCATGCCGGGCAGAAACACCACACCAGCCGCGGCCATTGAATTGATGATCGGAATCATCCCGGCGCGGGCTGCCAGCCGGCGCAACGGCGCAAGAGCCTGGTCGCGCGAGTAACCCAGCGCCAGCATCGCCTCGACCGCGTGCCGGTTCTGCTTTGCCTGAGAGAGAAACTGGTTGAGCGCGATGGCAACGCCGGTCATGCAATTGCCAAGCACCATACCGAGAATCGGAATCGCAAATCGCGGCTGGAACCACGGATCCGGCTGCAACAAGGCGGTAAGCGCCAGCACGGTGACACTGAGACCGGCAAAGCCCATGGCCATTGCGCCGACACCGTAACCCCAGGCGCCGGCCAGCCTCTGTTCCTGGCGCGCCATCGCCTCATAGCCGGCGAAGCCGACCATGATCAGCGCAACTCCCAGTGTCAGCCACGCTGACGACGACTCGAATATCCAGCGTAATGCCAGCCCGACGAGTGCGAGCTGGACTACCATACGCACCGCGGCAACCAACAGGGAACGCCCCAGACCGAGCGCGAGCGCCACCGATATCGCGCCGTTGATCAGCAGCAGCGCCGCCGCGATCAGCACATCGCCGGTATCGAGAACGACGTAATTCATCCGGCCTCCCGGGTGACAATACCGCCAGCTGCGACGGCCAGCCGGGTAAGGGCCAGTTCTTCCAGGCGGCCGTGATCGTGCGCGGCCACGATTATTGCGGTGCCGTCGCCAAGCAGGCGCTCGAAGAGTCTTTCGATGCGCTTGCGGCTGTCCGCATCGAGACCGGAGGTCGGTTCGTCGAGCAGCAGCGCGCGGGGTGAGCGCGCAACTGCCCGGATTAACCCGATACGCTGGGTTTCTCCGGTAGAGAGCCGGGCGACCGGCCAGTCCAGCGCTTCGGCCCCGAGACCCGCGTCGTCGAGCAATTGCGCGGCACTGTCAAATTGGCCTGGCTCGAAGTGGTCGCGCACGCTCGCGCCCCACCAGGCCGGCGTCGCCGCAACATAGGACACCTGCCTGCGCCAGTGTGGCGCTGCGATCCCGGCGCGTCCCGCGCCATTGAGGAAGACCTCGCCCGCCGCGGGATCGAGATCGGCAATGGCGCGCAGCAACTGTGTCTTGCCCGCACCGGACGGGCCCGTCACCGTCGCCACCGTTCCCGCTGCAACCGAGAAATCACAACAGCGCAAACGCTGATGATGCAAGCCGCGGACTTCGAGCAGACTCATGGCAGGAGCCTGGCGAGCCAACACCGCGGCGTCCGTCGCCTGCTCCAGTCTGGGCGCAAAACCCGGGCAGGGGCGCTCCTTACCCCAGCCACAGGGCAATACCCGCTGCCGCGATCAAAAATCCCAGAAGCGGGAGCAGCAGTCGGCTCAGCGCGCGGCTGCCGGTCGCCATCACGATGCCGCCCTTGAACACCGTGTTGACGATTGCCGCAAGTACGATCGCGCGGGTGGCCACTGCGTCGCTCAGCCCTGTCTCGCCGCGGCTCATTTGCGCCATCGACAAGGTAACTGCATCGACGTCGGTGGTGCCGCCAACCAGTGCCGACACATAAACACCCGCCTCACCGAGCCACAACTGGGCGGCGCGGCTGGCAATCAGGATCAATGCAAAAAGCAGCCCGAATCGCAACGCAGGCCCGAGTTCGAACGGGTTCGCAATTTGTGTCGCGTCGGTGTTACCGCGACCTGCCCGGCGGTACAACCACACACAACCCGCGACGCCTACGGCAGTGGCAGAAAGCATCGGCAACCACAGCCCGGCAAGCAGCGAGCGGTTGACCACGGCAACCTCGAACAGGATGCGCAGAAACATCATGCTCCATGCAATCAGCAACGCCAGCCCGACCGCGGGCGCCAGCTCGACCCGGGAGTGGCTGCGCTGCGCCAGGCTGAACGTAACCGCCGTACTCGATACCAGCCCGCCCATTACCCCGGTAAGACCGAGGCCGCGGCGCGGCCCCGCCAGCTTCACCAGCACATACCCGCAGAAACCGATGCCGGAAATCAGCACCACCATCAGCCATACCTGGTAGGGACGCACAACATCGAGAGGCGGCGGACCCAGCGGCTCGTTCGGCAGCACCGGCAGCACGATTGCCGTGATAATCGCAAACTTGAGCATCGCGAATTCGTCTTCGCGGGTGATATGGCTGACAAACCGCCGCAACTCGAGCTTGGCGGTCAGCAATACCGCGCAGGCGATACCCAGGGCCACAGCGATCTGAAGCTGGCCGTAATAGCACAAGGCACCGATGAACATGGAGAGTAGCGCCGCGGCCTCCGTCGTCATGCCCACATCCCCGCGCTCGGCCCGCGCGACGTAGGCGGCTACGACCAGGAGTCCGATCAACGCAAACCCTGCGACCAGGACAGCGGCGCTACCGGAGAGCTGGGAGACCCATGCCGCGGCACAACCGGTCAACGCAAACAGCGGGAACGTTCGAACTCCCGCGAACAACAACTGTTGTTTGCGCTCGCTGAAAGCAGAATGCTCACGCTGGATACCGATCAGCAAACCAATGGCCAAAGCCGTCGCGAATCGGTACAACAAGGTTTTGGTTTCGAGATCCAGCATTGGCGCTACCCGGACAGCCTCACAACCGACTCACACCCTGATGATCATACTATGCCCATGAGCGCCGAAAACCACACCGAACCGGTGCTTCCCGACTATAAGGGTGGCAGTCTGCTGAATCTGACCAGCAGCCTGATCGCGGCGCGCGGTGGCCACGGCCCGCATGCGGCATTGCGCGATCTCGACAGCGAGCATATCGGGCGGAGCCGCAACATCGTGTTGTTGTTGCTGGACGGCCTCGGCCACGAATTTCTTCGCAGCCATGGCGCAGACAGCACGCTCGCCAGGCACACCCGTGGCCGTATGACCTCGGTCTTCCCGTCCACGACAACGACAGCCATCACCACCCTGCTGACAGGCCAGTCGCCGCGCGAACACGCGCTAACCGGATGGTTCAGTTACTGGCAGAGCCTCGATGATGTCATTGCGGTGCTGCCGTTCCAGCGCCGCCGCGGACGCAAGAGCCTGAGCGGTGAAATCGCCGACCCGGCAAGCTTCTATGCTCACCCTTCGTTGTTCGACAGACTCGAGACGGAAAGCCACATCGTCATTCCCGCTAACCTGGCATTCAGCCCGTACAATGCGAGTCATTCCGGCGCAGCGACAATCCATCCGTATACCGGCTTCCCGGCGCTGTTCAAACAACTCTCCCGGCTGGTTCGCCAACCGGAGCAAAAGTACATCTATGGCTACTGGCCCGGCATCGATCACCTGGCCCACGAACACGGCGCCAGCAGCGCCAGGGTCCGGTCGCATTTTCATGCGATCGACCGCGCCTGCGCCGACCTGATCGAGGCGGCAAGGGGCAGCGACACTACGCTAATCGTTACCGGCGACCACGGCCTTATCGACGTATCGCCCGACAAACACATTGACCTCGGCCGGCTACCGGAACTGCAACGACACCTGGCTCAACCGCTCTGTGGAGAACGGCGGGTTGCCTATTGTCATCTGCAGGAAACGGACAGCGCGGGTTTTGTCAGCGCTGCCGGCGACATGCTGGGTGAGCAATTTTTGCCGCGTCCGAGTCGGGAGCTCGTGGAGGAAGGCTGGTTCGGTCCGGGCACCTCGCATCCGGAACTGCTGTCGCGCATCGGCGACGTGACATTGCTTGCCCAGGACGATGCCAGCATCAAGGACTGGCTCCCCGGGGAGCGACGCTACTGGCATATTGCCAGCCACGGCGGAACCAGCGCGGCGGAGATGTACATTCCCCTGATCGTGACCGAGCTGTAAAAAACTGAGTTGACGTTTGCAGCTCGCGCAACGCCTTGACCAACTCTCCGACCGAGCGCAGATGCAAATCGCGCAGGCGAAGAACGGGAATATTGCCGCGCCAGTCCGCAACCCGTCTGCGCACATCCGGCGCAGGCGCGCGCGACACTAATGCCGCCAGGCAACACCAGCGCCTCGATCAAAGGCGATGTAACGAACGGGTTTTCCCGAGCCCAGGCGCGTATGCCGTCAACGATGTGGCGAACCGCGTCCTGCTCAAAAAATATTTCCACGCTTGTCCCGCCGGGGTGTTGGAAGCGGCGCGCGCCGGAAGTTTGCCCGGTTTTGCCCTACCGTTCGACCGTTGCCACCACGGCAACGGCGAATCCGCGCCCGCGTTGCGGACGAATCCGGCGCCATGAAACATTCTCTTTCCCAACGCTTCGCGCTGGCTCTGACAGCCTGTTGCGTATTCCTTGCGAGCGGCTGCGCCAGTATGAAAAAACCGACACTTGCCACCGTCGATTACGTGGATATCGAGCGCTTCATGGGCGACTGGTACGTGCTCGCGCATATCCCTGCGCGGCTCGAACGCGATGCCCATAATGCGGTCGAGTCGTACCGGCTCGCCGCTGACGGCAGCATCGACACGACCTACACGTTTACCACCGCCGCGGCGGACAGCGAGGCGCGCAGCTATCATCCGCGCGGGTTCATCCACAACCGCCAAACCAACGCCGAGTGGCGCATGCAGTTCGTGTGGCCTTTCAAGGCCGAGTACCTGATCGTCTACCTCGCCGACGATTACACGCTGACGATGGTAGGCAGAAGCAAACGCGACTATCTTTGGATCATGGCACGCTCAGCAACGATCCCCGAGGCAACACTGAAGGACCTGATCGACCGGGCCGAGGCGATGGGCTATGACCGGAATCGCGTGCGCCTGGTACCGCAAAATTGGCCTTAGACATCGCCTGGATCACGGTATTTCATGGCCGCGACTACGACATCTGCAGGGAACGCGCACTGGTGCTCCGTGCCGTAGGAATCGAGTGTCAGCTCGATTTTCGCGATGGCTTCCACCGCTTGGCGGTGCCTGAGTCCGCGCTGGAGCGGGCCCGCGCCGAGCTCGCTTCATACGAACTCGAGGCCTCAGCGCCGCCACCAGAGGTCCTGCCCGTAATACCACCACGGCCGGGGGCGCTCAGCGGCCTGATCGGGTATGCCGCCACATTACTCGTCGTCGCCGGATTGCAGACCAACACCGCTTTTAACGTCGACTGGCTGGAGACCGGGCGTATGCAGGCCGGACTGGTCCTGCATGGAGAATGGTGGCGAACGGTCACGGCCCTCACCCTTCATGCCGATATCGCGCACTTGTTCGGCAATCTGCTGATGGGTTCGGTCATCGGTTTTTTCGCGGTTCGGTTGCTGGGCCCAGGCCTGGCATGGACCACGATCATCGTCGCCGGCGCAGCCGGCAACGCGATCAACGCAATAATCCAAGGGGCGGCGCATAACTCGATCGGAGCCTCGACCGCCGTCTTCGCCGGCCTCGGCCTCGTATCGGTCTTTAGCTGGACAAAACGCCGCCATCTCCGTGACTGGGCCAAGCGAACCGCGCCGCTGGTCGGCGGCGCGCTGTTGCTCGCCTACACCGGCAGCGGCGGCGAACGCACCGATATCGTTGCTCACCTTACCGGTTTCGTGGCTGGCTCCGGGTTTGGGTATCTTTATGCCCGGCTCGCGTCGCTGGATCCGCTGCAACAGGGTGCTGGCGCCACCATTCTCGCGCTCGCAGCCGGGCTTCTGGTGCCGGTTTCCTGGCTGACGGCCCTCGTTTTCTCCACCTGATTACGAACTGCCACAACTATCCGACTTATAATCGTGGGTTGTAGCCGACACTTGCCGAGGAGGCGGCTGATCCGCAGCCGCGGTCCCGACGAACAGACATGAGAGCCGCAATTACCATCCTGACCGCACTGCTTTGCTTCTCGCAAAGCGTGCGCGCCGCCGATGCCGTCGATGCCGAAGTCAATGACAAGACCATCGTCGGCTGGCTGGAGCATGTCGTGGTATCCCGGGCCGGGCTGATTCTCGAAGCAAAACTGGACACCGGCGCGGATACATCTTCGCTGCACGCCGAGAACATCCACCGTTTTCGCCGTGACGGCAAGCGCATGGTGCGGTTCGACGTACTCGACACGGAAACCGGGAAAATGGTCCAACTGGAACGCCCGCTGGCGCGAATTGCACGCATCCGGGAACATCGCGGCAATCACCAGAGCCGGCCGGTCGTAACGATGTGGATCTGCGTAGGTACGACAAAAAAACGTATCGAGGTAAACCTTGTTGATCGTAGTGCCTTCAACTACCCGTTTCTGCTCGGGCGCAGCGCAATGGAGGGACACGTCGTCATCGATCCCTCGCGGAGTTTCACGATGATGGCGCGTTGTGACCTGCAGGACATGGATCAGTGAATCGCCGCCATCTGTACGCGCTGAGTATTGCGCTGATCGTGCTTGGCCTTTCCGTGGCCGGCTACAAGCATCGGGTGCTGGGCTACCCGCTGTTGCCGGATAAGTCGGCATCGCTGTGGTCGATCGAGGCCCACCTAACCTTCGAACGGCATACGGTCGGTCCGGTCAAGGCGCGATTGAAACTGCCGCATGACCCACCTGGATTTCGCATCCTGCGAGAAGACTTCGTTTCCCGGGGCTATGGCCTCACCACCGAGATCGAGGAAGGCGGGAGAATCGCAATGTGGGCGGTGCGCCGCGCCAATGGCGAGCAGAGCCTTTACTACCGCGCAACAGTCTATCGGGACAGCGCGGCCGGCCAGGTCCCCGAGCAACCGCCGTTTCCGGAGACCCAGCAACTGGAACCACCGTTTAACGAAGCGCTGGCCGCGCTGCTCGACTCGGTGCGAGCCGAGTCGGCCGACGTCGCGACCTTTGTCAGCGCATTGTTGAAACGCCTGTCCAACTCCGCTGGCGATACCAACGCGCAGTTGTTGAACACCCTTGCCAGCAACGATTTCGAGCGCGCGCAAGTCGCCGTGACTCTGCTGACCGGAGCAAGGATTCCGGCCCGCGTCGTGCAGGTCGTACAACTCACCAATTCCCCTCATACCGTCCATCCACGGCCGTGGCTGGCAATTCACAATGGGAATCAATGGCTGTTTTTCGATCCCGTCAGCGGCGCTTCCGGGCTGGAATCGAATTTGTTGCTGTGGAGCTGGGACAGTGAGCCGTTATTTGAGGTCGACGGCGGTATCGGCGAAAAACTCGAAATCGCGGTTTCCGCGCGCACCGAGGACGCGTTATCAGTGGCGGAAAGACGGGCTACCGCGCGCGACTCCGCCGCGGTCCAGTATTCGCTTTTCCAGTTGCCGATCCCGACCCAGGCCGTTTATGAAGTCCTGCTGATGATCCCGATTGGCACTATCGTGATTGTTTTCATGCGCAACTTTGTCGGCGTAATGACTTTCGGTACCTTCCTGCCGGTGCTGGTTGCACTGGCATTTCGCGAGACGCGCCTGATATCCGGCGTGTTGCTGTTTGCCCTGCTCGTGTCAGCCGGTCTCGCGGTACGTTTCTATCTCGAGAGGTTGCGTCTGTTGCTGGTGCCGCGGCTGGCGGCGATCCTGACGGTCGTCGTGTTGCTGATGCTGTTTTTCAGCCTGATTTTTCACCGCCTCGGCATCGATACCGGTTTGTCCGTCGCGCTGTTCCCGATGGTGATCCTGACGATGGTGATCGAGAGGATGTCGATCGTATGGGATGAGCGTGGCCCGATCGAAGCAATCAAGGGCGGGCTGGGCACGCTGGTGGTAGCAATGCTGGCGTACGTTGTCATGGGCATCGATCTGCTGGAGCACCTGGTATTCGTATTTCCTGAGCTGCTGCTGCCACTGCTCGCGGGTTTTTTGCTGGCGGGGCGTTATACCGGATACCGGTTAACCGAACTTTCGCGCTTTAGTGCATTGGGCGGCACCAGGAAATGATGCTCACCGCGATAGGCAGGGCAGGCGTACTCGGCATCAACCGGCGCAATGGCGACTTCATCGCTCGCTACAATAAACGCAGCCTCTACCCACTGGTCGACGACAAGCTGATTACCAAGAAACTGGCGCAGGATAACGGTATTCCGGTACCGCAACTGTATGGGTCGCTGGACACGCCGCGCGACATACCGACGCTCAATGACCTGGTCGCGCAACACCAGTCTTTTGTCGTGAAACCCTCGCATGGCAGCGGCGGGGACGGAATCTTGGTGATCGACTCGCACCGCGACCGGCGATTCTGGACCTGCGGCGGAACCGTCCTGGTGTGGGCAGAGCTTGCCCACCATCTCGAGAATACGCTCGGCGGACAATACAGCCTCGGTGGCCACCCTGATCGGGTCATGGTCGAGCATCGTGTCAATTTCGACCCGATGTTCAACGCCGTGAGCTACCTCGGTGTGCCCGATATCCGGATCATTGTTTTCCTCGGTTTTCCGGTGATGGCGATGCTGCGGCTGCCGACTCGCCGCTCGGGTGGCAAGGCGAATCTGCACCAGGGGGCGGTCGGTGCCGGAATCGATATCGCAAGCGGCGAGACGGTGCACGGCGTGATCGGCAACAACAGCATTGACGAACACCCTGACACCGGCGCGGCAATCGGCGGATTAAGCGTGCCGTACTGGCAACAGATGCTGTTGATTGCAGCGCGCTGCTACGAGATGACCGGCCTGGGTTATCTCGGCGTCGATCTGGTCCTCGACGAACATCTCGGCCCATTGATGCTCGAACTGAACGCGCGGCCGGGCCTCAACATCCAGATTGCCAATGCCGCCGGTTTGCTGCCTCGGCTCGAATACGTGCAGCACCATGCCGAACCGGCGTTACTGCCCGAGGACCGGGTATCCTGGGTCCAGGCGCTCGTAAGCGACAGCACTCCGGGATGGCGCTCGGACTGATCCGGCGCTGAGCAGAACAGACCCGACATGGCACGCAAGAGTCCCGACCTGACCACGATGATGAGGCAACTGATCGAGACCGCGTCGATCAGCAGCGTTCAACCAGCGCTTGACATGTCGAACCTCCCGGTCATCGAGCTGCTGGCGGGCTGGCTCGAGGATCTCGGGTTCGCGGTCGAGGTGCTGCCGGTACCCGATGCACCGGACAAGGCCAATCTTCTTGCCCGGATCGGCGCGGGCAGCGGCGGGCTGGTGCTCGCCGGGCACACGGACACGGTCCCCTGCGACGAGCATCTCTGGCGCCATGATCCATTCCGCCTGACCCAGGCCGACGGCCGACTCTACGGACTCGGCACCGCGGACATGAAGGCGTTCCTGGCTCTCGCTGTCGAGGCCGCCAGAGACGAAGACGCAAAAACGCTGACAGCCCCGCTGACCATTCTGGCGACAGCCGACGAAGAAAGTTCGATGAACGGGGCGAAGGCGCTGGTCACGCGCGGCAAGTCCTTTGGCGACCACGCCATCATTGGTGAGCCCACCGGGCTCAAGCCGGTACGCATGCACAAGGGCATCATGATGGACGCGATCGCGATTCACGGTCATTCCGGTCACTCCAGCGACCCGGCTCTCGGCGCCAACGCGATCGAGGCCGCGCATACGGTTATCGGCGAACTGATGGCGTGGCGCAGCGAAATTCGCGCCCGCGCCAGCAACGCAGCGTTCGCCGTGCCCTATGCAACTCTCAATCTCGGGTATATCCATGGCGGCGACAATCCGAATCGCATATGCGGCGACTGCGAGCTTCATATCGACCTCAGACCGCTGCCGGGCATGGATATCTTGGAGTTGCGCGAGGAACTGCAAGGCGCGAGTGCGTCATGCATTGAACGACACTGCGTTCGAACTGGACTTCCGGGTGCTGTTCGACGGCATACCTGCTCTCGAAACGGCGGTGGATACCGCCATAGTCAGCGCCGCCGAGGCGCTGACCGGAACCAGTAGCAGCGCGGTTGCGTTCGGTACCGAGGGGCCCTACTTCAAGGAACTGGGTACGGAGACCGTCATCCTCGGCCCGGGTGACATCGAGCAGGCACATCAGCCCGATGAGTTTCTGGCAATAGACCGCATCCGGCCGACGCTGCAGATACTCAAGGCCATGATCGGCCGGTTCTGCCATAACGAAAACGGACGGCATTAGCCGAAAGGGGCGGGATCCCGATGCGAGGACAGGAATTCGTGCGGACAGGCGAGCAGACAACCGGACACGCCGACAAGGACAGGGCGCTGGCGCGGCTTGCCGACTTGCTGGCCGGTTCCGGCCACGCGGTGGTTTTGAGCGGCGCCGGTTGCAGCACGGCCAGCGGTATTCCCGACTATCGCGATGGCGACGGCCAGTGGAAGCGGCCACAGCCGGTTCAGTATCAGGATTTTGTCAGCGACCCGGCAACGCGTCAGCGTTACTGGGCACGCAGTTTCGTCGGCTGGCAACGAATTCGTGGCGCGAAACCGAACCGGGCTCACCATGTGCTTGCCGATCTCGAAGCCCGCGGCAAGATCGCGCACCTGGTTACCCAGAACGTCGATGGCCTGCACCAGCGCGCGGGGAGCAAACAGGTCATCGACCTGCACGGACGGCTCGAAAAGGTGGAATGTCTCGGCTGCGGCGACAGTCGCGATCGGACCCTGTTCCAGGCGCGCCTGCACGCCGACAATCCCGGTTGGCGGCCCGCGGCGGCCGCGGCAGCTCCCGACGGCGATGCCGACCTCGACCCGGATAGCCATGCCGGATTCAGTGTCCCGGCCTGTGACATCTGCGCCGGCATTCTCAAGCCTTCGGTCGTGTTCTTTGGCGAATCCGTGCCGCGCGAGCGCGTCGAGCGGGCGTGGGACCAGGTGAATCAGGCCGATCTTCTGCTGGTCGCGGGCTCCTCCCTGATGGTTTTCTCGGGGTTTCGCTTTGTCCGCGGCGCTGCCCAAAGAGGCGTACCGGTCGCCGCGATCAATCTCGGTCGAACCCGGGCCGACGATATGCTGACCGTCAAGGTCGAGGCCGACTGTGGACTCGCCCTTGGGCGCTTGCAGCGTCGTCTCCACGCATGAACACCGAGCCGTTCATGGCCAGCCGTTCGGCCACGGCGAAACCTGCTGCAGCCGAAGTCGCCGCGCTGCAAAGGCCGGCACACGCGATCGCGCGCGCTGTTGCGGCGTTAGCGGCCACGCTGCCCTTTGCGGTCGCAACGGCTTGTGCGACCAGGCCACTGGATGAGCGGTCACTTTCCCCGGCCGAACTGGCGTATTTACGCAGCCTCGGCCGCGGACCGCGGCGCAACGAATGGCTGCTTGGCCGTGCCGCGCTGGCCGGGCTTTTCGCCGTCAACCGCCCTCCACCCGGCAGTGCCGGGACGGTGCAGCAGGCCTGCTGGTCGCTAAGTCACACGGGCGATGTGGCAATTGCCGTGGCGACGACGAACCGCAACATCGCAATCGGTGTCGATATCGAAGCGCCGCCCGGGCCGAGCGACCGCTGTCTGCGGCTTTTCCTGACCGATCGGGAACGCAGCTGGCTGCACACGCTGGATGGCTCCTCCCAGCAGTCTGCCGCCAACCGCTTGTGGGCGCTTAAAGAAGCCGCATTCAAGTCGGTAGCTCGGCCGCGGTCTCTGGTTCTAAGGGACATTAAAATCCGCGGGAGTTGTCTCGACAGCGGTGTCACCGACTACCCGGCGTCCGCGCGCTCCCGCTGTTTCTATCGCTCCTGCGATGTCGCCGGTACCGCGGTGGCGCTGGCCTTCCGCCAGCTGCCAACGGTGTGGCCTTCCCGCCCGGCGGAAGAAAAAGCTTGACTTCATTCGCTTACTTACCTATAAGTAAGTCCATGAACGCAGCCGCCACGACCAACGACACCCGAACCCAGATACTCGATATTGCCGAGCAACTGGCGCGACAGCGTGGATTCAGCGGGTTCAGCTACCGCGATATTTCCCAGCCACTCGGCATCAAGAATGCCGCCATTCATTACCATTTCCCGACCAAGGCCGATCTGGGTGTCGCCTTGCTCACGCGTTACGAGGAACTGCTGAGTTGCCACACCGGCGAGTTCATGGAGCACGGCGGCTGCGCGCTGGATCAGCTGGAGGGTTTTATCGCGTTTTATGCCGACAAGATCTGCAGCAACCAGGGTACTTGCCTGATCGCGATGCTCGCCAGCGAGTTCGTCACGGTGCCAGCCGCGATGCAGGAAGCAGGCAGACGTCTGTCGCTGAGCATCCAGACCTGGATGACAAAGGTGCTGGATGTCGGTCGCGAACAGGGCGAGCTGAGCTTCGAGGGCGATCCCCGCGACAAGGCGCTGCTGATCCTGACGTCGCTCCAGGGAGCGTCGCAGATGGCGCGCATGACTGGTCCGGCGACGATGGACGCGGCGGTCCGGCAGATTCGGGCCGATCTTGGGATTGCCCACGAGTTGGCGCGGACATGGCGCCCGACCGAAGCTGTTGGCTAGGCGGTTTTTTTTACTTGTTTAACTTACTTATCAGTAAGTAATGATGTATCGGAGGACGAACACATGAACCACGCAACGACTTCAGTAGATGGCAAACCGATCACCAACCCGGTCGCGGCAGACCACGACCTGAGACCTGCCCCCGGCAGCGGACCGCTCACCGCGTTCCTGCTGGGTCTCGCGACACGGCCGGATTTCGCGGCGCTGCGATTGCTGTTCATCGCGATTGGCGGGCTGGGATTCGGTGCGCTCACGTTCGGACTGGCGGGGATGCTGCCCGGAGAGGGGATTCTCTATGCCGGGGCGCTGGCCGTGACGTCGTCTCTTGCCGTTATGGGCCTCGCCTTCGATGCCCGATCTGCTGCCGTGGCGGTTTCGCACGCGGCTATCGCGGCAACGGTGTTTGCACTGGCGCTGGTGTCCAGCCCGGGCAGCATCACCGGCGCATTGATCCTGACCGGCGCCTGGACCCTCGCCTTCGGTATCCGCCAGCCCGGCGAACCGGCCGATCATGGCCTTACGCCGTTACTGGTCGGATCGGGTGCCTATTTACTGACGACGGGGACGATTGGCCTGCTTGCAATAGTCTAGGAACCCCTGCGGTCGTGGCGACGCGGCCTGGCGGCGACCCGCAGATGGGCCGCACCCAGCGCCACACTGACAGGATGCCGGGCTAGTGCTGCCGCGAGCCGTTGCTGCGATCCTGGTCCTCGACATAGCTGACCAGGGATCGGCCCATCGTCGTCATTGCAAGGGCAACATGATCGAGCGTCGCATCAGTTATCTCGACCTGCGCATAATGGTCTCTCAGCAGCCTGAGCCGGCCCGATTCCAGGCGTTCCACCGCACCCACTCGCACGAGTTCCTTGACCATCGCGCCCGGCGGCAGGTCGCCCGCGTAGCGCCGGGTCAGCGCGTAGAAACTGCCGTCTTCGCCCTCGATATCGAGGATCGCCGGCAGACCGTTCGCACCCTGGAACTCGGGATCGGAATGCCAGCCCAGCAGCACGGCATCCGCCGCACCACTTCGTACCTCGTCGAGACAGTTGCCAGCGGCAAGCACATCGCGAATGCGTTTGACCTCTTTGCGGGTGAGACCGGTCATGATCGCCAGTCGCGAAGTATTGACCGGGCGCCGCTTCTCCGCGTAATCGGCGGCGGCGGCTTCGACATAGGCGCGCTTGGTCAGTTCCGACAACTCGCGCCAGCTGATACCGAGACGCAGCAACAGCCGGGTGAGCGGCAAAAGCAGCTGATAACAATTGCTGATTAGACTGTGTTTCAAATCATCGCCTTCTGGGTTGTTGTTGTTTCGCGATGGTCCATGATTCTAAGTCGAGCACCGAACCGCGCGCAAGTCCTTGTTTTTACTTTGGTATTTTATTCCCAGAAGACCTTGCCGACGGCTACTGCCAAGGCGCTGCGGTCACGATCACAAGCGCTGCCCGGTAGCCGGCGGATAGTGGCTGCACTGCAACGAGGTCGCGCGTCGGACGCCGCCGCCGGTATCCTTGGGTTTTTTTGCCGGCTCGCGGCCGTCCAGCCACGCAAGGTGCGATTCGCAGCGGCGCCGCGTGATCAGCTGTTACGGACCCGGGCGATGGTGTCGCGTCACCGCAACGGTACGATTACGCTGGCAGCCTGTTCAGGGGCCGGCAATTCTGACCATCAAGAGGCGCCAGCCTCGCCAGCCGGACCGTCACGGTCCGGGCAGAGTCCGGCACGCCCCTGCACCGCCAGCCGCAGGGTTCCGAGTCGGGATCCAGCAGAACGCCACACAATTCATTTTTTTACTTATTTTCATAGAGTTAACTTATTCCCCAATGGCATAAAAGGTCACCGTTTTACGCGCACGGCAGAACCAGATATGCTGCAGTGTGTCAATTTGGTGGTGATTGCCGCCGAAGCCAATTTCGCGAATGGAGACCAGGCAACAATGACCGAGCTGCAAACACAGACCTCCGCGCCCGTCGCACACGGTGACGACACCCCCAGCATCGAGACGAGCGCGGCTAAAGCGCTTTTCTCCGGCAACATCCTCGCCAGTCAGCTGTTTCCGTTTCCTTCGATTGCTGAAGAAGAGCGCGAGATCCTCGCGATGGTGCTGGAATCCGTCGATCGCTTCATGACCGATCACGAGGAACGCTTCGCCCAGTGGGATCAAAGCGGTGAGCAGCCAGCGGAGTTCATCGAGGGCCTGCGCGAACTCGGGCTTTTCGGCCTGATTATTCCCGAGGTGTATGGCGGTATCGGACTGTCCAATGCTGCTTACGCGCGGGCTATAGAAGAAATTGCGGGTCATGACACCTCTACCGCACTCACCGTCGGCGCACACAGCTCGATCGGTATGAAGGGCCTGTTGCTGTTCGGCGACGAGCATCAGAAAAAGACTTATTTGCCGCGGCTCGCTAGCGGCGAGATGATCGCGGCGTTTTGCCTGACCGAAACGGGTTCCGGATCGGATGCGGCCTCGATCCGCACCCGGGCCGACAAGAACCCGGATGGAAGCTGGACGCTGAACGGCGAGAAAATCTGGATCACCAATGGTGGCATCGCCGATTTCTTCACCGTCTTCGCGCGCACCGAAGGCGGGAGCGGCAAGATTTCCGCCTTTATCGTCGAACGTGACTGGCCCGGCGTGGCAACCGGCGCCAAAGAGGACAAGATGGGCATCCGCGCGTCTTCGACAACGACCGTCAGTTTCACCGATGTGCGCGTCCCGCCCGGCAGCCTGCTTGGCGACGAAGGCAAGGGCTTCAAGGTCGCGATGGCGATCCTCAACAATGGCCGTACCGGCCTTGGCGGCGGCGCCGTCGGCGGCATGAGACGCTGCATCGAACTCGCAACGGAGCAATCGCAGGAGCGCAGGCAGTTTGGGCGGCCGATTTCCGAATACGGTCTGATCAAGGAAAAAATCGCGCAAATGACGATCGACTGTTTCGCCGCCGAAAGCGTGGTCTGGATGGTCGCCAGCTACATCGATGCCGGATCCGAGGATTGTTCAACCGAAGCGGCGATCAGCAAGGTATTCTCGAGCGAGGCGATGGGGCGCGCCGCCTACGAGGCGCAACAGATCGCCGCGGGTACCGGCTATATGCGCGAGCTACCCTATGAACGCATTGTCCGTGACTCGCGAATCCTGACCATCTTCGAGGGCACGAGCGAGATACTGCGCCTGTACATCGCGCTCGCCGGGCTCAAGGAAGCCGGTCAGCACCTCGAGAGTATCCGCAGTGCCGTTGACGACATCTTCAACAGCCCGATCAAGGGCTTTGGCATTCTCGGCGGCTATGCCGGGCGCAAACTGACCCAGCTGACCACACTTGGCCGTGACCGGATCGTCGATGCCGTGTGCGAGGAACTCGCGCCCGAGGCGCTGATCTACGAAAACTACGCGCTGCGGTTCGCGCGCGCCTCGGAGTATCTGCTGCGCCGCCACGGCCGCAATATCATCGAGAAGCAATTTGCGCTGAAACGCACCGCGGACATCATCATCGACATGTTCGTCGGCTTATGCGTATTGTCACGCGCCAGCGAATTGCGGGCCGGGGCGGACCCATCGGCACCCCACGCCATCGAAATCGCGCGTGTTTTCAGCCAGCAGGCCAAACGGCGGATGAAACACAATCTGCGCCGCATTCAGCGCAACGAAGACGAGGAAGCCAAGTCGCTGGCAGGCTACATCGGAGAGCTCAGGAAGTATCCCTGGGATGTCGTCTAGCGGTCGCCGCTCCGGGCTCAGGCGGTGCCTACGTTTGCATCGTGCGGCGTATGGTAATAGTCACTGTCGATCGCATACTCGCGGATCTCCTCCATGAGTTTTGCCAGGCGACGCTCGGCGGTATTGATGTCGGCGCAGTCCTCGCAGTCCGGATCGTTGCATGGTTGCCGCGAGAACAGCCAGAACTGCACCGCGCCTGCGACCACCCCCGATGCCACCGTCCATTCGTCGGCATCGGGGTATTTGTCCAACAACGCATTGCCCTGATCCACGGTGCATTGCGCCGCCTCGTCGAATACGGCTTCGCCGTCGTCTTCGCTACTCAGCATATCGATTTACCACTCTTTGAAAGTTGACGATCGCGGACGACTGCGCTTGTCACAGCCTCAGCACCGGTACACCGAACAGGCTCTGGTGCAATCCGAGGAATACCAGGTAAATGACCACTCCGGCAGCAACGACGATCAGATCGCGACGATACGGCACCACCGCGGTGACCGGGCGTGCGCCACGGCGATTGGCCGACACGATACCGACCACAGCGAACACGAGGAAACCGCCGAACAGCAGCGTGGACGCGACATCGCCGTTGGCCAGTAAATGACCGATCGCCCATGCGACCGTGGCCCACAGCATCGGGTGCGGCGTGACGCGTTTCAGATTGCTCGGCATATGCGACGCAGACAGCAAAATCATCGCGACCAGGACCAGCAGCATCGTCGCATGGCGGCCCCACACCGGTGGCACATACAGCGAGACAAACGGCGCGCGTGCCTTGCCGATCACAATCAACACAAAACCGATCAGAGCAACAATGGCAAACAGCAGCCGATACCGTCCCGAGCCCGAGCCCGCTCACCGTGCGTTCGCGCAGGTCCGGTAGCGACGGAACCATGTGGATCGCAAAGAAAACCACCAGCCCGACGATCAGCAAGCTCATATCCGGCTCCTTTTCAGGCCAGGTTTGTCAGAAATACCAGCGCCACTGCCAATGGGGCGATCAGCCGAACCGACCAGCGCCACAACCGGAACATCGCACCGTCCCGCCAGCCCAGTTCCTGCCGCACTGATTCACCGGACATCAGCCATCCGGCGAACAGTGCCAACAGCATTGCCGACAAAGGCAACAGCATATTCGAAACCAGGTAGTCGAGAAGATCAAAGATGGTTTTGCCGGAGAACGTCCTGAACCGGTCGAGCGGATAAACATCGCTCCAGATGTTGAAAGACAGCACGGTGAACAGACCGATTGCCCAGGCGAGACCGCCGGCGATCAGCGCCGACATCTTGCGTTGCATTCCGAGGCGCTCACGCGCCCAGGCAACGATAGGCTCGAGCATCGAAATCGATGATGTAATCGCGGCAAAGAACAAAAGGACGAAGAAAAAAGCGGCAAAGAAACTTCCGGCAGGCATGTGCCCGAATGCCAGCGGCAGGCTGACAAACACAAGGCCGGGACCCTCGGCCGGATCGAGGCCGTTGGCAAACACGAGCGGGAATACGATCAGCCCGGCCATCAGGGCAACGAACGTATCGGCAAGCACCACGATCAACGAGACTCGCGGGATCGACACGGATTGTGGCAAATAGGCACCGTAAGCCATCATCGCACCGGCACCGACCGCGGTAGAGAACAACGCCTGGCCCACCGCGGCAAGCACTACCTCCGGGGTGATTGCGGAAAAATCCGCCGAAAACAGGAATTTGATTGCACCAGCCGCATCACCGGCATAAAGCGCATAGCCCACCAGCACGAACAACATCAGCACCAGCGCCGGCATCAGCAAGTCCACGACACGCTCCAGGCCCTTGCGCACTCCGGCACTGACAATCATCACGGTCAACGCCATGAAGAACGTATGCCACAACAGCATGGTCAGCGGCTGGCTGAGCATGGCGCCAAATACCGCGCCCACAGCGTCGGCGTCGGCGGCGGCAAACGCGCCGCTCATCGCTTTCGGCACGTAGGCCATGACCCAGCCACCGATGACACTGTAAAACGACAGCACGAGAAAGGCCGCAAGCGGACCGAGCCATCCGACCCAGCCCCAGCGACGGCTGCGACCGTTTTGCTCGGCCACCGCCGCGACCGACTCGGGCGGACTGCGCCGCCCCTTGCGCCCGATCGTCAACTCGACAATCAGGATCGGCAGCGCCACCAGCATTACCGCTATCAGGTAAACAAGTACAAATGCGCTGCCGCCGCTATTGCCAGCGGTGTAGGGGAATTTCCACACATTCCCGAGACCGACGGCAGCGCCCACCGCGGCGAGGATAAAGGCAAACCTCGAGGACCACTGCTCGCCCGACGGCGTCACCATTGTCATTCGAACTCCCCGGACAAGTCGTGTATCGGCAAGCGCCTAAAAACCGGTCGGCCAGGCTCTGTCAATCAGATAATCCACCGGCGCATCAGATGGCAGGGTGCCATAGGCCAGACCCCAGTCGCCACCGAGCCGGGTTGCGCAAAAGGCATCAGCAACCGCCTCGGGCGCAAATTGCACCAGCAGCGAGCCCTGCAGCGTGACCGCCATCAGCTCTACCACCCGGCGCGCGTTCGGCTCCAGCCCGGCGCGGTCGTCCAGCACCTTCTCCAGACCAGCAATCGCCATATCGAGCCGATCGTCACCGCCACGAGCCAGAGACAATTCGCTCATGAATCGCTCCAGCGAGTCGGGCTCGCGCGCTATGGTCCGCAACACGTCAAGACAGATCACGTTACCCGAACCTTCCCAGATTCCGTTGAGCGGCGCCTGTCTGTACAACCGCGGCATTACTGACTCCTCGACGTAGCCCGCGCCGCCGAGACACTCCATGGCTTCAACCACATGGGCGGTAACCCGTTTGTTCAACCAGTACTTGCTGACCGCAACCGCAAGCCGCGAGAAGGACTCGCCGGACTCGCCGTGATGAGCTTCATCGAATGCTCGCGCTACTCTCAGCGCCAGCGCCGTTGCCGCCTCCGATTCCACCGCGAGGTCTGCCAACACGTTTCGCATCAGCTGATGCTCGACCAGTTTGCGGCCGAACGTGCTGCGGTTGTGTGCATGATGCAAAGCCTGCACCGTCGCCTGGCGCATCAGCGCGGCTGGCGCGGTGGTACATTCGAGCCGGGTATGGTGAACCATATCCATGATCGCGCGTATCCCGCGCCCCTCTTGGCCGACCCGCTGGGCCCAGGTGCCGCGGTATTCGATCTCGCTCGACGCGTTGGAGCGGTCACCGAGCTTGTCCTTAAGCCGCTGGATTTGGAACGGGTTGCGGCTGCCGTCCGGACGCCAGCGTGGCACGAGGAAACAGGTTGGCCCGGCCTCGGTCTGAGCGAGGGTCAGAAATGCATCGCACATCGGCGCCGAACAAAACCACTTATGGCCTGTAAGCAGGTAGGCATCACCCTCGCCACTGTGAATCGCCCGGGTCGTGTTGGCGCGCACATCCGAGCCGCCCTGTTTCTCGGTCATTGCCATGCCGATCTGGGCACCGCGTTTTTCGGCCGCCGGTACACAACGGGGATCGTAGTCGGTGGACAACAGGCGAGGTTCCCATTCGGCGGCCAGCTCCGGTTGGCGGCGTAACGACGGAATGGCGGCATAGGTCATCGCCAACGGACAGTTGACGCCCTGCTCCACCTGATAGAAGAGATAGGTCAGCGCCACATGAGCAATATGCGAGCCGCTGCGATTCGCGGTCCAGGCGATCGAAGGCAGTTCGCTGCTCACCGCGATGTCCATCAATCGATGATAGGCCGGGTGAAACACCACCTCGTCGATGCGCTGGCCAAAACGGTCAAACGGCCTGAACTCGGGCACATGACGATTCGCCGCAGCGGCCAGTTCCTGGATCTCGGCAGCGCCGGTCTGGGCACCGAAATCGCGCAGTCGCTGATCCGCCCAGCCGCCTCCCTCGCGCTCAACGGCTTCGCGCAGGACGCTATCGGCCAGATAAGCATTGTACTGTTCCAGCGGCGGTGGCTGATTGGTAACCGTATGGGTGTCGAATTCGGTGATTGGTTCTCTGACTGCCATGGACTGTTCCCGCGTCGAGGCCCGGTAGCGCTACCGGCCATTCCGCGCCACGAACCTGCAAGTCGCAGCGACATCAAGTAATTCCGTCAAGAGTATCGCTGCGGCTCTCATCGCGTCCATACCCGATGCGGCAATTGCCGACATCCCCATCGCGGGCAGAGTATCTCGAAGCGGTCAGTCGTCTACAGAGTGGGGTGGTGCGACATATCCCGCGGCCTGCGAGTCAAGCAACTCTCCGATAGCCAGCAAACGCTCGTCTGTCCAGCGCTGGGCCACAACCTGAACACCTATCGGCAGCCCCTCGCTCGATTTGGCTAACGGCATCACCAGAACCGGGTTCCCGGTCAGATTGAACGGGGTGGTGTGCGCGGCCGCCGCATCGAAATAATCGACCGGCCGACCATCTATTTCGATTTTCGAACCACTCTTGCGGTGGGTAAAGGCCGGTCCCGAGGTGACCGGGCAAAGCCAGCAATCCCACTCGCCGAGAAACCGTTCGAGCGTGGCGATGAGCCGGTCACGCCGCGCGAGCGCCTTCATGTAACGGTGCAAATTTAGGCGCAGGCCGCGCAACAGTCCACGCCGCATCGAAGATCGATCCGGCGAGCGCCACAAATCGAACCGCAGAAATCCGCGTACCAGCGCGGGGCAGGCAACCCCGATTTCGGCTCCGGCTATCTCGCCCCAGGTCTCCCACACTTCGCCAAGATTCCAGTTCGAAGGCGCGGCCCGTTGAACTTCGCACCCGGTCGCGCCCAGACGCCTGGCGAAAGCGGCAAGGGCATCGGATGTTGCTTTGCCGACCGCGACGCCGCCGAGTCTGTCGGTCCATGCAATGCGCAGATGACGCGGCCGGGACGCGCTGCTTTCAATTGAGTTGACTGGCGGAACCGCCGGTGCAAGCGGATCGGGTCCCTCAATGACCTGCAAAGCAAGACGCAGATCCTGAATAGATCTCGCGATCGGGCCATACGCCCCCTGGTGGCGCAAACTCGCCCTGACCCCGCTCATGCCGGGTAAATCGGCATCCGGGAGGTGGCCGGCCGAAGACACTCGATGTTCGGTGGGTTTGAAGCCATACACTCCGCAGAAATGCGCGGGCACACGGATCGACCCGCCGAGATCGCTGCCAATATCCAGCGCCGACAGACCGGCGGCCACCGCCGCGGCGCTGCCGCCGCTGCTGCCGCCCGGCGTGCACGCAGTATTCCAGGGATTGTTGCTCCGGCCGAATACCGGATTGTCGGTCTGATAGTCAGCCGCGAGCGGCGGGACATTGGTCTTTCCGAGCACGATCGCGCCGGCGTGGCAAAGACGATTGACTACCGTCGCATCCGCCGCCGGTACATGTCCGGAAAATCGGGGGAATCCGCAGGTCGTGCGCAAGCCCGCAGTCTCGAAACAGTCCTTGATCGTTATCGGTACACCGTGGAACAGACCCCAAACGACGCCGCGGGACAACGCGCGATCGGCCTGCTCGGCCCGCTTCAGCGCCGCCTCGGCCTGAACGGTAACGACCGCGTTCAGTGAAGGGTTGAGCCGGTCAATGCGATCGAGGTAAAGCTGCACCGCCTCAACGGCACTCAGCTCGCGCTCGCGTATCAGCCGGCCAAGTTCATGAGCGGGGAGGAATGCCTGATCGTTTGGACCGGTAACCATGCTCTGCCCGAAACCACGCTTGGGGACTCAGTATAGACCCGCTGCAAACGCCCCTCCTCACCGCACCGCGAAACCCTTGCGACGCGCAATCCTGGGCCTTGCAATAGCTTGCGGGGCGCGTCCCAACCCGGCAAAATCGTCCAATTAAAGGCTTCCCGGTCGATTTGTGTCAGCCGTTGTGGCCGACTGTTCTGTCGGGACCAGATTCTCAACGCCGGCGGTATCACCCCGGCTTCCGCATACCGGAGGAAAACATGACGCGTTTTTTGATGCGAGCAGGCTTTGCCGCGACCGCGCTGCTGGTCGGTGCAACGCTCTCGGCGCAGGATCTCGTGATCTACCCGGCCAAGGGGCAATCGAGCGATCAGCAGGAACAGGACCAGTTTCAATGCTACACCTGGGCCAGGGACCGCACCGGTTTCGATCCGATGGAGGTGCCACGCGCAAGCTCGGCGGAGCCCGAGCAGAAAGGCGGCGCCGGTCGCGGCGCCTTAGGCGGCGCCGCCGCGGGCGCGTTGGTTGGTGCAATTGCCGGGGACACCAAGCAGGGAGCACTGATTGGCGGAGCACTGGGAGGCCTGACCGGCGGCGCCAGGCGGGCAAGTTCGAACAAAGACCGGCAGCAATGGGAACAGCAGCAGGCGCAGCAATATGCGCAACGCCGTAACGAATACAACCGCGCTTACGCCGCATGCCTGGAAGGTCGCGGCTACACGGTCAAGTAATCCTGAGGAGTCAGCAAAATGATTTTCAGACGTTTGGTTTTGGTTCTCGGCGCTGCTGTGCTCAGTCTGCCTTTACTGGCCGCGGCGGAGAAATTCGACGGCTCCCAGCCATTTATCTGCGCGGTGACCGAAGTGCTGGAGTGTTATGAGAAGGAAGGCTGCTCGCACGAGACCACGCGGGCCACGCGCGCGCCGGAGTTTTTGCGGGTCGACCTGAAGAAAAAGTCGCTGATCGCTCAGACCGACCATGAACCGCGGGACTCGGAGATTCTTCACAGCGCACAAAAGGAAAACGTGCTGGTCATGCATGGCTTCGAAGATTTGCGCGGCTGGGTCGTCACGGTAGTGACCAATACCGGCGAGATGAGCGCGACCGTTGCCGGTGAGGAGATCGCTTTCGTACTGTTTGGCAACTGCACCCTGCCGTAACCGCTCGACCTGTACCGTCAACCGGACGGGCCTCGTCGGGGCCCGTTTGCCTGGCCGCATTGGTCGAACCGGCCAGGATACGCCAAAGAATGTAGCGCAACACGGCCGGATTCAGCGCTTTTCCGCGTAACACCCCAGGGTACGGCCTACACCCACCGCCATGCCAGCGACCAATTTTCCAGCGTGCAACAGCCCTTCTGCCACGGTGGATTTCACCACACTTTCTTGACCCGCAAGCCTTTCAGGTTATGCTAGACGACTCGACAATCCGGCGGCGGGCGCTCATCGACCTGACCCCTCCCGCTACCAAGTAAAAAGGGACGACAACATGCGACGTTTTCTGACGCTGACCCTGGCTCTCAGCCTGATGGCCGGAGTGCCGGCCGCTGCTTTTGCCGCGGGGACACTGGACACCATTCGCTCCACCGGCAAGATAAAGCTCGGTTATCGCGAAAACACGCCACCGTTTGCATTCGTCGAGGACGGCGAGGCGGCCGGCTACTCGGTGGACCTTTGCAAGGCCGTCGCGCAATCGATTCAAAAACAACTCGAAATGGATGAGTTGCAGGTTGAGTGGATACCGGTGTCGTCGGAAGCGCGGATGGAAGACGTTGCCAACGGCAAGGTCGACATCGAGTGCGGCGCAACGACCAATACGCTGTCGCGCCAGGAAATGGTCGATTTCAGCCTGATTACATTTGTCACCGGCGGCAGTTTCGTGACGCTCAAAGCCTCCGATGTAAGATCTGCATCCGACCTGAATGGCAAACGCATTGCAGTCAGCAAAGGCACGACCACCGAGGCCGCGCTGGAGAAATACCTGTGGCTCAAGCTCGTCCAGGCCGACGTCCGCGCGGTGGAATCTCACGCAGACGGCATGAAGATGCTGGATAGCGGCGAAATCGACGCCTATGCAGCCGACCAGATAGTGTTGCGCGGCCAGGTTCTCAAGGTGGCCGATCGGGCCAAATACGATCTTGCAGAGGACCTGTTCTCTTACGAGCCCTACGGTCTCGTGATTCGTCGTGGCGATCCCGATTTCCGCCTGGCGGTTAACCGCGCGCTGGCCCGGACTTTTGGCACCAATCAGATCCTGGCGCTTTACCGCAAATGGTTTGGTGAGTTCGAGATGGAACCCAACCCGCTTCTGCTCGCGGTCTTTCGCATCCAGGCTCTGCCCGAATAGCACGCGCTCTGCCGCTACCAGGCGCTGCGCTACTTTGCGCGGCCCTCGCTCGGCAGCTGGTCACGCCAGCTGCGCATTCCTTTGAGGGAGCCCACGGATGAGTCCCGAAAACGTCAAACACACCGCGCTAATCAGCGGTGCCTCGGCCGGTATCGGCCATGAACTCGCAAAAGTCTTTGCCGCTAACGGCCACGACCTGATTCTGGTTGCGCGGCGCAAGCAGAAACTGGTTTCTCTGGCGCGCAGCCTGAGCGGGAAACATGGGATTGTGGCTACACCGATCGCGATGGATCTCGCGGCAGACGGCGCCGCCCAGGCATTGTTCGATGAGGTTGAGGAACGAGACCTGAGGGTGGGAGCACTGGTCAATAATGCCGGCGTGGCCTTTTCCGGCCGCTACCGCAATATGAAGCCAGCGCAAATATCTACCTTGCTGCACCTCAATGTCGTCAACCTCGCGGAAATGACCCGGCTTTTCCTCCCGCCAATGGTCACCGCCGGCAGCGGCCGGATAATGAACCTTGCGTCGATCGCGGCGTTTCAGCCAATGCCATTGATGTCGCTTTATGCCGCCAGCAAGGCATTCGTGCTGAGTTTCTCCGAGGGTCTGAGCGCGGAACTCGCCGGTACCGGCGTCACCGTCACGGCGCTTTGTCCTGGATTCACCGACACCGAGATGCTGGAAAAAGGCGAGCAAAAAACCGGCCGCAACGAAGCGTTTCGCGCGTTGATGGTGATGCCGCCAGAGCGTGTCGCCGCGCAGGGGTATGCGGCGATGATGAGCGGCGACCCGGTTCATGTCACCGGCCTGACCAACAGGGGCTTTACCACGCTGACCCAACTCGCGCCGCGCTGGGCGATCCGCGGTCTTGGCGCCCTCGCCGCACGCGAGCGCGGCTGATCCCGAACTCACCATGGACTTTCTGCGCACGCCAGAAGAACGTTTCGACAACCTGCCAGACTTTGACTACTCACCGCATTACGTCGATGTCGCAGCCGGCGACGGCGACACCCTGCGTATGGCCTACATCGATGAGGGTCCACGCAGCAGCGATCTGGTGTTGCTGCTACATGGTGAGCCGACCTGGAGCTTTCTTTATCGCAACATGATCGCGCCGTTGCTGAGCGCGGGACTGCGCGTCGTGGCGCCCGACCTGATCGGTTTCGGACGCTCGGACAAGCCGACTCGCGTTGATCACTACAGCTACGCCGCCCATGTCGGCTGGCTCGGTGAACTGGTGCACTCCCTGCAGGCAGCGAGAATCACGCTGTTCGCACAGGACTGGGGCGGTCTGCTTGGACTGCGCGTGCTGGCCGACAACCCGGAAAGTTTCTCGGGTGTGGTTGTCGCCAATACCGGTCTGCCGACCGGCGATCACGCCGTTTCCGATGCATTTCTGCAATGGCAAACCTTTGCCCGGGATACGCCGCGGTTCCCGGTCGGCGCCATCGTCGCCAGGATGTGTGCAAAAAAGCTCGATCCTGCAGTCGCGGCCGCTTACGACGCGCCGTTCCCGGACGAGACTTACAAGGCCGGCGCGCGCGCATTCCCCCAGCTGGTCCCCACCCGCCGCGACGACCCGGCGGCGGACGCCAATCGCATGGCATGGCGGGTACTCGCCGGCTTCGAGCGCCCGTTGATTACCGCGTTCAGCGACGGCGACCCGATTACGCGTGGCGGCGACAAACTCTTCCAGGAGATAGTGCCCGGCGCGGCAGGCCAGCCGCACACGACCGTTCGTGATGCCGGGCATTTCCTGCAGGAGGATGCTTCCGGCGAGCTGGCCCAGATACTGATCCGGCTCGCCAGCGCGAGGTAAAACGGCCGTGCCAATCGTCCGCCGGGCGGTCAGTCCATTATTCCATCCGCCAGCATTACCGCGACTACGCGCCCGCGCGCACGAATCTCGTCATCGACGCCGACCGTTATAGCCACTACCACCTTGCGCTCCCCGATCTCCGCGACTTTTCCGCGCAATTTTAGCTCGGGGCCGAGCGGCGTTGGCCTCAGGTAATCGACATGCAGCGCTGCCGTCACAAACCGTAGCGCTGGCTCGCTGTCCATCGATCTGTTTTGACGGCGGTAGGCCGCCGCCGCCGCGGTGCCCGTTCCGTGACAATCGATCAGTGACGCAATCAGACCGCCATAGACATAGCCCGGCACTGCAATGTGCTCACAACGTGGAGTAAAACGGGCGACGCTGTCCTCACCGTGCCAGAAACTACGCAGCCGCAGTCCTTGCGTGTTGAGCCTGCCGCAACCATAGCAATGCGCCAGATGATCCGGATAGAAATCCTGGAAGGCCCTGGTGTCGTCCGCCATCTCCGCTACCGCACCGGCCCAAGAAACAGATAGAAGCTCTCGCGCCCCCCCTCTGCCACGCCAAACGCAATATGTGCGGGACCCAGAGGCGTATCGGCGCCAATCCACAAACTACCTGCAGTCAGCGTGTCATCCAAACCGATATCGTCCTCATTCTGCCAGACATTGCCAATTTCGAGCGAGGCGCCCACATAGACGGGCAAAAGCCGGAAGTCGGCGATCTTGTAGGACGGAATCAGCGCGACCTGGGTATAGTGTTGTCCGGACAGCTCGTTCAGTTCGTAACCCGACAACCGGAACAGGCCTCCGGCACGGAACAGGTTCTGCGGCGGCGCCTTGCCACTGGGCGTAGACATGTAGTCGGCGGTCAGCCGGACACTCGCGGAACCGCGCGATGCCGCAACCCTGCCATGAAACAACACCTGTTCGAATGCGTCGTCCGAACCATAATCAGACCGCGAGCGGCGATACTCCAGGAAACCGTCGACCCCGCGTGACGGAAAATAGAAATCGTCAATCTCGTCAACGGACGCGCGGACAAACAACGATCCATCATCGAAATTTCCCGCCGGAATAGCCGGATCGCCAAAGCGGGTATCATTTTCGCCAAACACGCGACGCCAGCCGGCCCGCAACTCGCCCCAGTCGCCGACCTCCAGGCCGCCGGAGAGCACAATGCCGCCCTCCTTCACCCGGGTGGCCCCGAGCACTTTACCCTGTTCATCAAAGATATTTACGTTGCGCCTGCCGTAAAACACCAAGGGTTCGACAAATACTGCGGATCGCACCCCGAGCGGTTGGTAAAAATCGAAGAACAGCCCCGGCTCGTCACCGACCGAACCGCCGGCACGCCATTCGCCATTCCACGCATTGACCGAGGTGCGCAGGTAGCTTGCGCCAAGATCGAAGACATCGTCGCCGTCAAAACTCCCCGACATTCGCGTCCCTAGCTGCAGGTATCCGGGGCCCCATGACCTCGGTTTGACCGCCAGGGTCAGATCCGATCCTGTCTCATCCGTACGGTCATCGACCCGGTAGGAAACCTCGTCAAAAAGTTCGAGGCCGTAGATCCGGTCTACGCTTCGTTGCAGGTCCAGCACATCGAGTGGAGCACCGGTCTCGACTTCTGCACGCGTGACCAGCAGTTGGTCGGAGAGGCCCGACCGATTGTCGATTTGCACGCTGCGGATGACCGGACGCTGCGCAGACGGCTGGCTGCGCGCCGCGACAAACGCTTCCCATTCGGTCTCTGCCAGCGCAAGGCTCTGCAACTCATTCGCGGCAGCCCGCGCCGCGTCCGCGCCAGGCGGCACCGCCTTGCCAATGCGGTCGAAGCTCGCGCTCGTCACATCGCCCATGTCCGGGAGCAGCAGTATGTCCTGCTCACGCAATTCCTCGAGTTGGCGTTCCGTATTGCGGCGGGTCAGGAAATTGCTGAGCTGGTCGGTAATCGCCAGCAGCGAATCGAGTTGTTCACGCTGATAGAGCTGGGTGCTGATGTCGACCGCGATTATGACCTCTGCACCCATCGCGCGCGCAACGCTGACGGGCAGATTGTTGGAAACGCCGCCGTCAACCAGTAGCCGGCCATCGATTTCGACGGGGGCAAAAATGGCGGGAATCGCCATGCTCGCATGGATCGCATCGGCGAGAACGCCGCCACTCAGCACCGCCTCGTCGCCGTTGACAATATCCGTGGCCACCGCGCGAAACGGAATCGGCAGCAGGTCGAAATCGCGTACGCCGGCAACCGGCATCGTATAGCGCGACAATATCCCGCGAATCTTCTGTCCCTGGATCAAGCCGGTCGGAAATCGCAGTTCGCCGTCGCGTACACCGACCCGGCCCTTGACCAGCCACAGGTCATCGTCGCGCTTGCGCCGGTACGGCCGGTTGTCACGATCGAGCCGGTCGTTGAAAACCGCGCTCCACTCGATTTCGGCCAGCGTCTTTTCGATCTTCGCGACCGGCATCCCCGCCGCATACAGACCGCCGACGATTGCGCCGAAGCTGGTCGCCGCAATACAGTCGACCGGCACACGCATTTCTTCGAGGACTTTGAGGACGCCGACATGAGCGGCGCCGCGCGCACCGCCACCGCTCAAAACAAGACCGATCGAGGGGCGTCCTTGATCAGGGCTGGCGCAAGCGGCGGAATCAGCGGCGACGCCAACCGGCGCAACCAGCGCGGCAACGCATAACCACCGCAAAAGGATGTTTCGCCCCAGGCTGCTGATCCGGTTCACGGCGCGCGGCACACGGGGCTGCGCCTAGCGGGCGATCTCCAGTTCGCGGTAGGTCAGATAAAGGAAGCGCACGAACTCATACTCAAACGGCGAACCGGTCTGGTAGTAGCGGAACGGAACGTTTTTGCGGGTATCGACAACGCGTAGCGCTGTAACCGCCGGATTCCCCCAGAAATTGCGGAAGACTTTCGGCGCGAAAAGACCGTACCAGAAGAACTCGATAATCGTGCCCGGGGCATCGCGTACTGTCGAAGGTCCGAGAAACGGCATGACGAAATACGGCCCGGCCGGCACACCCCAGTAACCAAAGGTCTGGCCAAGATCCTCGGGCATCGGCGTAAATCCCATCGCACCGGCGGGATCGGTAAAGCCGAGCAGACCAATGGTCGAGTTCATGCCGAAACGAAGCGCCGCATTGCCGGCCTTGCGTGGCGCGAGCTGGAACACCGAGTTAATAAAATAATTGACCTCGCGAATGTTCGCGAAGAAATTCGTGATGCCGCGCTCCAGCGGATCGGGTGTGATCGCACGATACCCGCGTACGGCGGGCAGCAGAACCCAGCGGTCAAGGCGGTAGTTGAAATTGTAAAAACTGCGGTTCATGCCGTTCCACGGATCGTTGGCCTTCATCATCGACCAGCCTTCGTCCGGGACCGGCGCGACACGTGCCGGGATTGTGTATTCGATTTCCCTGTTCGAGGCACAACCCGTTACCGCCAGCGCACACGCCAGCAGAAGCGCAATCTTTTTGATCAGCTCGGGAATCCGCAACCTCATTGCACCGGACCCTGGAAGTATTCAACGACATTGGTCATGAAAATCCGCTCCGGCATATTGCCGAGATGACCGCCACGAGGAAAGAATGTCGACCTGTCCGGACCAAACAAACCCTGCAGATACTGGACCTCGCCGGGCGCCAGGATAATATCGTCGAGATTGCCGATCACCGCGATGTGCCTGGCGTCCGCAATGTATTCCTGGATGCTCTGCAGGCTGGCCCGGAACAGCAGCTGTTCCTCGGTGACGCCCGGGTTTCTCTCGCCGTAATACGGCAACAGGTAGTCGCGGAAGTACTGGGTAAAACTGCTCTTGTTGTTACCGGTGCGCTGGAAGATGCCAATTCGGGTGCGCCGGTTAATATCCGCGTCGGGTGGCACCAGGTATCCCCAACGCGTCACCATGTCGGATGAGAAAATCATGTTGGTCGCGGAGAAGCGGAACGCTAGCCCGATAAGCCCTTTCATCTCCAGTTGCCCGGGCGGATACGTTGCGGCAAGGGCATACAGGAATTCGTCGTTGAACTTGAGCCGCGGGTTATTGGTGTAAACGTCGGTGATCTCGCTCATCAGGTTCTGGTAGAAAACCTGGAAATCTTCGCGAGTCGGGAATACCTCGGTGACCAGCCAGTCGAGAATCTGTACCGAATTGAACAGATTCACCGGCGGATTGATCATCAGGATTTTTTTGAAATTGAAATACGATTGTTTACTATCCTGGTAGCCAACGAACGCGGCATGCATGCCGCCGAGGCTGTAGCCGGTGACGTAGAACTCCGACACCTTGATGCGCTTCTTCTCACGCTCATAGGCGGCTTTCATCGCCCGGTACAAATCAACGGAATCGTCGTCGGGCAGACCCGGCACGCCGTTGGACGATGCGCTGACGATAAAGTTGGAGAAAGTCGGCGACGACATCGTAATGACATGCATCCCGGCTTTGTGGAATGCCCGCGCCAGCGTCAGCGTACTGGATCCGTCATGGCCGGCGCCGGTGCCGGCAATAACGAAAATCAGCGGAGCGGCGCGGCGACCCGCCGAAAGAAACGTGTAGCTCAGACCGCGCATGTGCCAGAAGTTATCGGGCGGTTTGCGATCGAGCACCTTGACTACCCGCAGCCTCGCCGAAACATCATCGATGTCGGGCAACGGGTATCGCAGCGGTTCCGGGGTACCAATGACGGTCGCGGTGAACGGATCCTTGATCGGGTAAGGATAGGTGTCTTTCGGCGCATTATCCGCACTCTGCGCAAAGACACCGCCGCTGGTCAGCCCGGCCAGAAGCAAAAGACAGCTCTTCAGCATCGCCGCCGTATCGATTCGCCCTCGGAACATGCTTGCCGGGATCCTCTCTGTTATTGTCGCCCGCGACGATGCGCTTTATTTGATCACTTACGCCGGTCAGTGTCGTGCGCAATATAGCATAACCTCTGGAAAATTCAGGGGCTGAAATGACTTTTTACAAATACGGGAGCACCTCTCGCGGGCGGTGTGCCGGGGAGTTGCCATGAACTTCTCTGATCGCTGTCTGAAATCGCTCCGACCGGCTCTGTTGCAGGCCATCCGGCGGACCGGGATTGGCGCATTTTTGCTGGCCATCGGATATGCCTCCGCGCACGCCGCGGAAAGCGCCCTGCCCTCCGACGAATACCGCCTCGCCTACGCCGTGCAGAAATTCGACTCCACATTTGCGGGTGTACTGGCATACGATCTGCCGCCAATCCGCTTTCTCGGGAGCAAGAGGAGCGAGCTTGCGGTCGGCGCGATCTATGCGAATGGCGACTGGGCGGCGCTGGTCTCCGGCGGCCCGATCTGGGGCTTCGACGACATTGGTGGCTCGCGAATGTTCATCGAATTCTCGATCAACCCGACGCTACTCAGCCGCACCCACTACGACGGCGAGGACATGGGATCGCATTTTCAGTTTGCGTCGGCGCTGGCGGTGGGACGGCGCTTTAACACTGGAATGTTGCGTTGAGAATTCAGCACACCTCCAATGCCGGCCTGTCGGACGCGAACCCGGGCATGGACATGGTCGCCGTTGCAATCAGCCGGCGCTGACCCGCAGCGCCCGGTAAGACGGTGTTCCCGGTCAGGGTTTCCAGTTGCGATAATGCAAAAATGCCGGCTCCGATCCACGTTTTTCCTCCAACTCGGTGAGCCGGGCGGCGAGCCACTGCAGCCATTCGCAGAACTTGTCGCGTTTATGGTCCCCGCGGATGGCTTCCGCGAGAAGGCCGATACGCGACCACACCGCGAGTACCAGGCCACCCATCAGTTCCCAGACCATGTCGATATCGACGATCCGACGATGCACCATGATCGCGACCCCTTCGAGGGTCAGGCTGACCTGCATCGCGGCGTCTTCCACCTCCCCGCCGGCGCCACGCAACTGTTCCGCCGTCGCGTTTTCCGGAAGCGTCAGCAGGAGGCGAATCGCACGGGCAAATTCCGGGCTGGCGAATGACTTCAGCAGTTCGATCGCCGCGATCTCTTTGCGTTGGCGCCGGATCGCCGCCAATTGCACGATCGCAAAACCGAAACCGCCGATGACGAGAATTACGCCGGTAATCTCGGCGATGTTAGCGAGGCGGTCCAGATCCATCGGTATCTCCTACCCGGTCGTGGCCAGGCTTGTCAGGAATGGATTTGTACGCCGTTCGCGGCCGATCGTGGACATCGGACCGTGCCCCGGCACGAAACGGGTTGCGTCATCCATCACGAGCAGCCGGGTGCGGATCGAATTCAACAGCATCGGCATATCTCCGCGCGGAAAATCCGTCCGTCCGATCGACCCCTGAAACAGTACGTCGCCGACCCACAGTATCTGGTGCACCGGAGCATGAAAAACGACATGGCCGGGGGTATGTCCGGGACAATGCAGCACCTCCAGGCCGACCTTGCCGACTTCGACCGTGTCGCCCTCGGCCAGCCACCTGTCAGGGCCGGAACGCGCGCGCCGGCGGCAGTCCGAACATTTTGCTTTGCTGCGGCAAAGAGTCGATCCAGAACCGGTCGTCCAGATGCGGCCCGATGACCGGGAGTCCGTCGCGCTCGGCAAGGTCCGCCACGGCGCCGGCGTGATCGCAGTGGCCATGGGTCAGCAGTATCTGCCGGACCTCGACACCCACCTCGCGCACCTGCGCATCGATGCGGTCGAGATCGCCGCCTGGATCGACGACTGCCGCCACCTTGCTTTCGTCGCACCAGATCAGCGAACAGTTCTGCTCGAAACCGGTGACCGGCACTATCCTGAATTGCAGGGTCACGGGTTGACCTCCACGCTGAGTCGGCCAAGTATAGCGGCTCGCAGCAGCGCCGAGTGAGCGCGCACGGCACCCGACACGACACGGAGACCGGACATGGAAGACAGGCTCGACATCGCGTTTGAGAATCACATCGCGAGTGTCACATTGAACCGTGCCGAGAAATACAACGCTCTCGATCTGCCGATGTTTCGCGCACTCGACGACGCGGCCACGACGCTTGCGGCCAGGCGAGACGTTGCGCGCCGTCGTGCTGACCGGCGCCGGCCGCGGCTTTTGCGCCGGGATCGATGTAAAGGCCTTCATGCACCAGCCGGATCTGGCCCGACAACTGATCGAAAAGGCCGATGGCGAAACCGCCAACCTGGCACAAAGGGTGGGTATCGCGTGGCAGGAAGTGCCGGTGCCGGTAATCGCGGCGCTGCACGGCAACGTCTTCGGCGGCGGTCTGCAGGTAGCGCTTGGCGCCGATATTCGCCTGATCGCCGGCGACACGCAGATGTCGATCATGGAAATCAAATGGGGACTCGTGCCCGATATGAGCGGCACCCAGACGCTAAAGAACCTGGTCGGGCTCGATGTATGCAAAGAACTCACTTTCACCGGACGTACCGTCGACGCGGATGAAGCTGTCCGGCTGGGACTCGCCACCCGGATATGCGAGGACCCGCTCGCCGCGGCTATCCAGCTCGCGCAGGAGATCGCAGCGCGTTCGCCCGATGCGATCCGCGCGGCAAAGCGGCTGCTCAATGCCGCCTGGCATGCCGATACCGGGCTGGGACTGAAACTGGAGGCCGAGGCGCAGATGGGCCTGATCGGCCGGCCCAACCAGCTCGAAGCGGTACGCGCGAATTTCGAAAAACGTGCGCCCGATTTTGCGACGGCTGACCCGGCCGCTGCTATCCAAATCGATCTGCCGCGCTACCGCGCACGGCTCCCGCGCCGCTTCGATCCTGTTTCCACGAGGGTCTGCAGCGAAGGATTTGCAACCGCGACGCGTCTAACCCTGCAGAAAAGCGAAATTCCGCGGTCGCGCCCCAGGCAGCGGAGCGCGCCAGGAAACAGGAGACGCAGTGATCTATCGCGAAGAAAACACGAAGAAATCGAAACTTCCGTGCTGACCCTGGCAATTGCCTGCACCATGGGGTTTGTCAGTCTGATCGGCTGGCTCGTCGGCAGACTCGGCTAGTACTACACCCCGGCGCTCGCCCATTGCCCCCGATGCGCCCGCAAATCCATCGGTGAAACCGGATGGACGGGCCTGCGCCGGCTGTTTCAGCCGGAATTCTGCTCCAGACTTCCCGCGCCGCGCGTGATCGCCAGCGTACCGCTGCGAACCACCGTGACAATTTCGCCATGCCGCCCGACCTGCTCCATGAAGCGGTCGAGCGAGGGGCCCGAAGCGGTCAGTTCCAGCGTGAGGCTCCCGGGCCGATCATCGAGCAGGCGCGCGCCGGACATCCGCACGAGTTCATCGACCATCTTGCCGCCTTCGGGGGTCGCCCTGACCTTGATCAGCAGCAACTCACGCTCGATATGTTCGCCCTCGGTCATGTTGAACAAATTGACGACGTCAACCAGTTTCAGCATCTGGTTACAGATCTGTTCAATGACCTCGTCAGAACCCATCGTCACCAGCGTCAGGCGCGAAATACTGTGGTCGTGCGTCGGCGCGACATGAAGGGACTCGATGTTGTATCCGCGAGACGAGAACAGACCTGCCACGCGCGCCAGCGCGCCCGCCTCGTTCTGCAACAGAATGGAGATGATATGTCGCACGGCTGCCGGAGCCCCCTGTGGTGATATGGGCCGCCGCCCCGGCGATCGTGCCGGTTGTGGGCACAAAACGGTGGACGGCGACCGGAAAGCGTTGCTAGTCTAGATATTTGCTGCAATGCACTACACACAGGGTAAAGCCCGTCCCGGCCCGAGGCAAGACGGGTCGCTGTCCAGGGAAGAAAAAGCGTGTATCACGACCATAAACCGAATCCGCAGCCCGATCATCCGCTGGCGGGCAAAACGATGTCAGGTGCTGAAACCATCGTCCAGGTGCTCATCGACGAGGGCGTGGATACCGTATTCGGTTACAGCGGCGGGGCCATTCTCCCGACCTACGATGCGGTGTTTCGCTATAACGCGGAGCATGGCCCGGACACCGACGACCCGCGCCAGCAGCCGCTGTCGCTGATCGTCCCCGCGAACGAACAGGGCGCGGCCTTTATGGCCGCCGGATATGCCCGTGCCACTGGCGCGGTCGGCGTGGTCATGGTGACATCGGGCCCCGGCGCCACCAACACGGTGACACCGGTCCGCGACTGCATGGCGGACTCCATTCCGATCGTGGTGATTTGCGGCCAGGTCCCCACTGCGGCAATCGGCACTGATGCGTTCCAGGAAGCACCCGTTACCAGCATCATGGGCGGCTGCGCCAAACACGTCTTCCTGGTGACGGACCCGACCCGGCTCGAGGCGACTGTCCGGACGGCATTCGAAATAGCGAGGACCGGGCGCCCGGGGCCGGTGGTCATCGATATCCCGAAAGACGTGCAGAACTGGACCGGGGAATTCAGCGGCACCGGACTGCTGCCAGTGCCGGGCTATCGTCAACGCATGAATCAACTGCAGAACAACCTGCTGAATGACGCAAAGGCCGAGGCATTTTTTACCATGCTGGGGCAGAGCGAGAGACCGTTGATTTATGCCGGCGGCGGCGTCATCAACGGCAATGCGGTAGAACATCTTCGCCGCTTCGCCGAACGCTTCGGTGTGCCTGCCGTTACCACGCTGATGGGGATTGGCGCGATCGATACAACCGAACCGCTGTCACTACACATGCTGGGCATGCATGGCACGGCGTTCGCCAACTATGCCGTTGACGATTGCGATTTCCTGATCGCCGTCGGCGCGCGTTTTGACGATCGCGTCGCGGGCGACCCGGAAAGTTTCGCCAGCGGGGCACACCATATCGCCCATTTCGATATCGATGTATCGGAGATCAACAAGGTTAAGAACGTCGACTGGCATCATGTCGGTTTGCTGCCAGAGGCGCTGGACTACCTGAATGCTTATGGCGAACGAACCGGTTTTCGCCGCGACCTGAGCGCCTGGCATGGGCATGTCGCGCAGCTGAAAGAAAGACATGCCTTGAATTACGACCGCGACAGCGACCTGATCCAGCCGTACCTGATCATCGAGGAAATCAATCGCCATACGCGCGGCGCGGCGATCATCAGCACCGGTGTGGGTCAGCACCAGATGTGGGCCGCCCAGTATTTCGACTTCAAACATACCCGGCTATGGCTGACCTCGGGCAGCATGGGAACCATGGGATTCGGCCTGCCTGCGGCCATCGGCGCCCAGATCGCCCACCCCGACAAGGTCGTGGTCGATATCGACGGCGACGCCAGCATGCGGATGAACCTCGGCGAACTGGAGACAGTGACAACCTATGGCCTGCCGCTGAAAGTCGTGGTACTCAACAACTACGGCGACGGCATGGTCAAGCAGTGGCAAAAGCTCTTCTTCAAGGGGCGCCTCGCTGCCAGCGACAAGTCGCTGCACAAGAAAGACTTCGTCAAGGCGGCCGAGGCGGACGGGTTCCCATGGGCCAGGCGGCTTGATCGCAAGGCCGACGTGGCAGAGGTAGTTCGCGAGTTCATCGAGTTCGATGGCCCGGCATTTCTCGAGGTCATCATCGATCCCGATGCGGGCGTTTACCCGATGGTTGGGCCCGGCCAGTCCTACAGGCAGATGATCACCGGCGATTTCATCAACGGCCGCGAGGAACGGGCGGCAGAGTCACCCGACTCGTCCGAGATGTTCTGACCGGTTTCGATCGCGGGCTGGCGCGCAAGCACGCGTCACGCGGCAATATATTTACTGTACCCCGGTTTCCATATCGCGTTGTCGAGCATGCGGCGACGCTCTTCCTCATCGTATTGCAGACCGATCCCCTCGTCGCCGGCCTGGCGCATCACCGCGTCGGCCACCGTTCTGGAGACCTCGCGTAGCCGATTGACCGACGGGAACAGCAGTCCCAGATCGAGTTCGTCCACGGAAACGGCGTGCGCGAGCGCCTGCGCCGCCGCCGTAATCATGCTGTTGCTGACACGCTCGGCCTTGCACAACAGGCTGCCCAGACCGAGACCAGGGAAAATAAACACGTTATTGCCCTGCCCGATCAGGAAACGGCGGCCATCCATCTCTACCGGATCGAACGGACTGCCGGTAGCGACCAGGGCACGACCCTGGGTCCAGCGCAACAAATCGGCCGGACGCGCCTCCGAATGGTCAGTGGGATTCGAAAACGGGAAGATGATTGGCCGCTCGGTGTGAGCCGCCATCTCGCGAATCATTTTCTCGCGGAACTCCCCGGGTTGTCCCGAGGTGCCGATCAGAACCGTCGGCCTGAACCCGGCAACGACCGAACCGAGATCGCGTGATTCGCGCGCCCCGAGCCCGAATGACTGCGCAAGCTGGAACGGCCACGCGAGCTCCGACTTGTAAGCATCGGAGAATTTTTCACCGACCAGCAATCCGCGGCTGTCGAGCGCCGCGACCGCCAGCGGGTCGCCGCCCTCGGCAACGATGGCACTGCGCAGCTGCCTGGCGACTCCGAGTCCCGCCGCGCCCGCCCCGGCAATAACGATCCGCTGCTCCGCGAGCTTGCCGCCGGTGATGCGCAAAGCGCTGTACAGGCCGGCCAGCGCCACCGCGCCCGTGCCCTGAATGTCATCGTTGAAAGACAAAACGCTGTGGCGATAGCGGTCGAGAATCCGCAGCGCCTTTTCCTTGCGGAAGTCCTCCCACTGCACCAGCGGATGCCGAAAAACGCTTTGCACAGCCTCGACAAACTCCTCGATCAGCGCGTCATACTCCTGACCGCGCAGACGGGAATGCGGCCATCCCACGTAAAGATCGTCCTCGAGCAAAGCCAGGTTATTGGTGCCGACGTCGAGGCAAACGGGCAGCGTGTTGCGCGGATGGATCCCCGCCCCCGCAACGTATAACGCGAGCTTGCCGATTGAAATCGCCATCCCGCCGGTGCCCTGGTCGCCGATACCCAGAATCGACTCGTTGTCGGTCACCACCAGCAAATGAATATCGCGGCCGGCGGCGGCGCTTCGCAATACACTCGCGATCCGGCCGCGGTGCTCGGGGGTGATGAATACGCCGCGTCCGCGCCGGTAAATCTGACTAAACCTCCTGGTCGCCTCGCCCACGGTTGGCGTGTAAACGATCGGCAGAAAGTCCTCGAGATGATCGCAGAGTACGCGGTAAAAAAGTTGCTCGTTTCGATCCTGCAGATCGGCGAGGGCAAGGTATTTCTCGAAGTCCGTGTGTTCGAGCTGAAGCATCGTGTACACGCGTTTGCACTGATGTGCGATATCGTTGACCTGGCTCGGCAAAAGACCGTCCAGACCCAGCGCACGGCGCTCATCGAGTGTGAACCCGGTGCCCTTGTTCAATAACGGATCGCGGATAAGATCGTAACCGCGCTTGCGGACCTCGACCGACCGCGCGGAAGCGGCACCGGTAAGTGATTTGTCAGGCATCTGCAAAGTCCCTGTCGCAATGAAGTGACGTACCCGGCGCCAGTCTAGGCGCCCGCAGCAACGCCCGCAATCCGAGGTTTCCACAGTTCAGCCAAGCACCCGGGCCACTTTCTCCATTACCGCGTCGACCGTAATCAGGCTCATGGCCTCGGGATTACGTACCCGGGTGCCAAAGCGAACTTCGTCTGCCGTTTTGCCCAGAAAGCGCCGGCATGCGGCGTCATATCGATCCACCACCAGTTCACGCGACCGATACGGCCCAGCCCGGCGCGGATCGGTCGTCGCGAACAACGCAACCACCGGCGTATTAACCGCTGTCGCCATATGTGCCGGGCCGGAATCCGGGCAGACCAGCAAATCTGCATTCTGCAGCAGCGCCAGTAGTTCTTTCAGCGATGTGCGCCCGATTAGATTTCGGCAGCGAGCGCCGATGGACGCCTCGATCAGCGCGCCTGCATGGCGCTCCTCGTCGCTGGACCCGCCGGTCAGCACCACATCGACCGCATAGGTGGCCACAAGCTGCGCCGCGAATGCCGCAAACTGCTCCGCCGGCCAGTTACGGAAGTTTCTGAAGCGCGCGGCGGCGCAAGGGCTGAGCACCACGGTCCGTCTGGCGCTGTCGATATGCTGTCTGGCAAACTTCCTTGCCGTTTCCGGTATCGGGATATCCCAGCGCTCGACCCGATCCTCGACTCCCAGCGCCGCGGCAAACTCGAAAAAACTGTCCATCACGTGTTGCCGCTCACACGGCGTGGATACGGCTGTTGGTGAAAAGCCATTGCTGATCCTTAGCGCGGCCGCGATCAAACCCGAGTTTGCGCGGCGACCTGATCCGCAGGCTGACAAGGTTGGCGCGCAAAGACGGATGCATGTTAAGCAAAACATCGAAACGCCGTCCGCCGAGTTGCCGCGCGACCTTGCGATAGGCGGCCATCCCGCCGGCCTTGTCCAGGATGATAAACTCCACGCCGTCGAGACCCGCCATCAAGGCGGCTTCCGTCCGTCCGATGATCCACGTAACACCCGACTCAGGCCATGCATGTTGCAGCGTGCGAACTACCGGTAATGCGTGGCAGACATCGCCCAGGGCGGACAGTCGAAGCAGGCAGAGTGACCGCGGAGGTGGCTCGAGCAACATGGACATGAAATGAGAGAAAAATGCGAGGCAACCCCGGACGGCGCCATCCTATACGATGAATCGCTGGGCCTCCATGCTCACGCCGGTCTGTTCGAGCCTGACTTCTGGCAGTCACAGGGCGCGGAATCCTCGAACGACGGTCCGAGCCGCGGCCGTGCCCTGTTCATTCGCCAGGGCCAGCATCGCTGGGTGCTCAAGCACTACTATCGCGGTGGCTGGGCCGCTCGTCTCAGCAACGACAGGTATCTCTGGACCGGGGAGTCGCGCGTCCGGTCGTTTCGCGAGTGGCGCATGCTCGCCCGTCTGCACGACCAGGGCCTGCCTGTGCCACGACCGGTCGCCGCCGCCTATCGCCGCCGCGCCGGTACCTATACCTCCGACCTGATCAGCGCACGTATTCGCGGCGCAAGGACACTGAGCGAACGACTGCTCGAAGACCCAGCGATCGACATGCCATGGCCGATCATCGGCCGTACGTTGAAGCGCTTCCACCTCGCCGGCGCCTGTCATCCGGACCTCAACGCCCACAATATCCTGCTTGACGAGGACGGCGGTGTGCACCTTTTGGATTTCGACAAGGGCCGGATCCGGCGCCAGGGACCCTGGTGCATGGCCAACCTGTCGCGTCTGCAGAGGTCGCTGGCAAAACTCGATCGCGAGCATTCCATCACTCGCGGCAGCGATGGCTGGAACAGCCTGTTCGAGGGCTACAAGCGGGGCGGCCGGAAATAGCGCCAATTCCGGCGTCGAGTTCGAGTCCGCCGATGGCTGATCCAAACGATGTTATTCTGAGTCTGTTAGCGGACTCATGGTTGTTTCTTCACGCTGGCGGGAGGTTCGAGATGGCAGAATCCTGGCACACAGACGGCGTCGTAGTGGCTCTGATGCAGCGGTTTCAGACCCAGCGCCTGCCACGGGCGATCGAACTGAAAAAGAAAGTCGACAAGGGCGAGATGCTCAACGACTATGACCTGCAGTATCTGCAGCAGGTCCGCGAAGACAGCAAGCAACTCGCCGGCATCCTGCACCGTTACCCGGATCTCCAGCCTATCGTCGACAAGGCCAGCGGGTTGTACGCCGAAATAATACAGAAGGGCGCCGAGAACGCCGAAAAAGCATCCTGAACACGCACTGCGAAGAATGCGGCATCCGGATCGTCAGCGCTGACGGCCCGGACACCGCAGATTTCAGTCAAGGGGTCACGATGTTGAACCAGAACTCGAACGTGTCCATCAAACCCATCAGTTCCGCGAACTTCTGCGGGTTGCCCTCGACCTGAACCTCGCCCGCCTGTGCCGCCGCGGCCAGCGTCGTCTGCTGCAACATGATCTGGTCCAGCGTATTTCGCGGCATAGTGAAACCTGCATCCGCGTCGGCATGTTGCCGTCCCTGCACATAGCTCAGGTGGGAATTCTCGAGAGTAACGGCATACTCCTCGCCGATGTCGGGGAAGGTGAAGTTGATATGCAGGGTCTTGCCCGCCGCCTTTGGCCCGTTCAGACGGATGCCGAGAAAATCGAGTATCGAGCCCACCGACATGCCGGCAATCGTATCGGCGTTTCCGGTCCTGGTTGCAATACCCTCGACGACGCCGTTACGAAGCTCGAACGCAGCCATCAGATAAACATTGCGCCAGCCGGCGCTCTCGGCTGCGTAGCCGAGCTGCTCAAGTGTGTCCGCCTGGAGGTGACGCGCCTCCATGTTGCCGGGATCCGCAAACACGACATGGTTCACGACCTCGGCGACCCAGCGGTATTCACCTCTGGCGTAGGCCTCGCGGGCTTTTTTCAGGACATCGTCAGCCCCCCCCATGAACTCGACGTATTTCTTCGCGGATTGCTCCGGTGGCAGCGGGTGCAGGTTGGCCGGGTTCATATCGAACCAGCCGAGGTATTTCTGATAAACCGCCTTGATGTTGTGGTTGTATGAGCCGTGGTAACCGCGGTTGTACCACTCGTGCGACAAAGCGGGCGGCACCTCCAGCATCTCGGCTATCTCGTCCATCGTATAGCCGTGGTTGGCGAGACGCAGAGTCTGGTCATGCACATAACCGTACAGATCGCGCTGCTTGGTCAGGTACTCGAGCACCTCGGCGTTGCCCCAGCGCGGCCAGTTGTGACTGGCGAATACCACGTCCGACTCGGATGCGAATAATTCGATTGACTCGTTGATGTACCTCGACCAGGCGGCGGCATCGCGCACCTCCGCGCCACGTAGCGTATAGACGTTGTGCATCGTCGCCGTGCAGTTCTCGGCCATCCATAAAGCCCTGAACTGGGGGAAATAAGTATTCATCTCCGCGGGTGCTTCGGTACCGGGCGTACTCTGGAAAATCATCGTGACGCCATCGACGATGATCTTGGTCGGAGTCGTGTCGACGACGTCGGTCGGAGCGATCAGCGACACCGTGCCGGTACCGACATTCTTGCCGATAGCCGCGTCGATCTGACCGGTATCGCTTTTCTTCAGCAGCGATCCGTATTGATAAGTCACCCGCCGCGTCATCGCGTTGCCGGCCATTACGTTTTCAGTAATCGCGTAGTGCATGAAGCCTTCGGGCGCAATGACTTTAACCCGCCCGGAGCGGGCATCGTCAGCGCTGATGATGCCGCGTACACCGCCCCAATGATCGGCATGAGTGTGGCTGTAGATCACGGCCTTGATCGGGCGCTTGCCCAGATGTTCCTCGACAAGGGCCAGCGCCGCCGCGGAGGTTTCGACATTGGTCAGTGGATCCATCACGATCCAACCGGTGTCGCCACGGATGAAAGTCATATTCGCGAGGTCATAACCGCGCACCTGGTAGATGCCATCGACGACCTCGAACAGCCCGTAGTTCATGTTCAATTGTGCCTGGCGCCACAGGCTCGGGTTTACCGTGCCCGGGCGCGGCGTACCATCGGTGAGAAACGAGTAGGCGTCGAGATCCCACACAACCCGCCCGGTGCTGTCCCTGATCACGACGCTGTCCGGTTTGGCAATCAGATTCTTCTGCGCCAGTTCGAAGTCGGTCTTGTTTGCGAATGGAAGCTCTGCCTCCATCGCGGCATTGGCCGCCTCGGTCACCGCGGTGGCCGGCTTCGCCATCTCAACCTCGGCGAGCGCTGCCCGCGGCAAGCCGGTCGTCATTGTCGCAAGCATTGCGAATACAAATGATAGACATCTACCGGTTGTCATCTGACCATCCTCATTGGTTCCAGGGTCGGCGCCGCCGCGCCCGAGAACAGGCGAATACGTTCATCGCCGCACGAATCGCAAAAATGCCGCCGCAGCATTCAATGTAGTCGTGTATCCGCCAATTTCCCAGCGCCGCGACTACCCGGGTATCGCGACAGCCGATTGCGCTGGCGTCGGGCATGACGGCATCCGCCATGGCCGTTGCAAGACTCCGCTGCGAGCGCGGCCCGATGCAGTATCATTGCGTATTGCGGACCCGGGCAAACCAGCGCCGGCCGCACCAATCCCACACGCGAAGACCACGACAAATGCGCGACAACCGGGCACCGATTCCGTGTAGTTCCAGCCGCGGCGGCAAATTCCGCTACATAAGCGCTGCGCACACCCGGCGATGAGCGGTTTCGACCAGGTCATTACCTCTCTGGCGATATTCGGCCTCGCAATCTCCGCCGTCATTGCCTACCTGAAAATCAACAAGCTATGGGCCAGGCGTCACATCAAGGAGGTCGCCGAGAGCGTTTCCGTCGCCGCCGCACTGCTCAGCCTTTTCACCACGCTTCCGTTCCTGATCAAGTTCCTGGTGATCGACCAGGATTACGTCGCCGCCGGGAAATTCCTCCTCAGCCTGCTGGTATTTGCGGTTTTTTTCCTCGTCGGAATCGGGCTGTGGGTACGCAGCACTGAATCTCGCGGTTTCTGGAGTGCGATGCGTTTTGCACTGAGAACAGAGCAAAAAGAACTCACCAGCCTTCTCCACGCCCTGGCGCAGCCACGTGAGGCGCGCGCGATTGTGCGGATCCTGCAACTCGTGTCGACCGTGGACAGACAGCTCGATCAGCGCGAGACCGCCTTTCTAAACTCGGTGGCGCGGCCGCTCGGTGTCTCCGTCGAGGATCTTGCCTCGCAACCGGAAGCGGAGAACGCGAGTGTCGCCGAGGTGCGGGAGGCTTTTCTCGATTATCTCGCGTTGAAACCGGTTGGCCATCAGGTCAGCAAAGCCTACGATCTGGTCCGTTTCATGGCGCGAGCCGATAAGCACATCAGCAAAGCGGAGTACCTGATCCTCGACGAGCTCGCCCTGGTCGTGCAGGACTACCTGAGCGCGGAATCAGCCCGGGTACGATCATTCGAGGTACTGATCGTCCCCCAGTCGGAAGCGCAAAAACACCAGATCGAAAGTTCGCTGCCGCATGCGGAGCTGGTGCCAAAAGCAGGCGGTTACGCCTATGTCGCCGGGTGCTTTTATTCGCAAGCCTTTGCCACCGAGGTATGCAAGCAGTATCGCGAGAAAGGCCTCTTCTGCGCGGTCGAACCGCAGAACTAGATCATACTGCGCGAAGTCCGGCATATTCGGTCGGGGCACTGCCCGCAGCGCCGCCCGCGGCAGCCAAGCCTGCCTCTCAATTAACCAGCGGCACCTGCTCCGCCAGCTTCATTTTCGCTGCCAGGTCGAGCCGGTTGTCTATCTGAAAGAACCGTAGCACCTTGTCAGCCGGCATCACTTTCTCCAGCCTCGAACGATACTTGTCCTTGACCTTGAGTTCGTCCTTGCGCAGCGAGAACCACTCCTTCAGCAGCGGCTCGGCCGCCGCGGCATCCATCGCGGCGAAAGCCCCGGCATAGTCGAGCAGCAATTTCGTATTGCGGTCATGGAGTTTACCGACATCGAACCGGTATTCGCGATAGACCGGCCAGAACGCCTCTGCCTCGGAGGCGTTGAGCGTGAGGTTCTTCGCAACGATTTCCTGCCGGCTCGCCTCCATGCGCGCGACGCCCTGGGTGATCTCGCTGGTAACGCGGGCCCGCGTCTCGGATGAGTCACTGACCTGCGCGGACACGGATTGCAGCGCAAACCCGATCAGCACCAGAGTCAAGGGTATGAGTCTTGCTCGCATCGCTATCTCCATCACATGGCTCAGAGCGGTTTCGGCGTTCTTATTCGAACCGGCCGGACAATCGCTGACACAGCGTCTTAATCACCTTTGCCCGCGCATACTGTTTGTCATTGCCCTCGACCAGCACCCACGGTGCATGCAGTGTGTCAGTACGGGCAATCATGTCGTGCGCCGCCTGCTCATACTCATACCACTTCGCCCGGTTACGCCAGTCCTCGTCGGTCAGTTTCCAGCGCTTGAGCGGACTGACCGCGCGCGCGGAAAACCGCTCGAACTGTTCCTCGGGGGTAATGTGGACCCAGAACTTGGTCAGAACGATGCCATGATCCACCAGCCGTTGTTCGAAATCATTGATTTCGGCATAGGCACGCTGCCATTCGCCGCGGTTGGCGAAATCCTCGATTCGCTCGACCAGAACCCGCCCGTACCAGCTGCGGTCATAGATCGTAATGTGTCCGGCGCGCGACATATGGCGCCAGAACCGCCACAGGTAATGCTGCGCCCGTTCCTCATCGGTCGGAGCCGCAATCGGCACGATCCGGTAGATGCGCGGATCCAGCGGCGCCACGGTACGGCGAATTGCACCGCCCTTGCCCGCCGCATCCATTCCTTCGAACACGATGATGCTCGTCAAACCTTTCTTTAACGCCTTGCGCTGCAACAGGTGCAACTCACCCTGGTATTTGCGCATTTTCTTCTTGTAATCGGTCTTCGACAGCCGCTTCGACATATCGAGCTTGCTCAGCACCGTGACGAGGCCTCCCGGTCGTGGCGGCAAGGTATCTTTTTCGGGCTCGAATGCTGCCGGCGCCTCGCTGTCGCCATCGAGTTTCACCCCATTGGCGATCAGGTGCTCGCGCAGGTAGCGCGCCAATGCTGTCCCCACCTCCAGGCTGCGAAAATTCTCGTCCTCGCCCTCGACCAGGATCCACGGCGCCTTGCCGGTGCTGGTGCGAGTTATCGTGCGCTCCGCGGCCGCGACAAACTGGTCGTAGATTCTCCAGTGTTCCCAATCGATGTCCTTGACCTGCCAGCTGGTCAGCGGATCTTTCTGCAGCGCGGTAAGGCGCCGCTCCTGTGCGTCGCGGCTCAGATGCATCCAGAATTTGATGATCAGCGCGCCGTCCTCGGCCAGGTCATTCTCGAAGGCCAGCACCCGGTCGAGCTCGGCGTCAAATTCCGATTCGCTGATTTTGCCATAGGCCCGCTGCAGGAATGGCCGCGAGTAGCGCCCGCGGGCAAACAGGCCAATTCGCGCGCGTGGCGGCAATTGCATCCAGAAACGCCAGAACTCCGGGCGTTCACGCTCTTCGTCGGATGCGGGTCCCCACGCATGCGCGATCAGGTAGCGCGGATCCATCCACGAGGCAAGTTTCTGGATCGACGCGCCCTTACCCGCCCCGTCAACGCCCGCGAAATCGACGATTACCTGAAAATTGCCGTCCTCCTGCAGCCGCCGCTGCAGATAGAGGAGCTCCTGGCGCAGACTTTCCGAGCGTTCCTTGTACTCGCGCTTGCTTGTTTTTCTGCCGAGTTCAGCAACCTGAAACATGCCCCCATGCCCCCTTTCTTGTTCCGCTCATCTGAATACTTGAGTGTCCTACCCGAGCAGTCCAAGATACCATACAAGCAGCATCGGATTGCCCGCCGGCGCGACACTCAACCACTCTCGGGGCAAAGGACTCATCCAGTGGCGAAACTTCTTGTCACCGACAAAGACGGCACCAACCCGACCCCTTTCCTGCGCGGGATTCTGACCAGCTCGCTTCAGGGTGTCGGTCTCGGATTTGCCGAGGCCTACGAATTCGCGACGAGTGTGCGCCAGGATCTGTCGGAAAAGGACACAATCGATCGCGGATCGTTGCGCCAGATCGTCGCGAAAAGGCTCAAACGCAGCAGCGGTGCGGACGTCGCGAAACGCTACCTCGAAGAAGAAGGCGGCGCCGAGTCAATCACGGTCCGCGACGGGTCGGGCGAGGAAAAGCCGTTTTCACGCTCACTATCTGCGCAGGACTCTGCAAACCTGTGGTCTCGACAGCGATCAGGCCAGCGTCAGCACTGCGGCAATTTACCAGCAGTTGCTGCGCCAGCATGTGTCCAATATCGACTCCGATAGCTTGCGCGAGCTTGTCATAAGCCTGCTGAAAAAGACCGCAAGCGTCGAGATTGCACGGCGTTACGATATCTGGGTCGACTATTCCCGCAGCGGCAGGCCTGTCATTCTGATGGTCGGTGGCACCGCGGGCAGCGGCAAGAGCACCGTCACATCGGAAGTCGCCAACCGTCTTGAGATCGTCCGTAGCGTGTCCACCGATATGCTGCGCGAAGTGATGCGGGTAATGATGCCGGAGCGCCTGCTACCGGTACTGCACCAGTCGAGTTTCAATGCCTGGAAAGCGCTGCCGTCCACGGCGCCCGGCCACCAGGATCCCGAGCACCTGTTAACCGAAGGCTACTACTCGCAGGCGCAATTGCTATCACTGGCTTGCGAGGCGGTGATCGCGAGAGCGATCCGCGAGCGGGTCTCGCTGATTCTCGAGGGTGTTCATGTCCACCCCGGGCTGCTCGAGCTGATACCGAGGGACGGCTCGATCACTTTCGCTATGGTCATGCTCGGTGTGCTGGATCGCAAGGAACTCAAACGCCGTATCCGTGGCCGCAGCGGCGCCGTGCCAATGCGTCGTGCCACACGCTACCTGGAAAGCTTCGATGCGATCTGGGGGCTGCAGAGCCACCTGTTGTCGGAAGCCGATCGGCTCGGCGTGCCAATTATCGTCAACGCGCAGAAAGACATTACCGTAAGACAGGTGGTAGGCACTGCGGTGGACGCGCTCGGCCACGACATTGGCAAGCGTACGGCCACAACAAAAACCGGTCATGCGGCGAAAGGCGCATGACTTTCCGCATAACCCGGCCAGGCAACTGCCCGGCGTCTCCGCTATCTCCCGTCGCAACGGCGATTATGCGCGAGCGGCGCCAAGCCAAAGTCGAGGAATTCGCTCCGCCGCCACTCACTACCAGTCTCGGCTGTGCTTTCCGGAGTGGGAACACAATGATGGTGCAGACCGCAAGCGATGCAATTCCCCATCCGTGACAATTGCTGCCGAGCCTATTGGCCAGTTCGAGCAGGCGGTCGCTGGATTGACCGGGACCGGGCCGTAATTGGTAAACCGGACAGACGAAATACACCGACGGAACGATTTCCGGGTTGCTCAGAGCGGCGGTTCGACGGTCTGGTTACACGGCCCCCGCAACGGTAGGGGCGTGGTCGCAAAGAGTTTATCGACCGCGGACTGATTCTCCGCCATCGCCGCCTTGCGCACGGCGGATTTATCGAGGTGCGGCGCCAGCAGTTCGAGAAAATCGTACATGTAACGCCGCCACAGCAGATCCCGTGGGAAACCCACCCAGGTCGTGCTGCGCGGGAATAGCCCCGCGGCGCTCAGCGCGACCAGGTCGCCGCCTTCGCAGTCCTCGGCCATGCTGGCAACGACCCCGACACCGAGTCCCATACGCACATACGTCTTGATTACGTCGGCGTCACGCGCGGTAAACACCACATCGGGGTCGAGATCGAGTTCGGCAAAGGCTCTTTTCAGGGACGACTCACCATCGAAACTGAACACATAGGTAACCAGCGGGTAACGCGCCAGTTCGGTCAGCGTCAACTCCGTGTTCTGGCTCGCCAGCGGATGCGTGCGCGGCACGATGATCGCCCGGTCCCAGCGGTAACAAGGCAACAGCGCCCAATCAGGGAATAAGTGATTGGACCCTGACGCAATGGCGAAGTCGACCTGGCGCGCGGCCGCCATGCTCGCAATCTGCTCCGACGTGCCCTGATGCAGGTCCACCCGGATCTTGGGATAGCGCTCGCGAAACGCCGCGATAACCTCGGGCAATACATAGCGCGCCTGGGTATGCGTCGTTGCCAGCGCCAGCGCGCCCTCCTCGTCGTCGAACAAGCGCTGCGACAGGCTCTGAATCGCCTCGACCTCGCGCATGATGCTCTCCGCGCGGCGGATGACTTCCTCGCCCTCCGGCGTAATCGCCTCGAGACTCTTGCCCTTGCGGCTGAAAATCTTCAGCCCGAGCTCTTCCTCTAGCAACTTGAGCTGTTTGCTGACCCCCGGTTGCGAAGTAAACAACTTCTCGGCAGCCGCGGTGATATTCAGGCCGTTGTCCGCAATTGCCAGCAATATCTTGATTTGTCTGAGTCGCATCGCCTGCTATCCGCCTGACCTGCAGTGTTCATCCCGGTGCCTACCATTGCAGAGACCGCAGTCTTTCGCAAAGATTTCACCCCTTGCCGCGAGCACTCCGGCCGCGCCGATATAACCCAATGATATTTGCGCAGAAGCAAAAAGTATTTTTCACCCGCAGCGCTGCGGCGTACCGTCTCCTGCAGTTTCCACCGGGATCCCGGCATTTGGACTTTCTGCGTATGGACAGGCGCGTGGCAGAGCGCCGATGCCTGAATGGATACATCACGTCGCGCAAGGCCCGCGCACACCTCGCGGCCGGCTTGCCGCCGCGATCCGGCGGAACAACGTCGGGGCGCCCTCTATACTCGTGGCCGGTGAGGCCGCGGCATGCGCGAGCATATATGGCTGGCTCGGGCCATGGCAGAATTCGCCAGTGGCGCTTGTCCGGTCATCAACGAGGACCACGCTGCACATTGCCACCTGCGACCACAATGAGATTTGCGGCAGCGGGCGCAACCCAATCACGCATGGAGAATTCAACCGATGATCTATAACAGCATTGTCGATACGATCGGCAATACACCGATAATCCGCCTCAATCGGACCGGACCCGATCATGTGGAACTTTATGTGAAGGCCGAGTCTTTCAACCCGATGGCATCGGTAAAGGACCGGCTCGCCTATGCGATCATCCGCGACGCCGAAGACAAGGGCGAGCTCAAGCCCGGCCAGACCGTCGTCGAGGCGACTTCGGGTAACACCGGGATTGCCCTGGCAATGGTGTGTGCGGCGCGCGGTTATCCGTTTGTCTCGGTGATGGCGGAGACATTTTCAATCGAGCGGCGCAAGATCATGAAAGCGTTGGGGGCGAAAGTCATCCTGACTCCGGCGGCGGAGCGCGCGACCGGAATGGTTCGACTCGCCGAGGCGCTGGCGGAGAAACACGGCTGGTTTCTTGCACGGCAGTTCGAAAACCCGGCCAATCCGGCCTACCATCGCAGTACTACCGGCCCGGAAATTCTGCTGGATTTCGCCGGGCGCAGGCTCGATTACTGGGTTTCCGGTTACGGCACCGGTGGCACGATGACAGGCGCTGGGGAGATGATCAAACTGGCGCGGCCCGAGGTAAAAGTCGTCGCGACCGAGCCCGCGGGCGCGGCGTTACTCAGTGGCAAGGAATGGCAGCCGCACAAAATCCAGGGCTGGACACCGGATTTCATTCCGGAAGTACTGAACCCGGACGTATTCGACGAAATCGTCCTGGTTAGCGACGAGGAATCGCGCGACACATCGCTGACACTGGCACGCAACGAAGGAATATTTGTCGGCATATCCGCGGGCGGCACGCTGGCAGCTGCGCTTAAGGTCGCCGAAAAAGCCGACGAGGGCGCAGTCATTGTCGCCATGCTCCCCGACACCGGCGAGCGTTACCTGTCGACTTTCCTGTTCGAAAACATCAGCGAGGATTCGGATATGGAATGGTTGAAGAGTATCGAAAACGCCACCTGAACTGACGCCCGGGGAACACCTCCCGTTGCCATCCCGGGAGGATTTCGTTTGCAGTGCCTGCCGCTGGGGTTATCGCGTGATCACTGGCAACGCATTGTGCGTCAGAGGCTGCAACGTTCGCTGAGACCCTCGCGCCGCACAGCCGCCGCTACCGTCGGGAAAAACTCTCCGTCGGCGAGAAATTCGACCGAACGGCGGGTCAGGCCTGACAGCCACGGCATTTCTTCACCGGGGTTTTCCTCCGGTGACAACAATACATGTGGCGCATCTTCGTCGAGCAGACAGGCATGTAAATCGGGTTTGTCCGCATGCGCGGCCGTCAGCATGTCGATGTGGTCGACGCTGACGACCGGATCGTCTTCTCCGACCACGATCTGTACTGCCGGCTGCAGGGCCCGTTCGGCCAGCAACAACTCATTGTTTTCGGCAAACGCGCGGATCCCGGCGAAATGCTCGAGCTGATACGTGCACAGCCCGGCCCAGCCGGCGCGCTGGCGCTCCACGCAGGTTCGGGCGAGTGGCCCGAACCGTACCTGCATCTGATCGATTGTTGGCGTCTCGGCAAGTAGCGTTGTCAGATAACGGACTACCGGTCCGCCAGCGACATGGAAAAACGGCGCGACCAGCAAGGCCCGTTCATACAAGTCCGGTGCGTCGAGTTGCGCGTAAATTGCCATGGCCCCACCGAGCGAAAATCCGCCAATGATCCTCTCGCCGCTCGCACCCGCCATTACCGCATTGAGGCGCACGGCGAGCGCCGCATAAGTGTCCCGCCAGTTGCCCGAATCCGGAAGATCGTCAGCCGGATTCTCGCCCTTCTCGAGATAGCGGTAGTCCCGGCCATGACCGGGCAGGACCGGCAGCAGCACGGTATAGCCGCGTGCGCTGAGAAGCTCGGCGATCCCGAACCACTCCTGCGGACAGGCGGCAAAACCGTGGTAGAGCAGCGCAACACCGCGTCGCTGCGTGGCCGCCGGCGGATCGATTCGCAGCGGTTTGCAGCCGCGCTGCAGACTTTCGCTGGCAAGATCGTCAACGTAGGCCTGCCACAACAAATCCATGCCAGGGGGCTGCGCAGCAAGCGGTTGCACCAGTGCCGCGAGCAAAAAAACCGCCGCAAATCCGCCAGCGGTGGGCATACGCCCGGACCGTGTTGTTCTCTTCATTGCATCCCCGCTGAAGTGAGACATCGGAAGCTGCCGGTCGGTGACAGACTGGCGCAACCGGCATTGCGCGCGATTGGTGTTGATCCGGAGCAAGCAACTATACTCGATCCCACACGTCGCAAGACAACCACCATGGACGAAGGCGCACATGGCATCGCGCGAACGCATGACGGCCGTCGACACCGCATGGCTGCGGATGGACCGGCCCGACAATCTGATGATGATCACCGGGATCATGATTTTCCGCGACAACCTCGAATTCGCGGAGCTCAGATCGCTGCTGGCCAAGCGCTTTCTGCGTTTTCGCCGTTTCATGCAACGGGTCACGTCCGACTTTAGCGGCCACTACTGGGAGGACGACCCGGACTTCGATCTGGACAATCATATTCACCGTCTCGCGTTACCCGGCGCGGGTGGTCGCGACTCGCTCGAAGCGCTTGTCAGCGATCTTGCAAGCATGCCGCTACCGCGCCATAAGCCAATGTGGGAGTTCCACATCATCGACAATGTCGACGGTGGTTCCGCGCTGGTGATGCGTTTGCATCATTGCTACGCAGACGGCATAGCACTGGTGCAGGTGTTGTTGTCAATGACCGACCGCAAGGTCGGCGAGGCCCGCGACGACGACGGCAGCTTGCGAAAAAAGTCTCGCGGACGAGGCCGGCGCAGCTTGCTCCAGCGTCTTTATGAACCCGCTACCGAACTGGCCGAGGCAACGCTGCAGCAAAGCCGGCGCCTCTGGCTCGAGGGCCAGCACCTGCTGCAGGAGCCCGGGGAGCTTGCACGACTCGCCCAGCAGGGCGCGGCTTTCGCTGGCGAACTCGCGCATGTCGGCATGCTGCCGCCCGATCCCCGGACGCAACTGAAGGGCCGTCTCGGCAACCGCAAGCAAACCGCATGGACACGGACTCTGCCACTGCAGGAAGTCAAGGCTGCCGGAAAGGCGATCGGATGCACGGTCAACGACGTGCTGCTGGCGACGGTAGCCGGCGCGATCGGCAGCTATCTGCGCGAACGAGGCGACGATATCGACGGCCTGCAGATCCGCGCCACCGTGCCGGTCAATCTGCGCCCGCCCGACCAGGCAATCGGGCTTGGCAATCATTTCGGGCTTGTCTACCTGGATCTCCCCGTGGGGGTCGAAAACCCACTGGAACGTGTACTCCGGGTCCACGACAACATGCACAGGCTCAAGGGCTCCTACCAGCCGCTCGTTTCGCTGAGACTGCTCGGCGCAGTGGGCATGGCACCCGCGATCGTGCAAAAAATAGCGATGGACCTGTTCAGCTCTAAGGCGAGCGCCGTGATGTCAAATGTACCCGGGCCCAGCGAACCACTTTTCATGGCGGGGCACGAGATAGTTCAGCAGATGTTCTGGGTGCCGCAGTCAGGCGAAATCGGGATCGGCGTCGGCATTCTGAGCTACAACGGCCGGGTCCAGTTCGGCCTGATCGCCGACGCCAACCTGATCCCGGAACCGCGCGCGGTCGTGGAACGCTTTGCGGTGGAGTTCGAGAAACTGCTGATGATCGTGCTGATGGGAAGCTGGGATGCGGGCGGCGATCCCAGTGAAGATCTCCGGTTGCTGGCCGACTGGATCGACGAACACGCGGAAAGTTGCGCCGCGACGAAGCGCTAGCCGAGTCTATTCCAGCTCGGCTTTCGCCTGCTCGATGTCGAGGCATTCCATCGCATCGATCGGCGCGCAATCGGCCGCCTGCTGGTACAGCGCCGTTGCGTCATCGGTGCGTTGGTCGCCAAACATTGCGAGAATGCCGTTGCCATACTCCATTTTCGCAATAGCCGACTCCGGGTGGATGCGCAGCGCTTTCTCGAAATGTTTCAGCGCGGTGTTTTTCTTCGCCCCGTAGGTGACCCCGGCCACCATCGCCCCGACCTGCGAGATGACCTCGGCGTGGAACATCCCGAGCGCCGTATGTGCTTCCGCATGATCGGGCGCAAGCCGCAACGTGTGCTCCAGGCTCGATTTGATTTTGCCGCCATGACCCTGGGTTAGCGCTTTCGCAATCGAAATACCCTGGCTGTAGCGGCCCAGGTTGAATGCTCGCTGATAGTAGGCATTACAAGAATGCGGCATCAGGCGTATCGCCTGTTCCGCGCGGTCTGCCGCTTCGCGGAACAGTTTCAGGGACCGCACCTCGTTCTCCTCGAGATAGTGCGCATAAATGCCAGTCGCCTTGTTGGCTACATTGTAGCCGGGCGCACCCGCGCTCAAACCGAGTTTGCACGCCCTGGCGAAGTCACCGCCGTGGTAGGCGCGCCAGGCGTCCTGAATGCGCGCAGCCAGGGCATGGAAATCGCCGTCAAATCCAGGGATCGTCGCAACCACCTCGGCGTTATCAGCGCAAAGCCGCTCGACATAGGCGCCAGTTGGCCACGGCTCGCAATCGCCCAGATGCAGCCGCGGCCAGCAATCCTCGAGCGCATTTCCAGCGTAATCGAACGCCTCATCCTGGTACGGAAATACCGCCCAGTCATATTTTTTCGCCATTCCCCCTGCTCCTGCGCGGCCCGCGCCGGGCGTGCCAGCGGCGCTGTTTTCAGAGCCCCATTCTAGTGTGTTTATTCTAGAAAAGTCGCTTAGCCTTCATTCCTGAATTGCGGTCGTGGCCAATTGCCACGTTTTCGGAACGCATCATTAGGAGGACCTCTCATGGTCGCGAAAAAGAAAGGAAGATTGGCTGCTGCGAAAAAGAAAGCAGGGACGAAAAAAGTGAACGTCGTACGCCCGGTCGAGAAAACCGTTGCCAACGTGACGGAATCGGCACAACAGATCTGGCTGGCCGGCCTCGGCGCATTCACGATGGCGCAGAAAGAAGGACCGAAATTCTTCGACAAACTGGTCGATGAGGGCAGCAAAGTGCAGAACCGTACCCGCGCAGTGGCCGGCAAGGCCGTCAATCAGACGGTGCGAGAAGTTCAGGATGTGCTGAATTCAGGCGTCGAGAGCATGCGCAGCCAGGTAACGACGACCTGGGATGGCTTGGAGCACGTTTTCCAGGATCGCGTGGCGCGCGCCCTGAAACAGCTCGGCATGCCGACATCCGAGGAACTTGCGGCGCTGACGCGCAAGGTCGACGCGCTGACGCGCAGCGTTCGTGAACTGGCGGGGAAAAAACGCCCTGTCGCAAAACGTCGCGCAGTGGCGAAGAAGACCCCCGCCACACGCGCAGCGAAGGCCCGTGTTTCGCGTAAGAAAGCGGCCTGAGTCGAGGCGTCATGCTAAGCCTCCAGCCGGCAGCACGACCGGTACGTGATCGCGGCAGGATCGGGCTTGCGGTCGCGGGCGGGGGTCCGCTTGGGGCAATCTACGAACTCGGCACCCTTCATGCGCTGGACGAAGCGCTGGAGGGTGTCGATTTCACCAATCTGCACGCTTACGTCGGGGTCAGCTCCGGCGCGATCATTGCGTCGAGCCTGGCCAACGGCATTTCGACCCCTGAGATGGGTCGGATCTTCATCAACAGTAATGCACCGGATCTACCGCTGACCCCGGAGATGCTTTTGCAGCCGGCAGTCAGCGAATTCTGGAAAAGGGCCACTACGCTGCCCGGCATCGCACTGGCGAGCCTGCTGGAAACACTGAAAAATCCGTTCACCAGGCGCCTCGCTGAGGCCCTCAACCCGCTTACCGCAGTCGTGCCCACCGGCATCTTCCGCGGCGAGGCCATCCACGAGTTTCTTGAGCGCGCTTTCTCGGCGCCCGGACGCAGCAACGACTTCCGCGACCTGCGCAACCGGCTGCTTGTGGTCGCGACAGATCTCAATACCGGCAAGGCGCGGCGATTCGGCGCACCCGGACATGATCATGTACCCATATCGCGCGCGGTACAGGCAAGCGCTTCGTTGCCCGGTTTGTTTCCCCCGACCGAGATCGACAACAGCAGTTATGTCGACGGTGCCCTGCGCCGCACCATGCATGCGTCCCTTGCCCTCGACGAGGGCTGCACGTTGATGTTCTGTGTGAATCCGCTCGTGCCCTATAACTCCGGCGAGAGCGGAAATGGCGTGGTGACCCGCCACAACCTGAAAGACGGCGGCCTGCCGCTGGTGTTGTCACAGACGTTTCGCGCTCTGATCCACTCGCGCATGCAGGTCGGCATGCAACAGTACCGGCGCAGCTATCCGCGCGCCGACGTTCTGCTGCTGGAGCCGGATCGCGATGACGATGTAATGTTTTTCACCAATGTGTTCAGCTATGCGGACCGACGGCGCATGGTCGAACATGCCTACCAACGTACCCGCCAGGACCTGGTGCGCCAGGCCGACTCGCTCGCGCCGGTGTTTGCCCGCCACGGCGTCACTCTGAATATCGACGTCCTGCAGGATCCGCGGCGCAATTTTCAAACCGCGGTCGAGAGACTTCGCGCGCGCGAACGTCGCCCTGCGATCTGCAACCGTCTCGACGACACGCTGGAAGAGCTACAACGAATTATCGATGCCGCCGCCTGACTGGCACGGTCAGCTTATGTAGGCGCGTGCCAGTGCAGCAAGCTGTCCGCGGGCATCCGCAACCAGGTACGGCAGCAACAACGAAAATACATGGTAGACACCGTTACCGAGCTGTCGCTCGGGCGGTTGGCGTGATCCAATCGCATGCTGATAGCTGAGCCAGTAGCACAGCACCAGGTTCATATTGCGCGCCAGTTGCCGGGCCTCATGGCCATCAGCCACCATCGACCCGGAGCGCACAAGACCATCGCAAACCCGGTTCAGCGCTTCCTCCTTGCTCCGGATTACCCGTTGCAGCCGGGTCCTGAGCACCTCATACCGGCCCAGCAGACTGTCGAGATCGCGATAAATAAACCGATAATCCCAGACCGTCTCGAACATCAGATGTAACAGCAGCCAGGCATCGTCGACATGCAGAACCGCCTCTTCCGGCACTTCCAGTAGTGGCGTTATCCGGTGCCGGTAGAGATCGAACAGATCCGTAACGATGTCGGACTTGCGGCGGAAATGGTAGTACAGGTTTCCGGGGCTGATATCGACCGCATCGGCAATCTGATTAGTGCTGACAGCTGGCTCTCCCGCCTCGTTGAACAGCCGAAGGCAGGTCTCGGTGATGCGCCGGCGGGTATCCCTTGCCACCTGGCGTCAACGTCGCAGGAATCAGCCTTTCAGCCGTTCGATCAACGCAACATAGTCGGTCTTGGCCTGTTTCGCCGACTTGCCTTGCTGCTTCTCCCACGCATCGTATTTTGCCGCGGCAACGAAATCGAACATACCCGGGCGGTCGCCCTCGACATCGCCGCTGGTCGCCTGTTTGTACAGCGCGTAGATCTGCAGCATGGTCTTGTCGTCCGGTCTCTCGGGCAGATTCTTGCTATCGATGACAGCCTGGTCGAACTTCGAATCGAGGTCGCTCATATCCATACTCCTCGCAAATCTGGGACAATTGGCAAAGGCTGGTGGTCAGCCCGGGCAGGTAGTGTATCGCCACCGCCGGGGCAATTACGACTCCATCGGTCGATCAAAGCGGCGGAACCAACCCGCGTGACGCAATATGAACGGGTTGCTGCCTCCAGCATGCGCGGGAGACAACATTGACCAGCGAAAGTCCGCTTGGCCAGTTGCTGCAACGCAATCGTGCTCTGCGGCGCGGCTTCGAGAACGATATCAGGCTGCAACAGCGCCTGCTGTCACTGCAGCAATGGCAGTCGCAGCGACTGCAACAGACCTATTCGGATCTCCACGCCACGCAGCGCTATCGGCCCGCGGTCGAGTTTTTCGTCAACGATCTTTATGGGTCACCCGACCTGTCGCGCCGCGATGATCAGCTGCTGCGGGTCTACCCGGTGATGGAACGGATGTTGCCTGGGCCGACCCTCGACACGGTGCAGCGTGCGCTGCAGCTCGAGGTAATGAGCCAGGAACTCGACACCGCGATGGTGCTGGCGTGGCCCGGAGACGAAGCGGTCGAAGGCTGGAGTTACGCCGAGGCATATCGCCGCGCGGGCCGCCGCGAGGAGCGCGAGCAACAAATCCGGTTGCTGCTCCAGGTCGGCCATGACCTCGACCGATCGCTTGCCCACCCGATGTTATATGCATTGCTGAAAATGTTGCACCGGCCGGCTCATCTGGCAGGGTTCGGCGCGCTCCAGGACTTTCTGGAAAGAGGCTTCCGCGCGTTCAAGACAATGCAGGGCGCGGCCGAATTCCTGGCGACAATCGAGCGCCGCGAAACCCGGATCATGGAAAGTCTGTTTGCCGGCGGCTCGCCGCTACGCAATGTCGGGGCGGAGGGCTAGACCCGGCAGCAACCGGTTACTGCGCGCAATCGTGAATACAACGCGGGGTCCGCGAGAACCTCCTTTAAACCGTCATAGAGTAAGCCCGCCCACTCTGCCGCGCCTTCCTTGCAATCTATGAGATCCTGGCGGATCTCGATACCGACATGCGGCAGGCCATCGGGCTCTGCATGGAAATCGATAGTGTAGTCATGCGGATGGCGTCCGGAATAAGGCTCGTTGTCGCCAACACAAATATCGGGCATTGCCTCCAGCGCGTCGAGCAACGGTCGCGCAATACGCGGATCCCGATCCCACAGCACACCTATGTGCCAGGGCCGGACGACCCTGTCGAAAACCGGCGTGCAACTGTGGATCGATATCAGCGCCGGCGCCGGCGTCCGTCCCCGCAACCGGTCCAGTTCGGCGGTAATGGCGCGGTGATAAGGCGCAAAGAACGACCGTATCCGTTGGTCCTTTTCGTGTTCATCGATCTCGATATTGCCGGGAATCGCGATGCCGTCGCTGACTTCAATGAAAGCGGTCGGATCGTCCAGGCGTCGATTGCAGTCGATGATGAGGCGTGAGTAGCCGGCGAGAACCGCGGGCGCATCGAGCAATTGCGACAACTGCAGGGTAACGTCTGCCGAGCCAATATCGTAAGCGACATGCCGCTCGAGCACCCAGTCGTCGAGCCCAAGATTGTCCATCGCACCCGGGAAGGCCCGGCTCGCATGATCGGCCACCAGCAGCACGTTCGCCGCGCCGTCCGCGTTGACGACGGAGAACGGCGGCGGATCACCTTCGCCGATAAGGGGATACGCCCCTTCTCTGAGCATTTCCTTCTCTAGGTCCATGACAGGCACAACCGTAGCCGATCGTACTATCACCGATCAGCCTGTGGATTTTACGTATGGTGCCGCGAAGCACGGCAGGCGGAAACTTGTACCAGTAGCGGTCGACAATAACAAGGGTGGAAACCCACCACGAATTTGCATGCTCGGACGGATTCGGAGCCAGAGTTATATCTCACAACCCGGAGGCGGGTCGGTTTCATGGAGAGGCCGGGAAAACAGCAGCAGGACCCCCGAATCGCGTCGGCGATGGACCACGTGCTGGCGGCGGAACGCGGACTGCAACTCGACATCGAGGCCATAAAAGAAGCGGCTGACAGCCAGCTCGCGGAGGCTCGACTGAACGCACGCCATCTGATGGAGCGTGCAGAGCAACGCACCGCCGATGTACACCGTCGTGGCAAGCGCCAGCTCGAACGTGAAATCGCAAAACTGAAACGCGCTGCGGCAGCCGAGACACTTGCCGCCGAACCCGACAGCGAACTGCTGCGACGCATGCGGGAAGCGGGCCGATTGCTCGCCGCCCGCCTGACGAGCGGGGACGATGAGCATTGAACCGGGTTTCGCCTTCGCTCAGCCGCGACTCCAGGCCAGACACGGTCAGAGAGTAAGCGCGGCCACCTGGAGCGAAGCCGAAACCAGCATCGACCTCGGGCGCTGTCTGCAGGTGTTTCGCAGCTCGTCGCTGCGGCCGTGGATCTCGCACCTGACGGCGCAGGCAGAGATCAGCGACATGGAGCGCCACCTTCGCGATGACTGGCGGGATTATGTCAATGAGGTTTCGCGTTGGGCACCGCCCGACTGGCGACCCTCGCTGCAATGGTCGGCCACGCTGCTCTATCTGCCGTTGCTGGGACACCTGATCGAGGGCTACCCGGCACCGCGATGGCTGAGTACTGACTCGTTCGTGTCGAGCCTCGGCGCAGGCGAGTCCGGGTCACGGCAGAGCGCGATCGCAGCCACTGCACTGGCGCCGCTGGCCGGGGCGAACGAGGCGGGCGAACTGCTCCCGGCCTGGTTCAGCCACTGGCGCGCGCTGATGCCGGCCAAAATGCCGCACGCAACCCGCACCGGTCTGGCGGCGCTCGAACGCGCCGCGCTGGACCATGTCGGCGCGGCCGCGACGAACCTGCCGCCTGCCAGCGTCGAACTGCGCAGCGAATTCCTTGGGAAATTGCAGCGACTGTTTCGTCGCTACGCGCTCAGCGCGGTGGCGCTGTTCACCCATCTCGCGTTGACCGCGCTCGATGTAGAGCGTCTGCGCGGCGCACTGATTGCGAGCAGGCTGCGCGGCACCGGAGCGAAACCATGAGCGGACTGCGACCCTACGCCGCGCGCTGGTTCGAACTACTGGTTCCACGCGAGTTTCTGACGGACACCCTGCAACATCTGGCGAAGACACGAACCGTAGAGCTGGAGGCGCACAGTACGACCAGCGCCCCACTGGACCTGCCCGATCTTCATTCCGGTCTGCAGGAATTTTCGCGTCTTGCCACAAAATACGGTCATTACTGGCCCGAACCGCGCGCCAGCGGCAGCGAGGTGCCGCAGGACCCGGAACTGGTGCTGGAAAAGGCGCTGGCAAGACTGCGCCACTGGGAGAAGAGCGCCGAGCCGCTGGTCGTCCAGTTGCAGAAACACGCTCACGAAAAATCCGACCTCGATCTGATCGCCGATTTTCTGGGAGCGCCAGTGCAACTTCCGGATCTCGATGCCTTCGCCAGCGCCGGCCCGGCACTGGCTGCCACGCTGTTTCTGATTCCGGAGTCGGCAGTCCTGGCTCAAGCTCCGCCGTCGGTCCTCGTACAACGGGTGACCACGAATACGCGCAAATATCTTCTTGCCGTCGGTCCGACCGAACAAATCACGGAACTGCGCCGCTCGATGGAAGCATTGCGGGCACGTGAGATCCTGCTGCCGCGCTGGCTTCCGGCAAAACGTCCGGAAACGATGGCCGCGGTGAAAGCAAGAATCGACTCATGCCACGAGGAAAGCGCGAATCTGCTCGGCGAGCTGCAGCAAGTAAACGAAAGCACCGGGCTCGCCGCAGCATTACGCGATATCGAATTGCTCGAATGGCTGGTGGCGAACGTTCCGTCGCTGCCGCTGACCGAGCACTTCGCCTGGATCACCGGGTGGACCAGCGACCCGGATGCGGGCACGCTCCAGGCCAGGCTCGACGACGCCGCGATACCTCACCTGCTGCGTCTGCCCGACGACGTCCCCGACGTTGCCGTGCCTACGGTACTGCGCAACCCGTTATGGATTCGTCCGTTCGAGCTGTTTGCACGAATGCTCGGCACACCGTCGGCGGCCGAAGTCGATCCGAGCCGCATCGTCGCATTCGCTGCACCGCTGATGTTCGGATACATGTTCGGCGACGTCGGCCAGGGTTTGGTCCTGCTACTGGCCGGTCTGGCGTTGCGCAAGCGCGTCCCAACCCTTGGCCTGCTGGTGCCGGGTGGCGCGATGTCGATGGTCTTCGGTTTCGTTTTTGGCAGCATCTTCAGCCGCGAGGACATCATCCCGGCGCTGTGGCTGCATCCGCTCGATCACCCCGTGCCGGTGCTGTTGGTCACGCTGGTCTTCGGCGCGGCGCTGCTGACACTCGGCCTGCTGTTCGACGCGCTGCAATACTGGTGGCGGGGGATGGCGCCGACGTGGTTCGGCAGCCGGGCAGGCCTGCTCGTGTGCTATCTCAGCCTGGTTGCTGCGCCGTTCGCGCCTGCCGCGCTGTGGGCGACGCTGGCCGGTGCCGCATGGTTTATCGCCGGCGGCGCGCTCACCGCGCAACGGCATCGCCTGGCGGCACTCGGCACCCACGCGGCCGAGCTGCTCGAAAGCCTGATGCAGTTGCTGGTCAACACGATCTCGTTCGTCCGCGTGGGTGCGTTCGCGCTGGCCCATGCCGGTCTCGCCGCGGCCGTGGTCGGCGTCTCCGAAGCCGCCAGCGGTATCGGCTACCTGGTGCTGATGGTCATCGGCAACGCCATTGTCATCGCGCTGGAAGGACTGGTTGTCGGGATCCAGACGACCCGGCTTGTACTGTTCGAATTCTTCGTCCGATTTCTCAAGGGAGAGGGCCGGTTATTCCGCCCGCTGCCGCCTCCCCCGACTCAATCCGATTCTGCTGTTTCGAGGAAAATCCCATGAAAGCCAGAGCCAAAATCATGGCCCTTGTCGTGACGATTGCCGCGGTGCTGGTCGCAGCCGCAACTCTCGTTCTGATTTCAGTGCCTGCCACCGCATCCGAGGCCGTAGCTGCCACCGTGGCCATCGATCCCGCGATCGTCCGCTGGGGATTTATCGCCGCAGCGCTGGCGGCAGGACTGTCCGCGCTCGCGGCCGGATATGCGGTCGCCCAGGTCGGCACGGCCGCGGTCGGCGCTCTCGCCGAAAAACCCGAGTTGCTTGGACGCGTCCTGATCCTGGTCGGACTGGCAGAGGGCATCGCGATCTACGGACTGATTGTCGCAATCCTGATATTCAACCGGATCGGCTGATATGCGCGTGGCTTTCGTGGGTGACCGTTACAGCGCGCTGGGATTCCGGCTCGCCGGGGCTGATGCGTATGCACCCAAACCGCATGAGGCGCAGCGTTTGCTGGAGCGCCTGCACGAAACGGTTGAAATGATGCTGCTGACCCCCGCGGTCGCGGAACATGCCCGGCCCGACTGGCTCGCCGCGGCGCTGGCACAACCGTATCCGTTGACACTGATCGTTGCCGAAGCCAGCGGCCAGCAACGGCCCCCGGACTTCGCCGCGCGCATCCGCCGGATCCTCGGCGTGGAGTCAAACTGATGAGAACCGCAAGCGGTATCGCCGAAGCACAAACCCGGAGCATGCTCGACCGCCTGGAGCGAGAGCGCGAGAAGCTCCGTCGCGAGATCGAGGAGCAAACTGCCCAGCAATGCGGCAGTCTGGCCGCCAGCGCCCGGCGCAAGGCACGCGAGCGTGTCGCCCAGGCCGTCGCGGAAACCCGCGAACACATGGACGCGCGCATCGGCCTGATTCGAGCCGCGTTGCAGACGCGGGCGCGGCAGCGCCAACACAAGCGTCAGTTGCGATTGCTGGAAACGGGGCGCGAAGCGCTGGCAAGCGGCCTCGAGCAGCGCTGGCAACAGCCCGAGGATCGCGCTGCTTGGTGCCTGACCCTCGTCCGCAGAGCCGGCGTACTGCTGCAGCAGAAAGACTGGCTCGTGGCGCATGCCGAAGGCCTCGAAGAGAACGAACGCAGCCGGCTCGCCGCGGCTGCGGCGGAGTTCGGTGCGGCACTCGCTTTTGAGTGCGACGAGAGCATGTCCGGCGGTGCGCGACTGACGGCCGGCACCGCCTGTATCGACGCCAGCGCGACGAATCTTTGCCGCCCGCATCCCGGAACTGGATGCCGCCCTGCTCGCGGCTCTGGTGGAGACTGAGGAGACGCAATGACCACGAATAACGCGACGATACGCTGGATCGGCGGCCCGGTGCTGCGCGCGCGCACCGACAGCAACTTTCGCATGCACGAGGCACTGGAAGTCGGGCCCGACGGACTGTTGGGAGAGGTGATTCAGCTGCGCGATGATGAACTGACTGCGCAGGTCTACGAAGACACGACCGGGTTGAAACCGGGCGACCCGGTCCGCGGCAGCGGCCAGCCACTCTCGGTGCGGCTCGGACCGGCACTGCTCGGCAACATCTTCGACGGTCTGTTACGTCCGCTTGGTGCGGCCGAAGAGCGATTCATCAAACCGGGCGCCGAGCATCGCAGCAGCGAACGCTTCGCGTTCAGGCCAACCGTGGCGGTGGGAGATTCGGTCGCGCCTGGACAGGCCTACGGAGTGGCGACAAGCACGTTGCGCGATCACGCCTGCCTCGTGCCGCCACTGTGCAGTGGCCGCATCGAATGGCTCGCGGCGGAAGCGGAGGTCGACGACCGCGCGACAGTCGCGAGAATCGACACCGGAACCGGTATCGTCGAGATTGCGCTGAGCGAGATCTGGCCGGTGCGGACAGCGCGACCGGTAAAACGCCGGCTGCAGGCAGCGGCACCGCTGATAACCGGGCAACGCATTCTCGACACCCTCTTCCCGGTCGCGCGCGGCAGCCGCGCCGCTTTGCCGGGCGGCTTCGGCACCGGCAAGACCGTGCTGCAGGAGGCGCTCGCCAAGTGGTGCGATGCCGACATCATCGTCTACGTGGGCTGCGGCGAGCGTGGCAATGAAATGGCGGAAGTACTCGACGAACTGCCGCAGCTCGAGGATCCGCGTACCGGCCGCCCGCTTATGGAACGTACGGTCATCATCGCCAATACGTCGAACATGCCCGTTGCCGCGCGCGAGGCGAGCATCTACACGGCCATCACGGTGGCCGAGTATTTCCGCGATCGCGGGCTCCATGTCGCGCTGATGGCGGATTCGACGAGTCGCTGGGCCGAGGCGTTACGCGAGGTATCCGGGCGTCTCGGCGAACTGCCAGGCGAGGCCGGTTACCCGGCCTACCTGAGTTCGCGGCTGGCCGATTTCTACGAACGCGCCGCCCGCGTCAGGACGCTGTCGGGCGAAGAGGGGTCGGTCACGATTATCGGTGCGGTCAGCCCGCCGGCCGGCGACTTCTCCGAACCGGTGACGCTGCATACAAAGCGCTACGTGCGGTGTTTCTGGGGCCTCGACCGGACCCGGGCGCAGGCCCGTTTTTACCCGGCAATTCATCCGCTGCAGTCCTATTCGAGTGACGCGACCGTGCTCGGTCAGTGGTGGAACACCCAGGGCAACCCGGACTGGTCGGCACAGCGCCAGCGCCTGCTGAAACTGCTCGAGGAGCAAGCTCACCTCGAGCGCATGGCACGCATCGTTGGCAAGGATGCGCTGCCGCCCGCACAGCAACTGACCCTGTTGTGCGCCGAACTGGCTAATGAGGCTTTGCTGCGGCAGTCCTCGTTCTCACCGGTAGACCGCTACTGCTCACCGGAGCGCCAGGCTGCGATGCTGCGGGCAGTCATGCACTTTCTGGAGCTCTCGGAACATGCGCTCGAACAAGGGGTCGCGCTCGCTCAGATCGGCGCGCTGCCGGTACTGGCCCACATGATGCGGCTTGGCGAGGAGTTCGGTGAGGACGCGATCGATCGGTTGCGGCTGCTGCCACGCCGGCTCGATCACGATTTCGCAACGCTGGAAGCGGAGGTCGCTAATGCAGCTTGACGTCACACTCGACCGCTGTGCGACCCGGATAGAGGGACCGCTGTTGTTCCTGCGCCGCGCGGTCAATGTCGGCCTGAACACGGCGGTCGAGGTCGTCGGCGAAGACGGCCGCGCCCGGATCGGCCGGGTTGCGATGCTGAGCGACGAGCAAATGGTCGTGCAGGTACTGGAGTCGACCTCGGGGCTCGGTCTCGAGGATGCCCGGGTGCGACTGCGCGATGAGCCACTGCTGTTCGGCGTCGGTCCCGGCATGCTCGGCCGCGTGTTCGACAGCATCGGTCGGCCCCTCGATGGAGGCGCGCCGGTTCCGGCCGTGACCCGGATGCGAATCGACGGGCTGGCGATAAACCCGGCGGCGCGTGCGTTGCCGCGCGACTTCATCGAAACCGGGGTGACGACGATCGACCTGATGAACAGCCTCGTCAGGGGCCAGAAACTGCCGCTGTTCTCGGCCGGCGGATTGCCGCACGATCGCCTTGCCACCGAAATAGCGCGCCGCGCCCGACTGCGCAGCGAAAAATCCGGCGCCTTTGCGACCGTTTTTGTCGGCATCGGCGTGTCGCACGACAGCGCCGAGGCGTTTCGCGAGGCCATGGAGGGATCTGGCGCGCTGGCCCACACGGTGATGTTTTTGAATCGCGCCGACGAACCCAGCACGCAGCGCCTGCTGACCCCGCGTTATGCGTTGACCGCGGCGGAGTACCTGGCTTTTAGCGAGGGACGCCATGTCCTTGTGATCCTCACTGACATGACCAACTACTGCGAGGCGTTGCGCGAAGTCTCGGCGAGCCATGGCGAAATTCCCAGCCGCAAAGGCTACCCGGGCTACATGTACTCCGATCTTGCCGGCATTTACGAACGCGCCGGTTGTATCAATGGCGTCGAGGGCACGATTACGCAATTGCCGATACTGACTATGCCCGGCGACGATATCGGCCATCCCATCCCCGACCTTACCGGCTATATCACCGAGGGACAGATCGTGCTCGACCGCGAACTCGATCGCAAGGGCATTTACCCGCCGGTGCGGGTACTGCCCAGCCTGTCGCGGCTAATGGATGCGGGTACTGGTAAGGGTTTTACCCACCCCGATCATCCGGCGCTGGCGCACCAGCTCTTCGCCGCCTATGCGCGTGCCGAAAGGGTCAGGCTGCTGGCGAGCGTCATGGGCGAAGAAGGCCTGCCCGAGAACGACCGACAATTTCTCGCCTTTGGCGACCGTTTCGAGCAAAAGCTGGTCAACCAGAGCAAGGGACGCAGTCTCGAGGAAAGCATGCAGGTCGGCTGGGAAATTCTGAAGGGCCTGCCGAGCGTCGAACTGACCCGGCTGTCTAACGAGCAGATCGCGAAATACCTGGAGACCTGACAACCATGCCCGAGGCGCGCGACCTGACTCCAACCCGCAGTGTCCACCTCGAATTGCGCGACGAGCGGCGCATGGTCCGCGAGGGATACGGATTCCTCGACGAGAAACGGATCATGCTGGCCAGCGAAATTCTGGTCCAGCTGAGGCGGTATGACGCGGAGTTTCGCCGCTATACGGACTGCCAGACCGAGGCCGCCGCGGCGCTTGCTGCGGCCGCCGCACGGCACGGACTCGACGGGCTATCCGTGTACCCGGCGCGCGACTTGAGTGAGGCCACGCTTGAAATCAAAAACCGGCGCTTTCTCGGGGTCGCGCAAATTGCCGCGAAATGGGACGACGCGGCGGCCGCCGCCACCTATTCACCGCTCAACCCAAGCCGCGAGGCCCGCCATTGCGCGGCCCTGTTCGCGCGGTTGCTGGGGCATGCCGCCGAGCTCGCGGCGATTGCCGGAAATCTGCGCCGCCTTGCCGCGGAGTACGGCCGCACCGAGCGCCGCGCGCGAGCGCTGGAGAATGTCGTGCTGCCGGAGATTGACGAAAGCGTTCGTTTTGTCGGGGAACAACTCGACGCATTCGAGCAGGAGGAAGCGATAAGAGTGCGCTATGCCGGTGTCGACAACGATTTCTAACGGGTGCAATCGATAGCGTCCTGATACAATCCACCGCTGGGAAACCGACACGCTCGCATTTAAAGCGACGTTCGGCTGCAACGCAAACCAGGGTTTAAATACGGGTACTATCGGCCGATCGTCGCGGTTAATCGGGACACAGCGGAACACCATGCGCGCGCCGCCACCGGATCCGGCCCGGCGCCGAACGATCAGGCCTCCATTGCAGATGCTGATTAAAATCAAAAAAGGGCTCGACCTCCCGATCGCCGGGCGACCGGAACCGATCATCGATCAGGGCGCCAAAGTTGCGACCGTAGCGCTGATGGGTGGTGACTACATCGGGCTGCGGCCGACCATGCATGTGGCAGAGGGTCAGCGGGTCAAGCTCGGCGAACAAATCTTCAGCGACAAGAGAAATCCGGGCGTGGTATTTGCCGCACCGGGAGCCGGGATCGTGGAAGCGATCAACCGCGGCGCGCGCCGGGTACTGCAGTCGGTCGTGATACGGCTGGATGGCAACGCCGAGGTGACCTTCTCCCGACATGAACGCGCGGCGCTTGCGGCGCTGGACGCCACCACCGTGCAACAACGACTGGTAGAGGCGGGTCTGTGGACGGCGTTCCGAGCCCGACCGTTCAGCAAGATTCCGCCGCCGGAGTCGCGCCCGGCATCGATTTTTGTTACCGCGATTGACAGCAACGCTCTGGCGGCACCGCCGGCGACCATCATCGACGAGTTCCGCGATGACTACATCGACGGGCTCAACGTCATCGCCAGACTGACCACCGGGCCGGTTTACGTATGCACCGCACCGGGCAGCGGCATACCCGCCGCCACGGGCGAACAGTTTCGCAACGCAGAGTTTTCCGGACCGCATCCGTCGGGCCTGGTCGGCACCCATATCCACTTTCTCGATCCGGTCGATGCGAAACATGTCGTGTGGCATATCGGCTACCAGGACGTCATCGCGGTCGGCCGCCTTTTCACCCGCGGCAAAATTTGGGTGGAGAGAATCATCGCTATGGCCGGTCCCAAAATGGAGCGCCCGCGATTGGTGCGCACACGCCTCGGCGCCAATACCGAAGACCTGATGCGCGGGGAACTGAAGCCGGGACGTGTGCGAGTCATCTCGGGACCGATACTGTCCGGCCGGCGCGCCGCCGGATGGGCAACCTTTCTGCGCCGTTACGATCTGCAGATCAGCGCGCTGCAGGAGGGGCACGAACGCGAGTTCCTGGCCTGGCTGAAACCGGGTTTTGGCAAGTATTCCGCAATCCGCGCCTTTGCCGGCAGCATTGAGCGATCGCGGCCGCGCGACTTCGACACATCGCAAAACGGCAGTCCCCGGGCAATGGTGCCGATCGGCAATTTCGAACCGGTGATGCCGCTGGACATCCTGCCGGCACCGCTGCTGCGGGCGCTGATCGTGCAGGATACCGACACCGCGCAGGCGCTCGGGTGCCTCGAACTCGACGAAGAAGATCTCGCGCTGTGCTCTTTCGTCTGCGCGAGCAAATACGAGTATGGCGTCGCGCTGCGCAAGAATCTCGCCCAGATCGAGAAGGAAGGCTGATGAAACCGCTGCGCAAGCTTCTCGACCGGATCGAACCCCATGTCACCAAGGGCGGTAACTTCGAGGGCCTGGCGGCGTTGTACGAGATGGTGGACACGCTTTTCTATTCACCGCCGGATCGCACCCGCCACGCGCCTCATGTCCGCGATGCGCTCGACCTCAAAAGGGTAATGATCCTGGTGGTCGTGGGAACATTCCCGGCAATCCTGATGGCGCTGTGGAACACCGGCTACCAGGCCAACACCGCAATGGCGGCAATGGGCATCGAATCCGCGGCCGGCTGGCGCGGTGGCCTGCTCGATGCGCTGGGGGTCGGCTATGACCCGTCGAGCATCGCCGCGTGCATGCTCCACGGGTTGATGTATTTCCTGCCGATCTACGTGGTAACGATGATCGCCGGTGGGTTCTGGGAGGTGTTGTTTGCCACCGTTCGCAACCACGAGGTCAACGAAGGTTTTTTCGTCACCTCGATGCTGTATGCGCTGATTTTGCCGCCGGCAACGCCGCTGTGGCAGGTCGCGCTTGGCATCAGTTTTGGCGTGGTGATAGCCAAGGAAGTGTTTGGCGGCACCGGCAAGAACGTTTTCAACCCGGCGCTTGCCGGACGCGCATTTCTGTATTTCGCCTACCCTGTGCAGCTATCCGGCGATGCCGTGTGGACGGCGGTGGACGGATTTAGCGGCGCGACTGCGCTGGGGCTCTCCGCCTACGGCGGCGTGGAGGCGATTCTCGCCGACGGCCTGACCTGGATGGACGCTTTTCTCGGTGTGATGCAGGGTTCGCTCGGCGAAACGTCCGCGCTGGCCTGCCTGCTCGGCGGTCTGTTCCTGATCTATACGCGTATCGCGTCTTGGCGGATTATCCTCAGCGTTTTCCTCGGCATGGTCGCCACCACACTGGTCTTCAACCTTATCGGCAGCGATACCAACCCGATGTTCTCGATGCCGTGGTACTGGCATCTCGTACTCGGCGGATTCGCGTTCGGCATGGTGTTTATGGCGACCGATCCGGTCACTGCGGCCCACACCGATACCGGGCGCTGGATTTTCGGCTTCCTGATCGGCGCGCTGACGGTGGTCATTCGCGTCGCCAACCCGGCCTTCCCCGAGGGCATAATGCTGGCGATTCTGTTCGCCAATATTTTCGCCCCGCTGATCGATTACTTCGTTATCCAGGCCAATATCCGACGGAGGCGCAAGCGTCGTGTCCGCGTCAGTTGAAACCCCGACAAAAACGCTGCTGGTGGCGCTGGGCGTCAGCCTGGTGTGTTCGGTACTGGTCGCCGCCGCCGCGGTCGGCCTGCGCCCGCGCCAGGCGGAAAACGAACTGCGCTTCCAGCAGAGCAACATCCTCGCCGCGGCCGGGCTGTACGATCCGGCCCGCGACGTCAGCGAACAGTTCGGCCAGATCGAGGTTCGCATCGTAGATCTGGCCAGTGGCGAGTATGTCGAGGGCCTCGACCCGAACGACTACGACACGCAGGCAGCGCTGCGCAACCCGGCACAGAGCGACGCGCTCGACAAATCCGGGGACATCGCCAACATCAAGCGCCGCGAGCGTTATGCCAAGGTCTACCTGCTGCGAGACGGCGATGAAATCGACACCATCATTCTGCCGATCCGCGGCTACGGCCTCTGGTCCACGATGTACGGCTTTATTGCTCTGGAGGCGGACGGCAATACGGTTTCCGGGCTGTCCTTTTACGAACATGGCGAGACACCGGGCCTCGGCGACAAGATCGAAGATCCGCGCTGGCTGGGCCTGTGGCCCGGCAAGAAAGTCTATGACGCCGATGGCGAACCTCGGCTGGAGGTGATCCGCGGGCGAGCGGCGGCCGGCGATCCGCACTCAATCGATGGCATGGCCGGGGCGACGCTGACCGGCCGCGGGGTCACCAACATGCTTACATTCTGGCTCGGCGGGCAAGGTTATGGCCCCTACCTGCGGCGGCTCGAACAATCCGGGAGCGATTCATGAACGGCGAAGCGAAACAGGTCCTGCTGCGGCCGCTGATCGACGAAAACCCGATAATCCTCCAGATCCTCGGCATTTGCTCGGCGCTCGCGGTGACGACCTCGCTGTTGCCGTCGTTAACGATGTGCCTGGCATTGACCGCGGTACTGGTGCTGTCGAATGCCTCGATCAGCGCGATCCGCAACTTCCTGCCGACCAACATCCGCATCATCGTGCAAATGACGATTATCGCCTCGCTGGTCATCGTCACCGACCAGGTCCTGAAAGCCTACGCCTACGAAATCTCGAAGCAACTGTCGGTATTCGTCGGCCTGATTATCACCAATTGCATCGTGCTGGGCCGGGCCGAGGCCTATGCGATGAAAAACCCTGTCGGCCTGTCGATCCTCGATGGCTTGGGGAATGCGCTCGGCTACAGCCTGATTCTGATTATCGTCGCGACCTGCCGCGAACTGTTTGGCGCCGGGACACTGATGGGCGTGCGGATTCTGCCGATTGCCAGCGATGGCGGCTGGTATGTTCCGAACGGTCTGATGCTGTTGCCGCCCAGCGCGTTCTTCATCATCGGGCTGATGATATGGGCGGTCAGAAGCTGGAAGCGCGAGCAGGTGGAAAAAGCCGAATTCCGGATTCACGAAGTTCACAGAACGGAGGCATTGTGATGGACGGCCTCCTCACATTGTTCGTCCGCGCGGTATTCGTCGAGAACCTGGCGCTGTCGTTCTTCCTCGGCATGTGCACGTTTCTGGCGGTGTCGAAACGCGTGGATACCGCCATTGGCCTGGGACTCGCCGTTATCGTTGTTCAGGCGATCACGGTACCGCTCAACAACCTGATCTATCAGTACCTGCTGAAAGCCGGCGCGCTGACCTGGGCGGGCTTGCCCGCTGTCGATCTGAGCTTTCTCGGCCTGGTCAGCTACATCGGCGTGATCGCCGCAATGGTGCAGCTGCTGGAGATGACGCTGGACCGTTTCTTCCCTGCGCTATACCACGCGCTGGGTATCTTCCTGCCGCTGATCACCGTCAACTGCGCGATCCTCGGCGGCAGCCTGTTTATGATCGAGCGCAGCTACGGCTTTGCAGAGAGCGTGGTCTACGGCGTCGGCAGCGGGGCCGGTTTTGCGCTGGCGGTCATCGCGCTGGCCGGGCTGCGTGAGAAGATGAAGTACAGCGACGTACCCGAGGGCCTGCAGGGGCTCGGAATCACTTTTATCACCGTCGGCCTGATGTCGCTCGGGTTCATGGCGTTCTCCGGAATCTGAAGCGGCATTCGATGAGACCAGGCAACAGACATGCTTGAAGTCACACTAGGCGTCACCTTTTTTACCCTGATCGTACTGAGCCTGTGCGTGGTGATTTTGCTGGCCCGGAAACGGCTGGTTGCCAGCGGCGAGATCGACATCCTCGTAAACGAGGAACGCACGCTGCACGCCGCAGCGGGGGGCAAGCTGCTCGGCGCGCTTGGCGATGCCGGGCTTTTCATATCGTCGGCCTGCGGCGGGCAGGGCACGTGTGGCCAGTGCCGGGTTCAGATCAGCGAAGGCGGCGGCACGCTGCTGCCGACCGAAGCGTCGCTGATAAACAAGCGAGAGGCGCGCGAACATGTGCGGCTCGCCTGCCAGGTGGCGTGTAAACAGAACATGAAAATCCAGATCCCGGACGAGGTTTTCGGGGTCAGGAAATGGCAATGTTCCGTCCGTTCCAACCGCAACGTCGCAACCTTTATCAAGGAACTGGTGCTGGATCTTCCCCAGGGCGAGGTACTGGATTTTCGCGCCGGCGGTTATATCCAGATCGAATGCCCACCGCACGACGTCAATTTCCGCGATTTCGATATTGACGGGGAATATCGCGACGAATGGGACCGCTACGACCTGTGGCGATATCGCTCAACCTGCACCGAGACGGTGATGCGCGCGTATTCGATGGCCAATTACCCGGAAGAAAACGATATCGTGATGCTGAACGTACGCATTGCGACCCCGCCACCGGGCGGTAACGGCGATATCCCGCCCGGTGTGATGTCGTCATACATCTTCAGCCTGAAACCCGGCGACGAGGTCACGATATCGGGGCCCTATGGGGAGTTTTTCGCCAAGGATACCGACGCGGAGATGATATTCGTCGGCGGTGGCGCCGGCATGGCACCAATGCGATCGCATATTTTCGATCAGCTAAAACGCCTCCATGCAAAGCGTAAAATCTCTTTCTGGTACGGTGCGCGGAGCCTGCGCGAGATGTTCTATGTCGATGACTTCGACACCCTCGCCGCCGAAAACGGCAACTTCGAGTGGCATGTTGCGTTATCCGAACCGCTGCCTGAAGATAACTGGAGCGGCTACACCGGCTTCATCCATCAGGTACTGTTCGAGCACTACCTGCGCAATCACCCGGCACCGGAAGATTGCGAATACTACCTGTGCGGACCGCCAGTCATGAACAGTGCCGTCATCCATATGCTCGAGGACCAGGGTGTCGAGCCCGACAACATCATGCTCGACGACTTTGGCGGCTGAGCGGCCACGACAGCGGCAACGCCACGACATCATGCCAATCCCAGCAAACAGCCCCGGTTTCCTGTCGCGCATTACGCTGCCTGTCGTCGCGATGCTGGTCGCGCTTGTGGGCTGCGCGCGCGACGACTGGCACCTGACCGGCAGCACCATGGGGACGACCTACTCGGTCCGGATCGTCGCGCCCGAAACGACGACCAGCGCCAACGATCTGCAGCGCGAGATCGAAGCCGAGCTTGCCCGCATCACCGCTTTGATGTCGACCTACATCGAGGATTCGCAGCTGTCGCGCTTCAACAGCAGCGACTCCGTCGACTGGGTCAGCGTCGATCCCAGCGTCGTCGACGTCGTGGATGCGGCGCTCCGAGTCAGCGCCATCAGTGACGGCGCTTTCGATCCCACGGTCGGCCCGCTGGTCGAACTGTGGGGTTTTGGCGGCAGCGGACCGCGCGACACGCCACCGCCGCAAAGCGCAATCGATGCCGCGATCGAAACGGTCGGCTTCGACCTGGTGAGCACCCGCGAGGAGCCGCCGGCACTGCGCAAGCTCGCACCCGCGGTTGCGCTGGACTTGTCCGCGCTCGCCAAGGGTTACGCAGTGGACCGAATAGACTGGCTGCTCGACAGCCGCGGTCTGGACGATTACATGATTGAGGTAGGCGGCGAAGTCAAAACCCGCGGCCGCAATCAGGACCAAGAACCATGGCGAATCGCCGTCGAACGACCGATCGCAACAGAACGTACTGTGTACATGGTGCTGGGGCTGTCTGGAGAGGCGGTCGCAACGTCGGGCGATTACCGCAATTTTTTCGCGGTCGATGGCCGCAGGTATTCCCATGCGATAGACCCGCGTAGCGGGCGACCAGCCGGGAATGATCTGGCCTCGGTGACGATAGTCGCCTCTTCGGCCATGGAGGCCGATGCCATGGCTACGGCACTACTGGTAATGGGCCCGGACAAGGGCATTCGGTTTGCCAACGAGCAGCTTATCGCAGCCCTGTTTCTGCGTCGCGATGGCGACAAAATCGTGGCGCGGCACAGCCAGGCATTTGCGCCCTACCTGGCGAACGGTGACTCAAAATGACGACATTCTTTATTAGCCTGCTGTTTATTTCGTTGTTCATGCTCGCGCTGGGGCTCGGGGTAATGCTCGGGCGCGAACCGATCCGCGGCAGTTGCGGCGGAGCAAACAACCCCGAAGGCTGCGAGATCTGCGCCGGTTCCTGCCCGAAACGCGAACGGGCCAGGCGCCAGGCACGGTCGGATCCGCAGCAGGAGTCCTGACGATGCCCGAGAAAATCCAGGCCCGGCAATATATGTCGAAGTCGCTTGTTACATTGCGTCCGAATATGGATGTGCTCCAGGCTGTGCACCTGCTGGTCGAGCACAAGATATCGGGGGCACCGGTGCTCGATGATCACGGCAATATCGTGGGAATGCTGACCGAACGCGACTGCATGGAAGTCGTGCTAAAAGCGAGTTACCACGGTGAACTCGGCGGCCAGGTCGAGCAGTACATGAGCCGGGTCGTACGTACGGTCGATGTCGACAGCAGCCTGCTGGACCTGGCGCAGATGTTCGTAAACTCGCCGTACCGGCGCTACCCGGTGATGGACGGCAATCGCCTGGTCGGAATCATCAGCCGGCGCGACATGTTGCGCGCGGTCCAGGACCTCGCGCACCACGGCATCTGAGCGGCTATTCCGGCGGCCAGTTGGCGTCGCGCTGGATCGTCTCCCAGCGATAAGTGAACGACAGCATGAACACGTTGACATCGTAGTCGTAAGCGTCCTGACCCAGCGTCAGTAGATTCGGCATGGTGCCCGGTTCGATCCCGTCGATCGCCCAGTCGTCAGACGAATAGTCCTCGTACAACCAGCCCGCCTTGAATGACAGCGTATTGCTGAAGGCATAACTCGCGGAAACGCTGAGCGTCTTGCGATCGGTCTTCAGTTCCGGGTAAGCCGACTGCAGTCCCGCCGTCGAGACGCGATTCTTGCCCTCGGACTCGGCCAGGGTGTAATCGACGTCGAGATCGACACGCTTGAAAATCTGTGGCAGACGGACACCAAAGATCAGCGTATCGAACTCGTCGCGCGAGCGCGCGCTCCAGTCCGGATCGGCGAATGCGCTGCTTCCCTGTTGCCGTGAGTTGTATTTCTCATAGCTGTAAATCGCATACAGATTAGCGCGATCGTTCCAGTTGTAATCGCTGTCCAGCGTGTAGTTCAGATACTCCGCCTTGCGCAGACCCAGGTTGGAGGGATTGGAGTAGTCCTCGTCGGCCCAGGTCGCGGCAAAACCCACGCCCAGATCGTCCGCCGGCGCAACATCGATACGCGCCTCAAAATCGGTGCGGTCGCGCGATGCCATGTTGTACTTGCGCAGCAACGGATTCTGCGGCGCAAAGTCGTCGTTGACCAGCGTCTTGTAGTCCGAACCGCCACGGCTCTCGCTGCCTACCGTGGCCCTGAAATCCACTACCCCGCCAGTATCAAAACGAAACCGTGCCCAGTAGCGGTCGGTGTCGGTTTCATCCCGCTCCTGATCGTCACGATCCCAGCCGTCGTAACGGTAGCCGACGTAAAAACGACTGTTCTGGTCGAGCCGGGCGCTCGCCTCCAGATCGACGGTATCGCGGGTATAACTGTAAATCCGGTTTTCGGTCGAGTCTCCCAAGGAACTGTCGACCCGCACCCAATTGTAGGTGTCCACGGGTGAATCGTTGTCGCGATCATCGTAGCGGTACTCGCCCTTCAACCGCACCCGGCGCCACGGATTCGACGTGACCCGCAACAACGCGTTGGTGGTATTGAGTTCGGCATCGAGGTTGGAGCGCGGCAGCGGGTCGGTCGCAATCGCCGGATTGATCGTGTACGACAGGAAATCGTCGTCCTGCTCGCCCTTGCCGATTGCGACATTACCGCTGACCACGGTACGCCATGTCGCAAAATTATAGGAACCGCTCAGGTTGTACTGAAAAAACTGGTTATCCGGGGAGGACCCGGCGCGGCCGACATCCGTGCCGCTAAACGGGTTCTCCCAGGTCTGGCCCCAGGTTTTGTTGTTGAAGTAAGAGAGCAACGAGCCCAGACGGACCTGCCAACGGTCGCCGGTGTAGCCGATGCTGGCCTCGAACTGATCGGTGTTGTAGTCCAGTGCCGCCGGCAATACGGATCCGTTGCCATAAAAAGTCCCGGTGAACAGTTTCGTTCCATCGCGCTCTTCATGGCTGTAGTCGGCATTAAAGTCGAATCGCTCTCCGAGCAGGAACCCGAGGCCCGCACCGATGGTCTCGCGGTCCCACTTGATATCGATATCCTGCAGGCTGGCGTCAAGCTGTGGCATCTGCCCGGTGCTGCCACCACGCACCCAGCCGTCGCGCAGCGCCAGGTCCGACGAGCCCGCGGCGGCAAAAATTGTCCGGGTATCGTCGAATCGGCGGCGCGGAATTTCATCGTAAAACAGGCTCGCCTCCCACAGGCCCTGTTTCGATGCCCCGAGCCGGGCCGAACGCGAATCCAGGCCGAGATTCTCGCCTTCCGCCTCGAGCCTGTAGCCGTCGCCGCCCCAGTAGCGCACCGTACCATCGAGCAGCAGTTCTTCGCCTTCCTGGTCGAGACCGGTGTAGTCGCCGAATTTTGCGGAGTCGTCCGATACGCTTATCGCGCCGGCTTCGGCCTCGACCGCCCAGCCTTCGGCAAACGGACACATCGAGCAGGACCAGGTCGAGGTATCCGGCGGCTCCTGCGCCTGCACCGCTGGTCCCAGCAGCATTGCGGCAGTCGCCCCCGAAGCGGCAAGAGCGGAGAAAAAAGCGCTGCGGATTTTATTATTGCCTCGTTTCATCAGCGCTACCTCGACAACTTCGGACCGGACGGATGGTTGGAACCATGCACCTGGGCATGACAGTTCAGGCAACTACCGGCGACCACATTGACATTGACATTCTCAATTGACGCTTCGGTGTAAAGCACACTCGGGTGACCCGCCTGGGAGTGGCAGCTCTGGCACAGCAGCGGCGGACGTTTGACCAGCAGCGCCGGATGATTCGAGCCATGCGGGTCGTGACAAAGCGAGCAGTCTTCGGACACCGGCGCATGCTCCCATACGAACGGACCACGGAATTCGGCGTGGCACTCATAGCATTGCTGATTCAGCGTAACCCGGTTCAGCGATCCCTCCGCGGCCGCTGAATCATGCGGATTGTGGCAACTGCTGCAGGTCATCGACCCGAACCGCACCGGGTGCGCATAGGCCTTCTCGAACTGCGCCTCCTGCTCCTGGTGACAGGTGTAACAGACCTCGGCCTGGTTATTGCGGCTCAGCACCGGGTCCTGCTCCGCATGCACGTTGTGACACTCGACACAGGCCCGACCCTCGGTCTCGTGCACGCTGCCGAACCAGCCGTGGCCCAGCTGCTGGGTGTGGCACCCCGCGCACACCGCGTTCTGTTCCTCGACGCTTGCGCTGGAGCCCTTGGCGAACAACGGCATCGGCACCCGGCTCTCGCCGCGATCGCGGCGCCCGGTATGCGCGCCACCGGGTCCATGGCAGGCCTCGCACTGCAATTGGCCCGGCGCGAACGGCGTGCGCGCATCGTTTGGATTGCCATGCGGGGTCAGAAAGATCGCGTTGATATGGCGATCGTCGTGACAGGCAAGACAGGTATCGGCACCGCGCCGGCTGTAGCCGGACTCGGCACTTTCGCTATCTGCTTCGCGGGTCTGAGCATGGCTAACCGGCGCGATGAGCACTGCTGCCGCAAACCCAACCCCCGTCCACGCCGTTACCTTCTTTACATTCTTCTTGATTGTGTCAAGCATGAAGCCCCGCTCATCTGTTTTTGTCTGTCCCGCTCATCTGTTTTTGGCTGTCACGATAGCCCCGTTAAATCCTACCTGAAACGTCACGCCGAGGCATAGAAAAAGGGCCGGGGAAAAACCCCGGCCCTGTTTTTCGCAACGCCAGTCATCGCAAGGACGACCGCCGTCTGCCGCGGAGATCAGTCCCCGTGGTAGAGCGTGGTGTCGAACGTGCTGCCTGCACCATGACAGACCGCGCACGCTTCCTGGCCAACCGGCGGGTTACCGAGCAGGCCCGGATCCTTCGTGACGTCGATGAAACCGCCATTGCTCGCGAAGTGACCGGCCGCCGCGTTGCTGCTGTGGCAGGTACCGCACTGTGCCGACGAAGCGGTCGTCGCCGTGTCGTCAGTCCAGATGGACTCGTCGGCACCCCTGTCGGTGCTGATCGCCCGCGCCGTGGCCCGCGCCGCATTGTAAGTGCCTTCTTCATGGCATGCGCCGCAATTCGCAAGGCTCTGCGGATATGTGACCTCGGCAAACTCACCGCCCTTATACGTCTCGCTGGCGGCATGGATGTTGTGGATCATGTAACCGAAGGCGTAACCTTCCTCCGCGTCTGTCAGATTCGTGCTCCGTGGCAGACCAGGCAGATCTGGGTATCGCCGTTGCGGTTGCCGCCGTGGAACGCCAGGTAGCCGTGGCAGTTCTGGCAGTTCTCGGCCGTGACGATGTCAGCTCGCGGCGTGCCCGGGTAGAACACCACGCTCTTGGCATACGCACGCTGATAGTCCGGCGCGGCCTCGGTGCCCGCGTTTCCTGCCGGGTGACCACCGAGGGCGATCATCACGTCTCCGTTGTAATCCAACGGCAATGCGGCGAAATACGGCACGGTGTAGCTGCCATCCGCATTCGGTGCGCCGACCGCCGCCTGTATTATCAGCGATCCTCATCCGGTACGGACCCGACGATGTTGCCGTTGTCCTCGCCGTTGAAGATATCGTCGGTCGTCCACGCAACATACAGGTTCAACGAGGCTGCTTCCTCAGTGAACTCCGGATCGTTGACGATATCGTACGGCGTGCCGTCCTGGTCGCTCACGCGGATCGTGATCGTCGGGGTGTCGCCCGGCTCCACGTTCTCGGCGCTGAGGATCTCGAACACGAAGTCCTCACCCAGTTTCTCCGACAACACACGGCCAGCCAGGTGCACTTCGTCCGTCGCAACAAAACCGTTGGTGCCGTGACAGTTGGTGCAGGCGCCGTCAGGAACGAGTTGCCCGCCAACCGCTTCCGGCGGATGCTGGAACGAGTAGGTCGAAAGTCCCGAATCCGCATCCGGCGCCGAGGCGACGATGCCTGATACATGGCAGCCGCCACAGACCGTCGTGGTCGCCGATACCAGCCAGTCGCCGGCTTCAGTCGCGCCCTCGGTCTCACGGTTGTGACAGTTTTCGCAGCGGTTGACCGCCTGCGGATAGGTCACGTGCGAAAAGTCGTCCGTGGCCGCGTCGCCGGAGAAACGCTCACCGTAGCCGAGAACCTTATACGAATATTCACCTTCGACATCTTCCTGATCCGCACGCACCTCAGACGCATGGATCGAGTGGATCATGTGCGAGAGGTCGAGCGACTCGGCATAGTCCTGATCGCGGGTGTAGGGGTTGTGGCAGTTCTGGCAGTAGTCGTAAGTGAACCGGCCGTCGCCGTGGATCGCAAAGCGGTCGTGACAGCTGTTGCAATTCTCGGTTGCCGCGATTTCTTTCGAACTCGGATCGCCGCCATCCGGGACGAACAGATAGGTCGGGTTGTCCGGGTTCAGTTCTTCGGTATTGACGTCGCTGCCGTCGATACCCGCGAAACGAATCTCGCAACCCACTTTATGGGTCAGCGAAGGATCGTACTCGACCGCGAAGGGTTCCGTGACGTCGGCTACGTCGGTATCGAACGTGAACGTATATTCGCCACCGCCCAAGTCGACCAGTTCGCCGCTATCGCGTGCCGCCTGGCGCGCCCGCGCCAGCAGGTTCGGCGAGTCACTGTTGGGAAAATCCTGATCGCGTTTCGACGCCGTTCGTATAACTCTCGAACATCGATGGGAAGCCATCGGCAGCCGGGTGCAGCTTGGCGATTGCGCAGGTTACGTCTGCGGCATCGCCGAGGTTGGTCAGCGGGTTTCCGTCGGCGTCGGTCACCGTCATCGTCACGACCGGCGCGCTGGCTATCGTCACGTCGGTGATCACGGTTTCGATCGGCTCGCCTTCTTCGGCGAGTTTTTCGACGTTACCGGGATCGCTCAGATCGCCGCCATCGCCCGCCACAGCGTCCTCGCCGCGACAGTCATTGACGTCGATGACGCCATCACCGTTGGTATCTTCGTCGGGAAAGTCTTTTATCCCGTTCTCGTTAAGGTCCCAGCAACTCAGGCCCGTTGCACCGTCCATGCCATCGGTACCGTCACGGCCATCGTCGCCGTCGTCGCAACCAGCCAGCGCCAGTCCAAACAGCGCCAGCACTAAAGTTATGAATAATCGACGGAACGCTCCGCCTCGTGTGCTCTCTGACATTTCTCAGACCCCTTAGCCTTGTTGTTGGGCTTGTCTGCCGCAGGTCTCGACACAACCTGTGTTTGAGACCCACAAAAGCCAATCTCTCCACCCGGCTTTTTTCGGCATATGCAACAGTGCATGGTCGCGGCAAGTTTTTGTATATCGGTTTTTACCTACCGCGCCCTGGCAGCATCGGCCCCCTGGGCGCAGCGGTAGCGGGCGCGCGCCAAAACACACGGATAAAATACTTGCAGACACGGGCAGCCGGGGCGGATCCCGGCTGCCGCCGAGGAGGTTCTGGCTAGCAGATCCGCGGCAGCGGGTCGTCTTCGAGTTCTTCGAGAAACCGTTCTCCGCCCAGCTCGGTCTGCAGCACCACCCGTGACGGGCCCGCCGCGACCTGGCCGATCCGCGCAGCGCCTGCTCCTTCGGGCAAAGCCTGCCAGCTCTCGAGCAGGGCAACAGCCTGTTGCGGCGCGACAACCGCGACCACGCGGCCCTCGCAGGCCAGGTAATACGGGTCATAACCGAGCATTTCGCACACCGAAACCACCGCGTCCCGAACCGGAATCGCGGCTTGTTCGAGATTCACCCGGACGCCGGCCACCCGCGCAATCTCGTGCGCCACGGTGGCAATCCCGCCACGGGTCGGGTCGCGCATGAAGCGCAAACCCGGATTCTGCAGCGCGGCACCGGCAAGACCGACCACCGTTGCCGCATCGGAGCGCACGTCCCCGCGCAACCCGAACTGCTCGCGCGCCAGCATGACCGAAATACCATGATCGCCGACCGGGCCGCTGACGACGATCGCATCGCCGGCCCGGATATTGGCGAAACCCAGCTGAATATCCGGATTACGCAATCCGACACCCGTCGTCGCCAGGTACAGCCCGCCGCCCTCGCCGCGCCGCAGCACCTTGGTGTCGCCGGCAGCCACAAAGACGCCGGCTTCGGCGGCGGCACGCGCCATGCTCGCGATGACCCGTTCCAGCACGGCGATCTCCAGACCCTCCTCGATGAAGGCATTGAGCGTCAGGTACTTCGGCACCGCTCCGGCCACCGCCAGATCGTTGACGGTACCGTGCACGGCCAGAGATCCGATGTCCCCGCCCGGAAATTCGAGCGGCTGAACCGTGAATCCGTCGGTCGTGATCATCAGTTCACCGTGACGCGCCGCGAGCGGCAGCGCCACCGCATCGAGAGTGACGTCGAGGCTGGGATTAGCGAGATGGCGCGCGAACAATTCCTCGATCAGTTCGCGCATGTAACGCCCGCCGTTGCCGTGGGCCAAAGCAATATGTGTGTCCTGCATGCGTTGAGAGCCTATTCCCGCTGTCCTGCCATGCGCAAGCGCTAACGCGCATGGTGCAATTGATGTGCCCCGAATTCGACGACCTGGCCAAACGAGAGACCAGCGTCGTTGCAGGGCGCCGCCGCACTTTGCGCCACCCGGTAACCGTCGGCGCTCAGTTTGTCGCAGACCAGTTCCGCGAGCAGCCGGTTTTGAAAAACGCCGCCGGTCAGCCCGACACCCTCCACGTTGCGCTCGGCGGCGATGCGCAGGACCAGAACGCGGATCGTCCGCGCCAGGCTGTCGTGGAACAACCATGCCAGCTCCGCGTCGCTGCCATCGCGCGCGAGCATGCGCGCGAGCAACGGCTCCCAGTCAATCCGCACCACGCCGTCGGCCTCAGCCGACATTTCGAGCTCCGGACCGGCGATCGGCCGGGCACCGCGCGCCAGCGCCTCGAACTGCATCGGCCCCTGGCCTTCGAAACTGGAATGGGTGTGCCCGAGCACCAGTGCCGCCGCCGCGTCGAAAAGGCGCCCGGCCGCGGACGTCACCGGGCAGTTGAGCTTGCGCTCCCAGGCAGTCCGCAACAGGTCGCTATCGCCGGGTGCCGCGTCCCAATGCCTGCCCGTCTCCCAGCAGACCCCGCAGGCGCTGCGCCACGGTTCACGCCCCGCCTTGTCACCACCGGGCAACCGGAACGGCCTCAGACTGGCCACGCGCCGCCACTGTCCGGGGCGCCCCCACAACGCCTCGCCACCCCACAGCGTGCCGTCCTCGCCCAGCCCGACACCATCCCAGGTCAGCATCAGCCAGTCGCGATCGATATCGTGTTCGGCGGCAAGCGCTGACGCATGTGCGTGGTGGTGCCACACCTTTGCCAGCGGCATTGCCTGGCCGCGCGCCCAGCGCGAAGTCGTGTAGCCATCGTGCGCATCGCAAACGAGTTGCTCAACGCTCACACCGTAAAGCCGCTGCAGGTCCGCGCCGACCTGTGCGAAAACGTCGAGACTGCGTGGGCTGCCCATGTCGCCGATATGCGGCGACACGACGACGCGGTCCTCCCACGCCAGCGCCAGCGTGTTTTTCATGTGCCCGCCGGTTGCCAGCAGCGGGCGCTCGAGGGTGAACGGCAACGCGAGTTCGAGCGGTGCACAACCGCGCCCGATGCGCAGCGGCCGCAGCGCCGCGCCAATCTGGCGAAACACCGGGTCGTCGGCGGGACGCTCGATCGGCCGGTTGTGCTGGAGAAAGCCGTCGGCGATCGCGGCCAGTCGCCGCGCCGCCTCGTCGTTGTCGGTCAGTACCGGCTCCCCGCTAAGGTTTCCCGACGTGGCAACGAGCGGACCGGCGAAGGCATTCAGCAAAACATGGTGCAAGGGGCTGTATGGCAGGAAAACCCCGATCTCACCCAAACCCGGCGCGACCGATGGCGCAAGTACCGCGTCAGCGCCGACGCTGGCCAGCACAATGGGGCGCAGGGGACTGCGCAGCAGAGCGGCGGCGGCCGCGCTCAGTGACACGATAGCGCCAATCTCGCCCAATCCGTCGGCGCCGCTCTCCGCAAACATTACCGCCAGCGGTTTGTCCGGGCGATGCTTGCGTTCGCGTAACCGCCGCACTGCGGCGTCATCGCGGGCGTCGCACATCAGGTGATATCCACCGACTCCTTTCACCGCGAGCACGCGGCCATCGCGCAACAGTTCGAGTGCCGCTGCAAGCGCCGCTTCGCGGGTCGCGGCAACCGCCTCGCCTGGCCGATGGAAGGCCAGTTCAGGACCGCAATCGGCACAGGCAACGGGTTCGGCATGGAAGCGCCGGTCGAGCGGATCTTCGTACTCGGCCCGGCATGCCGGGCACAGCTCGAAACCCGCCAGCGTGGTGTTGGGGCGGTCATACGGCAAAGCCCGAATCAACGTATAGCGCGGTCCGCACTGCGTGCAGTTGATAAACGGATACCGAAAACGGCGATCTTCCGGGTCATCGAGTTCGGCGCGGCATTCGCCGCACATAAAATAGTCGGGCGGTACGAAGATCCGCGGTTTTGCCGCCGCCGCGCTGGGTTTGATCGCGAAATCCTCGTATGCGCCGGGCGCCACCACCTCGCGGCGGGCAACCCTCGGCTTCGATAGCGGTGGCGCGCACCGCAGCAAATCCGCTTCGAACCGCGCGACGGCCTCACTGGCGCCCTGCACCAGAATCTCGACCTGCCCGGTCTGGTTTTGCACCCATCCGCGCAACCCGTGGCGATGGGCGAGGCGATACACGAATGGGCGAAACCCAACCGCCTGCACATGACCGGTAACGACGAGATCGAGCGCGGAGCAAGCGTGAGTCACTTAATTTCTGGCCACATCGGGCACGCGCCATCCTCTGCAATCGGCATTGCCAGACCGCGCCGACTCGCTAGCCGGTCGAGCACTCGGGCACGTCGCGGCGCTGGCGCACGCCTCCCGACCACCAGATGCGGCACGCACCCTCATCGGAAACCATGCACGGCCCCACCGGGCTGCGCGGATTGCAGCCCGCGCCGTACAAGCGACACTGGTCGGGATAAATCTGCCCCAGCACCACGCGGGCACAATCGCATCCGGCCGGCATTTCACCCACGCGTTTGCGGCTGTCGTCGGCATAACTCGTCAACTGCAGCCTCGCATCGTGGGCGCCACACGCGTCGCGCAAAGCATAACCCGAGGCCGGTATTACGCCGATGCCGCGCCACTTCGCATCGACCACCTTCATCGTGGCGTCGAGCCAGCGACGCGCCGTGGGATTGCCGCCCGGCCGAACCACCTGGGTGTAGCAGTTGTCGAGGAAGCAGCTTCGTTCCTGCCGCTGGCGCAGCACCGAGTACATCGCCGCCAGCAGGCTCTCCGGGGTAAACCCGGCTATCGCAGCCGGTATCCGGTGCCGCTCAGGAACGAACTTCCACTCCTCCGGACCCATGACAGTGGCAACATGTCCGGGCGCGATCAATGCGTCGAAGCCGGCCGCTCCGGACTCGAGCAGCATGGCCACGGCGGGCCAGGTCAATCGCCCCGACAGCAGCACTAACAGATTGTCCGGTACGCCCTGGCGCAGCATCGCGGCAACCGGGGCCGTCGTCGTTTCGAAGCCGGCGGCGAAAAACACGACCGGGCGCTCCGGGCTTTGCCTTGCTATCGCAACCGCCTCGGCCGGGCTCGCAATCGGACGAATATCGGCGCCGGCAGCCTTGGCCTGTTCGAGCGAGCGGGGTTCGCTGCGCGGAACATTGACCGGTACCCGCAACATGTCGCCGAACGCAACCAGCGTCAGCTCCTCATTCAGCGCCAGCTGCATCGCCTCGAAAACATCCTCCTCCGGGCAAATGCACACCGGACAACCCGGACCCGGGATCAGCTCGACCTGGGCCGGCAGCGCGCCGCGCAAACCGGCACTGGTAATCGAGCGTTCATGCCCGCCGCAGACATTCATGATCCGGACCGGACCATCGAGCGGCAATGCCCGGATTCTGTCGAGCCACTGCCGTGCGCTGAGACTCAAGAGTGCGCACCGTGCAGATGAATACGGTCGGGCTGTACCGCCGGACGCAGACTCGCACCACTGCGAATACGATCGCGCTGGGTTGCGAGCTGATCGGTCAGCCAGCCCAGCCACTGCGCCAAGCCTTCGCCGCTGCGCGCGGCAATATGCATAACCGGCGCCGGGTTGGCCAGCCGGCGAAAAGCACGCGTAGCGCGCTCGACATCGAAGTCGGTCAGGATCGGCGCGAGATCGATCTTGGTCAGCAACAGCAGATCGGCTGCGCGAAACATCACCGGATACTTGGCCGGCTTGTCGTCGCCTTCGGGTACCGAAAGCAGGGTCACGTTGAGATGCTGACCGAGGTCGAAACTGGCCGGACAGACGAGGTTGCCGACGTTCTCGATGAACACAATATCGATGCCATCGAGTTCGAGATCGTGCAACGCGCCATGCACCATGTGCGCGTCGAGATGACAGGCGCTGCCGGTAGCTATCTGCACCGCCGCGATACCCTGGGCGCGGATTCGCTCAGCGTCGTTCTCGGTCTCCAGGTCGCCTTCGATAACCGCCATCCGCAGATCGTTACCGAGCGCCTGCGCGGTCGCCTCGAGCAAAGCCGTCTTGCCCGCACCCGGCGAGGACATCAGATTGACCGCGAGAATGCCGCGACGATCGAAATGCTCACGGTTGTGGGCCGCCTGATGATCGTTGGCATCGAGCAATCCCTTCAATACGGCGACCGACTCCGAACCGGCTGCCGTCTTTTCCAGCGCGCCGCCGGACTCAACCAGGTGCCGGTTACCCGGCGTTACATTGCAACCGCAGGTATCACACATAGGACGTTCCTCTCCCCAAACCGGGGCCGGGGCGTAACGTTTGTCGCGGCCAGAGCGCGTTCTATTCGTTGAACGCGAACTCGTCGAGCAGGTCCCAGGTGCTTCGCGCCTGGGCTTCGGTCACTTTCTGAATCGCATAACCGACATGGACGAGCACATGGTCGCCCGGTGCGAGGCCTTCATTCTGCATCATGAACAGGCTGACCTGACGCTGCACGCCCTTGGCCTCGCATGTCGCGGTGAATTCATCGATGGACCTTATCTGCATTGGCACGGCCAGACACATAACTGGTCACGCTCCCCTTGGCCTGTAGTTTTATGCTTGCGTAGTGACAGTAAATATAGCTGTAAAGTTAACCTCAATGCGCTAGGTACTATTCCCTATTCAACTCCCGGGCGGCAAAAGACTATAAGTTCCTCTTGAGAAAAACTGTACGAACGGCCCGCAGCGGATCTGCGGAAACCCCTTTTTACTCTGGAAGGTCGTGGCGTGTTCCCGCACCAGACACTCATCCTCGGGATCGCATCCCCGGGACGGTCTGACGGGGATGCCGGCCTCCGTGCATTGCAGGCCTTTCGTAGATTTCATCCGGGTCTTCCCGGTGTTACCTGCATCGACTTCGATGGTCCCTTCAGGACCCTCGTCGAACCCATGGCAGGTGCCAGGCACCTGATCGTTTTCGATGTCGCGCAGTTCGGCGCCTCTCCGGGAACAATACGTTGCCTTGTCGGCCCGGAAATGGACGAATACCTGCAACGCACCGATTTGAGTGCCACGGAAACCGCGCTGGCGCGGCTGCTCGACACGGTCCGGATCCATGGCACCGGCCCAATCCGTCGGGCGCTGATAGGTATCCAGGACGATTGCAGCGACAATGGCGCGGTAAACGCGGTCAGCGGCGCATTGCCCTGGGCCGCCGCGCTTGCGCGCGAACTCGTCGAACGCTGGAACAACGAGAAAGACCCGGGGCCGGTCGCCCCGCGACCTGGCCGCACCAAGCCGAGCATCAGCCGCAGCGACGACCGCCAGACCTAGCCCGGTTCCGCTTGTGCCGGACTGGCGCCCGCCTCCGAGGCTGCCGTTTTTCCTTCAATGTCCGCCAGTTCGAGGCTCGCCAGCAACATTTCGTCGCCGCTCTCGAGACGGGTCCGGAAATCGCCGCACTCGCCGCACACAAGCCGGTTCGGTGCCACCGTGGAACACGCGCCACACTCGGTACAGCGGACGACGATCTCACTGTGCTCGATCGCCAGCCTGGCGCCATCCGCCACGGTGCCGGTCGCGGCCAGCGGGAAGGCATTTTCGAGCAGCGCCGGTTCGATACCGGACAACGGCCCGATCCGCAGTGAAATCGTCTCAACCCTGCGCGCACCGTGTTGCGCCGCGATCGACTCGACCTGTTGCATCAGCGCGAGGCAGACCGAAAGTTCATGCATGGCGGCTCCTTCAGTCCTGCTTCAACGCAAGCCGGCGGAGTAATCCGCGGCGGCTCACCGGCTGCCGCAACACATCCGTCCCGGCTCCGATTTCAGGCTCGCCAAGCGAGTCCCGCTCGCGATGATCGGCAAATATCTGCTGCATGATCTCGGCGGCGACCGCACGTGCCGTGGCCTGATCCGGAAAGACCTCGACGGTCGTAAACAGCGCCGCGCTGAAACCTACACCTGGACCGTCGAGCAAGCCCGCGACGAACCGGTATTTGCCGGAGGGCAGTTGCCACTCGCGGACATCGCCATCGCTGCACCCGGCCCAGTCGTCGGATTCTCCGGGCAGCACCATCAGGTTCATGAACCAGGGCGTGATCAACACGCCGATCACATGCCCGTCCCATCCCTGAAAGCCGACGGCTTCGACAGAAAGAAGTTCGTTGTAAAACGGGATGTCGCGCCCGCTGCGCTGGTCAATCTCGCGAAAGGCGCTAACCAGTGCCTGCCGTGCAGCTTCGACCCGGTCACTCATCCGCCGTCGACGAGCAGGAAACTGTCCTTGCCGTTGTCGCACTGCGGGCAGCGCCAGTGCTCCGGCAGAGCGGAGAATGGCGTGCCGGGCGGGATCTGCTCCATCGCGTCGCCTTCGCCAGGATCGTATAGATACCAGCAAATGCGGCACTCGAGCTGGCTGTCATCACGCAACCGCAAGCGCAGATCTTCATCGAACGTGGAACCAGCCATGGCGAATCTCCGGCGGACGACCGAGGCCGCTCTCAGGCGTCCTGCGACCAGTAGGACTCGAGAATTTCCCGTAACCGCTGCGCCGAATCGGCGATGTCTTCCGCCGCCGCACACGCTACCAGGGGCAGATCGATTATCTCGATGCTGTCGAGGATCAGCTTGTTCATCGAATTGTAGAAGCGTACCCGCCAGACATTCCCGAACCGGGTACTGCCGACATGGCAGTTGCCGTAACCCCGCGACAAAATCTCGACCGGACCCGTGCCGAGCACCGCATCGAGGAACCCGGTATCGGCTGGGGACAGCGGGAGCAGCGTCAGATTGATCACATGGGCCAGGTCGCCCGGGGTGTAGCGGCGCGCGTGGTCGCGCAGCTCGGTCAGCAGCGACATCGCGTTCATGACACCCGGCGGCACCTCGTCCGGCAGCGCCATTTCCTGGTCCGCGGTCTTGCCGCCGAGCGGCAGCCGGGCCAGGTAGGGTGACGGTCCGACCTCCAGCAAATCGTGGGTAATCCGGTCCTCGGCGTCCAGATAAAACGTCCGCCATACACCGGCCAGCACCGATTCCTGGATTCGCGCCCTGAAGTCGCCGTTGTACTGGGCGCTCACCTCGCCCTCGCCAAGAATCTGGTTGACCAGGTCGCGATTCGCCGCATCCAGACCGGTAATATTCGCAAGCTCCGGATCCGTGCCCTCACGATAGCCATCCAGCGTTTTCTGCAACCAGCGCATGGCCTCGCGCGCGCCCAGCAGGTTCTCGACCTGCTCCGGTTCCGGCGTCAGCGGCGCCGAATATGTCGCCATATCGGACGGCATCGATATGTAATCGAGCTGCGCGCCGTCTTCTTCCATGGGCTGGCTTCCCGGCCCGATCATCACGACGGGAATGTCACCAAGTTTCATCGCCTTACTCTCCCCATGGCGGTCCGTTGCGGCATCAGGATTCCGCGACCAGCGGGATACTGAACGTAGGTGGCCGCTTTGCTTCCGACCGCATCAATTGATTGATGTCTTCGAGATATTCGGACCAGTTCTGGACCCGCTCGAGCGCACCGAGATATCCGCCTTCGCGGACGAAAACGAGGCACGGCCACTGGCGAAAACCGTAGCGCTTCTGTAATGCCACTTCGACATCGCGGTCGCGTTTCACGACACCCGCGCTCAACCGCCCATCCAACGCGGCGACCAGTTCCGGCAACACCACGGCGACATCGGTCGTCTCGCGATACTGCTGCGGATCGCCGGGAAAAAACAACACGTTGACCCCGGCCCGGTCGACGAACTCAGCGTGGTTATCGAGGTCGATCTCCGGGTAGCCGAAATCATCGAACAGTCTTTGGATCAATGCATGGGTCACGGTCGTTAGTCTCCTTCAGACCGGGCGGCCACTTTCGTAACCGTCGATGGCCAGTGCGCCCGGCCCGATCAGGTCGGACTCGGCCAGCGGCTCGGAACGTGATTCAAAGGCGACGCCCCAGTCCGACAGGACCGCCAGCGCCGCCTCGAGTGCGTCCGGCACGCGCGCCTTGACCCGGTCGGTCAGACTCCCGCCATAGTCATCGAGTAGCTGCGGCTGGACGCCGACCAGCGCGATCTTATCCGGAAAGTCGCCGGTCAGCTTCGCCGACATCAGGACCTCCTGGAATCCCGCCTGGTGCATACTGACTTTCTTCGCGCCCATAAAGCTCGGCACATCGTCGCCAAGCACGACCTTGAGCGTGCCCGGTTCGAGGCCGTAATCGACCGCATCGAGAATCAGGAGCTGAGCGGCGGAACGCACCATCGGGATCAAAAAAATCCCCTGGGTGCCGCCGTCCATTACGTGCACCCCCGGGCCGAAGCGGAAGCGCGCATTGAGCGCTTCCGCCGCGCGTACGCCAAAACCTTCGTCGGCCCACAAGACGTTGCCGAGCCCGAGAATCAAGGTGTCATAACGAACCGGGTCGGTCACCGCGCTCTGGTCGGCAATATCCATCAGCCAGGATCCGGCGCTACGGCCGGTCGTCCTTCCAGAAACGCCAGCCACCCATGATCGTGCTGACGCTGCTCTCTCGGCCCATGATGTCGGCACGAATCGCCATGTAGATGTGGATCACCGAAAAAACCAGGAACAGCCACATTCCGAGCGTATGCCACATTTTGACTTCTTGCGAACTGCCCATCAGCGGAATCAGCCAGCCGAACAGGTTGTCAGCCCAGCTACCGACACCGAGACCTTCGCCGTAGAGCGCGAACCCGCTGATTATCATAAATAGCCCGAGGATTACGTTGAAAACCCACATCGCCGACTGCGCCAGCGGGTTGTGTCCCGTGGTCTTTTCAACGTCGCGGGTCAGGAACAGGTAGTACTTGATTTCATGCAACAGCCCGGCCCACCAGGCACGATTGAAGATCGGCAGAACAAACAACTCGCGCGAGTACCTGTTGCCGACGAACGCCCAGTAGATCCTTACTACGAACCCGATGGCAAAGACGTAGCCGGCGATAAAGTGGATCATTCGCATGTAGCCCATCATGAAATGATCGCTGGCTTCGCCATGGATGGAAGGAAGCGGGTTGGCAATAAGATACCCGGTTATCGAAAGCACGATGATCGAAAGCGCATGAGTCCAGTGCCAGATCCGCACCGGCGCCTCATACACGTACACCGGCTTCAGGCTACGCATCTCCTGTCCACTTGCCGCTGTACTGCTGCTCATAGCATTTCTCCAGTGTTGTCAGGGAGCGAACGCCGGGTTGCAGCCCGGCGCCAGCTCTCAACGGCCTCAGCGAACCTTGATCACCGCCAGCTCCTCACCATCCGGCGACATCACGTGACTGGCGCAGGCCAGGCACGGATCGAAGCTGTGGATGGTGCGAAGAATTTCGAGCGGCTGCTCCGCATTCGCCAGCGGGGTGCCGAGCAGGGACGCCTCATAGGCGCCGATATTACCGGCCGGATCACGCGGCGATGCATTCCAGGTCGAGGGCACGATGGCCTGATAGTTTTCGATCTTCGAGTCCTTGATATGGATCCAGTGACCAAGCGCGCCACGCGGTGCTTCGACCATGCCGACACCCTTGACGTCATTGGGCCAGGTGGAAGGCTCCCACATATCCATGTTGGCGGTCGCAACATCGCCCGCCTTGATGTTGGCCATCATGTCGTCAAAGACCTCGCGCATCTTGTGCGCCGACCAGGTGCACTCCAGCCCCCGTGCCGCGGTGCGGCCCAACGTCGAGAACAACGCCGGCAGCGGCAGCCCGAGCTCGGACAACGTCGAGTCGACCAGCTCCTTCACGTCCTCGCGACCCGACGCGTAGGCAATCACGAAGCGCGACAACGGCCCGACTTCCATCGCATGGCCTTTCCAGCGCGGCGCTTTCAGCCACGAGTACTTGGCGCCTTCATCGATCTCCTCGATCCTGGTCTTCGTGCCCTTGAGATTCGGGCCGAGCTCGAAGTTCGGCTCGGTCACACCTTCCCACGGATGCAGACCGCGGTTCTCGTCATCGTAGCGGTACCACGAGTGGTTGACGAACTCCTGGATCTGCTCGAGATCGCGGGTATCGACCTCGTGGACGGTGCTGAGATCGCCATCGACGATTGCACCGGCCGGCAGGGCAAGACTGTCGCTGTCCCATTGATTGGCAATCATCGGGAAGTCGCCGTATGACAACATGTTCTTGCCGGCCAGGCCGCCACCGTAACCCCAGTCCTTGTAGAACGAGGCGATCGCCTTGAGGTCCGGGATATAAACCTTGTCGATAAACTCGATCGACTGATTGATGATGTCCGAGACCATGTTGAGCCAGGCCATATGCACAGTGCCGGTGGCACCAACCTGGTCAACGTTGATCGAGCAGGGCACGCCGCCGACGATCCAGTTCGGGTGCGGATTACGCCCGCCGAAAATTGCGTGGATCTTGACGATCTCTTTCTGGAAATCGAGCGCCTCGAGATAATGCGCCACAGCCATCAGGTTGGCCTCTGCCGGCAAGCGGTACGCGTCGCTGCCCCAGTAGGCATTGGCAAAGGGACCCAGTTGCCCGGACTCGACAAAGCGCTTCAGCTTGTTCTGTACATCGCGGAAATATCCGGGCGAGGAATTGCGCCAACTCGAGATGCTCTGCTGCAATTGCGAGGTGGCAGCAGGATCGGCACTCAACGCGCTGACCACGTCCACCCAGTCAAGCGCGTGCAGGTGATAGAAATGGACGAGATGGTCCTGCGTGTATTGCGCCAGCATCATCAGGTTGCGGATCGAATTGGCGTTGCGCGGTATGTCGATACCCAGCGCATCCTCGACGGTGCGAACCGAGGCAAGCGCATGCACGCCGGTGCAAACTCCACAAATACGCTCGACGAAGGCCCACGCATCACGCGGATCGCGGCCTTTCAGGATGACCTCGAGACCGCGCCACATATTGCCGGTGGATACCGCGTTGCGAATGGTATTGCTCTCGTCGAGGTTGACCTCGATGCGCAAATGACCCTCGATGCGGCAAATCGGATCTACGACCACCCGCTGACCGCTATCGTCGAGGGAGAAGCCGTTGGGGGTAACTGTACTAGCCATTGCTGCTCTCCTCAGACTGTTTGCGCTTCATACGGCTAACCGCCGTCGCCGCAGCATGGGCCGCGACACCGATCGCCGCCGCACCGGCCAGGGCTGCGCCGACTTTGTCCGCGGTGGCTTCGGCACCGGCCGAGAAACCGGCGGTGGTGACAGCGCTGTAGAAGGAACCTTTGTCCCAAAAATCGTTTTCGGCGCACCCGAGGCAGCCATGCCCGGATTTGACCGGCCAGGAAAGGCCACCGTTCCATTCAATCGTCGAGCACGCGTTGTATGTCGTCGGACCCTTGCACCCGACCTTGTAAAGGCAATAACCCCTGCGCGCGCCTTCGTCATCGAAGCGTTCCACGAACTGGCCGGCATCGAAATGCGGACGCCGATAGCATTTGTCGTGCAGACGCTGGCTGTAGAACATCTTCGGCCGGCCCTGGCGGTCGAGCGGCGGCAGCCGGTCGAACGCGATCATGTAGGTCAACACCCCGGTCATGACTTCGGCGATCGGGGGGCAGCCCGGCACCTTGACGATCGGTTTGTCACGAATGACCTTGTGGATCGGTACGGCGCGGGTAGGATTCGGTTTGGCTGCCTGGACGCAGCCCCAGGAGGCACAGGAGCCCCATGCGACGATCGCCTTGCAGTGGTCGGCCATGTGCTTGAGTTTTTCCACGTACGGAATGCCGCCCTGAATGCAGTACATCCCGTCCTCGTTGAGCGGCGGGTTGCCCTCGCAGGCAAGCACGTACTGACCGTCGTATTTCTCGATGGTCTGTTCGAGCAGTTCCTCGGCCTGGTGTCCGGCGGCGGCCATCAGCGTGTCATCGTAGTCGAGCGAGATCATCGACAGAATAACGTCGCCCGCGAGCGGGTTGCCGGAACGGATAAACGACTCGGTGCAACACGTGCACTCCAGTCCGTGCAGCCAGATGACCGGCGTACGGGGTTTGGTCTCGAGCGCGTGGGCGAGCTTGCCCGCGAATTCCGGCCCCATCCCCAGCCCGGCCGCGGTCAGGCTACAGAACTTGAGAAAACTACGACGAGTAATGCCATGCTGGCGCATGACCTCGTACAGGGTTTCGTGTACAGCCATGGCGTTGCCCTCTTTATTGGACCCTTGCTTGTTATTCGCTGACCGCGACACCCGCATGTCTTTCATCCCGCAAACGCCGCGGGGACCAATTACGAACGGAATCCGGGTCAGCCCACCCTGCCGTCACAGGGTTTGTGCATGCACTCTTTTTAGTTCGTCGAATAATGCAGCGTCACCGCATTACTGGGCATCGTGGTTGATACGTACCCTTATCTGCGCAGATCACTACGCGGCTTCAGCGGTACTGCAACGCAACATCTACCGTGTCTGCTGTCTCGCGGCGGTGGCTTGTGCTCCCCCCGAGGCAAGTTCCGAACCACCGGATCTTTGCGCAAGCCACTGCTCAATCGGGTACAGGTACGGAAACGGGAGCTGGAAGCGCAAAAAAACCGGCGCTCCCGATTGCGCCCAAGTAAAATCAGGCGGTGAATCGAACTACCGCAGACCCTGTTGCCGCGGCCACGCTCAGCGCGGATGTGCGAACCGTGATGGATGCGATCGCAGCCGGCGGCGTCGCTATCGCGCCGCTCGATGTCGCGTATGCCATTGTGGCCGCGACCGCGGACGGAATCCGCCGCATATACGCCGCCAAGCAAAGGTCATGGGACAAACCCGGCGGCATGTTTGCAAACGCCGCACTGTCGCGTGACATCCATGTGATGGATGCCGATCGCCATGAAATGGTGCGCTGCCTGATCGAAGAGGAGAACCTGCCGTTTTCGATCGTCGCCCCGTTTCGCCGCGACCACCTGTTTGTCAACGCGGCGGATCCGTGGGTCGTGGAAGCCTCAAGCAAAAGCGGCACGCTGGACATGCTGTTCAATGCCGGACAGTTTCACAACGAGATGGCGCGACAATCCCAGGCCCGTCGAATGCCCGTTTTCGGTTCCTCGGCCAACATGTCGCTGAAAGGCAGCAAATACCGTCTCGCCGATATAGAAACGGAAGTTCGGGAGGCTGCGGACGTCAGCTTTGACTACGGCACCTCGCTGTATGCAAATGACGAGGGTCTCTCGAGCACAATTATCGACTTCAGCGACTTTTCGGTAATCCGCGTCGGCCATGTGTTCGGACAGCTGCGCCGGGTGTTTGCGGAACGCTTCGACGTCGAGCTGCGCACCTGAGCGAGCCGCCCGCGTGCCCCGCCCGGGGTGCGACGCGCAAAAAAAAAGCGCCGGCTCAAGGCCGGCGCACTCGCATCGAACGGGCTTTCCCGGGTGGCGGATACGCCGCTCAGAAGCGGTAAGTCAGCTCCAGCCCCCAGCGGTCCCTGGTACCGACGTGGACAAACGAGCCGCCGAACTCCGGCGCAGGAATGACTTCTTCCAGGTAATCCTCGTCCGTGATGTTGGTGCCGTAGATCACCGCCGACCAGTTCTCGCCTTCAACACCGAGGCGCAGATCGATCGTGTAGTAATCGTCGCGTTCGGTATCGCCGTAATCGGCAACGCCGAGACCCGGGAAGCCGAGATCGAACAACGTGCGCTGACTGCCCTGGACCGTATGGAACCAGGTCGGGCCAACGATTGTGTAATAGACACCGGCGATAAGATCAAGGCCGCTGCGGCCGATCGGGTAGTCGAACAATGCCGCCACATTGCCATTGTACTCGGGCGTATAGGGCGACTCGTTGCCCTCGGTCTGGGGACGCGAGCTGTTGTCCTGGATCTCGCTGTCGGTGTAGTTGAATCCGGCGCTGAGGCTGAACCAGTCGGTCGCGGCCCAGTTTGCCCCCACTTCGAAGCCCTGAATTTCGACCTCGTCGATGTTTGAGACGGTGCGCAGCAGTCCGAACGGTCCGACCAGGAACTCGAAGAACTGCATATCGTCGACCTTAGTGTAGTAATACGCACCCTCGAGCGACAGCCTGCCTTCCATCAGCTCGGACTTGATCCCGATTTCGAACGCGCTCGAGGTTTCCTCGTCGAACTCATCCTGGATAAATACAGGGTTGTAGAACTGCGACTGCGGGTCATCCGGGTTGCCGAGCAGGCCGTTGTAGAAAAGATCCACCGTCGCCCCGCTACCCGAGTTGTTGAAGCCGCCGCTCTTGAAGCCGACGCCCCACGAGGTGTAGGCGGTCCATTCGTAATTGATGTCCCAGCGCAGGCTGACCTTCGGCTGCAGCTTGTCCCACGATTCCTTCTTGCTCGGCAACTCCGAATTGAAGGGATCGGTAAACACCTGGCCAGGATTAAGCGGAAACCCCCCCGTACCATCCGGCACGTAAATGGTGGTCACGCCGGCCGGGACCTTGTTGTTGACCTCGCGGTCTTCGACGTCGTAACGCAACGCCAGCGCCGCTTCGACCGATGGAATCACGTCATAGGCAAGTTGCCCGAACACCGCCCAGACGTCGGTGTCGAACTCGTCCCACACCAGCGATTCGGTCCAGTTCGGATTGCCCTGCGGCACGTAAAGGTTCTCGGTCACACCAGTCCCGGTGTCGACGCCGAGGTTGACCCCGACCTCGCGTTCAAGCGTCAGGAAGTAACCGCCGGCCAGCCACCGCAGGCGCTGGTCGCCCGGTGACGCAAAACGGATCTCGGCGCTGAAGTCGTCCTGGTTGCGTTCCTGGTACTGCGTTCCGTCACAAGCAGTCGGCGTGTAGGGCCCGAACAACGAATCCTCGGGCGTCGGCGCAAGAATCTGCGGCGCCGGCAGGACCACCCCGGCGTTGAACTGGTCCGCCACCGTCTGTTCGCAGGTCGGGTCGTCATTGAAAAATCCGAACGCGCCGCTGGTACCGTCGGCCGAAAACGAGTTGTCGATGTCGCTGTAAAACGTCCACGCAGTCATTGTTGCCCAGTCCATGTCGTAGTCGACCTTCACCGACAGCGACTTGGACTCCTGATCGTTCTGCGGATCGATGTTGTTCTGGAATTCGAAATCGTGGTCATTGACGTCCTCGAACCACTTTTCGCCGCCGGGCAAACCGATGCCTGCAAAGCCCGGCAACGCAAAAGCGGCGTTGAACGAGATCGCCGACGCATCGACCTCACCGTAGGACGCCTTGACGTCGACACTGAGCTCGTCGGTAGGATCCCACACGAAACGGCCGTTCACCGCCCAGTCCTCGAAATCATCGACCGAATCGTCGCCGGTGAAACTGTTGCTGTAATAACCGTCGCTCTCGCGCCAGACCCCATCGACCGACCAGCCGGCGGTGTTGCCGAGCGGCCCCGCCAGGTAGGCATTGCCGTAGTAGGTGGAGTCCTCGGCTACCGAGCCTTTGAGACGAGCCTCGAATTCGTCACCGGGCTTCTCGGTGGTAACGATGATCGCACCGGCCGCGGCATTGCGTCCGTACAACGCCGACTGTGGCCCTTTCAGGATTTCGATCTGCTGCAGGTTTGTGTATTCGCGGTTAAACGCCGCTGTATTGGTCTGCAGAATACCGTCCACGATAAAAGCAAAACTGTTCTCGGCATCGCGCGCACCGTTGATGCCGCGAATATTGACCTGGGTGTCGCCCACTTCGGCCGCATTGACCATGCTTACGCCGGGGGTCAGCCTGACGAAATCCGCTGCCCGCTCGACACCAGCCCGTTCGAGATCCCGCGCCGTGAGCACGGTGATGCTTGCCGGCACATCCTGCAACGCCTCCTCGCGCTGGCGTGCCGTGACGACGATTTCTTCTACCGCGGCCTGGGCATAAACCGTGCCCGGTGCACCCGCGGTAGCGGCGATTGCGGCCGCAATGGCCAGCGCTAGCGGTTTGGATCGGCTGTGATTCACGCGTTCTCCCTCTCGATGAATTCTCGACTTGTCATGGGCCATACGGTGGCCCCGCTATTTCCCTGGCGACGTCCGATCGGCGCCCTGGACAATCGGCATTGACACCATGGCGACTTGCAGGACCGCGCATCCGCCGCGTCACCGGCAGCGCCGGCGCATGCCGTTTGCGGATGGGTAGCCAAAAAAGCAAAAACGCAACAATTTGTCTTAATTACAACAAAACGCCTCGATTGTATACAAAATCAGCAGATTTTCGATCGATAATCGCTGTTTTCAGCCCCGTCTTTTCACGACTGTATTCAATCCGGATTCGACCCACTGGACAGAACCGACCCAGACCGTCGCTCGAAAGCAGAGATTGCATCGTTTTGCGCAAGCAAAAACCCAAGCTGGTCGATGCCCTTTAACAGGCAATAACGTGCAAACGGCTCAATGTGGAAGGCCACTTCGCGGCCACCGGGCAACCTGATCGCGCCGTCCTCGAGGTCAATTTCGACCTCGGCCCCCGGATGGTCGATCAACCAACGGCAGGTCGGCTCGTCGACGACTACCGGGAGCAGCCCATTCTTCAATGAATTGCCAGTAAAGATGTCTGCTATAGCGGTGCTGATGACCGCGCGAAAACCGTAATCGATCAGGGCCCATGGCGCGTGCTCGCGCGAGCTGCCGCAACCAAAATTGTGGCCGGCCACCAGGATCCGGTACTCACCCGGGTCGAGTTGATTGAGCACATGCGCGGTCGGTTTGCCGTCGGCCCTGTAGCGCCAGTCCGCGAACGCATGCCGACCGAGACCAGCGCGCTCGGTCGTGGTCAGGAACCGGGCCGGAATGATCTGGTCGGTATCGATGTCGGTTGCTGGCAACACCAGTGTCCGCGAGTGAATGCGTTTTATCGGATCCATGCCGCCTCCCTAGGCCAGCAGTGCGCGCGGGTCGGTGACCCGCCCGGTCACCGCCGCCGCTGCCGCGGTGGCAGGACCGGCCAGCAACGTGCGCGCTCCGGCGCCCTGGCGGCCCTCGAAATTTCGATTACTGGTGCTGACCGAATACATTCCGGAGCCGACCGAGTCGCCATTCATCGCAATACACATCGAACACCCCGACTCGCGCCATTCGCCGCCCGCAGCGCGCACGACCTGGTCGATTCCCTCGGCCTCGGCGTCGCGTTTTATCGACTGCGAGCCGGGAACCACCAGCAGACGCACCCCGGCGGCGACCTTGCGATCACGGAGAATCGCGGCCGCGGCGCGCAGATCCTCAATGCGCGAATTCGTGCAGCTGCCGATAAATACGACATCTATAGGGCTTCCCGCAATGGCTGCGCCAGCTTCAAGCCCCATGTATTCAAGCGCTTTTTGCAGCGCCGGATCGTCGTTTGTCGCCGGGATTCGCCCGTCCACCGGGATGACCATCCCGGGGTTGGTGCCGTACGTCACCATCGGCGCGAGCTCAGTGGCGTCAAGCTCCACTTCCGTGTCGAACGCGGCGCCTTCGTCGGTCGCCAGCTTGCGCCAGCGGGCAACCGCCGCGTCCCATTCAGCACCCGCTGGCGCGCGCGGACGGCCGCGAAGATATGCAAACGTGGTCTCGTCGGGAGCGATCATGCCCGCGCGGGCGCCAGCTTCGATCGACATGTTGCACACCGTCATGCGCTCATCCATCGATAGCGCCCGAATCGCGCTGCCGCGATATTCGATAACGTGGCCGCTGCCCCCGCCCACGCCGATCTTGCCGATCAGCGTGAGCACCAGGTCCTTGGCGCTGACGCCTGGCGGAAGAGTGCCATCGACATTGACGGCCATGCTGCGCGGCTTGCGCTGGAGCAAACACTGCGTCGCCAGCACATGCCCGACCTCGGTGGTGCCAATCCCGAAAGCCAGGGCACCGAAGGCCCCGTGGGTACTGGTGTGGCTGTCGCCGCACACGATGGTCTTGCCGGGCTGGGTCGCGCCCTGCTCCGGACCCACTACATGGACGATGCCGCGGTGCTCGCTGTCGAGCCCGAGGCACTCGATAGCGAAATCGCGGCAGTTGCGTTCGAATTCGAGAATCTGGCGTGCCTGCGGGGTATCAGCCGTCGCGATTCCGCGCAGCCCCGCCGTCGTGGTCGGCGACGAGTGATCGACCGTCCCCAGCGTCAGATCGGGGCGGCGCACGCCGAGCCCGCGCTCGCGCAGCACCGAGAAAGCCTGCGGTGTCGTCACCTCGTGGGTAAGGTGCAGGTCGATATACAGCACCGCCGGCGTATCCGCCGTTTCCGGGCTGACAATATGCCGCTCCCAGATCTTGTCGAACATCGATTTTGCCTGGATAATCATCGGTTCCTGCTCAATAAGGTTCGGCTGCAAGACGAAACGAAGACAGCGTCAGACGCGGCAACCGTTCTCCAGCGCGCGAAGATAATCGACAACCTCCGCAAGTGCCACGACATCCGCGTACTTGGCGCCAAGGTCGAAAAGGTTGGCTTCATGCGGACGCACGTCGCGGTCACCCACCGCCTCGCGCACGACCACCGGCACAAACCCATGCTGCATCGCGTCGAGCGCGGTCGCGCGGACGCAACCGCTGGTAGTCACTCCGGCCACGAGGACCGTATCGACCCCCAGCGATGTCAGCGAGGACGCGAGCGGCGTGGCGAAAAACGCACTCGGATACTGCTTAGTGATTACCGCCTCGGTGGGCGCCGGTTCGAGCCCCGAGGCAAATGCAGCGAGCGGCGAATCGCCCTCGAACACCTTCAATGCCTCGACCTTGCGCACGAACACACCGCCGTCGCCGCGCCCGGCGGTATAACGAACGTTGGTATGGAAAACCGGGATCGCCGCGGCGCGCGCGGCGGACAGCAGCTCCCGGGCGCTTTCCAGAGTGCCCTCGACAGCGGCATACAGCGGTGAGGCGGGCTCGAGGTAGGCCCGGACAAAATCGACGATGACCAGCGCCGGACGGCGCCCGAATCCGAGACGGCGGCCGAATCCGGCTTCGTCGTAATCCCTGTCGAGGTCTTCCGCCATCGCTTTGCTCTTCAAATTACGCCGGCGTCACGCAACCGCCCGATAGCGGCATCGTGGAGACCGAGCAGACCGCCGAGAATCTCCTCGGTATGTTGACCGAGTTCGGGCGAGGGGGAGCGCACCGCGCCCGGTGTCAGCGACAGCTTCGGCGCGACATTCTGCATCCTGAGCTTGCCAAAACCCGGGTGCAGCGCCTCGATGATGGCATTGCGCGCTTTGAAATGGGGGTCTTCAAGCATGTCCGGGGCGCGATAGATCTTGCCGGCGGGCACACCATGTTCTGCCATCAGCTCCAAAACGCGATCTGCATCGAGCGTGCCGGTCCACGCCGAGACCAGCGCGTCGAGCTCGGCCTGGTTCGCACCCCTTGACGAATGACTGGAATAGCGTTCGTCCGCGGCAAGCTGTGGCTCACCCATCGCGTCGGCCAGGCGCCGGAACACCGTATCCTGGTTGGCTGCGATCAGCACCATCTGCCCATCCGCCGTTGGATAAACATTCGACGGCGCCACATTCGGCAGGATTGCGCCGGTGCGCTCGCGCACGTAGCCGGCCTGGTCATACTCGGTAATCAGCGACTCCATCATGTTCAGGACCGCCTCGTAAATTGCCGAATCGACCACCTGGCCCTCGCCGGTGCGTTCGAGATGATGCAGCGCGGATAATGCGCCAACGCACGCGAACGTGGCGGCCAGCGAATCGCCGATGCTGATTCCAACGCGCGACGGCGGGGTCGACGGGTCACCGCAGACATAGCGCAGCCCCCCCATGGCCTCGCCAACCGCGCCAAAACCCGCCTGCCTCGAATAGGGGCCGGTCTGGCCAAAGCCGGACACGCGGATCATGATGATGCGCGGATTGACGGCTTTGAGATCTTCATAGCCGAGGCCCCATTTCTCCATCGTCCCCGGGCGGAAATTCTCCAGCACGAAATCGGCCTCACGCGCCAGATCACGCACCAGTTGCTGACCCTCTTCGACCCGAAGGTTGATCGTCACAGATTTTTTGTTGCGCGCAATCACCGGCCACCACAGCGACTTGCCGTGTGCTTTCTCCCGCCCCCACTGGCGCATTGGATCGCCGACGCCAGGCGGCTCGATCTTTACGATCTCGGCGCCGAAATCGCCGAGCAACTGGCCACAAAACGGCCCCGCCAGCAGCGATCCCATTTCAATGACCCGCAAATCCGACAAAGGTCCGGGGGCATCCGCCGCAGCTGTCATGATGGTTCCTTCGCGTTATCGCGTGGCGCGTTGGCCGCGCCGGGCAAACACCGGCAGCAACCTCGCGACGTGGCTGGATTCAACGGTCTACAATAATCGAATGTATACAATTCCGGATGCCACTGGGTCAAGTAATCGAGAAATTCGTTGCGGGACTGGTGCTCTTGTATACAATTAGTGTTCTTTCGGGAGGTGTGAAATGTCCGATGCAGTACCTGCTTCGGTTGAAATCGTCGATGTCGGTCCGCGCGATGGACTGCAGATGGAGCCCGAGGTGCTCTCGACGGCAACCAAGATCGAATTCGTCACCCGGCTTCTCGACGCCGGCGTGCGCCGGCTCGAGGTAGCCAGTTTCGTCAATCCGCGGCGCGTGCCGCAGATGGCGGATGCCGAGGCGGTGGTCGCCGGACTGCCACGGCGCGACGGCGTCACCTACATCGGCCTGATCCTGAACCAGCGCGGATTCGACCGCGCGTTTGCCTGCGGTATCGACGAGGTGGGCTTCGTCGTCGTCGCAAGCGACACGTTCAACCGTCGCAACCAGGGCGTGAGCACCGACGATTCGATCGCCGCGTGGCACACAATCGCTGCGGCCGCACGCGCCGCCGGGGTTCGCGCAAACGTTACGATTTCCACGGCATTCGGCTGTCCGTTCGAGGGGGAGATCGCCGAGGACCGGGTCGTGCAGATCGCGACCGAACTGGCCCGGTCCGGGCCGGTCGAAATCGCCATCGCCGATACTATCGGTGTCGGCGTACCGTCCCAGGTGAGCTCGATGATCGGGCGGCTTCGCAAAACATTGCCGGACATGCCATTGCGTTGTCATTTTCACAACACCCGCAATACCGGCATCGCCAACGCCTATGCCGCGTTGCTCGCCGGCGCCAGTACGCTCGATGCGAGTACCGGCGGGATCGGTGGCTGTCCATTTGCGCCGGCTGCGACCGGCAACATCCCGACCGAGGACCTGCTTTACATGCTCGACCGGTCGCAGGTAAAAACGGGCATAACCTTGCAGGGCATCATCGACACCGGTGCGTGGTTGCAGGATCAGCTCGGCCGTGCCGTTCCCAGCATGCTGACCAAAGCCGGCCCGTTCCCCACAGTCGGAGACGCGGCCTGACGGCGTTGCGGCAACGGCCCATTGCTTCGCAAGATCACAATTTCTGACCGAAACCCAATAACAAAGGTATGCACATGAGTTTCAGACTAGGCGTCGACGTCGGCGGTACTTTCACCGACCTGTTGCTGGTGAACGAGGCAACCGGCGAGTTCCATACCGCGAAAGTTCCGAGCACACCGGATGATTCCTCAATTGGTGTGCTTAACGGGATAGAGCGGGTCACCGCGAGCGCCGGTATCGATGCGGCGGCGATTACCCATGTGATGCACGGCACGACGGTTGCCACCAACACGGTGCTCACCGGTAGCGGCGCGCGGGTCGGCCTGGTAACCACCCGCGGCTATCGCCAGGTCCTGCAGATCGCGCGCTCGTTCGTCCCCGGCGGGCTGGGCGGGTGGGTCATCTACAACAAGAGCCTGCCGCTGGCGCCGCTGGAGCTGACCATCGAGGCCGATGAACGGATGAGCGCCGCCGGCGACGTTGTTGCAACGCTCGATGAGGCGGCGCTGCGTACCTCTCTGCAACAGCTCGCCGGCAAGAACATCGAGGCGTTGACGGTATCGCTGACCAACGCCTATGCGAATGGCGCGCACGAGAGCGAGGTCCGCCGGATCGCCCACGAAGTGCTGCCAGGAATCCCGGTATCGATCTCGTCCGAGGTCGTTCCCGAGATGCAGGAATACGAGCGGACGATTACCACCGTCGCCAACTCCTATGTCAGGCCCAAGGTCGAGACCTACATCGACAATCTGAAGAACGAACTCGGCGCACGGATGAAAGACGTCCAGTTGCACATCCTCCGCTCGGACGGCGGGCTGGCCTCGGCGGCCGCGGCGGAACAGTACCCGGTCAATCTGTTGATGAGCGGCCCGGCCGGCGGCGTCTCCGGCGCAATCTGGATCGCCCGCCAGGCCGGCTTCCCCGACCTGTTGACGCTGGACATGGGCGGTACCTCCACCGATGTCGCTCTGGTACAAAATGGCGCAGCGCAGCTGCGTCGCGAAACTACGGTCGGCGACGTGACCGTGAGGGCCTCCTCGGTGGATATCCGCACTGTCGGCGCCGGTGGCGGGTCCATCGCTCATGTGCCGGAACTGACCCGGGCGCTGCGGGTCGGACCGCAAAGCGCCGGCGCGGACCCGGGACCTGCAGCGTATGGCAAGGGCGGGACTGAACCCACCGTGACCGATGCCAATGTTGTGCTGGGATTCCTGCCATCGAGCGCGAAACTCGGCGGCGATATGACGCTCGATGGCGCCGCCGCCGCGGCCGCGGTGCAAACGGTCGCCGACGCGCTGGACCTGCCGTTAAAAAGGGCCGCGTCGGGAATTGTCGATATCGTCAACGAAAACATGTTCGGCGCGCTGCGGCTGGTCTCGGTGGAACAAGGCTATGATCCGCGCGACTTTGCCCTGATCGCATTCGGCGGCGCCGGCCCGTTGCACGCAAACGCGCTCGGCAGACTGATGGGCTCATGGCCGGTCATCATCCCGCCGGGGCCCGGTGTCCTGTGCGCATACGGCGATGCGACCACGCGGATCCGCGATGAGGCCTCCCGCACCTTCATCCGCCGTTTCCCCGATACCAGTAACGACGAGGTTCGCGGCATTCTCCGCGAGCTGGCCGCGAGCGCCGCCAGCGCACTCGACGAGGAGGATATTCCGCGCGAGCAGCAGGGCGTCCACTACCAGGTAGATATTCGTTACCACGGCCAGGGACTGTTGCTGACGATAGACATCAGTGCCGACGAACTCGAGAGCAAGGGCCTCGATGCGATCGGCGAACAGTTCGACCGCATGCACGAGCAGCTTTTCACCTTCGCGCTTTCGGCCGACAAGGAGCTGGTCAATCTGCGCGCCGTGGTCCAGGGCGAAGCGACCCGCGTCCAGGCGCCGACGCTCGAGCGCGGCGGCACAGATCCGGCGGCGGCGGCGATCGGCAGTCAGACGATGTACGTCGACGAGGGCGATCAGCAGGCAACCATTTACGATCGCGCTAAACTGCAGTCCGGAAACGTGATTGACGGACCGGCCATCGTCACAGAGATGGACTCGACCTCGGTGATCCTGCCGGGACATGCCGGCAGCGTCGACAATTTCGGCAACATTCTGATCAGACCGACCGAGTAAGGGAGCGACAACATGCCCGCGAAGATCATCCAAACCAACCCGCGTCCGTTCAACCGCGTCGACCTGGACCCGATCACACTCGATATCATCGAAAACGCCCTGCGTAACGCCCGCTACGAAATGGACGCAGTACTTTTCCGCACGGCGATGTCACCCGGCATCCGCGAACAGCACGACGAATTCCCGATGATCGCCAACCTCGACGGCAAAATGGTCGTGGGTCAGTTCGGGTCTTTTATCTGGGGCTTCCAGCAGGGATTCGACGGCACCATTGAGGAAGGCGACGTATTCCTGACCAACGATCCCTACGCCTGCAACGGCGCGGTCAGCCACATCAATGACTGGCTGGTCCTGATGCCGATCTACAAGGACGGCCGCCTGATCTCCTGGGCCGCGATGTTCGGCCACATGACCGATGTCGGCGGCAAGGTTCCCGGCAGCCTGCCGACCGACGCCACGCAGATATTCGAGGAAGGCATCCGTGTGCCGCCGACCAAGATTTACCGGAAAGGCGAATTGCAGGAAGAGATTCTCGAGCTGATCCTGCACAACTGCCGCTTGCCGCACTGGAATCGCAGCGACTTCAACGCGATCATCGCCGCCTGCCGGACGGCGGCCAAACGCTGCGTCGAACTGGCCGAGCGATTCGGCGACGACGTGCTGTACTCGGCGATGGACGAGCTGCTGGAGCGCAACAAACGCGCCATGGGGCAGCTGATTCTCAATACCGTGCCGGAGAAGAAACAGTACTTCGAAGATTTCATCTGCGACGACGGCATGGGCATGGGCCCGTACAAGATCGCCTGCACCATGTGGCGCGAAGGCGAAAAGGTGATCTTCGACTTCGCAGGAACCGATCCGCAATCCATCGGGTCGGTGAACTTTTTCCTCAATGAGGAAATGTTCAAGATGTTCGCCGGGGTCTACATGATCATGGTGTTCGACCCGCAGATCCTGTTCAACGACGGCTTCTACGACCTGATGGAAGTCAGGATTCCCGAAGGCACATTGCTGAAACCGCGGTTTCCGGCGGCATTGTCCTGCCGCACCCATGCGCTGGGGCGGATCTTCGACGTGCTCGGCGGGCTGCTCGGTCAGGGCAACCCGGACTTCCTCACCGCCGCGGGATTCTCGGACAGCCCGCATTTCATGTACTCGGGCTACGACAAGAACGGCGAGTGGTACCAGCTTTACCAGATTGGTTTCGGCGGCATTCCGGGCAAGCCATCCGGGGACGGGCCGGACGGACACTCGTTGTGGCCGAGCTTCACCAACGTGCCGAACGAATTTCTCGAAAGCTACTTCCCGTTGCGGATAGACGTCTACGAGACGATCGCGGATACCGGCGGCGCAGGGCTTCACCGCGGCGGGAATGCGCTGCGGGTCGGCTACCGTTTTCTCGAACCCGGCACCATCTCTATCCATGATGATCGCTGGCTGACCTACCCCTGGGGCGTCAATGGCGGATCGCCCGGCGCGCGCAGCCGCAAGCTGCTGATGCGCGCCGACGGCAGCGAGGAAATCCTCAGCTCCAAATGCGACAACGTCGCGGTAGCAGCCGGCGACCTGCTCTATTTCGACACCTGGGGCGGTGGCGGCTGGGGCGATCCGTTGCAGCGCCCGGCCGAACAGGTGCTGTTCGACGTCAATGCCGGCCTGGTCACGGCCGCAGGCGCCCGACGCTACGGCGTCGTCGTGATCGAGGCCAACGGCAACGCAACGCTCGATACGACGGCAACGGAGGCGTTGCGCAAAGAGATGGCGCAGCAGCGCAGCGAACGTCTGCTGTTCGATTTCGGCGGCAGTATCGACGAGTTGAAACAGCGCTGCAGCGAGGAAACCGGGCTCGCCGCACCGACCGCCCCGGTCTTCCAGAAATGGGCAACGATCGCGCAGACCCGGGCCCGGTAGCCATGCCGACCCCCCGCTTCGCCGACAAGCGCCGGCCGGTTTTGCCGCTACGCGTCGGAGAACGCCAGTGAAAGCCGCCGAGAAAGCCTATGCCGCTGCGCGCGGAGGGATAATCGAAGGACGGTACCCTCCGGGTTCGCGTATCACCGAACAGGAGATCGCCGAGACCGCCGGCGTTAGCCGGACCCCTGTCCGCGAAGCGCTGCAACGTCTCCAGGCCGAAGGGCTGGTCCGCTTCGCTCCCCACCAGGGCGCGTTTGTCACCGCGTGGAGCCATGCCGACGCCGAAGACATTTTTGAACTGCGCGCCCTGCTCGAGGCGTTCGCGGCGGAGCGTGCCGCGGCCAATGCGACCGCTGACCAACTCCACAGCCTGCGCGAACTCGCCGAACGGCAGTTTGCCGAAGCCCAGACTCGTAGCCCGGGATTTCTCGAGCGTATCGCCGATCTCAACAGCCGGTTTCACCAGCTGCTACAGGATGCCGCGGGCAGCGAACGCCTCAGCATCCTGCTCGCAACGCTGACCGAGGCCCCGCTGGTGTTACAGACATTCCGCGACTATTCCGCCGAGGACCTTTTGCGCAGCTCGCAACATCACCTGGACATCGTCGACGCGCTCGGGGCGCGCGACGGATCTTGGGCGGCGACCATAATGCGTACGCACGTGCTGGCCGCACGGCGTAATTACCGTCGTCATCAACGTCAGCAGTCCGGTGAGACCAGCGACGTCGCCTGACGGGCCGGTCGCAGCCGCAATACCGCACTGGCCCCGCCGCCAGCGGCCGTCTACACTCCCGAACGGGCACACCTGACACCGCGCCAAAGGCAAGCAACATTCGCGCGCTGCCAACCTGTCAGCGCGAGTCATCGCGGCGGTGGTACAACTGAAGGGAACCGACAGATGAACAAGACTCCGATACTTTGTATCGCTGACGCTGACAGGCGCGCTGACGCTGGCTGGCTGCGCCACGACCGAACAATCCACCGGTTCGCGCGAGAATACGATGATTGCCGTCGAGTACGGCACCGTCCGCAACATCACCCAGGTCGACATGAAGGCGAGCAGCGGCGGCGGCGCAGTACTTGGCGGTGGCATCGGGCTCGCCGCGGCCAGCACAGCCTCCACGGAGACTCAGATCGGCGCAGCCGCCGCCGGCGCTTTGATCGGTGCGCTGATTCAGAAGTCCCGGCACAAGACGGCAGACCAGTACACGGTGAATCTCAATAACGGCGGCACCGTCGAAATCGTCAGTGAGCATCACGACATCGCGGTCGGTGACTGCGTCTGCCTGGAACAGGGCCAGCACGCCAATATCCGTCGGGTGTCGCCGGTGATGTGCAATATCAACGCAAGTCACCCGGCGTATGCCGATTTACATGCAGCCAATGTCGCGGAGGCCGACGAATGCCACCAGGCCAAGCAAGAACTGTTGAAAGCGACGACCGAGCAGGAAACCGACATCGGTTACAAAAAAATGCGGGCGCTTTGCGAGCACTAGCGGGACTTTGCGCAGATGGCAATCGCGCCGATGCCTGACTCGATTCTGCCAATTCGCGACGTTGCGGAGAAACTCGGCGTTGCCGCCAACAACGTCGTGGCGTATGGCGAGGACAAAGCCAAACTGCGCCTGCAGGCACGCGAGGCTTCGGGGCGCGAACCGGGAAAGCTGGTCCTCGTATCCGCGATAACGCCGACCGGCGCCGGTGAGGGCAAGACCACCGTATCGATCGGGCTGGCCCAGGGACTCGCCGCGATAGGCGAGCAGGTTTGCGTGGCATTGCGCGAGCCATCGCTGGGCCCGACGTTCGGCATGAAGGGCGGCGCAACCGGCGGCGGCGCATCCGTGCTGGTGCCGGCAACGGATATCAATCTTCATTTCACCGGCGATTTCCATGCCGTCACTGCCGCGCACAATCTGCTGGCAGCGCTGCTCGACAACCATCTGCATTTCGGCAATGCGCTGCGCATAGATCCGCGCCGCGTCTACTGGCCGCGGGTCCTGGACGTCAACGATCGGGCGCTGCGCCAGACCGTAATCGGCCTCGGCGGTACAACACAGGGTGTTCCTCGCGAAACCGGGTTCGATATCACGCCGGCATCCGAAATCATGGCGGCGTTGTGTCTCGCGACGGATGAAGCGGACCTCAGAGACCGGCTGTCGCGAATGATCGTGGCCGACAACCTCGACGGCGAACCGGTTTCCGCCGCCGATCTCGAAGCAGTCGGCTCTTTGATGGTGTTGCTGAAAGATGCGATGTTGCCCAATCTCGTGCAAACCCGCGAAGGCGTGCCGGCGCTCATCCATGGCGGACCGTTCGCCAACATCGCCCATGGCTGTAATTCCGTCATCGCGACGCGAATGGCGATGGCCCACGCTGACTGGACGGTCACCGAGGCGGGTTTCGGATTCGCGCTCGGGGCCGAGAAATTCTTCGATATCAAATGCGTCACGGCAGGACTGAAGTGCGCCGCGGTCGTGCTGGTGGCCACGGTGCGCGCACTCAAGCGTCACGGCGGACGGGCCAAAAACGATCTGGAGACACCGGATGTCGAAGCCGTCACCCGTGGTCTCGGCAACCTGCGCAAGCATCTCGAGTCGATCCGGCTTTTCCACCAGCCTGCAGTCGTCGCGATCAACCGCTTTGCCCAGGACACGGAGGCGGAAATCGAAGTCATCCGCAGCGCCTGCGCGGAACTCGGCGTGGCCTGCGCGGTGGCCGATATATTCGAATCCGGTGGCGCCGGAGGCCGGGCTCTTGCCGAAGCCGTCGTGACGGCGGCCGCTTCGCAGCCGCCGTCCTTGCAACCGCTTTATGACTGGTCCGAACCGATCAAGGACAAAATCTGGACGATCGCCAGCAAAATGTATGGTGCCGCTCCGGTTCACTACAGCAAGGAAGCCGAAAGCGATCTGCGGCGCATCGAGGCGCTCGGCTATGCCGGCCTGCCGCTATGCATCGCCAAGACGCCGATGTCGCTGAGCGACGACCCTGCCCGGGTAGGACGCCCGGAACAGTTCGAGATCACGGTACGCAATATCGTTCTGTCGGCCGGAGCGCGGTTTCATCGTGCCGTTGCTCGGCACTATCGTGCGCATGCCGGGTTTGCCGCGCGCGCCGCAGGCCGCGCACATCGATCTGGTCGACGGTGAGCCGCAGGGGATAAAGGGCTGACTCGGAGCGACCGGCGTACATCAGAACAGTTCCCGTTGTGCCTGGTTCGGTCCCGGTTTGCAAAACCGCGAGCAATCCAGCGCCGTCGCTCACCCTGCTCCAGACCATGCTTGCGACAAGCCACGCTAAACCGACGCGCAAGCAGATCCGCGAACACACCGCCACCGCGCATACGATGACGGTAGCGAGGATCGTTGTTGCGGCCACCTCGCATCTGCCGCACCAGGCTCATCACGTGCTCCGCCCGCTGCGGCAGGTGGGTCGCGAGCCACTCCTCGAACAGCGCCCGCACTTCGTAAGGCAAACGCAAGAGGATATAGGCCGCACTGGACGCGCCGGCCGCCACGGCAGCGGCGAGAATCGCCTCCAGTTCGCCGTCATTGACCGCCGGAATGATTGGCGCCGTCAGCACGCCAACCGGAATGCCGGCCTCGCGCAGCACCGATATCGCGCGCAAACGAGCGGCTGGCGAAGCCGCGCGCGGCTCAAGGCTTCGTTTGAGTCGAGGATCCAGCGTCGTCACGCTGATCATCACCGCCGCCAGTTGCTTCTCCGCAGCGGCCGCGATCAGATCGAGGTCTCGCTCGATCAGCGCTGATTTGGTGACGATGGTAAACGGGTGATGATGCTCGACCAGCGCTTCCAGCAGGTCTCTCGTGACCCGGAGGCGCTGTTCAACGGGTTGATACGGGTCTGTATTGGTACCGAAGGCTATCGGCTTGCACTGATAGCCTTTGCGCGACAGCTCCTGCTTCAGTAACCGCACCGCGTCCGGCTTGTAAAACAGCCGGGTCTCGAAATCCAGACCCGGAGAGAGATCCATATAGGCGTGAGCCGGGCGGGCGTAGCAGTAAACACAGCCGTGCTCGCAGCCGCGATAGGGGTTGATCGATTGCTCGAACGGGACATCGGGAGACGCATTGCGGGTAATGATGGACTTCGACTTTTCCGCCGTGACCGTCGTTCGCAACGGCACCGGCGGCTGGTCCTGCGCGGCCCAGCCGTCATCTAGCCCAACGGACTCTCGCTGTTCGAACCGGCCGGCCGGGTTGCTACAGGCGCCGCGACCGCTGATATTCCATACACCACTGCTCATTTAAGCAGTATAGACTGTCTTTATGAACAGTTGCCCGATGGGGGCGATAAATTCGAAACAGGAATCCGGGGGGTTGCCGAAGCGCGCGAATCAGCGACGCTGCCGCCCTATGCGGCGGCGTCGGGAGAGGTCCGATATGCCGCGCCGGAGCTTGCGCAGCAGGTCGCGCGCCCACAGAAACTCGATCGCCAGGATCGCCAGCCCAAGCGGAATAACCAACAACGCCGGACCAGGAAGAACAAGGAACGCGAGGCCCAGCAACAGCAGACTGCTCCCGACCCCCGCTATCACGAGTTTGCGCGCCGAACGGTAGCTCAGGGCAATGGTTTTTTCGATCATGATCTCATCCCCGCCGGGTTGTGGCCGAGCGAAAGTATACTGTGAAGTCTAGCCAACAGATTATGTGACAACAGCGAAAGCCAGCCGGTTCCCGCTCGCACAACCCAGGATGAAGAGTGGTATGGCACAACCATCACTGCCGGCCTCAATGAAGCCCGGCGCCACGGACAGGAGCGGCTCATTTCGCCTGCGTGGCACGGCAATGACCCGGCTGGAGACATTCACCGACGCCGCTTTCGCGTTTGCAGTAACGATGCTGGTGATCTCGATCGACGACATTCCGCGCAGCCCGGACGCGTTGCTTGAAGCGTTCAAGGGAGCACCCGCATTCGCCGTCAGTTTCGTTCAGATGATGATGTTCTGGCTTGCCCACCGGCGCTGGAGCCGTCGTTTCGGGCTCGAGGACACGACCGCGACGATTCTCAGTTTCGTCCTGGTAATACTGGTGATGATCTACATCTACCCGCTGAAAATCATGTTCTCCAGTTTCCTCGCGTGGATGACAAACGGCTGGCTACCGGCAAATTTCGCCTTGACCGGGTACGGCGACGTTGCCCAGCTATTCGTGATTTACGGCATCGGCTTCAGCCTGCTGTGCGCGGTGATCCTGCTGCTCAACCTGCATGCCTTGCGCCACGCAAGCGAGTTGGAGCTCAGCCCGTTCGAGCGTTTCGAGACCCGCGCAGAGATCGGCGCCTGGTCAATTCTCGGGGGCATAGGCGTCCTCTCCGCGCTGATCGCCGGCCTGCCGCCGCCGCCCTGGAACGCGCAGGCCGGTTGGGCCTATTTCTCCCTTGCATTCCTGATGCCCGGGTACCAGGTCATTATGAACAGACGTCGAATGGCGCGTTTCGGCGCGGCCTGAATTCGCTCCGCGGGTCATCCGCGGGCTTGCCCGGACAAAGCCGGGCGTTTGCCCATGTCAATCCCCCGGCGTCAAACACCTCCAGCCAGGCAAGCACCACGGCGGGATGTTTCTTCAAGCTGAATTCCGTCACGATGAGGAGAATCCCATCAGGAAGATCTTTCGCACTGTCTCCGGCAGCATCGGGTTCGGCTTGCTCCCGGTTCTCGTTCTGATGCTAGGCTAGCGGCAATGGACCACGAGATGAAACGGGACTGATGCGATTTGGGCAAGCATTTATCGCCGCCGCGCTGCTGTGCGGTGGTGCGGAGACGGCCGCGGCGACGGCAACGAACATTATCGACACAAATACGGCAGAACGGTTTGCCCGGCTGGCGCTGGACTGTGTGCAGCGGGAGTACCCCAACAAGATCGCCCACGTCCTTTCGGGCGACGGCGACGTCGCGCCGCCACGCCGGCTGACTCCCGCCTTTTACGGCTGCTACGACTGGCACTCTTCGGTCCATGGGCACTGGTTGCTGGCCCGGCTGGCGCGGCGGTATCCGCAGGCGCCGTTCGCCGCGGACGCACGCACCGCCCTGGCGCAGAATCTCACCGTCGCGAACATCGCCGCGGAGACGATCTATCTGGATGGGCCGGGGCGGGTCTCGTTCGAACGCCCCTACGGCCTTGCCTGGCTGTTGCAACTCGCCGCCGAACTCGACGAGTGGGACGATCCGGCCGCGCAGCCATGGCGCACGGCGATTGCGCCGCTGGAAGCGCTTGCGGCGGCGCGGATCAGCGCCTGGCTGCCCAAACTCACCTATCCGATTCGGGTCGGCGAACACTCCCAGACCGCGTTCGCATTCGGCCTGATCTGGGACTGGGCCGTTCAAACCGGTAACGACGAAATGCTGGCGCTGCTGCGCGAGCGCAGCCTGATCTACTACCGCGGCGACCGCAACTGCCCGCTCGGCTGGGAGCCGTCCGGTCAGGACTTTTTGTCCCCGTGTCTCGCCGAGGCCGATTTGTTAAGGCGGATGATGGAGCCGCAGGAATTCGCCAGGTGGCTCGACGCATTCCTGCCGGATATACCGCACGACCGCAGTCACTGGTTGCAAACCGCAATCGTGACCGACCGCAGCGACCCCAAACTCGCTCATCTGGACGGTCTCAACCTGTCGCGCGCGTGGATGCTGGAGGGCATAGCTGCGGGGCTTCCGGACGCGGACCCGCGCCGGCCGGCGCTGATCGACGCCGCACAGCGCCACGCGCTGGCAGGGCTGACCAGCGTCAGCGGCGAGCATTACGAAGGCGGGCACTGGCTTGGCAGTTTCGCCACTTACCTGTTGACCCGGCGCGGGTTGCGCGCGGACTAGCGCGGCGCGGGCGTCAGCCGCACGCTGCCCTCGGCATCGAACGGCACCGAACCCATGAAAGGCAGGTCGATATTGACCTTGCCGTCCACGCTGTAGTCGACCTCTTCGGTGCCCGGGGCAAAAAGCGTGCCCAGCTGGGTCGCCGATCGCACCAGGTTGGTGCTTACCACCATCGTGAATTCGCTTTCTCCGAATGCCGGCACCTCGAAGCGATCGGCGCTGACCCCGCGGGCAAACTCCTCGCCCTGGATGTCGAGCTCGAGATTCAGGCCCTTCACCGGCAAGGCGATGTCATTGGGATTCTGCACCCGCAGCCTGACCGCGAAGCGCTGTTCGAACAGACCGATCTCATCGACAGTGATTCCAAGCACCGAGAACCGCGGTGTCTCGAGGTCGCGGCCCATGCTCGCGCAGCCGACGGCAACCAGAACAAAGGCCATCATGCATACGGTATTTCTCAGTCCTCGCAACATCCTTGTCAGTCCTTTTTCGGTAATAAAGCGCCACATCGTGCCAGTCATTTGCCGCGGCGAACAGTCCGTCTGCACAACACGCTGGGCCAACCGCCTCCCCGGCGCAGAGTTCAGATCTGCCGGATGCGACCAGTCCGTATATTTGCGTATACTTCGATGCGGTCGCAAAACATAACATTCGCGCAGCGAGCAGCCCGCGCGCCCGCCAAGGGTATGCCCGCAACAACGCCTTGCGAATCACTAAAACCAACCCAAAAACCGGGACGGGGAAATGGACAAAGCGAGCAGCTATAACGACAAGGTCGTGCGCCAGTTTACGGTCATGACCGTCGTTTGGGGCATCGTCGGCATGCTGGTTGGCGTGATTATCGCCGCCCAGCTCCTGTGGCCCGAACTGAACTTCGACTACCCTGGCTGAGCTACGGCCGGCTGCGGCCGCTGCACACGAATGCGGTAATTTTCGCCTTCGGCGGCTGCGCGTTGTTCGCGACCTCCTACTATGTCGTGCAACGGACCTGCCACGTAAGGCTGTTTTCCGACGGTCTCGCCGCCTTCACCTTCTGGGGCTGGCAACTCGTGATCCTGCTGGCGGCGATTACGCTGCCGCTCGGGCTGACCAGCGGCAAGGAATACGCCGAACTGGAATGGCCGATCGATCTGCTGATCACCGCGGTCTGGGTCTCGTATGCCGTCGTGTTCTTCGGCACGCTGGCAAAACGCAAAATCAAGCATATCTATGTCGCCAACTGGTTTTTTGGTGCATTCATCCTGACGGTGGCGCTGCTCCATGTCGTCAACAGCGCCGCCCTGCCAGTCAGCATGACGAAATCCTATTCGGCCTATGCCGGCGTTATCGACGGCATGGTCCAATGGTGGTACGGCCACAACGCGGTCGGCTTTTTCCTGACCGCCGGCTTCCTCGGGATGATGTACTACTTCGTACCCAAGCAGGCCGGGCGGCCGGTGTACTCATATCGCCTGTCGGTCGTCCATTTCTGGGCGCTGATCTCGATCTACATGTGGGCCGGTCCGCATCATCTGCATTACACGACGCTGCCCAACTGGGCGCAGTCGCTCGGCATGGTGTTCTCGCTGATCCTGCTGGCGCCGTCCTGGGGCGGCATGATCAACGGCATCATGACGCTGTCGGGAGCCTGGCATAAATTGCGCACCGACCCCATCCTCAAATTCATGATCGTCTCGCTGTCCTTCTACGGCATGTCCACCTTCGAGGGGCCGATGATGTCGATCAAGACCGTGAATGCACTGTCGCACTACACGGACTGGACCATCGGCCATGTCCACTCCGGCGCGCTCGGCTGGGTCGCGATGATCTCCGTTGGCTGCATCTACGCGCTGTTGCCAAAAGTGTTCAACCGCGAGTCGATGTACAGCATCAAGCTGATCGACGTCCATTTCTGGGTATCGACGATCGGTGTCGTACTGTACATCGCGGCGATGTGGATGGCCGGCGTCATGCAGGGGCTGATGTGGCGCGCGGTCAATGACGACGGCACGCTGACTTACTCGTTCATCGAATGGCTGAACGCGACCTATCCGTATTACATGGTTCGCCTGCTCGGCGGCACTTTGTTCCTGCCGGGTATGCTGATCATGGCATACAACGTGTGGAAGACGATTGCCGGGGCCCGTGACGTGTCACCGCAGCCCGTGATCGAGCCAGCCTGAGGGGAGACCAGTAATGCCACACGCACACGAAATCGTTGAGAAAAACGCCGGTTTGCTCGGTATTCTGATTGTCCTGGTCGTCAGCATTGGCGGACTCGCGGAGATCGTGCCGTTGTTTTTCTCGGCCGAGGTCACCGAGCCGGCTCCGGGGATAGAGCCCTATTCGGCGCTGGAACTCGAGGGACGCGATATCTACGTCCGCGAGGGCTGCTACAACTGCCACTCGCAGATGATCCGTCCATTCCGCGCGGAAACCGAGCGCTACGGCCATTATTCACTGGCGGGTGAGTCCGTATACGACCGCCCGTTCCAGTTCGGCTCGAAACGTACCGGGCCCCGATCTCGCCCGGGTCGGCGGCCGTTACTCCGACGAATGGCACCGGGTCCATCTGATCAACCCGCGCGATGTCGTGCCGGAGTCGAATATGCCCGCTTATCCATGGCTCGCAAGAAACGAGATCAACTCGGATCGCACGGGCAAGAAAATGCGCACCCTGCGAACGCTGGGCGTGCCTTACAGCGATGAGCAGATTGACGCTGCGGCGGCCGCGGTCGAGGGCCGGACAGAGATGGAGGCGTTGATCGCCTACCTCCAGGATCTCGGCACTAACATGCAGGGCAAGAGATAGGCGCATGGATATCGGAACCCTGCGCGGACTCCTTACCCTGATCCTGATGCTCGCTTTCCTCGGCATCGTGTTCTGGGCCTACAGCAAGAATCGAAAAAAAGACTTTGAAGAAGCGTCGCGTCTGCCCCTGGAAGAGGGCGATGCAGACCCAAAGGAGCACCGACATGAGTAGCCTCTGGAGCTGGTTCGTCATCGTGCTGGCGGCCGCAAACATCCTCGCCTGCTTCTGGCTGATCAGGTGGACCAGCAAAAAATCACCGGGCGAAGAAGACACCACAGGACATATCTGGGACAGCGACCTGGCCGAGTACAACAACCCGCTGCCGCGCTGGTGGCTGTGGTTGTTCTATCTGACCATCGTGTTCTCCATCGGCTACCTGATCATGTATCCGGGGCTCGGGAATTTTGCCGGCACCCTGGGATGGAGCCAGGAAGCCCAGTACGAAATGGAGGTCGAACAATCCGAGCAACGTTATGCCGCGCTGTACCAGCGTTACGCGGCGACCCCCATTGCGGAACTCGCAAAGGACCCGGAAGCGCTGCGCACGGGACACAATCTCTATGTAAATATCTGCGCCCAGTGTCACGGCTCGGACGCCCGCGGGGCGCTTGGGTTCCCGAACCTGACCGATAACGAATGGCTGTATGGTGGCGATCCGGAAGCCATCAAGATGTCGATCATCAACGGCCGCAACGGCGTGATGCCGCCATGGGGCCCGGCACTCGGTGCCGACGGGGTCAAGCAGGTGACCGAGTACGTGCTGAGCATGTCCGGGCAGGATCATGACGCCGCGCTTGCCGCAGAGGGGCAACAGAAATTCACCATGTTTTGCGTGGCCTGTCATGGCGCCGACGGCAAGGGCATGGCGGCGCTGGGCGCACCCAATCTGACCAACGACTCCTGGCTCCACGGCGGCACCCGCGAGAGTATCGCCAACATCGTCGAGAACGGGCTCAATAACATGATGCCGGCACAGGGCGGAATTCTCGGCGAAGATCGTGCCCATGTGGTTGCCGCTTATATCTACAGCCTGTCGAACGGAAGCGGCGGTGGCGACAAAGAGCAATAATCCGGCGCCGTCCCGGAGCCGGATGACGAGCGCGACTGGTCGCCACTGGCGCAGGACATTGCAATCGTCGCCTGGCCGTCGTTTCTGGTCGCAGCCACTGCAACGATGTTGTTTTTCGCGTTTATCGACCCGCTGGCACTGCGCGATGCGACATTCCCGAGCTGGAATATCGGCCGCCAGGCCGGCTATGCGATCGGTTTTTTCTTTTTTTGGGCAGTTGCCGCCGGCGCCAGTGGAGTAACGCTTTATCTCCGAGAAACTACCCGCCGCCGGCGCCGGCCCGGCAGCGATGCGCGGCGCTAGGACCAGCGCCGCGGCGACGGACGCCGGATTACGGATACGCCACCAATCTAAAGACCAGGGAAGGCGGCATGCGCTGAGGTCATCTCCTCCACCGCACACTCGCTGCGCGTAAAGCGAGCCTGCCCGACCCCGATTCGAGCAAACAGGCAGACAAACGGATATGCAACAGCCGAAACCAGCGGCCGCCGGCGCCGCCAGCGAGAGTTATTACGAGGCAAGAGAAAAAATTTACCCGCGCGAGGTGCAGGGCCGCTTTCAGCGCCTGCGTCAATCTCGCGGTATTCGTTTTGCTCGGCATTTACTACCTACTGCCGTGGCTGCGCTGGGACGACCGCCAGGCCGTGCTGTTCGATCTCCCCGCGCGCAAATTTCATATCTTTGCGCTGACCTTCTGGCCACAGGATTTCTTCTACCTCGCATGGTTACTGATCATCGCCGCCCTTACTTTGTTTCTGTTTACCTCGATCGCCGGCCGCCTGTGGTGCGGCTACGCCTGCCCGCAGACCGTGTGGACCGAGGTATTTATCTGGATGGAACGCTGGACCGAGGGCAACAGGCAGCAACGCATGCGCCTGGACAAGGCACCCTGGAGTGGCAACAAGCTGTGGCGCAAGGCGGCCAAGCAATTCCTGTGGATCACGTTTGCGGCATGGACCGGGTTTACGTTTGTCGGCTATTTCACGCCGATCGCCGAACTTGGCGGGCGCGTCGCGACCTTGTCTTTGGGCGGGTGGGAAACGTTCTGGATCATTTTTTACAGCCTCGCCACGTATGGCAATGCCGGGATGATGCGCGAGCAGGTATGCAAGTACATGTGCCCGTACGCACGCTTTCAGAGCGCGATGTTCGATCGTGACACGCTGATCATCTCTTACGACAACGAACGCGGCGAACAGCGCGGCAAACGCAAGCGCAATGCCGATCCCGCCAAGCTCGGCCTTGGCGACTGCATCGACTGCACGATGTGCGTTCAGGTCTGTCCGACCGGGATCGATATCCGCGAGGGGTTGCAATACGAATGCATCGCCTGCGCCGCTTGTGTCGATGTGTGCGACTCCGTGATGGACAAGATGGGATATCCGCGCGGCCTGGTTCGCTATGCCACGCAGCACAGCATTGAGCACAAGGCCAGCAAGGTCATCAGGCCGCGTACGATCGTCTACACACTGTTATGGCTGGCATTGATCGCCGGATTCGTATTCGCGATAGGTAACCGTACGCCGCTGATTGTCGACGTCATTCGCGACCGGAATGCGCTGTACCGCGATGTCGATGCCGAGCGAATCGAAAACGTCTACACATTGCGCATTCTCAACATGGACAACAGAGCCCATACCTACCTGGTAGAGGCAACCGGTATCGAAGGTATCGAGGTGGACATGCAGGACACGCCCATTGCCGTGAATGCAGGTGAAATCGCGACTCTGCCTCTGCGCCTGCGGGTGCCACGCTCCGCAGTCGGCGGCGGCGGCACGACTATTCAAATACGGGCCCGGGCCGTGGACAATGAGAAGATCGACATCACCCAGCCGACCCGCTTTATCGGTCCGGCACCCTCGCGATGAGCCAATGACGACACAGCAGCAGAAAGACGTGCAACCCTGGTACCGCCAGTTCTGGCCGTGGTTTCTGATAGCGCTACCTGCCACTGCGGTAGTAGCCAGTCTGTGGACGGTATCGGTTGCGATTCGATCCCCAAACGCACTGGTAGTGGATGATTACGGCAAGATCGGTATCGCCACCGACAGGAAAAAACAGCGCGACGAACTGGCCGCCGCACTGAACCTGCGGGGTTCGCTGAAAGTCCATGCGGCGGACGGTACGGGGATCGTATTCATGTTGAGCCTGCGCGGCGACTACGACCAACCGCCGGAACTGCTGACGCTGAGCCTGGCTCACCCGACGCTGCAGCAACTCGACCGCAGCATTGAATTGCGCCGCCTCGGCGATGCCTGGGAAGGCAGCACCGCGCCGCTCCCTGACGGGCGCTACTACGTTCTCATCGAGCCGGCGGATGGCAGTTGGCGTCTGACCGGTGAGATTTCGGGCGCGACTCGCAATCTCTCTCTCCGTGGCGGGGCCGATTAAGGCGGTGGAGCCCCACTCCGAGCACGAATGTTTTCACTGTGGTGACGCACTGCCGCCACGCGAACGATATGAAGTCGTCATCGACGGGGAATCGCGTCCGGTTTGCTGCCCCGGCTGTCAGGCCGTGGCCCAGCTCATCGCAAGCGCTGGCTTCTCCGACTTTTACCGCTTTCGCGAGACACCGGCGCAAAAGCCGGATCCCGATTACAGCAATCGCGAACAGTGGACCGTCTATGACCGTCCGGAACTGCAACGTGAGTTTGTCAGCGCAGGCGCGGACGGAATATGCGAAGCCGGCCTGATCATCGAGGGGGTGCGCTGTGCCGCCTGCAGCTGGCTGATCGAGCGCGGGCTGGAGCACGAGCCCGGACTCGAGTCGGTCGAGGTCAACCCGGCCAGCGCCCGAGCCCGGCTCCGCTGGGATCCGCAACAAGTCAGCCTCAGCCAGCTCCTTGCCCGCCTGGCCGAACTGGGTTACCGGCCGCATCCGGCGTCGCCCGACATTGCCCGATCGAGTGCCCGGCGCGAACAACGTGCCGCGCTAAAACGCCTCGCCGTCGCCGGTCTCGGCATGATGCAGGTCATGATGTTTGCGGTGGCGCTGTATGCCGGCGCGTTCCAGGGCATGGATCCGGCAATCGAGAATTTTCTGCGTCTCGTGTCACTACTGGTGGCAACGCCTGTTGCGATTTATTCGGGCGGCCCGTTTTTCGCCGGCGCATGGCGCGATCTCCGCGCGCGCACCGCAGGCATGGACGTACCGGTTGCGATCGCCATCGGCGGCGCCTACGCGGCAAGCGTCTGGCACAGTCTGGCCGGCAGTGGCGAAGTCTACTTCGACTCGGTAACGATGTTCGTGTTTTTCCTCTCTCTCGGACGTTTCCTCGAGATGACAGCGCGGCACCGGGCCGGGACCAGCGCGGATGCCCTGGCGCGCCTCCAACCCACGACAGCAATACGAATCGACGGCGAACACAGCGAACGGGTCGGCCTCGCCGAACTTCGAGTCGGCGAAACGGTCCGCGTACGGCCGGGCGAGGTGATCCCCTGCGATGGCGTAATAACCGCTGGCAGCAGTGGTATCGACGAATCGCTGCTGACCGGCGAATCACGCCCGGTCACACGCGAGCCCGGTGACCCGGTCACCGGCGGCAGCGTCAACGTCAGCGACTCGATCGAGATCGAAATCCGCGGCCTCGGTGCGGACAGCGTCCTGGCCGGCATAAGCCGGTTGCTGCACCGCGCTCAGTCCGAACGCCCGCACCTGGCGCGGCTGGCGGACCGGGTCGCAAGCCGCTTCGTCGGTGCGGTCCTGGTCATCGCGGTCCTGGTGGGTGCGTACTGGTGGCATGCCGCACCGGACGATGCGTTTCGAATCGTGTTGTCGGTGCTGGTCGTGACCTGCCCGTGTGCGTTGTCGCTGGCGACACCGGCCACGCTGACTGCGGCGATCGGCGCGCTGGCGCAAAAGGGCATGCTGGTTTGCCGCGGGGCCGCGATCGAGACGCTTGCCCACTGTGATCGGGTGGTCTTCGACAAGACCGGCACCCTGACCAGCGGCCGTCAGCTGGTCACGCGTTCGCGTTTCGCCGCGGACCCCGGGGCGGACCGGGCAATGGCGATTGCGACGGCACTCGAAGCACATTCGGCGCACCCGATTGCCAGTGCGTTCGGCGCCGGCAAATTGCAACCGGACGTGGCCGAGCCGCGCGCGGTGGCCGGCGGCGGTATCTCCGGTCTTGTCGGCGGAAAGCACTACAGGATCGGCAAGGCGTCTTTTGCCTGCGCCGGCGCGGCGGTATCGCGAATCTGATCGCAAAATCAGGACGCAAGTGAGTCGAGCTGGATCGTTCTCAGCGAGGACGATCGTGCTATCGCCGCGTTTGAACTCGCCGACAGCGAGCGGACCGATAGCGCGGCGGTGCTTGCCGATCTCCGCGACCTCGGTCTCGAACTCGAAATCGCCAGCGGCGACAGCGCCGGACCTGTGCACCCGACTTGCCGACAGACTCGGCGTTGGCCGCGTTTCATTACCGCCAGACCCCGGCGCAAAAACTCGAACTGATCCGCAAACGCCAGGCTGACGGCGAAACCGTTGCGGTCGTCGGTGACGGCGTAAATGATGCGCCGGTACTGGCTGGCGCCGATGTATCGGTCGCAATGGGCGAAGGCGCGCGACTGGCTCAGACCAGCGCGGATATCGTGCTGCTCGGCGCGAGCCTCAGACCACTGGTTCATGGTTTCACGGTAGCCCGGCGCGCGCAGCGGATCATCCGCCAGAACCTCGGCTGGGCGCTCGGATACAATGCGATCGCACTTCCCATTGCAGCCAGCGGTATCGTGCAGCCATGGATGGCTGCGATCGGCATGTCAGCGAGTTCGCTGCTGGTTGTACTCAACGCAATGCGAGCGGGCCGCGATCCCTATCTGCCACGACTCGCGGCCGACAATGGTCTGCAGCCTTCCGAACCGAGCCGGGCTGCATCGTGAACATTCTGTTCGTACTGATCCCGCTGTCACTGGTCCTGCTGGCGCTGGCCATATGGGCGTTTTTCTGGGCTGTCGGCTCGGGACAGTTCGACGACCTGGACAGTCCCGGGTGGAAAATCCTGATGGATGACGACAGCAAACCGCCATCCGTCGACCAACCCGACAAACCTGAGGCACGCGACGATGATTGACGGCGTTGCGATGGGTGCCGCCCTGGTCGCCGGCCTGGTCGGCAGCGCTCACTGTTTCGGAATGTGCGGCGGCATAGCCGGGGCAATGGGCATGGCCGCCGCGCAAAACGGGGTCCGCGGCAGCCGACTCGGGCTGCAGGCCACGCTCTACAATCTCGGGCGCATATCGAGCTATGTGCTCGGCGGGGTTATTGTCGGCATCCTGGGAGCCGCTCTCGGCGACATGATCAACCTGCCATCGTGGTCGTTGTGGCTGCGAGGCCTGACCGGGCTGGTCCTGGTGCTGCTAGGTCTGCAAATCGCATTTGGCTGGCGTCTGCTGACATTTTTCGAGCGCGGTGGGGCGCACCTGTGGCGCCGTCTGGGTCCGCTCGCGGGTCGTCTTCTCGGCAAGCGCAGCGCAATAAATGCGCTTGGCCTCGGGATGCTCTGGGGCTGGCTGCCTTGCGGTCTCTCCTACAGCATGTTGCTGGTGGCCGCCACGACCGGCACTGCCTGGGGTGGCGGCGCGGTAATGCTCGCGTTCGGCCTCGGCACGCTGCCCTCGATGATCGCGGCAAGCTACGCTGGCGGCCGTCTTGGCGCGCTGCCCGGAGGGCGCAGGACCCGGATCATTGCCGGACTGCTGATCGCACTGATGGGAATCTGGACCGCCGCGGTGCCGATGCGACACATCAGCCATGGCAGCGGCGGGCATGACGGCCACGACTCGATGCAGCACGAAAACCACGCCGGCTAACGTCGATCAGTCCTGCATGCTGGCGATATATCCGACGAGAGTATCTATCTTCGTTTCGACTTCGGCCTCCGCGGCATCATCGGCGCCGGCCTGCAGCCAGAATTCCATGCCCCACACCGGCATGCTGCGGGTGCCATGTGCGACCACCGACTTGCGGCCGTCGATGTATTCGGCGACAACCCGGCCGGGAATTCGCCGCCGTTACGCGCGGCTAGCTGGGTCAGATCGGGTGGTGTCGACCACCAGCGCACCCGCGACCGGCCCGTCGCCCCCGCCATAACGTCCATGACAGGCGGCGCAATTGTCGGCATACAGCTGTCGCCCCAATTCCGCTACCGCGGAGCCGGAGTCACCGGCAGCAGCAGCGAATGCCACGCCCGCTCGCAAGCAGCATCGTGCATAAAAGGCTCCGAGCATATGCGCCTCCTTCCCGATGAGAACCACAGTCTAGCGTATGCCGCCGCCACGCTGCGGCTACTTCGGAAAACACGCACAACGACGACATCCGTCGCAATCGCGACCCGTGCAATAATCCACCCGGCCCGCGGCGCGACGGCGTCCCGGCAATCCAGATCCACGAAAGGTCGATAATGAGGAAGATCCGATGATGAGACTTTGCAGCAGCCTCATGGCGACGCTGCTCGCTGTCGCGATTTCACTACCCGGCAACGCGCGCCGCGGACGGACCGTTGCGATTGCAATACATGGCGGCGCCGGAACGATTTCGCGAAGCCAGATGACCGCGGAACGCGAACAGGCCTACCTCACGGCGCTCGCAGGGCGCGGTCGAAGCGGGCCATCGTATTCTCGAATCCGGTGGCAGCAGTCTCGACGCGGTGACCGAAGCGGTCCGGCTGCTGGAGAACTCGCCGCTGTTCAATGCCGGCAAAGGCGCCGTATTTACCCACGACGGACGCAATGAACTGGATGCCGCAATCATGGACGGCGCCACGCAGAACGCGGGCGCGGTGGCCGGTCTTCACCATGTACGCAATCCGATCCAGCTGGCCCGCGCGGTGCTGGAAAAGTCGCCACATGTCTTCATGGTCGGTGACGGCGCCGAAGAATTTGCCCTGGAACAGGGAATAACCCTCGTGCCGCGGGACTATTTCTATACCGAGGAGCGCTGGCAACGCCTGCAGCGCGCCCGTGAACGCGAGCGCGCCGCGTTGCCGCAGACCGACAAATTCGGCACCGTCGGCGCCGTTGCACTGGACCAAGCCGGCAATCTCGCGGCGGCCACGTCGACCGGTGGCCTGACCAACAAACGCTACGGACGAGTCGGCGACGTCCCGGTGATCGGTGCCGGGACCTACGCCAACAACGCGGCCTGCGCCATCTCGGCGACCGGCGATGGCGAGTACTTCATCCGCGCGGTAGTCGCCCACGATATCGCCGCAAGGATGATGTACGCCGGCGCGCAACTCGAGCAGGCCGCCAACGAAGTCATCGGCAAAAAATTGGTGGACATGGGTGGTGGCGGCGGCGTGGTCGGAGTCGACAGGGATGGCAATGTCGCCATGGTCATGAACACGCCCGGGATGTATCGCGCGTCGATCGACGCCAACGGAAAACGCATCGTCAAAATCTTTGCCGACTAGCCGATCGGATGTTGCAGGCCGAGCACAGCAATGAGCCGGTCGATGTCCGCGATGTCGTTGTACAGATGCGGTGACACTCTGACGCAGTCGCCGCGCAGACTGACATGTACACCCGAGGCATTGAGCGCCTCGAGCACGGCACGCGGATCGTGCCGCGGCAGGCGCAGCCCGGTCAGATGCGGTGCCTTGTGTCCCGCCGCGCTGACCTCGAATCCAGCGGCAACGGCGCGTTCGGCAAGATAACCACTCAGCTCACCGAGCGTGGCCGAGATGTTCTCAACCCCCCACCCGGCGATTTGCTCGAGGGCGCTGATGATCATCGGCATCATCACCAGGTTGCTGCGCTCGCCGACGTCGAACCGGCGTGCTCCCGCCTGGTACCTGTCGTCATAACTACTCAGAGCGGCGAGATCCCGGCTGTTGGCCCGTGCGATCCAGTTCTCCTCCAGCGGCGATCCCTCGTGATGGCGCGGGTGCGCGTACAAGAAGCCCAGGCTGTAGGGTCCCAACAGCCACTTGTAGCACGCGGTGACAACGAAATCGGGCTCGACTGCAGCAACATCAAACGGTAATGCACCCACCGACTGGGTCAGGTCGAGTACCAGCGCCGCAGCAATCCGGCGGCACCGCTCGCCGACCGCGCCGAGGTCCACGAGGCTGCCATCGGCCCAGTGAACCTGAGGAATCGCCACGACCGCCACGCCATCGGTCAGCACTTCGAGAAGGGCCGTGGTCCAGTTACCGTCGGCCGGCACGGGCACCGTCTGCAGCTGCGCTCCGCGCTGCTCTGCAAGCTTTTTCCATGTGTAGTAGTTGGATGGAAACTGCTCGGCGAGTACAACGATCTTTTCACCCGCGCCAACATGAATATTGCTCGCGGCGGTGGCAATGCCGTAGCTGGCCGACGGGATGAACGCAATATCCTCAGCCCGGGCCCCGATCAGGCGGGCGAACAACTCGCGAGCGCGCTCGCTGTCGGCAAAAAAATCCTCGGTCGTGATCTCCCACGGGGCCGATTTTCGCTTCAGCCCTTCGATTCCTGCCGCCTCGACCGCATTCAATTGCGGCGACATGTAAGCGCAGTTCAGATAGGTGACGTCGTCCGGAATTCGGAACAGGTGGCGCTGGTTCTCAATCACAGTACTCATCGCGGCGCTCTTCTTGTCGTTCAAGCGGAATCGTGGCATCTGGCCCGGACCGCCCACGCTTCAAGGTGACCGCAGACCGTCCCCGCGCTGGACGCTCAGACGCAGACCATGAGACAACATTTCTGCGCGGCCGTCACGCGACACGGGAAAAATTTCGTGATGGAATATGCGGCAATGAGCAAACAGCGCACCATCTGCCTGTGGTCCGGACCGCGCAACGTGTCGACGGCCCTGATGTACAGCTTCCGCCAGCGCAGCGACACCCGGGTCGTCGACGAACCCCTTTACGGTCATTTCCTGCGCATCAGCGGCGCCGATCACCCGGCCGCGCTGAAAGTGATGGGCCACATGGATTGTGATGGCGACCGCGTCATGCGGCGGCTGCTGATCAGCGAGGACGAGGAGCGCCCGGTACAGTTCATCAAACAGATGGCGCACCACCTGGTTGACGTCGACGAGCGATTCCTCGACGTGACGAACAACGTGCTGCTGATTCGCGATCCCGCCGAGATGTTGCCGTCGCTGATCAACCAGATAGCGGCGCCGACGATTCGCGACACCGGTCTCAAACGCCAGTGGGAACTGTATGAAAAGCTGCTGTTGCGCGGAGACCACCATCCACCGGTCCTGGACGCGCGTGAGCTGCTGCTCGACCCGCCCGGCGTGCTGCGCAAACTTTGCGCGATTCTCGATCTGACCTTCGAACCCGAGATGCTTTCCTGGCCACCCGGACCCAAGCCCGAGGATGGCGTGTGGGCCCCGCACTGGTATCACAATGTCCATCTTTCGAGCGGTTTCTCCGAGTACCGCAGCAAAAACGAACCATTTCCGTTACGTCTTTCTGCTCTGCGGGAGGAATGTGACCATTATTATCAGCGGCTCTATGCCCACTCACTCAAAGCGAAGACATGACAAATACCGACGCAGCCAGACTGCCCGATCCCCGCAATGCCGACATCCTGGTTTACGTCGCTGGCGAGCTGAAACCCCGTGCCGACGCCAAGATCAGCGTTTTCGACAGTTCGGTTCAGGGTGGTGACGCGGTCTGGGAAGGCCTGCGAGTCTATGATGGCAAAATCGCCGAACTCGACGCCCACCTGCGCCGGCTCGATGCCTCGGCGCGCGCGATGGCTTTCAGCGACATTCCGGACAGCGCGCAAGTGCGCACTGCAATCTTCGAGACCCTGGAGGCCAACGGCATGCGCGACGGCGCCCATATCCGCCTGACGCTGACCCGCGGCGAGAAGGTTACCTCCGGGATGAACCCGCACTGGAATCGTTCCGGGTCATGCCTGATTGTGCTGGCCGAGTGGAAACCTCCGATCTACCCACAGCCGATTCGCCTCATCACATCGGCAATCCGGCGCAACACGCCCCAGTGCCTGGACTCGAAAATCCACCACAACAACCTGATCAACAACATCCTCGCGTGCATCGAGGCGAACGTTGCAGGGGTCGATAGCGCACTGATGCTCGATATAGCCGGGTTCGTTTCCGAGACCAATGACACCAACGTGTTTCTCGTTCGCGACGATCAGCTCCTTACCCCCCATGCCGACGCCTGCCTTCCCGGGATCACCCGCGGGGTAGTGCTGCGACTCGCGCGCGAGGCAGGCCTGGACTGTGCAGAGCGCAACATATCGCTGACCGAGATCTACACGGCCGATGAGGTCTTCACGACCGGCACCATGGGCGAGCTGACGCCCGTGCTCGAAATCGACGGACGCGAGGCCGCGAGCGCGCCCGGCCCGACCACCCGGCAACTTCAGGCGCTGTACGCCGCCCATGTCGCAGCTAGCGGGACACCTTTGCCGTTCTGAGCGTGAATCCGCCGGGCCCGACGCAACGAAACCCGTAGATCGTAACCGCGCCACCGATAAGTGCGATAATCGCCTGATACCAGTTTGGGGTAGAGAAGCTGTGAATCTCCTGTGGTCGAATAAATCCGCGACCGAAACGGGCCGTCTCGTAGCCACGGCATTCGTGTCAGCCTTGCTGCTGGCAAATGTCGCTGCCGAGGCACAACAACGCGCCGTCCGCGTGATTACGACGCAGGTCGCCGCGGAGGATTTCCCTTATGAAATCGAGGCACTCGGGACAGCTCGGGCAAACGAATCCATCGAGGTAACGTCGAAAGTCGCCGAGGTAATCACGGCGATTCGCTTCGAGGAAGGCACCCTCGTCAAGGCAGGGGACGTGCTGGTCGAACTGGCGAGCAACGAAGCACGCGCCGACCTGGCAATCGCGCGCGCCAACGCAGTCGATAGCCGCAGCCAGTACGAGCGCGGCCAGCAGTTGGCCAAGACCCGATCAATTTCACCGTCCGAGCTGCAGCAACTGAAGGCACTAATGGATGCCAATAGTGCCCGGGTAAAAGCCGCGGAGGCGCGCCTTGCCGATTTGACGATCAGCGCACCGTTTGACGGCCGGGTCGGGTTGCGCAGGGTCAGCCTCGGCAGCCTGATATCGCCCGGCACTGTTATCACCACGCTCGATGACCTGAGCGTTATCAAGCTGGATTTTACGGTCCCGGAAATTGCACTGGCACCGTTGCGCCCGGGACTCCCCGTCAATGCCCGCAGCGTGGCCTTCCCGGAAGCTGTGTTCGACGGAGAAATCTCCAGCATCGACACTCGGATCGATCCTGTCACGCGCTCCGTACGGGTGCGCGCCCTGCTGGCCAACGACGATGCAAAGCTCAAGCCCGGCATGTTCCTGACCGTCCAGGTGCTGCGCCGCGGCGTCAACAGTCTGGTCATTCCGGAGCAGGCACTGGTGCCGATTCAGGACCGCCAGTACGTGTTCGTCATCGACGGCGCCACGGCACATCAGCGCGAGATTCAGACCGGCCGCCGCCGGCCCGGCCAGGTCGAGGTCATCGAGGGCCTCGCTGCCGGAGAGATCGTCGTCATCGAAGGCAACCAGAACCTGCGCGAGGGCAGCACGGTAGAAATCGTCGAGCGCAGCGTTTCGGCGGGATCAGGCTGATGTTCATCTCGGACGTCTCGGTGCGGCGACCGGTTTTCGCGATGGTCGTGAGTTTTCTGCTGGTTATTTTCGGCCTGATGGCGCTCGACCGGTTGTCGGTGCGCGAGTATCCCGACATCGACCCGCCGGTCATTTCGATCGACACGACCTACCGCGGTGCTTCTGCGGCGGTGGTCGAAACCAAGATCACCCAGATCATCGAGGACCGGATCGCCGGTCTCGAGGGTATCCGCAAGCTGACGTCTACGAGCAGCGACGAGCGTTCGCGTATCCGCGTCGAATTCGGACTGAATCGCGACGTTGACGCCGCCGCCAATGACATTCGCGACCGGGTAGCCCGCGTGGTCGACAACCTGCCCGAGGAAGCCGAGCCGCCGGAAATCGCCAAGGTCGATTCGAATACCCGGGCGGTGATGTACATCAATCTGACCAGTGACCGGATGTCGACGCTCGAGCTGTCCGATTTCGCCGAACGCAACCTGGTCGACCGGCTGTCGGTCGTCGATGGTGTTGCACGCGTGCAGGTGTCCGGTGCCCGCCGCTACGCGATGCGCATATGGCTCGACCGCGAGGCGCTGGCCGGGCGCCAGTTGACCGTCAGCGACATCGAGGATGCCCTGCGGCGTGAAAACGTCGAATTGCCGGCCGGGCGGCTGGAGTCGACCGAGCGCGAATTCACACTGCGTACCGAGACAGGGCTGATCAGCGACGAGCAATTCCGCCAGCTCGTGGTCGGCCGCGGTCCCGACGGATTTCTGATCCGCCTGGGAGAAGTAGCCAGAGTCGAGGTCGGCGCCGAAAACGAGCGCAACGCCGCGCGCGCCAACACGATCCCGGCGGTGAGCCTGGCGATCGAGCAACTCTCGCGCGCGAACACAGTGGAAGTCTCACACGGTGTGCGCAACGAACTCGACATTATTCGTCCGACCTTGCCCGACGGTGTACTGCTCGAAATCAACTTTGACAGGGCTACCTTTATCGAGGCTTCGATGATCGAGGTCGCAAAAGCGTTGCTGTTTGCGCTATCTCTTGTCCTCGTGGTGATTTACCTGTTTCTCGGCAGCCTGCGTGCGACATTGATTCCGGCTGTCGTCGTACCCGTCTCGATCATCGCGACCTTTATCGTGATGGCGGCGATGGGATACTCCGTCAACGTGCTGATTCTGCTCGGTCTGGTACTCGCGATCGGCCTGGTCGTGGACGACGCCATCGTGGTCCTCGAGAACATCTACCGACGGATCGAGGATGGCCAGCCAAAACTGCTGGCGGCCATCGACGGCTCGCGCGAGATCGGTTTCGCGGTCATCGCGACCACGCTGGTGCTGGTCGCGGTGTTCCTGCCTATCTCGTTTATTCAGGGCAACGTCGGCCGCCTGTTTTCCGAGTTCGGCATTGCGCTTGCTGCCGCCGTGATGTTCTCGAGTATTGTCGCGCTGACGCTGACACCGATGATGTGTTCGAAGATCCTGCATGGCGATACCGTGCGCTCGGGTCTTGCCCACCGCGTCGACAGTTTCTTCCGTGCGCTGGCCGACCGCTACCGGTCGTGGCTGCGCAGTATTGTCCGTCACCCTTGGGCAGTGGTCGCGATCGCCGTTGTCATCAGCCTGACGGCTGTCTTCCTGTTCCGCGCCCTGCCGCAGGAATACGCGCCCAAAGAAGACCGCGGCGTTTTCATTGCAGTGCTGAATGCGCCCGAGGGCGCGAGCTTCGAATACACCGACCGCTATACCCGGCAAATGGAAGAGGTGCTGATGGAGGAGGTTGCCACCGGCGACGTTATGCGGGTGCTGATCCGGCTGCCGGCCAGCTTCGGCTCGACCGGCGAAGTCAACAGTGCCCGTGCCATCGCGCTGTTGGCACCGTGGGACGAACGCGAACGTAGTGCCGAGGAAATCGCGGCATCGGTGCGGGCCAAGTTGTCCCTGCTGCCAGGCGTACGCTCGGCGGTCATCACACCGCAGGGACTGGGCGTTCGCGGCAACGACCGGCCAGTCAGGATGATTCTCGGCGGTGGCGAGTACAGCGAACTCGCGCTGTGGGCCGAACGAATGGTCGAACGTGCCGGGGAGAACCCGGGACTGACCAATTTCGACATCGATTATGACGAGCGCAAGCCGCAGATGCGTATCTCGATTGACCGCAACCGCGCCGCCGACCTCGGTGTTTCGCTCGCCAATATCGGCCGCACTCTCGAAACCATGCTCGGTTCGCGAATCGTCACGACCTACCTCGACCGTGGCCTGGAGTACAACGTCGTGTTGCAGGGACTGCCCGAGGATCGCGCGTCGCCATCGGACCTGACCAATCTCAATGTCCGCTCGGAACGCACTGGCCAGATGGTGCCACTGAACAACATCGTCACATTGAAGGAAGTCGCCGGCGCCGCCGAGCTCAGTCGTTTCAATCGCCTGCGCGCGGTCACTGTCTCCGCCAGTCTGAACGACGGCTATTCGCTTGGCGCAGCCATCAGCTACCTGGAAGGGCTCGGTGCAGACATGCTGCCACCGTCGGTCAGCATCGACTGGGACGGCGAATCACGTGAATTCAAGGAGGCTGGCGGCTCTTTGTACAGCGCTTTCCTGCTCGCACTCGTCATCGTTTTCCTCGTGCTGGCGGCACAGTTCGAGAGCTTCCGCCATCCGTTCATCATCATGATGACGGTGCCGCTGGCGGTCACCGGAGCAATGATGGGCTTGTGGTTTTATGGGTACAGCATCAACGTATTCACCCAGATCGGAGCTATTCTCCTGATCGGCCTGGCCGCCAAGAATGGCGTGCTGATCGTCGAATTCGCCAATCAGCTGCGCGACCGGGGCGTCGAGTTTCTCGAGGCAGTGGTAGAAGCTTCGGCCATCCGCCTGCGGCCGGTCCTGATGACCAGCACCTGCACGACGATCGGCGCGGTACCCTTGTTGATTGCAGACGGACCCGGAGCGGAGAGCCGCCAGGCCATCGGAGTGGTGATCGTGTTTGGCGTCACGTTCTCGACATTGCTGACGCTGTTCGTAATTCCGGCTTTCTACGCCCTGTTTGCGCGCAATACCAAGTCGCCGCAATACGTCAATCGGTTGATCGAAAAGCTGAAGACCGAGCCAACTGCCGCAGCGCCCGATTCGCCCCGTCAGGCCTGACTAGCGCTGCGTTGCGACGCGGATTTTCTCTCTTTCATCGCGGATGCGAGCACGCCACACTTCATAGGCATCCCAGCCGTTGCGCGGTTCGGTGATAGCGGCCGCGGATCGCGGTTCGCCGCGCGTGGCACCGTTGGCGAGTACCCGACGATATTCTTGTCTTTTTGTCATTGTCAGCCTCCCTGGCTCGTGGGCGCTCTATCCTAGGAGCGCAAAATTACGACTCTGTGACCCCGAGCCTAACTGCCGAAATAGGATTCGAGATAACTCTCAAAAGAGATTCGGTCCGCGGCCTCAATTTCGCGTTGCTTTTCCAGCGAAGTCTCGACTTCGCGCTGCAGCAGGTCGTGGCGTTGCGGCGGCAGCGGCCCAGCGGCGGCGAATTGCTCGCGATGGTGGCGTGACATACGCATCGCAAAGGTGAAAAAAGGCTCGCCATTGACGCGCATCGACTCGAGGATCATCGCCGATGGCGTCAGCTCCGGATCCGCCACTTTCTCCGCCTGAGCGGCCAGTGCCTGGCGATAGGCGCCGTCGCCGCGCCCGCGGTCGAGCAGTTCGCAAACACCGGTCATGTCGTCGAGAATCTCGCTGGCCCAGGTCTTCAGGCGTACCGCATCCTCGCCACGCATGAGCTCGAGCGCGGGGTCACGTCCATGACGCGCTACCGCAAGCTGGCTCTGTTCGGTTTGTTCGAGCTCAACTGCATCAATCTGCGGGCTGTCGGCAAGCAGGCAATAGATAAGAAAAGCCTCGAGGAATCGCAGTTGCGCAGCGGACACCCCGTTGGCGTCGCACGCGCTTACATCCAGTGCCCGCACCTCGACGTACTGCACGCCGCCACGCATCAATGCCTGGGTCGGCCGCTCGCCGCTGTGGGCCACGCGTTTTGGCCGGATCAGGCTGTAATACTCGTTCTCGATCTGGAGCAGGTTTGCGTTGAGCTGACGATACTCCCCGTCCACCCGGACACCGATCTTCTCGTACGCCGGATACGGCGTGCTGACGGCATGTTTGAGCCCGCTGATGTACTCGTCGAGGCGATTGACCGACAGCCCGACCGTCGCCTGGCTTTTGTTCTTGTAGCCGAGATCGCTCATCCGCAGCGAGGTGGCATAAGGGGCATAATAGGTGTAGGCGTCGAACTCATCGAGATCAGTCGGACGACCGCCGAGAAACGACTTGCACAACGCCGGCGAGGCACCGAACAGGTACAGCGTGAGCCAGCCGAAACGATGAAAATTCCGCAGCAGCGCAAAATAGGATGCGTCGACAAACTCCTGCGAACTGCGCCTGTCTCCGCGAATCTCCTGGTACACCGGCCAGAAGCCCTCGGGCAACGAGTAGTTGAAATGCACTCCGGCGATCGCCTGCATCACCCGGCCATAACGATAACTGAGACCGCGCCGGTAAACATGCTTCATTTTGCCCACATTGGACGGGCCGTATTGCGCAATCGGCACACTGCTCTCGCCCTGAACCGCGCAGGGCATGCTCGTCGCCCATAGCAACTCGTCGCCGATATTCGCATACACGAAGCGATGGACGTCGTCGAGAAAACCGAGCGCGGCGGATGTTTCCGCCCGCGGCGGCGTCACCAGCTCGACCAGCGCTTCGGAAAAGTCGGTCGTGATGTAGGGATTCGTCAACGCCGAACCGAGCGCTACCGGGTGCGGCGTATCTGCAATGCGCCCATCCGGCGTAATACGCAGACTTTCCTTCTCGATACCTTTCAGGCCGCCGCCCATACCGGAACGGTCGAGCTGGGCTGCCAGCGACTCAAGGCGCTTTTCGAGCAGCTTCCCCAAACCACACCTCCGGGGTCATCGAGAATATGCCGGCCGGTCGCAACCTTCCCGTTGCGGCCGGCGCGAGATTCATGTTCGAGCAAGGCCGCGATTCTATCACCAGCAAAGACGACTCTGCCGGTCTAGGGCGCAACCCAGCCCGCTTCGTTCCCGTCCGGGGACCAGGTCAACTGAATCCGCAAATGGCCACGCGCGCCGAGCTGCAATACATCCATCGTGGCGGCTTCGCATGCGATAACCGCAAAATTGACCCGCCCTGCCTCGCTTTGCTCTGCCGTGAGGCTGTCGTCAAGCGGCGCATTCGGCAGCCCGGACTGCGGAATATCGCTCGGCGTCCCTGGCGCGAGCGGCGCCAGGTAACAGCGCCGACTTCCAGTCCGGCTCCTCTCCCACTGCTGGGCCGTCAACGGGTGGTCATCGTCGAGCACCCGGCCCTGCCCGGACACCCGCACTTGCAGCTTGTGGAACGGATCGTAGAACAACCAGGCCAGCCCGGCCCCAGCGTCAATTTGCCCGATTTTGGGGCTGCGCCGGTCGGTATGGCAGACGAGCAGGCGGCGTTCGACCATGACTCTTCTCAGAACCACGGTACGAATCCGGGGAAGCCCCTCCCCGACCGTACCCAGCACTGCGGTATGCCAGGGGCTTTGCGCCCGCTCTGCGCCGTCCGCCAGCAGCCGCCAGACCAGGTCGTCAATCAGGTCGGGCGAATCGGTTTCGCTGATCAGTTTTTTCGTCACTGCTGCCCGTTACTCCTGCGATACGAAACGGCCGGCTAAAAAGCCGGCCGCATGTCGAGCTATACGATACCCGGCACCCGGCCGGAACCACTAGTCAAACACATACATCGCGCCGATGCTGCCCATGAACAACGTCGAGTCATGGAAATCGATGTCGGAATCCTCGTCGCCGTAGCTCAGCTGCCCGACCAGCGACCAACGCTTGCTCCGAGTATTCAGCTTGTAGAACACCGAGAGTCCGCCGAACCACGTATCGGAATCAGCCGCTTCGTCGTAGATCGGGTTATCGTCCTCAAAGTCGGAACTGATATAGCCACCGGACACGACATAGCTCCATTTCGGTCCGAGCGACGTGTAGGAGACCTGGGCGCTGTAACGCTCATTCTGGAATGCGCCTCCGTCTGCGTCGTCATCGGCATAGCCGACCTCCGGCACCAGGAAACGCTTATCGGAGAATTTCCAGAGGTAGCCGACGCGAACCGAGGTGATGTCGGCATCGCGCTGGAGCAGGTCTATTTCGTCCTGGGTCAGGCCCAGTCCACCCAGCTGGCCGGCGCGATCCCTGTCGATATCCGCCTCACGGAACGACGATTTAAGGAAAAATTTGCTATTGAAGATGTCATACCATTGAAAACGGACTCCGCTCACATCGCGATCGGTGCTGTCGCGATCGACGCCTGCCACGTAGGGATCTTCCCACACCTCGGTAACCACGCCCGAGGTCAGTACGGCCAGTGAGAAACGGCCCAGATTTTTCGTGCCCTGGCGCACACCCAACGCAGTTGAGAAATCGAACCGGACCAGGTCTTCGATATCCTGACCAACGAACAGCTGGGTCTGGGTCGATGCGAATGTGTACTGAAGCTGGCCGCTGACGACCGGCATCGGGTTACTTTCGTCGTCCGGGCTGTCGAACAGGTTGTCCACCCGCTCGCTGCCGATATCGACGAACGCGTTACCCTTGACGAGATTGTTTTCGGCGACGACATAGCCACCGCCGAGAATCACCCGGCCGGAAAATCCACTCTCCTTGGGAATCGGATCGAAGGCCGAGGCACTGCTAAGGGCCAGTGCCAGGACGCCTCCGAAAAGCAAACGCGAGACTTTATTCATGATGATTTCCTTGCATCAGTAACAAAAAACAGCCGCGCTCCGGCGCGGCAAGAATCAGTTGGGAAACGGACAAGTGAGTCGCCGGATCACGGCAACGCCGCCGGCTTGCTCGCAGACGCATGTGAGCAAGAAAGACCCGCGGGCGCCATTCGCATTTGTACGCAATAGGAAGACTCCCCCAACCCGTCAGTGGCGGATTGTAACGCGAATTTAGTTTGCGATTGCAATGTCATGAAAAATCTGGAAATTCCCGGGCAAACCCCACAGTAACAATCCGGCCACGAACCATGCTTGCCGCGCCTGCAAAACCCGCGCCCGGGAATCAGCGATAGCGACCGCCACACACCAGGAACCGCTCCGCTCAACCGGCCAGCCAGATACATGCCATCCTGGCCGCGAAAACGATCTCAGAAACGGATCTTTCCGATCAGCATGTCACGAAACATCGCAAAATCACCGATCAGACTGTACAGCGGGTGGCGAAACGTAGCGGGACGGTTTTTCTCGAAGACGAAGTGCCCGACCCAGGCAAATCCGTAACCAAATAACGGGACGAGCCACAGGGCTGCGTAGGCCTGGGAGGCCAGCGCATAGACGAGTGTACCGACCACCAGCGCGGTCCCCACAAAATGCAGGCGCCGGCAGGTCCTGTCGCTATGCTCGCCCAGATAGAAAGGATAGAAATCGCGAAAACTGTCGAATCGTTCGTGGGTCGTTTCAGTCATGTCCAGGATCTCAGCGGAAAGGCACGTCAAAGCGCAAACCCAATTATACCTGTCGCCCCCGCGCAACCGCCCGGCTGCGGGGTCGGTAGCGGTAACTACTGATTCAGGCCGCCGCACCGCGCATGCTGTAATAGAAGGAGCGCCGCGTCCGGCGTGACACGGCGCGGAATCTCGCTAGCGGAGGGCCGCAGATGCCCGGGAAATTACCCGCCGATCTCATCGAGTTCGATACCAGTCAGCCGATCTGGGACCGTTTCTTTATGGTCGCCCCACTGGTACTGGTGGGCACCGTCGAGGCCGACGGCCGCGCCGATCTCGCACCTAAACATATGGTCATGCCGATGGGCTGGCAAAACTATATCGGCTTCGTCTGCACACCGCGCCACCGAACCTACCAGAACGCCCAGCGCGACCGCGTTTTCACCATGAGCTTCCCGCGCCCGGGCCAGCTCGTGGGGACCAGCCTGTCGGCTGCGCCGCGCGATGACGACGATCAAAAACGCGGCCTGGCGGCGGTCACCACATTCCCGGCAGTGAAAATACCCGGCTTCCTGGTTGAGGGCGCGGTCGTCGCGCTCGAATGCGCGCTGCAGCGGATCATCGATGGCTTTGGCGAAAACAGCCTGATCGTCGGTCAGATCGTCGCAGCTTATGGCGCCACCGACTCGGTACGCGACAGCGAGAGAGACGATCAGGAAATACTCGCGGCGACACCGTTGCTCGCGTATCTGCAACCCGGGCGCTGGGCACAAATTGGCATGACCTACAGCTTTCCGTTCGTTGAGGGCATGCAAAAATAGGGGATCCGGACATGCGGCCCGCCGGCAAGGAGATTCTCGCCTATCTGAAAAACAGCGAAGCCGAGCTGCTCGGCACGATCGAAGCCATGGCGAGCCTCGAATCGCCGTCATCCGATGCGGCGAGCCAGAGGCCCTTACGCGAGTTGCTGATGGCGCTGTTCGACGAACTCGAATTCGATTGCGTCGCGCTGGCCGGACGCCAAAGCGGCGGTCATCTATATGCCCGCCCGCGCGACCGGCAGCGCGGGCACGCCTGCCAGCTGATGCTCGGCCATTACGACACCGTATGGCCAAAAGGCACGCTGACGACGATGCCCTTCCAGCGCCAGCAGGACGTCGTCCATGGCCCGGGTGTCTATGACATGAAAGGCGGCATCGCACAGATGCTCTTTGCGTTGCGCGCGATCCGCAATTTCGCTCTCCGGCCAGTGCTGACACCGGTTGTGTTCCTCAATTCGGACGAGGAAATCGGCAGCCGTGAGTCCACTCGCCACATCCGCCGACTGGCGCGGGCCTGCGAACGGGTTTTCGTCCTTGAGCCTTCGCTCGGGCCCGAGGGCTATCTGAAGACCGCGCGAAAAGGCATCGGGCGGTTTACCGTCACCGTGCACGGGCGCGCGGCCCACGCCGGGCTTGACCCGGAAGCCGGTGCCAGCGCGATCCTCGAGCTCTCGCATGTGATCCAGAGCCTGTTCGCGTTAAATGACCCGGAACGCGGAATTACGGTCAACGTAGGCACGATCGACGGCGGTCTGCGCCCCAACGTCATCGCGCCGAAGAGCAGCGCCGTGGTCGATGTCAGGGTCCGGACGCAACAGGATGCCGAGCGCGTCAGCGCCGCGATCCATGGCCTGCAACCTGCCACCCCCGGTGTGCAGCTGGAAACCGAGGGTGGAATCGGCCGCCCTGCGCTGGAACCGACACCACGCAACCAGGCGCTGTGGCGCCTGGCCAAAGACTATGCCACCGAACTGGATATCGACCTGCAACAAGCCATCGCCGGGGGCGGCTCCGATGGCAACACGACGAGTCAGTACACGGCGACGCTCGACGGGCTGGGCCCGGTAGGCGACGGCGCGCATGCCGCGCACGAGCAGCTGTATCTTGCGCGCACCCTGGAGCGTACGGCTTTGCTGACCATGCTTTTGCTGGCGCCGCCACGAGACCCGGCCGGGACCGGCTGATGAAAGAGCGATATTTTCTTACGTCGGTTACCCGCAACGCGGACCTGGACAGCATCCCGTTCGACGTCGATCTGCTGCCGCGCAGCCAGTGGCAGTCCGGCGACTTTGTGGTAGGCGAGATATTGACCACTCCACGCTACGAAACCGAACTCGATTCGGGGCGGATGATCCTGAACATGAAAGGGGATCTGCTGGTCGGTGCATTCGGCAAGCGCGCCGCGACGCTCGAGGGTGTCGGCGACTGGGAGCAGATCGATACCGACCTGCGAATGCAGGCACTGACCGGGGCAGGTCTGTTTGGCAAAGCGACCTCCAAATCTCCGTTCATGCCGGACTGGATCCAGCTGCGCTACCGCGGTCATGTGATGCGCGCGGGCGACAAGCTGGCAATGCTGCAATTCGCCCGCTTCGGCAGCGGCGCGGTTCTGCAAATCCCGGTCGTTCTCATCGTCGGCACCTCGATGTCCGCAGGCAAGACCACGACCGGCCGTATAGTGATCCACGAACTGGCGCGCGCCGGACTCCGTGTCGGTGGAGCCAAGCTCACCGGGGCGAGCCGCTACCGCGATGTGCTGAGTTTTCTCGACGCCGGCGCGGCCGCGGTATTCGACTTCGTTGACGTCGGGCTGCCATCTACCGTGTGCCCGGCGGAGCAGTACGGCCCGGCGTTGCGGCAGTTGCTGGGCATCATCGCCGACCATGAACTCGATGTTCTGGTGGCCGAGGCCGGTGCTTCTCCGCTAGAGCCCTACAATGGCGAAACCGCTATCCGCGAACTCGGCGAGAGTATCCGCTGTACCGTGCTGTGCGCGTCCGATCCGTACGCCGTAGTGGGAGTAAAAACGGCGTTCAATCTGCACCCGGATTTCGTCGCTGGCCCGGCGACCGCAACGGCGGCCGCCACCGCACTGGTGCGCCGTCTTAGCGGACTCTACGCGCTGGACCTGACCGACCGCAGCAACATGTCGCCACTGCGCCGGCTGCTATCGGAGCGACTCGGGCTCGCCATCCCGGCCTGAACGGCGCTCCGGCAAAGTCCAGTTTCTCCGCAATTCGAAAATGATGCTTGTCTCGATGTGCGCGACCTCGGCACGACTGGTAAAGGCCTCGAGCGCGATGTCGCGCAGATGATCAGAGTCGCGGGCAAGCACATGAACCAGGAAATCAGTGGCGCCCGCGACGTGGTAGACCGACATCACTTCATCGAGATCGAGCACGTAGTCACGAAAAGCCTCCACCGCCCGGCGCGAATGACGCTCCAGCCTGACCGACACCATCGCCTGCAGGCCGAAGCCCATTGCGGCAAAGTCGATTTCCGCATGGGCGATTCCCAGCAGGCCGGCCTGCTGCAAGCGCCGCACCCGCTGCAACATACTCGATGGGGCAAGCCCGACATAATCGGCCAACGCTTTGTTCGACAACCGCGCATCGTTTCGCAAAGCGGCCAGAATCGCGCGATCCGTTTCGTCCATAGTGATGATTCAGCCTCGATTTCGCAATTTTATTCGTCGATAATTTTAATATAAAAATTTTTATTAGTATGCACTGATACATCAGAGAACGGAGAGCGGCCATGTTGCGGATTTCCCGAACCCAGGCGGTCCATGCCGGTCGCGATGACCTGGCACAACTCGGCGTGCATGCCCCGCCCATCGACCTGTCCTCCACGTATCCGCTCGACGATCTGGACAGCGCAATTGCCAGCCTCGATGCCGCGGTCGCCGGGGAAATTCCCACCGCGAACCCGGTCTACGCGAGACTGCACAACCCCACTGTCGCCCGTTGCGAGAATGCGATTGCCGCTTTGGAACACTGTGAAACGGCAGTCGCATTCGGTTCCGGCATGGCCGCTATCACCGCGTGTCTGCTGGATGCGCGGCAGCGCGGTGGTCACGTGATCGCTCTTCACCCGGTCTACGGCACCACCGAACATCTCCTTCAGAGCGGCCTCGCCGGACTCGAAGTCACCTGGTGCGAGGCAGACGAAGTGCATGCCGCAATGCGACCCGATACAGCGCTTGTTCTGATGGAGACTCCGGCCAATCCGACGCTTGCGCTCGTGGATATCGAGGCGGTGGTGACGGCGGCTGGCGCCGTGCCGGTATTGGTGGACTCCACGTTCGCAACCCCGGTGTTACAGCAGCCGGTCACCTGCGGTGCGCGCTATGTGGTTCACAGTGCTACCAAATTCCTCGGCGGGCACGGCGATGTCATCGCCGGGATCGTCGCCACCAGTGAAGCGCGCGCGCGCGGTCTGCGCCAGGTCCGGGTCGCGACCGGCGCACTGCTGCACCCGCTCGCCGCTTATCTGCTTCACCGCGGCCTGCCGACGCTGACTTTGCGGGTGGAATCGGCCCAAACCAGCGCCATGCAACTGGCAGAACGGCTACAGCAGCACCGCGCCGTCGGCGCCGTTCACTTTCCCGGGCTCCCCGGACACGACCCGCTAGGCCTGATCGGCAGGCAAATGAACGGCCCAGGCTCACTCATCGCTTTCGAGGTGGAAGACCTCGATGCCGCGCGCAGCGTGATGGCGGGGGTCCGCCTGATTACCCCGGCAGTCAGCCTCGGGTCGGTCGACAGTCTGCTGCAGCATCCGGCCGGCCTGACCCATCGCGTGCTGAGCGATTCAGCGCGGGCCAGATCGGGCATCGGCGCAGGCCTGTTGCGGTTGTCGGTCGGACTGGAGGAGCCGGAAGATCTCTGGCAGGACCTGTCGCAAGCGCTCGATGCCATCTACGAACCGGCGCGCCTGGGCCTCGCCGTTTAACGCATCCCGCGGGGCCGGGCGGCACCCGCCTCGCGCCAGCATCAGAAAACCCCGTGAGCCGCAGACCGGGAGTACCCGAACCCGGGCTTGCACGCAGGTGGCGACGCAGACCGGGTCAAGCTGCTAGTCTTCAACACAGTCATCGATCCGCCGAGGGAGAGAACACGTGCTCACCAGAAATCTCGTTCTGCTTGCGCTGTTGCCAATCGGAGCTGCCCATGCGGGGGTCACCGTCCAGTACGAGTCCTCGGGCAGCGTCATTCCGAACTCGGCAAAGAGCGGCACGATCCTGATCGACAAGCACCGCTCGCGCATGGACGTCGGCGCGGATGCAACCGTCATTTTCGATGGCAACGCGCAGTCAATGGAAATCATCAGCCACGACGACAAGACCTATACGGTTCTGGACAAGGCGTCGGCCGAGGCAATTGCGGCCGAACTGGAGCCGGCGCTGCAGCAAATGCGCGCGCAGTTGCAGGCACTTCCGCCCGCACAGCGCGAGATGATGGAGAAGATGATGGCGGAGAAGATGGGTATCAACCTGCAGGGCGCCGCCGCGGAGGAGCCGCAACTCGATTTGAAAAAGACCGGCGAAAGCGGTGAGTCCGGCGGAGTTGCCTGCGACTGGTGGCAGGCGTCGAACGCCGCTCAACTGATGTACGAATACTGCGTAGCGCCGGCCAAGAGCCTGCCATTCGGCGATGACCTGCTCAAGTATTTCCAGGACCTGAAGCAGTTCAAGCGCGACATCGTCGGCACGGTCAATCGCAGTGGGGCATTGCAGATTCCGAGCCTCCCGATTGCCGACGTGAGGGATATCAAGGGTCTTCCGCTGATCAGCCGGCAGTATCAAAATGGAGCGCTAGTCCTGGAAACGCGCTTCGTCGCGTTAACAGAGACCGACCTGCCGGCCGCTACGTTCGTGCTGCCGGACGGGTACCGCGAACAAAAACTGCCAGGCACCCAACGCTAAAAAAAACGCCGCACCGGGAGACGGTGCGGCGCAAGAGTCGAATGGGACCTCATCCATTCGTAGCCGATGCACTGACTGCAACAACCCGGGCGCGACGCAAAGCCGATTGGGTCGCTATGGCCCGTGCTGCCGAAGCAGGCACAAGTATCAGTGCAAACCTCGTGCCATCATTATCTTTTTATTAAAAACAATAACTTAAATAATGTACACGACTTGTCCATGGTGACGCAAACGGTCAGTTTGTGACGCTCGCAGGCGCGCCCGAAACCCTGAAATTTGCGCGCAACCCCCTGTCATCGCCAGCACTTTTGCAGCAGAATGTCGCGCTTGAGTAAATGGGGAAAAACTCCGATGGCTGAAAACCGATTTCGCAGAATGCTCGACAAATCGCGCGGCGCGACGACGTTTATCGCTCCGGGCTCGCGGTTCGAGGGCAATATCAAGAGCGACGACAATGTACTCGTGTGCGGCGAGGTCGCCGGTGACTGCGACATCGAGGCGACCCTGACATTGGCCGAGGGCAGCCGCTGGGAAGGCAACATCCGGGCAGCGAACGCCATAATCGGCGGCGAACTCATCGGCGAGGTCCAGACCGACGGTCAGATCGAGATCGCGGCGACGGCGCGAATCAAGGGCACGGTATACGGCGGTACCGTCGCGATTGCCGAGGGAGCCGTGCTCGAGGGCGAGGTCCGCATTACCAGTGGCCAGCCGGCCAAGATGTTTACCGACAAACGCTCGCGCGACTAGCCCGCGCTCCCGCTCGCGCCACTGCGCCGAGCCAGCCAGAGAATCACGACGAGCAACGCGCCGAGGATGGCCGGCCGCCACAGCGCCGCAAATTCAAAGTGACGCAGATGGGTGTAGGTAGCCCCAACCACGATCACCGCCAGTATCCAGACCCCCGCGATCCGTCCACGCGCGCGCTGCAGCAACAACGCGCCCAGTACCTCGGCCGCTCCGACCGCGAACAAGAACCAGCGCGAGTAACCCCATACCGCGAACTCGCCGGCCGGCACATCCAGGTAGAACAGCTTCTGCAAACCCGAAACGCCGAAGAGCAGGCCAACAGCGATACAGCACGCCAGCAGCAGGTGGTCACGCCAGCGCAGCCGCTCAGCCATGTCCGCCGTGCCCGGTCCGATGTGAATCGAAAAGCTGCACCGCCTGGTTCTCCACCCAGCTGGAAAGACCCCAGCCCGCGAAGAAACCGCAGTGTCCACCGTGACGCAACCGGAGCACGCGCAGTGCACTGCTTGCTCTCGAGATTATCGAGGTCCGCCGCAGGAATAATGGGATCGTCCTCCGCCGCGATCAGCAGGGACGGAACGCTGAGTCCGCGCAGCCGGTCACCGACGAGCGCATAACCAAGAAAATATTCCTCAAGACTGGGATAGCCGGTGTATCGCTCCACGAAAAAAGCGGTCATCGCGGTAAGGCTCGCGAGCCCGCGAATAGCGGAGAAATCGTAGGCATCGGGAAACAGCTCGGCTTTTCGCAACAACGAGCGGCGCCACTTGCGCATGAAATAGTGGCGATAGACCGGCCAGCCCGATTCCAGCGCGGCAAGGGTACGACGCGGATCGAGCACCGGGCTGACGGCCAGCACAGAACTTAAATCGATGCCCTCGGCCGGCGCCCGCAACGCGACACGAAGCGCAAAATTTCCGCCCAGCGAAAATCCCGCGAGCATCAGCGGGCGGTCAGGGAGAAGGTGGGCAATTGCCCGCAACGCCCCGGTCGCGTCGCTCAGTCGGCAGGAGTGAAAAAGTTCCTGGTTCAGGTGTTGGGTGTTGCCGTGGTCGCGCAGGTTGAGTCGGAAAACGTCGTAGCCGGCGGCAAACAGACGCGCCCCAAGCGATACCAGGTACAACGAGTCCGAACTGCCCTCCCAGCCATGAATCAGCACAGCGAGCGGCCGCCCACCACCCGGACCGGCGGAATACGCACCCGCCAGGCGCACCCCGTCTCCGCAATCGAGAACGTGCTCGACCGCCGCCGCGAGCATCGGTTCGGCGCGACGCCGCACGGCCGCAGCGCGGATACGCAGGCTTGCCAGCACCGACTGCACATGAGCGTTGCGCAGAACGCCGGGCGGGCGAAACGCGCCCGGTCCGGTAATCGGAACGCGGTTTCGTCCAGCACGCCCGACATCTCTACAGCCACGTGAGCTCGCTGCTGCCGGGAAGATCGAAAGCGAAATTCGCCCCCATCAGCCGGGACGGCGTCAGGTAACCGCCTGGGCCGGAGTAAGCGAGCAAATGCCCGGCGATACGTACCGCGGCATCGGCCGTCACCGTATAGCCATTTGCCGTTGTATAGCGTGCTGCGCGCACCTCGCCAGCGGGGTTTCGCACCTCACCCCATAACGCCGTGCCGAGACGCTCACGCTGTTCGGCGGTGGGTCCTGTCACCGAACGTCCGATCCGTTTCTTCATGAAGTCCTGGACCATGCCGAGACCCAGTAACGGCCGGATCCAGTTCAGTTTTTTCAGCCGCGAAACAAGCCGCGGCGAAGCCGGAATATAAACGTCGATATCGCCAATGCCGGTGGAAAAAAAAGCGGTCGCGACATCGCCCCACGGAATTGTCATCGCTAGTTTCTCGCCGTCACCAAAATCGATGCGGCGGGTACGGTAGGCAAGCGGCACTGCGACAATCTTGCCGCCGCGTCTCACTCTGCCGCCCTGCGCAAGCCCTTCGACCGAAGTCTTCGCGGTGCCCGGACTCATTCCGGAGCGCGAGTCGAACCCCAACGCGAGGCGGTCCGCATCGGGCAGCGCCTCCTTCAGCCTCGCCGCGAGACAATCCGTCGGAACTACGTCAAAACCGACACCCGGGCACAGAACAATGCCGGCATCCGCCGCAAGCCGCCCCATCTCGTGGGCGGCGACAAACACGGAAATCTCGCCGGTGATGTCCAGATAATGAACGCCCGCGGCAACACAGGCCTGCATCATCGGCTGTGCTGTGGCCGAAAACGGTCCGGCACAGTTCAACAGCACGTCGAACCCGCGTAATTTTTCGGCCAGCGCATCCGCCGCACCCAGCGCAAAAATCCTGACCGGCAAATCGAGCTCGTGCCCGACCTTTTCCACGGACTCCTTGCGCCGCCCGGCGACAACCGGCTCGAGCCCGCGCTCACGCGCGGCCGTCGCGATCATCGCGCCACTGTAGCCGTTGGCGCCATAGATCAGGAGCTTGTTCGCATCCATATTTGAATTCCCTGGTTGTTTACGACGCATCCTTCTGACGCGCCGGACCGCAGCCGTATGACGGCGCGCGTATCAAGCATCTTCCGCCACCAGCGATTACGCCACGCCCGCTCGTTCCGGTCGAAACCGCTGATACCGCCAACTGCAGCCGGCTAGCATACAAGACTAATCAGATTGTCGAGAGCGGCTTTTGCGCCTGCCCGGACGTCCTGACCCGCAAGCTCGCTCCAACCTCTACCCGAGCGCGGCAATTATGCTCGGTGCGTGCGCATTAAACCCGCTCCGTGATTCGCCCGCTTTGGCGCACGTCAAAGCGACTCAGTTGCCGTTTTTCGCCCGCTCATTCCTGCCGCGCGCAACGCAAACGGGGGTTCACTGCCGCAACCCCGCCGCGCAACAAACCCGTTTGCGACGGAGCGGGGATGATTCCGCGTTGTCATCGCGACCGGCATGGTGAGCATTCTTGGCTTGTGTTTCCACTGCGGCCGCGTAACGATCTAGCTATCTGATTTGAAACCATCGACGATCGGGACCGGTTGACGGCACAGGTTGCAGCACTGCATGCGAAAAAAGCGAATACGGACTATTGCCCGGGTGTGCCGCGACCCCGGCGTGGGCCAGCAGCGCACTTGCGGGTCGATCTCCGTGACCATTTCCGCGATGGCGTCCGGCCTGGCCCTGACTCTTCTGCTCGCCGCATGGCCGGCCCGTGCGGTAGAACTCCTGCAGCTCGATATCGGCGATATCGCAAGCGCAGACTGGAACGCGAAAGCACTGCGATTCGAGCTCCGACTCGGCGCCGCAGAGCAAATTGAAGCCCGTTTGAGTGCTGCCGCGGCTACGCTGGGGGACGCTGCGGAAAGCTGGACCGATGTCATAGTGTCTTGTCCCGATCTTGAATTAGCGGCGAGTGTTGCCCGCTGCCCGCAGCTTGAGATCTCTGCCACTTCAGCCAATCTCGGGCCGCAACGGTTTGGCGGATTCGTTGCGTTTGACCGCAGAAGCGGCGATGCGGAAATCACCCTGAACGGCGGATCGGTCGCGGGCAGCACGCTGCAACTCGACGCCAACCTTAGCGGTACGCGCTGGCAGGGAAAGCTCGATCTCCCCGCAATCGATCTCGCGCGTTTGCTGGCCCTCGCCGCGCGCTTCATACCCGATAGCGAAGCAGGTCAGATCAGCGGTTCGATGGCGCTGACGCTGGACGCCGCGGGGACGGTCTCCGGGCCCGACGCGATCAGCCTCGCGGTCGATGCCCGCGAGGTCACCGCAAGCAACGCCAGCGGTACGATTGCCACCGACACAATGTCTACGGAATTGCAGCTGGCGGCAACGCGCAACGACTCCGGGTGGCGGGTCCGCGCCGCGCAAGGCGGCAGCGCCGGGCAGGCCTATGCCGAACCGGTATTCATCGACCTGGGAGCGCAACCGCAACGGGCACGGCATCGACGCAAACCTCGACCTCGCTCAACGCTTACTCGAGATCGCCCGGTGGGAGTTCGAACAACCCGGCGTCGTGTCCGCGCACGGCACTGCGACAGTGGTACAAACCGATGACGGCCCACAACTGGCGCATCTGAGCGGCAAACGGGTGTCCGCCCAGCTGCCGGGTGCGTTCGATACCTATGTGCGCCCCTACCTGTTCGCAACCCCGCTCGATGCACTGGAGAGCGCCGGCGCAGTGGAAATCCGCGTGGTGCTGAGCGCCGGCCAGCCGGCGGCCTTCAGCGCACGCCTCGACGATGTCAGCGTCGAGGACAAAACCGGCCGTTTCGGCTTGTCCGGCGCCACCGGCACCGTGCACTGGCGTGACCCGCCCGTTGCGGCGGGCGTGGCGCCGGACTGGCCCGCACAGTCGGAAATCGCCTGGACCGGCGCGACGCTGATGCAATTGCCGGGCGGGGCTGCAACAGTCGCTTTCGTCGCCGAGGCCGGAGACTTCCGGCTGACTTCGCCGCTGGAGCTGCCCTTGCTCGACGGTGAGCTGAAAATCAATGAGCTCGAGGTCCTGCGGGCGGGAGAGGAAACGATGCAGCTTCTGCTCGACGCCGCGCTGGCACCGGTCAGCCTGACAGAACTGACCACCGCGCTCGGCTGGCCCGTTTTCGCCGGGCAGATCGGGGGACGGCTTCCATCATTGAGTTACCGCGACGGCGTCGTCGAGGTCGGCGGTAAGCTGGAGGCGCAGCTATTCGGCGGTGACCTGCAAATCAGCGACCTGCGCGTAGTGCAGCCGCTCGGTAACCTGCCCCAGCTTTTCGCCGATATCCGGTTCACCAATTTCGACCTAGAGACGTTGACGGAGACCTTTTCGTTCGGCCGAATAACCGGACATGTCGACGGCGAAATAAGCGGTCTGCAGATGCTGCAGTGGGAACCGGTTGCGTTCACCGCAAGTCTGACCTCAACCGCAAAAGACAACACGAAACGCCGTATAAGCCAGCGTGCGGTGGAGAACATCTCCAGCGTCAGCGGGGGCGGGGCCGCCGCGGCACTGTCCAGCGGCGTTATGGGATTTTTCGACGATTTCGCCTATGACTCACTGGGTCTGAAGTGCCAACTCCGGGACGGGGTTTGCAATATGAACGGAATCGCCAGGGCGAATGCCGGCTATTACATCGTGCGCGGCAAAGGTCTCCCCCGAATCGACGTTATCGGCTACGCCAGCCAGGTCGACTGGACCCGCCTGGTCGAACAGCTCAAGTCAATCCAGCAGAGCGGCCCTCCGGTAACCGGTTCGCCGCAGTAAAATTCAGTTTCCATTCAGGTAGACTCTGCACAATAAGGTCAAGACCATCCACGAACTCACGACGGAGCCAGACAAATGCGTCGCCTTTTAGTTCTTGCCAGCACCGCCCTGGTGGCCACCGCCGCCTGCGTCACCATCAATGTCTATTTCCCCTCCGCGGAAGCGGCGGAAGCCGCCGATCGCATCATTGACGAGGTTCGGGGCGCGACTGACGCTTCCGACGAGTCGGCCGCGCGGTCGGGCGCACCGGCCCGGTTGCGCCGGTTACTGACCGCGTTTGCCGCGAGCGCGCTGAACGTTGTGGTTCCGGCGGCCCATGCACAGGTGGATTTCAATGCCAGCAGCCCGGCCACGCGCAGTCTCGAAGCCTCGCTCAAAAAACGATTTTCGGACCTGAAACCCTACTACCAGTCCGGCGCCATCGGGGTGACCCGCGAGGCCACTGTTGCGATTCGTGACCGCAACCTGATTCCGCTGCCGGAGCGCAGCCGCGTGCTCAAACTGGTTGCCGATCAGAACGCCGACTGGAATGCCCTTTACGCGGAGATCGCCAAGGCGAACAACCATCCGGAGTGGGAGAGCCAGATTCGCAGCACGTTTGCCGAGCGCAACGTGGCAAAACTCGATTCCGGGTGGTGGTATCAGGACTCCGGCGGAGGCTGGAAACAAAAGTAGGCAGGTCCCGGCCACGAACCTATACTTGGGTTCTGCACCGGATTAGAGACAGAGCGGAAGGCAGGGACCTAAAACAAACAACATGGTTCGCTGTGATCCCGAGGGTCCTCAAGCTTCGGCCCGGTGTTTCGTGCGCGCCCCTAATGCGCGATTTTTCCATCGTGGAGAACGGCCTGACCCGATGAAAACGAGCCGTCACCGAAACCGGTTTGTAATTTTCGTAACCGTCGCGAGTGTTGCCCTCGCGCTGGCGATGACCGTTCTGGTGTGGCTCGCGGCCGGTGGCGGACAACCCGCGGCTGCAGGCGCGTTGGCGCCACAACCCAACGTCACCGGCATCATGTACTCGCTGCTGTTGCTGGCGTTGCTATTTGTTGCCGTCTGCGTCGCAGCCGCCCGGAGGCTGGCGCGGGAGGCTTCCGCACCGCTCAACTCGCTCGCCATCGCGGTCGAGAAAACCGCTGCCGGAGATCTCGTTACTCCAATACCCATTGTCCAGACCCACACCGTGGTGCGGATTGCGGAGGCGATGGATACGCTGCGCGCCCAGCTCCGGGTAGCGACGCAATCGCGCGACTTTCTTTACGAACTGATCGACAGCATGAGCGAAGCGGTCATCGTGTCCGACCTGGACGGTGTCGTTAAGCGCAGCAACCGCGCTGCGACACGATTGCTTGACAGCGAATCCAACGAACTGAAAGGCAAACTTCTGTGGGAGCTATTTGCGGAGAGCGTTCGCCCCGGCATTTCCATGGATAACCTGGCCGGAAGCAGCGGCGAGACAGTCATGATTACGGCAGATGGTGAAGAGGTCCCCGTATCCTATACCAGCGCCGCAATCAGCGATGGCAGTAGCGGGCCCGACGGCTTCGTCCTGGTCGCGCGCAATATCAGCGAGCGCAAACGGGCGGAACGCCGGATCCGTTATCTGGCGCGCTTCGACGCGTTGACCCGGGTTCCCAACCGGATGCAGTTTCAGCATTTGCTGCAGCGCGCACTGGCACGCGGACGCAAGCAGGGATTGCGCACCGCTTTGCTGTACATCGATCTCGACCGGTTCAAGGACGTCAACGATACGTTTGGCCATATCGCCGGGGATCGTTGCCTGGAAACCGCGGCGGAACGGCTGGGTGAGTGCCTGCCCGAGGGCGCCATCGTTGGGCGGCTCGCCGGTGACGAATTCGGCGTGATCATCAGCGACATCGGCGACCTCGCGAGCGGCCGGCAGCAACTGACGAATATTGCGAAAACCGTGCAACAGCAATTGAGCCGGGTCTACTTCTACGAGCATCTGGAAATCTATCTTTCCGCCAGCGTCGGTATTGCGTTTGCACCGGACGATGCCAGCAACGTCATCGACCTGATTCGCAACGCGGATGCCGCGATGTACAACGCCAAGCATGATGGCGGCAACAGCGTCGAGTTTTACCGCCCGGAAATGAACATCGCGACGGTCGAACAACTCATGCTCAAAAGCAAGCTGCGGCGCGCGATCGAGCGCGGCGAATTCCTGTTGCGCTATCAGCCCAAACTCGATATCAGGGACGGCCGCATCGTCGGTGCGGAAGCCCTGCTGCGTTGGAAGCTTCCCGCTCGTGGCGAGGTTTCACCGACCGAGTTCATTCCGTTGGCGGAGGAGTCCAGCGTTATTCTCGAACTGGGTGAATGGGTACTTAAACAGGTTTGCGAGGACTATCGCGCCTGGCAGAAGGCCGGCGTCGACCCGGGACAGATCGCAGTCAATCTCTCACTACGCCAGATCCGGCAAAAGGATCTGACTCAGCGCGTGCGGCAACGCCTCCGCGAATACGGGATATCCCCGACCTGTATCGAATTCGAAATCACCGAATCGACGTTGATGGAAGACCCGACCGCGACGGTCGGGGTTTTGAACGAGTTCTATGCGATGGGGGTCAACCTGGCTATCGACGACTTCGGTACCGGATACTCGTCTCTCTCGTCGCTACAGCGTTTCCCGATCAGCACACTGAAGATCGACCAGTCCTTCGTCCGCGACGCCGATATCGATCGCGACGACGCGACCATCGTCAGTACGATCATCGAGATGGGGCGCACACTCAACATGGACGTTGTCGCCGAGGGGGTCGAGACCGAAGGGCAGCTCAATTTTTTGCGCGAAAACCACTGCCACTATGTTCAGGGACACCTGCTTGGCGGCCCGCTGACCGCCGCCGAATATGTCGAACTGTTGCGCGGCGACAAGGACGGTAGCGGACGTCATCGGGCACTTTTTGCCGTTTCCTGAAAAAGCCCTCAGCGACAAAAAGAAACCCGGCAGCCTTACGGCTGCCGGGTGTATACAAGGCTCCGAAGGGGGGGCACTGAGCCTTGTGGGGCATCGCTAGACACAAGCTGGGCCGAAAGGCTTTTTCCCTGCGACGTGCAACCGGACCAACTCGCGTCTGCGAACACATTAAGACTCAATCTAATAATTTTGTCAAGCTTTTGTATTGATATTTGACGACAAAAGCTTGACAAAAACACTCTGAAAAAGATAATCTTTTAAAATCATATAGTTATAGACTCTAAAACGACAATACTACTAGCCCGGAGATCGAATCCCGCCTCCGCAACCGCGTCTCTCCGGGCGGGCACAGCATTCCCGGTATCGATGGCCACAAGCCAGCGCAGACCGGCAAAGCACGGCAACTCGAAGCGCAACGGCGCGTCCTCCATATTGATCAACACATGCAGCGCCGACTCTCCGGGCGCTCCGGGGGCCAGCGTAAACGCCAGGTGACGGGCGGCCGGGTCGTTCCATGGCGGGTGGTCCAGACGCACGCCGTGCCAGCCTATGTCCGGAATGTTCCGCGGACCGATCGTCTCACCACGCAGAAAACGCGCGCGCCGGAGGCTTGGATGGCGTTTGCGCAAGCGGATCATCGCCTTGACGAATGCCAGCATATCCGCGTTTCTCTCGACGAGGCTCCAGTCAAACCACCCCAGCGCATTATCCTGGCACCACACGTTGTTGTTTCCGCCCTGGCTGCGCAATACCTCGTCGCCGGACAGCAGCAGCGGAACGCCCTGGCTTAAAAACAGTAACGCAACGAGGTTGCGTGCCTGGCGCCGGCGCAACGCGTCAATCGCGGGGTCGTCGCTCGGTCCCTCGACGCCGTAATTCCAGCTGTAATTGGCATCGCTACCGTCGCGATTCTCCTCGCCATTCGCGGCATTGTGTTTGCGCGCGAAACAAACGAGATCCCACAGCGTGAATCCATCGTGGCAGGTCACGAAATTGACGGAGTTGATTGGAAGCCGGCCCGACCGGGCATAGAAATCACTGCTGCCGGTAATCCTCGTTGCCAACTCGTTGATCAGCCCGGTCTCGCCGGTGACGAAACGGCGCAAAACGTCCCGGTACCTGCCGTTCAGCTCGGCCCAGCGCAACCCGGGAAAGTCGCCCACCTGGTAAAGCCCGCCAGCATCCCACGCCTCGGCAATCAACCGGGTTCGCGACAACGCCGGCGAGAATTCGATGTTCCACAAAACCGGCGCGTGATACATCGGTTCACCGTCTTCACCGCGGCCCAGCACACTCGCCAGATCGAAACGAAATCCGTCGACATGCATCTCGCGCACCCAGTATTCGAGACAGTTGTCGATGAAATTGGCCACCAGCGGGTGGTTGCAATTGACCGTGTTGCCACAGCCGGTGAAATCGCGATAGCGGCGCCGGTCATGCGGATCGAGGTGATAGAAAATATCATTTCCGAGGCCCTTGAAATTCAGCACCGGGCCACTCTCTCCGCCCTCGGCCGTATGGTTGAAAACGACATCCAGAATGACACCGAGACCATGCTGATGCAGGGCCCGGACCATGTCGCGAAATTCCGCCTGTTGCCCGCTGCGGTTAGCGTTTCTGCAATAGCCCGGGTGCGGCGCAAAAAAACTGTGGGGACTGTATCCCCAGAAATTTTTCAGGCCCAACGCCGCGGTGCCGGGCGGAACGTCCTGCCGGTCGAATGCCATTACCGGCATGAGCTGCACATCCGTGACACCGAGGTCGAGCAGATAGTCGGTTTTTTCGATCAGCCCGTCGAACGTACCCGGATGCTTCACTCCAGACGAGGGATCACGGGTGAAGCCCGCCACATGCAGTTCGTAAATGATCGTATCCTGCATCGGCCGATCAACCGGTACGTCGCCGTGCCAGTCGTAGTGCGGCTCGACGACGATTGCCCGAATCGCCGCATCGGAGCCGTTTCCGACCGCGGCGCGGCGATCCCACCTGACGTCGCTGATTTCACGCGCCCACGGGTCGACCAGTTCACGCCGGAAATCGAAGCGAAAGCCATTGTCACCATCGCCCGCCGGACCGTCGCATCGCCAGGTGTAAAAAGTCCCGGCCGGAAGCTTCTCGACATAGACATGCCAGAAGAAAAATGTGCGGTGAATGTCGGGGTCAAGATCGATGCTCTGGAACGGCGCTTCGCTGTCTGCATGCGCGTACAAACACAGACGCATGGCCCTGGCATCGCGGCTGAACACCGAGAAATTCACCCCCCCGGCGTCTGCCGTTGCGCCCGGAGGCAGCCTGCGCCCCGGCGATGTCAGATACTCGCTCGGCATGTCCACACTGGCGTGCTCAGGTGATCAGACTCGGTGCATCACGCCCGCTATGCTCGCGAATCGCGGCAAGCGATTCGGCTATAGCGAACAACGGGGCAAGAACCTGCTGCTCGTCCTCGTCCTGTTTATCCGCACGCGCTTCCTGACATTCGTAGTACACGCGCAACGTCGCCCCTGCGGTGCCGGTCCCGGAAAGGCGAAATACTATTCGGGCATCTCCAGCGAAAACCACACGTATGCCCTGGTGCTCGCTGCGACTGTTGTCGACCGGGTCGACGTAACAGAAATCGTCCGCCAGCGTTACTTCGTAATTGCCGAGCCTGGTACCGGCAAGAGCGGGAACCCGCGCGCGCAGACCCTCGATCAGGCGGCCTGCCGCCGCTGCATCGATAGACTCGTAATCATGCCGGGTGTAATAACAGCGGCCGAACTCACGCCAGTGATCGCGCATGATCTCCGCAACGCCTGTGCCGCGCACCGCGATGATGTTGAGCCAGAACAACATTGCCCAGAGACCGTCCTTTTCGCGAAGGTGATTGGAACTCGTTCCGAAGCTCTCCTCGCCGCACAGACTGATCCGCCCCGCATCAAGCAGATTGCCAAAGAACTTCCACCCGGTCGGCGTCTCGTAGCAAGGTATTTTGCGTCGCCTGGCAACGGCATCCACTGCCCGGCTCGTGGGCATCGAACGCGCGACGCCGACAATCCCCGCTGCATAACCGGGCACCAGCTCGGCGTTGGCCGTCAGTGCAGCCAGAGAGTCGCTGGGAGTTACGAAAAACCGCGGCCCGAGAATCATGTTGCGGTCGCCGTCACCATCGGATGCCGCCCCGAACGACGGTGGCGTCGATCCGAACATCTCCGTCGCGAGAGCCTCGGCATGAGTGAGATTCGGGTCGGGATGCTCGCCACCAAAATCCGGCAACGGGATTGCATTGATAACGGTACCGTGGGCTGCGCCAAGGCGATTCTCGAAGATCTCACGCGCATACGGTCCGGTAATCGCGTGCATCGCGTCGATCCGCATTGTGAATCCCGGCGCGGTAACGAGGTCGCGGATACGATCGAAGTCGAAAATCGTCTCCATCAGCGCCGCATAATCACTGACCGGGTCAACAACCCGTATCTCCATCGCGCCGACCCGGCCCAGCCCCTGGCGGTCGAGATCCACGTCCGGCAAATCGGCAATGCGGTAGGACCGCAACTCACGGCTGCGCGCGAATATCGCGTCGGTAAGACGCTCGGGCGCCGGACCGCCGTTACCGATGTCGTACTTGATGCCGAAATCGCCATCCGCTCCACCGGGGTTGTGGCTGGCCGACAGCACGATACCGCCAAAGGCTCCGGTCTTGCGTATCAGGCAAGATACGGCGGGCGTCGACAACAATCCGCCGCAACCTATCAGCAGTCCGCCTACGTCATTCGCCACGGCCATTCGGATGATGGTCTGAATGGCTTCGCGATTGAAAAACCGCCCGTCGCCGCCCAACACCAGGGTCTTGCCGGCGAGATCCGGCAGGCAGTCGAAAATCGACTGTACAAAATGCTCGAGGTAATGCGGCGCCTGAAACACGGACACGCGTTTACGCAGGCCGGAAGTGCCGGGGCGCTGATCGTCGAAACCCGGCGACTCGATAGTCCGAATCGGAAGCGGCTCAGTCGTCATAGGCTTCTCTCCTGACCAGGTGGGCGGCCGGCTGTGCGGGATCGCCGTCGAGCACGATGTCGCGCCGGTTCGCGGCAAGGTGACGCAGCGTCAGATAAACCGTTTCCGGCTCCGCCCCGAGTTGCTGCGCCAGCTCGGCAATTCCGGTCGGCCCTGGATTTGCGGCCAGCCGCTCGATAATCTGGCGTTGCAACTCGAGGACCGCAGACGCCGCGCGTTTGCCGGCCTCGACGCCCGGCTGATGATAGGCGTTGATATTGACAAGCGTGGCGTAAAAACCGACCGCCCTTTCAAACAGCGCGATCAGCGCACCCACCGAGCACGCCGACAACTCGCCAATCGTAATGGTCAGTGACTCGCGCCCGCTCTCGGTCAGCGCCGCGCGGGTACCCTGCAAAAACCCGGACAGATGATCGCCGGCAGTGACTCCGTCATCGACCCATACTTCGGCGCCGGCGCGGTCGCGCAGCACCTCGATAAATGTCACGAAGAAATTGTCGATCCCGTCGCGTAACTGCTGCACATATGCATGCTGGTCAGTGGAGCCCTTATTGCCGTATACCGCGATGCCCTGCTCTACCCGGTTACCGTCGAGATCGCGTCCCTTACCGAGAGACTCCATGATCAGCTGCTGCAGATAGCGGCTGAACAGAAGCAACCGGTCCTTGTACGGCAACACGACCATGTCTTTCGCGCCGCGGCCATCGCCAGCGGCATGCCACGCCAGTGCCAGCAGCGCAGCCGGATTTTTGCGTATGTCCCCGACCCGGGTCGCCTCATCCATCATGCACGCACCGGCGAGCAACTCGTCGATATCGATATTTTGTAGCGCGGCTGGCAACAGACCGACGACCGAGGTCTCGGACGTGCGACCGCCGATCCAGTCATACATCGCGAAGCGATGCAGCCACTCCTGCTCGACCGCCAGTTGATCCAGTCTGCTTCCCGGCTGGGTAACTGCAACGGCATGCCGGGGAAATTCGAGATCGCGTGCGGCAAATGCCGTGCCGGTCTCGATCATCGCGTTGCGCGTCTCCGCGGTGCCACCGGACTTGCTGATTACGATAACCAGCGTCGCAGCGAGTTCGTCGCCGAGCCGCCCCAGAACGCGATCGAAACCGTCCGGATCCGTGTTGTCCAGAAAAGCAATGCTCATGGGCGGGCGAATTGCCGCCAGTGCATCGGCGACAAACTGCGGGCCCAGGGCCGAGCCGCCGATTCCGAGCACCAGCACATGCCGGAACCGGTCACCCGATGGGCTGGTGAGTGTGCCCTCGGTTACCGAACGGGAAAATTCCTTTACCTGGCGGATGTCGTTGCGGATGGCAGTGGCAAGTCTTTCATCCGGCGCCAGTTCCGGTCGCCGCAACCAGTAGTGACCGACCATGCGCTGCTCATCCGGATTGGCGATTTTACCGGATTCCAGATCGGCCATCGCGGCGAAGGCATGGTCAAACTGCAATTTCATTCGCTCAAAGATGTCGCCGTCCAGGTCCATCCGACTCAGATCCAGAAAGAACCCCAGCTTCGTGTCGACATACAGCCAGTCCCTAAACCGCTGCCAGGTATCTTCGGTTGCGGCTCCCTGGCCAACCGTCTGATCGTTCGCATTCATTGCTGTACGCTTTCCTCTGTCGCGCGAGGTGCAAAGCTTACCGCAACAAGTGCAGACGCAGTGTGAACAGATTCGATTGGATGAGAATTGCAGCGCAGGCGGCGTGGCTGCGGCAACGCCTGACGCGGCGAGCAGTATCGCGGGTATGCGGGTGGGGCGCTCGCGCTGATGGGGCGCCTTCGGCAACGGTGCGGTTCGCCGCGAACGGCGAACCGGGCGGCGATTCAGAGATCGCGAATCTGCTGTTTCAAATCGTAATTGCGATCGGTGACGATCCGCTCCAGGACCTGGACACGTTCCTCGAGCTGTTCCAGCCGCGCGAGACGCTCGCGGGTATCGTCATCTACCATCGGCGTCTTGTGCCGAAGACTGAGATAATGCTTCAGCGCGCCGGTCGCAAAAACAATAAAAATAATGAACATCACCATTTCGTACCTGTTCATTTTTTCTCCATTTCTTGCGGAAGCGATTTCCTGATCCGGCGGTTTTTACGGCGGGCCGCAGCACTCAGGTGCAGAAGCCTGGCCAGCTCAGTCCTTGAGATTCTCAAATTCGCGATCGAGATTGTAGCGCGAGCTGGTCACATAACGCTCCATTCGCTGCATTCTCGCGTCCAGCTCACGAAAACGATGGCGCAGACCGGAGAACATGTCTTGTGGCGATACCCTAACTCCGCGCCAGAATCGCTCGTCACGCTCATCCCGGTACAGCATGGTCGGTTTTACCGGCAAGATAAAACACAGCGCGACATAGGTGAGAAGCATCGCCGGGAAAAAGAACAGGAAAGCGAGTGCAGTCAGCACGCGCACTACACCCAGATCGACGCCGAAATAGTCAGCCAGGCCTGCACACACGCCGCAGAACACACCCCGATTCTTGTCTCGGTACAAACGTCTCGGGCTCGGTGACTGTCGCTCATATTCACTCATTCTGTTCACCCCAATGCGTTATGGTTGCCGCTGTTAGTCTGCCAGAACTGTTTTTCAGCGCCGCCACCATGAAAATGCAGTGACTTGAGCGGCAGTAATACACCCCCGGTCAGGTAAACAAACCCGGCGGGCAGAGTGAAAAACAGCAGCGCCAACAGCGCCAGGATGCGGGCTGCCGCAACGCTGAAGTCGAAGCGCTCGGCAAGCCCGGCACAGACCCCGAGCAGTATCGCGGACTCCTCGTCACGATACAGCGACTTTGCCAGCGTCGTGACGTCCGCGAAGGTCATACCTTTTTTCTCCATTCCGGCACCTGGTCGTCGAGAATCGTCTCGAGCGTGTTGAGGCGGCTTTCCATTCTCTGCGCGTTGTCCCACAGATCCTGCAGCATCTTTTCGTCTTCGGTAGACAGCGACTTCGACTCACGCCATTTGGTGACGTAATGCAAAACGATCACCAGAGGTGCGATGAACGCCACTGAAATAATACCGATCACTTCACCCATTTCGGCTCCTCACAGTCGCGGTTTACCACTCAGGACGCGCTATTGCCCTGGCTGATTCTCTGCTTGAGCTCAACCAGCTCGGCCTCGACCTGTTCTTCCGACTCGAGACTGGAGAACTGATTGCTCAGATCCTTTTTCAGCCCGAGATCGTAAGCCTCGACACGCCCCTCGACAGTTTCCATCTTGCGCTCGAACTGCTCAAAACGAACCAGCGCATCTTCGATCTTGTAGTCGTGCAGTTTCTCGCGCACTTTCAGCCGGCGGGTCGCTGTCTGGTGTCTCATCACCAGCGCCTTCTGGCGGTTTTTCGCATCTGCGAGCTTTTCCTCGAGCCGGGCGATATCGCTGTTGAGCTTGTCGAGACCTTCGTCAATGGCGTTGTACTGCGCCTCCAGGCTCGTCTTGCCCTCGGTAATGCGCGTTTTCTCCTGCAAGGCGGCGCGGGCGAGATCGTCACGACTCTTGCGAATCGCAAGTTCCGCCTTCTCCTGCCAGTCACGCTCCTCGCGCTCGAGAGTACCGAGCTTGCGCCGCAGCTCTTTCTTGTCGGCAATGGCCCGAGCGGCGGTCGAGCGAACCTCGACCAGCGTATCCTCCATCTCCTGGATCATCAGACGAACCAGTTTCTCCGGATCCTCTGCCTTCTCAAGAATGGAGTTGATGTTCGAGTTCACGATGTCCGTGAAGCGCGAAAAGATTCCCATTTGCAAACCCTCTTAACGAATATTTCGGTCACCCTGTTCGAAGCAGGATTCATGCCACAATGCCGAAATAATCCTAAGCACATGTTCTATATATATTTTCTCTTCGACTCCACAAAATGAATATTCATCTATAGTCGTTTTTTTAACTAATTTCTCGTTTTTTTATAGACTTCTTGCTATTTTTCACCAATGACAGAACGTTCTCCCGAATCGACAAGCCTTATCGGGGAGGCACCGGCCTTCCTCGCCATGCTCGAGCATGTCTCGCGTGCGGCGGGTCTGGCCAAACCCGTTCTCGTCATCGGTGAGCGCGGTACCGGCAAGGAACTGATTTCCGGCCGTTTGCACTACCTGTCGCCGCGGTGGGAACAACCGCTGGTGAAGGTCAATTGCGCCGCGCTGCCGGAGACCATTCTCGAAACCGAACTCTTCGGCCATGTCGAGGGCGCTTTTACCGGTGCAACGCGCGATCATACGGGCCGGTTCGAGCGCGCCGACGGTGGCACCCTCGTGCTGGATGAACTCGGAACGATTCCGCTGCGAATGCAGGAAAAAATCCTCCGGGTCATCGAATACGGGGAATTCGAACGGGTCGGCGGTTCAACCACTACCAGGGTAGATGTGCGGGTAGTGGGTGCAACCAACGAAGACCTGCCGCAACTCGCGGAGAAGGGGCGGTTTCGCCGCGATCTTCTCGACCGCCTGGCCTTCGATGTGATCAACGTGCCACCGCTGCGTGCGCGACTCGAGGATATCCTGCCCCTGGCCCAGAATTTCGCGGTGGCCATCACCAGCGAACTCGGGCGAAGCTACTTCCCCGGGTTTTCGACCCGGGCAGCTTCGGCACTGCTTGCTTATCCCTGGCCGGGCAACGTTCGCGAACTCAAAAACGCGGTGGAGCGTTCCGTCTATCGTTCGTCCGATCCCGATGCGCGGATTGACCGTATCGTATTCGATCCATTCGCAAACCAGTTCACGCAACCCGCCGAACCCGCGGCGGATGACGAGTCATCCGGGCCCGGTACCGTGCCGGATCGCACGGCTCAGCTGATGTCGATGGCGATGCCGATCGATCTGAAGGATGAGGTCCGCAAACTGGAAGAGGCATGGATCGCCGAAGCAATGAGCCGCTGCCGCCATAACCAGATGCTGGCGGCCGAAGCGCTGGGTCTCAGTTATCACCAGCTGCGGGCACTGTTGCGAAAATACGATCTGACAGCGAAATACGGGCGCGACGCCAGACCCAATTTGCAGCCAGGCTGAACGACGCGGCCACCACGCATTGGCGCGGCTCGCCGGACCCGAACCGCCCCGGCGATGTCAGCGATATCCGGGGCGCATCGATTTGTCGAGATTGCGATAGCGATCGCGCAACAGTGTCGACCTGCTCGTCATGGGGATAATTCGTCCGTCGATGATCACCTGATCGGCGAAACTCGTTACCTCTAGCGGGTCACCGCTCCAAACGACAACATCGGCCAGCTTGCCAGGATGCAGCGTGCCGTAACTTCGATCGATTCCAAATATTCGCGCCGGATTCACCGTGATTGCGCGCAACGCTTCGTCGTAGTCCATGCCATGAGCAACTGCATTTCCGGCCGACTGCGTGAGATTGCGCGCGTTGTGGCCATCGGAGCTGACAAACGCGACACTGACACCGGCACGCTGCAAGCGCGCCGCATTCTCGAGCGTGGCGCCGAGCCGGTCGAAACTGCCCGGCAGGTTGGCCAGCGGATCCAGCATTACCGGCACTCTGGCCGATGCGAGCTGCGGCGCCACCTTCCACGCCTCGCTCCCGCCGAGCACCACGAGGCGCAACCCGAAGTCGTCGGCCAGTCTGATCGCGGCCTCGATGTCGCTGGCCCTGTTGACCGCGACAATTAGCGGAATCCGTCCCGCGAGCAACGGTGCCATTGCCTCGAGATCCGGGCGACTCGCAACATAGCCGCGGCGCTAGCGACTGTCGTACTCATCGCGATGCGCGGTCCAGTCCTGTCCGACCTCGAGCGTACCGGTCTGGTCACCAACGCCGAGCGCCGACGCCGCATTCGCGGTTATCCAGGCGATGGGGCTTTCCGGCGTAACGTCCCAGCCGGAGCGCTGCGCCGACGCCATAATCTTCGCGGTTTCCTGGTTCAGGCGCTGGATTCCGATCTCGGAATCCGACTGGACAATCGCGCACGCGCCCGCCGCATCGACCATCGCGGCGTTGTCCCTGACCGCATCGAACACCTCGACCTTGAACCCCCACCAATCGGCCCAGACCGCGGCACAGGTACCGGATTCGGCCAGTAAATCGGCGATCTTGTACGCCTCAACCGCATGATGAAATGCGGTGACCCGGTAGCCGAACTCGCGTGCAACATCTAGCATGACCGCCATTTCGTCAGCGCGGTAGCAATGGTTGTGCACGAGGATTTTCCCGTCGAGCACACCGGCCAGCGTTTCGAGCTGCAGGTCGCGATCCGGTTCTTCGCCGCCGTTCTCCGCAAAAACCTCCCATTTTTCCTATAGGCGGCCGCCTTGATCCAGGCGTCGCGATAGCCGGCAACATTGCCCGTGCGGGTCATTGGCGCGCTGCCCTTGTCAGTACCGTAAACACGCTTCGGATTCTCGCCACAAGCCATCTTCAAACCGTAGGGCGCGCCGGGGAATTTCATGCCTTGCACCGTTTGTGAGGGCACGTTTTTCAGGGCTACTGATCTACCGCCGAACAGGTGGGCCGAACCGGGCAGCACCTGCAGCGTCGTAACACCCCCGGCGAGCGCCAGCGCCAACCCCGGATCCTGCGGCCACACGGCGTGTTCCGCCCAGACCTGGGCAGTATTGGGATCGACCATTTCGTTGCCGTCGGAGTGCGCCGCAACTGACGGCGAGGGATAAACGCCGAGGTGCGAGTGCACGTCGATAATTCCCGGTGTCACCCATTTCCCGGCGGCGTCCACGACGGTCGCGGCGCGAGGCCCGCGCCCACCGCATTGATGCGGCCGTCTGCCATGACGATCGTCGCCGCGTCGATGCGCTCCCCGGTACCTGTCAGCGCCGTCGCATTGACAATCGCCACTGTCTCCGCCCCGGCCGGTGTATAGGTCGATGCGTAGGAACTGTCATGCGCGGTCTCATCGTTCGTGTCGCTTCCACATCCCGCGAGAAGCAAGACCAGGAGTGCGCCGGAGATTCGAGCTGTATGCATCTTGGATCCGCCGTGTACCGGAAAAAGGCGAATCCTGCCATGCGGCCCGGACACCATTTCGCGCTGACCGGGCCACCCCGAGCGGACCGGGAGCCGACCTGCTGCGGCCTCACCCGCCAGCTATCCAAGGACAAGCGGCTACTGGTAATGTAAGCGGTTTCGGGGCCGCAAAGATCACTCGCGAACACTCGCCCCAACGGGCACCGATGACGCGGCCGGACAACCCAAAACGAAAACGACCCTTATGACTACAATCGGAACTCCCCTTACCGAACGCGCCACGCGATTGATGCTGCTCGGCGCCGGCGAACTCGGCAAGGAATGCGCTATCGAGGCACAGCGGCTCGGAGTGGAAGTCATTGCGGTCGATCGCTACGCCAATGCACCGGCCATGCAGGTCGCGCATCGCGCTCACGTAATCGACATGCTCGACGGCGATGCGCTCGAGGCGCTGATACGGCAGGAGGAGCCGGATTTCATCGTGCCCGAAATAGAGGCCATTGCCACGCCGCGGCTTATCGAGCTCGAGGCGCAGGGATTCCGCGTCATTCCCACTGCGCGGGCGGCCCGCCTGACGATGGACCGCGAGGGCATTCGCCGGCTTGCTGCCGAGGAGCTCGATCTGCCAACGTCACGTTACCTGTTTGCCGGATCGGTGGAGGAATACCGCAAGGCCGTGGCCACCATTGGCCTTCCCTGCATAGTCAAACCGGTCATGAGCTCGTCGGGCAAAGGACAGAGCCTGATTCTCAGCCCGGACGATATCGATCCCGCCTGGACCGACGCACAACAAGGCGGGCGGGCCGGCGCCGGCCGGGTAATCGTCGAGGGCCTCGTCGATTTCGACTACGAGATCACGCTGCTGACCGTGCGTGGCGCCGGCAGCGTGAGTTTCTGCGCACCCATTGGTCATCTGCAAACCGACGGCGATTATCGCGAATCCTGGCAGCCTCAGGCGATGAGCGACGCGGCCCTGGAGCAGGCCCAGTCGATCGCCAGCACGATCACGAATGCGCTGGGCGGACAGGGGATCTTCGGCGTCGAGCTGTTCATTAAGGGCGACGAGGTATGGTTCAGCGAGGTTTCGCCGCGGCCGCACGACACCGGACTCGTCACGCTGATTTCGCAGGATCTCTCGGAGTTCGCACTGCACATTCGCGCCATCCTCGGGCTTCCTGTTCCGGTGATCAGGCAGTACGGCCCGGCAGCTTCCTGCGTGCTCCTTGCCGAAGGCGACTCGAATGAAATCCTGTTCGATCGCCTGCAGAATGCGCTGATGGAGCCGGATACCGATCTGCGCCTGTTCGGAAAACCGGAAGTTCGTGGCAAACGGCGCATGGGTGTTTGTCTTGCACGTGCGGATACGGTGGACGAAGCACGCGCCAAAGGCTCGCTCGGCGGCCGCAGCCGTGGCGATTCGTTGCAACTAGACGAAAAAAAGGCCGCACGTAAGCGCGGCCCTGTAGAACCCAACGAGCGGCGCCGGTTCAGGCTCCCGGAAAGTCCTCGATCATAGTCCGGACCGCATAGCGCGAACGATCGAGCACACTGACCGGCGAGACCACCGTATCTGCCGCGACGCTCTGCCACAGAACCCGTTTGGTCTGGGCATCCAGCACATAAACCATGATCGTGCCCTTGCGCGGGCGCGGCGTCCCGTCGACTCGCGACATATGGTAGTAGACCGGAACCGGCTCGACCCGATATGCCGCCTCGCTGCCGGTAATCACGGCTTCACCGGGCAAGCGCGCGGAACTGTCCGGTTCGTCGGTCAGCACCATGTGATAGCTGACGAGAAAATCCGCTGAATCCTGCTGCGACGGCACGAAGCCTTTGCCTTCGAGTCCCTCCGCCAGGGTCTCACGGATAATGTCGGCCATCGCTATCGCCAGGGACGAATCCCCGTTTTCGCCGCTCGGCAGGTCAGCGTCCTGCCATCCGTAAGTGTGCAACCCCGAAAAATCTACGGCAGAACTCTGCTCTGTCTCGATCAGTACACTTGAGCTACACCCTGCGAGACACAGACCTGCCACCAGTGCGGTGAGTAGGTCTTCCCAGCCATGGCAGTTCCCTCCGTATCAGGCCTTTTTCGAACCGGCCTTTTGATATTCTGGTCCACAGTAGACCAATCTGCCAGAAAATTCTTTCTATATCAGAGCTTCCTAATACGAATCCGGCCGGAACCGGTATCGATTCTGCCGCGCCCGCTGCCATCGCCCAGGGTCGCTTCCAGGAAGCCGTCTCCGCTACGAACCATTTGCATATCAGGCACTTGCACCTCGATACCACCGGAGCCGGCACTGACTTTCAATTGCATTGACGGGAATTCGCTGGCCTGTATGTCAACCCCGCCACTTCCGGTGTCGAGATCCAGCTGGCGGACTGCAGCCATATTCCCGCTAAGCTCGATCCGACCGCTGCCGGTATCGACCTTGATCTGCTCACCGGCCTCGAAATCACGTATCCGCACCGATCCGGACCCCGTATCGGCCTCAAATGCCCCGCGAATTCTCTGGGCCGTGACACTGCCCGAACCGGTGTCAACGACAACCCGGTCCGCCAGGATGTCCTCGAGCTCAACCTGGCCGGAGCCGGTGTCGGCGACCACATTGCCGGAAATCGCACGCAGCATTACCGAGCCGGAACCGGTATCGGCCTCTACATCGCCCACAACGTTGTCGATTTCGACGCTGCCCGAACCTGTATCCGCACTCACCCGGCCGCGGTGCTCCGCGACCCGGATCGAACCACTCCCGGTGTCGAGATTCAGTTCACCGCGGCTGTTCTCAATCGAAATCTGTCCGGACGCCGAGTCCAGCCGCATGTCGGCATCGATATTGTCACCGCTGATCTTGCCGACGAGATTGTCGAGCTTCAGGCTGGAATCAGCAGGCACATGCACCACCAGATTTACAAAGAGGTTCGCGGCAGAGCGCCGACTGCTGCTGGTCACAGTCACTTTCTTGCCCATGTACTTGACCTGTGAACGGCCGGAATGCCCCTCCCGGCTTGTACACGAATACCTTGTAGTCATCGGTCGGATATGCCACCCGGAGCCGTTTCCTGCTGCCTGCCGTGTCGGTCCGAAATTCAATGCTGTCGAGGAGCTCCGCGTCCTCGCGGCCACGATCGTCGCCTCGACCACAAAATCGCGCCCTGCCGCCGCGCGCAACTGCACCGAGCCGACCAGGTTTTCGACTTCGAGAGCCGAAGCATCGAGGGTTAGCGTTTCGCTGCGTTCCGCGGCAACCGCGGGTCCGGCCAACCAGGCGGTCGCGATCAATACCAATGCGCCCGAGCGCATCCACGTGGTCTCAACTCTACTCATTTTTTCCCGCTCTCCTTTCAAACCGCGGCCGTCTACATCGCTTTGACTTCGACCGATAACCGCGACACTACGGTTTCCACCCCCGGTGTTTCGGCGGCAATCCTGAGCGCGTGATCCAGCGTCGCCGTATCCGGAACTCTGCCATGCAGCGCGACCGCACCCTGTTTGGCCGCTACCTCGATGTCGATATCGTCGAGCAACGGATCACTGGCCAGTCGCCTGCTCACTTCACGAGCCAGTGACTTGTTGGCGTCGACCTGGTCGTCATGCTCTTCCGCCCAGGTACTTGCCCAGCCCGCATCCATATCGCCATCGCCATCGACAACAATTACGCAGGCCATCGGCAGCCACATCACGGCCAGCAAACTGGCCAGAATCAGCGTTCTTTTTGACACGCTCCTACCCCCCTCTGATGATTACGTTTGGAAAAAGGTTTAAATGCTCTCGTCGCGATAACGACGTACCCATATCGCCGCCGCGATCAGAAGCGCGCCGATGACCAGGCCGATCCACAGAGCCGGGCTGGACAGGAACGGACCCGGATTGATCATCTCGCTAAGGCGCGCGGTGAGTTCGATCTCGGTATCCTCATCGCTGAAGACGATCTGATGGCCACCGCTTCCGATGTCGAATGCAAGCGTGAACACGCCGATGATCCGATCAGCAATCTGGTCGGCAAACCAGTGCGAATCAAAGATGACCTTTTCCAGCCAGATCACGGCAACCGGCGGCAGGACGGCCCACAGAAACACGCCGCGCTTGGCGAACGCGGACACCAGCAGCAGCCAGGCGAAAAGCGGGAAGTGCCACAACGCTTGCACGACTACCGCGTAGACGAGGAAGGCGATCGTGCCAAAAAACGTACTCGGCCCCCACAGGTACTCCCACGGGCTCAGACCGGCAGCCGCAAAGTCGACAGTCAGCACGATCATCTGCAGGAGGCCGAAAATCAACGCACTGGCGAGCACGATCGACGGTGCGACGACCATCGCCATGGCAAGCTTGGACAATACCGTGCTGGCATCGGAGACCGGCAGAGACTTCCAGAACAGAATGCTGCGATCGACGCGCTCCGCGTGCAGACAATCGAGCAGATACATCAGTACGACAATACTCATGAACAACGCGATTGCCACCGCGAACTGGCCAAGCAACGCGCTGGATATCGCGGCCCGCTCGTCCTCGGAAAGCGTCGTGATCTTGTCGTGAGCGAGTTCGAGCGCAGCGATGATCAGCGGAAAACAGCACGCTGACCGTGACCATCAGCGCCCCGGCAATGAGCGGAACATAAATGAACGCGCGATTCCAAGCTCGCGCCGGATCAGCCACAGGAAGCGTTTCATGCCCGGCCCCCTTTGACCTTGGCGACGAACAGATCGGAAATACTGGGCCGGCGTGCCTCGCCAAAGCGCTCAAGTTCGGCCCGTCCCACTCCTTCGAACAACAAGACCTTGCGGCCAAACGTATCCTGTTCGTAGATCGGCTCCAGCGCGCGCGCCTCGTCCACCTGGTCCGGCCCGACCAGGATCTCCGTATAGCGTTCCGCGACCTCTTCCATACTGCAGTCGAGCACGATCCGGCCACGGTTGATGAACAGCAGGTCCGTCAGCACGTTTTGAATTTCCTCGACCTGGTGAGTCGTGACGAGAATCGTGCGCTCCGCGTCGAAATAGTCATTCAGCAAGGACGCGTAAAATTCCTTCCGATAAATAATGTCGAGCCCTATCGTCGGCTCATCCATGCGACCAGCAACCGCGCATCGATCGCCATCACCAACGCGAGATGCAACTGGGTAACCATTCCCTTTGACAGAGTCTTGACCCGTGCGGTCAGCGGGATATCGGTACGTGACAGGAACTGCATGGCCTTGTCTTTTTTGAACCGCGGATGCACGCCCTCGACCAGGTCGAGCACCTGGTTGACCTTGATCCAGCGTGGCAGAACCGCGACATCGGCGATGAAACAGACCTCCTGCATCAAATCGTGACGTTCGCGGCGCGTCGCGCCCGAGCACACTGAGGTCACCCTCGAACGGAGTGAGACCCAGAATCGCTTTCAGCGCTGTCGTTTTGCCTGCGCCGTTCGGGCCAATGAGCCCGACGATGCGCCCCGGTTCGATGGAAAAACTGGGTCATCCAGAGCAGCAGTCGCCCCATAACGCTTGCACAATCCCCGCGCCTCTATCAAAGCCGCCATCAGTCGCCGCCCTCCTGCTGTTCGAGCTCACCCAGCAACTCGCTCACATCCAGATTGAGCCGACGTATACGGCCAACAACCTCGGGCCATTCATTATCGAGAAATCGTTTGCGCTCATCAGCCAGCAGCGCGACCCGCGCCCCTTCCGTCACGAACATGCCCAGACCCCGTCTTTTCTCGACCAGATTTTCGTCCACGAGCTCCTGATAGCCCTTCAGAACTGTCAGCGGGTTCAGCCGGTACTCGGCGGCGACGTTGCGCACCGACGGCAAGGCGTCGCCGTCTTTTAAAACGCCTTCGAGAATCATTGCCACCACGCGGTCGCGCAACTGCCGGTAAATCGGCTGATTGTCATTCCATTTCGGATCCATATCAGTCTCGGCCGGGACGCGTCGCGGTCAGGTGCGCGGGCTGCAGCAGGCCGAAAAGGCCCGCACGGGCGGCGCCAATTTCACAAGCTGCCCCCGGCTTTGCCGGCGCGCTTAAAACTGGTCGTGACGCACAGCTGGCCGCTGGCACTCTCGAGCATAATCTCCAGCTGGTTCTGTACGTTGCCGTTGATCTGACCAATCACGTCGAACCCGGCATCGCCGCTTACACGCCAGCCACCGCCATCGAATTCCTGCAGCGCCTGGCTCTGTGCAACACTTGCCTCACCCTGATTTGACAGAATCGCCCAACCGAACAGCAACATCAGAATCAAACCAGGCACGCTTTCAACGATGTGTTTGCCAGCACCCATTGCCCCAAAGCCTCCGTCTCAATCAAAATCCACCCTGTAGTGCGGTGGTGTTGTAGTCAACTATAACACTAAACAGCTCGATTGCAACCCCCTGCCCGGGACTCGCGGTTTTCCACGACCGTCGGCATCCGCCCGCGGTGGTAGAATCTTCGCCCTTTCGCAATAACTCCAACGTTTACGGCCCCGTGCGAGGGCCCATGTCCGCAGGGAAATCGACCATGAAAAAGCCAGTAAGAGTTGCCATTACCGGAGCAGCCGGCCAGATCGGTTACCAACTGGCCTTCAGAATTGCATCGGGTCAGATGCTGGGTACTGACCAACCCGTTGTCCTGCAGTTGTTGGAAATCACGCCGGCAATGGACGCCTTGAGGGGCGTTGCCATGGAACTGGAAGACTGTGCCTTTCCAACCCTGGCGGGCCTGGTGCTCAGCGACCAGCCCGGGGTGGCTTTCAAGGACGCCGATGCCGCGCTATTGGTCGGCGCCAAGCCGCGTGGCCCGGGCATGGAGCGTAAGGATCTGCTGCTCGGGAACGCGCAGATCTTTTCTGCCCAGGGCAAGGCGCTGAACGCCGTTGCCAGCCGCGACGTCAAAGTGCTGGTGGTCGGCAACCCGGCCAATACCAACGCCCTGATCGCGCGCTCTAACGCGCCGGAACTCGACCCGCGCAACTTCACCGCCATGACCAGGCTCGACCATAACCGGGCCATGGCTCAGCTGGCCGCCAGACCGGCGCCCACGTTCGCGACATCAAGCGATGATTATCTGGGGCAATCATTCCGCAACTCAGTATCCGGACATCAACCATGCGACCATCCGCGGTGAGCCGCCCACGACCAGATCGATCAGACTGGTATCGAACGATCTTCATTCCCACGGTGCAGCAGCGCGGTGCGGCGATCATCAAGGCGCGCGGCGCCTCCTCCGCAGCGTCAGCGGCGTCGGCGGCAATTGACCACATGCGCGACTGGGCTCGGGCACGCCCGGGGATGATTGGGTGAGCATGGGCGTTGCCTCGGACGGCAGCTACGGTATTGCCGAGGGTGTCGTGTACTCGTTCCCGGTCACCTGCACAAAGGGCCGCTATGAAATCGTCCAGAACCTGTCCATCGATGCGTTCAGTCGCGAAAAGATGGATGCCACGGATCACGAACTGCGCGAAGAGCGCGACGGAGTCGCCGAGCTCTTGTAAGACCCGCGGCGCAAAGCCTCCCCGAGCCCTCCCTCATAGCGGTCACTCGCGAGCAGTCGCACAGACGCACGGAGACGGTGACGTGCAAAGCATCTTCTGGTTAGCCGTTTTTTTGGGGGGCGCACTGACTTTGGCCTACCGAAGGGTGGAGCTGCGCAGCGCGACTGTCGCTACCGGTATCGCCCTGGTTTTGTACTCGTTGATGGGCGACGGCGGTTTCCTCTGGATGACCGTGCTGTGGATCGCATTCGCCGGGATGGTGCTGCTCAACATTCCGGATCTGCGTCGCGACTACGTCACCAGGCGTTTGCTGGCCATGTACCGCACTATGCTGCCCTCGATGTCGCGTACCGAACGTGAGGCTTTAGAATCGGGCACCGTGTGGTGGGAAGGCGAACTGTTTTCCGGAATGCCCGATTGGCACAAGTTGATGGCCATGCCGGCGCCACGGTTGACGTCAGCGGAGCAGGCGTTTCTGGATGGCCCCACGGAAGAGCTCTGCGCCATGCTCGACGACTGGCAGATCACCCACGAGCTGATGGACATGCCCCCTGAGGTATGGGAGTTTATCAAAAAGGCGTTTCTTCGCCATGATCATCCCCGAGGAATACGGCGGCCTGGGTTTCTCCGCACTGGCCAATGCCACGGTCCTTGCAAAGATCGCCAGCCGCAGCGCAACGGCCGCCTCCACCATCGGCGTGCCCAACTCCCTCGGCCCCGCCGAACTGTTGCTTCACTACGGAACGGACGCACAGAAGCAGCGCTGGCTACCACGCCTCGCCAGTGGCGACGAAATCCCATGCTTTGCCCTCACCTCGCCCCGCGCCGGGTCCGACGCGACAGCCATCACCGATACCGGGGTGATCTGCAAAGCTGAGTATGACGGCGAGGAGGTCATCGGCATTCGGCTTAACTGGGACAAGCGCTACATCACCCTGGCGCCGATCGCCACAGTGCTCGGGCTGGCCTTCAAGCTCTACGATCCTGATCACCTGTTGGGCGACCAGGACGATATGGCATCACCGCCGCTTTGATCCCGACCAACGCCCGGGCGTGCGAAATCGGCCGCCGACATTTCCCGCTCAACATTCCGTTCCAGAACGGGCCGACCCGTGGCAAAGACGTATTCGTGCCGCTGGACTACATCATCGGCGGGCCGGAGATGGCCGGCCAGGGCTGGCGCATGCTGGTGGAGTTGTTATCGGTGGGTCGCGGCATCACGCTGCCCAGCAACCCGCGGCGGCGCCATGGCCGCCGTCTATGCCTCCGGTGCGTACGCACGGATACGGCGACAGTTTGGCCTGCCGATAGGCAAATTTCGCGGTGTCGACGAGGCACTAGCGCGAATCCGGGCAATGACTACATCATGACGCGGCCCCCAGCGTAACCGCTGCCGCCATCGATGCGGGCGAGAAACCTGCGGTGCCTCGGCCATTCTCAAATATCACAACACGGAGATGGGTCGGCAGGTGGCCAACGATGCCATGGACGTGCAGGGTGGCAAGGGCATCATGCTCGGCCCGAGTAACTACCTTGCCCGCGGCTACCAATCGGTACCGATCGCGATTACGGTGGAAGGCGCCAACATTCTGACCCGCAGTCTGATCATCTTCGGTCAGGGCGCAATCCGCTGCCATCCATTTGTGCTGCGCGAAATCCATGCGGTGCAGACCGGGACCGCGCGCGGCCTTGAGGCGTTCGACACGGCAGTATCCGGCCATATCGGCTACGCCATTTCCAACGCCGCTCGTGCTTTTGTGATGGGGTTACCCAGGCACGTTTAGACGTGCCCGGCGCGGGCCCACGCGCCGCTACTATCAGCAGATCAACCGCTACAGCGCCGCGTTCGCGCTGGCAGCGACGTATGCATGCTGACGCTCGGCGGGGCCCTGAAGCGCAAGGAGCGCTCTCCGCTCGCCTCGGCGACGTGTTGAGCTTCAACTATCTGGCGTCCATGGTACTGAAGCACTATGAGAACCAGGGTCGCACCGCGGCCGATCTACCGATCGTGGAATGGGCTGCCGCCACCTGCTCTACCAGGCCCAGGAGCAGCTGCACAGCTTGCTGCGCAACCTGCCAAATCGTGGCGTGGCGGCCCTTCTGCGGGTACTGATATTCCCCCGCGGGCGTACCTATTCCGCACCGTCCGACCTGCTCTCCCGCCGCGTCGTGGAACTGGTCCTCAGCCCGACCGAGACCCGCGACCGCCTGTGCGCCGGGATTTACGATGAGCAGGTTGCCAACAATCCTCTCGGCATGCTGCAAGCTGCGCTCGAGGAAGCCGTGCAGATCGAACCGCTGGAGCGCAAAATGCGCGAGGCGCAAAAGAGCGGCAAGGTTGATGCTCCCGAGTACGCGGCGCAGTTGCAACAGGCGGAAGAAGCGGGACTGCTCAGCGCCGAAGAGACTGCCCGGCTGGCTGCTTTCGATGCCCGCGTCATGGAACTGATCGCGGTCGACGATTTCGAATCGCACGAACTCGGCACCCGGGCCCAGCAGCCGGCGCCTGCGCGAAAAGCGACTGCGCCGCCGGCGCGGGAAAAAGGTTGCGACAACCGCGCCGAAACCAGCGCCGGAGCCAGTCACCGACAGCCAGGAGCCCGTCGGCGCTGGATGAAGGCCCGCACTGTCGGGCACTATGACGGCTGTGTGATACCGCGGGGGAGTGCGGGGCCGATGCATAGCGGTGCCGTCATTTACGAGGTCAGCCTCGACATCGACGCTGACGCCGCCACCCAGCTCGACCGGTGGCTTGAGCGGCACGTGGAAGCGATGCTTACGCTGCCGGGCTTCGTCGAAGCCCGGATTTTCACAGCGGGCGACGAAAGCGAGGGCGTCGGCCCGCCCTCCGTCCGCCGCGTCGTGCACTACACCGTCCAAAGCCGCGCCGACCTCGACCGCTATCTGCGTGACGACGCGGAGAGGATGCGGGCAGATGCCCAGGAGAGGTTCGGTACGCGGATGATCGCGAACCGCCGTATTCTCTCCGACGGCAATCGAAGCGATCACGAACACAGTGATGAAGGCAGCCATTGCCGGAATTGCGATTTCGCCCTGAAAGGTCAGTACTGCAGTAACTGCGGTCAACGCGCGCGAGTTCGCATGATCACGGTCTGGGAACTGCTCCGCGATCTGTTCGGTGACGTCTTCGAACTCGACTCACGCCTATGGCGCAGCCTCATGCCGCTGCTGTTCAAACCGGGCCACCTGACCCTCGAGTACCTCGAGGGCCGGCGGGTCCGCTATATGCCGCCGTTCCGGATGTACCTGGTGATTTCCGTACTGTTCTTCCTGCTGATTTCGTTGTTCAGCGATAGCGACGGAATAAAAATCGTGGCCGACGACGACGGCGGGCCTTCGGTAACGGCAACGATTGGCGACGACGGAGCGGACGCCGAGCCCGACAGCGGTGACGATCCGGCGGCAAAGGCGGCCAGCCGCAACACCGCTGAGGATTCCTCGCCCCAGCCCGCAACGGTTACCGACCCGGCGGATGCGAAACCGACCTCCCCGCCGCAGACGCCCGCCTCCGGCCGGCGAAAACGAAAACGACGCCGCGAAAGACCGGGAACGACGAGGAAGAAAAAGAGGACTGCGACCTCGACGTGGATGTCATGAAGACCGGCCTCGGCTGGCTCGACCGCCGTCTGACCGAGGAACACCTCGAGGAAGTGTGCCGCCAGGTACGGGCTGACAACGGTGCAACCGCTGTTCGCGAATTTTTGCGCAACATTCCGACGATGATGTTTTTCTTCCTCCCGCTGATCGCACTGTTGATGAAGTTCCTCTACCCATTGTCGAAACGCTATTACGTCGAGCATCTCCTGTTTTTCGTTCACTACCATGCGTTTTTCTTCCTCGCGATGGTGCTGCTGATGACCGTCGGTTTTACCGTCGACAGCCTGCGGGCCCCGGAGTCGATTGCCACGATCGCGACCGCGATTGTGGCAATTTACATCCCGGTCTACCTGTTCCTGGCGATGCGCCGCGTCTATGGGCAGGGCCGTCTTGCAACAACATTCAAATACCTGTTGCTTGGCATCGGCTATTTCACCTGCCTGGTCATCACGTTTACGCTGACCGTCATCATCACCGCACTGACGCTGTAGTCGCATGAGTAACAATCGCTGCATTTTTCATGTCGATATGGATGCCTTCTATGCTTCGGTAGAGCAACGTGATCATCCGGAGATGCTTGGCTTGCCTGTTGTCGTCGGCGGCAGCGAACGCCGTGGCGTGGTTGCCGCGGCGAGCTACGAGGCACGCCGCTTCGGCGTGCGCTCGGCAATGCCGATGGCAGAGGCACTGAGGCGATGCCCGGAAGCGGTGCGGGTGCGCCCGCGCATGCGTCATTATCAGAAGGTTTCGCGAGAGATTTTCGATATCTTCGCGGACTTCACTCCTGTGGTCGAAGGGCTCTCGCTCGACGAAGCGTTTCTCGATCTGAGCGGGTCAGTTGCAGGTTCGGCGGCCGCACACGAAACCGCGATACAACTGAAACTGCGGATCGAGCGCGAACTCGCGCTCACCGCGTCCATTGGCGTAGGCCCCAATAAACTGGTGGCAAAGATTGCCTCGGATCTCGACAAGCCGGACGGCTTGCGGATCGTCACTGCGGCGCAAGTACATGCCACGCTGGACCCTTTGCCGGTGCAGCGGATTCCCGGGATTGGCCCGCGCACCGTGCCCCGTCTCCACGATGCCGGCATCAAAACGATCGGTGAGCTGCGCGTTGCCGGCGAAAACATATTGCATCCGGTTTTCGGGCGTCACTGGCATACGACACAGCAGCGGGCGGGCGGCCATGACGAGCGCGAGGTGCATAGTCACGGCGTCGCGAAGTCGGTCAGCGCGGAAACGACGTTCGTCCACGACATCAGCGACGGCGCCGAGTTGTTCCGGGTCCTGTCGCGACTGGCCGACCAGAGCACCGGGCGTCTGCGCAAGCAAAAGCTCGAGGCCGCAGTGGTATCACTGAAAATCCGCGACCACAGGTTCCGCACGGCAAGCCGGCAGACGACGCTGCGGCCGCCGACCGCGAGCCGCGAACGCATCCACGATGCGGCAACCGATTTGCTGCGCTCATGGCTTGGCGAGAATCCGGGGTTGCCGTTGCGCCTGCTCGGGGTCGGGCTGGGCAAATTATCTTCCGCCGGGCAGCTCGGCCTGTTCGACGCCGAGACGCAGGGTCCGGGCGATCGGATCGACGGGGCCATCGACGCGGTCAACGAACGCTACGGCGACACGGCGCTGGTGCCGGCCAGAAGCTTGCGCTGATACTCATGGAGAACGCGCGGCGCCTGCTACAATGCGGCCCTGACCGTTGACGGACAGGTTTACGTCAGACCTATGTACACGAGCTATTTCGGCCTCAAAGAAAAGCCATTCTCGATAACCCCGGACCCGAGATACCTGTATCTCAGCGAACGCCACGCGGAAGCGCTGGCCCACTTGCTTTACGGTGTCACCGAGAGCGGCGGTTTTATCCAGCTGACCGGCGAGGTCGGCACGGGCAAGACTACACTGGTCCGCAGTATGCTCGAGCAACTGCCCACTCACGTCGATGTTGCACTGATCCTCAACCCGCGCCTGTCATCGAACGAGTTTCTCGCCGCGATTTGTCATGAGATCCATGCGCCGCTCGGCAACGACGCCTCGCCGCGTGAAATGGTCAATGCCCTGAATACACGCTTGCTCGAGGCGCACGCCGAAGGCCGGCGGGTCGTGCTGATCGTCGACGAGGCGCAAAACCTGAGCGCCGACGTGCTCGAACAGGTGCGTCTGTTGACGAATCTCGAAACCGCCAAACAGAAATTGCTGCAGATCATCCTGATCGGCCAGCCGGAGTTACGCGAATTACTCGGCCGCAACGATCTGCGCCAGCTTGCGCAACGGATTACCGGACGCTACCACCTCGATCCACTGGTGCGCTCGGAGAGCATTGAGTATCTGCGCCATCGGCTGCAGGTCGCCGGCGCGACGACCGAGATTTTCCGGCCCGCGGCGCTGCAGACCGTGCATCACCTTGCCGGCGGCGTGCCGCGACTGATGAACGTGATTGCCGACAGGGCATTGCTCGGCGCCTACTCCAGCGAGCGCAAACAGGTGACGCCAGCGCTGGTGCGATCCGCCGCCGCGGAGGTTCTCGGCGGTACCTACCAGCCGCCGTGGCGGCCCTGGCTCGGAGTTGCCGCAAGCATCGCGGCGGCGTTACTGATCGGGTTCGGACTGACGCAGGCGTATCGTCAGTGGCGCGGCGTACAACCCGCTGCGTCCACGGAGGCGCTGTCTGCGGAGACATTGCCGGCCGCATCCACGCCGGATCCGGTGAAAATGCCAAGAAATTGTGACCGGACCGCCGCAATCCTTGTCGTCCGCGCCCGAACCGGCGAAGCCGGCGACGTCACAGGCAACCACGCAAGCCGCCGCTGTCGAACCGGCCCCGGCACTGCCTCCACCTGCCGCAACCCGATCTGGGCGAATTGCTGGCGACATTCTCCGGACAGACCGACACCGATTCCGCCTTTCACGGCCTGTTCTCGCTGTGGTCGATAGAATATCTTCCGGGCGCCGGGCTGGCCTGCGACCAGGCTCAGGACGCGGGCCTGCGTTGCATGTTCCAGCAGGGTGCACTCGGCAGTCTGCGCAAGCTAAACCGGCCGGCGATCATGTCGTTACGCGATCGCGCCGGCCAGACCCACCAACTGGTACTGGCCGGTCTCAGTTTCGACGAGGCGGAGCTTCTGATCGGCGGCGAACGCCACCGGATCAGCGTCGCCGATCTCACTACCTACTGGGACGGCGATTATCTGCTGCTTTGGCGGCCCTACACGGTTGCGCCGACGCTGTCGGTCGGCATGCGTAATGACGATGTCGTCAAATTGCGGCGCAGCCTCGAGTCGATAGACGGCAGTCCCCTTCCCACTGAGGACCCGGCTCTGTTCGACGACGTTCTTGCCGAACATGTGCGTAATTTTCAGCGCCGGCGCCAGCTGGCTGCCGACGGCATTGTCGGCGCGCGCACTCAAATCGCACTGGCGACCGAACTCGGCTCGCCGAACACGCCGTTGCTCACCGAGGACAGTTGAGCCGATGTCTTTCATACTCGATGCGCTGCGGAAATCCGAGCACGAACGACAGGACCGGATCGGGCCGGATCTCGCCCACGTCCGCGTTGCCCAGGAAGGCGAGGGAATCCCGCGCTGGGTAATCGTCCTCGGCGCACTCCTGTTGCTGAACCTGATCGTAGTAATTGGCTTGTCACTATGGAATCGTGAGACCTCCATTGCGACGCAACCGCCACCGTCAGTGACTTCGGTTACGGTCGCCGAAAAACCCTATCTCGCGCCCGCCGAAGCCGAACCGGCGCAGCAGCCGCAACAGCCCGTGCGCGAGCAGACTGCCGCCGCGCGACCACCGGCGTCAACGGAGTCGCGCGGCGAGGTCCGGTCATTACGCGGGGAGGCAGCGCCGAGCCAGGTCGCGAAGAGCGCACCGGTCAGCTCCGTGCCAGCGCAACCAACACGAGGCTCGGTGGTTTACGAAGATACGGCACTCGACGCCAGTCCGGAGCCGCGGACGCCGCGCAGAATGGCGCCCAGCAGCTCCGCGAATGTACCGAGTCTCAACGAAGCACGTCTGGGCGGGCTGGATGTTCCGGACATGGCCGTGGAGATTCACGTCTATGACGCGGTCCCGGCCAATCGATTCGTATTCATCAACATGGGCAAGTACAACGAAGGCGATCGGCTCAAGGAGGGGCCGCTAGTCGAAGAAATTACCCCGGATGGAGCCATACTCCAGTACCAGGGCCAGCGTTTCCTCCTGCCGCGCAATTGATGCCGGATGCGCCCGCATCGCGTCTGGCTGCCGCACTGATTTTTGCACTCGGTTGTGCCGCGGGCAGCCATGCTGATTCCGCGACCACCTCCGGCGAGGCGCCGTCGCAATCCTATCGTGTTGTGTTGAGCGATGACTGGGCGCGTCTCTCAGTCGCGGCATGTTTTCACGACGAACCGCCCGAGCGGCTCCATGCCGGCAGCGACGAAGCCTATCAATACCTGGTATCGCCCGGAATCCGCGCTGGTGCGCGAACGTTTACACCGTCGCCGGGGGCGCTCTCGCTCCCGCTGGAAACTGATAATGAGTCCGCCTGCTTCGTGTATTCGGTCGCGATTCGCGCTGCCGCCGATGCCAGCCGGCGCGACAACAGCAAGGAAAACAGCGACACGCTGATCGTGTCGCCGGGTCTGTGGTTCTGGCGTCCGTCACATCTGCGCGACGATGCGGAGCTTCGCTTCGAACTGCCACAAGGGGTCAATGTCTCAGCGCCATGGCCGCTGCTGGAGCGACGCGGCAACATCACCCGGTTTCGTCTGACCAACACCCCACCGGGCTGGCCGGCACGCATCGCAATCGGCCGGTTTCCGATACACCAACTGGCCGTCGGCGGTGCAACATTGCGGCTCGCAATACCGGTAGCAGCGCCGCCCGCCGACAACGCCGCGGTGACCGCCTGGCTGGAAGAGGCTGCCCGCGCGGTAACTACTTTGTATGGACGCTTTCCACTGCCACAGACGCAGCTGCTGCTGATACCGGTCGGCCGCCAGGCCGAGCCGGTGCCATGGGGCCAGGTGCTGCGCGGCGGCAGCCCTGCCGCGCATCTGTATTTCGACCAGACCCGGCCGTCACACGAGTGGCACGACGACTGGACCGCGGTGCACGAACTCTCGCACATGCTGCTGCCCTACATCAGCCGCCGCGATGCGTGGCTGTCCGAAGGCTTTGCCAGTTATTACCAAAACGTTTTACGGGCGCGCGCCGGCCTTATTTCGGAGGCGGACGCCTGGCGCAAGCTGGTGGCCGGGTTCGGACGCGGACGGGACGGAACCCGGCGCGGCGTTTCGCTGGACGAGGCGAGCCGCGCGATGCGGCGCGAGCGCGCGTTCATGCGGGTGTATTGGAGCGGCGCGGCAATCGCGCTGATCGCTGACATGCGACTAAGGCAAATCGACGCAGACCTGTCACTGGATCTCGCGCTTTCCCGGCTCGCTGCATGTTGCCTGCCGTCTCCGCGCATGTGGACGGCGCAGCAGACCTTGCAGCGCATGGACGAACTGGTCGGGCACGAGGTGTTCGTCACCCTCGCCCAACGGTTTCGTGGGTCCGATCAGTTCCCGGACGTGGACGAGCTGCTGCTGCGGCTCGGCGTGATCGGCCGCGGTGACACGTTGCACTTCGACGAGAGCGCTGAGCTCGCACCATTGCGGCGGGCTTTGATGAAAGCTCCATTCGCCCCCGAGGCACAGTAGCGGTGGCATAATCCGCGTCCTCAATCGTATGACTGCGGGAGCGTCGCGATGGGCAGGCAACAGAAACGCAATCTGCGTACACGGCTGATTCATCCGCCGCGGCAGACACGGGTCGCGACCGGCGATGTCGTCGCTCCGATCCACATGACGACCACTTTCGAGCGTGCCGCCGATGGCGGCTACCCGGGCGGTTACAACTACACCCGGGACGGCAACCCCAACTGCCGTCTTCTGCAGAGCTGCCTCGCCGATATCGAGCACGGCAAGGACGCCTGCGTGTTCGCCAGCGGAACCGCGGCCACGATGGCCGTATTTCAGGCACTGCCACGGGGCAGTCATGTTCTGGCGGCAATCGATGCCTACCACGGCACGCTGCGCCAGTTGCGCACGCTGGTTCCGCGCCTCGACATAGAAGTTGAATTTGCCGATGCTGCGGCCGGCGCCGCTTTCGCTGACCGAATCCGCCCCGAGACGCGATTGCTGTGGGTGGAAACGCCATCGAATCCACTGCTGAAAATCTGCGATATTCGCGATCTCGCCGACGCGGCCGAGCGCCACGGAGCCTTGCTTGCGTGCGACAACACGTTTGCCACGCCAGTCCTGCAAAACCCGCTGCTGCACGGCGCTCATCTGGTGGTCCACAGCGCCACCAAATACCTCGGCGGGCACAGCGACGTGACCGCCGGGGCGGTTGTTACCCGCATCGACGACGACACCTGGCAGCGCATTCGCGCCTATCAGAGCGCGGCCGGTGCGATTCTGCCGCCGTTCGAGTGCTGGCTGCTACTGCGCAGCCTGCGCACGCTGGCGTGCCGGGTCGAGGCGCAGTCAGCGACTGCGCAGGTTGTTGCAAACTTCCTTAATACGGACCGGCGGGTACACGCCACCTATTACCCGGGGCTAGCGGACAGCGCGGGGTACGCGGTGGCGCAGCGGCAGATGGCCAGCGGTGGCGCGATGATTTCATTCTGTGTTGATTCGCGCGATACCGCGATGGCCGTGGCAGCAAGAACGGAGCTTTTTACCCGCGCCACCAGTCTCGGAGGAGTCGAGAGCCTGATCGAGCATCGCGCCTCGATCGAAGGACCGGATACGCGCACGCCGCAGGAGCTGTTACGGCTTTCCATCGGGCTCGAACACCGCGACGACCTTATCGCCGATCTCGACCACGCGTTGGCCGCAGCGGGCTAGGCGCGGATGACGGCGCCGGCCGGTTCGATCAACTCGGCACCCTGATTACGCGCATTGTTGACGCTCGTGCTCACCGGGACGGCAACGAAACCATCGCCGCCGTACGGTCTGAGCAATGACGTCAGCAGGTCCGTTTCCGCACCCGGGTCGAGCCAATCCGCGCCAGGTTCCGAAGCGAGGATCACCGGCATTCTCTGATGAATGTTCTCCATCAACCGGTTTGGCGTGGTCGTGATGATCGTGCAGGTCTCGAGGGTTTCCGGATCAGCAGCGGTTCGATCGCGCCACCTCTCCCATAGCCCGGCCATCGCAAACGGCTCGCCGTCCTCGCGAGTGATGTAGAAGGGCTGCTTTTTGTCACCGACCCGTTTCCATTCGTAGAAACCATTGGCGAGAACGAGACAACGGCGCTGACGAAATGCCTGGCGAAACGCGGGTTTCTCAGCCACCGTCTCGGCGCGCGCATTGATCATGCGATTGCCGATTGCCTTGTCCCTGGCCCACAACGGCACCAGCCCCCAGCGGACCGCGTCGACCCGGCGCAGTCCGGCGTCATCGGCCCGCAGCACCGGTACGTTCCGGGTCGGTGCAAGATTGTAGCCGCTCTCGCAGCGGCGTCATCGCGGCGACCGCGAACAGGCGCACGACGGCCTCGTCCGGAGAGTAAAACGCAAACCGACCGCACATCGCCTACTCGCGAATGCCGACGCCACGGTTCAGCAATACAAGGCTCGCCGCGAACAGTAGCACCAGGAAAAGCAAAATGATCGCATAGGCCAGGCCCAGCGGTATATCGGAGACGCCGAGAATGCCCTCGCGAAACGCATTGACCATGTACAGGATCGGGTTGAACATCGATACATCGCGCCAGAACGGCGGCAGCAGCTGCACTGAGTAGAACACGCCACCGAGATAGGTCAGCGGTGTCAGGATAAAGGTCGGCACAATTGAGATATCGTCGAACTTCTTCGCAAAGACCGCGTTGATCAGCCCACCAAGCGAGAACACCGCTGCTGTCAGAAGCACCACGGAAATCGTGACGAACCAGTTGTTCACGCTGAGATCCGTGAAAAACAATGCTATCGCGGTGACGATCAGACCCACCAGCAGACCACGCGTCATTCCACCGGCCATGTAGCCAATGATAATCAGCCAGTTCGGCAACGGCGAAACCAGCATTTCCTCGATATATTTGCCGAATTTTGCGCCGAAGAATGACGAGACGACATTGCCGTAGGAATTCGTAATCACCGACATCATGATCAGCCCGGGCGCGATGTACTGCATGTAATCGAAACCGCCCATCTCACCTATGCGGCGCCCGATCAGGTTGCCGAAGATGATGAAATATAAGGTCATCGTGATAACCGGCGGCACCAGCGTCTGCACCCAGATACGCAGGATACGCGTGACCTCGCGGTAGACGATCGTCCACAGCCCGACCATTTGCCACCTATGCAGCATGTCCCGCACCCCCGTCGTGGTCGGCACTGTTCTCGACCAGGCGCACAAACAGCTCCTCCAGCCGGTTGGCCTTGTTACGCAGGCTGGACACTTCGACCTTGCTCTGCTCCAGCAGCCGGAACAGCTGATTGAGGCCCTCGTTTTGCGATACCTCAACCTCGAGGCTCGTCGGGTCGGTCAGCTCGACCCGGTACCCCGGCAGGTGCGGCGCCGCGGTAACCGGTTCCTTCAAAGTCAGCACGAAAACTTCCTTGTTCAACTTGCGCAACAGGTTGGACATACGATCGTGTTCGATAATCCGGCCCTGGTCGATGATGGCGATATTGCGGCACAACGATTCCGCTTCCTCGAGATAGTGGGTCGTCAGGATGATCGTCGTGCCTTCGCTGTTTATCTGGCGCAGAAAGCGCCACATCGACCGGCGAATCTCGATATCGACACCCGCCGTCGGCTCGTCGAGGATCAGAAGACGTGGTTCGTGCACCAACGCGCGGGCAATCATCAGCCTGCGTTTCATACCGCCGGACAGCGAGCGCGATATATCGCGGCGCTTTCCCCACAAATCGAGCTGGCGCAGATAGCGCTCGGCGCGTTGATGCGCCAGCGGCCGCGGAATGCCGTAATAGCCCGCCTGGTTTACAACGATGTTCTCGACTTTCTCGAACTGGTTGAAGTTGATTTCCTGCGGTACCAGCCCGATGCAGCTCTTGGCCGCCTCCAGGTCACGGTCGATATCGTGGCCGAAAACCTCGACCCGGCCAGTGGTTTTGTTGACCAGCGACGTAACGATGCCGATCGCCGTCGTCTTGCCCGCGCCGTTCGGACCCAACAGCGCGAAGAAATCCCCCTCCTCGACGTCCAGGTCGATGCCTTTCAGCGCCTCGGTACCATTGTGGTAGGTCTTGCGCAGATCTTTGAGTGCCAAGGCTTTCATTATCGTTGTTCACTGCGATGTGGTGTTCTGCCGACAATGGCAAAACGCTATATTCTAACAGGCAGCGCGGCGTTCCGGCTGCGCAGCTGAGTCGGGTTGAATGCAGTGATCTACCGTGTGGCCGCCGATGCCGTGCTCGTGCTCCATTTACTGTTCATCGTCTGGGCAGTTGGTGGCGGATTGTTGCTGCTGGCCGGCTGGCATCGGGTGGTGTGGCTGCACCTGCCGGCAGCGCTGTGGGCCGTGATGATCGAGTTCGGCGGGTGGATCTGTCCGTTGACGCCGTTGGAATGGCAACTCCGCGAGCGCGCCGGTGAGGCCGGAATCTCCGGCGGTTTCATCGAACATTACCTTCTGGCGTGGATCTACCCCGCCGGACTGACACGCGAAATACAGATCGCGATAGGTATCGGGGTTTTCGTGCTGAACGCCGCCATCTACGGTTACTGGCTGTTGCGGCTCAAATCGCAATCCCGCGAAGACTCGTCCGGCACGCTTCCTGAACGCTGAGTTGCGCCGCCAGCGAGCGGGCGAGCATCAGACGGTCGGCATCGGCACGCTCTGTAAACAGCAGCAGATCGGGCCAGAACCGGCAATTTGCAGCGTGCCGGACGCGCAACTCCACGCCACCCGCCGCGACCCGATCGAGAATTGCACCCACCGTGACTCCGGACAAGCGCCGCACGGTGCGGTCGCGACAACCGAGAATGATGCGCGCGGCGAGCGGCCGGGCACGTGCCAGCTGGGCCGCGAACACCGCCAACGCGGTGCACAGATTCAGGCAGCGCGGATCGACACCTCCGGGCGGGGCGACCGCCTCGGCAATGCCATCGGCCGCCTGCAGCAGCCAGGTCCAGTCAACGGCGAACAATGTACATGGGCAGGCCGAGATTTCGCGCAACTGATCCTCGTCGAGCACGGCGAGCCGCGCAACCAGCGTCGCCGGGAGCCCCATCACGGCAGCCGTGTCTTCGCCGTCCCTGGACTGGTCGCACAGGACCTGAAGAAAGCGGAAATTGAGACTTTGCAGGTCACGCAGCAAACCCGGCGGCAACAGCTGACTCTCGGTGACGGACATGACGCCAATTCTCCTATTTGGACAAATATTTACCATATTTGGGTTAATATGCCTAATTATGGTATTTGCCCCAATACATAAAACTCCTAGGATCGGTCAGAAACAGCCCCAAGAAGACAGGGAGTCCACCAGTGATGAACAGCAGCGAGGAACGTTACGTCGGCGAAAGACGGAGGGTAGATCTTGCGGTGCGGATGATCTCGCATGAGGCGAGAACCGGCACGATCCGCGGATGCACGGGGCTATCCGAAGACCGGATACGCAAACTCTACGCCCATTATTTCCGCACCGCCGGGGACACGAGCGTGCGCCGCCGGCGCGGCAAAACCCCGCGTCAGCCGAGCTTTTTCCTCAGCGCACCGGTGCGTCAGATGGAGGCCACGACGCTGGCGGGGCTGTTTCTCGCCGCCGGCTTGCTGAAAGTATGCGGCCACGGCCGGCTGGGCTTTGTAGTCGATCACGGAAATACCGGCTTCGGGATGTGCTTCTGCGATGTGTACGAGTCCTATCTCGCATTGCACGACCCGTCGGCCATCAGCTTCGAGCGGGCGTGGAACCTGTTGGATGCGCTGGCCCGCAACCACGAACTCGGAATCGCCCGCTGCGAACTGTGTGCGACCGTGCACGTCCATGACCTGCTGGCAATCGGCAACCCGGTCTGTCCATGCTGCCGGCTTAAGGACATCCGCGGCCGCGGCCGCCGCTAAAGCGATTTGCGGCGCACGGGCGAGCATGGCAACTTAACGGGTCTTTCGCAAAGGGACCAGCGCCATGGACATTGCCACCGCCGACCTGTGTGACCAGCACAGTGAGATCGTCCGCATCGCAAAACCGGTTTTCCGATCCTATGGCGGACGAGCCGCGTTCGCCGGTCCGGTCCGCACACTCAGAGTGCTTGAGGATAATTCACTGGTCAGGACTGCGCTCGAACAACCCGGCGGCGGCGCGGTGCTGGTGGTCGATGGCGGCGGGTCTCGCAACTGCGCCCTGCTCGGCGACCTGCTGGGTGCGCTTGCCGTACGCAACGACTGGGCGGGTATCGTGATAAACGGTTGCATCCGCGACAGCAAGCAGATCGCCACTATGGCGCTCGGAGTGCTCGCGCTCGCCACCCATCCACGCAAGAGCCGCAAGCAGAATCGCGGCGAGGCCGACGTCACGATAAACATTGCCGGCATTGCCGTGGCTCCCGGAGACTATCTCTACGCGGATGAGGACGGTCTGATCGTAGCCGATGCGCCTCTCGATCTCGACTGACACGGAAATTCATCGTTGCGATGACGGTACATTTATTCGGAGGAAAGCATTTCGACCGCGCCGCGGAGCTGCGCCGCAATCTCGCCGAGATCGACGAGATTTTTGGCGGTCCCGCCGCACGGCTGATCCCCATGCATCGCGGCCGCAGCCTGCTGCAACCCGGTGAGCCGATGTCCGCCGCGCTGGTCACGGCGGACGCGTGGCAGGATGTCGAGCCTGGCCGCTGTGTGTTGCTCGGCCGCCATCTCGATTATTACTGCTTCGCTGTCGACCTGAGCCACTTGCCAGAGGAGCAGCTTGCCGCGCACGGCCAGCTTGCCGATCTGCGCCTCTCCGGACCGCTGCTTGGCGATGACGATGCGGCGTTGCTCGCCTGCGCCCGCGCCCTGTTGTTGTGGCATCGCGAGCATCAGTACTGCGGCCGTTGCGGAGCGCGCAACGAAGCGCAAAGCGGCGGGCACGTCTTGTGCTGCAGCGACCCGGATTGCGGGCGTTCGCAATTTCCGCGCATCGATCCCGCCATCATAGTTCTGGTCGATGAGGGCGAGCGTTGTTTACTGGGACGCCAGGCAAGCTGGCCCGCGCAGCGATACTCGACGATAGCCGGATTCGTCGAACCCGGTGAGAGCCTCGAGGACGCCGTCGCCCGCGAGGTCTATGAGGAAACCGGGGTTCGGATTCGCGACCCGATCTATCACTCGTCGCAACCGTGGCCTTTCCCGTCCTCGCTGATGCTCGGGTTTCATGCTCAGGCGGCGGACACGGAAATAGCACTGCAGGACGACGAACTCGAGGACGCGCGCTGGTTCACCCGACGCGACATCCTCAACGGCGCAGCCAAATTGCCGCCCCGGGTGTCGATTTCGTTTCGCCTTATAGAAGAATGGTTTGACCAGGGCGACGAAGGCACCCTGCTGCAACGACTGCCATCCGCCGGCAGCTGGTAGTCCGGGGAGCCCCATGTGCCTGCTGGTCTTCGCCGTCAACGCCCACCCGCGCTATCGTCTCATTCTGGCGGGCAATCGCGACGAATTTCACGACCGCGCTACCGAGGCGGCGCGATGGTGGAGCGGAGAACCCGCGATGCTTGCCGGCCGCGACATCGAGGCCGGCGGCACCTGGCTCGGCATCGACGATCGCGGCCGTTTCGGTGCCGTCACCAACATCCGCGATGTGACGCCGGCGCCGCCCGGCGCACCGTCGCGCGGAGAACTCGTTACCCAGTTCATACGGGGCGGCGCAGCAGCAAAGCACTACCTCGACACGCTTCGCGCGCGAGCGCGGGATTTCGCCGGATTCAATCTGGTCCTGGGCGACAAAAAGGACGTACACTTTTTCAATAGCCGCAGCGGCCGTTGCACGATGCTGTCCGCTGGCGTTCATGGTCTTTCCAATGACACCGTGGATACCCCGTGGCCCAAGGTCATCAAGGCAACGGGAAGAATCAGGCGCTTGCTGGAACTGGACGAACCGGACGAGGCAGCAATGTTCGATATTTTCGCCGACCGTGAGATTGCGGCGGACGCGGATTTGCCCGATACCGGCGTGGGACTGGAGTACGAGCGTATGCTGTCGGCATGTTTTATTGTCAGCCCGCGCTACGGAACGCGCAGCACGACCGTGATAAAAGTTGCCCACGACGGGCAGGTCAGGTTTTGCGAGAGGCATTTCGATGTGGATGGAGAGATGAGCGGACAGCGTCACTTCGAATTCGTGATGATCTCCGACGATAGCGAGCAGACAGCATGAAGCAGGCGATTCTGACCGAAGCGCCGTTCGGTAGCTGGGCTTCTCCTGTGACCGCCGAGCGAATCGTGAGCGGCAGCATCAGACTGGTCCAGCCCAGCCTCAGCCAGGGCCGTTGTTACTGGATCGAGAGCCGGCCGCAGGAAAACGGGCGCAGCGTACTCGTCTGCCTCGACACGAATGGGAAGACGACCGACCTGACGCCGGCACCGTTCAATGCACGCAGCACCGTTCACGAATACGGTGGCGGCGCTTATCTTGCGAGCGGCGGCAATTGCTGGTTCGTCAACTTCGATGACCAGCGCATCTACGAGACAGACATTGGCAGCGCTCCCCGCGCCGTTACCGAACCCGGCCAGAGACGGTACGCGGACCTTTGCCATGACCCGGCCCGCAACCGCCTGATCGCGGTATGCGAGGACCATTCCGGAGACGGCGAGGCAGTCAACAGCCTGGTGGCTGTGGATTTGCGTGACGGCAGTACCCATGATCTGGTCAGTGGCTGCGATTTCTACAGTTCGCCGCGACTGTCCGCGGACGGGCGAAAACTTGCGTGGCTGAGCTGGAACCATCCGCATTTGCCATGGGACCAGACGGAGCTTTGGGTCGCGGATATGGACGAAAACGGTCAGGCCCTCCACCCGCGTCGCATTGGCGGCGACCAGCCGGCCGCGTTGCTGCAACCGGAATGGCGCGAGTCCGAACTGTATTTCGTCAGCGATGCCGGCAACTGGTGGAACCTGTACCGCTGGGACGGCGCGCAAGTGCGGCAGCTCACCGACGAGCAGGCGGAACTCGGGCAGCCGCACTGGATGTTCGCCATGCGTAGTTACGGGCTGTGCCAGCTGCCACTCGCTGTCGGCAGTTTCATCGCCGACGGGCGCTCACGACTTTATCGAATCAGCCTCGAAGACGGCAGCGCCCAGCCGGTGATCTTTCCCTATAGCCATATCGAACAGATTCATGTCGAACGCGACCGCGCGCTGATTCTGGCCGGCGCGGCGGACCGGCCGATGGCGGTGATCGATTTCGATCTTCGCAACGACAGCTGGCGTATTTTGCGCGAAGCGGAGTTGCTCGACATGGATACCTCGATGCTCGCGGTGCCGCAGGCTGTCGAGTATCCGACCAGCGACGGCGAAACCGCGCATGCCCTTTATTATCCCGCCACCAACGCGGGTTTCCGCCCGGGTAAAAATGAGCGGGAGCCACTTCTGGTCAAGTGCCATGGCGGCCCCACCGCCGCATCCAGCCCCGCGCTGGATCTGCGTACCCAGTACTGGACGAGTCGTGGCATCGGCGTGCTGGACGTCAACTACCGCGGCAGCACCGGTTACGGCCGCCGCTACCGCCACAGCCTGTACGGGCGCTGGGGTCAGGCGGACGTTGACGATGCTGTTTTCGGTGCGCATCATCTCGCCGACGAGGGCATTGCCGACAACACCCGTATGGTCATTCGCGGCGGCAGCGCCGGTGGCTACACCGTGTTGTGCGCATTGACGTTTCACGACGCGTTCCGCGCCGGCGCGAGTTATTACGGCATCGGCGACCTCGAAAGCATGTTCGCGCATACCCACAAGTTCGAATCGCATTACGACCACCAGCTGCTCGGATTGAACGGCGATCGCGAGGCGATTTTCGAAGCGCGCTCACCGAGTCGCCATGCTGAAAAAATCAGCTGTCCGGTTATCTTTTTCCAGGGACTCGATGACAAGGTGGTGCCACCCGGGCAATCTGAGCACATGGTGGAAATTTTGCGCAAGCGCGGGATCCCGGTCGCCTACCTGGCCTTTGCCGGCGAAGCGCATGGCTTTCGCCAGGCCAGACAATATTCAGCGTGCGCTCGAAGCGGAACTCGCCTTCTACGCGCGTATTATCGGGTTCGAACCGGACGGTGGCCTGGCCCCGATTCAGATAGAGAATCTGGACTGAGACGGGGCCGCGTGGGGCTAAGCTGCCACATGACGCGCGCCGCCGCCCTCGTTCTGACGATTGTGGGATTGATCGCGACCGTGCCGGTCAACGCCGGAATCGAAATCGTGGTGAATGGCGTCGAGGATTCGATCGCGTCCAACGTTCGCGCGCTCCTTTCGCTTTCCATGTTCACGACGGTTGAAGTCATAAATGACCAGCGCGTGCGCCAGCTGTTCGCCAGCGCCGAGAGCGAGGCCAGCGAGGCGCTACAGGCCTACGGGTTTTACAACCCGGAAATCAAAACCCGCCTCGAGAGCGTCGGCGACAACTGGAAGGCCGTTATCGACATCGACCCGGGTCCTCCCGTAATACTCCAGGAAGTCGTCGTCGAGGTAATCGGCCCGGGTCAGACTCATCCCGATTTCCTGTTGATCGTCGAGGAGCCGCTCATGCGTCCGGGCAATCGGCTGATCCACGCCGATTATGAAAACACCAAGCGGAAATTGCGCCAGGTCGCAAACGAATTTGGATTTATCCAGGGCAGTTTTGTCCGCCGCCGGCTGGAGGTGGACCCAGTCAGAAACATCGCGAACGCTTTTATCACCTATAACACCGGTCCACGCTATTTCTTCGGCGAAATCAATATTGAGCAGGATGTAATCAATGAAAACCTGTTGCGCCGATACCTGCGTTTCAGGGAGGGCGATCTCTACGACTCGAAATTGCTGTTGTCGAGCACCAACATCCTTTTCGACACCGCGTTCTTCAGTACCATCGATGTCGTGCCATTGCTTGCCGAGGCGGCAGACGAGCGCGTGCCGATACGGGTCAGAGCGGTGGCCGGAAAAAAACACCGCTGGGGCCTCGGTCTGGGCTACGCCTCCGACACCGCCGAGAGGATCAGCGCGGCGTGGACCAATCGACGGGTTAACCGGCGCGGCCACAGCCTGCTTGCAACGGTTCGCTATTCGAGCGTGACCACGATCGGTCGCGCCAGCTACGCGATACCGGTTGGCGATCCCGCGCTGGAGCGGCTGACCCTGAGTTTTGCGACCATCGAAGACGAACCCGGCGATATCACGAGCAATCGCTACGAACTCGGTTCCACGCTGACCCAGATCTTCGGGCCATGGCAGCGGATCATCGACCTGTACCTGATCGATGAGGACTCGGACTTTGGCAGTTCCACCCAGCACGATACTTTCCTTGTCCCGGGGATCGGGTTCAGCCGAACCCATTCGGACAACAAGCTTCGCCCGACCCGCGGATTCCGCGTCCACAGCAAACTCAGCGGATCGCATACCGCGCTTGGCGCGAGCGCGAGTTTTACCCGAATCGAGGCACGGGCACGGATTCTGTTTCCGCTGGGATCGCGCAATAGCCTGTTGCTACGTGGCGAGGGCGGCGCGATCCTCACCGGCTCGTTTTCCAACATGTCGGCCTCGCAACGATTTTTCGCCGGTGGCGATAACAGCATTCGCGGCTACAGTTACAGATCGTTGAGTCCGCGCGACCAGGACAACCAACGCATCGGCGGACGTTACCTCGCGACCGGCACGCTCGAATTCACGCGACGGCTGTTCGACAACTGGGGTGCGGCCATATTCACCGATGGCGGCAATGCGTTCGACTCTCTCGACGACGACTTCGTGGCATCGCTGGGTTTCGGCGTGCGCTACTTCTCGCCGGTTGGAAAAATCAGCGTCGATATCGCCCGTAGCATTACCGACAGCGACAGTTCCAGGCAATTGCACATCAGCATCGGGCCGGACCTGTGAGGCGCTGGACGCTCATTCTGCTATTGCTCCTGCTGGCCCTGGCAGCCGGCGGCGGCACATGGCTGCTTACGAGCAGCGCCGGATTGCGTTTCGCGGTCACCCGGATCGGCGCGTATTTCGATGCGGATATTGAATATGCCTCGCTCGAGGGCCGGCTGGCGGGGCCCATTCTTGCCAAGCGCCTTGCGATCGTCCTCGCGGATGTCACGATCACGATCGAGGATCTTGAATTGGACTGGGCGCCGGACGTGGGCTTCCCACGCGCGCTCACGATCGAGACGCTGCGCGCGGCCGGAGTCGTAGTTCGGGAAACCGGCGTGGCGACGAACACCCCCACGGCGCAACAATTCACGCCACCGGACCTCGCGGTGAAGATCGACGCGGCCGAGATATATGCGCTCACCTGGATCGGGCGCGAACGGGCACCCGTTACGCTCAACCGGCTCGAACTCGCCGGGGAGTACAGCGCCAGCAATATCGTGCTCACCCGCGCGGCGCTGCAGACAGACGAAACCGCGCTCGAGCTCTCGGGTCAAATCGCACCACGCGCACCGCACGAGCTGCAGCTGGACACTGCGTGGCGCCATCAGGCCAGCGCACTTCCGCCGCTTGCCGGGCGTAGCCAGATTGACGGCAATCTCTCGCGGCTGACTTCGCGCACCGCCCTCACCGAGCCCGCGGTAGCAAACATCCAATTCGATACCAGCGGCCCGTTGCAGTCCCCGGATTGGCGAGCGCGAATCGACGCCAGCGCAATTGCACCGTCGCAGATCCTCGAAACTCTCCCCGCCGGCACTGCAGACGTTCGCATCGAGGCCGGCGGCAGTGGCAGGCAGGTCAGCGGGACGGCACGTCTGCACTGGCCAGACGTGTTCCTCCATGCCGTCCAGCTCGACCTCGATGCCAGCTTCGACGGCAACGAGATCAGCGTAGAAAATGCGCTGATTGCACTGGAAGACCTGCCCTCGCGGCTGCGTATTGGCGGCGTTTATGCACTCGACAGCCAGCAGCTTGCGGCCAAACTCGACTGGTCCATGCTGCAGTGGCCGGTGCAGGGCGAGGCTACGGTGGCAAGCAGCGAAGGCACCATGGCCGTTGCCGGCCAGCCCGCCGACCTGAGCGCCGACGCCCGTTTTCATCTGCACACTGCGGCAACCGGCGCCGCTGACGTCACCACCCGCCTCGTTCTCGGCGAGCGGACCCTGCAACTTAGATCGCTCGATGCGAAGACTTTGGGCGGCACGATCAGTGCCTCGGGCCAGGCTGACTGGCACCAGACCGCGACGCTGAAACTGGCGCTGCAAGGAATGAACCTGAACACCGCAACCCTCGCTGGCGGCCTCGCTAGCGACCTGTCGTTTGCGGGTACTCTCGAGCTTGCCGACGGCGAACCCGCGCCCGTTTTCTCGCTTGATATTCCCGACCTTCGCGGCCAACTCGGCGGTTACCCGGTCGAGGGCGACCTGGCGGCAAGCGGCAGCGCTGGCAATATCACCGTTTCAGCCTTGCGCCTGCGCCAGGGACCCAACAGCCTGGCGGTCTCCGGGCGGGTCGGGCCGGACAACAAACTGAATTTCACCCTCGATGCCGCGCAACTCGATGCGATTCACGGCGCCCTTTCCGGGTCCGTCACAGCAAGCGGAACACTGTCCGGAACGACCGCGACGCCGCGGCTGAGCGGTGAAGTCGAGGGCCAAGACACCCGCATCGGCGCATTTTCCAGCGCCGCGGTCACGGCAACCTTCGATCTCGATCCACGCGAACCCGCCACCGGTACGCTGCGGGCAAGCGCGGGCGGGCTATCGGTCGGCGAGACAAATTTCGGTGACCTCGACATCAATCTCGGACCGCAAGCGGGCATCCGCCGGCTCACGGCCAAAATGAGCGGCGGCGAACTCTATCTCGACCTCGCGGTTCGGGCGACCCAGGCCGGCACCGGCTGGCGCGGCGAAATCGAAACGCTTGCGTTTGGCCCAACGGGCGACGAGCCGTGGACAAGTCAGGCCGTGACCGGCTTTACCGCCGACCCGGTCAGCGCAAGACTCATGCGTTCGCTGTGTCTGCGCCGGGACAAGGCTACCGCCTGTATCGAGGGCGCCTGGCACGCCAACGAAGACTGGCTCAGCAACTGGAGCGTCAGGAATCTGGCGTTACCATCGCTGCTACCCTATTTTCAGTTATTCTCCACCGACCCGCTCCGGATTGGCGGCGTGATTTCCGGACAGGGACGGCTTTTCGCGAACGCGGGTTCGCCATGGCAGGCGGACGGTTCCTTTTATGTCGAGGGCGGGTCGATATTCCAGCTCGGGGTTACCGGCACGTTCGACCAGATTGCTTTTGTCGGCGCGGCCGCGGACTTCCGCCTCACCCCGGAGCGGGCCGCAGCCGGTTTCAGGATCGATTTCGGCCATGAAGATTACACTCAGCTCGTGGTTGAAACGCCGCGATCCGGAACTCCCGATGCGCTCACTGCACCCTTGTCGGGAACGTTGTCCGTGCGGTTCGCCGATCTTGCCCGTGCGCCGGTGCATTTCCGTGAATTCACCCGCCTGGAGGGCGCACTGCGGGTCGACGCGACACTAGGCGGGACGCCGGCTGCCCCGACGCTCGATGGCCGCGCCACGCTGGAAAACGCAACCGCCGAATTGACCGAGTTGGGCGCCCTGCTTGAAGACATCTCGCTGACGGCCGACGCCGACCTGGCCGGCGTCGATCTCGACGCAAAAGCGCGCTCGGGCGATGGCAGCATCCGTCTTGCCGGACATCTCGACTGGATCGAAGACGGCGTCGCCGGAACCCTCAGGCTGACCGGGGACAACGCGAACGCCGTCAACATCCCGCAGGCCCGGGTCAATGTATCACCCGACATCCACATCACGCTGGCAAAAGACGCGCTGCGGATCAGTGGCCGGGTAGACATCCCGTTTGCACGGATTCAGCCACTCACGATCGCCAGCGCACGACGGCCGTCCGCGGACACCGTGATCATCGGCGAGGCGGCGGACATAGAGATTCAGCGCCAGCGCGATCTCACTCTCGATCTCGATGTCGCGCTCGGCGACAACGTCCGCTTCGATGGTTTCGGTCTTTCCGCGACCCTCGGCGGCGGACTCAATATCTCCAACCCGCAGGGCATTACCGTCGGTACGGGCGAACTCCGTGTCCGTAATGGCACGTATGCGATCGGCTCAGCCCGCCTGAACATCGATTCCGGTGTACTGCTTTTCGCCGGCGGCCCGATTACCAATCCGGGACTCTCGGTGCGCGGCGTACGCCAGATGCAGACCGTGCTGGTCGGCGTCAACGTCAGCGGCACACTGCTTGCGCCGACCGTCTCGCTGTTCTCGAACCCACCGATGCGGCAAAGCGACATCATCTCCTATCTGGCATTTTCGCGACCGCCCTCGTCGCTCGATGCCGAGCAGGAACAATCCGTAGACCAGACCAGCGGCGCGCTGGCGGCGGCGAGCGCGGGTCTTGCCGTCAGCGATCTATCGAATCGGCTCGGGCTGGACGAGATCAGCATTCGCAGCGAAGGGCGCGAAGATGACAGCCAGCTCGTGCTCGGCCGCTTCATCACGCCGCGGATCTACCTGAGCTACGGGTTCGGCTTGTTCGAGCCGATCAACACGCTGCGGCTGCGCCTCAACATCACCGAGCGCCTGATCCTGCTGACTGAGTCCGGGGAGGAGAACAGCGCCGACGTTTTCTACACCTGGGACCGCTAGGCAACTGGCACCCGGCCTATGCGGCGGTGAAACCGAAAACCCGGCCGAGCCAGTCCGCAATGTCGCGAATTTCCTCGGGGCAAACCGCATGCGGCATCGGGTATTCATGCCACTCGGCCAGCAGCCCCAGCCCCGCGACCGCCTCGAAGGCGGCACGCCCCATGGCGATCGGGATGACCGGATCGCCGCTGCCATGGGCGACGAATACCGGTGTCGTATTCATTGCGCTGTCGTGTTCGGCGGCCAGTCGTTGCGGCAACGGCAAATAACACGACAAGGCCATAATGCCGGCGAGCGGAGAGGCCCGCCGCAGTCCAAGATGCAGCGCGATCGCACCGCCCTGGGAAAAACCGGCGAGCACGATATTGCGTTCCTCGATACCGCGATCGCACTCGCGATCGATCAGGCGGCTCACCCGCTCGGCGCTGTCGCGTATTCCCGCGTCGTCCTGGACCGCGCTGCGATCGATGCCGAGAATGTCGAACCACGCCCGCATCGGGATGCCGCCATTGATCGTGACCGGACGAACCGGTGCATGCGGGAACACAAACCGAACCGCGGCGTCGCGCGGCAGCCCCAGCTGGCCGACGATCGGTTCGAAATCATGACCGTCGGCACCCAGCCCATGCAGCCAGATCACGCTGTGGCGCGGCTCGGGCCCGGTTTGTACCTCGATCGTTTCCAGCTGTTCTATCATGTTGCGCTCGCCATCCCGTGACTGAGCAACGGGATTCTACAGATATCGGGCGGGGCTGACCCCGGAGAACGGACATGACCATCTGGTTCGACGAGAGTTATACGCTCGATACCGTCAAGAGATTCCATGACGGCACCCATCTCGACCACCATATCGGCATCGAGCTCGAGGCGTTGGGGCCGGATTTTCTCAGTGCCAGCATGCCGGTCGATGAGCGTACCCGGCAACCTTACGGATTGCTCCACGGCGGCGCCTCGATGGTGCTCGCCGAATCGCTGGGGAGCATGGCATCGTTTCTGACGCTCGATCCCGCGCGAGAATACTGCGTGGGCCTCGACATCAACGCCAACCACATTGGCGGCATCCGCGACGGCCGGGTCGTGGGCACCGCGCGGCCGATTCATATCGGCAAGACCACCCAGGTATGGGAAATCCGTATTTGCGACCAGGACAATCGTCTAATATGCATCTCCCGCCTGACGATGGCGATTTTGCAACGTCGCGACTCCAGACAGGACCCGAGGACATGAGCACGAACAATGAGCGCGCGCCGGTCAGAACCGTAATCCTGGCCAGCCTGCTGGGCCTCGCAATTTTTAGTGGTTGCGGCCAGAAAGGCCCGCTGTACCTGCCGGACGACGGCACCGCGGAAGAAGTCCCCGCCGGACCCGGCACCGCGCAGGATGTCGCAGATACGATCGAACAGAAAGAAGAGGACCGTAAGGTCCTTGAAGCGCAATGAGCGAGTCGGCCCCGCTGGTTCTGGTGGATGGCTCGTCCTATATCTATCGCGCCTTCCATGCGCTGCCGCCACTGACCAACTCACGCGGCCAACCGACCGGCGCAGTGCATGGCGTGCTGAACATGCTGGTCAAATTGCGCCGCGAGACCGCGGCCGAGCGTTTCGCCGTCGTCTTCGATGCGTCCGGTCCGACGTTTCGCGACAAGCTGTTCGCCGAGTACAAGTCGAACCGGCCGCCGATGCCGGACGAACTGCGTTCGCAAATCGAACCCGTGCTGGAGGCGGTTGAGGCGATGGGTCTGCCATTGCTGCGGGTGACGGGGGTCGAGGCGGACGATGTGATCGGCACGCTGGCACAGCAGGCCGCCGACCGGGGCATGGACACGCTGATCTCAACCGGCGACAAGGACATGGCGCAGCTGGTCGGCCCGCATGTCACGCTGGTCAACACGATGACCGGCACGATGCTGGACCATGACGGCGTGATTGAAAAATTCGGGGTCGAGCCCGGCCAGATCATCGACTACCTGGCGCTGGTGGGCGACAAATCCGACAACATTCCCGGGGTACCGAAAGTCGGCCCGAAGACGGCGGCGAAATGGTTGCAGCAGTATCGCGACATCGACCGGCTGGTCGAATCCGCCGCGGAAATTCCGGGCAAGGTCGGCGAAAGCCTGCGCGAGAATCTCGACCAACTGGCGTTGTCGCGCGAACTCGCAACGATTCGTTGCGACGTCGAGCTCGACGTTGGCGCCGACGAGCTGGTTCCCGGCGCGGCAGACAACGAACGGCTGCGCGCACTTTACCAGCGGCTTGAGCTGAAAAGTCTGCTACGCCAGTTACCGGGTGGCGACCACGGTGGCGATACCGCTGAGGATGGCGCGGCCGCAGCCCCGGCCGCGAGCGCGACCCCTCCAGCCGCCACCGATTACGAGACCGTGCTCAGCGAGGAGTCGTTCGGACGCTGGCTCGAGAAGCTCGAGCACGCCGACGTGTTTGCCTTCGACACCGAAACGACAAGTCTCTCCTACATGGATGCCGAACTGGTCGGCGTATCGTTTGCCGTCAGCGAACACGAGGCTGCTTACGTGCCGGTGGCGCATGACTATCCCGGTGCACCCGATCAATTGAGCCGGGAACGCGTGCTGGACGGGTTGAAACCTCTGCTCGAATCCGCCGCGCGGCCAAAGATCGGTCACCACATCAAATACGATGCACACATCCTCGCCAACTATGACATCGCGCTGGACGGGATGGCGTTCGACACGATGCTCGAGTCCTATGTGCTCAACAGCACCGCGACCCGCCACGACATGGATTCCGTCGCGGCTTTTTACCTCGGCGTTACCACGACGAAATACGAAGAGGTCGCCGGCAAGGGCGTGAAGCAGCTGACCTTCAACGAGGTCCCGCTCGATACCGCCGCACCTTACGCCGCCGAAGATGCCGACATCACGTTGCAACTACACCGTCTGCTGGCCGCCAAGCTGCATGCGGAGCCTGCGCTCGAGAGCGTGTATGCCGATATCGAGCGCCCGCTTATCCCGGTCCTTCTCGGCATGGAGCGTCACGGCGTACTGCTGGACACGCACCAGCTCGACACCCAGAGCCGCGAACTCGCCGAGCGGATGCGCGAGCTCGAAACCGCGGCGTTCGAGGAGGCCGGGCAGAGCTTCAATCTCGGCTCGCCGAAACAACTGCAACAGATACTCTACGAACAGCGGGGATTGCCGGTGATTCGCAAGACGCCGAAGGGCCAGCCCTCCACCGCCGAGGACGTCTTGCAGGAACTGGCCGAGGACTACCCGCTGCCACGGCTGATCCTCGACTACCGTAGCGTGGCCAAGCTGAAATCCACCTATACCGACAAACTGCCGGCGCAGGTCAACCCCCGCACCGGCCGGGTTCACACCTCCTATCACCAGGCAGTGGCCGCGACCGGGCGGCTGTCTTCGTCGGATCCAAACCTGCAGAACATCCCGATTCGCAGCGCGGAAGGGCGGCGCATCCGTAAGGCATTCGTCGCGCCCGAGGGCTGGCTGTTGCTGGCAGCCGACTATTCGCAGATCGAGTTGCGCATCATGGCGCACCTGTCCGAGGATGAAGGCCTGCTCAACGCTTTTGCCGCCGACCGCGATGTCCACCAGGCAACCGCGGCGGAAGTTTTCGGTGTCGCGCCGGATGCGGTGACGACGGACCAGCGGCGGTCGGCCAAGGCGATCAATTTCGGCCTGATCTATGGCATGTCGGCCTTTGGCCTGGCGCGCCAGCTCGGGATCGCGCGCGACGAGGCGCAAGCCTATGTCAACCTGTATTTCGATCGTTATCCCGGGGTCAAGGCATATATGGACCGCACCCGCGAACAGGCGCGCGAGCAGGGCTTCGTGGAGACGGTGCACGGGCGCAGGCTCTATCTTCCCGATATCCGCTCGCGCAACGCGCAGCGACGTCAGTATGCCGAGCGCAGCGCGATCAATGCGCCGATGCAGGGTACCGCGGCGGACATCATCAAGCTCGCGATGATCGAGGTCGCCGCATGGCTCGACCAAGGCGCTGCGCCCGCGCGGCTGATCATGCAGGTCCATGACGAACTCGTGCTCGAAGTCGAGCAGGGCGCCGCCGCCACGGTAATGGCCGAACTGGTCCGGCTGATGGAGGGTACCTCCAGCCTGCGGGTGCCACTGAAGGTCGATGCTGCAACCGGCGCCAACTGGGACGAGGCGCACTAAAGCAGCACCCACGCGCTTCGTCATTCCCTGCACTGATCGGAGCCGATCCGCCTGATCCGGCTCATTTCCCCGGTTTCCGCCAGTTCCGGATCAACCCTTTTCCGCCTGCCGCGTTATAGCAGTTGAATCACGGCAAAACGGGCGCTTAATACGTGCCCGTGCAAGCGCTCAGCGGGGGGCTGAACCATGAACAAATACATTATTCCGATCATCGTTGCGGTCGCACTCGGTGGCTGTGTATCGGCCGCGCGGCACAAAGACGCCGTGCAGGACGAAAGCACCGACCGGGTCACCGTTGGCGCGGTACAGAAGGAGATCCGGGTCGGGATGTCCGGCGCCGAGGTTGCCATCGTGCTGGGCTCGCCGAATATCGTCTCCACCGACGAGGAGCGGCGCGAGGTCTGGATTTACGACAAGATCGCGACCGATTACGCCTACTCGGAGAGCAAGGCCGGTGGGATTGGCGCGCTGATTCTCGGCACCGGCGGCAGCACCGGGGCCGGGGGTGTCGGCCTATACAGCGCCAACGCTGGCGCCACGACATCGACGCAACGCACGCTCACCGTGATTATCAAGTTCGATGAGGACAGCGCGGTGCGCGATTTCGCCTACCACACGTCGCGATTCTGAGCGCGACCGGAAACAATCGATGCAGCGTTCAGCGACAGTCGCGGCCGCGGCACTGTTTTGCCTTGCAGTAGTCACGCTCGGCGGATGTGCCAGCATGCCGGAGGATGCGTTCAAACTGGCACCGACGTCGTTGCAGGAGCGCCGGATCCAGAGCCGAAATTACGCGACGAGCGACGATGCGATGCTGCTCCGTGCCGGCGCGGGAGTGTTGCAGGACCTCGGCTATGCCATCGACGAGTCGAACGTCGAACTCGGCGTGCTGAGTGCATCCAAACGCATCGATGCGAAGGATGTCGGCCAGATAGCGACCGCGCTGATCGTCTCCGCGTTGACCGGCAGCCCGACCCCGATCGACACCGAGCAGACCGTCCGGGTATGCCTGGTGATGAACCGCAGCCTCGCCGATCCCGCGGCGTCGGTTGCGCGCATCACGATCCAGCGCGAAATCATCAACGACCGTGGCCAGGTGTCCAGGGCTGAACCGATCGACGAGCCGGAGATCTACCAGGCGTTTTTTGCCAAGCTGTCGAAGGCGACTTTTCTGGAGGCAAACGAGATATGAAGACCGGTCTGCAAATTGCTGGGATGCGTGGTGATCGCCGGATTTTTCAGCGCCGGCTGTGCCAGCAAACCCCCCACGAATATCATGAGCGGTCCCAGCCAGGTCGAGTTACGCAGTTACCAGACCCGCGCATTCGACACGACGGACAGAACAACGATGTTGCGCAGCGTTATTGCCACGCTGCAGGACCTCGGGTTTGTCATCGACAAGGCCGATGAGGATCTCGGTGCGATTACCGGAACCAAGTTAAAGGGCTACAAAATTCGCATGACCATCGTCGTGCGGCCGCGCGGCGAAACCCAGTTGCTGGTGCGCGCAAACGCCCACTACAACCTCGAGCCGATCGAGGACCCACGACCCTACCAGGACTTTTTCGCCGCCCTCGGCAAAGGCGTGTTCCTGACCGCACACAACGTCGACTGATCGGCGCGGTCAGCGGCTGCCGCCAGCTTTTGCCCTACAAGACTGCCGCACGTCCCTCGCCACCGTGTTCGCCGAGATTGCCATAGCGGTGATAACTGTTGCTCAGGCTTTGTTCGAGCAGATACCACAACAGCTCGATGCGGCCCTGACCCAGCACCGGGGCGCCCGCCACGTACACGCCCGGTTCCGCCGCCGCATCGAACACCACCTCCGGTATGCGATCCGGCGCGGCATAACGAACCCGTCGCGCCCGCCCGTCGCGCAGCGCCTGCGCCAGTTGCGCGTCGCTTTGATAAACAAACTCGATAGCGCCACCCCAGGCGTCGGTTATCTTTTCCAGCAGCGTGACCGCGCGATGAGTGGAGTCGTGATCGCAGCTGACGATAGCGCGCGACCCGCTGCAGCGGGCCGCTGCGACACGTGCAAAAATCTCGAACAGGCTGTCGTCGGGATGAACCCGGATGTGGGCTTCGCCAACCGCAAGATAACGGCGAATATTGTCCTGGCCGACCAGCAGGAAGTGATCGTGCTCACGCCCGAACTCCTCGTCCATCGCGTCCTCGTAACTCGCCACCGCTGCCGCGAGCCGGGCGTAGTCGGACAGGGTCACTTCGCGGGAGGACTCCGCCTCCGCGCGCAAATCGCCGAGTAGCGCATCGAGAAGATTATCCCTGCACTCGCGCGTGCCGGTGACCTCTTCCGCTTCCGTGAACTCCATGAACTGGGCCACGTAGTTGGGTCCGCCGGCCTTGATCCCGGGTCCAAACGCAGACTTGCCCATGCCGCCAAACGGCTGGCGCAACACGATCGCCCCGGTCGTCGGGCGGTTGATATATAAGTTTCCGGCGCGAATCCGCGACTGCCACAACGCCTGCTCGCGATCATCGAGACTCTCGAGCCCGGAAGTCAGTCCGTAGCCGGTCTGGTTGACGAGGTCGATTGCATGCTCGAGGTCGCTGGCTTTCATTACCGCCAGCACGGGTCCGAACAATTCGGTCATGTGCATGAAACTGCCGGGACTGACATCCCATTTCACGCCGGGCGACCACAAGCGGGGGTTGTCACCGACCCGCCTCGGCATCACCGCCCAGCTTTCGCCCACATCGAGTTCCTTCAGGCCCCGTTCGAGGTCGCCCGCCGGCGGGCGAATCAACGGCCCGACGCGGGTGCGGCGATCCCAGGCCGATCCCACCGCGAGACTTTGCACCGCGTCGCACAGGGTGTTGCGAAACTCCTCGTCGTCATACACCTCCGCTTCCAGCACCAGCAACGAGGTGGCGGAGCATTTTTGCCCGCTGTGGCCGAACGCCGAATGCAGGATGTTCTTTATTGCCTGATCGCGATCCGCCATCGCGGTAACGATGGTCGCATCCTTGCCGCCGGTCTCGGCGAGCAGGTTCATGTCCGGTCGCGCCGCGAGCATCTTCAGCGCGGTGTCGGTTCCACCGGTCAGGATCACGGCGTCGACCGCCGGATGCGCGGCCAGACGCGCGCCGACCCCGGAGCCTGCGCATGGCATGAATTGCAATACCTCGCGCGGTACGCCCCCGCGCCAGAACGCACAACACAGCTCGTAGGCGGTGTAGACGGTGTCCGACGCTGGCTTGAGAATTACGCAGTTGCCCGCGGCCAGCGCCGCGGCGATACCCCCGCAAGGAATTGCGATCGGGAAGTTCCACGGCGGAATGACCGCGACGACACCCTTCGGCTTCACCTCAACGTGGCCCAGGGTCTGGAAATACAGCGCTGCGCGCCGATAATAATCGACAAAATCGACGGCCTCGGACACCTCCGGATCGGATTCGAGCAGCGTCTTGCCGCCGTCAGCCATTGCCACGCCCATCAGAGTCGCGCGGGCGTGGCGTAATTCGGCAGCGACCTTTGCCAGCAGGTCGGCGCGGTCACGCGGCGCCATCGTGCGCCAACCCGCCGGGTCCGCGGTTGCGGTCGCGATCGCGGTATCGAGATCGTCGCGGTTTGCCTCCACGTAACGGGCGACGACCACGTCGGGGCGCGACGGATCCACACAGTCCTTACTGGTGCGTCCGCTGCGGATTTCCGCGCCGCCGACAACCAGCGGAATTTCCACCGGAACCTGTGTCCGCACCTCCCATTCAGCAATCAGATCGCGCGCCCACCGCAGGTTCTGCGGCAGCGCGAAATCTGTATCCGGCTCGTTCCGGAATCCGCCCAGCTTCGGCTCCGGCGAGGATACCGGCGCAACCGGCTTGTTGCGGTCCTGGCGGCGCCGTGGCAACGCGTTAAGGCCCGGGATGAGGTCGAAGGCCGCCAGGAACTGGGTTTCGAGTTCACGCCATTGCTCGGTACCGACCTCGAGCTTGAACGCATGGCGGAGGAAATTATCCGGCCCGGTATTCTCGTCGAGGCGGCGCACCAGGTAACCGATCGCATGGATGAAGTGTTCGCGCCGGGTGGCGGGTGCATACAACAGCACGTCGCCGGCAAGCTCGCTCAGTGCCCGGCGCTGGTGATTCGCCATGCCCTCTAGCATCTCGAACTGGATTTTGTCGAGCGCATTGCGCTCCCACGCGAGGACCAGCCCGTAGGCCAGTTCAAACAGGTTGTGCGAGGCAAGTCCGACCCTGACCGCAGTGAGATTCTCCGACTCCATCGCCTCATGGAGCATGCGCCGGTAATTCGCATCGACCTCCAGCTTGCTCGCATACGGCGCATGGGCCCAGCCATGCAGGCTCGCATCGACTTTCTCCATCTCCAGGTTCGCACCCTTGACCAGCCGGACCGTCACCGGGGCGCCACCGGCCGCCACACGCTTGCGCGCCCAGGCGTTGATCTCGCGCTGAACGTGCCACGCGTCCGGCAGGTAGGCCTGCAACGCAATCCCGGCGCCGACCTGCTCCAGACCGGGGCGGTCCAGCGTGCGCATGAAAGCGGCCGCGGTCACGCCCATGTCGCGATATTCCTCCATGTCGAGATAGACGAACTTGGGAATCTCCGCACCGTCCGGCCGGCGGTAACGCATCCGCGCCGCCTCGCGATAGAGCAACTCCATCCGGTCGCTCAGAACATCAACCGTGTCCTCCCATGCGAGTGACGAAATCTGCGAGAAAATCGTCGATATCTTGACCGAGATACACTCGATTTCCGGTTTCTGCAGCGCTTCGAGATAAGTCTGCAGCCGCGCCTCGGCCGCCTTCTCGCCGAGCAGCGCTTCGCCGAGGAAGTTGACATTCATCCTGAGTCCCGCGCTGGAACGCGCCTGCAGATGCGGCAGCAACACGTCCGGCTCGGCGGGCAGGATCACGTTCGCGGTCTCGTCGCGCATTTTCTCCCGCATCACCGGCACTGCGACACCCGGGAGATAACGCCCAAAGGACTGAAACCCCTTCAGCAAGGTCCGGTCGAGCGCGGAAAAAAAGCGCGGGATGCCCTGCACGTCGAACAGGTGAATCAGCTGGTCGGCCGCGCGCAGCGGGCGCTTGGCGCGCAATGCCTGATCCGTCATCTGCATCAGCGTCGCCTTGTCGTGCGGCATCTCCATCATCCGCTCGAGTTCGCGCTGCTGGCGTTTTTCGGCCGGAATCTGCAACTGCATCGCGCGGCTTTGCAGATGCCGCGCTAAATGCAGCGCACGCTGGACGCTGACCGGTTGGCGTGCCCCGGCTACTGGCTCGAAATCGCGTAAAACCTGTTCGAGAGAACGATCGCCGGGCGTACCGCCCAGAGTTTGTGCGGTGGTTCCCATGACGGGTCCTCCTGCGTGCGTCCGTCACCCGGTTGCGGGCGCGGAGCGCCGTCATATTCGGGCGATATTGTCTGGCGCGGGCCGCGGACCGCCAATCCGCAATTGCCGCAGCCGGCCGGCAAAGCCACGGAAACCGTGGCCTCCCGGCCCCCGCGCAAAACCGGCGGAACTTGGCTGCCAAGACTGACTCTAAGTTTGGGAGCGAATTGGCGTCGCTCGCCCGCTACCCTCCCTGAGCGGGCCGGCTCCCGGATTCCCCAGAACCGGGTAGCTTGCCCCGGTGTCGTACCCCTAGGCGGACACCGGGGTTTTTTTATTCTGAATCAAGCATTTGCTCGAGAAATTCGCGAGCTTCATCGGCTCCGGTCATTTTCGTCGCCGAGAACAGTTGCGCGGTGGCGCGTCCATCCAGCTCCTTGCGAACGCCTAGCAGCGTGCTCGCGGCCTTGCCGCGACTCAGCTTGTCCGCCTTGGTCAGCAACACGTGCACCGGGCAATGCACCGAGTTCGCCAGCCCCAGCATCAGATCATCGAAGCGAGTCATCGGGTGACGGCAGTCCATGATCAGAAACAGCCCGGCCAACGACGCCCGGCCGTCGAAATAGCCGCCCATCAGGTCGTGCCACTGGCCCTTGACCTTGTCCGGCACCCTGGCATAGCCATAGCCGGGAAGATCCACCAGCCGCGCGCCTTCACGGAGGTGAAAAAAGTTGATCATCTGGGTGCGCCCGGGCGTTTTGCTGGTGCGTGCCAGCGCCCGGCGCTGCACCAGCACATTCAGGGCCGACGACTTCCCGGCGTTCGAGCGGCCGGCAAATGCCACCTCGACGCCGTGGTCGGCAACAAAATCTGCCGGTCGCGGCGCGCTCTTGATGAAATGGACATCGGGATACAGGGACATCGGGGTCGGATAATAGCCATCTTTTATGGTTACGGCGCAGCGTCCGTGTCGTGTACAATTCGCCTTTCGTGCCGGCCGCCGGAGGGACAATACCGCCGCAGCCGGCGCCACTACAAGAGCGTCATCAAGCGGAGTTTCGGCTAATGAGCAGAATCCTCGCCTCCCTTCTACTGATCCTGGGCGTCAGCACACCGCGCTGGCGGCCGGCTCGGTCGAAGCGGGCCAGAGCAAATCGGTAACCTGCGCCGCCTGCCACGGGCCTGACGGCAACAGCGTCAATCCTGAGTGGCCGAGTATCGCGGGTCAACATCACTCCTATCTGCAATCGCAGCTCACCGCGTTTCGCGACGGCGCGCGGCAGAACGCGTTAATGTCGCCGCAGGCGATGAACCTGAGCGACGAAGACATCGCCGATCTCGCCGCTTACTACGCGGCGCAGGCGGGCAAGGGCGGTACGACCAACCCCGAGCTGGCCGCACTCGGCGAGCGGCTGTACCGCGGCGGCGACCGCGCCAGCGATGTCGCAGCATGCAGTGCCTGTCACGGGCCTTCCGGTCGCGGCAACCCGGCCGCGGACTATCCGTCTATCCAGGGCCAGCACGCGACCTATATCGCCGCCCAGCTGCGTGCTTACGCGAGCGGGGAACGCAAAACAGACATGAACCAAATGATGCGCAACGTCGCAGCGGCAATGAGCGAAGAGCAGATTGTCGCAGTGGCCGCCTATATCCAGGGCCTGCGCGATGAAATACCGAGCGGCTACCAATCGCCGTAAGGACGTAAGGAGAAAAGACGAAATGAGGATGGTGAAATTCTGGGCACTGGCGGCGTTGCTGCCGTTATACGCCTGTAGTGCAGACGACAGTGATATGCAGCCCGAGCCGGCTCCGGTGGTGAGTGCGCCGCAGATTCAGGCGCCGCAGGCGGAAACTGCGCCGACCACCGAGGTCACGGCCGAGGAAGTGGTCGAGGCCGGTGAGGAGGTGACGACCGAGACCGGCAGCCACAGCGAGATCGTGCTGGCCCAGGCCGCGACCGCGGCCGCCGTCAAATCGAAATTCGTTGCCGGTCAGGACTACGAGACCGTCAAACCTGCACAGCCAACCAGCGTGGGGCCGGGCGAAGTCGAAGTACTCGAGTTTTTCATGTATACGTGCCCGCACTGTTTTAATTTTGAACCGCACATCAATAACTATATTGCCGACGCGCCCGGCTATGTGAAGGTCCAGCGGGTGCCGGTGATGTTCAATGATGTCGCGGCACTGCATGCGCGGGCTTACTACACCGCGGAGATTCTCGGCGTACTCGACAAGACCCATTTGCCGATGTTCGAAGAGATTCACATCAACCGCAACATGCTGTCGACCGAGAGCGCGCTCGAGGACTTCTTCGCTTCGCTGGGCGTGGACCGCGAGAAATTCCGCGGTACGTTCAACTCGTTCGCCGTTGAAGGCAAGCTGAAAAAAGGCGCCACGACCGCGCAGCGGTTAAAGATCACCTCGGTGCCGTTCGTCGCCATCAACGGCAAGTACAAGACTGCCGGCAGCATGACCAAAAGCTACGAAAAAGTCATCGAGGTAATCGAAGACCTGGCCGCAGTGGAACACGGCAATCCCTAGAAATTGAAAGCTCAGCTGGGTGAGGACCGCGCGTTCGTCAAAAGACGAACGCAGCGGTCCGAACGCCCAGCCAGGGATGGCTGGGCAGGGATACAATCCCCCCGCTCCGCCGCGGCAGGGACGCCGGTAGTTCGACAAAAGTTTCTGCGCCCGTAGCTCAGCTGGGTGAGGACCGACCGTTCGTCAAAAGACGAACGCAGCGGTCCGAACGCCCAGCCAGGGATGGCTGGGCAGGGATACAATCCCCCGCGCTCGCGCCGCGGCAGGGACGCCGGTAGTTCGACAAATAGTTTCTGCGCCCGTAGCTCAGCTGGGTGAGGACCGACCGTTCGGCAACAGACGAACGCAGCGGTCCGAACGCCCAGCCAGGGATGGCTGGGCAGGGATACAATCCCCCCGCTCGCGCCGCGGCAGGGACGCCGGTAGTTCGACAAATAGTTTCTGCGCCCGTAGCTCAGCTGGATAGAGCGTTGGCCTCCGGAGCCAAAGGTCAGAGGTTCGAATCCTCTCGGGCGCGCCATACACGAAAAGGTCCCACCGGGGCCTTTTTGTGTATGTGGCTCCCGAACGCTGTGGTTCGAATCTCCCGGTTCGACAAGCCGAAGAAGTCGGCGCAGAACGTCGACGCACAGCGGCGACGGCCCCGCAGGGGTGAGCGAGACCGGCGAGCGAATTATCCTCTCGGCTAAACTTCCGGCCACCGCGCGATGACCGCGGTACGCGGGCTTGTGTAGACTGTGGCGAGGCTGAACAGGGAGGTGAGTCATGGTAACGGGCCGCATGGGACACATCTCGGTTTTTTGCAGTTATGCGCGCGAGGATGCGGCATATCGCGACAAGCTCGGGCATTACCTGCAACCGCTGCGCGATGACAAGATCATCGACGACTGGAACGACAGCGAGATAAAGCCCGGCGCCAAGTGGGACGACAACATCCGCAAAGCGCTCGACAGATCACGGCTGGTGCTGTTCATCGTCACGCCGGATCTGCTCGCCTCGGACTACGTCAATCGGGTGGAGCTCGCGCGCAGCCTAGAGCTCGAGCGCGCCGGCAAGTGCCAGGTGGTCCCGATCGTGGCCCGCGCCACGGAGTGGGGTAACTCGCGGCTGGCCGAATTCCAGGCATTGCCGGGCGACGCCCGTCCGATCGACGCCTTTGCCGACGAACGCGATGCCTGGGCCGAGGTCACCGCCGGCGTTCGCGAGGCCTGCAAGCGCATCGTCGACTGGGAGAACCCGTACAAACGGGCCCAGGTCGGTGACTGGACCCATGTCGAACAGACGATGCATGCACAGGGCCAGTCGATGACCGGCCAGGGCACCTGCGAGGTCATCGAAAAAACCGCCACTACCGCGGTCGCAAAAATGCAGTTCGTATTCGGCGCACGGCGCCAGGAGCAGACAGTAACGGTCGATCTCACCGAACCGCTCGAAGACCGCATGGGCGACATGCTCAAGCAGATGGGGCAGGAAATGCCGGCCAATGCCGAGTTCTGGATCGGCCCGAGCCAGTACGAGGAGGACGTGCTTTTCATCGGCGGCAAACGCTACGAGTGCGTCAAGGCGGTACGCCAGATGCGGATAGAGCAGCAGGGACAAAAGATGGAGGGCGTGATCCAGAACTGGCGCTGCGTCGACGTGCCGCTGGACGGTATCGTCAAGGGCACCGGCGACCTCCAGGTGATGCAGCAAAGCCAGGTGCTGCTGGCCTTTGGCCATGGCGATGCCGCCACCGCGAAACCGGACCTGTTCGGTGGCCAGGCCCCGAGCGAGGGAGTGCCGAACTCGATCTTCTCCCCCGGCCGCTGGCAGATCCAGATGAACGCGTTCGGCATGGCCACCGAGTATGACCTGATGCTACACCCGAACGGCGTCGTGCAGGGACGGCAGGGTGCGATGGGCATGGTGGCCGACGTCCAGGGACAGTGGGGCTTCGACATGAACACCAACGTGCTGACGATGAAGCGTGGTCGCGATGATGATGGGCACGCCGGCCGGACAGGATGTCATCCAGGTCCAGCTTGGCGTGGCCGGCGGCGGGATACTCCAGGGCACCGATATGATGGGGCGGCAGTTCCAGTTACGCAGGATCGGCTGAGCCGGACTCGGCTCGGCTCGGCTCGGCTCGGCTCGGCTCGGCTCGGCGCGCAGCTTACCGGCTCGCTGAGTTAGCATAAAAGCATTCGCATAGTAATTGCAGCGGATTACGATTCCTGCTCGACGTGGGACGAGGAACGCAGCGAGACATGAACGGCGTGCACGCATTCCAACGCATGGCGGGGCTGACCACGATCCTCGCAAGCCTGCTCGCAATCGCGAGCCTGTGGATCGGGCTCGCCGGCCTGGACTACCAACTCGATGCCTTCTCCGGCGCCGAGGCGATCCTTGGCGCGGGCGCTGCCGCGGCCCCCTACATCCGCTGGAGCCAGATCTGCAACCTGTTCGGCAATTACCTGTTGTTGTTTCCGCTCGCGCTGCTACTGTGGCGATGGCTGCGCCCGGCCAACCCGCCGTTTGCCGATTTCTATACTCTCGCCGGATTGTTGTTTCTTGCGGTCGGCGGCATTGCATCCGCCATCCTGGTCGGCGCCTGGCCCGACATGCTGATCGACTACGACAACGCCGCCGGCACTAATCGCGAAATGATTGCCACGGAATTCGTCAACTTCACCCGTTCGATCGAAAACGGTCTACAGGGACTGGTGCAGAACGTACCCGGCGCGATCTGGCTGCTCGGCATGGGTGGATTGCTCAAACGCGAACGCCCCGCGCTTGGCTGGCTGACGCTGGTATTCGGGTTCTTCATGCTGATCAACAGCCTTGGCAGCCTGCTCGACAATTCGACGCTGTCGATGATCGGTTTCTCCGGCAACCTGCTGATCCTGCCGCTGTGGGCAATGTGGATCGGCGTCGACCTGTTGCGGCGCCCGGCCCTGTCTGACTGAACCCGGCACTCAACCGGACTTCAGATCAGCGATTGCTGCTGCGGGACCGGCCATACCGGCAACGGCGGCACCGCGGACTGGCGAATCCGCAACGCCTCGTTGAACTGCAGCGCGAACGGCGGGCAGTGGAGATTGTTGGGACAGTGGATCGTCATGAACGTTTCGTGACCTGCCTCGAGCCAGGCCGCAACCCGCTTTGCCCATTCGGCGATGTAGAGATCGTTGAACTCCGGGTTCGGGTGCAGCACGAGGCGCACGAATGCGAGGCTGTTGTACACCTCCGGTAGCAGCGGAAGATCTGGTTTCTCATGCAGTGCGGCGGCAACTTCAGGGTGCGAAATGTCACCGCGATAAAGCGGGCGCGAGTCGAGCACGGCGCGACCAAAGCCGTAACGCTCGAGCAATGTCGCGAACGGTTCCGGGTCGGCGAAAAACCCGCGGTGGCGGACCTCCACAACAGCGCGCCAGTCGCGCGGGATACGCGAAAACAGCGTGTCCAGCTCAGAGAGCTGCTGCGGTCCGACCGAGGCCGGGAACTGCAGCAACAACGGCCCGAGGTGTTGCTCCATCGGCGCAATCGCTTTCAGGAAGCGGTCCAGTTCCGCAAGATCGGGAATCGCGTTCGTGGGTAACCGTACGCGGGAGCTTGAAGCAGAATCGGAAATCGGTGGCGGTCACCGCCTCGCGCCAGCGCGTGACCGTGGCGGCATCGGGCGTGCGGTAGAACGTCGTGTTGCCCTCGACCGCGTTGAACACCCGCGCATAGCTCGCCAGCTGCGACGGCCGGTCTGTGAAATAACGGCCGCGCCAGCCGGCAAAAGCCCAGGCGGGCAATCCGAGACGATACGGTGATGGTTGCGACATGCTCTGATTTTGCGACAAACGCGGTGTTTCCTGAAATGAGGGTTGCAACCTAACGGGCCGGGCACGCCGCGAGACGATTCCGCCGGCGCTCGCCGGCGTCGTTTCGCCCGGAGAATTTGTCCATCCACGGTAACTCGATACCGAACACCGTGCGGCAAAGCAACAGCATGGCGGACAGCGCCTGGTTCTGGGTCGAGGCCGCGACGTTGCGCCGTGCAACGGGCGAGCTCAGAAACCGCTCGACCTCGGGCGCATCCCTCTGCCCGGATGACGCTTTTCCTGATGAGGATTGAAGCGCCGGATCCGGCCTCGGCAGGCCTTCCCGGTAGCGCGGCTGTAATGGCGCACGCGGATCGCTTCGCGTACCTGGCTCGAACACGGCGCGGTGGCACGACGGCTCCGATAGCCCTGTAACATGACCGATGATCCACACTCCCGCCACAGCCGAATTTGCAGGACCAATCCGGTATGTACCATCCTCTTCTACACCTCCGGACTCAGCAGCAACCTGCCACGCTGCTTTCTTCGTTGCCCAGCGGCCACATCATCCCGAAATATCGGGCTACCACCAACCGATATCCACCAGATAACCTGCTACAAGGCCCTCACCCACACAACACATTCATTGCCAACAACATCCCAAAACCCGACCTGCATATTCGGTCCGGTTCCACGAATAATTGGCCAACCAGCTAAGAGTTAAACGTCTAAAGGCTTGAGCGAGGGAGACAAAACAATCCTAGGTACAATGCTTTTAGCAATTTATGCGGGGCTAGATCTTCTATTGCTCCCGTGGCTGCCTGTCGCAATATGGTGTGGCGACTTTGTCTTTGGCGATCCAATGCCAGAAAATTTTGGCGCGCTTTTTTGGTCTTGCAAAGTCATTCCGTCTTTTGTTCTCGTGCACCCCATCTTCCTGCGCATGGAGTTATATCAAGCTGGCAAGCCCGCTTTGCCAGTGCTTTTGAAAGCGCTTTATCCACTGCTACTTATCATCCCGGTCTTGCTAATCGTCATTGCATTCTCAAAACAATAGCTGTCCAGGGTGGGCGGCGAATTTGGCGAAGGTGCTCTTCGCCAACCCGGTTACGAGATAGGCGTAGCGCAGAGGCTACTGACTCTCCACCTCAAATATTTGTGGTGCATTGGAATCGCCGGAGAGCCTCCAAACTGTCCTGTTGATAGGGTGATGATCAACAAGACCTATCTGAAGAATCAGGTAGCATGGACAAAGATTGAAGACATACGGGAATAAGAGCGAGTAATTGCCGCGTTGAAACTGGCAGCAGAACCGACCGGTCTTTCATTGGCCCGCTGGGAACTGGAAATCTATGATCGAGCTGACGCCTAACAAGGCGTTAAGCAACATTTACTGATAGGAGAAAATCGAGATGGAAGCTGTTTTATTTGTCAACATCGTTCTTCTATGTTTTTCCTCATCCGTAATGGGCGGCGAGCACTCGACCATTGCAGCAGAGATAGTCGAGAAGGCCAAAAGCGAATGTGCGAGTTTTGAGGGTGGGAGATTCGATGCGACGGAAAAGACGATCACATTTCATGACTTCACGGGCGATGGCAGGCCAGAAGAGGTTGTGGACGCATCCCAGTTCTCATGCTCAACATCGGTGTCCATGTGGGGCGGCTCTGCTGGAGCGTTTTTGTGGGTACTCGTTGATGGGAAAAAATACGAGTTTCTGGCACACAATTGGCGAGTTGTGGATGTAGATGGACAGAAAGTGCTCTTGCTCGCAGTACACTCCTCTGAGTGTAGCGATACCATTGGACCTTGCTACCGAGCACTGGTTTGGAGCAATGGATTCCGGACAATAAGGTGAGGCTATGCCGGAAACCTCGAACCCGTGACGGAGTTATCGCCTAACGAGTGCAGGCAACTCGCCCAATCGATTCCGGCCACGCGCAGCCGGGCTCCTCCTGCCCGTTCTGCGGAAAATCGCGCACACCCGGACCTCAACGATTTGCAACCCCGGGGAGCCCATTTACGATCTGCCATATCATAAGGAGAACGATGAAACCGTACTCCGTGGGTTCATCCGCGAGCATCCCTTCGCCTTCGTCACGGCTTGCGACGCCAACGGAAGGCCTGTCGCCGCGCAGATACCGGTGTTCCTGGAGGAGCGTGACGGGCACGAGTTTCTGAGCGACCACTTGATGAAGGACACGGACCATCACAGGGCCTTCGCGGGCAACCAAAACGTGCTGGTCATGTTCACCAGCCGCCACACCTACGTCAGCGGGTCCTGGGACTCGGACCCGCACACACCCTCCACCTGGCCGCTTCGGCGGCAACGGAAGAGTAAGGTCGCCTCATTCGCTGTCTCGGCGACCCAGCACCGAACCATCGGCCAGGGACCGGAGGGACATCGTTGTCGAGTAGGAGCAGACGAGCATCTCATTATCTCTGGCTCTGCCTCGCAACCAGTTGCGTGGCCTTCCTCGGGTTCTCGTTCACGTACTTCGGCCCGATGCTCGCGGGCGAGTATCCGGAGGTCTCGCCGACCGTTCAACGTCCACGGGTGGACCTTCTTCCTTTGGTACCTCCTGCTTCCGTTACAGGCAGGCCTGCTTGCGCGCCGGATCCGGCTCCACCGGGCACTCGGCTACAGTAGCATCGCGCATGCCATAGGCAAGAATGTCACGGGCCTGGTGGTGATCGGGGTCCAGATGGAGCAGGCTCAACAACCCATGCAATCCCCGTTCTGGCAGTTCCTCGGACCCGCCGTCTTCATCACCCTGGTTCTGTTTGTGGTGTTCTACACCCTCGCCCTTCGATTCCGACGGAAGAAGGAGTTCCACAAGCGGCTGGTCCTCCTCGCAAGCACCGGTGCGCTCGGTGGCCGCCATTCGGGCTCCTTGGGCCAAGCCGTCGGATTCGGCCCGGCTGCCGGTGTCGGGGGGAATCCTCCTGCCAAACGTCATCATTGTGGCCGCAATCCTCATCGAACTACGACACGGCCAAGGCGTGCACCCGGTGTATCGCTGGGGTCTTCCCCTTTCCGTCCTTGCGGAAGGGGGTGTGATTCTCGTTACGCCGACGGCATCCGGCCAGGTGCTGAGCGCTGCACTGGCATGGCTCCGCGCTACGCTTGGGGCACTCTACTAGCATCGTCCGCAGAGCGTCCTGACAAGCGATTACTACCGACACGGATTACCCGCAGGCCCGGCTATCCGGTCGCCTTCAGCTCGCGCCCCTTGTTAACGGGCTGTGCGCGCAGCAGAATCGCGAGACGCCAGGCGGCATTGGACACCAACTCGCATGCCGGACCGGTAAAAGGAGCCAGGCGATGATCGAGGACGTCGACTTAGCACGATTCCCGTCTTTCGGAGAGATCGCGTCCTCCCCACCCGACGGCTGGTCTGAAAGCGACGTGCCGCTCTCACAGCGAGGGGTCCGAGTTTCGTGGCTGATCGGGCTGTTACGAGACCGAGACAGACGGCATCAACCGGCCGCGCGCGGCGTCAATCGAGGCGGCGGAGCGAGCGATCAGTCACAACAAGGCGGGAATGTGGGGCCTGCACGATCATCCCGATGTCGTGGTGCCGACTGTCCCCGCCTACGCCCTGCTCAACGTTCGCTCGCTGATCGAACACTTCGTGCTGCCGGCGACGATCGCACTGCAGGCACCGCTGTGGGCGTTTGTACCGTCGGAGCAGCGCGGCAAGCCCGACTACTTTCTTTCGCACACGTGGAGCTCGCTCCTGCTCGGCCCTCCCCAGCAGGAGATCGGCACGTTCGACGCCATCGATCACCTCGGAGGTTTCGCGTGGATCGACTTCGTCGCCTACAACCAGCATGCGATCCGGTCGATCCCCGGCGAAATGGAGGAGGTCATCGACGAGATCGGCAAGGTCATCTTCGCTGGAACTCCGGTTCCGACGCTGGGCCGCATCTGGTGCTTGTGGGAGCTTCTGTGCGCAAACCGGACGGGCACCGACTTCGACGTAGCTGTCGAGACCGGCTACCGCAACGACAAAATTCTGGCGGTGAACACGCTGTACCGGTCATTCATTGGCGTCGACAAGGCAACCGCGACCAAGCGGGAGGATCTGGAGATCATCAAGGCCGAGGTGGTTTCGCAGTTCGGTTCGGCCGAAGCGGCCAATGCGCACCTCGACCGGGTGCTGCGCGAGCGGTTCTCCGCGAGCCGGTACGAACTCAGGGAGCGAGACCAGCACCTCGGCTTTCGCCCGTGGCCCTGGTTGTACGAGCAGATGGAGGGCGGCGAGGAGTTGGCCAAACGCCCGGTGCGGGAGACCATCTGTACTACGGCGCCGGCCTCCGCCACACGGTCATCTTCGGTTCGGGACAGACGACCTTCGACATGCTGATCGAGGCCGGGCTGAAAGTCAGCGCCGACGATAAGGCCAAGCATCAGATCCGCACGAGTTCGAGAGGTCGAGATCACGTTGGTCGCGGCGGCCCGGGATGGCGAAACGGCCCTCGTCCGGGAACTTCTCGATCAGGGCGTCGACCCGGACCGGTCGGTCAGTCATGGCTCGGCCCTCACGCACGCCGCCGGAGAGGGACACGCAGAGCTCGTCGAGTTGCTGCTTGAGAGGGGCGCGGACATCGAAGGCGGCGACGGACTCTCGCCGCTGGCCTGTGCCGCGTGGAAGGGCCGCGACGAGATCGTGCGACTGCTCGTCGAGCGCGGCGCGGACATCGAAGGCGACTCCGGCGGTCCCGGCACCGCGCTGTTTCAGGCGTCCGCGCAGGGTCATTCGTCCACCGTCGGTCTGGTGCTCCAGACCCTCGGGGCCGCCGTCGACGCGAAGACGGAGAAGCGGGCGACTCCGCTCCTTGTCGCGGCAGCCGG